>NZ_JBUCKX010000011.1:0-1617 GCF_054950115.1 Neobacillus camarae | reverse complement strand
CTTATTCTAACGAGTTAAATTCAAGCCAACACATCGATTCGCCAGACATTTTCTTAGAATTTCGTAAACCCGAATTATAAAAAAAGCGCACCTTTTCGGTACACATCACAAATAGCCGTATATCCTGATTTTTTCAATCGAAAATACGACTAATTTCATTTATTTGCTACATTCCAGCTTGATCTTTTTTGACCAGGGCATCTATCGATCCAAAATTTCAGGATTTTGATGGATGCCGAGATTCGGTAGGTCCGTCAAAATTTTCTTTATGTATTCCTAGAAATCAACGCCATTGCTTTTGGCTGTTTCAGCGATACTTAAACAGATGGCGTTCGCTTTTGCACCGGCTTCACTGACACTGAAGAGCCAATTTTTCCTTCCAATGACATTGGGACGGATTGCATTTTCGGCTGGATTATTATCAATTCCAATGCGCCCATCATACAGGAATGCTTTGAGTCCACTTGCCCTGTTCAATGTGTATTCGGCTGCTTTCGCTAGGGCATTTTTTCCATAGAAGGGTGCCGTTTCAACCCATTCAAGGAACTTATCAACGATTGGCTTCGAGTATTTTTTTGCCGTTTTTTTCTGCGCTTACCCGGAGAAAGATGCTTAAATTTTCTTTCATGTGGATATAAATCGTCACAAAATTTCACGCCAATACGGCCATTTTTGCTATCCGCCTTCAGCCAATAGCGACGAACATGCGCCCAGCAATTCGCGAAGGTGACGCCCTCCAACCTACCATAGGCGGAATAGCAATCGCAAACTATCGTTCCGGAATAATAGCCTTCTATGAAACTTTCAAGGACAGTTCGAGCACGGGACAATGCGCTTTGAAAGAGGGTCATCGGTGGCCCTTGGGATGGCACACTCCGATACACCCAATTATAGGCATTGGTTTGACCGGATTTCCCATCGGAACGGTTGATAATTTGTGCCGTATGTTTCGTCGACATCCAATATCGATTTGGCCAACATCAATTGCTTCATCGTTCGTAAATGGGCAATAGCCAATTATGCGATGCACGAATGACCCAATTTGAGAGGTTCTTGTCATTTGTGTTCAGTCCATAACGTTCCCATTCCTTTACCTGGCGGTAAAGGGGCAAGTATTGTGAAAATTTATCATATATTACCTTGGCAAGCACGCTAGGGCTTGCCATGCTGCGTTGAATCACCGGTTGTGGTGCTTTACCACGTTTAATTTGCGCTTTTTAAAATGCATCGCTTTTGCAATTTGTACATTCATAAGCATGTTCAACGTGTTGGACCTTCTTCATTCTAGTAGGAATAAAGTCTGCTTCTTCGTGTACGATTGTACTGCCAATTTCAATCATTTTTCCTTGGCAACAGTCGCAGATTGTATTTTCCGGATGATGGTGAACAACCTCTACTTCAATGCAATCTTGAAATGAGTCATTTCGTTTTTTCTTTAGAACTTTTCGGAGACAGTGTAAGTAATCGTCTGCTGGCTTTGTTCTCCTGTGTGCTCAGGGTCATTAAAAGACGAATCCCCGTAGGGATCAAGATTGAAAGAATCTTGAATTAGCGTTGCCAAACCATCAATTCCTTTTCTCTTATGTGACTGTTCTCATAAGAGAAATTATGCGAAGA
>NZ_JBUCKX010000010.1:0-2144 GCF_054950115.1 Neobacillus camarae | reverse complement strand
ACGGATACAATCAGTTTGGAAAAAATGTACTGGCAACCCAGATCCGGTTTGCCACACTGGAAGCGCTGTTTGAAGTCGACCCGGAAGTGCAGCGCAAATTGGACCCGCAGCGGAGATCTGAAATCAGGGAATATATTATAACATCCCTAAAAGGCAAATATTTTTATTTTTCCCCGTTTATCTTTTCGGCACGAGGTGCTTTTTCGCAAACCGGCCAAGGCTGGGCCTTGGAACCAGGCAGCAAACTATACATTTTGGACGGACAACATAGAGCTAGCGCCATGTCGTCGGCATTAAGCCACTTAAAATCCAGAATGGAAACAGCCGAGGAAACCGGCAACGAGAAAGAAGCTCATAAAATCCAAGGATACATAGACAAACTAAGAGCTTATCCAATAGCCATGCAAGTTTATCTTGATTTAACGCAACAAGAGGAAAGACAGCTTTTCACAGACATCAATACGGAACGAAAAGAAGCCCATAGTGGACTAATCATGCAATATGACCATCGTGACACCTATACGGAATTAACGAGGAAAATAGCAAAAAAGCTGCAGTCCAAGTTTGAAATTGAGCAAGAACTATCGAGGCTAACGAATGAGAACTCTGCTGTAACATCACTGACCATCATGAAAAAATGCCTGCTCGCGTTGTTCGAAGGGAACTTATCCGTTAAAAAAGGAGAACCCAATTTTGGAAAATACAGCTCGGATGAAGTAACGGCCATATCACTAGCATTCTTTGAAACATGGCTGCAAATTTTCCCAACGCAAATGGGTAATAGAAAGAAATTTGTGACCGGCATGACAGGTATTCAGGTCGCACTAGCGTTAACCACCCACGAACTAACGAAAAGATACTCGATTCCTCACCTAGAAGCTATCCGACTACTTAGCCGCTTAAAAAATTACTGCACATGGAAACATGATGACCCAATCTTCACCCATATTTATGATTCTGCAATAGGACGAATCAAACACCATTCATCTACTACATCCATACAAAGAACAGCCTGGAAATTTTTCACGATATTAAATAAAGAAAGGAGTGGGAATACTTGATCGTCAACGATATATTTGCTAAACGGCAAACGATCACCACCTATACGATACAGGAACTTTCAGCTCTCATCAAAAACGGACTAGTGAAACTGCGAGTGGTTAATAAACTGCATGTTAGAGCCATAAAAAAATACATTATTGAAAACGCTTTAACGGGACAAATCTATGTGCCTCCAATGGTGGCAACAGTGGACAAATTGGGCAAGGACAAACCCGTTGAACTGACCATCATAGATGGTAATCAGCGTCTGAAGGCCTTTTGCCAAATAGAAGAAATGGGTTACCGGGCTGCGAGAAGCGAGAATGAGGAAGAAATGAAAAAAGGATATAAGCTACTTCATTTTGTTGACCATACAGAAGTGGCCATCCAAATCTTTGAGGGATTGACAAAAGAAGAGGCAGAGCAACTTTATATCGACCTTAACACGAAAGGAAAAAAAGTCGCGCTGTCGAAACGAATTGCTTTTGACTCCAGGAAAGAACTGAATATCATTACCAATACGATTTTAACAACAAACAAGGAGTTAAAGACGGCCGGTGTGGAAATAGAAAAAAGGGCAGTGGTACGACCAACAAACAAGAAACTGCTGTCCCTGTCTCAGCTACGCCAGATTGTCGCCACCTTTATTACGGGAAAAATGGTTTACCGGGCAAATGATGACCATTACGATACTGTATTGCCGGCAAAGGACTACGTAAAGCTGATCAATCTTTGGTTCCAAGAATTATTTTTGCTCTATCCACCAGAACGAATCGGGGATTTTCATGAATCTATGATTGCCAACTATCCTTTGCTGGCTAGTTTGGCTTTTTACGCAAATAAAGGTATGGAGAAAAATAGTTTGGAAGAACGAAAGAAAGAGCTAGTCAAACGAATGCGGCAGTTACAACAGGTTGATTTCAACCGGATGAATACATGTTGGAAAGAGTTTAAGGGTACGGCCAGGACAGGTTTCTATTATCTGTCCAGCGACAAGAACAATATTGAAAAGCTGGTCACATGGCTGCAGCAGCAAGGGAGGTGAGGAGAATGTGAGAATCATATAAAAAACCCATCAGCGATCATGTCCTGGCAGACGGCGC
>NZ_JBUCKX010000009.1:0-2145 GCF_054950115.1 Neobacillus camarae | reverse complement strand
CATAGGGTATTGAAGGCATACCCGGGGAACTGAAACATCTAAGTACCCGGAGGAAGAGAAAGCAAACGCGATTCCCTGAGTAGCGGCGAGCGAAACGGGAACAGCCCAAACCGAAAGGCTTGCCTTTCGGGGTTGTAGGACACTCAACATGGAGTTACAAAGGAACGGGGTAGATGAAGCGGTCTGGAAAGGCCAGCCATAGAAGGTAACAGCCCTGTAGTTGAAACTTCGTTCCCTCCTGAGTGGATCCTGAGTACGGCCGGACACGTGAAATCCGGTCGGAAGCAGGGAGGACCATCTCCCAAGGCTAAATACTCCCTAGTGACCGATAGTGAACCAGTACCGTGAGGGAAAGGTGAAAAGCACCCCGGAAGGGGAGTGAAAGAGATCCTGAAACCGTGTGCCTACAAGTAGTCAGAGCCCGTTTATGGGTGATGGCGTGCCTTTTGTAGAATGAACCGGCGAGTTACGATTGCATGCGAGGTTAAGTTGATGAGACGGAGCCGCAGCGAAAGCGAGTCTTAAGTAGGGCGAAATAGTATGCAGTCGTAGACCCGAAACCAGGTGATCTACCCATGTCCAGGGTGAAGTCCAGGTAACACTGGATGGAGGCCCGAACCGACGCACGTTGAAAAGTGCGCGGATGAGGTGTGGGTAGCGGAGAAATTCCAATCGAACTTGGAGATAGCTGGTTCTCTCCGAAATAGCTTTAGGGCTAGCCTCACGAAGTTAGAGTCTTGGAGGTAGAGCACTGTTTGGACTAGGGGCCCCCATCGGGTTACCGAATTCAGACAAACTCCGAATGCCAAAGACTTATCCGTGGGAGTCAGACTGCGAGTGATAAGATCCGTAGTCAAAAGGGAAACAGCCCAGACCACCAGCTAAGGTCCCAAAGTATACGTTAAGTGGAAAAGGATGTGGAGTTGCTTAGACAACCAGGATGTTGGCTTAGAAGCAGCCACCATTTAAAGAGTGCGTAATAGCTCACTGGTCGAGTGACTCTGCGCCGAAAATGTACCGGGGCTAAACGTATCACCGAAGCTGTGGATTGACATCTTCGATGTCAGTGGTAGGAGAGCGTTCTAAGGGCGTTGAAGCTAGACCGTAAGGACTGGTGGAGCGCTTAGAAGTGAGAATGCCGGTATGAGTAGCGAAAGATGAGTGAGAATCTCATCCACCGTATGCCTAAGGTTTCCTGAGGAAGGCTCGTCCGCTCAGGGTTAGTCGGGACCTAAGCCGAGGCCGAAAGGCGTAGGCGATGGACAACAGGTTGATATTCCTGTACCACCTCTTTATCGTTTGAGTGATGGGGGGACGCAGGAGGATAGGGTAAGCGCACTGCTGGTTATGTGCGTCTAAGCAGTTAGGCTGGTGAATAGGAAAATCCGTTCACCGTAAGGCTCAAGCTGTGACAGCGAGGGAAATAGAGTACCGAAGTTCCTGATTCCACACTGCCAAGAAAAGCCTCTAGCGAGATAAAAGGTGCCCGTACCGCAAACCGACACAGGTAGGCGAGGAGAGAATCCTAAGGTGAGCGAGAGAACTCTCGTTAAGGAACTCGGCAAAATGACCCCGTAACTTCGGGAGAAGGGGTGCTTACTGGGGTGAATAGCCTCGGTAAGCCGCAGTGAATAGGCCCAGGCGACTGTTTAGCAAAAACACAGGTCTCTGCGAAGCCGCAAGGCGAAGTATAGGGGCTGACGCCTGCCCGGTGCTGGAAGGTTAAGAGGAGGGGTTAGCTGCAAAGCGAAGCTCTGAATCGAAGCCCCAGTAAACGGCGGCCGTAACTATAACGGTCCTAAGGTAGCGAAATTCCTTGTCGGGTAAGTTCCGACCCGCACGAAAGGCGTAACGATCTGGGCACTGTCTCAACGAGAGACTCGGTGAAATTATAGTACCTGTGAAGATGCAGGTTACCCGCGACAGGACGGAAAGACCCCATGGAGCTTTACTGTAGCCTGATATTGAATTTTGGTACAGCTTGTACAGGATAGGTAGGAGCCTGAGAAGCCGGAGCGCCAGCTTCGGTGGAGGCGTCGGTGGGATACTACCCTGGCTGTATTGAAATTCTAACCCGCATCCCTTATCGGGATGGGAGACAGTGTCAGGTGGGCAGTTTGACTGGGGCGGTCGCCTCCTAAAGAG
>NZ_JBUCKX010000008.1:0-3137 GCF_054950115.1 Neobacillus camarae | reverse complement strand
TCGGTGTAAAGGAACGTATAAGTAATAACTTTTCGTCTTGATGATCACTAAAGAGCAAGGATAGTAATACATTGTGTGCTAAGCACACTAGGAGGCAACATTCATGGAAAATGGAAAAGTAAAATGGTTTAACAGCGAAAAAGGCTTCGGGTTCATCGAACGTGAAGGTGGAGAAGACGTATTCGTTCATTTCTCAGCGATTCAAGGCGAAGGTTACAAATCTCTTGAAGAAGGTCAATCTGTGACTTTCGATGTTGAACAAGGACAACGCGGACCTCAAGCAGCTAACGTTCGTAAAGCTTAATATAATCTAAACCTGGACAGACTCTTTTAGAGTCTGTTTTTTATTTTTCTAAAAAAAAAAGAACCCCACTCAAAAAGGAGTAGGGCACATGAAAACAGTAAATCAAATGGTAAACCAAGTGTAGCATATAAATGGTGGGTTTCCTAATTTCTTTGCCATTTTTTCTAAGAGGAAAATTCTGGCTGGTACATAGAAACAATCCATTTTTTTTGCCAATATAAGTTAAAGGGTCACCTTTGTTGGGATTAAATCATTTTCCAATGGAAATTATAAACCTATATAATGCGGGAATAAGGAGATTAGTTATGACTGCCGATAAAGATTTAAACCCAATGAATGTGTTGAAGCCATTAAATATTAATCCCCCTATATTAGATGAATCCCAACCTTTTTCGACTTTTGAAATAGGTAAACTTTGGGCTACCTATATGGGAAACAGCATGTCCATTCAAATCTTATGTTATTTCCTTCATCATTGTGAGGATCAAGAAATCAAGAGTCTATTGGAAAATGCTTTAGCCTTATCAGGGGATTTCACTCAGAGGATAGAAGGTTTTTTTAAAAAAGAAAGTTTTCCTATCCCAATTGGATTTACAAAAGATGATGTTAATCTTGGTGCTCCCCGCTTATATGAAGATGAATTTTACGTTCACTATTTAAAATATGCTGCTAAGGCGGGATTGAGTCTTTATGCAGTAGCGGTTCCATTGGTCATGAGGGAGGATATCAGGGAGTTTTTTATTTATTGTAATCAATGTACTACTATTCTTTTAGGGCAAATAAATAATATCTTAATGGATAAAAAATTCATTGCAGCGCCTCCTACGATTCCCACACCAGATGGAATTGATAAAATTGATCAACAAAGTTACTTAAGTGGTTTTATGGGTGATGTACGGCCATTACAGGCGTTAGAAATCATCCATCTTTGGGATAACATTGAGAATAACGTAACAAGTTTGGGATTATTATTGGGTTTTCATCAGATTGTTCAAGATAAAAAGATAAAGGCTTTGTTTAAACGGGGTTTAGACATGACGGATAAGGCTGTAAAGCAGTATCAGGAAAAACTGCACCTTGAACATATTCAATCACCAACGTACCTGGACCATTTGGTGACGACATCTACCTATCCACCTTTTTCCGATAAAATCATGTTGTTCCATAAAGTGGACATGTTCGCCATGAAAATAAGGTCATTCGGAAACTCACTGGCCGTAACGGCAAGAAGAGATATTAGTTTTTTGTATGCTAGAACCCTTATAAACATTGGTTTATTTGTTGACGACGGCATGAATATCTTAATTGATAAAGGGTGGATGGAATCACCGCCTAAAGTGAGTGACAAGCCTTAAATTCCAATTGGAGAAGCTTGAACATCTTCTCATTAAAAGCTATGTTTTTTGACACTGTTAGGGTAATAGGGGCACTGGCGGAGAAGGAACTGAAGGTCACTTCAATTATTATTTTTTTGGTGTTCTAACATTTCCAGATGCATAAATGAAATCAGCAACTGGGCTGCATAAAAATAAGCGAGTACAAATCATGTACTCGCCCTTTTTAAATCTATGTGGAAATGAAGATATTTATGGAATACTTTTGCTTAAGCCAAGGTTGGTATTCTTATTGATGTAGATGTTAACTTGGTGTTTATCTTTTCAATTAAGAAATGGATTTTAACCAACAAAGTAATCAGGGCTGATAGTAAGCTTTTAAATGAAGTATTCATAATACATCCCTCCACATAAAATTTTAGGTGTAATAAATACCACCACGTTTATTTTCACCTGCAAAAACAAATTAATGCGTTTCTCCTTTTATGATAGCAGCTCGATCCTCCATTTGTGGCGGTTCTTCAAGCCATCCATGTTTAATCCTAATTTTAATCCCTTCTTGTCCATAAACATAAACATCTTGGCTAGTAATGCTGCCCCAATGATTTTTATCTTATTTTTCACAAGCTATTACTGATTACCTACCTTTAAAAGTTAAAAAAAATGGAAAATAAACTTGAATAGATACAGTCTTCAAACTAAAAATAATAGAAAATACAAATCGAAGGCAGGAATCTGTATGGAAGACCAAACAAAAATTCGATTAACCGCAGCGGAAATGTCTACTTTGTGGGCTCAGTTTATAAATGACACAGTTTCTGTATGTATGAACAGCCACTTTCTCGAAAAAGTGGAGGATGCAGAGGTTCTTCCTATTATTGAATTGGTTTTGAAATGTTCCGAGAGACGAATCTCTATTTTAAAAACTCTTTTCATGAATGAAAAATTTCCTATCCCCATTGGATTCACCGAAGAGGATGTGATTCCAAAAGCACCAAGGCTTTTTTCAGATACTTTCGTTTTAATGTATTTAAGAGAAATGTCCATCCTAGCCATGGCAGCAAGTGGAGCATCGTTAGGGATTGTAACACGAGAAGATGTGGTCGATTTTCATAAAGTTGTTTTACAAGATGCAATACAGTTGCAAGACCAAACACGAAGACTAATGTTAAAACAAGGAACATATATCAGGCCTCCTTTTATATCGACCCCTGATGAGGTTGATTTCGTGGAAAAACAACAGTTTCTCGCTGGCTTTTTCGGGAAGAAAAGATCCTTAACAGCAGTGGAAGTTACCCATTTATTTTTGAATGTTCAAACCAACGCTATTGGAAAGGCATTGATAACTGGATTTGCTCAAATTGCGGAAAAGGACGATGTAAAGCAGTATTTATTAAGGGGAAAAGAATTAGCCCAAAAACATATGGACATTTTTAGCCACTTTTTAACCAAAGAGGACTTGCCTGCTCCAATGAGTTGGGATTCTGGAATTTCTGATT
>NZ_JBUCKX010000007.1:0-43446 GCF_054950115.1 Neobacillus camarae | reverse complement strand
TATATGTCGGGATTAACTTCACTTAGCGAAGAGGAACAGCAAGCCATCTTCGAATCTTTACGAATGGATGAATTGAAAAAAGGAAAATACCTCCTTAGACAAGGAGAACACTCCACCATTAAATGCTATTTTGTAATAAAGGGGTGTGTCAGGCAGTTTTTTGTAGATGAATCAGGTAAGGAGGTAACATCCAATTTTTTTACCGAAGAGCAAGCGATTCCCATTATCAACGACCAGAAAAGAAATGATGTATCAAAGTATTCATTAGTGTGTGTCGAAGATTGCCTATTAGTGGTTGGCGAAGTTGATTCTGAAAAAACAATGTTTAGCCAATACCCACAACTGGAAACCATGGTACGTAAAATGATGGAGATATCCCTTGGTGAAATACAGGAACAATTCGGAGAATTTATCAATTCTTCTCCTGAAGAGCGCTACGAAACCATCCTAACGAAACGGCCCCAGTTAGTTGACCGGGTACCACAGCATCAATTGGCTAGTTATCTTGGAATCACCCCTGAGTCATTAAGTAGAATCAAAAAGCGAATGAAGAAAAGTTAATTTTAATAGTTATAATCCACATTTCTCTCTCCTTTAAAACAGCATCCAAATAACCAAATAAAAAACGCTAAAGTCTCTAGACATTAACTTAAGTCAATGAAAGGTTTTAATCCCCTTGTTACGATTAAATAAATTCAAAGCAAGGAAAATCTAAGCCTTTCATTTTTAAGAAAATTGGAGTGGTTATTTATGAAAGCCATCGTTTGTGATAAATATGGTTCACCGGATGTCCTTGAATTAAAAGAGGTAGAAAAACCAGTACCCACCGAGAATCAAGTATTAGTAAAAGTTCATTCAGCCTCCATAAACTTCGGGAACTTGGTTCTTTTGAGTGGAAAACCTTTCTTAGCCCGCTTTGCCTTCGGACTTATACGACCAAAATACGCCATACCAGGAGGTGACATAGCGGGTACAATCGAAGCGGTTGGTAATGACGTTAAGCTATTTCAAGTAGGTGATGAAGTATTTGGCGACCTCTCTGTTTTTGGCTGGGGCGGTTTTGCTGAATATGTAACTGTACCTGAACAGGCTTTAGCCTTAAAGCCAGCCAATATCTCCTTCGAGGAAGCTGCAGCAACACCTATGGCAGGTGTAACTGCCTTACAAGGACTACGTGATAAAGGTAAGATTCAATCGGGACAAAAAGTATTAATCTATGGGGCATCTGGCGGTGTCGGAACGTTTGCGGTACAAATTGCCAAATCATTTGGGGCTGAAGTTACAGGTGTATGTAGTACAAGAAATGTAGAAATATTGCGTTCAATTGGAGCCGACCATATCATGGATTATACAAAAGAGGATTTTACCCAAAATGTGAAGCGTTATGATCTGATTCTTGGAGTCAATGGATCTAATTCCATTTCAGCTTATGAACGTGTACTAAAACCAAATGGGAAATTTATTCACGTAGGCGGTTCCGAATCTCAACTGTATCAAACACTATTTCTTGGACCTTTTATTTCAATGACTGGAAACAAGAAAATAGGTAACCTGTTACAGAGAGCAAACCAACAAGATTTAAATCATGTAAAAGAACTGCTGGAAACTGGAAAAATAAAACCAATAATTGATAAACGGTATAAGTTACATGAAATAACTGAAGCCTTTAAATATTTTCAGGAAGGTCACGCTCAAGGCAAAGTGGTCATTTCGGTTTAATTTTAAACGGACATCCCCTCTTACCAACTTAAATGTTGATTATCAATGAAAAAGCAATGCGATTTCCTCTGCGAAACGCATTGCTTTAATATTTGTTTTTATAGTTGTTGGTACAGAAAAAGAGCTTAAGAATTTCTTGCCGAACCGTCCACAAACATTAACGAATCGCTTCAACAAACCTCTTGGTTATCTCCATTGGTCTAGTAATAGCAGATCCCACCACTGCCGTATACGCCCCATGGTCAAATACAGCCTTTAATTCCTCAGGCGACCAGATACCGCCCTCTGCAATGACGGGAACCGGAATTTCTTTTGCCATTTTTTCAATTAAATCAAGGTCTGGTACCTGATGACCTTTTGTGTAGTCGGTATAACCAATTAAAGTGGTTCCGACACAATCGAAACCTAATTCATAGGCTAATTTGGCTTCCTCAAAAGTTGAGCAATCGGCCATAAAGAGCTGGTTAGGATACTTTTCCCGTACAAGAGGAAAAACCTCCTGAATTGTTTTTCCGTCTGGCCTTATCCTTGAAGTGGCATCTAATGCAAGAATATCTACTCCTTCTTGATAGAGGAGCTCGATTTCTTCTAGGGTTGGAGTAATAAACACATCGGATCCTTCCATATCCCGTTTGATAATGCCGATAATCGGTAAATCCACCGTTTTTTTGATTTCTTTGATATCTTCCACACTATTGGCCCTTATCCCGGCAGCACCACCCAACATGGCCGCATAAGCCATTCTCCCCATAATAAATGGACTATGAAGCGGCTCTTCCGGCAATGCTTGACAAGAAACAATCAGTTTTCCTTTTAACTGTTCCAATACTTTATTGGTTTTCATTTAAAAACATCTCCACATTGAAAAATTTACACTTGCACTGCTCTATCTACCTTAGGATTAGTATGTTCGTACAAACTATTAAAATATATCATAATGGAACAACATCATAAATCATTTACTTCTTATGTTGATCCATGGTTCCTTTCAAAAAATTTTATCCCTGTTCTCCAACCTCACTAAATTTTGGTAAAATAGTAAGAGTTCATTATCCAAAAAATACATACATACGCTACCAAAAATTGCAAAAGAAGAGGAATTTAAAAAATGAATGAAACCTACTTAAAGACAGCTTTCCAAAACTGGATGCGCCGGCAAAGAAAAACAAATGGGGAACTATACAAACCAGCTACAATCAATGCTTATACAACGGCACTTAAAAATGCCACTGCGAAATTAAACGTTCAGAATGTGCCGTCCGATATATTTACGATTACTTCTTCAGATGAATTTAGTGATTTACATGCCGTGATCACTTCAGCACCCAATTTTCATGAAGTAGATATTGCGGCCGGCAATAGAGCGTATTCGAATGCCCTCATCTTATATGGGAGATTTCTGATGGAGCACGAAGAACCCTCCTGTTGGATTTTCCAAGGAAATCCGAAATACTATGACATAATCGGGGCCGTCAACCATTCTGATACGCTCACTTGGTCGGTTAATCAATATACAAAGCAAATCAAAAAGGATGACAAAGCCTATATCTGGCTTTCCGGATCCGATGGCGGCATTATGGCCAGCGGCATCATACTGACTGATCCCGTAATGACCCCTCCAGATTTGGATGATCCTTTTAATCGGAATGAGACCTTAAACAGCGAGCCCCATTTGGCTGTTGAAATCAAGCTTCAAAAGAAACTCACGGACAAAATAGTCAAAAGAACCACGTTACTTTCCGATGACAGAACCAAACGAATGGAAATCTTAACTTATCCGGGTGCAACCAATTTTCGGGTGACAAAGGAAGAAAACGAGGTGATTGAAAGTATCATCAACGGCACTTTTGAGCCAAAACAGGTAACCGCCAGCCCAAGCACAGGCGACCGCAAAAAACGATATTGGATTTATGCCCCCGGTGAAGGTTCCCGGTTTTGGGAGGAGTTTTACGAAAAAGGGATTATGGGAATTGGCTGGGAAGAACTTGGGGACCTGAAACAATACCCATCAAAAGAAGCCATGAAGGAGAAAATGAAGGAACTCTATGGCAACGACTATACCTATACGAATGCCGGGCATGCCACCTGGCAATTTGCCAATGAAATGAACATTGGTGACGTGATTATCGTCAAAAAAGGCCTGAAAAAAGTGATTGGCCGAGGTATTGTCGCTTCAGACTATGAGTATGACAAAACAAGAGATGTGTATAACAACATTCGCAAAGTCCACTGGACCCACAAGGGTGAATGGGATCATGAAGGACAAATTGTCGCGAAGACCCTGACCGATATCACCCCTTATACCGACTATTATAAGAAACTGGAAAATATGTTCGTGGAATCGTCAGATGAGGACATCTCGACAGAAGAGGAAGCCTCAAAATACGACGTTTATACCGCTGCTGACTTTTTATCCGAAGTCTATATCAATGAAGAAAAATATAATACGCTGAAGAATCTTCTTCTCAGAAAGAAAAACCTGATCCTAATGGGTGTACCCGGAGTGGGCAAAACCTTTGCAGCGGAACGCCTCGCCTATTCAATCATGGGAGAAAAAGATACAAGCCGGGTGATGCTTGTGCAATTCCATCAAAGTTATAGCTATGAAGATTTTATTATGGGTTACCGCCCCACTGAAAAAGGATTTTCCTTGTCCAATGGGCCATTTTATCAATTCTGCAAGAGAGCTGAGCCCGATGACCGTCCCTACTTTTTTATCATCGATGAAATCAATCGGGGAAACCTCAGCAAGATTTTTGGCGAATTATTAATGTTAATCGAAACGGATAAGCGCGGAAAGGATATCCGCCTGTTGTATGCGGATGAACAATTTTCTGTCCCCGAGAACGTCTACATCATAGGCATGATGAACACCGCCGATCGGAGCCTTGCGATGATTGACTATGCCTTAAGGCGCCGGTTCGCATTTTTTGAATTTGAACCCGCTTTTGAGAGTGTCGGGTTTCAACAGTATCAAGAAATCGTGGCCAATAAGAAGTTTGATTCTTTAATACAGACCGTGATGACGCTAAACCGGGAAATTGCCGAAGATATCTCGCTTGGCACCGGGTTCCGAATCGGACACAGCTACTTCTCCACAGAGGAGGAAATCAATGATGAGTGGCTGTCAAGCTTAATTGAATATGAACTGATTCCGCTTATCCAAGAATACTGGTTTGACGAACCCTCCAAGGTGGAACATTGGATGAATCAATTGCGTGGTGCCCTTCGTGATTAAAATCAAGAATATCTATTATATGCTGGCTTATGCTTACCAAACGCTGAACGAAGCCGGTTATAAAGACATCCAGGGGGAAGAATTCGAAAATATTCATGATCTTATGGCCGCCATCCTGATTCGGGGTGTCGCCAACCAAATCAAACGCGGGTTGAACCGCGATTATCTGACGCAAACGGAATCCACAGGAAATTTACGCGGGAAAATTGACGTAACCAATTCTGTGAAGCAAAATACCTTGCTGCGGCAACGGATGGTTTGCCATTTCGATGAATTTTCGCCGAACACCATGTTAAACCAAATCCTGAAAACCACCATGCTGTTCCTGCTAAGAAACGGGAAGATAAAAAAGGAGCAAAGGAAGGATTTACGGAAACTGCTGCTTTATTTTGGAAACATCGACACGGTCCATCCTTCCTCCATCAACTGGAGCGGTATCACCTATCACCGGAACAATTCTTCTTACAAAATGTTAATCAATGTTTGTCAGCTGGTTATTAAGGGACTTTTAATGACCACTGATACCGGAGAATTTAGAATGAGAGAATTTCTGGACGACCAGCAGATGTCCCGTCTATATGAGAAATTTCTTCTCGGGTATTTCAAGAAAGAATATCCGCAGTACCGGGCAAATGCCTCTTACATTGAATGGAACGTGGATGATGGGATGACCGATTTTCTGCCGGCCATGAAATCGGACATTACCCTTACCTTTGGCGGGAAAACCTTGATTATGGATGCCAAGTATTACGGAGAAACTCTAAAGACCAACACGATGTTTCAAACGAAATCGATTAGTTCCGCCAACCTTTATCAAATTTTTACGTATGTAAAAAACAAGGATCGGACGGGTTCTGGAAATGTAAGTGGCGTCCTGCTGTATGCCAAAACAGAGGAAGAAATAACACCGGATCATGATTATCAGATAGGCGGTAACAGGATAAGTGTGAAAACGCTCGACCTTGACGCAGACTGGTCAGGCATTGTGAACCAGCTAAACGCGGTAGCTGCCCTGATGAGTGAGATATGAAAATACTATGAAAAAAGGATCAGGCTGTACAGGTAGCATGTTCCGTTACCTTTCGTTAACATTAACCATGTAACAAGAGGAGTCCCAAATTGTATATGAATTTGGTACTCCTTTTCTATGGATATAAAGCCGAAATTGCCCAAAAATTGTATTGGAAAATGCCCCCCAATTTACCGCAAAAGTTAGTTCTAGAAGGAAATTTTTGGACTAATATGGAATAAGATTCGGTAAATATTCGAGAAAGGTGGTCTCCTATTGGATAAAAAATTTTTTATGTGGTTCAGCATCAGTGCTATAGTTTGGTTTATTATAATTGGTATTTTCAAAGGTAATTTTGAGTGGGACAACTTAGCTACTGTACTTGTGGGTGGATTTGTTGGTATTGCTGTTGCTTCTTTTTTAAAAAATAAGTCCAATAAAAACAAACCTTCGTGAAGAAATGACTGGGCTGTTTTTTATAAACAAAAAGCACCGCAAATACGGTGCAAATGGATAGTCATCTTACTTTACATATTTTGCTGTACATTCACTGAACTAATAGGAGTAGATCCTTTTCCCCATTAAGGTAGGTCACCACCACCTTCACTTCATCTATCTTCTCAGGATGAATCTTTAGAATATCCTGGTCCAGCACGATAAAATCGGCATGTTAACCGGCTTTAGTTGGGCAACTTTGGCAATCAAAGAATAGCGGATAGCAAAATTTCCAACTGTCCCCCTTCTCAGTTTCAACTCAAGAATATTGTATTTGGACGGTGAACCATCCAGAATCCCAATTTGAGCACCTTTGGATGGTCATTCTATTTCATATATGCAAACACTGTCATTTATTGTCTAACGAAAAACGAAGGAATTATTGGTATTTCGGCAAATTTGTAACATGGTAGATTTATTGTACAACATTCCATATCGGGGGTTATTTTTGATGAAAGAGTATAAACAAATTAGTCTATTCGAAAATATTGAAAGCGTGGGTAACTCCCCCACTCGGACACTTCCAGAAAATGATGATAAAATAGAAAAATCGGAAAGCGAACAGTACGATGATGAGACAATGGAAGATGATAATAATGAATTCGTGGACGATGAGGAGGAACAGGATGATGACCCTGTGTCCTTTATTATAGGGAGAAAAGTCGATTTTAATCGATCGGAACGCAGAATACGAGATTTAAAAGCGGATGAATCTGACGGTATTTTGGAGAAACAGCCTATTTTTCAACGAAATTACGTTTGGAATGACAAAAAAGCATCGCTATTAATAGAGTCCATCCTGCTTAACGTCCCGATTCCGTTAATCTTTACTGCCGAAGACAAAGACAGTGGAACCGAGCTAGTTGTGGATGGCCAGCAAAGAATCACCTCGGTCTTCGAGTATATCGATGGTAAATTTCCCCTTTCCGGTTTAAAAATTTTTCATGAATTAAACGGAAAGACGTTTAAACAATTGGATAGAGTTTACCAGCTAAAAATTAATAGATACCCTTTTTCTGTAATAAAAATATCCGGAGACTCTGATGAGGAAGTAAAATTCGAGATTTTCGAACGGATTAACAGTGGGGCAGCCAATTTAAACGATCAAGAGTTAAGAAATTGCATATATAGAGGCTATTACAATGAATTTATTAAGAAACTGGCCAAATCAAAGCTTTTAGTTAATCTGATGTTTGGGGGCAACGTCCCGAAACGGATGGAAAACACAGAAATGGTCATTAGATTTCTAGCTTTCCATTTGGGTACTTTATCCAACTATCCTGGCAGCTTAAAACGTTTTTTGAATGCCCATATGAAAGAAAAAAAGATATTTTTTGATAATCTTGAAGAGCCTGAACGGGAAAGCATATTTAAAAACTATCAAAAAAAATTCAATGATAGCCTGCAACTAGCTTTTACCGTTTTTGGGAACCGGGCATTCAGGTCGGTTACAATCAATAGTCACGGCCAGTTACAATGGACAAAACTGAACAAAGTACTTTTCGACCTCATCATGGTAAGCTTTGCCCAATACGAAAAATCCCAAATTATACCTTATAGTGACTCCATCCGTGAAGCACTTATTCAGCTTATCCTAAATGATCGGAAATTTTTACCGCAGGATGGTACATTATTAAAACTAAATGTCCAATACCGGTTTAATTTATGGAATGCGGAATTGCAATCCATTGTTGGCCATAAAAAACAGCCAAGAAGTTTCAGTTACCAATTAAAGGAGGAACTTTACAAATCGGATCCAACCTGCAAATTATGTCATCAAAGGATTCACCATATTGATGATTCTGTTGTTGATCATGATAATCCATACTGGCGTGGTGGTGAAACCATACCGGAAAATGCCAAACTCATGCATATTGATTGCAATCGAAGAAAGAATGGAAAATACTAGACTTTATTCATCATTGATTATACTAAACTACTATGTTACGGATAATCCACCCTGGTTAGCCAAAACTCAAGGTGGATTTTTTCTTATGATTAGGCACGGATTCTTAAAGGTTGTGGATGAACCATTGTCTTTTGTCCAATAGGATGGAGGCAATCCCATTCATGAGTTCCGCATAGTTCCATTCTGAACCGATATTGCTGAAAATGATGATGGATAGGTCCTGATCCGGATAATGGCTGCCCCCTACTCTTAAGCCTGGCAAGGAACCGCCATGTGCAAATTCTCTCTCGTTAAAGGAGATGATTCCATCCGATACATACCAACCATACCCATACCCTATTCCGAATGGATTCACTTTAATAGTAGAAGTCATCATTTTTTCTTTTTGTTCAGGTGATAGCAGGATATTTTGCTCAATCGCTGACAAATAGTTGGCCATATCTGCTTTTGTTGATAAAACATTACCTGAAGCCATTAACAATGATGGATGAATTTGTTCCACCAACTTCCCTTCTTCGTATCCCTTAACCATCACTTTTTTCATATTTTCTTCGTTCATAATGATGGTATCACCCAGTCCTGCTTTTTCAAAAATATTCTTCTCCAAATAGGAAGCATAATCCACACCTGAAACCATTTCAATGATTTTTCCCAGCAAGTAATATCCCGAATTGATATAGGCAAATTTCTCCCCAGGTTCAGATTCAAGAGGTTCGGAAGCAAAACTGCTGATAATTTCTTCATAGGTATGGGCTTTCGTGAAATTTTTCCTGATCTTTGGAGTTTCTAAAAAATCAACATACCCGGAAGTATGATTTAACAAATGACTTAGCGTGACCTTATCACTATTTGGAAGATCCGGAAAATAGTTCGACAATGGATCTTTCACAGACAGCTTCCCTTGCTCTTCTAGCTGTAATATAGAAATGGCCGTCATGGATTTTGTCATAGACCCAACTGGAAACAAGATGTCATTCGAAAAAGGGATTTGATTTTCTTTATCCGCCATTCCATAGGATTGATTGAAAATAATCTTGCCTTTTTGAGTTACAAGAATCGTTCCGCTGAATTGTTCACCTTTTACATAGGTCTCCACATACTTTTCTACTCGCTGCTGCCTATTCCCCTTAAGATCGGAGTGAGTCGTGCTCGTGGCCAAAGCCGCAGCCCCTCCCAAACCCATTAATGCAACCAATAAAAACCCCGTTATTTTTAAAAATTTCTTCATTTGTCCTGCCTCCCTGGATTCACGATACCTAAACAATAAACATTTATAGTCATAGCGAATAGTGAACAATGGCTAATTCGGGCTGTCAAAAAGTCACATTATCCGGCACCGCACGGATCGGGCCACAAAAAAACCCTCTATTCCAGAGGGATTTCTACGCTATTTTTCCTTTACTATTTTTTCATTCATCGCTTTCATAATCGCGGACGGCCGGTTTTTAACATCTAATTTCGAATAAATAGTGGAAATATAGTTTTTTACGGTCCCCAGTGACAAAAACATTCTTTCTGAAATGGCTTTATTGGAAAGCCCTTGAGCCAAATAGTATAAAACCTTTCGTTCCTGCTGATTTAATTCATAGGTTTCAACCGCAGTTGATGGCTCGACTAAGCCCTCTTTCACACCGGGATGAAAGGATTGAAAAACCTCTTTTGCCAGTTCTTTTGGGATCAGGGAACCACCATGATAAACCATCTGAATCCCCTTGACTAAAAACTGTGGGTCCACTGCTTTCAAAATATACCCTTCAGCGCCAGCATGTAGAGCATCGAACACATAGTGAATATCTTGAAAGGTAGTCAAAATGATGACTTTTATATGTGGCAGGCGCCTTTTGATTTCTTCTGTTGCCTTGACCCCATCCATCTCTGGCATTTGGATATCCATTAATACCATTTCGGGGTTTTCTTTTTCACACAAGGCAATCGCTTCTTTACCATTGGCAGCCAACCCAACAATACGAATATCTGAAATGCTTTCCAAAACAATCTTCATACTTTTCCGGATCAGCTCTTGGTCTTCTGCAATAATCGTCTTAATCATACTCCTGACACTTCCTTCATAAACGGGATGAAACATTGAGTTTTCGAATCCTTAGGTGATGAGGTATGCTTCTCTTGCTTTATCCAAACCATTACTAGCTAGAATAGAGATTTCGTATTCATCGAATAACGTTTTTATCATTTTCCTCACATCGATACAATAACAACGAAAAGTCACATCCTAAAGTGGCTGAAGGTCATAAAATTGGTCTAAAAAAATACAAACACACCAAAAAAGAGAGGTGAAACTAACGAGTTCCGTTTTCCTATCGCAAATAGGTAATTTTGCAATCAAAATTGAAGTCCAATTTGTACTGCCTTATAGTTTCTGTATTTGCAAAGGAAAATTAAAAATGGCTCAGTACACTAAACTGAGCCATTTTAACATCCATTTTTGACAGCTTGTTTAACGAACGCGGCCGTTGCTTTAAGCCAATAGTTCACAAATTTTCTTTGCTAGGACTGGTAACACTTTTAATAAATTCCATAGTATTTTTGATTAAGTCTGATTATTTGCCATGCAGACGACCACCTTGCCCTTGACGTTACCTTCGCCAAGATGAAGAATAGCCTCTTCAACCTGATGTAACGAGTATCGTCTATCTATAATAGGTACAAGTTTACCAGCAACGAAAAGTTCCTTTAAAAAATTTTGGTCATTTTTGTTAGGTTTATGAATAAGAAGAGCCATTTTTTTACTTTCAGCTTTAAAAATCATAGGCCCCAGTATCAACAGTTGCAAGATTCGAGACGTGGAGCCTCCAATCATAACATATCTTCCTTTAGGATTTAGTACCCGCTTGTAGTCGAAAATAGAACGAGTTCCTACAACATCGAGAATCAAATCATAAAACTTTCCTTTTTTTGTGAAATCTTCTTCAGTATAATCAATAACATGGTCTGCACCAATGGACTTAAGAGTATCTAATTTTTTCTTACTGTCCACACAAGTTACTTCAGCTCCATATAATTTGGCAATTTGCAATGCGAAAGTCCCAACGCCTCCACCTGCACCATTAATTAAGACTTTTTTAGCTTCATGAATCTGTCCTATGTCACGAAGCCCCTGTAGAGCTAAAACTCCCGCTTGTGGTATCGCAGCAGCCTCATCAAATGTCATACGGGCTGGCTTTAACGTTAATGCCTCTGCATTCACACTTACATATTCCGCAAACCCACCCCAACCACACCAGGATATGTCACCAAATACCTCATCCCCTACAGAGATATGATTGACTTCTTTACCAATTGCTTCAACCTTTCCTGCTATATCCGCACCCAGGATTTTGTATTTTGGTTTTAGAAGACCACCAAGGCGATTCAGGAATGGTTTACCTCTAAGGAGATCCCAGTCCCAAGAATTTACAGAAGCTGCATGAATCTTTACTAATACTTCATTTTGTTTTAGAGCAGGTATTTCTAGTTCTTTTAGGTTAAGAACGTTAGTCGTTCCGTATTTATTGTATATCATTGCTTTCATTGGGTTCTCCTTCACATTTGAGTTTTGATAAAAAATTCATTCAGTTCTGCCTTTATTACCTTACTTATTTTAATGAAGTTATAAGGGGTATTTGTTTTTAGAAGATTAACTTTACAGACTAATATATATGTGGAATATTGTATACTTCTCCCTAATTTTGTTAATTCCTTCTTCAAGTAACCTGACCCGTTTGTTCAACAAAAAAATGACCGCCGCTACGATCATCCTCTTTAACTCAAGCCCCTGTTATTTTAATTACAATTCTTCACAATCTTGGATTTATTATTGAATAGGTTAAACACAGCTTATGTGCAAAAAAAGAATAGATAAAAAGAAGAAAATATTTGCTTTATCTATCCCTTTTGTTCTTCAAATAACTTATTACTACTACACAGGTGTTGTTGTAAGATTCCCACTATTATCAACTGTTAATAGCCAATGGGTATTATTTGGTGCTGTTAGTATGATCCCATGACCAGCACCCCTCATCTCGATATGCCCATGTCCCACAATTAAAGTAACAGTAGGTACAACCTGTCCACCTAAATAACCAGCTAAATCCAAAGTGCCTGCTCGGAGACTTCCACTACCGATTACGTCACTTTCTGGAACTACCTCTAAATGCTGGCCAACAAAAACATGGTTGTTAAAAATGTTATTTGTGCCAAAAAAGAGGGTATTCGATAGTGCCTCAAAGGCTCCGTTCACTTGTAATTCGCCACCCACAGTAAAATCGCCACTAGTTGTTAAATTATCAATCACTATTTCCGCATTTAAATTTCCATTGACCGTTAAATCACCTTGTATGGCTGTATTTCCAGCTACTGTTACAGTATCTGTCAATGCATTACCTAACTGTGTGTTACCCTGCACCGTAAAATTCCCTTGTACTGTTTCACTTCCTGCTACATTAACGGTATCTGATATGGAATTCCCTAATTGAGTATTTCCATTCACTGTTAAATTTCCTTGTACCGTTTCACTTCCTGCTAGATTAACGGTATCTGATATGGAATTCCCTAATTGAATATTTCCATTCACTGTTAGATTCCCTTGTACCGTTTCACTTCCTGCTACATTAACTGTGTCTACAGATGAATTGCCTAATTGAGTATTCCCATTCACTGTTAGATTCCCTTGTACCGTTTCACTTCCTGCTACATTAACTGTGTCTACAGATGAATTGCCTAATTGAGTATTCCCATTCACTGTTAAATTTTGTGTGACTGTAATATCACTAAACGTAGCCACTCATTCATTTCCCCTTTCTAATTACTTCATATACATAATACAAATAATTGTTAGAAACGCTTGTACACTTGTCCAGACTTGTCCAATTAAATTTATAAAATGGTACTTAAATAAGGTAAAAGCGATTCTTCGTTTATTGAAGAATCGCTTCCGTTTATAAAGATAATATGATTTTATATTTAAAGATAAGTAAACGAATAGTAAATTATTGCTGAATTTCTCGCATTGAACCTAATACGATATTATATCCATCGGGGTCTTTTATACAGGTATTTTTAAACTCCCATTTGCCATGTGTATCCGTAAAGGGCTCGACTCCAATATTTCCACCATTCCGTCGAACTTCTTCAACTAGAGAGTCCAAATCATCCCAACTAACGTGAATAAACGTATCCCATCCGAATTCAGGACCTTTCCAATCGGTTGGATAATCTGAACGGCTTTTTGATATCGCGTTTGGCTGCACATCTTCTGGGGAGTTCGATTGTTGGAGAATAATAGTCATTCCATCTCGTTCTGCATGTCCCCAATCATCAACTTTACATCCAAGTACATTCCGGTAGTATTCCTGCGATTTTTTCAAATCGGAGACTAAGCGGACTTGAATGGTTTTCCCTAATTTTGCTTTTTTTTGTTGGCTTGCTTCCAATCATTTTCACTCCCTAAAGCGAAGTTATTAGCTGTATAGGCAAGATTATTATTTCTATAAATTACAACAATTTCCTCCTTTGTTTTTGTAATAATTGTTCAAAAACGATAGAATAATTAATCTTCCCCATTAGTGTGAGTACTTTTTTTCACAAACTTCATTTTTCTTAACATATATATTCAATTAAAATGTGCTTCTTAGCTTTTTTTGTAAGACAATTTGCTAGTCCAATGGAGGTGAAAATTGTAGGATCCAATGGCTGTTGAATTCCTACAATTTGGGGTGCATTTTCCTATAATTCCACAAATGGTTTAACACACAGTATAGATATGTTTGGGTCATTCAATATTTAACAGTTTCGGCAACGGAACCATGCATGTCACCGTAGTTCCCATTTTTTGTGAGGACTGAATTTTGAAAGTTCCTCCTACGGTCAACATCCTGTCAGACATGGAGTTCAAGCCAAAGCCGTATTTGAGCTCATCCGTCCCAGTTCCGTTGTCGGTTATCTGCATTTGAATCGCGTCATCTAAAAACTGAATAGATAGATAGATTTCTGTGGCATGACCATGTCTTACAGCATTGGTCAAAGACTCCTGAAGGCAACGGAATAAAGAAGAACGTACCAAGTATCCCAACGTAGGCTCCTGTCCTTCTGTATGGATCTCCACCTTTGTTCCTGTATGCTTAATAAATTCATCCACTAGATCTGTACAGCTCTCCAAGAAAGTTTGCTCTTTTTCTTCTACAGGTAAGGTGTGGATCGTATGACGCAAATCGGTAAGCCCTTTTCGAGCTAAATTGGATAGTTCCTTAATGTATTGATTGGCTTCTTCCTTGTCTGTAATAAAGGGGAGTGCATCCAGACTGGTAATAATGGCTGTAAAGACATGACCGACGGTATCATGCATATCTTTCGATAGCCTTCTTCTTTCTTCCAGCAGGGTTAATTCTTCAATCCTGTTAGAATATTGTTCTAACGTTCTAGAAAACACTTTCAGGTTAGAATAATTGTCCTCAATCGTATTCATCTGTTGGATGGCTGTTTGAATGAATTCATCCGGTGTAAGATGGTCTTCTTCTGATGGTTGTTCGATTTTATGCGGTTCTTCACTGATTTGATGGGCAGTAGTAATAACTTTGCTAATTAAGCTCTTTATGTTGGTAACTGCCGTATTGAAACCTTCGGCCAACTTCCCTAAATCATCTTTTCTGTTGATTTTAAGACGGATACTGAAGTTTCCCTGCCCTAATTCCTTTACGGCGTTGAGTAAAAGTTTAAGTGGAGACAAGGTTCTTTTTAGGGCAAGCGTTTGAATGGTAATGAAGAATAGAAGTAATACGGCAAAAGCAGTAACCAGCCGGGTTAAAACCTTTAGCTGGTCTTCCCTTATTTTACTGGCACTCATATCCATGACAAACATGGCGATGACTTTTCCGTTCTCATCCTTAAAGGGAATTAAAATACTGGACCATTCACCAAGCATATCCCGATAAATCCCGGAACTTCTCGTTTCCCCTGTCCGCGCAATTTCCTTGTACAACTTTACAAAAGTAGGATGCTGTTCCACTAAGTCCCCGGGTCTCATGCCAATATCCAAGTAGTTTTGATGTATGGCCAATGCCATCGATTGGTCTTTTTCATTTACTCCAATATCCACAATGACAACCTGTGCAATATTGGGATTTTCCTTTGTTATTTCTGTGAGTTCCTTTAAAATTCTTTGATGAACATCGGAATCTAACTCGTGATTGGTTTCGATTTCCTTAATATCCTTTAAGTCAAAACGGCTAAAAGCCATTTGCGCCACTCCCCGAGCCTGCTTATCCAGATTTTCAGACATGAGTTTCCCTTGGATATAGTAGCTGGCGGCGGTGAGCACGGTTCCAATCAGGATGATGCTGATCGTGGATAAGAGGATGGTCCGTTGTACGATAGAAAACTGAAAGTATTCCCCGCTTCTTTTCATGGTATATTCCTCCGAACTTATTAGCATCGGAATAGATGCAAATCAATCCAGTCACACATACATATTTGGCTACCATAATTATCCTATTACCAAAGGCCTAGGGTCAATATAATACTGAAAAAAAGCCTTGGAGAAGATTCCTAGCTTAATAAGCTGCTAGGAACATCACCACCGCTACGGTATGGAGATATGGATAGGCAAAGTGAAAAACAAAAGTAAATGGTTATTTCAGTATGTGCAGGACTTTATAATTATTTATTCCAAAAATTCACATTATTAGGAATAAAATTTGTATAATATGCTTGTACTATCGTCGGGAATTTATGCAACATATACAAACCAACACCCCCGACAATTCAAATCTATTAAAGGAGGAAAACAAAAAATGCGAAAGACCCAGCACAAACTCGTATCCCTGACCATGGTCCTGGCCATGTGCCTGTCCCTGGTCGTCTTCAGCTCCCCGGCATCGTCATCGGCTGCGGCAGATGGCAAGTCGTCCAGTCTGCGCCCGATGGAGTACCTGACACGCGGCCTGGTCGCCGCCCAGGTCCAAGACGGAGTATTCCTGAGCTGGCGCTTCCTGGGAGACGAGCCTGATGGCCTCTCCTGGAACGTCTACCGAAAAGACGGAGACGCCGACTTTGTAAAAATTGCCACCATCACGCCCCGGGATGTACAGCCCGAGAGCAACTACGAGACAAACCCCGGCATTGTCAAAGAAAACGTCACCCCGTCCAACTACAATGACCCGGATGGCCTCGTCACTTCCATCTATGAGGTAGCACCGGTCATCAACGGTGTTGAGGGGTTGAGGCAAGGCATGTCCGTACCCATGCTGTCGGCCCTTGCAGGAAGCTCGGGTCAGGCGGGCAGAGGCGCCGTGCAATATATTCCGATGAAGCCGGCCCCGGACCCAGTGCCGCTCGCACACTTCACCTACCGCGGCCATAGGTTCGGCCCAGGCACCAATCTGAAACAGGATGAAATGGTTATCCCCGGTACGGGAGGACAGAACTGGTACGTCGTCGACATGGATTTACTCAGGGCTTTCCGTGAGCCCCATGACAACAAGACCCCGGTCAGCGTGGCAGATTTGAGCGGTTGGGTGGACAAGCTCAACGGATACAATCATGAAACCTGGCAGCCGGCCCATTCCCTCGGGAACGACGGGATCATCAGCGACGCCCTGTACGCCGAGCTGGAAGCCAAGTTCATAAAGTACGTCGAGGAACTGGATAGCGGCACTAAGCTCCCCTACGCAAAAACCAGCACCGGCGAGATCTATACGTCGCAAAGCAGCGCCTACTCTACCCATGACATGACGGTGGGCGATTTTGACGGCGACGGCGAATATGAGATCGTCGTTAAGTGGCGCAGCACTCAGCAAGACCCCATGTATTCCGAACCAATATATGCTGGCAGTAACACCACGACAGCCCCCGAGTACATAGATGTGTACAAGCTAGATGGCACCCTGCTGTTCCGCGTCGACATGGGTTATAACGTAAGAGCAGGCAACGACCACGAAACCACCCTGTTCAGCCAAGACTTTGACGGGGACGGCAAAGCCGAGCTGATGCTCAAGACCGCCCTAGGCACACGTATCGGCAACTGGGACGAAAAGTCGCAGTCCGTCATCTATCCTGACACACTAAAAACCGTCGTGGGCGGCGAGGACGGCTTGAACGCCACTACGGACAAGTTTAAGGAATATTTCGCCACTGGCAACGAAAAGGCACTCGACACCTACTGGTCGCTTCTTAACAGTTTCACTATCTCCTACCGCAGCCCGATCGCCGTAGGCGGCAATGACGGAGTTAATGACCCGTCTGTCAAACGGTGGATCAAGACCTACCACGTGGGACCGATCGGCCCAGCCAAGGACGACCAAGAGTTTTTCTCGGCCTTTAAGTGGGACGCTGACGCTGGAAAGGGCGTGCTCGTGGACAGCGCCAAATATCCGTTTCCTTATAAAGGCAGCGTAGACGGAGAGAACTGGGCCATGACGCCTGCCACCCAGCGCGGCAATTTCTCTTATCTGGCCTACCCTGGCCCAGGCGCTGGCAGTTCATCTAGTGATTATAAAGCGCAGATAATGGCCGAGAAAGAATCCTACTGGCTTGAACATCCTTGGAAAGCGGCCGTGTGGGGCGACGCCCAGGGCAACCGCGCCAACCGCTACCTCGGTGTCGTAGCCGCCCTTGACGGAGTTAACAACTACGCCGTCTCCCAGCGTGGCTACTACGCAAGGACGACCTTTGCCGCCTTCAACATCGTGAACGGCAAGGTCAACCTCCAGGCCAGCTTCGATTCAGCTGACTCGCGGTACTGGGCCCTGGGTGGAACAGCTTACGACTACCAGAACCGCGGCAACCATCAGACCCAATCCGCCGACCTAAACGGCGACGGCCGAGATGAAATCGTCATGAAAGCCATGGTCCTCGGACTAAACGCCGACAAGACCATGATTCTGCCAAAGGTACTTAACGGCGACATCATGCCAACAATCGAGGGGCAGAACAGCATCCCTCCGGTTGCTAACAACTTTGAGTTCGCCACCGACGCAATCCGGAACAACCCGTTGAACGTGTGGGCTCCGCTCCGCCACGGCGACCGCAGCGCCCTTCTCCCGGTTGACAAGGACAACAACATCCGCATGTGGTCCGGCAACGAGGAGCACTTGCTTGATGACATACGCACCGGCAAACAGTACGGCTGGCTGCCAGGTCCGGACGCCCACGACCCGATGAAGGGCAAGCGGCTGAACGAACAAGGCGATATCGTCTATGAAAATTCGCTCATCTTCAGCGTATACGCCGGCAGCGACGCCGAAGGCGCGGTGGCCGGAAACTTTTCTAACCGATGGCCCGGCGCGCAAGGATACTCGCAGAACGGTGCCAGAAGCATGGTCACCGGTGAGCTCTTGAACGGCAGCAAAAACCTAGGCAGCGGCCAGTACGCCATCTGGTTCGGCGGCGGCCTGACGGCTATGGCTGTAAGCGGTGCCACTATCAATACGGTTGATGATATGACCTTCGCGACCTCCCCATATCTCGCGACCGGCCTTACATCGACCGGCAATAAGAGCACACCAACACTCAAAGCCGACATGTTTGGAGACTGGCGCGAGGAGCTCATTCTCCGGGCGAGCAATAACCGTCTGGCCATCGTCACGACCCTGGCGCCTACTGAGTACGGCATCCGCACGCTGATGCACGACCCGATGTACCGCAACGGCGTGGCAAACAAGAACACCGGCTACGATCAAATGGGATTTTCCAGCTTCTATCTGGGCGACGAGGCAAAGTTGCCCACTAAGAGGACAGACATCGCTGTCCCAACGATGGCCTCTGCCAAGACCCAGGTAAGTGTCAAGAGCGTGACGGCGAATGCAATCGGGATTGAATGGACACCAGTTTCCGGCGCTACTTCCTACACCCTGTACAGGGATGGCGTGAAGATTGGTGAACTCACCGGCACGAGCTATCTTGACAAGGGTCTCGAGCAGGGTACCACGTACAGCTACACCGTGACCCCGGGCGATGGTGTGAACACTGGCGTGGAATCCCTCCCGCTGCAGGTCACGACCAAGACGGCCACCGTCAAGGCTTCGGTCCAGAAGCTCGATGGCAACCGGAACACGCTGACAATCACGGTCACTGAAAATGATCTGGACGGGACCCCTTCGGATTACACGGAGAGCTACATCATCAACAACAACGCCGCCGGCACCTATGTGGTCGGCCCGTACGAAGTCTATGTGGACACCAAGGGCAACACCCAAGTCCGCGAGTGCTACATCATAAAGTAAAGCTTCAATAGAGAGGCAAATCCAGTCAAAAAAATCGGAGGGCGGCGCGATGCCGCCCTCCGATGCGTTTATACAGGCGAAAAAGAAAGCCGCGGAAGTTGCGCGGCGTGCGGTTTTTTTAAATCACAATATTGATCTGAGTTGTCAATGAATGAAAAGGCGAACAGTGCCTATTCACTGTTCACCTTTTCTTTTCCTATAGGGATTGTTATCAATGGAACGTACTAGAGTACATTAGCTTTTGGTTTGAGCGTGTGCTTTAACACCTTTCCGCTAGCATTTCGAGGCAATGAATCAAGGAATTCTACTTCCGCAGGCAGCTTATATTTAGCTAGTTTTTGGCGGCAATAGGAAATGACGTCTTCCTCTGCCAAAGATTTGCCTTCTTTTAACACAACATACGCTTTTGGTACTTCGCCGTATACCTCATGTGGAACACCGACTACAGCTGCCTCGAGGATTTCTTCCATCGCATATAAAACTTCCTCAATTTCGACTGGGTAAACATTTTCCCCGCCGCGGATCATCATGTCCTTTTTCCGGTCCACAATGTATAACAATCCATCCTCATCCAATCGGCCCAGGTCGCCGCTGTACATCCAGCCATCCTTCATGGTATCCCGCGTCGCTTCCTCATTTTTCAAATATCCCTTCATGACCTGGGGACCCTTTACAATAATTTCCCCTACTTCTCCAACCGGAACATCCTGCCCGTATAAATCCACAACCCTTACTTGTGTATGAGGGAGCGGCTCTCCCACAGAGCCGATTTTATCAAGCGCGTAATGATCTTTTAGAGTGGTCGCCCCCGGAGAGTTTTCCGTTTGGCCATATAAGTTTTGGACTCTTACATTTGGATAAAGCGTTTTCACTTTTTTCACCAATTCATAAGGCATTGGCGCGGCACCATACGTAAATAAACGTAAATTGGATAGGTCCGTTTGGGCCAGTTTTGGGGTATTGAGCAGAATGCTGTAAATTGCTGGGACTCCAAAGAAAATGGTGGCTTTTTCCCTTTCCATCGTTTCCAACGTTTTTTCTGGTGAAAAAGCCTCCTCAACGACGACCGTTCCGCCCCGTAAGATTGTGGGTATGGAAAAACAATGGCTGGCTGCGCAATGGAACAGCGGTGTGACGATGTGCATGCGGTCAGAAGAATCGATTTTCAAAGACTCGGCCCAAATATTCGCAATTGCCCGGACGTTGCCAGCAGAAAGCATGACACCTTTTGGCTTTCCAGTTGTGCCGGATGTGTAGAAAATAACAGCCGTATCCTCTTCCTTAACATCTGGTTTAGTATAAGTAAACGAATCATCCGCTATGACCGTCCTGAAAGATTCGTTGCCTCCCACCTCAAGAAGGTCTTGGAACCGATCAATCGGAGTCTCCATTTGATCGAAAACGTCTTTTAATCGTACATCATAAATGAGTGCTTTTGCTTCAGAATGATTAAAAATATATTCTACTTCAGGTGGAGCGAGCTTGGTATTGACGGGAAGCACTGCAAATCCTCCCAGTTGACATGCATAGTAGACAATAAGAAAATCATCAGAATTCTGCAGGTAAAGGGCAATAATGTCTTCTTTTTTATACCCTTTCTCTTGAAAATAGCCTGCTAGATTGATTGCTTTTTGAAAAAAATCCCGGTAGGTAGTTTCCCTGTTCTGAAAAGTGGTGATAACTTTATCAGGCTGTGTCTGCGCATGTTGTGCCAACTGTTCAAAAATAAACATAGTACACGCTCCTTTTAGTCTGTTCGCAATCATTATACTAGATTTAATATTCTGACAACAATAGTTATATTATGCAGCAAGAAGATTCCGGCAGTTCCAGGTATAGATTTTGTCTATTCTTTTCCATCTATTTCTTAAATATAATCATGGCGGTGTATTTTGTATCTGGATTTACTCCATATTCTGTATGTGAGCTGACAGCGAGAGGAACCGTATTGTATTTAACATCTACAAGCTTACCTTCCTTTAATGAGCCAAGAAAATCATTAACTAACCGAATAAGCTCTGTAAAGTCTGTACTTTGAAAACCTTTTGCCTCGTACATTTATTCACCCTCTTTTCATAAAATTTAAAGTTTTGATAAAGTTAATCCTATTAAAACAAAAGGGTTGTCTTTAAGACACCCCTTTTAGGTTTAATAGTTTTATTGACCGCGCCCTGTTCAAAATAGGCTATATATAAAATTTTAAGAATTAGAAACGGGAGCAGTGTAGTAAATTCCTAAATTTTAGATGTTAGGTAATGTAACTTTATGACGATTGATAGTTTTTAACAATAAATCCTTGAAAGTTAAAATTGGAAAGGAAGAACTTATCCAATCTTTTTGTTTATTAAGTCTAGTGCTTGATTTTCAGTAATACCTCTAATGACACCAAGTTCACTAATAAAAATTTTTCGTGCGCTCTCTAGCATCTGCTTTTCGCTTGTATTGAGTGATTTACTTTTGTTTAATCGCATTAGATCCCGAACAACTTCAGCGCCTTCTTGAAAATTACCTGTTTTAAGTTTTTCCGTATTAATCTTGTATCTTTCTTTCATCGAAAGAGTGGTGTCTGTTACGCCATGATAAAAAATGTCCATAACGTTTTCAAGATTATTTAAATCGGTAGCTAAGCGGATTCTTAATTTGTCTACATTAAAGCGCAATAGGAATCATAACTTGCATTTTATTGATTCTCATATTTATTATACAATACTGCTGTTGCTTCCTTGAATTTCCTTTAGCTCGATTGCTTCAATAACTCCTACTCCCTGCATGGGATAAACAATGTAATCACCAATGTGAAACAACTAACCACCTCCAAATTAAAAACATCTTAATTATAACACAAAAAAATCAAATTAAAAATTTATTATTATATCACCCACTTAAAGTTAGAGTCAATATTTTTTTCGCGAGAGCTATTACTGAACCTCTCGGCTTTAAAAATCCCAGGTTTTTAAACAACTACCAACAGTTACAAAGAAACCGGAAAATTCAAAAGGGAGAAAGAAAATCGCTCTTTTCCTCTCCCCCACCGAACCTAGGGAATGCAATTCTCCATAATCTCACTAGGAGCTAAGAATCATTTATTCATTAATTCCTCCCGATCATCAGCTTGAGGAGGTTCCTCTAACCATCCATGTTTAATCATGATATTAGCTCCGTCTTCCGCATACAAAGCAATTTCCGGGATTAATGTGGCATATCTTTTTGCTTAAATCTCTTCTAGGACTTGCTGCCATAGCCATTCGTAATTTCCTCATCCCCGCCGCAACCATCGCAGAGATTTGAAACATCATAATTTTGTCTGAAAAAATTCTTGTCGTGCAATCAGATGTATTTGGCAAGTAAAAAATGCATTAAACGGCAATTAAAAATGTATCCACTTTGCCAACATTCATTTTAAGCTTTTAGTAAAGATTCTTTATAGCGATGACTATCACCATTGAACATCACGAGAATGATGAACGAAACAATCGAGTGACTGCCTCCGTCAAAATGATCACCAAAAGATGTGACCTACTGACCAAACTGATTAGTCGCATACTGTCGTTTCTTGCTTCGTAACACATCGAAAATAACCTGGAACAAAATTCTCCACCTGTTTATGCAGCGGTATGTAGCCCAGCTCATCAAGGATCAGGCAGTCCAGCTTCTCGACGGTTAAACAATTTAATAAGTGTTCCTTTTTCATTTGCTTCAAGAAGCCGATTTACCAGCTCCGCAACGGTAGAATTATCGACTTGGTGCCAACCTTTGTATGGTATTTAAGCCAATCACAATGTTGTTGCTGGCAGTTTTTTTTTTCTTGCCGGGCAACGGATCACGCCGTAAAAATGCATTCTCCTTGTCGTTCAATAACCTCGTTTACTAGACTGTCCTTAGTCATTCCTGCCGGAATTTGTACCTCATTCCAGTCAAAAGGCTTGCCCTGTACTTTAAAGTGTAGCCTGGTTGGATAGTAGATTGGTCCCATGTCTTCTTCACGTTGCTGGAGCTCCGTCAAAATCTTTAATGGGGTCATCTTCGGTCGCAGCTTAGCTTCATGGAAATGCTCTTAATCCAGCCAAGCTTTTAACCTCTTTGCGGTTCTGAATTTCGCCTCGTATTATGCATCGCCCCTTTATGAAGCCGATCAACGATTGAGCCCTCAAGCATTTCAGGCAGGGAAGGAAGCGTCATTTTCGGTTTTATTTCTTCCGATTCCACGGCCATTGATAAGCTGATAGAATACTTGTTTTATGGCATCCACGGAGGGATGCCCGTGTTCAGTGGTGACAAGCGCTTTTGTTATAAGACTGAAATCATGCTCTTTCAAAAATTAAGCATAATAGTTTCAATGCTTCTGACTTTTCTGCCACAGTACAGGATTGAAAATAGTTTTTCCATTCTTCCGGCAGCTTGGATCAAAGAAACTGGTGTATTTAAGTGCCGTAGGGCGTTTGGCCATTAGCTTCAAATAAGGCTGCCACTTCATTGATTTTCGATATTGACCATAAAGCCTTGAATGCTTAACTACTAGAAGATTCTCCTCTATCTGTAACTTCAATCGAGTTGTATGAAATCTTACGAGAACCTCTTTTAGCGTATCTCGGCGAAGTCGAATATAGATTGAGGTCCACCCTCACATAACCGTATTTATCAGCTTTTAGGGTCTCATATCTTACACATTCGTATTCCTTTGCCGGTATTAGTAAGAAGGCGGCCTTATCCTCCTCAAAACAATTCAGAAATTACTCGGATCCTGATAATGTTTCCTTTGGACGATCTTTCTCGGCCTTTCCCCATAATTCCTTATTTAACTCATCTAATTAATCACATGGAGCCCTGTGAAGAAAGTTATTCCAACATATTCTGACCATTGCCTCCACATGTCCTTTTTCATTTCATGCGGGGTTACAGAATTCACATTCAAAGCTGTAATGTAAAACGAAGTTTCAACTTGTTAATTGCTGCCTCATTTGGCGCAATATTTTTTTAACGGCAGGTGTGAGATTATCAAAGCGAATCGCTTTGGCACTCCTCCCATATAATGAAATACTCTCTTAAACCTTCTAGGAAACACTCTTTATTCTGTGAAGGAAAGACTTGAAAATAAAAGCCATTGCTATTTGGAAATGACATCACAAGAAACGGAAGAACAATTTCATCCCCTCCATAAATAAATGGGGCCTCACCAAAATCCAATTCAGCTGTTCCAGGAATGGGACTCAAGTGGTGCGCTGCTTGATCCGCCTCGTTTACCACCTTCTTCTCCTAGAAACATAATCACGAACAGAGTTCTATCAGAACCTTGTAACCACTGATCTGTAACAAAATCCCATATCTTCTTAGCTGTTCTACGAAACTTCTTTTTCTTCTTTAATCCTCCTTAAGCCAATCGTCAATTATTGGCTTCACTGGCCCTAAACCTTTTTGATGTTCTTGTTTGTTTCTCCTTCGGCTGTTCGTTAAAGTCTTCCTTATCCGCATACTTTAACTGTTCTGGGATCTAATCCTATCTTTTAGCTACATTTGAATACCTGCAGCCTTTATTATTAACCTGTTGTCTGATATACTTGATTTCGGCCACTGCCAACATCTTCCTTAATACCTCCTGCACGACTTGTCCCAACAGGAAGTGTAAGGTTTTAATTTATGGCACTTCGGGGGGCCTGCATAAATTAAGTGCCATACCCTACATATTTAGAATGCCATAAACAAATCAGAAATTCCAGAATCCCAACTCATTGGAGCAGGCAAGTCCTCTTTGGTTAAAAAGTGGCTAAAAATGTCCATATGTTTTTGGGCTAATTCTTTTCCCCTTAATAAATACTGCTTTACATCGTCCTTTTCCGCAATTTGAGCAAATCCAGTTATCAATGCCTTTCCAATAGCGTTGGTTTGAACATTCAAAAATAAATGGGTAACTTCCACTGCTGTTAAGGATCTTTTCTTCCCGAAAAAGCCAGCGAGAAACTGTTGTTTTTCCACGAAATCAACCTCATCAGGGGTCGATATAAAAGGAGGCCTGATATATGTTCCTTGTTTTAACATTAGTCTTCGTGTTTGGTCTTGCAACTGTATTGCATCTTGTAAAACAACTTTATGAAAATCGACCACATCTTCTCGTGTTACAATCCCTAACGATGCTCCACTTGCTGCCATGGCTAGGATGGACATTTCTCTTAAATACATTAAAACGAAAGTATCTGAAAAAAGCCTTGGTGCTTTTGGAATCACATCCTCTTCGGTGAATCCAATGGGGATAGGAAATTTTTCATTCATGAAAAGAGTTTTTAAAATAGAGATTCGTCTCTCGGAACATTTCAAAACCAATTCAATAATAGGAAGAACCTCTGCATCCTCCACTTTTTCGAGAAAGTGGCTGTTCATACATACAGAAACTGTGTCATTTATAAACTGAGCCCACAAAGTAGACATTTCCGCTGCGGTTAATCGAATTTTTGTTTGGTCTTCCACAGTTGTGATTCCTGCCTTCGATTTGTATTTAATATTTTTAGCTTTTGAAGACTGTATCTATTCAAGTTTATTTTCCATTTTTTTAACTTTTAAAGGTAGGTAATCAGTAATAGCTTGTGAAAAAATAAGATAAAAATCACCAGCTAGCAGCATTACTAGCCAAGATGTTTATGTTTATGGACAAGAAGGGATTAAAATTAGGATTAAACATGGATGGCTTGAAGAACCGCCACAAATGGAGGATCGAGCTGCTATCATAAAAGGAGAAACGCATTAATTTGTTTTTGCAGGTGAAAATAAACGTGGTGGTATTTATTACACCTAAAATTTTATGTGGAGGGATGTATTATGAATACTTCATTTAAAAGCTTACTATCAGCCCTGATTACTTTGTTGGTTAAAATCCATTTCTTAATTGAAAAGATAAACACCAAGTTAACATCTACATCAATAAGAATACCAACCTTGGCTTAAGCAAAAGTATTCCATAAATATCTTCATTTCCACATAGATTTAAAAAGGGCGAGTACATGATTTGTACTCGCTTATTTTTATGCAGCCCAGTTGCTGATTTCATTTATGCATCTGGAAATGTTAGAACACCAAAAAAATAATAATTGAAGTGACCTTCAGTTCCTTCTCCGCCAGTGCCCCTATTACCCTAACAGTGTCAAAAAACATAGCTTTTAATGAGAAGATGTTCAAGCTTCTCCAATTGGAATTTAAGGCTTGTCACTCACTTTAGGCGGTGATTCCATCCACCCTTTATCAATTAAGATATTCATGCCGTCGTCAACAAATAAACCAATGTTTATAAGGGTTCTAGCATACAAAAAACTAATATCTCTTCTTGCCGTTACGGCCAGTGAGTTTCCGAATGACCTTATTTTCATGGCGAACATGTCCACTTTATGGAACAACATGATTTTATCGGAAAAAGGTGGATAGGTAGATGTCGTCACCAAATGGTCCAGGTACGTTGGTGATTGAATATGTTCAAGGTGCAGTTTTTCCTGATACTGCTTTACAGCCTTATCCGTCATGTCTAAACCCCGTTTAAACAAAGCCTTTATCTTTTTATCTTGAACAATCTGATGAAAACCCAATAATAATCCCAAACTTGTTACGTTATTCTCAATGTTATCCCAAAGATGGATGATTTCTAACGCCTGTAATGGCCGTACATCACCCATAAAACCACTTAAGTAACTTTGTTGATCAATTTTATCAATTCCATCTGGTGTGGGAATCGTAGGAGGCGCTGCAATGAATTTTTTATCCATTAAGATATTATTTATTTGCCCTAAAAGAATAGTAGTACATTGATTACAATAAATAAAAAACTCCCTGATATCCTCCCCTCATGACCAATGGAACCGCTACTGCATAAAGACTCAATCCCGCCTTAGCAGCATATTTTAAATAGTGAACGTAAAATTCATCTTCATATAAGCGGGGAGCACCAAGATTAACATCATCTTTTGTAAATCCAATTGGGATAGGAAAACTTTCTTTTTTAAAAAAACCTTCTATCCTCTGAGTGAAATCCCCTGATAAGGCTAAAGCATTTTCCAATAGACTCTTGATTTCTTGATCCTCACAATGATGAAGGAAATAACATAAGATTTGAATGGACATGCTGTTTCCCATATAGGTAGCCCAAAGTTTACCTATTTCAAAAGTCGAAAAAGGTTGGGATTCATCTAATATAGGGGGATTAATATTTAATGGCTTCAACACATTCATTGGGTTTAAATCTTTATCGGCAGTCATAACTAATCTCCTTATTCCCGCATTATATAGGTTTATAATTTCCATTGGAAAATGATTTAATCCCAACAAAGGTGACCCTTTAACTTATATTGGCAAAAAAAATGGATTGTTTCTATGTACCAGCCAGAATTTTCCTCTTAGAAAAAATGGCAAAGAAATTAGGAAACCCACCATTTATATGCTACACTTGGTTTACCATTTGATTTACTGTTTTCATGTGCCCTACTCCTTTTTGAGTGGGGTTCTTTTTTTTTAGAAAAATAAAAAACAGACTTAAAAAGAGTCTGTCCAGGTTTAGATTATATTGCTTTTACGAACGTTAGCTGTTTATACCGCGTTGTCCTTGTTCAACATCGAAAAGTCAAAGCAGATTGACCTTCTTCAAGAGATTTGTAACCTTCGCCTTGAATCGTTGAGAAATGAACGAATAATGCCTTCTCCACCTTCACGTTCGATGAACCTGAAGCCTTTTTTCGTTAAACCATTTTACTTTTCCATTTTCCATGAATGTTGCTCCTAGTGTGCTTAGCACACAATGTATTACCATATCCTTGCTCTTAGTGATCATCAAGACGAAAAGTTATTACTTATACGTTCTCTTTGTCACTGAACAAAATAAATTTCTTTAAAATAGCATTATTTTGAAAGCACGGTATGTGGCCTTTTTTAAAAACGATATTCCCCGTCACTTTTAAAGTACATTCCTTCACTTTTGGGTTCGTGTTTCAACGAAAAAATAAGAAACCTGCCATGTAAATGAAATAAGAAAATAGCTTTTGAAATGATTTCACGTATTTCTGCCCATATTATTTTCATGCTTCTTTCACAAATAAGCAAAAATCGATTATACTGGATTCACTATCATATTCAAAAAGGAGAAATTTTTTATGACAGAGAATCATCAATCACAAACACCAAATAAGAAAATCAGCCTGCAAGAGGCTATGAAGCAGCAGCTTGAAAACAAAAAGAACCAGAACTCTGGTAAGGGAAAAGTGAATGCCGACCTTTCAGCTAAAAAAATGAAAAGCCAGCAAACGAAAAAACCAAGCAATACCCGCAGAAAAATGGGTGTCTAATGAACGGACAAAATCGGAAGGACATTTTCCCTGGTTTGGAAGTTGAAATTGTTTTAAAATCGGATCAAAAAACGGGAAAGCTCACCAGAGGCATCGTTAAAGATCTACTCACCAAATCGGGCACCCATCCCCACGGTATCAAAGTCAGGCTAACAGATGGACAAATCGGGCGCGTACAGGTAATACACTCTAAATAAAAAAGCCAAAAAAATATTCAAAGAACAGTACAAAAATACCTGCAGGCGAACACTCTTTTTTTCAAGTGTCCTACCTGCAGGTACCATTATCATTTAAAGAAGAACTTTTTCTTTTTCTTCTTCATTCTCTTCATCTTCATCATATTCTTCATCATATTCATCATCTTCATCTTCTGCCTTATCTAATATTTTTCGCAATTTAGTAATAATTTCTGCACTTTATAAAATCGCATACATTCTTCCATTATGGAAATAGTCAAATGGTATTTGGGTTCATTAATATAAAGAAAGCAGTTTTCAAGGTTTATACCATGTAACATAATTCACTAAATTCTTAGTTAATGCATTTATCGTTAATTTAGCCCTTCTTGGAAGAGTACAAATTCTTTCCTGATAAAAAAATTTTCCTTTTACATCTAGATAGCCTTGAAAAAATCGGCCGTATACGTCAATATTTCCATCACTCTCTAAAAATCTAACATTTGTTGGGACCTGTAACAATTCTTCTTTTACGTTAAATTTCAACTTATCATTAGACACTCAATTAGTACCTTCTTTCGTTCTCATTTAAGAACATTTTATCATGAGTTTTATTGATTGTCACCCTAAAGTGTTAGGTACTACTACATAGTTTAGGCTTAATAGAGAAACAATCCGTATTTTTTCGTTATAACGAACAAAACAAGAAACAGAGAATTCAAACAGAAAGTTTAACATTTTCAATGGAAAAAGCTGGCTAAGGCCAGCTTTAATTGAAAATCCTATGTCCTATTACCATAGGCCACTTTTTCGCATCTTCAAGAGAACAATCGTTTTTTAATGGCAACCCCTAATTATTTTTACTGGGTACATTTAAAATGGCGGGCAATTTCGTCGATGACCGGAACCCCTTTTCTGGTAGCCATATTAAACATCACAAAGGTTTTGGCTGCTTCGGTGATAAGGACATCTTCCTGATTATAAATTTCTTGTTTGATTGAAAAACTTTTGTTTCCTACATGTTTCAAAGTTGTCCTAATCTGAAGAATTTCCCCTAATCGTGCCTCCTTCAGATACGAGATATCAAATTTTCTCACGACGGTGGCGAGATTTCTTTCCCGCAACTCACGAAAACTTACCCCTGCCTGTTTGTGCCAATCACCGATCCCTTTTTCTAAAAAAAGAATATATTTCAGGTAATTAACATGACCGAGCTGGTCGATGTCTTCTGGAGCGACGATAATTTGTGTAATAGTCTGCATTTGCTTCTCCTGCCTTTTCAGTCATTTTTTTGGTAAAGAAACCTCCAGCTTCTGGCTCTGGAGGTGATCCTGCATTTTATTTAGGCTGCATCCGGATCGCGCCGTCAAGGCGGATGGTTTCGCCGTTTAACATGGGATTTTCAATGATGCTTTTTGCCAAGTGGGCATATTCAGATGAACGCCCCAAGCGCGGCGGGAAGGGAACCATGGCCCCGAGTGCCTGCTTGACCTTTTCCGGTGCACCGGCAAATAATGGGGTGTCCATAAGTCCTGGAGCGATGGTCAGCACCCGGATTCCATGCCGTGAAAGGTCGCGGGCAATCGGCAGCGTCATGCCGACAATTCCGCCTTTGGATGCGCTGTATGCGGCCTGGCCCATTTGACCATCAAATGCGGCAACAGAAGCGGTGTTGATAATGACGCCCCGCTCGCCTTCTTCATTTGGAGTGTTTTGCGTCATTTTTTCCGCAGTCAGGCGAATCACGTTAAAAGTGCCGATTAGATTGATTTGAATGACTCTTGAGAAAGTCCCAAGATCATGAGGCTTCTCCTTGCCAACGGTCTTTTCAGCGGCCCCAATTCCCGCACAGTTCACTAGAACATTTATCGCACCGAATTTTTCTATCGTTTGATTTAAGGCATTCACTACATCGTCTTCACTCGTCACATTTGTTTTAACAAACAGCACCCGGTCGGAACCTAATCTTTCAACTAATGCTGCCCCTCTTTCCTCTTGCAAATCAAAGATGGCGGCACATCCGCCATTTTCAACAATCGTTTCGACTGTGGCTTCACCCAGACCGGAAGCCCCTCCTGTTACCACTGCTATACTGCCATTCAGTTTCATATCATTAGCCTCCTTTATAAAATGGATTTTTTAGCTGATTCTTTCAATAATCGTGGCATTGGCCATGCCGCCGCCTTCACAAATGGCCTGCAGTCCATAACGGCCGCCGCTTCTTTCGAGTTCATGGAGCATCGTAATCATCAAACGGGCACCGGATGCGCCAAGTGGATGGCCCAAGGCAATCGCCCCGCCATTTGGATTCAGCTTTTCAGGGTCAGCCTTTAGTTCATCCAGCCATAGCAATGGCACTGGAGCAAAGGCCTCATTTACCTCGTAAGTATCCATGTCTTCAATCGTAAGACCCGATTTTTCCAGGACTTTTTTTGTCGCAATGGATGGACCCGTTAACATTAAGGTCGGGTCGGAACCGACAACCGAACGGGCCACAATCCGGCATCGCGGCTTAAGTCCCAGTTCCTCCGCCTTTTCGCGCGACATTAAAAGAAGGGCTGCCGCGCCATCGCTCATTTGGCTGGAATTTCCGGCGTGAATTTTCCCATCCTGAGTGAAGGCCGGCTTAAGGGAAGCCAGTTTTTCCAACGAGGTCCCCTTTCTTGGCCCTTCATCCTGCGTCACCGTGATGGTCGCCCCATCCTCGAGCTTAACCTCAAGCGGCATAATCTCACGGTCGAAGCGGCCTTCTTCCTGTGCCTTTAGGGCTTTAAGATGGCTCTCAAGCGAAAATTCGTCCAGTTGGCTTCGGGAATATCCCCATTTTTCAGCAATCCGCTCGGCGGACAAGCCCTGATGGATCATTTCATATTTGGACGTTAATTCTTCGCTAAACGTCGATTCCCGGCGGGATGCTCCCATTGGGATTCTCGTCATGCTTTCCACGCCGCCGGCAATGATCACATCCATATCTCCGCTCAGGATGGCCTGTGCGGCAAAATGAATCGCCTGCTGGCTGGACCCGCACTGGCGGTCGATGGTCGTTCCGGGAACGTGAACCGGAAAACCAGCCATAAGAGCGGCATTGCGGGCAATGTTTAACCCTTGTTCTTCCACTTGGATGACACAACCTAAAATGACATCTTCTACCAAATCAGCTGAGATTCCTGCACGATTGACCAATTCTTTCAAAACTTTTGCCGCCAATTCATCCGGGCGTGCTGAACCGAGCACACCCTTTCGTTTTCCTACAGGGGTACGGACTGCCTCAACAATAACAACTTCTCTCATCTAAAAACCTCCTAAAATAGTAAAATGGGACTAGACATTATTATTCTTTTAATAGTTTAAGTAGTACTGTAGAATCTCCTGATTATGTTCTCTTAGGCCCATCGTGTACCTAAGAATTGTCCATATGGGGTGGACAGATTAGGACTATTTTACGGATGTGCTTGTAAAGTTTTCTCTTAGCTGGTATTTTAAAATTTTCCCTGAGGCGTTTCGTGGAAGTTGGTCGATTTGATAGTAAATCCTCGGAATTTTATATCCGGCGAGTTCCTGGCGGCAATATTGCTTCAGTTCTTCTTCGTCGATCTGTCTGCCCGGTTTCGGTACGATGACGGCCGCGACGGTTTCGCCCCAGACTTCATGAGGAACACCAATGACTGCCGCTTCCAAAATATCCGGATGCTTGTATAGCACATGTTCTACTTCGGTGGAATAGACATTTTCCCCGCCGGAGATAATCATGTCTTTTTTCCGGTCTACCAAGGTGATAAATCCATCCTCATCGATTTTGGCGAGGTCGCCGCTATAAAGCCAGCCATTTTTCAGGACCTTTGCGGTTTCTTCCGGCTTCTTATAGTATCCTTTCATGACGGACTCAGATCGAATGATAAACTCCCCGACCTCACCAGGTTTCACATCATCCCCATGGTCATCGACCACTCTGGCATCCGTTCCATAATTGGCTCTGCCGGAAGCACCGAATTTAGTTTTGTGGTCTTCAGGCAGGAGATAGACTCCACCAGGGCCGCCTTCGGTTTGGCCGCACATATTAAAGAACTGGTCGGTCTGGAACAGCTCCATCGCTTGCCTCAAAAGGGCTGTAGGCATAGGCGCCGCACCATATCCGCACCGTTTGACACTGGATAAATCATACTGCTCTCGATTCGGAACCTGCAGCAGGAAGTTATACATCGTCGGAACGCCAAAGAATAAGCTGATTTTGTATTGATTAATATCCTGCAAGGTTTGGAGCGGATTGAATTCCTGGCGGACAATCTGTGTACAGCCAAGCATCGTCCCGGGAACCAGGAACAAGTTCAACTGGGCGCAATGGAATAACGGGGCAATATGAAGCAACTGATCTTCCGTCCCCATTTTAAACGAAATGATGATTCCAAGAGCTACATGGAGGACGCGGTGATGATCGAGGACCACTCCCTTTGGCAGCCCGGTTGTTCCGGAGGTATACAAAATCTCGGCATCATCCGATTCCAGTACATCGACTAGCGGGTCTGCCACAGAGGAACTTTGAAACTCGGATAAAAGCATTTGGTGGTCCTTTTTTGATGAACCTGCAATCACCTGAAGCCCGATTTTGTCATTTCCTTCTGCCGCCTTTTGAATGACCTCGGCCAAATCCTCATCGGCAAAAACCATCATCGAATCGGATTCGTCCAAAATATAGCTGGCTTCTTTTGCCGTTAAGCGGAAATTGACAGGAACGGCCACCCCGCCGGCTTTTAAAATGGCATAATAAACAAAGCAGAATACATCGGAGTTCTTCATCATCAAGGCGACTTTATCTCCTCGTTTCACACCATAACTGACGAGCGCGTTCGCTATTCTGTTCACTTGTTCATTATATTGTTTATAGGTATACACCTTTTTACCAAAGATAATCGCCTGCTTATCCGGACTATATTTGGCATTTCGTTCCAGAGCTTCAAAAAGATTCACGCATAAAACCTCCCTTACCCTCTTAATGGAAATTGGAATCATCAGGCGTGGCCGTTAAATAACCACACCCGGCCGCATCACCCTATAACCCCATGTTTTTCGCAATGATGGTTTTCATGATTTCATTGGTTCCGGCATAAATCGACCCGACGGCCACATCCCGGTACCTTCTGGCAATCTCGTATTCTTCCATATAGCCGTAGCCGCCATGCAGCTGCATGCATTCCGTGGCGACATTTTTGGCCAGGTCGGTGAGCCACCACTTAGCCATCGACACTTCATTGACGACATTTTTCTTCTCCATATGGTCGGCAATCAGCTTGTCAACAAAGGTTTCGCCAATCTTGATTTTTGTGGCCATTTCGGCAATCTTAAATTGGGTATTCTGGAACTTGCTGATTGGCTTCCCAAAGGCCGTCCGCTGCTTGACATAATCAACGGTAATATCGAGCATATGCTTACAGCCGGTAATGCTTCCGATCGCCAGCATCAAACGCTCCTGCTGCAGCTTTTGCATCAGGTAATAAAACCCTTTGCCTTCTTCGCCAATTAAATTTTCCCGTGGGACAACCGCATCTTCGAAAATCAACTCGGATGTGTCATTGGAATGCTGGCCCATTTTGCGAAGCTTCTTCCCCTTCTTGAAGCCAGGAGTCCCCTCCTCTACAACAATCAGGCTGATTCCTTTGTGCCTTGGCGTGGCATTCGGATCCGTTACACAAACGACAATGACAAAGTTGGCTGAATAGCCATTGGTGATAAACGTTTTTTCTCCATTGATGATATAGTTGTCACCACTTTTCACAGCCGTCGTTTGGACGGCCGCCAAGTCGGAACCTGTCCCCGGCTCGGTCATGGCGATGGCGGAGATCATTTCGCCGCTGACCGCTTTTGGGAGCCACCGCTGTTTTTGCTCCTCAGAAGCAAATTCGCCGATATAGGGCATGACAATATCATTATGAAGGCCGATGCCGCCTGCTCCGGCGCCCACCTTATCCAACTCTTCGGTAATCACCACCGAATAGCCAAAGTCAGCGTTTGACCCGCCATATTTTTCATCGACCCACGGGCAAAGAAATCCTTGCTCGCCGGCTTTTTTCCAAAACGATTTTGGCACTTGCTTGGCCTCTTCCCATTCTTCAAAAAATGGATAGGCTTCCTTTTCCAAGAACTTTCTGAATGACCGTCTAAAAATTTCATGTTCTTCTGATAAATATGGTTTCGTCATGAAAAATCCCCCTTTTTTCTTACTCGCCTTTCGGTTTCCACCATGGATAAAAATTGGGCATATCGGTGCTGACTTTCATTGGGAAGTTGGGTTTTCTTTTTTCAAAAAAGGACGTGATCCCCTCGCGGACATCATCCTGCTGACCGGTCCATTGAATCATTTTCGATTCAATTTTGTGAGATTCATAAGGATGGTCGGCGCCCAGCATTTTCCACATAAGCTGCCGGGACAAGGCAACAGATATGGCGGACGTATTCTCCGCAATTTCCTTCGCGATGGCCTCCGCTGCTGGGAGCAGTTCTTCCGGCGGCACAACCTGACTGACCAGACCGATCTTCAGGGCCTCCTCGGCCTGGATGACCTTACCGGTAAAAACCAATTCGGTGGCTTTGCTGATTCCCACGACTCTAGGCAAAAACCAGCCGCTGCAGGCTTCAGGCGTAATGCCGCGCCTGCTGAACACAAATCCCATCTTGGCGTTCGAAGAGGCAATCCGGATATCCATTGGCAGGGTCATGGTGGCCCCGATACCAACGGCAGGTCCATTAATGGCGGCAATGATGGGCTTTTTCAGCTCATAGATTCGTAGACTTAAAATCCCGCCGCCATCCCGATATTCCTCGACATCCGTTTCTTTATCTTCAAAGGTGCTGGTGCCGCTTCCCAAGTCTGCACCGGCACAGAATGCCTTGCCGTCACCGGTGATAATGATGGCTCTTACTTCATCATTGTGATCCGCTTCATCCAGCACTTGGAGCAGTTCATTTAACATTTGCTCATTAAACGCATTTAAATTTTCCCTGCATAAGGTGATGGTCATCACTTTGTTTCTTACCGACGTTTTTAATGTTTCAAACTCGATAGTTTGCATCCTTGTCACCTCCTATTTTAAGGCTGTTTTCGTTTACTTTGTTTTTTCTATAAACCCCTAACACCTGAATATATGGGCTATTAACGACTGGGCTGGTGTTTTTTTCGGCGTTCGGTCGTTTATAAATAGGCGATATGTTTTTACTTTTTCTTGTAGAAGAAAAAGCAACATCCTTATAGTAAAGAGCCTATTTTAAAAATGGGCGGGGTCCCAGCTTTCTTCTTGCTGGTACTTTCGCAGTATCCGGCGAGCGATGGCGCTGGTATGGACTTCATCCGGTCCGTCGTAGATTCTGGCATAACGCGCTTCCCGGTACATTTTTTCAAGCGGTGTATCGGAGGTGACTCCTAAAGCGCCGTGAACCTGAATGGCCCGGTCAATAACATCGTGGAGGACCTTTGCCCCGAACACCTTAATCATGGCAATATCGATACGGGCCTCTTCTCCCTGGTCAATTTTCCGCGCCGCTTCCAGGGTCATCAGCCGGGCCGCTTGTATTTCAGTGGCCGAATCGGCAATGAATTTTTGTATCATTTGTTTTTCCGATAAAAGCGAGCCATGAGCAAAGCGCGTCAATGACCGGTTACACATTAAATCAAATGCTCTTTGGGCTTGGCCGAGCCATCTCATGCAATGATAGATTCTACCAGGTCCCAATCTTTTTTGGGCAATGACGAAACCGTTGCCCCGCTCCCCCAACAGGTTCTCCTTCGGCACTCTTACATTCGTCAAGCGAATTTCGCAGTGACTTCCAGAGGTATGGCCCATGGTGGGAACGACTCTGACAATCTCGTAACCACGTGCATCGGTCGGAACAATAATCATCGAAGCCCGTTTATGGCGGTTAGGTTCATCAGGTTCTGTCACGCAAAAAACAGTCGTAAAGGCCGCACGGTTTGCTCCGGTCGTAAACCACTTATGGGCGTTGATCACCCATTCGTCCCCGTCCAAGAAGGCGGTTGATTGAATTAAGGTGGGATCGGACCCGGCCACATCAGGCTCCGTTAATCCTACGGATGGGTTGATTTCCCCATTCACCATCGGGTACAGCCATTTTTGCTTTTGCTCCTCTGTTCCAAACAGATGTAACATCGTCCCGTCCTGGGCCGTATGGGTGCCCAGTGCCAACATGGCCGCTTCAGAACGGCCAATCACTTCATTGATATAGACGTAGTCCATAAATCTTAGACCGCCGCCGCCAATCTCTGTTGGCAGACCTAACGCCCATATCCCCTCTTCCTTTGCAAGGGCCTGCAATTCCTTTAGAACCCGTATGCCATCTTCCCCGCCTTTTTCAATGAGAGTCTCGACGGGAATGACCTGTTCATCAATAAACCATCGTACGTGGTCCCGAAGCTCCTTTACCTGTTCCCCTATGCCAAATCTCTGCTCGACCTCATTCAAAATGGATTCCCCCCATTCTCCTGACAGAAAAATTTTTACCGAACCAGTGCCATTTCAAATTTTAGCTGCTCTCTTAGCATCTTTCTTAAGGGGAAAATGCACTGTTCTTCCATCTCGGGATTCACTGTACTTTCCTTATATAAAAAGCGAAGCAGCTGGCATTGAATTTCATTCAATTGCTTCCATTTCACCGTCACATCCACAATCGACGCCGTTTCTTCCAAGGCAGTTTCGAGCTCTTCCACCCAGTGGAAGGTGAAATGAGCCATTCGAATCTTCTGTAGCAATTCGTGAATAGTTTGAGTGATTAACTGGTTTAACTGTTCTTTTGGCTGTTGATTTTCAACGGTATGGGTATCGATGTTTTTTAAAACGGATAGAAGGGCAATAGCCTGTTCCTTTGCCATGTCATTGGCTAGATGAGGAATAATCACATCCTTGATAACTTCATTGGCGGTTTTCAGCATAAAGGATTTATCGAACATCGCTAACCTCCTAATACCCCAGTAATTCGGCAACCATCCCCCGCATCAACGGCCAGCGGTAGCCTTGCCGGGCCATCCGCAAATCTGTTGTTTCCCCTTTGGCGAATGATGTTCCGGCCGATTGGGAAATCAGCACAAAGCGGACTTGATGGAATACCTCATAATAATGCAGAACTTTTTCATCCATTTTTAGCCCAGTCAATTCGCTGTACGTTTCCAAAAACATGCTCCGGTCCAATAGGTAGCACATGAGGGGAGAATCCATCCGGTTCGATTTGGCACAAACATAGGCCACATCTGCCAGCGGATCCCCGATCTCCGCAGCCTCCCAATCCAGGATCCCCGTAATGTCGTACTGATCGTATAATAGGTTACCGGTACGGTAATCGTTATGTATGAGGGAATACCTTTGGGCAGCCGGTTTGTTGGCCTTTAGCCATCCAAGGGCATCGACCATCACCGGGTCCGGACTGACTTGGTACCGGTAGTACATATCCTCTAAATCTTTCAATTTATCATCGATAAATCCGTACTCGCCTTTTGGCTCGACAAAGGCTTTGGTAAAGCCGGCTGCACGATAATCAAGAAGATGCAACTTCGCCAAGTACTGGACAAATTGAACCGGAACTTGCCCATCCTCATGAGCACTTTTGAAAAAATGCTGCCCCTCTTTGGACCAAGGAACATAACTCTTCCCCGGCAGCTGATCCATGACATAAAACGGTCCGCCAAGAACCGATTCGTCCTCTTCATACCAGTAGACGCCCGGAACAGGCAGGTCACTATGTTTGCTGAGAAGATCCAAAAACTGGAACTGTTGATAAAAACTCCTGAAATCCAGCGTCAACCCGCCTTTGGTTTTTTTCCGAATCGCAAAGCCTTTTTGCTGTTTGCCTATAGGCGATTCCCAGTGGACAGTAAAAATAAACGACTCATCGGACCAACCGGAAGAGGGCTGGAAAAAGTCCTGAATTTCCACACTTTTTGACCCTGTCAGTTTCGTTTCAAAATAGTCTTCCAGCGCCTTTTGAATAGATTCTGTCAACAGACCCTCTCCTTTCCCTTTGCCCAACCCGATAAGAGGGCCGGCCGGGTTGGGCAACTTTGTTCCTTATTTCAAGACTTCGTGCTCCCTTAGCACCCGTTTCAGGATTTTTCCGGATGTATTTCTTGGCAGCTCACTTAGAAACTCCACATATTTCGGTTTTTTATAGGAAGCTAAGTGATTTTGGCAATGCTGAATGACCTCTTGTTCCGTTAGACTTTTTCCCGGTTTCAAGACAACGAATGCCTTGACGCTTTCACCCCACTGCGGGTCCGGAACACCAACCACCGCGGTCTCAAAAATGGCTTCATGCCGGTGAAGTGCTGCCTCGATTTCGGCAGGATAAATGTTTTCCCCTCCGCTGATGATCATGTCTTTACTCCGATCCACCACGTAAATAAAGCCTTCATCATCCTGGCGAACCAAGTCCCCGCTGTGGAACCAGCCGCCCCGGAAAGCTTCTTCCGTGGCCTCAGGGTTTTTATAATATTCCTTCATCACGGTCGGCCCACGGTAAATGATTTCGCCAATTTCCCCGACTGTCACATCGTTCATCTGTTCATCGACAATCCGCAATTCCACATTCATCGCAGGTTTTCCCACCGAATTGGTTTTGCGAATCGAATCCTGCGGCAAAAGACAAGTGGTGGTAGGGCTCATCTCCGTCTGGCCAAACGCATCAAAGATTCCGCCATTCGGAAAATACTTCATCATTTTGTTCTTCACTTCCAATGGACAAATGGCCGCACCCGTTGAACACCTGATCACCGACGTCAAATCATAGTCTTCAATCGTGGGAACATGCACCACCAAATTCCACATCGCTGGGACCATAAACAGTCCATTAATTTTTTCTTTATGGATAGTCTCAAGGATCGCCACTGGATGAAATTCCCGTTGAATCACCGTCAGGCCTCCAACCAAACAGCTAATCAACAGATTGCTGACACCGGCGATATGAAATAAGGGGGTGTTCAATAATTGCTTGGAGCCGTGCTCAATTTTGGAATCGATAACGCTGTTCAGTGCGCTTAACAGTAAATTTTTATGGGTCAACACGGCACCCTTTGGCTTTCCGGTGGTCCCGGAGGTATAGCAAATCATGCAGGCGTCATCATCTTCCACATGGCCGTCAACCGTTTGATAGGGGGTGGTTGTTTGATAGATTTGTTCATAAGGAATCATTTCCGGAGCTTTCACTTGCCCGACGACGACAATCTGTTCGACATTCGGCAATTGCTGCCTGATAGATTGAATCAAATCCTGGTACTCTTCTTCGATAAACAATACTTTTGTATCAGAGTGATTTAGGATATAAACAAATTCCTCCTTGGCCAATCGAAAGTTGATGGGAACACTGACACATCCAGCTGCCGCGGTGGCAAACATCACCTCAACAAAAGCCAGATTATTTTTAAAAATAATCCCTACCTTATCCCCAAGCTGCAGGCCTTTTTGCTGCAGCCAGACGGCCAGCTGCAAAGTCCTTTTTTCCAGCTCCAGATAGGTCACTCTATCATCACCGTAAATAAAGGCTTCTTGATGGGGTGTTCGATGGGCTACTCTTCTAATTAATTCACCTACTAATAACTGACGCGACATTTGTAAACTAGATGTTGTCAATGTTCACCACTCCCTTATAGTAAAAATGAATTTAAACCTACATTAGAAGGCTTTTCATTTTAGTTGAATTGTTATCAAATTTTATACTTCTTTTAGACCGGAGTGATTTAACCATAAGGCTCCATCCATCGTGACACATTCCCCATTGATATACTCTGCCTCGGGGGACAACAAAAAGTGGGCAAGATTGGCAATCTCTTCAGCCCTGCCGAAACGTTGGAGCGGGACTTGATTGATGGCCTTCTGGTAGCCATCTCCTGATTCTATTAATCTGGCAACGCCCTCTGTATTTTCGATGGTTCCTGGCGCAATGCAATTGGCTCGAATTCCATATTTCCTTCCCCATTCCACGGCAAGGGTCCTTGTCATGGCTAAAATGCCGGCTTTCGCACTGGCCGCATGAACATTCCCCGGCGCTGCTCCCCATGCAAACGTGGCGACAATATTCAGGATACTGCCCCTTTGCTTATTGGCAATCCATTCTTTCCCAACTGCTTGCGTACAATACCAGGTCCCGTTCAAATCAATATTGATGACAGCGTTCCAGCCATTAAGCGAAAGATCTTCCGCGGCACAAATGAAGTTCCCCGCAGCATTATTGACCAGTGCATCTATTTTTCCAAACCTTTCTTTTGCTGCTTCCACCATCGATTGTACGTTTTCCGGTAGGCGCACATCCATTTGAAAATCTAAAACCTGTCCGTCAAAGGTTTCGATTTCACTTTTGGCCTGCCTTAGCCGATCGGCATTCCTGCCGGTGATCATGACATTGGCCCCAAAGCTTGCAAACTTTTGGGCCATCGACTTGCCAATCCCGCTGCCACCGCCGGTAATGATAACTGTTTTCCCGTTCACTCACCGATTCCTCCCGTTCTTATCTAAATAGTCATCTACTTTTTTCGGAGGATTAGCGATGCTTAAAGGACGGCGGGCGTTTTTCTATAAAGGCTTGGACCCCTTCTCTTACATCTTCTGTGCCAAACACTTCGGCAAAAAGCTCAGCTTCTTTTTCCAACCCTTCAGCAATGGAGGTATCGATTCCTTTGTGCACGGATTCCTTGATTCGGCTTAAGGCCTGCAAAGAATAACCGGCCATTTTTTTCGCCATGGAAAGCGCCATCTCCATTCCTTTTCCGCTCTCGACCACCTGATTGACCATCCCGATTTTACAAGCATCTCCTGCCGATAACGGGTCGCCTAAAAACATTAATTCTTTAGCTTTCGATGGTCCTATTAATCTAGGTAATCGCTGTGTTCCGCCGCCTCCTGGGAATAGCCCCAATTTGACCTCAGGCAGCCCTACCTTCACATGCTCTTCGGCAATTCGGATATCACAGGTTAACGCCAGTTCGCAGCCTCCGCCAAAGGCCAGTCCATTTAACATGGCAATGGTGGGTTTGGGAAGATCGGCAATAAAGTTTAAGACTTCATGCGTCTTTAGATTATTTCTCTCCAACTCTTCTTTTTCCAGGCCCAACGATTGCGGGAATTCCTTAATATCGGCACCAGCCATAAACGCCCGGTTGCCCGCCCCTGTCAATACGGCGACAATGACTTCATCATCTTCCGCGATGCTAGCAAAAACTTCGCCAAGTTCCTGTACGACCTGCCTGCTTAACACGTTCATGGGCGGGTTATCAATGGTGACAATCGCCACCCCTTCACTCTTTTCAAGATGGACTAATTCTGTCATGGCAAGATCCTCCTTTAATTATTGGATAACTTTTAATTTCTCTATATTAATGTTTGATAATCAGTTTTCCCCATGTTTTTCTTGTGGCCAATAATTCCAAGGCTGTGGGCACGTCCTCAAAATCGAATTCTTTATAGATTAATGGTTTTATTTTTCCTTCATTGTAGAGGTTCATCAATTCCTCATGTTCTTGGATGACTTTCTCAGGCGTTAAGCGATTGAAAAGGCCCCAATGAACGCCGACGACGGAGTAATTTTTAATGAGGACATGGTTGGCTGGAATCATCGGGATATCCCCTCCAGCGAAGCCGATAACCAGGAGTCTGCCATCAAAGGCAATACACTTACGGGAACGATCAAAAACAAGCCCGCCTACCGGGTCATAGATCACGTCCGCCCCTTTTCCACCTGTTTCCCTTTTGACAATCTCCACAAAATCTTCCTGCAAATAATCAATCACCACATCGGCTCCAAGATCCTGACAAATTTGAGTTTTTTCCGGTCCACCGGCTGTGGCAATCACATAGGCGCCCACCGCTTTTCCAAGCTGAATGGCCGTGGAACCCACTCCACCAGCACCGGCGTGAACGAGCAGCACTTCGCCTTTCTGCAAATAGGCGCGATGGAATAAAGCATAATAGGAAGTATGATAGGTGATAAACATGGCGGCAGCTTCATTCCACCCCATTGATTCTGGAATGGGATAGACCTGGTTTTCGGGTACTGTTATGTATTCTGCCAGCCCGCCATTGGGCATCTTGGGCAATGCTAAAACCCGCTGCCCTTCTTGAAAACGGCTGCCCTGATCGGCTTTTACGACGACTCCTGCTATTTCCGAACCAATGGTAAAGGGCAGGGGCGGCTTTTCTTGGTATTTCCCTTGACAGAGAAGAATGTCAAAAAAATTGAGTGCCGTTGCTTTGACCTCTATTAGCACCTCGGATTTTTGTTTCTCGGGCAATTCCACGTGCATGATTTTTAAAACATCACGGGGTTCGCCAAGTTCAGTGACCTTCCAGCTTTTCATATGGACCCTCCCAACATGTTTATGTTAGCGTTTTC
>NZ_JBUCKX010000006.1:0-74112 GCF_054950115.1 Neobacillus camarae | reverse complement strand
GGACAGCCCCTTTTTTGTGTATTGGTTGTAATTGTTAATGTTTCCCCACGTTATCGGAACTACTTATGATGTGTATCGAGTTCTTTTTTGTGTATTTGATAAAATGATAAATTAATATATTTTAGTAAAATGCCCAGGGTTGCTGCATTTTCGGGCTTTTCTATTGGATAACTTCACTAATTTTCTCGGTATCTTTGACAATTTCTTCTGCCAATTTCATTTTTTCTCCCCAATTAATCGAACGTTGAATCACTACCTTTTGGGCCTGCGGCGATCCCGCTCCATGCATACATTCGATAATCGGTGTGGAACCGGTCATATTTTCCACAAGACGTCCCATTTTAATTCTTTGTATCGGATCGGCTCCTTCCCCAGTACTATAGTATTTATGAATAAAAGGAGCAATTCTCGGGTTATCAAGTTCTTTTTCAGAAGGCATCGTGGCCACGAATCCACCGGCGATATCTTGGGACAGTTTTGTCACTTCTGGATAATAGCGGGCCGTATTTAATTTGGAGGTGTTGGCAAGGACTGGATCGACAAACGCGGTACCACATCCATTTTTGGAACAGTTAAAGGAGCAAGCAAGGGCACCACTGTACATGGTTTCTACCAAATGCGCCATTTCCGATAATTTTTCTTTCACATGACTTGCCTTGGAAATACCATGCATGTCGGAAAGGGAAGCGGTTGCCCCAATTAACACATCAAGGTTTCCGGCTTTGCAAGCACCATAGTTTTGCCTATGGTACGAGGCGAATCGGTCCACCAGCTTTCCTGTATACTGTGTTTCCTTATACATAAATACCCGTTCCCATGGAACAAAAACATCTTCAAAGATAATCAGTGCCTCTCCGCCTACTACTCCGTATTTTGCATTTCCCTGATCGATTTTCCCTTCCCATTTTCGGCTGTCATTGACTTGTCTCCCAAAAACGTAAATCACACCTTTTTCATCTGCCGGGACGGCAAACGAAATAGCATAATCCTCATCTTTTGGGGACATGGCGGTACCCGGCATCACCAAAATTTGATGGGAATTGATGGCACCTGTTTGATGCATTTTGGCCCCACGAACCACAATTCCATCTTTTCTTTCTTCTACTACTCTTACATATAAATCAGGATCATGTTGTTCTGATGGCCGCTTTGAACGGTCACCTTTTGGGTCTGTCATAGCTCCATCTGTCATATAGTCGTTATTTTGGGTATCGATTAAAAATCGCTTAAACCTTTCATGATAGTCCGTACCAAGATCCCTGTCCATCTCCCACGTGGTGGAGTAAAGAGTTATTAGACCATCCATTCCGACACATCGTTGAAAACAGGTCCCTGTAATTTGCCCTGCCGTGCGAAGCATTATCACTTTTTTTACAAGATCCTCTTGATTTTGCGGAATATGTGTCCAACGATTAATCTTGTTTCCTGTCAGATGTGAAACTGCAGATCCAAGTTCCTGATAGTTTTCGTCTGTTCCTAACCGATACGTAACAGATGCGGCGTTGATATGGGGCCGCATGGCCGGATGATCCACGACATTTTCGACGCGCTCACCCATAAAATAAACTTCCTTCTTCTGTTTTCGTAGACTTTCAATATATTGTTCCGGTGTCATCATAAACATTTCCTCCTCTATTCTTTCCACATACTCGCATTTCACTTCGAGAATCATAGACTATATATGGATTGGAACACCTTCTGAGGCTAGCACGGTTTCTCCAAAAACTTCACTTAAAGTGGGATGAGGATGGATAGTATAAGCTAATTCCAGTTGGGTGGCTTGTAAAAATTTCGCCAGCCCGGCTTCCGAAATTAACTCCGTTACATTGGGACCAACCATATGTACGCCTAATAATCGATTCGAGTCCCTATCAAATAGAACCTTGGCAAATCCATCGGTATCACCCTGCACAAGTGCTTTGCCAATAGCCTTAAAAGGAAATTTTCCTACTTTAATAGAAAACCCCTTCGCTAAGGCTTCGTCCTCGGTTAGCCCGACACTGGAAATTTGCGGGTGGCTATAAATACATTTGGGCACAGAACTGTAATCCAGTGGGTGTGGCTCTTTGCCTGTCAAATGTTCCACTGCCAAAATCCCTTCATGAGAAGCAACATGTGCCAGCTGCAAACCGCCAATTACATCTCCAATTGCATAGATGCGGGGGTCGGAGGTTTGATAGAAATCATTGGTTTCGATGAATCCATTTTTTATTGTAATCACTGTATTTTCTAATCCAATTTGATCCGTATTTGCTTTCCGTCCAATGGAAAGGAGAACCTTTTCCGCTGACAAAAGCTTTTGATTTCCATTAAACTCTATCACCATCTCGACTAGGTTGCCATCGACGACGGGATCAGGCTGCAATTTCGCATTGGTGAAAAATTTGATGCCCTTTTTCCGCAATAATCGTTGTGCTTCTTTCGAAATCTCCTTATCTTCTAAAGGCAAAATTCGATCCATTGCTTCTACGACAGTCACATGAACACCAAAATCCGCGAACAAGGAGGCCCATTCAATCCCAATCACTCCGCCGCCGACAATCACGACGGATGACGGAAGCGTCTCTAGTTCCAGCGCATGATCAGAATAAAGAATCCCCTCGCCGTCCGCTTCCAGGCCCGGCAAACTTCTCGGGCTTGCGCCTGTCGCGATTATGACATGTTTCGCCGTAACTTCCCTGACCTCGCCATTATTTGAATAAACATTCATCACAATGGCCGTGTCAGTTTGTGGGTTAGAATGAACGATTTTCCCTATTCCCTGTAAAACGTCAATTTTCCCTTTTTGCATTAAATATTGAACTCCACGATATAGTTGTTCAACAATTAATTTCTTCCGTTCCTGGATCTTTTGAAAATCAAAACTTATATGATCGGCCAAAATCCCATATTCCTCCAAGTCTTTGGTTTGGGCGTAAATTTCAGCACTTCTTAACAATGATTTACTAGGGATGCAGCCGCGGTGAAGACAAGTGCCGCCAAGTTTTTCTTTCTCTATGATGGCCACTCGCAACCCCAACTGAGAAGCGCGGATGGCTGCAACATATCCCCCTGTGCCTCCACCGAGGATGATGACATCATAATGGAACTCCACTTTTGATCAGCCCCTTTCGTTTGAACAAACATAGTCAACTCGACCTGATATAGTCCTTCACATTTAATTGATATTCACTGGCCCACCGGTATAAGGTGCTGGCCGATATTCCTAGCTTTTTGGCTGCTTGAGACACGCTTCCACTATTCTTTAATGTAAAAATTAAAGTGTCTTTTCTGGTTTCACTTGCCAAAGATTGATATAAATTCATTTCATCACTTTCCATTTGTACGGCATTGCGCATATAAGCCGGAATATGCTCCTCGGTAACCTCCGAGTCTTCGCAAAAAATCTCGATTTGCTCCATCACATTTTTGAATTCCCGCAGATTTCCGGGCCAATCGTATTCTAAAAAGCATTTAAGAACACTGTTGCTTACCTTTTTGGAAGGAAGAAAATGCCGAATAAACAATTCCATATCTTGTTTCCGCTTTTTCAATGGCGGTATTTGAATCGAAATAACGTTTAACCGATAAAACAAATCAAGGCGGAACTTATTTTCCTTCACTAATTGAAACAAATCCTGATTGGTTGCGGCAATAATCCGGACATCAATAGGCTTTGATAGATGGGACCCAACTGGGGTTACTTCTTTTTCCTCCAAAACCCTTAACAAATGAGCTTGCAGTTCCAGCGGCATATCCCCTATTTCATCAAGAAAAATCGTACCCCCATTCGCAGCTTCAAATTTCCCCTTTCTTCCTCCCCTTGCGGCATTTGTGAAAGCACCCTCCGCATAACCAAACAATTCGCTTGCAATGAGGTCTTTTGGAATGGCAGCACAATTAAGGGCGAGAAATGGTTCGTTCCGTCTGACGCTTTCATTATGGATGGCCTGAGCAAAAAGTTCCTTTCCCGTTCCGCTTTCTCCAGTAATTAGGATACTTTTATCGGTACTGGACGCTTTTTCGGCCAGTTTAACCGCCTGTTTAAACAGAGGGGCCTCACCAATGAGTGATAAGAAAGTGTATTTGGCCTTCAGTTTATTGATTTCCTTGTCTACCTTCTTTTTCAAAATGATAATGCTGCCAATATGTTCTTCCCCATCATCAATTCTCCGGATGGTAAAAATCAGCTTATGCTTTTGATCATGGGGCATGCAAATTTCATCCTGAAAAATTACTTCAGTGCCTTCGATGGTTTCTGATAGGTATCTGGATAAAGGCTGTAAATGATCGATGTCGCTAAGCCTGTATTTTCCAACGTCCAATAACGGTATTTTTAATAGGTGCGTCGCCATCTTATTGGCCTGAATAATTTCCCCAAAGCGATTGACAATGAGAATACCGTCTGAAATGGAATCAAGTGCCGCACTGAAGTAGTTGTTCATTATATATTTTTCTTTGATGATTCCTTGCTGCTCAATCAATTTCGCAATGGTGTCTGCCGCCGTTTTCACGAGTCCTAGAGAATGGGGATTAGCTGTTCGGACGTATCCTATTAACGTAATGACCCCAATCATTTCGTTCGTAAAGGGGTCGATAATCGGAGCGCTTGAACAATGGGAACTATGCCAAATGGTACAGTAATGTTCAGCGCCAATGATTTGGATCGCTTTTCCTGTGGCCAAAGCTGTCCCAATTGCGTTTGTCCCGATGGACTCTTCACTCATGTCAGCCCCAACTGTGAAGTTGATGGAAGCTGCATTCATGGCGATTTCACTGTCGCCACATAAATCAAGGACAATTCCATCCTTATTTGCAAAAGCGATTAAACAGTCAGTCCCTTTCACCATGTCAAATAAATCATCCATAAACGGACGAATCAGCGTCAAAATATTCTTGTTTTCCTGTTGAATTTTCTTTAATGTCGTCAGGTCGCAAACCGCAGCTTGGTTTGCAATCGGATTCGCATGGTATTTTTGTGACCGCTTCCACGAGCTTAAAATAACAGGACGAATTCCTCCAATCTCTTTCTTCCTTATGAAGTAATTCGTCCACATATTTTTTAATGTTTTTTCAGCCTGGGACGCTTTAATGTTTCGAAAACTGTCATTCAATGTGTAAAAATGATCCAATTCCCCTCACATCCCGATCAATGATTTCCACTTACTACCATTCGACAGTCCCCGAAAAAAATCCCCCCGGAATGATTTTAAAATTACATAACAGTTTTTGGTTGGATATTACAGTGCATAAACTCCGCCATCAACAGGCATAATGAGCCCGGTTACGTAGCTCGATTCATCCGAGGCAAGGAAGAGGGCTGCATTAGCAATTTCCTCCGGTTTCCCTACTCTCCTTAGCGGGCATCCTTCCGCGAATTTTTCGGCAAATTCAGGGACACTTAAAACTTCCGCAATCATAGGCGTGTCAATCGCTCCAGGACAGATGCAATTGACGCGGATATTGTATTTTCCGTAATCAACCGCCATTACCCTGGTTAAAGCGACAACTCCCCCTTTGGCCGCGGTGTAGGCATCCGCTCCCGTTACACCGGCAATTCCATTTAGGGAGGCGTTATTGATGATGCTTCCGCCATTTTGCTGGATCATGATCGGCAAAACATGTTTGGACAACAAATAAGTACCGTTTAAATTGATCCCCAGAATGGAGTTCCAATCCGTTTGCGGGGTTTCAATCAAGGAAGCCATTTTATACTTGGAATGGGCTGAATACCCGATGCCGGCATTGTTGAAAACCACATCGATTTTCCCAAAGCGATTCATCACTTCCTCTACAAGTGCGACAATATTTTCTTCATTGGATACATCGGTTTTGATGAATAGGGCTTGCTTACCGTCATCCAATATTTCCTTTTCCACTTGTCTTCCATTCTCTTCGTTCCATTCGGCAATGACGACAGCTGCTCCTTCTCTGGCAAATATTTTAGCAGCCGCCCTGCCTTGGCCGCTTCCTGCTCCGGTGATAATGGCAACCTTATCTCTTAATCTCATAAACGATTCCTCCCGCCATTTATTAGGACAACAAATCTGAGACTTCTAGCCTTTCCAGTGCATTTTTCACATCATTCGTAAATTGGGCTCCGGTAACACCATCTATAAACCGATGATCATAGCTAATCGAAAGGGTCATAATCGGGGCAACGACGATGTCGCCTGCTTCATTGACAACAGGAGTCTTTTTGATGGCTCCGGCAAAGACCAACGAGGATTGCGGCGGATTAATGATGGGCGTGCCATTTTCAATTCCGAGGCTGCCTAGGTTAGAGACCGTAATCGTACCGTTTGCAAAATCATCAACGGTTAATCTGTTATTTTCAGCCTTCTCGGCCAAGCTGCGAATCTCTTGGGAAATTTCAAATACCGACTTGGTTTCGACGTTTTTTACGACTGGGACCACCAAGCCATTTTTGCTGTTAACAGCAACTGAAATATTGATTTCTTTATAGACAATAATTTGGTGATCCTCAAAGCGGCTATTGACCAGCTCATTTTTGTTTAAAGCATTTCCAACCGCTTTAATCAAAATGTCATTGATGGAAACATTGCCAAGTTCTTTCTTAACTTGAAGGGCGTTTTCCATATTGACAGAAATCATTTGGGTAAATTGTGGAATGTTTCTCCAACTGTTTAGCATGTTCTCGGCCATGGCCTTTTTCACATTATTTAATGGAATTCTTTCTTTTACCCTATCGGAATCTGAGTTTGCGGTTCCAAAGTTGCGAATGTCATCTTCCGTAATGATTCCATCTTTGCCGGTTCCCACGACATTCTCAATGGCTACTCCGAGTTCCTTGGCGAGTTTTCTGGCTCTTGGTGAAATTTTTCCGGCATTCCTTCCGCTAGCACCTGCTGCTTCTCTTGCTTCCGCTTTCATTTCCACTTTCACAGCAGCAGCCGCCATTTCAGCCTTTGCTGTTTCGTCCTGAAGATAGCGGGATAAATCAATTTCCTCGTTTTCGTCAGCAACCACGGCAATAACCGTATTGACCGGCACTTCTTTCCCAGCCGGTACTACGATTTTCTTCAAGACTCCGGACTCTTGGGCCTCAATTTCCAGTGTTGACTTCTCTGTTTCCAAAACAAATAGTAAATCGCCTTTTTCGACAGAATTTCCTTCTTCCACTAGCCATTCGGACACTGTTCCGTTTTGCATCGTGACACCAAGACGGGGCATTTTAATTTCTATCATGTTTTCATTCACACTCCTATGATAAGTCAGAAAATAATGTATAAGTGCATACTATAGGAAACTATTATTTAACGGTGTTCCTACACTTTTAAAAGGGAGGGAACACCGTCTCTTATTTGGTTTTAGTATTCCATTAATTCTTTCACTGCTTCGATAATTTGCTCTTCACTAGGCCGGTAGAATTGCTCCAAATAAATGCTTTGCGCGATTGGCACATCAGGGCTTCCAATCCGTTTGATTGGGGCTTGAAGGTCAAACAGGGCTTGTTCGGAAATTTGTGCAGCAATTTCTGCACCGCAGCCACCCGTTTTTGGTTCTTCATGAACAATCAGGACCCGGCCCGTTTTGCGGACAGATTCTAAAATCGTTTCCATATCCAGCGGAGCGAGGGTACGAGGGTCGACAACCTCTGCCTCTACACCAAGCTTTGCCAATTTCTCCGCTGCCTCCAATGAGGTTTGAACCTGAAGGGCCGTTGCAATGATGGTCACATCTTTGCCTTCCCGTTTCACATCCGCCTTGCCTAACGGAATTAAATATTCTTCCTCCGGCACTTCTCCCTTCACAGCGTATAGCAGCTTATGTTCAAAGAATAAGACGGCATTATTGTCGCGGATCGCTGTTTTCAACATTCCCTTGGCATCATACGGGGTGGAAGGAATAGCGATTTTTACTCCCGGCGCATGCATAAACAAGGCTTGAGGGCTTTGGGAGTGCTCCGGGCCGGCTCCACCCGCGATACCGACAGGCAGCCTTAGTGTAACGGGAACCTCCATTTGGCCGCCGTGCATAAAACGCCATTTTCCCAGTTTGTTAAATACTTCATCAAAGGCGATACCAACAAAATCGCCAAATTGCAATTCAGGAATGGGGCGCAGTCCGGTAATCGCCATCCCCAGCGCGGCCCCGACAATGGTGGTTTCGGCAATCGGGGTATCGAAAACCCGTTTGCCTCCGAATTTTTCATATAACCCTCGGGTAATCGCATTGATACCGCCAAATTTACCTACATCTTCACCGAACAAAACCGTTGTTTCATCCCGTTCCATTTCCTCATGTAGAGCTTCCACAATGGCTTCACGCATGGTAATCGTTTTTACTTTTACAGATGTACTCATAGTGACCCCTCCTCCTTAGGCAAATAATCCTTCATAAATTCTTTCAGGGCTTGGAAGCGGTGCTTCTTCCGCTTTTTTAATGGCTTCCAGGATTTCTTGGTCAAGCTGTTCTTCCACGTTTAAAATCTCATTTTCCGTGCAAATCTCGTTTTCAAGTAATAGTTTTTTGAAATTCTTGATTGGGTCTTTATGTTCTTTCCAATATTTCAACACGTCTTGATCGACATAATCATAAGTGTCCCCTTCAAAATGGCCGCGGTGACGGAAAGTTTTGGCCTCGATAAAGGTCGGGCCTTCACCGCGTTTAGCCCTTTCCACCGCTTCCTTCACACATTCATGCATCAATAACACGTCATTTCCTTCAACCACACAGTTTGGAATACCATAGCCCCATGCCCAGTCGGCAATATGTTCCCTTACAGAATGAGTTTCTTCTAAGGTGGAAGAAATGGCATAACCGTTGTTTTCACAAATATAAACAATTGGCAATTTGTAAAGCCCCGCCCAGTTTAAAGATCCATGCAGCGGTTCCCTGGACGCCGCTCCATCTCCAAAGAAAACAAGGGTGACACGGTCGGTATTTTGGATTTTGGCAGAATACGCTGATCCAACGGCAATATTAAATTGGGAGCCGATTGTTCCGCATTGTCCCAATACCCCACGTGATGGGTCGGCACTATGTACAATCCCCGCACCCAGTCCCCGGGTTGTTCCTTCCACAGTTCCCAAAAAGTCGCCATAAATTTTGGAAAGCGGCACGCCTTTCGCAATCTTTTGATTACAGCCGCGATGATTATAATAAATATAATCTTCATCCCGAAGAGTATTGGTAATCGCACCGACAGAAACGCTTTCAGAGCCGATTCCAGAATGGTAGAAACCGGAAACCTTTCCTTCCATCATTAACCGGATCAAATTTTCATCAAATTTCCTGATTTTCACCATTTCACGAAAGTACCCAATTAACTCTTCCTTGCTATAATTCTGTAAATCAATGTCTTTTTGATAGATTTCAGCCACTTCTATTCACTCCTTCATACAATTAATAAAAATCTTATTTAAGAATGCTTTAATTTAAGACGCACCGAACTGTGGAAACACCCCCTTTCAAGTTCTTGTTTTTAAATAACGTGTCTGATATGTGGCAGAACAGGGTGACTTTTCTCAAATCCAATCGTTGACTTGCCTCCATGCCCTGGATAAATGACAATATCATTTGCCAGGCAAAACAGCTTTTTGGCAATAGATGTTTTCAGCAGTTCACGATTGCCATATGGGAGATTGGATGGTCCTGCTGCTCCTGCCAGCAATGTATCTCCAGTAAACAAATATTTATCGTTAAAGAGATAACAGACACTTCCTGGAGTGTGACCAGGTGTATGGATAGCTTTAATAGAAAAAGATGGACAACGGATAGTCTCACCGCCATGAAGTAAAATGTCGGGCCACTTACAGACAATTGGTGAATTTGTCTTATTGGATTGGTTTAAATTTGGATTCATCAGCCAATCTGCTTCCGAGCCATGGACAACGACAGAAGCATCTGTAAATTCCTTCAGTATGTTTAAACCGGCGATATGGTCATAATGGCTGTGTGTTAAAAGAATATATTCAATTTTCTTGGTACCGATAAATTCCATCATTTCATGGGGATTTTCACCCGGATCGATAACAATGCAGAAGGTATCTTCCTGATCTGATATGACATAACTGTTTGTTTGCAGCTTTCCTAAAGGAAAACGGTGTATGATGAACGATTCCATGAGAAGATCCCTCCCCTAACGAGCATTTCATGTAAACGCTTTAAAAAATGTTTAATACATTTTCTATATTAAATAGATGCAAGTTTCGTGCCAAAAAATAAAATCACTTATCTATCGCATTTACTGCAAATTGGGTATGATATTTTTCTCATTTCTGGGAATTTTGACTCTAAATTTATTATTCTTGAGAAAAACAAAAATTCCTTTTACTGACAATATAATTGGTTCTTTACACCCACTAGCATTTAGGAAAAGTATAATAAGAATTGGCAATAGAAAAAGTGACCCCACTCCACCCAGGGTCACTCTTTAAAGAAGTTGCCTGACAATGAGTGTATAAGGATTCCTATTAATAGATTGTATTTTTATTATGTTTAGATTATCGTAGGTGCAGGCTTCTCTTCCTGGTTAGAAACATGATTTGAAGCGCCTTTATTAGTTGAGGCATTCAAACTTATTTCCTTCGATAAATAAACCAATACAATGGTGGCTAAAAAGACGCATCCACCAATAATCCAGACCTTATCCGTGGTATCAGGTCCCTGAACCGTGGTGTCAATCCATTTACCGCTCATATTCACAAGGATATAGCCGACTGCTACCTGTAAAGCCGCGGATAAACCATTAAGCGTACCTGAATATTGCGGTTTTGCTATCCCCGCCCAATAGGCATTGACCGTTCCCCAAAAAAATGGATTACAGAAAAACCCGAACCCGGAAATCAGGATGACCCATACGATATAATTTGGATTGAACAAGGCTGCGGCTAAAAAGGCCAAACCACTTACTAATGGGCCAAAGGCCAAAGCCGGGCGGCATTTTCCGCCGAAAAATTTATTGATAATCGGTCCGTTGACAAAGCCCAATGTAAATGGGATAAATGATACAAAGAATAGCATCAGCGAAGCGGTAGCCGGCGTTACTTTAAACTCATTTAATAGCGTATATGAACCCCAAGTACCAACCAGCCAAGTCGGTGTTGTTCCTAAACCGGTGGCAATGGCCATTGTCCAAATAGTTCGCTGTTTAAACAAATCTCTTAAATGGGACCATTGGAATTTTTCAGCTTCTTGTTGTTCAGCGGAAGGCAGGTCTGAATAAATATAAGCTAACTCTTCTTTCGAGATGCCTTTGAAATCTTCAGGACGGTCAGTCGTTTTAAAAAGAAGGAAGAAAATCAAAGGAACAGCTAATACGGAAACAATAATGAACACCTTTTCCCAGCCGATAGCCTGAGCAAGAGGCAGTCCGACAAGAGCTCCAATTGACCCGGAAAGTGTCGTAAAACTCATCCAAATGGCAGCGTACTTCGCTCTTTCCCTGCCCGGCAGCCACATGGCCATCATTTTATTGCATGGTGCCCATAAAAAGCCGAAAAATATACCAAAAACTAGGTTTCGAATGTACAACGTTGTATAGGAGTCGACGAATGCCATCGATGCACTCAACACCGATACCCCGGCTAGACAAAGGAACAGCATCTTTTTAGCGCCAATCCTGTCTGACAATATGCCAGCAATAAATAAAACAGGAAAATAGCCTAATAGGTATGCCGCAGATGCCGATCCGATTTGTTCCGGAGTCAATTTAAGCGATCCGCTCCATAGCGGAGTCAAGATGGAAAATACGCTTTCATCCATCCAAACGACAAAGTTAATCACAAACACAATGGCTAAAACAGTAAACCTTTTTTTCGTCATACCCTGTCCAACTGCCGCAACATGATTCATACACTTGCACCTCCATCAAATTTGGGGTGAACCTATAAAATTCTGGCTTCACTTAATCAGGACCGAAAAGCGGAACTTTTTGAAAACGTATTCTATTTATAGCAACCCCCGTCCCCCATCAATCGGGATGACTCTGCCTTGGATCATCTGAGCACCTGGACTTGCCAAAAAAGCAATGACTTGAGTCACGTCCTCAAATTGAAGCCCACGCCCACTAGGGTTGATGCTGCTCTCATATTCCAGGTACTCATCCAGTTTTTCTTTTTCCGAGAAAAGTTGACTTAGTGCCTCGGTACCTAATGTACCCGGAGATATCACATTAATCCGGATCCCCTTTGGAGCCAGTTCAAGGACAAGATAACGAACGATGGCTTCGGTAAAGGCCTTAGTTGACCCCATCGCGGCATAGTGAGGTCCCACATGGTCGGAACCACGACTAGAAAGGGCAATAATGGATGATCCATAATGCAGCAAGTCAATGGCTTCGCGAACGGTTTCAATCAGTGAAAGATTGCTAACCGCAATCGCCCGGTGCCACTGTTCCCAGGGAAGGGATAACCCCTCTCCTGGGATAATGGCCACAGCACAATGGACAATCAAGTCCACTCTATTCGTCTTGCGTTTGATTTGTGAGAGCATCTCTTTAATCGCCAACGGGTCGCCGACATCCGCCTTGATGAGGTGCGCTTCCGCTCCTCTATCCGTAATTTCCGAAGCTATAGCTAATGCCGCCTCATCATCATGGGCGTAATTCACAAATATCTGATTTCCTTCTGAGCTAAATTGCAAGGCGGTAGCTCTTCCGATTCCTTTACTTCCCCCTAGGATTAATACATTCATCACAAAACTCCTTCATGTAGTTTCTTCCATAGGCAATGGAACCCATGCACATCACCCGGTTAAGGATGGTGCGTAAAATGGATGCTTAAACCAATTTAAAATTCAATCATGACTTTAACGGATTCATGCGGCCTCATCTGGGTTTCAAAAGCTTCTTTTGCGTGATCGATTGGGAACACATGGGTGATTAAATGTTTGGTTTGCACTTTTTGACTCGTTAATAACTCGATGGACCGATGGAAGTCACCACCCAAAACTCCGAGAATTTTCGGTGCCTTATGGACGATTTTGGTCGTGTCGAGCTGTGCTTTCTTTTCAGGAAGACCGACAAATGCAATGACACCGCCGCTTCGGACCAGCTCAAAGCTATCTTCCACCGCCGAAGGCGCACCGGATGCTTCCACCACAATATCCGTCATTGCCCCCTCGTTAAAATGGTAGGGACCAACCCCATAAAATTCTTTTATTCTATTTAAAACATTTTCTCGAGCGGCATTAATGACGACATCGGCTCCTGATGATTTGGCCATTTCCAATCTGATTTCCGATACTTCACTGACAGCCACCTGGCCCACTTCATAGGATTTAAAAACTTGCATGCACGCGTTGCCAATGAGCCCTGCACCGAGAACAACTACCTTATCCCCTTTCTGGGGCTGACATTGGTCCACTGTGTACACAGCCACTGAAACCGGCTCAATGGTCGCCGCCGTAAAAGAATCAAGATGGTCCGGAATTTTGTGAAAACTGATACCGTTTATGGCATTTTGAATCACCACATACTCGGCAAATGCTCCCTGGAGTCCGTAGCCGGTAGACGCCTTAAATACATTGGGACACAGCATAAATTCGCCTCTTTTACACCAAAAACAGGTGCCGCATACCCCTGAATGAAATCCTGTTCCCCTTTCTCCCACTTCGATCTCTTTTACCATGTCACCAACCTTTACGACTTCACCTGAAAATTCGTGCCCCATGATTTGACCTTTTTCAATATATAATCCCGAACCATAACTGTGGACATCTGAACCGCAAATCCCGCAAGCATTGACCTTGAGCAAAATATCATTTGGCCCGACTTCGGGTATATCGACGTTTTCCACCCGAATATCCCTTGGACCATAATAAACAGCTGCTTTCATTGTTCCCATTAAAAAAACACCCCTTCAATTAAAATAATAACCACTCAGTCTTCTGTTGGGATTCTATGGTAATTTGACCACCCCCTTTTTAGTAAGCGTTTTCATTTAGAGGAAACTGACTAAGCACTTCGTTATACATTCTGCAACTTTCGTGCCAAGGTCAACATGGTTGAATGAATGGGGTTTTTGAGGTAGAAAGTAATCTTTCCCTTTTCTTTTTTAGGAATTTTCCCAGCTGATTTTCTCACTATTGAAAAAAATTCCCCTCTATTGCGCTAACCAGCCTCCATCGACGAAAATGGTTTGGCCCGTGATAAAACTACCGGCGTCTGAAGCGAGCAGCAGGATCGCTCCTGTAATCTCTTCTGGAAGCCCTAATCTTTTTAAAGGTGTTTTGCTAATGATCTTATTTCGTACTTTTTCATTGCTCAGCTCTTCTTGATTCATTTCAGTCTCGATATAGGCAGGTCCAATGGCGTTTACATGGATCCCATATCTGGCCCACTCCAGCGCCAAAGATTTGGTCAAATTCACAACAGCAGCTTTACTCGCAGTATAGGGACTGATCCCAACGTCCCCTACTGCTCCGACTACAGAGGAAACATTAATAATTTTTCCGCCGCCCTGTTGTTTCATGATTTTACCCACAGCTTGGGAGCAGAAGAATAAGGATTTCACATTTACATTCATCACCTTGTCCCATTCTTCTTCTGTCACGTCAAAGGCAAAGTTGGTAGTGGATACCCCGGCATTGTTGACAAGAATATCAATTCTTCCAAATGATTCTTGGACATGTTTGACAAATTGTTCGATTGAGTTTACCTTGGACAGATCCACACTAAAATCCATGGCTTTCCTTCCTAAGTTTTTTATTTCCCGGACAACCTCCTCATTTCTTTTTTCGTCTCTTCCCACTATCACCAAATCAGCACCAGCCTCGGCCAACGCTATGGCAATTGACCTGCCCAATCCCCTATTTCCACCTGTAACAATGGCTGTTTTATTTTTTAAACTGAAAGCTTCGATCATTTGCAATCACTCCTGTGTCATTTTATAAAAGTATCTTTGCAATTTTTGTGCCAAATGGAAATTGGGCCATTTCTCTTTTTTTGATTGGGTTTCATTCTGTTGGCTTTACTAATTTTAAGAATTTACTAATCTGGTTTATACGAAATGGGAGAAAAGCGGCCCTTAATGGTTGTGTTTGAATTACAGTTCAAAAGAAAAATAATAGATGACTAATTTTTCCTTTTTTGCTAGAATGAAAGCGGTATCAAATATTAAAAATTTTAAAAAGGGGGAATTTTCATGGGTCGTTTATCAGGTAAAGTAGCTATTATTACAGGTGCGGCAAGCGGTCAGGGAGCTTCTGAAGCTCGTTTATTTGCAACGGAGGGCGCAAAAGTAGTAGCAACAGACATCCAAATCGAGTTATTGGAAAAAGTGGTGAAGGACATTCAGGAAAACGGCGGAGAGGCTATTGCGGTTCAACACGATGTGACGAATCAAGAACAATGGCAAGAAGTAGTGAATAAAGCGGTCTCTACATATGGCAAACTGGACGTTCTTGTCAATAACGCAGGCATTGGCGGCGCCGCTGGCTTTGCTTTAATAGATGATGTGGATTTAGCCGGGTGGAATAAATTTATGACCGTAAATGCGACAAGCCAATTCTTAGGAATTAAATCCGTGATTCCGGAATTACGAAAAAATGGCGGTGGCTCCATTGTGAACATTTCTTCCATGGCAGGTCTTGTCGGCGGTGCTGCCGGTATTCATTATACTGCATCAAAAGGTGCCATTCGTTTATTAACCAAGGATGCTGCGGTTGAATTAGGTCCGGATCGTATTCGGGTAAATTCTGTTCACCCTGGTTTTATTGATACACCAATGGTATCGGTTGTGACAGAAGACCAGGATTTAACCAAAGCAGCATTGCAAGGGATACCACTAGGCCGTGTCGCACAACCTGAAGAAGTGGCAAAGTTAGTCCTATTTTTAGCTTCTGATGATGCAAGTTATATTACAGGTGCTGAAATTGCGATTGATGGCGGTGCTACCGCGAAATAATGGAAAAAAAATGCCCGGTATCATCCGACAGATGGTTGGTACCGGGCACTCTTTTGTCTAATTTTCAGCCTTCTTTTTTACATGCTCAAAACTATACCTGCACTAGATTTTCAGTTTTTGATTGAACTTCGTCCTCCAGCACAATTTCTGTAACCACTACATGGGAAGGCATCAACGGATGGTTTCGAATGACTTCTGCACGATTTTGCCTCCTGTTAGCCGAGGCTTCGTAACCCTCCAGCCATTCCCTTAGGCTGCCATTTTGGTATTCTGGCGTGCAATTTTTAAACAGATAATCCAATGTTTGGATCTTCTCATGTAATTCTTTATTAGCATATATTTTCTTTAGAGCCTCTCTTGTGTTCTTTCGATCGGCATTTGGAACAGCAACGACTATTTCTTCGACATTTTCCCAATAAACCCCGAGGATGATATCCCGCATGATTTCACCGAAGGGTTCAATAACTGGTCCATAAGTTTGCATGACTAAGATATGCTTCGGGTGGAGAGGACTCATCTCTTTCATGATTCTTTCCGGGCTTTGCTCCATTCCTATCACAAGCAGCACTTTTTTGTTTTCATCTATATTCATTACGTTCACTCCATTTTTGAATTGAATTTAACTTCTAATTCTTTTCAATTGGACTTTACTTTCAAAATGGGAAACCCCCATTTTTTATGATAGTTTTTTCTCCAAATCTCCTGAAAGTTTAAAGACCATGACTCTTTCCCCGGTCTGGGTGCTGATATCGGTATGAAAACTGATGACTTCCTGAGCTGTAATTGAAAATATAATATCCTTTAATTCTTCTAGACCTGTTTCTACCAGGCTGTTTCGTGTCTTTTTTATCGATAACATTCCATCTTTTTCCCTGCATAACGCATATTCAGCAGGGGTCAAGATTCGATTCAATGTCACAATCACCATATCCCGTAAAATATCGGTCTTAACAGAAATAGAACCGCGGCCCAGATAATTTTTCTCCCATTGAGTTAATGCTTTACTAATTTCAGCTTCAAGACTGCCTTTTGACTTCTCCATATGACTTGATCCCTTCTCGACTATAGAATGGCTATATTACTTTATAACCAAAAATCGTACCGACAATAAAAATATTTTTTCCTTAGAGCGGCATTACGACCAGCTTTTCCAGTTCCCTTCCGGATCAATGGACGCAAGCCGTAGCCAACCGTTTTGAACTTTTTGTTGAAAGACCAGGTCCTGTTTCAACAACCGTTCCACATATTCCGCTGGTGCTTGGATGACCACCAGCAGCCTGATTGGTGCATGATATATCGTTTCATCTGATTGCATCACCGACTGCCATGCTAGTCCAGATAATAAATCACTGGCGTTCCCCTGCATCACACCCACTCCCGCTGTCACGGTCTGGGTTGCTTTATTTCCGCTTCCATAATAATGAGGAGCAACGGTTGATGCGTAATATTGCAGGTTGATCCATTGACAAACCGTAGCCGGTCCCGCAATGATACCGGCAAGCAAAGAACCGTTTTTATCCTTTTTCCAGTTATAGTTATGAAGGAAAACTCTTCCCTCCAGGTCGCATTCCTCGGTCAAGCTTCGTTCCCCGATGACAAACGCCGCATTGCCTGCTAATCCCCATTCCGGACGGATTTCACTCCAATCCTCGGAGAGTCGCTGGGCTTCCGCTTTCGGGTTTTTGAGATTGACTTTGAGAGTCGGCATTTTCGAAAGCCGCACCGCATTAGCCTCCTCACTCACCTTTGGCAAAACCTCTTGAACGCGGTTGTATGCTTCTTTTGCTGGATCCGACAGCTTTGGCAGATATACCCAATGCAATTCATCTAGTGTCGTAATATGCTCTGCCGCCGCAAATACGGTATCTTCCGGAATATAAATTCCCCTTGCCTCGAGGGCTTGCCGTACATGGGGAAGGTTGCACAATTCAGCCAGCACCCGCGCATTAAAAGCACTTGAGGCCCCGCCGCATGCCCCGCAATCGAGCGAAGCCGCATAGGGATTATTGTTGCTGTGACTTCCATGTCCGCAAATCACCACGAATGGAGCAAAATAATCTGTGAGCCCCATCATTTTTAAACCCTGTTCGGCAAAATGCACTTTCTCTTCCTCTGTAAAACCGACCGGCAGCTCCGTTTTAGAGTCCTCCGTACGGTCAAGCGTTAGTTCCACATCAGGTTGCTTAAGCCATGTATCCAGCAATTTCCTGAAAGTGCGTCCTGCACTCCTTGGTACAAAAGTGCGGGCCAACGTTTGCATACTAAGCCACGGGCCGCTTACCTCAGGCAGCAACATGCTGGCAAGCAGGTTATGTTTCATTGTTTTGAATGTACCGCCAAGTGAATGGACTGCCTGCTGCCGCTCGTGAAATGTCTGGTTTTGAGAACCGGACAAGTATTCATTTACCTTGAATTGCGGTTTGGACATGACCGGCAGGGAAGGATGTGTATGATTGTGATCGAGCTTGCAGGTTTCAATCGGCAAGCCGAAAAATCCGGCTGCCCCAAACGTTTCAAAACCAGCTGTTTGTTCCAATTTGCGGCGGAAAGGCTCTGACCGCACATCGATGCAAAAAACAAATTGGGCCAAGGATGGTGCCTTTTCTCCAGAAACCAACTGCTGCTTCAAGACGATTTGTTCCATTAATTGTTTTTCATATGTTTTTTCCCATGCTTCCAGCCAAAGTCTGTTGCGAGTCATCTGATCAAACTGCGAAGCCAGGTTCAAACGTGCTTTTTGTTCCGCTGCAGGCATTTGATACCATGCATTAATCGGTAGATTCCCCCAATGGAGCCAGGCAGCAATGAACGATTCCAGGGGCACGTCCTCTTCCCTTCCTTGATAAGGCAAAGGGAGATAAGGCTTTAACAATACCAACTCCATGGAAATTCTAACTGCCAAGTACTCAGTGACTAATGAGCTTTCCTTGATTTGCTGCTGCGAGCGCCATAGCATCATTCCCGCCCATCCCGGCAAGGCAAGCAAATGGGCTTCAAGATATTCTTGTGTCTCTGAATGGGAAATTCCTAATTGGAATAATGATTCCTCTAAGGCAATGTCTGCTTCATTAGGCAAATTCTTTATCTGTTTACGTATCTCTTGTGATAGTGCTGGGTCCAAGGAAGCCATTTTTCTCCATGACTGATAGAAACCAACTTCGCGATTTGGCATGGACCAAACAGCCTGGGATTCATCCAGGAACAATTTACACCACTTAATCATATGGCGATTGAGATCCTTTGACACCCAGTCGCCGCCTATCTGTTCGAAACGCTGGCTAAGGGGTTTCACGGAATGTCTTGCCTTTAAATGGAACTTCATTTTTTTGACCAATCGTTTCACTTCGGGAAGTGACGATAAATCAGAAGATGGCGGCTCCTGCATAAGTGCCGCGCGGCAAAACTGCTCCACTGCTGTACGCGGGAGTTCGAAAGACTGCTGCTTAAGCCATTGCTGCAGCCCTTCTTCTAAAAATTCCACTTCAATTTCGCCTTGATTCCATGCTGAATGCATAACAGAATTTTGGGGAAATAGCTCGATATCAGACATATCCTTGAAACGGCGTACTGTCTGTTCAAAGGATTGCCGTTCCAAACCGGCCCAAGGGCTGCGTGCCGCAAACTGGCTAATCGGGCCAAGCGGTGCGATGACCTCGCTAGCTGATTTTATTAAATCATGAATATCAAGACTAAAATCTTCAGGTACCTTTTCCCAACTTAATGTTCTGGCTAATGTCGGTGCCATCTGTATGCCCCCCTATAAGACAAGGATTTTGCCAAATATTTTGGATGACTTTCCACTAAAGTTTTGTGCGGCTCACCCAAATGGACAAGCCAAAGATAAATGACCGTAAATGCCGTTGATGATTGTTTGTGTGATAGCCATAACCCGAAGGCACTGCCACCCAACAAGATCAACAGAACCCAGATGATGGCAGGTGCAGGCGGCTGCGTGCCAGAGAAAATCGATTCATGTAACAGGCTGTCTAAGGCCGCATGAATGAATTTGAACATCAATACCGCTCCTGCAAGAAAAATAAATCCGGCCATTCGACCAGTCCTACCGTGTCCAAAAGCAACGAGTCCGGTCCAAGCAAAAATCACGGACCATCCTAAAATGAGCGTACTGATGATTTGATAACCATCGCCACCCGTTGCCAGCCAATAGCCAAAAGCGGTCAGGAGACCTAGAATCACTCCTACAATTACCCAAAAATAAGGGAATGGACGGTCCTTGAAAGAATGAGTCTCCCTATGCTGGACGGCCGACCCTGCTTGCAGGAATAGGCTTGCTTTGAACAGTCCATGTAAGATTGCATGAAGAATGGCGGCTAGATAGGCGCCTAATGCACACTGAATAAGCATGAATCCCATTTGCGCAATGGTGGACCCTACCAACTGCCGTTTATAGTCGACATGCACGAGCATGATACCTGTCCCAAGCAAAATGGAAAAGCCAGACAAAACGAGCAGAATCATCTGTGCTGAATATCCGTTAAAAAGCGGTGCGAAGCGAGTAAACATCAGGCCGCCGGCATTGACAATACCGGCATGCATAACAGCTGAAACAGGCGTTGGCGCCACTACCGAGTCCAGCAGCCAACGTTGAAACGGAAACTGTGCTGCCGGAATCATCATCGCCACTATTAACAGGACGCTGAAAGCGGTTCTCTCCCACGAAGCTAGTTGTGTAAGATTATCAAGTATGTGTGACAGCTGCCAGTGTCCTGTTTGTTGGGTAATCCAAGTTACAGCCAGCAGCAGAATCAGCCAGCTGAGTGAAAATAACCGGCCCGCATAGTCGGCTGCGTTTCTAGCCACTTGCCATTCCTTATTTAACCGGATAAGCAATGTAAGTCCTAAAAGGGTCACTCCCCAGCAGACCAACAGAAGGCGAAGATCGTTACTGAGCCAGGCAAGCGTGTCCGCAAACGTAGTGAGTGTCAGCAAAGTAAAATATTTTCGGTAATAACGATCCCCAAATAAATAACGAATAGAATAGCGCTGCACGATCAATCCTATGGTTAAGACAAAAAAGGCCAGGAGCCACGAGAGGGAGTCAAAACGCCAAGGACCCACCATCACAGTTTCATGGCTTGAAAGAAGCCCCCACAAAGCGACGATGGGAGTCAAGGCAATTAAGCCAATGTGAAAACGAACAAAATGTAAAGGAACCTTTTCCCATAGCAGCAAAATGGCGCCCACCATAGATACGGCAAGAACAATAAAAAATACACTTGGTAATGAAATGAACTCAAGAAAATGGGACATTCTATCTCTCTCCCCCATAGATTTTATTACTAGAAATCTTTTTATTTTTAGCTCTGCTAAATTGGGTTGCTGCTTTCCACTCCAGTCGCTCGCTTCCGCATTAAACAACATAGTTAAAAAATATCAACATGATCATTTAACAAAGCCTTATTTTAAAAACAAAAAAACCGGCAACTCTAAAGATAATGGTCATGTTATAACCATTACACTTTGAAGATTGCCGGTTTACTTTTAACGGCCCAATTGGGCTTTTAAATAGTCTACCTTTATGGTATTTAGTTCGATATAGTAGATTCCTATTTTCTATAGAATCCCTTTTTCATAACAGTCAATAAGTGATTATTAACAGTATGCTAAAAGTTACTATAGTGATAGAAATGGTTTAGTATTATTAACACGTAGTAAATGGTACTATTTATGAAACTTACTGTCAAGTAACTTACATCGGATATTGAAACAGTAATTTTTTTGTCCATGAGATCAACAATATCTTGTTAAATCAAAAGCTTTAGTCGTTAATTAAGCGGGAAAATGACAGTCAAACTAGATTAATAGTATTTTCTTTTACTTGTCAGAAAAAGGCACAACAAGCAATCTTACGCTCGTTGTGCCTTTTCCCGGATTAAAGTCCTAAAGTTAAACCACTAAACCACCATCTACACTCAGTACAGTACCATTAATATAATTAGCATCTTCGGAGGCTAAAAATAAATAAGCGGCTGCAATATCCTCCGGTTTTCCAAGCTTCCGTAGAGGGGTCTTGGATTCCATCATGTCGAGAACCTTTTGTGGTACTTTGGCTGTCATATCCGTCACGACAAAACCGGGTGCCACGGCATTGACACGGATCCCCTTTGGACCGAGCTCTTTTGCCCAGCTTTTGGTCAGCCCAATAACGCCTGCTTTAGTAGCCGCATAGTTGGTTTGGCCAACATTTCCATAAAGGCCAACAACAGAGGAGGCATTTAGAATCACCCCTGAGCCTTGCTCCATCATGAAAGGAACAACTTCCTTTGTACATTTAAATACACCTGTTAAGTTGACGGAAAGCACTTTTTCCCAAGCATCCTCGTCCATTTTGGTGAGAAAACCATCAATCGTAATGCCGGCATTATTCACCAAAATATCAACTTTCCCGTAAGTATCAATGGTCTGCTCAACCAATTGTTTTATTTGCTCTGTATCCGTCACATTAGCCTGAATAAAGAGAATATGTCCTTCCTTGCCAAGTTCCTGTTCTGCTGCCTTTCCAGCCTCGGAATTATAATCGGAGATAACGACTTTTGCCCCTTCTTGTAAAAATTTCTTGGCCGTCTCTTTTCCGATCCCGTTTGCTCCACCCGTAATAATGGCTACTTTTCCATCTAGTTTCACCTGGATACCTCCAATATGGGGCTGGACAGGATGGAGAGGAGATATTATGGTCATAAATCCCCTCCAAATTCCCAACCTGATTCCCCTATTTATTATTCTTTAAAATTGCGTTTATCGATAACCCGTTTTGCTTTGAACTGCGTCCTTTCCAAGGTACCGTTTGGAAGCAGTTCAATGTTGAATGTGACGCCAACTTCCCGCTTAAGCTCTTTAGAAATTTGATTGATAAGCTCCTCGTTCGTTCTGGTCCCCAATGATTCACATTGGATGGTGACCTCGTCCATGATATTTTCCCTGGTTACAATCAGGACAAACTCTTGTCCAAGACCGTCAATTCTGCGAACTACGTTCTCAATCAAACTGGCATATACATTGACACCGCGGACCGTTACCATATCATCAATCCGGCCATAGATGCCTTTGGGCAATCTTGGATACACACGGCCGCAAGCGCACGGCTCATCTGTCCATGTGGTTAAATCACCTGACCAATAACGGATTAATGGCTGCGACGTTCTTTCTAATGGGGTATATACGGGAACGCCTTCCCCTCCATATGGAACGAGTTTTTTCGTATGTGGATCGACCACTTCTGTATAAACGACATCCTGCCATAAATGAACCCCTTTTCGGTGTTCACATTCCGTATTGCTCATCCATGGCGTGACTTCCGCCATCGTACCGGAATCAATGCAGATCGCGCCAAATGTATCTTCAATTTTTTGTTTGGTCGATGGAACACCCGCACCAGGCTCTCCGGAGAAGAACAGAATTTTAAATTCGAAATCCTTGGGATCTACTCCCATTTCTTTTGCCTTTTCGGCTAAGTATAAGGCATAGGACGGTGTACCATAAAAGGCGGTTGGTTTTAGTTCCAAAAGCCATGACACCGCTTTTTCCGTTTGACCTGTCTGTCCGGCTCCGAACGGGAACGTTTTGGCCCCGAGCCGTTCTGCACCAATCAGGGCTCCCCAACTTCCAATATATAAGCTGAGCGGCGATGCAATAAACAACAAGTCGTTTGGCCGCAGTCCAAAACTCCACATGATTCGGGCATGCTGATGGGCAATCCGTTCCCAATCTTCTTTACCAAAGGAAAAGACGGTCGGTTTGCCGGTCGTTCCGGACGTTCCCTGTATACGGTGCACTTCCGAATAGGGAATGCAAACATTGGTGCCAAAAGGGGCGTTCTCCAACAAATCCTGCCTTACCTCATCCTTTGTCGTCACTGGTACCTGATCAAACTCTTTTAAACTTTTAATATCATCTGGATGGAAATCTACTTTTCCCCATTTCCTCTTGTAGAAGTCAGAATGTTCATAGGCATACTCCATGACTTTCTTTATTTTGAAAAATACCAATTCATCCAGTTCTTCCTTGGAGGCTGTTTCGATGTCTTTATACCAATACTTTTCATTCGAATCCGGAAGGTATTTCAGATCATACTTTGGAGGCCATTGTTGATATTGCTGCAAAAGTGACGTTTTTAACATGTATCCTGTTCTCCCTTTTCTAAAATTTTTTCCAGAAATACTAGGATGTATCAAATTTTTGGGAAAAGAAGTGGTGAGCGCTTCACCACTTCTAGCTTTTTACACAATTTCTTGCTTCACATTGGCACGGATAAAGGAAGCGATGCTGTCAATTCTTGTTTCGGGACCAAACACTTCAGCAATCCCAGCTTCTTTTAACAGCGGAATATCATCTTCCGGAATGACGCCGCCCATAATGATCAGCGAATCGACTCCTTTTTCCCGAGCAATTTTCACTACCTTTGGCCCTAAGGTTAAATGATTCCCGCCAAGGGTACTTAAGCCAATTACATCCGCGCCTTCCTGAATGGCGGCGTCCACGATTTGTTCCGGAAATTGATTTCCTAAATAAACAACCTCCATCCCCTCATCCCTCAGCATCCTTGAAACGACCAATGCACCACGCCAGTGTATATCTAAACCCAATTTCGCCATTACCACTTTAATTTGCATGAGAAGTCCTCCTTTTGATTTTCCGTTTTTTCACTAGGTGATTAAGCCAATGGGAATTGCCACAGTCCAAATTCTTCACGGAAAATTTCTTCGATTTCCCCTAGGGTGGCATATTCAAGAACGGCATCTTTTATATATGGCATAAGGTTGACATCTTCATGGCATTTTTGCCTTAATACGCTTAATGCACGGTCAACCTTTTCCTGATTTCTCTTTGCACGCAGTTTTTTCAGTTTTTCCTTCTGACGTCTTTCAGCATCCTGTGGGTATCTAAACACTTCCACTTTGGTTGTGCTTTGATCGGAAGGAAAATAATTCAAACCAACAATTTTATGTTTGCCGTTTTCGATATCCTTTTGCATCTCGTAGGCAAAGTTGGAGATTTCACGATGCAGCCAGCCCGACTCGACACATGCCACGAGGCCTCCTCTAGACTCAATATCGGAAATATAATCGCGAATCCGCTGAGCCATTTGCTGCGTTAAACTTTCCACAAAATAGGAACCAGCCAGTGGATCAACCGTATTGACCACATTCGTCTCTGTCTGAATAATTTGCTGGGTTCTGATGGAAATGAGAGCTGATTCCTCTGTCGGTGCGGAGTAAGCCTCATCATAAGAGTCAATATGCAAGGATTGCGCTCCGCCTAATACCGCTGCAAGGCCTTGAATCGCAGACCGGGCAACATTGTTTAACGGCTCCACTTTCGTTAAGGTAATGCCGGCAGTTTGCACATGGAAGCGCATGAGATGAGATTTCGGGTGCTTTGCATCAAACCGGTCCTTCATGACTTCATGATAAACAAGTCTAGAAGCACGGCATTTCGCAATTTCTTCAAAAAAGTCATTAAACAGATTCCAGAAAAAGGACAACCGCTTGGCAAAATCATCAATGTTATTTCCCCTTCTGATTAGTTCCTCAGAGGTAGCAATGGCATTCGCAATGGCACAGGCAACCTCTTGGACCGCAGTTGTACCGGCTTCGCGCAAGTTATAGCCATTGTAGCTAACCGGATTCCATCTAGGGAGGTTTTTACTTGCAAACTCAATGGCATCACATTGTAATCGGAAGGAGGCCTTTGGCGGTAGTACTTCCAAGGAACTTCCAATAGCTGTCTCCATTAAAAAGTCGTTTTGATTGGTACCTGATAACTTTTCTAATGGAATACCCTTTTTCTCCGCCATAGCAGCAAACATGGCCATGAGTACGACGGTGGTGCTTGGAAGATGGGTTACGATGTTACTCGAAATTTCATCGATTGGAATGCCTTCATATAAGGCTTCGATATCTTCAATGGAATCGATGGCGACACCGGCGGCTCCCACGTGGCCCTCGGCTTCCGGATCATCCGAATCATATCCCCTGATGGTTGGCAGGTCCAAGACAACACTCGTACCTGTCGCACCATTTTTTAATAGAAACTTGAAACGTTCATTGGTGTCCTCAGGGGTGCCGAATCCAGCAATTTGCCTGACTGTAAACAGCCGGCCACGGTACATATTCGGGTATACGCCGCGAACGTAAGGAGCTTCTCCTGAAAATCCAATATCCTCTAGATAATTGATATCCTTTATATCGTCCGGTGTGTAAAGCAGATTAATAGGAATCCCTGAATCGGAAAAGTATTGGCCTTCCCCATCTTTCCCTTTAACCGTATTTTCCTGCCAGCGCTTTTTTTGCTGCTCAATTTCTTGAACCGCATCTTGGTCAAAAAGTTTATTCTGGTTTACATCCGTTTTGTTAACCATAATTACCTCCCAAAAAATGAATGATTATTTTTTTAATAAACTGTTTACAATTTCATGTGAAACGGTAAAGGGATCTGAAACACCATTTCTTAGCTCTTGTATCTGGTTCTGGACGGCTTCATCTGAATCAATCAATTCTTCTACTTTATTAGATAGCAATTCTAATATCATATGGTTAAATCTTGTTAAATTCCTAGTTTGCCGTTTCTCTTCCCATAAACCGGATGCTTTTAAAAATTCTTTATGTAGCACCATTTGATTGATTAAATCGGTTATTCCTTCTTCTTGGGTTGCAACGGTCTTTAAGATGGGTTGATTCCAATCTGTTCGCCCTGATTCCCGCACCATCATCTTTAAATCCTTTACACTTTCATCAGCACCCGGCCGGTCGGCTTGATTGATTACAAACAGATCAGCAATTTCCATAATTCCAGCTTTTAAGGTCTGCAACGAATCTCCCAAACCGGGAACATTGACCAGGATGACAGTGTCCGATACATTCAAAACATCAAATTCGATTTGCCCTACTCCGACTGTTTCAATTAAAATAATGTCCTTTTCAAACGCATCAAGCACTTGAACGATGTCGGCTGCTGAAGCTGCCAATCCTCCTAGATTTCCCCTAGTAGCCAAACTTTTGATGAAAACATTAGGAAGTTTCGCAAGCTCCTGCATTCTGATTCGGTCACCCAAAAGGGCTCCCTTTGTGAAAGGGCTGGTTGGATCCACACAAACTATTCCGATCCGGAGACCTTGTGCAGCCAGCTGTTTGCAGAGCTTACTAACTAATGTGCTTTTACCGGCACCCGGTGGACCCGTTATCCCCACGATATGTGCGTTGCTTCCTTTTGAATAGCAGGACTTAAGGATGCCAACGCTTGCATTCGTTTGATTTTCAACCTCCTTCAGTAATTTCCCCAAAGTGAGATCGTCCTTTTTATCCTCCCAATTCTTCAGCAGTACCACGAGAACACCTCCTCTCACAGAGATAAAATAAGCCTTTATTCTTCTTTCATTCCTCCAAGTTCTTCTTGTGCACGTGCTAAGTGAGTTAACATGATCCGTTGGGCTTCCTCTTCATCCTTCTTTTCGATGGCTTTAAAAATGGACCAATGCTCCTCCTGAAAACGTTTCAGGGTAGATGGTGATGTTGCCAATTCGTTTCGAGTTGTTTTGATTTGCTCACTTAGCAAATCTGAAATCACTTCCACCACCATTTGCAGCATCCTATTTTTAGAAGTGGCGACAATGGATTGGTGGAATAAAAAGTCATTTTCAGACTGCTCATCTTGGTTTTCAGATGGAAGCTGATCCATCTCAATTAGGATTTTTTCGATTTTTTGTAAATCTGATGCCGTTCTTCTTGATGCCGTCAACTTTACAGCTCCCATTTCCAAAATCGTTCTTACCTCGAACAATTCATTGGTGTTTAAGCCCTTAGAAATAGCAACGAGCGACATAATATTTTTTAAATTTTCCGGTTCTGCTTGTTTGATAATCGTTCCTTCGCCGGACTTTCCTTCAAGGATTCCGATAACACTTAAAACCTTAAAAGCTTCACGAAGGGAAGAACGACTTATTCCCATTGACTCTGCAAGCTCAATTTCATTTGGTAACTTCTGTCCGATTTTTAATTTCTTTGTGATCAAAAGCTTTTTAATTTGGTCCAAAACTTCTTCAAATTTCTTTTTCTTGTTAATGACCGTAAACATATATGTCCCTCTATTCTTTGTTTGGTATGATTGTCAGACAAAGGGAGTAGACTTAAGAACAATATTTTCTAATTTCCTCAAACGCTTTTACCAGATGCTTATGAACCATGGCTTGTGAACAACCGATGATTTGGGAGATTTCAGTTTTGCTGTATCCTTTAAAGTAATGTAAATAAATGACTTTACGTTGCTTTTCATTCACATAATCCAAATACATCTTCACCATAAGATTATTAACGGCTTGATCCTCCACACTTTGGGCTTTGGTTCTTAAATTAAGCAGTGGCTGATAGTCATCGTCTTTTCCGTTGATTTTCTTACATTCTTGATAAATCAATTCTTGCATTCCATAAACCAGGGCGAAGGCATCATCCTTGGTGATGTCGAAATATTTCATGGTTTCCGTAATCGATGGATCCCGTTGATAGTTGATCCAAAATACTTCATGGAACTTTTTATATTTTGGGTAAAGCTCACGAATTCGCTGCGGAATGACCAGCATATTGGAATTATTGGATCTTGAGAAGTTCCTTAATTCCCCTTGAATCGTTAAGTACGTATATCTTACCCATTCATTTGGTGACAGGTTTAAATCCAATTTATAAATGGCATGAAACAAGCCAATGTACGCGGATTGTAGGAGATCTTCCCACTCGACCTTATTAACGGCCATGAATTTTGCAGGAGATTTTGTGTAATCCTTAATGACATATTTGACAAACTTATTTGCTTCCCTACTTTGAATTAATTCATTTAAAAATCCTTTATCTTCTTTTGCAAGTTCTAATACATCTTTATTTAGTAGAAACATAGGTTTTCTCTCCTATTTTTCAAAGTTGGTCAAGAATTTAGATTTTCCCGCCATTGTGATATTATGAGGGTGGGAGCGGTACTTGTTTTTCTTGACCAACTTATGCTGCCTGTTTTACTCTAACACTTGGTTTGCGGAGACCATAAAACGTGTTAAGATGGCACCTATAAGGGCAAGTGCCGCACCTATAAATAATACGTATTGCCAAGAGCCGAAGGTTACAATGAGAAAACCGGTTAATGCCGGTGCAATGATTCCTGCGATCGTTCCAGAAGTGTTCATGATTCCAGATAAGGTTCCTGCTGATTTTGGACCAATATCAATTGGCAATGTCCAAAACATGGTAAAGTTAATTCCCAGGCAAGTGACTGATAAAGTAATATAAGCTAGTGCTGCCCATTCATTTGGAGTATAGGCACCTAGAGCCATAAAAATCGCTGTCCCTAAAAAGGAAATATAAATAGGGATCCGTCTTGCTTGGGTTAGAGAATATTTTTTGGTCAACCGGTCTGATAACAAACCTGCCAAGTTCATAGCCACAAAAGCACCAAGCCAAGGTAAGGCTCCATAGATCCCAACCTTTAACATGGTAAAGCCTCGTTCCTTCATGAAATAGGCCGGAAGCCATGTTAAGTATAAGTACCAATTGTAGTTTTGAAAAAAGTAGATTAACGTGATGCCCCAAACTTCTTTTACCCGGAACATTTTGGACCAAGAAATCTTCACATGTTTTTTTTCTTGCGTGGTGGCCGGTTCTTCCATTTCCGCTAGTTCTTGTGGTGTGATAAACGGATGGTCTTTTGGATTGTCAGTGGCAACCTTGAGCCAAACAATCGCCCAAATAATCCCCAAAGCCCCAAAAAAGTAAAATGATGCATGCCAGCTGAATTGTGAAGTCAACCATGTCGTAATCGGTGCGGTAATTGTAACACCAATGGCCATACCCGACATATTCAGTCCTTGCCAGCGTCCCCTTACATGAACAGGTGACCACTTGGAAACAACGGATGTGTGGGATGGGAAGTTGACCGCTTCACCGACCCCCAGTAAAAACCTGATTAAAATCATCGAAGCAAAACTCCAAGCCAAAGGTGTAGAAATGGTAAATACTGACCATAGCGTTACCCCAATGGCGAGAAACTTGACTCCCCCCCATTTATCCGACATCCATCCTGCAGGAATACCCAGCAATAGATACCCGACAAAAAATGCGGATGAGAGGAGACCAAATTGTTGCTCATTCCAGCCAAATTCCTCCATCATCGTGACCGCTACAATGGAAATATTAGAGCGATCGGTATAAGCAAGGACTGTACTTAAAAAGATAAAGAACATTACCCACCAACGTGCCTTCATCTTCCTTTTTGGGCTGGAGACATGAACCTCTGTATTCTGTGACAGTGGTTTTGTCATAAACTTTTACCCTCTCCTTCTTATTCGTGATCCTGTCTGCTTCCTCAAATATGCTCTGATTTTTGGTAAAATCACCACCTCCATAAACATGGAAACGCTGACATTTAGTTTCAGGCTTTAATTACCAAGTCTACTATTGTCAGCGCTTTCAATTTCAATTCGAGAATTAGCATTTTGGAATAACCTAGATGTATGTATGCAGGATCTTTGAAGTTAATAAGAGGATAAAATCTGATTATCAGTTTGTCAGACAAACCGATTTATGTGTTTTATATTAGCGGATTCCCAAATTACTGTCAACACAATAAACTAAATATTTTATTTATTTTAAATATTCTATTAATATTATTTTGTGATAGTATCTTTATATAGAAATTAGTCTACATAGAATAAATCACGAGTAAGCGTGCTTAATATTTTGAAACCATCCTCGGTAATTAAAATATCATCTTCTACCATAACAGAGCCAATTCCCGGCACCATGAACTTTGGCTCAATCGTAATAACCGCACCTACTGGTAAAGGCTGATGGAACCCTAATCCTAATACAGGATCTTCATCTATTTCTAAACCAATGGAGTGACCAATATAAGTTCCTCGGTTGCTGTTTACTCCCATGAAGTTTTCTTGCAGGCGATTATGTTTAGCCAGTTGTTCTGCATAAAGATATAGCTCCTCACCTGTTACTCCTGGTTTGATTTTGTCAATAACGGATAAGTGCAGCTCTACTAATCGGTCCCACAAGTCTTGTTGTTGACTGGTTGGTTTTCCTACGCAATAGGTACGCGCCATATCGGCATGGTACCCTTCTCGGCAAATACCGTAATCCACGACAACCAAGTCCCCTTTTTCCAGTTTCCGCTTTGATGCTCCCCAAGGCAAACTTTCGCTCATCCCGATTCCGGTTACGGTCATGGCATGGCCTGAAACCTCCCAAGCATTTGGACCGGAAGAAACAATGCCTCCTCCAGGCAAATAGCCATCCCAGCGGCGAAACCACACGACTCCATCGCCCCCATTTTTTCTAGCGGCAAACTCCATACTTGCAGACAATTCAAATTCCGTTTTTCCGGCTTCTAGCGTATGAAATAGGGCTTGATGTCCTTCCTTCCATAAATCAATGGCCTTTTCGATGGCCTCAATCTCCGTCCAATCTTTGACTAGGCGTTGCTGCATCACGATTTTGGAAACATTTGTTAAACTATACGACGATAAATTCTTTTGCAGGCTCAGCCCAATATTCATCGGCAGCACGTCTTGTTGAATTCCAATCATACTCCCCTTTCCGGGCAATAAGGCAGATTCTCCCAAAACGGATAACATTTCTTTAAAACTGTTCGCCGGTATCACTTTGTTCAACCATGTCGCCTTTTTTGCCATTTCATGTGCCCGTCTGGTAAACAGGATTGGCTCCCCGCTTGCCGGTATCCAGAGATTGGACGGCTGCGCGGTACCAGCATAATAATAAAGGTCCCTTGGGTACATAATGAGTGCTGAATGAATCTGGTTTTCTTGTAATTTCTTCTGGAAGCGTTTTAGCCTTTTTTGATAAATTTGGATGTGTTTCATTTTCCATCACGCCTTTCATCGAATTGTCCATTTTATTCTATAAAAATATTATTTAACCATAATAAGCGTTCAAGAAGTATAAAAGAATCGTAACGGAAATGAAACTAGCCACTGTAGACATAAAGGTGATATTGGCCACAGTGTCCGCTTTGGTTTTATACTCAGCCGCTATGATGGTCATAATGACGGCAGTAGGCATGGAGTGCTGAATAATCAACACTTTGGCCAAAATGCCGGAAATCCCCATTAATTGAACGATGACAAAGATCACCAAAGGTGCCAACACAATCTTCAATACGCTAGAAAGGATGGTGACACTTATGTACCCTTTCAGACTGGATCTTGATAGCTGAATCCCTAAAAGTATGAGCGCTAGCGGAATCATGACTTCACCAACCATGCTAATTGGATCCATAATAAAATCTGGTATTTTGATATGAAATAGGTTGACGATAATAGCCAAAATAGTGGCATATGTGGTTGGCAAAAAAAACAAACTTTTCAAAGCCGTTTTCCAGCTATTTTTTTTGTAGGATGCAAAATAGATTCCCAATGAATACATTAAGATAAAATTCATGACCACGATAATAATGGCCATGGCTGATGCCTTTTCCCCGAACGCGAATAATATAATCGGAAGCCCGTAATTCCCCGTATTCGGAAAGACAGTAGACAGCAGCGAGGCATTCGTGAACTCTTTATTTCCCGTCCACCTCATGACAATCACTGTGAGGAGGACCATCACGATCGTAAACAGGAGGACAGACGTGGTTATTTGAATCATTTCGGTGGAAGAGAGTTCATTTTTCACTAAAAAACTAAAGATGAGCGCAGGACTAAGGAGAAAAATGGATAGTTTAGAAATGGGCGACGGATCAATTTTTGAAAATTTCCCAAACAAGTATCCGGCTAATAATATGATTAAGACAGGAATAATGACATCAATCATCAACAGACCACCTATTTTTTTGATATTTTTACTAACAGTGGCGGGAACGATTGAAAATTGTTACCTAATCCTATTGAAAAAATAAAATTTTTTTTTTGGACAATGAATCCACGGAATATGAACAGAATTATTACTAATAAGATTAAAGGAAAAAAAGACCAGACATACTGTCAAATGTCTGGTCAGAAATTGTATTTTGTACAATTCAAGGTTTAGATAACTTGGCTATACGATGGAAGAGCTTTCTGCTTTACCGGATTTCGCTGAGTTTAGCTCTTTTAAAATATGATTAGAAAAAGTTTGGCAGCATCCCATAACGTTATCAACGATTACTTTCGAAGAATATTCGAGAAAGTGGACCATAAAGTTCTTATTTTCCGTATGAAGGAATGTCCCTATAAATTCAACCAATAGATCGTTTACGACTTTAGTATGAAAATAAAATCGTTCCGCATGGGCTACTTGCTCCTGAAGGCTTGAGCCTTTGTAAACTAACTCCTTGACCCTTGGCATATTTTCAGCTAAAAAATTGGACTCTTGGATTTGTTTAGGAACATTCGCCATAATGGATTGGAAAGTTTCTAGCGGGAAAAACCTTTCTTCTTCAATACACTGCGTTAAAAAGGCTAGGGCTGTATTGGTAAAGGCATATTGAAAGGTAACATTATCTAATAGTGACTCTAAATACGCTTCAGGAGATCCTACACTGTCCCTTGCTTGTAATAAAATCTTTTGAACCCGTTCTTGCAGCACCATTTTATCCCAATCGGGTTTCGTAATGATGGCATTAAAAACATCTGCTGTGTTTTTCGATAGCGCCTCTATTGACAACGTTTACATCTCCTCTAATATTTATTTTCGTATGACCCATTCCTTTTACAATATAAGCCCTTATGAAGCGAAACTTTGTACATTTTCTGGCTCTTGTACAAAAATAGCGCATCCTACTTCCAATTATACCTTAGACAACAATTGCCATAAAGAAGATTATTAAATTCTACCAGTTTTACGATGCCGAATTGATCAATGTAAGTAATTGTTTGATATTCTCCAAGTTTTTTGTATTTTTAGGTACACAAATCACCATATTTTCATCTAAGTCTAGCGAAGTTAATCCTTTCATATCAGAGGTGCCTATTCCATAAACTTTTTCGCCTGATTTTAATAGTGCCTTATCTCTTATTTCCATTTTGTTAAAACCCTTTAAGTCATTCAAGGGTAACAGAGATTTCTCTGATAAAAGCTTCTCAAACAAGTCATGTTCAATAATGATTAAATCAATATCCCCTGTTGCCAGCTCTGCTGCAAATTTTTGCCTTTCTACTTGTGAAGATTGATCCAAATTTGAATCGTCATTGCTGATGGATTGTACAATAACCTCTTCATGACCTTTGTCTGTTACAAGTTTGTTGGTTAAATGTTCTTGGAATTGAACGACGTGTTGACGATTAACATCTTTCCCCAAAATCGACAGGCGAAGGAAAGCCTCTTTTTTCCCGCTTGGAGGGTTACCTATTAGAAAGATTAGCAGAATGATCGCAGCTATGGTCCCCAAGATAGGCAACTTGTAATAGTCCCAAATATAAGAAATTCTTTGCATAGGGCTCATGGGGGCAAGGATTTCTTTGATGTTTGATTTCAATTTTTCGTACTCCTTCCATGAATTTTTTGTTTAAGATATCGCTTACTTTTATTTTAATATATTAAATTCGAGAATACCATTTATTATAGGAATCTTTTACTCATCTTTGTTTTTGAATTTTCCAAGGGAAAATGAGTTTTTATAGAGAAATATATAAAAGTCGAACACTAATAGAACGGGAGTGAATAAAGTGTCAGACGACCAATTAAAATCAAAGGTTCAAAAGCAGTTTGGCAAAAATGCTGAAAAATACGTAGAAAGCCAGATCCACGCAAAAGGTACCGATCTAAATATGATGATAGAATGGCTTAAACCTTCCAATCATTGGGCTGTTATCGATATTGCGACAGGCGGTGGGCATGTGAGCAAAACACTTTCTCCCTTTGTTCATCAAGTCTTCGCTACAGATCTCACGCCTCAAATGCTATCAACGGCCCGAAAGCATCTCTCCCCTAGTTGCCAAAACGTTTCCTATATCGTTGCGGATGCAGAGTCTTTGCCTTTTTTGGAGAATTCGTTTGATGCAGCTGTCTGCCGTATTGCTGCGCATCATTTTCCAAATCCGCAAAATTTTGTGGCAGAAGTTGCGAGGGTGTTGAAACCGGAAGGCAAGTTTCTGTTAATCGATAACATCGCACCTGAAGAGGCTGAATTAGACCTTTTTATGAATACAACGGAAAAGCTGAGAGATGACAGTCACGGGAGATGCTTTACCATAAAAGAGTGGTCTGACTGGTTTAAAAGCAATGGCCTAGAGATGAAAAAGTCTGACAGAAGAAGGAAAACATTTGATTTTCCTGTTTGGGTAAGACGAACGGCAAGTTCTGAGGACCAAGTCCAGTCGGTCGTGAAACACATTCTTGGTGCCAATCAAATGACGTTGGATTATTTTTCGGTAGTCACCCAAAATGGGGAAATTACATCACTTCAAATTGATGAATGGATGGTATTGGCAGAAAAGGCCGCGATAATTAAAAAATGAAGTTGGTGAAGCTGATATGCGAATTCATTTATCGCAGGAACAAATGACAGAAGTCAAACGAATCGTTGAAAAGGAATTTTTGATAACTGCAATTGAACCAACACATGAATATCTATTTATCAACTGTTTCGCCAAAAGGCAGAAAGAAATTGTCTATTATCACCTGTTTGCAGAAAATGATACGCTGATTATCCGCTGCTATGCACGTGTGTTTGACAATTCAGGTCTGAGCATGATGATCAGAAGCACAGCAAAGAATCTATTTGACTATCTGGTATATCAGACAGGCTTAAAAAGTAAAAAGTATATTGAAAACGGGGTCGTTTGGTAAGTTTTCAATTATTACGTATTCCTGAAAACATTTTTGTAAGTTTACATCTTTTTTTCATTCCTATTAGCATTATGCAATCTTTGTATATCTCCATTTTTTAAAACATAGTTGTTTTATAACCTTAAAACCTCAATCCCAAAAATAGGTTGTTTCTTTTAAGGTAGAAATGGAGGGAATCAATGAAATCTTTTATGAGAAGGAAGTCAATTGACCAGTTACAAGAGGAAGGCACGAATAGTACAGGGCTTCAACGTATCTTGGGATTATGGCAGCTGACAGCCATCGGCTTAGGGGGAATCATTGGTGTCGGAATTTTCGTCCTGACAGGCGTGGCAGCGGCTGAACATGCTGGACCTGCTGTCATCCTATCCTTTATGATTGCAGGGCTTGCCAGTGCAGCAGCGGCCTTATGCTATGCGGAATTCGCCGGATTGATTCCGGTCGCGGGCAGTGCCTATACCTATAGCTATGCGGTGTTGGGAGAAGGAGCCGCCTGGCTGATTGGGTGGGATTTATTGCTTGAATATACCCTGGTCATCGCAGTAGTGGCGATTGGATGGTCAGGCTATATGCAAGAAATATTGCACCAAATCGGCATTCATCTTCCATTATGGGCACAGGGAGCTCCGGGGACTGGTGCCGGACATAAAGTCGACCTTATTGCGATGATCATCAGTTTGGCCATTGCCGGGCTGCTTACCATTGGGATGAAATGGGGAGCTCGATTTAACAACTTGATGGTCATTATCAAATTAACTATCGTGGTGGTGGTCATTGCAGTCGGCAGCTTTTACGTGGATACCGCCAACTGGCACCCGTTTATGCCATTTGGGTTTCATGGCGTAATGGGAGGCGCGGCACTGGTATTCTTCGCCGTATTTGGGTATGACACCTTAACCACGGCTGCAGAGGAATCGAAAAATCCGCAGCGTGACCTCCCCCGTGCGGTGGTCTTTTCCTTAGCGATTGCTCTCTTACTTTATATCGGCATGTCCCTTGTGATTACCGGTATGGCTCCATATGAAACATTAAATAATGCCGCCCCGATTGCGAAAGCCTTTAGTCAAGTTGGTTTAAATTGGATCACGTTAATTATTTCCGCGGCCGCCATTGCCGGGATTTTATCGGTGCTGTTTTCTTTTATGCTCGCCGGTTCGCGCATCTGGTTCGCCATGAGCCGTGATGGTTTGCTGCCTAACTGGTTTGCTAAAGTCCATCCCAAATATAAAACACCTTACCGGCCAACACTTATCATTGGCGTGGTAACAGCCATTGTATCCGGTTTAACCCCGATTAATGAGGTCGCTGAATTAGTGAACATCGGAACACTGTCCGCCTTTATCCTGATATGCGCTTCCATCATGGTGCTGCGCATCAAACAGCCGAAATTGGAAAGAAGATTTAAAACACCTTTTGTTCCATTTGTCCCTATTGTCGGAATTGGCTTTTCTCTTTATCTGATTAACAGCCTGCCATCGATTACTTGGATTCGCTTTGTGATTTGGATGGTGGTGGGGTTTGTTCTATATCTTTCATACGGCAGACGTAAGAGCAACCTTTCTAAAAATTAGTCCCCATAATTTACCTCTCTACTTTTTGTATATCTTGAAATAAAACCCTCTTAATTAGACCAAGAAAAAAAGGGCACCTTAAGCTGTTCTCTTCGAGGTCCGCAACTATAAAAGACAGTATAAAAGCAAAGCGATTCGGTATGAATTTGCTTTGCTTTTTTATTGGTATTATGTTATTTAGGTAGATTTAGCTGCCACGAAACCCCAAAACGGTCATTTAGCCAGCCAAACTTCTTACTGAAACCATAATCTCCTAATGGCATAAGTGCTTGTCCACCTTCGCTTAGTTTTTGATAAAGATTGTCAAGTTCTTCCTCCGTATTGCAAGTAACATATATTGAGAACGAAGGTGTGAAGGAAAACTGATGTTTGATATTACTGTCAATGCACATAAATTCTTGCCCTTTTAAGGTGAAAGCAGCCTGCATGACCGTTCCTTCGTCCCCACTTTCATTTGCACCATATCGGACAATATTTGTAATGGCTGAATCCTCAATCAAAGATATGTAAAAATTCATTGCTTCTTCTGCTTTTCCATCTTGAAACATTAAAAATGGTGTGACCTTTTCCATTATAAATCTCCTCCTTTTCCTGTTTTTTATTTTCTTAATTTTAATTCAACTTGTAGGATAATATCCAATCTTTTACTTACCCTCTTTGTTGCTTCTACAAAAACAGGCTCTAATCCCATTTGGATCAGTGCGTATGAACGTACCTATTAATCGCATTATTTTATTACTCTTATTCTCTGAGGTATCGTCTTCCAATACTTTGGGTCTTCTAAGCCGAGCCGCCAAATCCCGATTCCTCGTAAATTATATTTTTCTACAAGATTTAGCTTATACCTCAGACTATTGCTATTCTCAAACCACGCTTGGTGGCTGTGATGTTCTTCATCTTCGTAACTGAAATGAGGTGATTTCGAACGGGAATCCCATAATACTTTCGCTTTAAATTTTGTTTTCTGACCCATCAACTCTTCATAGGAGCTATACTTGGTTTCTCCTGTTGTTGTATCCCAATCCCATCCATAACCTGCGATCCCGAGTATAATTTTTGCTGGTGGCACTTTATGTTTCAAGGCATAACTTATCGTTGCTTCAGTCCAATCGACTGATGCTGTTGATCCGGGTTTTGTTCTAGGGTTGTGTTCGTCGTATGTCATAATCATTAACCCATCCGAATATTGGCCAAGCTTTTCATAATCAAACCACGGTGACCAGGGATTCGCTCGGGAATCGCCTGTGTTTGACGGGACGGAAACTGTCACCACTTTACCATCACGTTTTAGGGCATCAGACAATTCTTTGATCATCTGACTAAAAGATTCTCGATCCGTCAAATACAAATTTTCCATGTCAATATTAATACCGTCATATTTATACTGATTGATTTCATTGCGTAAGTTTTGAATGAAAACATGGCGGTTATTTTCGTTATCGAGTACATTACTCGCTGCCTGCTTGCCTTTCTCCACAGTTTCATAAAACAGATTATGTACAACCATATATACCTTGAGGTCTTTTTCATGAGCACTCTGAATAACCTTTGTCATATGATCCTCTGAAACGGAGTTTATTAGACTGCCTGGACGATTTTCATCGAGCTTATACCAAAAAGGTGCAATGATACTTAAACTAGAGAATTGAGAGTCAACTGTAGGCTGAGATCCTGGATACGTTCCTTCCTGTTCTGTGTAAAACCCTAAAACTTCACGATGAGTTTTAGTCTTTTTGCCTTCCTCTTTTCTTTGCAGCTGACTACAGGATGACATTAGTAATAATCCTATGCTTAGGAAAATGATGGTGAATGATCGAAAACAATTTTTCTCCATAATACACCTGCTTTTAATTTGTCTATTTCTAAGTTGATGAGAAAAGTTGTAAAGAATGCTCAGACCCAATAAATCTCTGAGCATGTTTTAAAAGGTTTTATTGAATTAAAGCACCCCTAGTTTAAGCGGAAACCTTCACAGAATTTTAGAAATTTATGTATGTGTTCAACGCATAGTCATTTAATCATTTAACTTTGGCTACTCCCAATGCAAAATGGCTCCAAAGGATGTCTTCTACTAATTCAGCTTGTGAATCTTCACAATCAACAATTAGGATGACTTCAGACTGTTTTCCTCTTAAAACTCTTTTCTTCCTCTTTATCACCAATTCCATAAAAAGACGAATAGCAAACCCCAAAACAAATCCAACAAACGCACCGATTAGACCCCAATAAATCGGTCCCCAAGCTAATTTGAACCCAATACTTGCTCCAATAACTGAAAATCCAGTGCCAAGCCCCATTCCAATATCAATCAAGCTTGTTCCGTCGGAGCGATGAAGGTTATCAAAAATTTTGGGCTCTTCTGCTCGATTATCCAGAGGGACAGCAAACAGGCTTTCTTTTTTAAGCCCTTTTTTTTCTAATGTAGTAATGGCCATTTCTAAAAATCCAGTGGTTTCAAATGTTGAAAATACCTGCACATCGATCACATCACTTTTTGTCCTTTTAGTATTTTGAAACCTTCCGATTGGTAATTCTCGGTTAAATGATTCCTTAACTCTTTTTCAAATAGTTTGTTATTCTCCACCGTATTGATATAAGAATCATATACTGCAAACCCATAGTGTGAAGGGATAAAAAGAAGCCATTCTGCCTTTAAGACTTCAGTTGCTTCCTTTACTTTTCCTAAAAACAAAAGGATAACAGCTTCTTGAACATGAGAATAATAATAAAATACCACTAACCAGATGATGACAAAGAGAGCGGTTAAAATCCTATGTATATAAAGCTGCCCCAGCCCAGGAATAAACAACGACCACATAACGGAAAGAATGGGATTTCGCTTATCTAAGTAGTTAATCTCTAACGATCCTAATGAAAATGAACTAAACCTGTGTTCCTCTCGCTCTGCTAAAAGATAGACCCTATTCATGTCTACGGTTGTCCGGTAACTGTCCCAAATACCGAAGAGGTAAACAGGGATATACATAAGAAGCCATCTTGTGTCTAATACCTCTTTTGCCATGGGAATATTCCCTTGAAAAGAATAAATCATGGAAGAATTAACATGTGCGTTAATATTTACAATCACTTCCCAAATAAATAAGGCATATCCTCTAAGATATTTAGATAGTAGCAAATGCCCAAATCCAGGGAAGGCTGCGGACCACCAGGCAATGATATAAGGATTTCTTAAATGCAGCTGGGTTGTTCCTAAAATACTTACATGGGCTTTATACCGTCTGGCCGTATTATCATTTGTATAGTTGTTCATTTATTCCACCTTCAGGAGCGATTTATATTATTTTTCCAAAAGTAGGATATATTTATGCCTGTCCTTATTATGCCAACCTGTCCTTTAGTGAACCAAAAAAAGGCTGCCGCTAGCATGAAACGGCGAAACCAAAACTTACCCAAAGAGTACGCTTAACCGCTATAAACACTGTCACATGTTCCAGGCTTTGGTTCATAAAAACAATGTTCTTTAAATTGGCCAGATTGTGGTTGACCGTACCATGTTCCAGGGCATGGAGCATGTGGATTAAAATACCAAAGAGCGAATTTTGCCGGGTGATTTCTCCAATAATCTAAATTCATTTTTGCTAATCTTCTTTCTGCCGATCTTGCCCTTTGGTAAAATACATTCCCTTTTTGAACGGCTTCAAAGGAATAATTTCCTCCTTGCACTTGATAAATAACTTGGTTAACGGATCTTAAACCCTTAAAGTCCAAACAATTAGCAACAAGGCGATTCACAATGACATTGCCAACATATAACATTCCCTGTTTTCCTTCACCCTCGGCTTCTGCTCTCATCATTCTTGCCATTAAGTTAACGTCTGAAGTTCGGTAATTGACTCGTGGCATTTTTTCACCCCCAAAATATGGTATGAAAAATTACCTACAATGATGTCAAATAGCAATAGAATAAAGATAAAAAGGACCGCATGTAAGCGATCCCCTCATCCATCCTTGCCCACGTCAAATCAGAAAACGGAGGCCACCTGTAAAAAGGATTATTATGACTTCTTAATAACTGCTTTCATCGGATAAAATTCTGTTGTCATAATTCCGGCAATATCGGCGGGATCTTCTGCAATCAGTTTTGGAACTTGTTCCTGATTGTCGACTTCAATAATGGCCAGTCCGTGTGGGGCTGAAGGATTTAGGACGGGGCCAAAAACCAACGCAATCCCCTGATTTTGCTTTTCCGTCCAATAGTCGATGTGTTGCCGCATGATATTCCTTTCCTCTTCGGTCATATCCTGATGAAAAGACATTCTTGGAGGAGTGGATTTTAACATGAAGTGTATTTTTCCATGATGGTTATTTGAGGTGTCGTTCGCCATATGAATCCCTCCTTCAGTCTGATTTGTATTTTCAACATCATAACGCTGGGCTCCCTTGTGCCTTAAGTCCCTTCCAAATCCAATAAACACTGACGGATGAATTCGATACTCTCCTTTTCGCTCTTATTCTAATCGTCTATGTACAATCTATTCATCCCTTACATCATCCTTTGAAAAATGTTTTACAATTGTTTTATTTATATTATTTAGCAAAAACAATCCTCTTAAAATACTGCCTACAATAATGCCAAAGGCAATAACCCCCGCGATTTGTGGAGGACCAATCAAAAGTAAACAGAACCCTAATAATGCACTTAAAACAATAGATAAAAACAAATACATATTCTTCCTCTACTTTCCCAAATATAGATAACTTACAACTTACTATTCCTTCCGATATACCAAAACTCCTTCTAACTGTTTATCCAACCATCTGCTCCGAAAAAATAACAGAATACTTGAAGTACCACGAGCCTTTGGTTAATCGGTGGTACTCCGTATTTGAACTCACTTTCATCCCCTGTCTAAAAACGGCCGGCGCCCTAGATGGGCTTACCCGTTCGGAACAAGCGCCGGATATACTTCATACCATATTCAAAAAATGGAGTTGATCTTCATGGCGAAATGGATTGATGTATCAACATCAAAACACCAATTAAAACTTTTTGATCGTCACAGGCTGGTAAAAACTTACCCGATTGCAGTGGGAAAAATATTGACACCCACACCTACCGGAAACTATACCATAATCAACAAAGACCCTAATCCTGGCGGACCATTCGGAGTGCTTTGGATGGGATTGTCAAGACCTCATTATGGAATACATGGAACAAATAATCCATCTTCTATAGGCAAAAATGTGTCTCATGGTTGTATAAGAATGTTTAATCACGACGTTCTAGAATTGTCATCTTTAGTTCCCATTGGTACGAATGTTTTTATTCATAAATGATTCAATATTTCTCGCCCTATTTACTTTTTAATTATCTGGCTTCTTCCGCCACAAAAAGGGGGATCGCCACAGCAATTCCCCTCCTACTGATTTAAATTACCTGCTCATTTAGGTACACTATATTACTTATAATAGACCGACCATTTGAAGGCCATAATAGATTCCATTGTCTTCAACTGATTTCCTAACGTATTTTGCTGCTCCTTTTACTTTATCTTCTGCATTGCCCATTGCCACACTGTGCTTTATTTCTGAAAGCATCTCAATATCATTTAGACCGTAGCCAAAAACATATTGACTCTCTTCTGGGAATCCTAATCTATCAATAATTTTTTCAATCCCTTTTGCTTTCGTGCCTCCCTTTGGAATAACATCAACTGAAAAAGGCAGAGCTCTAACAAAATCTAAATCTATAAAACTTTGCGCATATTGTTCCTCTTCATCATCTGGGCAAAAAAGAAGTGTTTGATACAATTCACGCCCATGATAGTAATGAGGATCATAGGTGGGACTATCCATTTTCAATGACTCAAAACTATTCCTGATGTAGGGATGTTCTGGCACATTCGATTTCATTTCTTCATGATCCATATAAACGACTGGATGATGATTACTAAGAGCCGTTTCTGTTAACTTTTTTATGGTTGCAAGGTTAAGTGGATTGGTATAAAGGACTTTTCCATTTAAAACTACATATTGGCCGTTATAACATACATAGGTGTTTATATCTAACTCTTTTCGTAAATCTTCAAACATAAACGGAGCCCTGCCTGTTGCAATACCCACTTCATGCCCCTTTTCTTTTAATAAAAAAATCGCTTCTTTTGTGGAAGCAGGTAACTTCTTATCTTGAGTAAGCAAAGTGCCGTCAATATCAAAAAAGATAATACTTTGTTCTGTCAATGTAATTCCCTCTTTCTGCTAAATTCAAATGAACAAACGAGCCATTTTGACAATACACAGTGAGTCGCCGTCAACATGTTGGGTAAGGATAAAAACCTGATGAAAACATATTGGATAACCCATACTTTTCAATAAATGGAGCAAAGTTTTCCGTAAATCTTTTTCCACTATATTCAATACCAGCGGCTGCCGATAATCCTGTTCCCCCACCTACTAAAATGCATTCTGCCTCATCTACTACTTTCCTTGCCTGTTCTATATGTTCTTGAAAAGTACTTTTCATGGTAGCCTCCTTTTCTGCAAAAAAACCGACTTAAAGTCGGTTTTTTAGTTCATTTTATTTTGTTTGTAAAATTGTCTGAACAAGTTGGGCCATTGCCTCGTTGATTGGCGTAACTGGTCGGCCAAGTACTTTTTCAAAATCATTGCTTTCAACATCAAGTGAACCGTTCCGGATGCTTTCTTGAATTCCTACTACAATCGGAATTGCAAAATCAGGTACACCTAAGCCTTTCATGATTTCTGCATATTGTTCATCACTAACCTGTTGCACAGGTATTTCTTTACCCAATACAGATCCAAGAGCAGATGCCAATTCTTCCTGGGTTAAAAGAGGACCAGAAAGTTCATACACGGTATTTTCGTGGCCGTTTCCAACAAGAACCGCTGCCGCTGCATCTGCGTAATCTTGCTGCAAGGCCCAGCCTACCTTTCCTTCAACAGCAGAAGTGACCCATGGGGCTCCAGCAATGGCACCTTGAATGCTTCCAATTTCGTTTTCCAAATACCAATTGTTACGCAAGAAAGAATAGGGGATACCCGTCTTCTTGATGGCCGCTTCTGTCGCAACATGAGGAGGAGCCATTAAATTTTTGCTTTCGGTTGCATTGGCTAAACTGGTGTAAGCAATAAATTTTACCCCTGCACGCTCAGCTGCTTTGACTGCATCGGTATGTTGGCGAATCCTTGTTTCATTGTCACCATCCGCAGAAATAATTAATAAGCTGTCAATCCCTGCAAAAGCTGTATCTAGTGTTTCCGGACGGTCAAAATCTCCTTTACGAACTTCCACGCCACGAGCACGAAGTCCTTCTGCTTTTTCCGGATTCCGAACACTTACTGCCAGGTCACTTGCAGGTATAGATTTCAATAATGTTTCCACAACCTTTGAACCTAATTTCCCTGTGGCTCCAGTCACTAATATTTTCATTTGTATTCCTCCCTTTACGCTTCTTCTGTAACAATATTGATTACATGTATTCATTTTAGTTACATGTAACTCATTTGTCAACAGGTAAATTTCTATTTATTATTTTGTTCGTATTTTGGTATAATAAACTTGTAATCAATTTAATTACATGATAAAAAAAGAATCAATATCGTATTAGTTATTAGAGGTGGTGATTGAACATGTCCATCAGCAGCCGATTCGCTGTCGGAATTCATATATTGACTCTTATTGAATTAAATAAAGAAGGAGTAACCTCTTCTGAATTTTTAGCTTCAAGTGTTAACACGAATCCAGCCGTCATAAGAAAATTAATGGGTATGCTCAAAAAAGCTGGTTTGATAGAGGTACATCCAGGCATTGCCGGGGCTAAACTGGCGAAGGAATTATCTGATATTACCCTGTTCGACGTTTATAAGGCCGTGGATGTTGTACAGGAGAAAGAATTGTTTAGCATTCATGAAAACCCAAATCCTGCTTGTCCCGTAGGCAGGAACATCCAAGATACCATTGAACCATTATTCACAGCAGCACAATTCGCAATGGAGAAGGTTTTAAGAAATGTTACTCTAGAAGATGTTGTGAAGGATATCGCCACTAAAGGGAATATATGTTAAGAAGGTATTCCATGGGAATGCCTTTTCTTTTTATAATTCAAATAAAAATTGCTGGTGAAACAGCCCGTTTGTTGTGGAAGAAAAGCCTTCAGCTAAAAAAACTTATTTCAGTTCGAAAAAACTAACTTATTTTTTCTTTTTAGATTTTCCAAATAAACCTATTGCTGCTGCTACGCCTATACCGACACCAAACCAAGCAGCCATACTCAATACATTCACCTCCATTTAGACTAAGCATATCCTTTTGTATTTATATGACTTAAAATACTAAAGTTTAACAAGTTTGACTGTTTTTCAACAATAAAACAGAACGCCAGAAGCGATCCCGTTATATATTCAAGTTCTCGTTATTTTAAGTGAACCTATTCAAATGTCACAGCTATTGTGACTTCGTCTATTTTTGTCGGCTCCATAGTAAACTTCACTCCGTGCTCCAATAATCGGTCGTACTCTTTACGAATATCTGCAACGCCAAACATTGTTGCTGGGATGCCTTCGGAAAATATTGTCTTTTGATACTCTTTGGCGGCCGGATGATTATTCGGTTCGAGCAAAAGCTCAGTCCCCTCTTGATCATCTGTAGAAACAAGCGTTATCCACCTGTATTCTCCGGCGGGATCGTCCTCCTTTTTTACAAACCCCAGCTTTTCAGAATAAAACTCCAGTGCCTTTTCTTGATCTTGTACAAATATACTGTTAACAATTATTTTCATATGTTTTTGCCTCCTTGTTCTTTGCCCTGTATGTTATTTCTGGTAACATTCTGGCTATTGACCAAACGTCCCATTCATTATTCAGAAATCTTATTAGGAATAAAACATCACTTTTAAATCATTGATTCGTAATTAAGTCTTCTGAATCCTGCCCTATTAATTGAATAAAAAATAGGATTGCCGCAGCAATCCCCTCCCGTTTGTTCACCAAAAGAGGAATAATGACAATCCCTTTATTTCTCCCATAGCTCAATCAGTCTGCCTTCTGGATCTTTAATCCAAATAAACTTGCCAAAATCACCAATCTCTTTTTCCTTTGCAAGAGGTACACCCATTTGTTCAAGATGCTGAATCATCTCTTTTAGATCATGAACTTGGAAATTTAACATTACTTGCTGTTCTGTTGGGAAGTAGGTGTCATCTTCAGTAAAGAAAGAAAAGATTGTTTCAGTTTCAGGTTGGGGTTTAATAATAGCCCCATTCCAATCATCCATTTGTATCTTTAACACTTCACTGTACCATTTTTTTACAGCATCTAAATTTTTAGTTCTCCAAAATATTCCCCCGAAACCTTTTATCATCACAACAAATTCGCTCCTTCTCTTGTTTCCTTCATTCTTCGTTTAAATTAGATATTCAAGAAATAGTAACCAATTCCTTCTTAAGCAAATACTCGATTAAACTTATAAAAAGTTTCATTCGAAAGCGTCTTAATACTTTCTTTTGGTGTAGTCTCACCTGATTCCAGCTAAATATCGGTTTATTCTTTCATCTTTCCAGCCACGTTAGTACAACAACTTCATCAGAACTAAACGTTAACCCTTTAGGATTAACGTTCGAAGTCTGAAATAACTAGCAATCATTATTTTATTAAGTGATAAGGCACTGTAGTGACAATCACGTCTCTCCGATAGAGTAAGAAAGTTCTTATGAGAAGACTTGATTGATTGTGAAGAATGTTTTGCCACCCTTTTTTGGGAATAAATTGCGGAATGACAACTGTTACCCGATAATGACCATCCCTTGCTTTATACTCTACAATATCCACAAATTTTGCGAGTGGGTTAATGATGCTTCGATACTGGGAATGCAATGTCACCAGACGAACATCCGGCTGCCACTTCTTCCATTTCTCTTCAAAAGCCTTCTCATCCTCTCTTTCAAACGCCACATACACCGCGATGATTTGTTCAGGCGAAAGGGATTTAACATAATGTAACGTATTCTCTACCACATGAGTCATGCCCGCAACAGGCACGATCATCACGTTCCCCTCAATGGTCAAAGGCGGTTCACTGGTTTGAAGACTTAGCTGGTTTCCAACCGCTTCATAATGCTTTCTAATCCGTTGGAAGAAAAACAGAATAATAGGTAGAAAGATTAAGATGGGCCAAACCTGTGAGAATTTGGTGATCAAAAACATCAATGTAACGATAAGGCTGATAAGAGCCCCCGCTGTATTAATAATAAATTTCGGAATCCACCCTTGCGGCTTTTCACGCAGCCATTTTACCATCATGCCTGATTGAGATAAGGTAAACGGAACAAAGACGCCAATCGCGTAAAGCGGGATAAGTGACTCGGTTTCTGCTTGAAACGTAACGATTAGAAGGATAGATGCAATTCCAAGACTGATGATGCCATTTGAATAGCCTAGTCTGTCCCCTCTAATAAGAAACATCCTTGGTATAAACTTATCCTTAGCAAGATTGACTGCCAGCAACGGGAAAGCAGAATACCCTGTGTTGGCGGCTAGGATTAAGATTAATGCCGTCGTTCCTTGAATAAAGAAATAAACGATATTCCTCCCGAAAACTTCTTCGGCGATTTGGGAAACAACGGTTACTTTTGGGTGGGGAGAAATCCCATAATAATAGGCCAAAAATACAATCCCTGAAAATAAAACGGCAAGCAAAGCTCCCATGGCCATTAAAGTTTTAGCGGCATTATTAGGGGCTGGGTCTTTAAAGTTGGGAATGGCGTTGGATATGGCTTCTACCCCTGTTAAGGCAGAACTACCGGAAGCAAACGCTCGTAAAAGAATGAACAAACTAATTCCCGCCACAGGTGTTCCTATTGTGGTATGTAACTGAGGCGAAACCCTTCCGGTAAAAATTTGAAACAGGCCCACACCAATTAAAACAAACAACGCCAAAACGAATAAGTAAACCGGGTAGGCTAAGACTGAGGCAGACTCGGTTACCCCTCTTAAATTCAAAATGGTAATAAAAATGACAAATATAATGGCAATGACAACATTATGCTGATGCAAGGCGGGAAACGCAGATGTAATAGCATCGGTCCCAGCTGACACACTAACCGCCACGGTTAGTATGTAGTCGACCAATAGGGAACCCCCTGCAATTAATCCTGATTTAATACCGAGATTACTTTTAGAGACCACATAGGCTCCACCCCCATGAGGGTAAGCAAAAATGATTTGTCGATAGGATAATATGAGGGCTGTTAAAAGGATTAAGACCCCGATGGCAATCGGGATGGAATACCAAAATGCGGCTGTCCCTACTGTGACCAAGACGATCAGAATTTGCTCTGGCCCATAGGCCACCGATGACAAAGCATCAGAGGAAAGGATGGCCAAGGCTTTCGTTTTGTTTAGTTTCTGTTCCCCTAACTCATTGGATTTCAAAGGTCGCCCAATCAATACTCTTTTTATTGCTCCAAACAAGTTCATGCACCGCCTAAGAATTCATTCTGTGTTTTATGTACCCGTACAAACAAGGATCAAAAATAAAAAAGTGCCCACAAGTCAGATTTTAATAGACCTGTAGACACTTCACTGTTCTAATGCCACATGCTCCACCTTCCTTCTCATATAACGCTTACGAGGTTAGCTGCCGGATTCGGACCTTGAGTAGCCCTACCTAAAAAGGATTCACCCCTTGAGTTAGTTAAAACCCACATAAATGGTTCCCCCGTACCTATGGTTTCAGCGATTTAGAAATATGAAACTGACATAATATTACTCCTATGTTCGGCATATGTAAATGTATTTTTTTCCAAGCATATGATGTCCCAGAAATACGTAAAAGTTAGGAAAAAACAAGCGGCCCTTGTTTGATACCAGCAAAATAAAAAGCCCTCATTGAGGACTTGGCTCTGCGTCTAATATATGTGGGTAAGAATATATTTAACAAAAATTCCCTTTGTGTACGGTCAAAAACGCCTTATAAGGACTCTTACATTTCAACTAACTCCTCAAGTTGGCTTGAATAAAAAAATTACGTTTCACCATAAAAATCAGCAAAATAGAATAATCCTATTTTCCGAACCATGTAATGGCTTAACTCACTTCCAGTCGCTTTTTCAAATGGAGGTTTTGTAATGCTGTATACTTTTGCATTAGGATTTAACCTAAGGAAATGATTCTGATCTACTTTATTTTCAAATTCATACTCGAATATATTTGAGATAAAAGATTCTTTAGGATATCCCATAAACAGCAAATGAGTGCTTATAGCCATTTTTGGAGTTGAATGTGATAAGAGAAAAATGACTACAATAAATACAATTGCTGAAATCACTACTATTTTTTTCAAAGGAATCCACCCCATTTTTCTAACTTGGAGGAATTATTCTCGATATCAAAATAATAAAATGGTTGCCCTGCTAGTAGCTGCCTGGATGTTAGTTAAAGAAAAGCGACCCTTTACAAGGAAAAATCGTACAAGTTACTTGGACAAGATGTTAAAAATAATAAAAGCAATAATGAGTCCAACTACAATGAAACCACCGATTGTGGGACTGCCATATAGAACCCTATTCCAACCGTCATTGTTCTCTATTTGGCTTTTTTCTCCGTTCTTAGTATCGTTTCTCAATAGAACACCGCCCTAAGGTATAATGCCTTTCACTTTCTATATTTCTATTTTCTTATAACGAATTCCTTCTTAATAAAACTGCCAGTTAGATAATAAAAGAAGGATTCTATAAGGATTTGATGGGATTGGTACACCAATAGGAGAAGTTTAAGGTTGAACTAACGGGGAGTTGCTCCGTCAGCCACTTCACTGACCATTGTTTCACTGGATAACTTGCTCTGAACTCTTGCACCTGTTAGCTTGCCCCTTGATAGAATAATAAAAGCGATTCTTCGTTATGTAAGAATCGCCCCTTTATTTATTGAACGGAATTTAACGGAGAATGTCTGTTTTTTTTACCAACTACTCCTTTTGTGAATATGGCCTATTTACATTTCCCACCATGTTGTAATAGGAGTAGATAACGATTCCATTAATGGAACCGTTTCGCCGATTTTTGGAGCGATGAGATGGACCTTATTTTTCTCTGCCTCTTGTAACGCTCTTTCGATAGGTTCTGTCCACCCATGGTTCGCCAGGGTAAAAGCTCCCCAATGAATTAACATCATATTCTTCCCGTTTACATCGATATGGGCCTGAACCGATTGTTCCGGAAACATATGAACTCCAGACCAACGCCTATCGTATTGACCGCCTTCTATTAAAGTAATATCAAAAGGTCCGTATTTCTCGCCAATTTCCTTAAAATGTGCACCATACCCGCCATCTCCACTGGTATAGAATCGGGTGCTTTTTCCAACAATGACCCACCCACCCCATAGCGTCGAATTTCGATTGAAAATCCCCCTTCCAGAGAAATGTTTGGAGGGAGTTAAGGCAATGGCTAAACCTTGAAATTCCGTTTCATCCCACCAATTCAGTTCTTTTATTTTTTCTTGTGCTACACCCCAGCGAAGCAAATGATTACTCACACCGTAAGGAACAAAGAAATGACCAACCTTGTGCTTAAGTTTTCGTATAGAAGGATAATCTAAGTGATCGTAATGGTCATGGGTGATCAAAACAGCATCAATGGGTGGCATATTTTCAATCATATCCAGCACCCCTTCACTGTAACGTTTAGGTCCTATAAAGGATACGGGTGAAGCAATGGGACCCAGCATCGGGTCTATAAGCAGCTTTTTATGGTCGATACTAAGCAAAAAAGCAGAGTGCCCAAACCAAGTGAGACTATCTCCCATACTATTCACTTTGTCCCAATCAACCTCAGAAACAGGAAGTGGACCAGCAGGACGACGGTCTTTACCGACTGAATGAAAGTCCCTATACGTGGAGGATATACTCCCGCTCATCACGGTTGGCTGCCGATAAACGAATTTCCCTTTCACATAATTGTCAAACGTATTATATACCTGTTTTTGTTCGTTACTTGGGTTTCCCCCAAATACCGGATGAAAGTTCATAAGCAAGGTCATCACAACTCCTATTACGATTAAAAAACAATAAATGGATGTTTATATTTTGGCGTTTATTTGACTCAATGTCTACACTTATCACCCAAATCGGGAATTTGAGGATGGTTATTAAAACAATGCTGCCCGTTTTTTTAAGTGAAACAATTCGCACTTTCTCAATTTTGAACCTACAAAAACTAATCGGCTCTTATAAAATCATTTTCCTTTTATTCAAAATACTTTTGTAAAGTATGTTTTAGACCATTCTCATTATTACTTAAAGTGACCTCATCAGCGATCGCCTTTACCACATCTGGTGCATTTCCCATCGCAACCCCTAAGCCTGCGTATTTTAACATATCCATATCATTATAGTTATCTCCAATGGCCATGATTTCCTGGTTTGTGATGTGATATAGGTTCTCTAGCTTTTTAATTGCATTCGATTTCGAAGCATGACCTGACATAACTTCTAAATAGGTATCCTTTGACTTATAGATCGTTAAATGAGGGAATTTATCTTTTAATGCTGATTGAAGTTGATTAATTACTTGTGGTTCTCCCATGCATAAACACTTATGAAAATCATAATTTTCTTCTAAAAACGAGAGAAAGTTGCATGGAATTGGGTTAATATTGGTGATTTCCTTTTCCTGTATAATCCATTTATTTGCATTGTCGTTAACCACCCATTGGTTATGGCTGTATAGGCTAAAACTAACAGCAGGAAAAAGTGAATTAACTATCGTATGAATTCCTTTTACATCCGTTTGGGATAAACTAGTACTATTAATAATCTTCCTCTGTCCATTATGATCAACTGCATCTAGAACAAGTGCACCACTATAACAGATAATAGGAGAATCAATGGATAAATCTTTTTGAATCTGTAAGATAGAACTCGGCATTCTTGCAGATACGAGCACGAATGGAACATGTTGATTCACAACCTTGATAATTGCTTCTTTCGTTTCACTTGTAACTTTATGATCTGAGTTCAATAAGGTTCCGTCAATATCACTAAAAACTGCTTTAAGTTTTAACATTCTATCTCTTCCTTCATAAAAAATCCTCTACCTTCTTTCCAGTCATTTTTATTGTTTAACCCCCTCTGTCACGATTTCTATTTCCACTTTATGATTTTTCAGTATTTCAATAAATTCTTCCGGTGGCTCTTTATCTGTGATTAACGTATCAATATGAGAAAATGACATGGCTTTATAATGGCTCGATTGATTAAATTTCTCGAAATCAGCAAGCAAAAAGACTTGTTTTGCACGATTAGATACCATCCTTTTAATATAGGCATCTTCCTGATTAGCAAAATACACTCCGTCACTTAACAGTCCTGCAGCCCCTAAAAACACTTTATCAAAATAGATATCATTCAATTGTGCCGCCATTTCAGGAGAATAAAAAAACCGGTTTTTTTGATTTAAAGTTCCTCCTAGTAAGTGAACTTCCATACTCTCTTTGGTTGATAAGACTTCTGCATTATCAAGTGAATGTGTGTAAACAGTTGACCTTACCTGTAAATTTTCACATAAAAATTTTACGGTTGTTGAGACATCAAGAAAACACAGATCTCCATCCGTGATGTAGGTTGAAGCCTCTTTTCCTATCAGATACTTCTGCTTTGAAGCAGTGGTTAAACGTTCTTTATAGGCTTTTATTTCTTCCTTAAAATGAGGTAACGCGATGCCGCCATGGGTTCTTATGGCCGTTCCTTCTTCAACCAATTTGATAATATCTCTTCTTGCTGTATCTCTTGAAATATCAAGCATACTGCAAATTTCTTGGTTGGAGACTTGGTTATGAGTTTTGAGATAATCTAGTATTTTTAACAAACGTTCTTCTTGATAAATAAAGAAGCACCTCCCTTTATATATTCAGTATAAACGTTTTTGCGTATTTTGTTAATTATTTTTAAGTGTTTCTTATACCTTTAAGCATTTCTAAGCACTTGTCATACTTAAAAACGACTTTTCGAGCATGTTTAAGAACACCCATTAGAAAATAAGGAGTCTTTTTTTTCTTTACACTTTTCTTATGTCTTATCAAACTAGCCGCCAGTTTGTTCAACAAGAAAAAGAGCCATAGTTACGGCTCTCCCTTAAACTCATGCGTTCGTTTGAACGATGATTCTCTGTTTTGATGGTTCATTATGTGTTAAATAATGTTCCATATAAGGCATTTATATACCTTTCTGCAGACTTCTGTACGGACAAATTAGCATTCTCTTTTACTATGCGATGAAAAGCATTATAAATTCGCTCAAATTTCAACTCTTTTACGGTTTCTGCTATATCGTGGACTTTGGATGCAGGCAGTGGAATGAGGTTAGGGTAACTGTACATAAAACTGACCCATTGACGGTCGGCAACCACCTGGATAATATCGCCCGTTAGTAAGATCCCTTTTTGATAGTTGCCCTCTTTCCATTCCAAAACAGCGCCACCTTTAAAGTGGCCTCCTAAACGATGTAGGATCACTCCTTCATGTATTTCGAGAGATTCACCAGACCAAAAGATAATTTTATCACTTGGTCTCATGACCCATTCTTTGTCATCCTCATGAATATAGATAGGTGCATCAAATGTTTCCGCCCATTCTACCTGTGTTGAATAATAGTGTGGATGTGATAAGGCGATGGCTTGGATACCACCCAATTCCGTGATTTGCTGAATGGTTTGTTGATCCAAATAGGTAATGCAGTCCCACAATACATTGAATCCCTCATTTTCAATCAAATAAGCTGTCTGTCCTATAGCAAACACTGGTTTAGTGGTGATACTATATAAACCTCTTTCTTCCAAAAGAATTTCATTTTTATATTTTTTCGATTGCTGCATATTGGCTAAAGTGGTCCAAGACTGGCCGGCAGGATGAATATACTGTCTTTCCTCTGCACAAATCACACATTGATCGGGCACTTCAGCAGTCCTTTCATTTTGAACTCCACAAGTTTCACAAATATAATGATTCAAAACCTACCACCCTTTCTTGTTATCAAAAAAGCATTTCGATTAATGCGTCAATTATTCCTCTTTTTGAGAGATATATTTTTCTATTATCAAAAGCTAGGAAATATGTGAAACCTGGTTATTTTCTGAAACCATTATGTAGATAGAAAGGGACTCACACCGTTTTTTTATGTTCCCTAAAGGGCATTTACTCCTTGATATCCGAAAAACAAACCAAAACCAATTAATGACAGGCCAGAAATAACCGAAATCACAATCAGACTACGGACAGTGAGAAGTTTACGGAAACTAGTGGTTAGTGCTGCTACGAAAATATCCCAAATCGTAAGGCCAAGAAAAATCATGCTACTATAAATAATTAAGGAATCCGTACCGGTGGTTTGTGCTGTTTTGGCCAAAACAGAGCCATATATTCCTAACCAAAAAAGAATAGATAAAGGGCTGGTTATAGACATAATGAATCCGGTAATAAAACATTTCAATAGCGATTCTTTATTTCTGCTGTAGTTGAGCGTAATCTTATTTGCCCCATAAATACTTTCGACTCCTGAGTAAATTAGAATGAATCCACCAAAAAGCCAAAGAAAGATTTGAACGACAGGAATCTCCAGAAAATGTACCATTCCAAAATAAACCATCAGCATAAAGATCCCATCTGCAATCATGGAACCTGCTCCCACAACCCATGCATGCCAGAAACCGTTCTTGATCCCCTTATCCAACCGGGCAGAATTTACTGGACCAATGGGAGCAGCTAGGGTAAATCCTAAGATGATGTAACCAACAAAAAGGCTTACACTCAAGAAAACCACTCCAGTTCGTTTTCGGTACTAACTTGTACATTCTATGAAAAATGTATAAAATCATGTCCAGAAAATGGTTTAATATTAATGTACGATGCAAGAGGGTAATGCCCCGTTGGTTAAAGTCTCTTATCTGTACGGCAATCTAATCAGTATTTTGCCCACAAAGAAATCCCCTCCAGTCCGACTGCTAAGAACATATCAATGGTCTTAAAAGTCGAACCAAAAGAGATCAAATCATTTAGTAAACTCCTATCTTTTTTTATTCAGTTTTTACACAAGACCACCAGCCGCGTCCCGCAGCAAACTCCACGAAATCAACAGTCCTGTTTGAATACGAATCCACCGTATTTAACCGCCTGCTTTGGAAGCCAACTCCCGCTTGATAAAATAAGTCCCCGTCGCTTTTTGATGAATCGCATCCTTTAAAATATTGGGGGTCCCGGCTTTCCCCAAAAAGGAAAGAATTCCGGAAGCCGTGGCAATTTTAAAAGCATCGATTTTCGATTTCATGCCTCCTGTACCCACCGAACTTCCCGAGCCGCCAGCTGCCTGTTCAATTTTCATGCTAATTTCATGAACTTGTTCCAACCGGACGGCGTGATCCTGTTGACGGGGATCGGCATTATACATCCCATCGATATCCGAAAGAATAACGAACATATCGGCATCAATGAGTTCGGCAATTTTGGCGGAAAGGACATCATTGTTGCCAAACTTTAAGCGATTGATCGTGACCGTGTCGTTTTCATTAATGATGGGGACGATTCCCCGATTCAATAAGACATTAATGGTATTTTTTGCATTGCTATGGCGATTTTCGTTCGATAAATCCTCTCTGGTGATGAGAATCTGCGAGGCGACATAGCCGTGGGATAGAAAAAGCTTCGAGTAAATTTCCATCAACAAAATTTGGCCAATCGAGGCGGAGGCTTGTTTTTCCGACAGTCTGCCCGGTGGTTCCGTAAACCCGAGTTTTCGATAGCCTGCTGCCACTGCACCTGATGAAACGAGCAGGACCTCGTGTCCTTCATCCTTTAATTGCACAATTTCTTCTACTAACTTTTCCAGTTTCCTGCGGCTAACTTCCCCACGAAGGCTCGTGAGTGAGCTGCTGCCAATTTTAACAACCACTCTTTTTTTTAAGCCTAAGGTCATCCAATCACTCCTATATCATCTTTGTAATGGCTGCTCATTTCCCGGGAACGTTTTGCCGCCCCTTTGACCGCTTCCATCATCGCTCTTCCTCCGCCATGCCTTTCCAATTCTTCCAATCCGGCCGCCGTGGTGCCATTCGGGGAGGTGACTTTTTCTCGCAGCTGTGTGGGTGTATCATTTTGCTGCATGATCATTTTGGCTGCACCCAAAAGGGTCTGGGCGCTGATTCGCCTTATTGTATCTGAATCAAGGCCGGACTCTTCTCCTGCCCTCTCCATATGTTCAATTAAATAATAAAAATAGGCAGGTCCACTCCCAGCGATACCTGTAAAAATATCCATTTGATGTTCCTCAATAGGATAAACCGTTCCCAAACAGGATAATAACTCCATCACCATCGTCACAACTTCTTTCGTTGCATGTTTACCTGGGCAAATGGCTGTGGCTGATTCACCAATCATGCTGGATGTATTGGGCATGACGCGAACGACAGGCTGTCCTTCAGGGAGGTTTCTCTCGATAGAGTACGTTGGGATGCCTGCGGCAACCGAAAGAATCACTTGATGAGGCTTAATTTTTTTGGAGAGGAATTCCAATGCGGATCCCACATCTTTTGGCTTCATGGCCAATATAAAAACTTCAATGGTATCAAAGTTTAATTCTCCCCTGATGATTCCCTTTACACCGTAGGCTTCCTCAAGATCTTGCAGACGCCTTCGGTTCCTTTGATTGGTAACGATAATTTGATGGGAAGATATTTTTCCGGTATGGACAATGCCGGTAATCATGGCCTCTGCCATGGAGCCCGCTCCTAAAAACGCAAGCCTTCGATTGTTAAACATCTCGCTCCTCCGTTGGCTGATTTTTAAAGATTAATTGGTTTCAAGAATAGGATCTGATTGTTCTTCAACTCTTTGTTGCAAATGATTGGCATAGATATAGGCATACTCATCCTCTAATTCACTCAAAGTCCATTCGTAAAGATGCTTATTGTTTTTTTTATAGACACCTGATTGAACAAGCTGCTCCATCAGAAATTGTCTTCTTTGCTTAACAACCGTTCTAAGTAAGTTTTTCAAATAGATACCTCCCGTTTTCATAAAGAATAATCGTGTTTAGATGGTCCCTTCATTAATAAAATGTTGGAAGGCAGGGTTAAGTATTAAAAATGAATCTCCCCCTTTCCCATAAATGCCATTATAAAGAGGTGTCTTTTCAGAATTTGTCGATTGGGCACACTTTTGTACGTCTTAAAGGAAACTTTATTTTTCTTTAATAAAAGAAAACTAGATGTTTTTTTTGAAAAATATTCCTTTTCAAAGGAGGCTCTATAACAAAAATACCCGCCATTCTCCAAAATGGCGGGTAAAAAGATATGACGGAGAAACAGAAATAACTAACAATTATTTCAACTAACCTCCAAAATTCATTTTCGCTCTTCATTTGTATATAGACTACGTATCTAACAAAAACGTATAATTTATTATGATAAGACAATGACAACGGAGTTGAGATAATGGAATTTGTTCACCCTATTCGTGACCTGCAAAAAATTCAAGAAATGAAAGAAATCCTTGCTCCAAGAGACGCCTTCCTTTTTACCTTCGGAATTAATGTGGGTTGTAGAATTTCCGACCTTCTTCAACTTAAGGTCAACGATATTCGAGGAAAATCTCATCTCATCATGGAGGAGAATAATACTGGAAAGACAAAACGCTATCCTATCCACAATGAACTTCAGTATATCATTGGACTGTACACTCACGGAATGAACGACGATGACTGGTTGTTCCCAAGCCGTAAAGGAGACAAACCCATCTCACGGATTCAGGCATATCGAGTTTTAAACAAGGCTGCCGGGGAAGTCGGCCTCGAAGAAATTGGGACTCATACTCTAAGAAAGACATTTGGTTATTGGTATTACAAGAAACATAAGGACGTTGCAACATTGCAAGAAATGTTCAACCACTCGGCTCCATCTGTTACGCTCCAGTATATTGGCATTAACAAGGAAAACACGGACGAAGCTCTTGAAGATTTCATTCTATAAGGGACGAATCCAATTAAAAAAGGATTCGTTCACCTAAAAGGGATTTCCATCAATGAACTTCGGTGTTTTCTAACCTATCCATCACTTCTTGGATTTTTCTTCGAACCTTTTGATATTCAATCAATTGCCATGCTCTCAGAATAGGGATGAATTCTTGATTGCCGGATTGAGCGATTTTATCTAGCAATAACATAATCATGCCGCGATTACGGTCCTTTAATGTTTCAACGAAGGAATACTCTGCCTTATCGGAAGCATCCATCAGTTTATCCATTAATTCAGCAGCATAGGTCTCCCGTTCTAGTTCCCAGCCTTTTTCGGTAAAAACGAGGAGCGGGAGCCTATCATCATTTTCAATGTCCAAATAATCATGAAGGATTATCCAATCTACTTTGGCTAGAATTTCATTTTGGGGTATTCCTCTAAATGCTCCGTAGACAGGGCTTCGATCCAATTGAAGCTGCAATAGCTTCTTATCCTTTGACCCTGCCAGTATTTTGACAAGCATGGCACGGCCGCCGCTCATGATCAAATCGTCCGCACCTCTTAAAATAATCTTCATTTCACTTTCTGGCAATGACGTAATTCCGTTAGCATTTAGCTCGTATCTGACGTGTTTTACCTTTTTACTCACCATATTCCCTCTCCTAATCCCAGTTCACATCATACAAAAATTCGAAACGTTTCATGTTAACAGAAGGTGGTATGAGCTTCAAAAAAGCATTTCTTATCGGGATGAGCGATTTGCTTTCAATTTGGGCGACTTGGCCTACCAGCTTGGACATTTTAATCACCTTGTTTGTGCGGTCCAATCTCATCCTTTCATAAGCTTTAAAGGCGGTGTCGATTGTCTCGCTTGTTTCCAAACATCTTGCCAAAACGAAGGCATCTTCCATCGCCTGTCCGGCCCCCTGCCCTAGATTGGGTGTGGTGGCATGGGCAGCATCTCCCAGGAGGACAACTCGCCTAAAAGCAAATTGCGGTATCGGTTTGATATCCACTATATCATTGTGGAGAAGCGACTCCTCTCTTGTAGACTGGATAATTTCTGGTATCGGGCTATGGTATTTTCGAAAAATTTCCTGCAATTCCTTGATACCCAAAGCGGCAACTTGGGGGTCACGGGCCTTCGCCTTAATGCAGGCGAACCAATAGATTTTCCCGTCCGCGAGAGGCACAATGCCAAACCGGCCTGAAGGTCCCCATGTTTCCGTTGCCAGAGCTTGGTCGATTCGGATAGTGGAATCTGTGACGATCCCACGCCAGCACGTATATCCCGCGTACCTAGGGGTTGAATGTGGAAATAACTTTCGGCGAAATAAGGAATTCACTCCGTCGGCAGCCACTACAGCGTCTGCCCGAATGGATTCTCCATCCTCAAATGCAACGGTGACGCCATCTTTCTCCTGCAGGAAATCTACGCACCGCTTATTTACCACAATCGTTTCAGGGAGTAATGCGTCCCTAAGGACTTGATGCAGGTCTGCCCGATGGATGGTAACATTGTCCGTCCCGAACCGTTGGCTTACCAAAAGGGAGTCGGTTTCCGTGATGGGTTTCCCTTTATCGGATAATACAATCATTTTATCCAACACTTTGCTGTATTTCATCACGGAATCTTTCAAATTTAACTTCTCTAATGCCTTCACTGCGTTGGATCCGATTCCGAGTCCCGCCCCGAGAGACTGAAAGGAGCTTGCGCCTTCATAAATCTTGACGTCATACCCTCTTTGTTGCAGGGCAATCCCGGTGCAGAGACCGCCGATTCCCCCACCCACAATGATGAATTTAGCCATGCTTCTTCCTCCGATTCACTCTTTACATACCTCGATGTATGGTTAATTTTCTTTTCATTATAGCAAATACATGCCAACCTATTCGATTTTAGTTTTTATCATCGGAGGTTTTACTGGAATCTCTAAAGGCCAGTTTGATCTACTAATCGTAGAAGTAAAGACCATCGAAATTTCTTCTTGAGAAAGTGACATTCTAAAAATTTTTCAAAAGATCAAATTGGCAAATAAACACACCCGTACTCCACTTTTATCAAAGGAATTCAAGTCAGTTCAAGACATTTTTTCAAAAATCGGGTGTAACCAGACAAGGAATAGTGGCCTAAAAGAAGATGCGACTATTTTACCAAATCAGAAATTTAGAATTGCCTGAATTTATGTCATAATATGGTTATTAAGACAATAGTGGAAACAAATAACAATAAGGGTGTGTTATATGTACATAAAGAATTTAATTCTTACTAATTTTAAATGTCATATCAGTTCCGAATTTGATTTTGGGAAAACAAATCACTTTTTTGGAGACAATTTTGTGGGAAAATCGTCCATTGGAGAAGCGATTGTCTTTTGCTTATTTGGTATGACAAAACATGGTTATAAAGGATATGTGAAGGACTATATGCAAGAAGGAAAAAATTCAATGAAAGTAGAAATGACCCTTCTAGTGGATCAACACGAATATATCATTGTAAGAACCATGAATCCAAAGGGAACCACTTCCGTCCATATGAATGGCCATCCAGCAAAAGAAAAAGAAATAATCGACCTTGTGGGTGGATACCAACCGTTTATTTATTGTTTTTTCCCTGATGTTTTTCCTGAAGAAGATAAATCGACTGCGAGGTCATTTATTATTAGCTACATTCTGAATCAAAAGGATACCTTTCAAGAGTTTGAAAAAGAAACAAAGCGATTAGTAGCACAGCAGAAAAAGGTAAAATCCTCTGCAACTTTTTACGAAGGTCAGTTGAGCATACTTAAAAAGCAATTCGAATCGATGCCAGAAAAGACAATTGAGTCCCAACCAGTCCCAGAAAATATGATTTCCAGGAGAAATCTGATGCGTGAAGACCTTGAAAAAATAAATAAGGGTTTGGAGCATTATCTAAAAAACGGGTATCAGCTTCAGGCAAAAATAAAAAATGGTCAAGAGAAGCTAAAAGAATTCGAACAGGCAGAGCAGTTGCTAAAGGATGCTTGCCCTACGTGCCATCAAAAATTGCCTATCCATCAACTGGAAAACATCCGTACACTTCATTCTGATAAGAAAAAACAGATTTATAATGAATTGGAGGCATTGGAGATTCAGCTTGAAACGGAAAGAGGCTCCTATATGGAGTTATCTCAAAAGAAAAGTTTGTTAGAAGTGGAAATAAAAGAATGGGAGGATCGGTTTCCTTCCAATCAAATCTTGGCACAGGATTATAGGCAAGTGATGGAAGAAATCCAAAAAATTGAGCATCAATTACAAGATTTGCTTGCCGAAAAAAGCGTTCTGTCCAACCAGCTAAAACAGATTAAACATCAATTAGGACAATTGGCCAATCAAAACCAAGTTCAAATCAATAAACAATTAATCCACACCAGATTCCAATTGTTTAAACAGTTAAAGAGCGGAGAATTGCGGCCAGATTTCCAGATTACCTATAAGGATAGACCTTATCGCATACTGTCAAACAGTGAAAAAATTCGCTGTATGCTAGAGATTATCAGCGTAATCTATAATGAATTAAACATTACTTATCCAATTTTTCTTGATAACCTTGAAAGCATCACCCATTTAAACCCGCCAGATACACAAATTATTACTGCAACAGTTAAAAAAGGAATGCCGTTGACATTGAAGATTAAAGATGAAACCCGTACAGCATGAATGGGCTGTACGGGTTATTATTTATTATCATAAAGAAACTCGCCTTTACTATCCTCATTTATGATTTGCAATGAGAAGAATAAAAAGCCTCAGCAGGAACCGAGGCTTTTGATCATAGTTTATTATTCTGTTTCACGCACATCTTTTTCGTAGGCAATGACAACCACTTCTTTTTGTGATTGGCCGCTTAACTTTTCTTCTAATGATTTGATTTCATGCACCAAATTAGAAGGTAAATCTGCTGCAACATATTCCTGTTCTCTGTTCATGATCATCGCTCCTTTTTTGATATTATTTCCCATAAGAGCGAAGCTAATCTAAACATTTACATACCTAATTCCGAAATATCTTCTAGTGTTTTCCCCTTAGATTCTACGTTGATGACGACTAGGACGATGAAGAGGATTACAATACCCGCACCGATTCCCGCAACATACAACCATTTAATGGAGTGCGACAAAATAAGGGCAATGATATACGAAGACAGGAATCCGCTCAACCGGTTAGCAGAGCTGTTTACCCCCATGGCGAAGCCCCTGACGGTAGTCGGAAACAATTCTGCAGCCCATGTCCAAGTGACACTGGAACCAAGAGAGCCTAAGAATTCCATACATACCCACAGGACAAAAAACGCCTTCGCTGGTATGTCAAAAGTAAGGAGGCACACCAAGATCACTGTCATCAAGGAGAAGGCAAAAATGCCAATCGGCCTTCTGCCCGCCTTATCGATTAAAAGGCCGCCCACAACGAAACCGGCAATATTAAATAACCAAACAAACGCCGATCCAAGAAGAGAAATATTGAGACTACCCGTTAACCCAACCGTTTTCAGCACTTGCGGGGTAAATAAGTTAATCGGTGCCATCAAGAAAAAGGCGAGAAAGGTCGAGACAAAAACACCGGCCAACAAACGAATCAGTTTTCCGCTGAAAATATCGGACCACTTGTACGTGTTCTTACTTGAATTCAATAATGTGAGCTCTTCTAGTGTGACATCCACGTCTGAGTTTTTGATGATTTCTTCGGCTTCTTTCATTTTACCTTTCGATGCCAGCCATCTAGGTGACTCCGGAATCGACTTTCTGATGGCTAACACGACAATCGCTGGAATGAGTCCAATCAAGACTGCGTACCGCCATGCCACATCTCCAAAGGATAAGAAAGCATCAATGACCAGGAAGGATAATACGGCACCGATTCCCCACATGATGAATTGCAGGGATAGTAAAAACCCTCTCCGTTCCTTCGGCGCAAATTCAGCGACTAGTGTCCAGCTGACAGCCAAGTCCACCCCAATGGCTAAACCGGTAAGGAATCTGCCCACAAACAACATGGGAACGTTGACTGCCAGACCAGCAATTAATGTACCGCCAATAAACAGAAACAGGTCTAAGACAAACATCATCTTTCGGCCAGATGTATCAACAAATCTACTTAGAAAAATTGAGCCAAAAAATCCTCCCAAAAAGGCAATGCCAATAATGAGACCTGTTATGCCAGATGAAGTAATGGAAAACGTACTGTTAATTAAAGAAATAGCACCTGAAATGACAATCAAATCATATCCGTCAAGCAAGCCCCCCATCCCTGCGAGTAATGCCACTTTGGATGATAATCTCATAACTTCCTTCCTCCCTTATTCGGTTCATTCCACTTATTTAGGAAAAATTAATAAATGCCTTCTTTAGGATCAAAAGATACGGAACGCCTACTCCGTACCTTCTTAGAAAAATTAAACGCTTTCAATTCAGGGAGGACTCTTCAAATGGTCCACTAATTATCCCCTGTTCATTAAGCTGTTGCCAAAAGCTTAAGTCTGCTTGAATCCATACTATTTCCCGTAAAATATTTTCCGACTATTCTGACTATAACAGTTACATTATTCCTACCCCCTAATCTGTCTTTCGTACTAGCTATTAAATTTTTCTACCCTTCGTCAACTGCTCTTTCATCCAATGGTTATCCACCAGTGTATCCCCTTCTTCCAATAAAATATGGTAAAGACGGGTTCGTAATTGCTGAATAACAGGCTGATGCCGTTCATGATGAATTACATTTTTCAATTCGTCCGGATCCTCTTGAAGGTCATAGAGTTCGTCCACATCGGTTGTGTTCCAAATGTATTTCCACCTTTGGGTTCGCAGCATCCGTTGCGTAAACAGCCCGAATTGCTGGCCGTTATAGGTAGAAACGACCTCCTTGCGCCAATCAGGGACATCCTCACCTTTTAATAGAGGAATCAACGATTTTCCCTGATGGATCTGAGGAGGATTGATTCCGGACAATTCTAGGATGGTGGGTGATATATCCAGCAAATTATAGACAAAATCGTCACACACGAAGTTAGTCTTGAGTTTCTCCGGCCACCTTACAATGAGGGGCACTCTTACGATGTCATCATACATCACGTAATGTTTATCCATCATTCGGTGACCGCCGCACATATCACCATGGTCTGATGTGAATACCACTACTGTATCCTGCTCTAACCCCATCCGCTTTAGGGCATCCAACACCTGACCTATCGCATCATCCACTTGGCTGATTATCGCATAGTATCTCGCCACAATCGGGGCCCAGTCTGCCCAGGTAAAGTGTTCCATTCCCCAAGTGACTAGCTGCTGGCGTTGGATATATGGTTTATTTTCAAAGGTATCATAAAAATTGGTCCACTCCGGAACCGTCTCTGGAGGGTACCTTTCAGCAAAGCTTTGATGGGGTGTACATGGCAAATGGGGCTCGGTAAACTCCAAGCGGATGTGCCATGGCTGTTTGGTCTCGGCATATTTCTCCATCATTTTAATGGCTTTACCCGACAGCCAATGGGTTCTTGTATCCTGTAAAGGGACTGGGTCGATTCCTCCAAACCAAGTATTAACCGAATCGTCTTGATCAATTTTAATCCCGTTATTATATTTAAGATGCGGATAACGCTGCTTGCGAAACTCGGCATATTCCTCTTCACTGACGTAAGAATCGTAACCGAAATGGGTCGGGTCGTAGGTAGGATGCACATGCCACTTGCCTAAATAGGCGGTTTGGTAGCCTTTTTTCCCCAACTCCCGCGGCCAAGAATACTCTTGCGGGTCAATCGCCGGAATTTTCGGCCCCAAATCATAATTCCACAAGGCACCAAACGTTTCCGGACGTCTTCCATTGAGAAACGATTGGCGGGCCGGGCAGCATAAAGGGATATGGGTATACGCATTCGAAAACCAAACCCCTTCGTTGGCTAACTGATCAAGATTCGGTGTTTTAACGGGGTATTTTTCACTGAATCCTAAACAGTCATACCGTTGTTGGTCAACCATGATATAGAGAATGTTTGGATCATTATTCATGGTTCCCCCTCCTTTTCAAAGTGTGATTTTGGATTGTTAACAACCATAATCATTTAACCACTAAGCCTTTAACTGATTGTTTAATGACTAATTGACACGGAACCAATCGTGTTTTGGTATCCCATTCCCCATTTAAAAGCGTCGACATCGCTAACGTGCCCAGCTGGTAAAGCGGTTGCAGCAGTGTGCTGATAGACACTTTTAACATCGACTCAAATGGGATTTTTCCTGAAGCAATCAGCGATATTTGTTCAGGAATATTGATATCCCTTTCTGCCAACACTTCAAGGACTGCTATCGAAGAAGTATAGTCTGCTGCAAATATCGCTGTACATTCCGGATGCCTATCAAGCCAATCACTATACAAGTCTTTTGCGTCTAAATGGTTTTCTGGTCGTCCAACAAACCAATCATCAGAATAATCGATTCCATTTTCCTGAAATCCTTGAATAAACGCCTCCTTCCGATTTTTGTAATTGGAAAACCCATCCCGCAAACCCAGCAATCCTATCTTCTGATGGCCATTTTCCATTAGATATCGAATCACATCAAGAGATGCGTGATACAAATCCGAATTGACACAAACAAATGGAACATTTTTAAAATCAGAATTTAATACAACAAACCTTTGGCCTTTTTCCCATGCTTGGGTCAAATAGTCCAATTGATAGTAAGATGGGGTAACGACGATGTATCCATTGATGTCAGGAGGGTAATTTTCCTGGCATCCATTATCGATAAATTGAATGGCCAGCCCCCTGCGATACGCTTCATCTCTTAAACCGTCCATTAATTCGGAAAGGGCTGCGTACACACTGGGGAATGGATGGCAAAGCCATACCTTAATGGGATTGTCATAGCTGTTATGGGTTGTAATGGAGGATGCCGCAACAAATGTCCCTTTTCCCTTCTGTGCCGTAAGGATCCCTTCCAATATCAATTCGTTTACTGCCCGATTCAGCGTACTCCAACTGCATTGGTATTCCTGACATAACGTATTCCGACCGGGCAGAAGGTCTCCGGCATTGAAAATTCCCTCGTTAATTTTAGTTTTTATATCTTGCTTAATCTGGTAATAGGTCGGTGCAAATTGTTGATCCATACCTATCTCCTCCTGGATATCATTTTATTGGCAGGTAAATCAATGTTTTTCCACTAATCTTATAGACTATAAATGGGTTTGATACATATATATCAAAGTTAATGTATAGTAGCCCTTTACTTTTCTTCACGAAACGATATGCGCCCCGCAGCATTTTTTGAATTTCTTGTTACTACCGCAAATGCATAACTCATTTCGGCCAGGAACCTTCAGTCCACTTTTGATATATTCCTCTAACCAACGATTTTTGAGTTTGCCGGCTAAGGCATTCATCCGCTCATCGGCATATTGATAAACCTTTAGATAACTCTCACAAAAATAATCCACATCCGCCACATGACCTGATTCCATCCATTTACGATTTCTTGGGCAGCCCCCATGACAAAGTGTAAAGTACTCGCATTGTGTACACTTCTTAGGGACTTTTGGCTTTAATCCGAGAAATTGTTGGTATACCGGACTGTTTAAAATGGCATCAAGCGAATCAACACCGACATTACCCAGCTTATAATCTTCACTAAGATAAAAATCACAAGGATAGGCGTCTCCATTTTGCTCTAAAACTAGTGTTTTCGGGCATGCTGCTCGATGAATACATAACTCAGCCTCTTGATTCACATAAACACTTAGCATATTATCGAAGAATCGAATCGAAACATCAGGCTCGCCTTCGTTATACCAAAGATCAAAGACATCACACAGAAAATCGCCATATTCTTCTGGTGTAATGAGATAATGGCCTTGCTTATGGGTCTCTTGTGCACGGAAGTCCATGCATGGGATAAACTGGATAAACCCGAACCCCTCTTTTTTATAAAATTCCATCAGTTCCTTGGCTTTTCCGACATTGCCTTTATGTATGACTGTTAAAATATTAAAATCCACATCATTTTTCTTTAATATATGGATACCGTTCATCACACGGTCATAGCTGCCCTTTCCTGAACCGGTGATCCTTTTGCTGTCATGGATCTCTTTCGGACCATCCAAACTGACTCCAATTAAGAAATTATATCTTTTGAAAAAGCGAGCCCAGTTATCATCAATCAAAGTAGCGTTTGTTTGTAATGCATTACTAATAATGGTCTTTGGTGGTGAATACTTAGCCTGCAAATTAACGACCTTTTCAAAAAATTCAAGACCTGCAAGTAGTGGCTCTCCTCCCTGCCACGCAAAGGAAGCGGATCCTTGTGTCTTTGCCATATATTCGTGGATGAATTTTTCAAGTAATTGGGAATCTATTTTTCTGATGGGTGATTTCACTTTTCCGCCGCATGTACTATAGTAACAATACTCACAGGCCAGATTGCAGTCCTCTGAGACTGTCTTCCACATGACACCGAGGTTGCCGCTATTTTTTGACGTAAGACATGCTAAAGTCATGAGGTACGCCTCCTTCAATCAATCTTTTTGGATATTTAATATGTAGTGGATTATATAGGTGAATGTTATGGGTATTCAAGATGAAAGCGGATTCGAATAACGATAGGAAAAATCCCATTATATTCACCTTGATACATATATACCAAGGTTGTTCGTAAACATAATTTACCTTACGCTTCCAAAAAGAGTCAATATACATTTCAGAAAATTCCAAAATTGTAAAATATACGCAAAAGAGAACCACCCGAGATGGTCCTAACGAAATAGATTTAACATGTTCCGCAACCTCTGTAAAGTTAAAGGGGAAAACACGCCGACAAACATAATATCCCATCCAACTCCAGTAAAAAATAACGAAGAAAAAATAATCGGGCCCTGCTTAGAATAGGGAGCCTGATACGATATTCCCTTTATAAAAAACAGTTTTTCGCTTTGCTCTTCTAGCAACAGCTTCAGCCGAGCAGCTTGCTTCAACTAGAATCATATTGGCCTGTGCACTAGGCTTCGGCCAAACCTGGCACCCTTCTTCATTCAAAGGTGTGAGACCGCCGGTAATATATTTTAAAGCCTGGCCCAAGGAAACCTCATCTGTCCAGCGGTTCCGTTCCACCAGTCGGCCCACCCTTTCCAGAACATCTCCGTTACCGGTTGGCCACCATGAATCAAAGATATTATCATTTCCGACAGCAACCTCTACCCCATACTTGGTTAGAAGCGCCACAGGTGGTATGTTTCGGCCAATGGGGAGACTGGTCACAATGGAAATTCCGGCATCCTTTAAAATTTCTGCCATTTCAATAGCCTCTTCTTGTGAAACGTCCCCAAGTCCAAAGGCATGGCTGACTGCCACTCTCCCCTCCCATCCGGCTTGTTTGGTTAAAAAGGCAAGCCGTTTCATCGTAAAGGTTCCCAAATGGCCTGGGTCATGTAAATGCAAATCAATATCGGCATTTGCTTCAACCGCCAGCTCCATTAATTGTACCAATGAGGCTTCGATATTTTGGTCTACTGTTGCCGGATCAACCGCTCCCACAATCCCGGCGCCATTTCTCAAGGCCTGTCTTACAAGTCCAACTGTCCCCGGACGCAGCAATCCGTGTTGGGCAAAAGCCACAATTTCTGAGCTTAGCCTATGAGAATAGGATTCTAATGCCAGTTTGACCCCATCCAAGTTTTGCAGTTTTACCTCAGGATAAATATCCACGTGGGTTCTGACATGTGTGGAACCATAAGATAATAGCACCTCAAGCAGTGCTTCTGCACGTTCCTGTGTGCTAGATGCCATGGTTGATAAAATGTTTTTTTCTATTTCGCTGCGCTCCATCACACTTGGGGCAGGAATACAGGCTTTCCAGAGATCCCCCATATAGGTCTTGTCCAAATGGACGTGCTTCTCGACAAAGGACGGAAGAAGCAGCAGGCCATTTGCATCCTTTACCGGTAAATCGTTCAAAAGCGGCTCTGAAGCATTCACGATTCTCCCAATTTTTCCTGCTTCAATGAAAAGATGAAAAAGCTCCGTTTGCGTTCCCGTCACTCTACCATTCTCTTTTAGATAACCTGTTTCTAAACGTACATTTTTCAGCCAAAAACTATTATTCATTCTCCATCCTCCTATCTGGCTCAACTCCTGGGGCTAAATACCACTATTTGTGCACATGTTAATATCACTAAACTTGATTCCATTCATAGAGAGATGTATCTTTCAATTGTAAGAATAGTTTTTATCCGTTCTTAAGACTTCTGCATAGGTAAAAATTAACGATGCAGCAGGTTGGAGTCTAATTCCAGACCAAACTTGAATCGTGTTTTGTTTACTTATCTTATAATCTTTTAATGGCTTTGATAGTGGAATATTGTGAAAACTAAACTGAAGGCCAATGATAGATATATAGACAACATCATTATCAATAAAAACACGAGAAATCTTTTTGGAAAGTACCTGTTCGATTCCCTTGGCAACATAATTTTTAAATTGGTACCTTTTTAAAAATGCTCCAGCCGTATCTTTTTTTACAAAGGCATTCAATAAGTTCATACAGGCAAAATAATAAAAGGCATCGATATCATCATTGATTTCAATCAACGCTCCAATATAAGCTTTCATAGCCTGCTCTTCAGTTATTTCTGGAAAACTACTACTTTCTAACTTGATCATTTCACTTAGCTCTTGAATCGACATTGCTCTCACCTTTTTAGTTAAAGTAATAATGAAATACTACTCATTAATTTTAATTCACATAATACCTAGATGGCCCCTTAAAAACTTCCCGAACATGCCAATTTAAAAAATTATTTTGGGGTTCGTAATCAGGATGGATAGGAGATTTAATCTGCTTTCCGTGAAACTTCATTAAATATTCTTCAAAACCATTCGATCCATTCGCCTCTTCTGCTACTAATAAAATTCTATCTTCATTTAGTGTAAAGACTCCTCGATCAAATAATTTATGGTGCATGGCACAAAGTGCAATACCATTTTCCTCCGTATCAGGTCCACCCGCTTGGTGCCATTTTATATGAGCTGCTTCAACCCCAACCAAATGATTCCCAAGCCGTACATTAAAACCGCAAACAGCACAACTATACTCATAGGCTTTTAAAATTTTCCCCCTGAAGTTTGGATCTCTTGAACGTTTGCCTTGGTAATCTAAATCTAATCCTACATCGGACAAAATGTCCTCATGAATGGTTTCTGGAAAATGCCTTTCGAGAATGAATTGAGCTAATTCTTTAACTAGATGATTATTATTCTTTAAAGCATTGTAAACCTCTGTGCTAAAACCACCAGATACTTGGTTTTTTAATAAAAGATTGTTGTTTGGATTTTGTTTATTAATGATAACGGGAGACTTCAAATCCCATATACCATCATTTGTTAACCTTACAAAAGGCTCCTCAGGATGATAGGTGCGCCTTTTGGGTCCATACTCTATTAATAAAGACGTTAACTTTTCTTTCACTTCTTTATAGGGGAGATAATTCGTGTCCTCATTTTGGAGTTGTGCTAAAGCATATAGTAACAGCAATGGTTTATGTGGGGCTCTTTGATCACCTTTTTTCCAGATACTGATATTTTCAATTTTTCGTTTCAACTCATTTTCATTCATTGAGACTCTCGCCCTATCCTCGAATCTTTTCTGCAAATACTTTTATATGCTTTAGATGATAACTCAAAAAATTCCTTATCAATTTGAGATGGGTAATTTACCTCTTTTTGAAGTTTTATAGCCTCATTAGATTTCCAACTTAAGCCATAAAACTTTGGCCATAAAAGAAGACTATTCTTTTTGGTAAATATCGTTAAAAAGTCACGATCTCGTTTTCTATCGATCGCTTCATCAGCCCACAGAACAAATCGATTATAAGCTTCTCCAGTATGTATTTTAAACCTTAATCCTTTTTTATCCAATTGTTCAAAAAGACTCTGGGTCATCTCCTTTAAATCAGCTGGTAATCTTTTAAAATGATAGGTTTCGTAGAACGATTCGACGGTCATATAATTATTTTCCAAAAAAAACACCCTTATTATATAATTTTAAAAATACCCGACAGACAAAACTTATTCCATACATCTTTTACATGGAGTTTCATACCAATCGGTGGGTCTATCCCATTTTCCTACCCAATAATACTCTCCGTTTCTACTATCATTAACAATTACTTTCGTTCTGAAATTTTCAGAGTTTACAAAGCTGCAGGTTACATGATGAACTTTTGTGGGGGTTGCTGTATCTGTTATAATAAAATACCCTTTCCCGGTGAACTTTAATTGTTCAAATTTAGCTAAGCTTTTAATAGGATTCATTTTTTCACCTCTATTAAATTGTACTTTAACCACTTCATTCAAATTTTTTCGACAAAAATACCCGAAAACCTTCGTTAATTAAAAAAATATACAAATAGGTACTGAAAATTACCACCAAGTAACATTTGTCTATATAACTAATCCCACCAAAAGAGCTTGGAATATTGAATTCCAAGCCCTTAATTTATATGACTGCCATTTTTACATCTGTCTTGAATACTTCAGCCAAGTAATCCGCTGCCGTCAGGTATACCATCCCATTCCCTTCCATCTTCGGTGAATGACCTAGAGGGACCGTTCGCTTGATTAATTGGGCATAAACTTCAAGCTCTGTCAGTTTTCTTTCAAAAACTTGGGTCGAGAGGGCTTTTATGAGGGCTAATGCCCCGGATACATGCGGGGCTGCCATGGAGGTTCCGCTGAGCTTGGCATATTTTCCGTTCAGATAGGTTGATAGAATATCTTCACCCGGAGCAACGAGATCCACTTCATTGTTGGAATTGCTGAAATCAGAGATTCTCCGGTCTAGAGAGATGGCCCCTACACTGATCACTTCATTATAATAACCAGGATACCCCCATTCATTGGTTGCCTCTTGGCCATCCCCTTCATTTCCGGCCGCACACACAACCAGAATATTTTGTTCAACCGCCTTTTGAATCGCTTCGTGCAATTCGGGAATATCTTCAGGGCCGCCTAAGCTCATGGAAATTATGTCAACCTTTTGTTCAATGGCATACTGTATACCCTTGATAATCCATTCATACTGTCCGGAGCCATTTTGATCAAGGACTTTGACAATCAATAACTTGGCTTCAGGTGCCACACCTATTACGCCTTGCTGATTGGCCGTTCCAGCGATTGTGCCGGCGACATGGGTGCCATGTCCATTGTAATCACAATAACTCTCTTTAAGGCCATTGTCATCCTTGGTAAAATTCCTCCCACCAATGATTCTTCCCTTCAAGTCAGGATGTATCAGATCACAGCCAGTGTCTAGGATGGCAATGGTTATTCCTTTACCTTTCGTTTGGTCCCAGACTTTTGGGGCCTGAATCATCTCTACTCCTGATGGCACTTCCGTTACTTCTTCAACCTCTCCATTCAATTGGTACGGAAACAAACGCATTTTTCCTCCTCCTCAGCAGTTTTTCATTAAAGTCCCTTCATACAGGTAGTAGCAGTTCAGCAAACAGAATCTATTGATAAAGATTCCTCTGCGGTCATTTTTCAAGCCGGCCCTCCATTTTTTGAAATATTTTATATACAAAAAAGATGAAAAGCTGAGCCGTCATGGATTAAAAACACCATGACTGCCACACAAGAGGAGTAGCAGCCATAGGGTAGTGACATGCATAACCGGGATGTTGTGTCACCCTTTCATTCGTTCGGGAAGACTCTGGATCGACTGGACCACTAAATCGAGCTTTGACTCGATTCGGTAAAGCAAGTATAGGGTCACCACGATAGGGAAGCCCACCTCACTGATGAGCGGAATGATCTGTTCCACGAGTGTTCACTCCTTTCTTTACATAAAATACCACACTAGAAAAGGCCGGTTTCTCCTGAATCCGGCCTCTCCGTTTTTCGCACCTTATGCAAGTTCATATTCCACAACATTTCGGTCGATGACTCTTGCCCCTTTCGCCGCAACCAGCTTGCCTGTGCTCGATACGAACACGTCAGCAGCAATGATTTGAGCCATGGATTGCTTGACAGCTTCTTCGTCGACCGGCTCCTTCGGATTTTCAACCGAAATGCGGGCCGTTTTGCCAAACTCGGTGCCAAATTCCAACTCCAATGTTTTTGCCATTATTTTCACCTCCCGTCGTTACTTTTTCCCATTGTCATTAAGCGATAATTTCCGAACTGTCATTGCGCTCGACTTTGTTTAACTGATCGACAGACAAAACAGAGAGTGCAGTGGCAGCTTGCCATAACTGGTCAACTGTGGCGGCCTTGGTGACATTGCTGAACGTCTTTGACCGAATAATCGGCTTGCCTTCATCATCCATTCCAGTTTGAAAAACTAAACGAAGTTTCGTAGTTTCGAGTAATCCTTGTGCCATTTCGCCTCACCTCCTTTCACCTTTTATATATAGAAGTACAGATGAAAAGGACAGGTGTGATTTAAATATTATCTTTTAAATATCAACAAGGTTTTGGCATATACTAAATAGCCTGAGTTCTCACTAGCCTCTGCCTTATGACTAGACCAAACGAAGGAATGCAGTCACACTGGTGATGCCAAGTGACATGGGAGGGTACGTCATCATAAGCTACGCAGAAGTGCATTGTGCTTCATATAATTTCCTATAATCATCTTCCATAATTACCCAGTAGTAACCACGTAGCGTACCCATATGTTGGAGATTCACATTAAATGAAAGTAATGTTAAGAAACGTGTCGAAAATACTTTTTTGACACCCCACAAACGCGTCAAACCGTTGATTAAACAATATTTATAGAGGGAGGAAAACATCGTCATTACCAAATAGCAAAATAATGTTTAATATAAAGCTCGTTAAGTTCAGGATTTAGTAACCAAATTTTTGAGGAGCTTTTACGGTGAATAAAAAATGAACTGGAGAAGTGGTCGGTCATGTTGCACA
>NZ_JBUCKX010000005.1:0-508306 GCF_054950115.1 Neobacillus camarae | reverse complement strand
AGTAATAAAAGCAATAAATGGAGATAAACGGGCCTTACTGCTTTTACTGAAGGATGAACAGGAAAAATTATATCGAATTGCTTATACATAGGTAAGAAATGAAGAGGATGCAGTGGATGTGTTTCAACAAACGATCTTACTTGCAATAGAGTCGATCCATCAGCTCAAAGAGCCTAAGTATTTTTCCACTTGGTTGATAAGAATTTGTATCAATTTATCTATCAATGTGTTACGGAAAAATCAAAAAGTGATTCCCATCGGAAATATAAAAGTAGATGATGCTGTTGGTAAGAACGTGTCCATTGAAGAAAAACTCGACTTACTTGAGGCAATCTACAAGCTCGATGAAAAATACAAAACCGTGCTTATTCTTAGATATTATCACGACTTAACATTAGAACAAATTGCAATAAATATAAGTGAGCCTTTAGGTACGGTGAAAACTAACATTAAAAGAGGTTTAGAAAAGCTGAAGCCATTTTTAAAAGGGGCGTATGTAGATGATAGAACAAGAGAATCAAATTAAAACAGCTTTAAACCAAATTTCTGTGCCGCACGCTAAATTAGACTCTATTATGGATAATGCGTTTCAAGGGGAAAAGGCCCGGAGAAAGAAAGGGGTAGTTCCTTTTGTAAAATATATAGCTGCTGTTGCTGTGGTGGGTGTACTTACCTTCTCATCAGCCTTGGCATCCCCAACCTTTGCAAAATTTGTCACCCAGATTCCTGTTATCGGCAGTGTATTTCATTTTCTTGCTTTTGAGAAAGCCTATTACAAAGAATATAAAGACCTTAGTACAGATTTGGGAATGGTAGAGAAAAGCAACGGAATAGAAATGGTTATTGATCAAGCGATTTACGACGGAAATGTGGTGACTCTTTCCTATGTGTTACGAACAAATAAAGAGTTTAAAAAACAGCCGATGTTTGAAAGTTTACCGGTTGTTCAAGGGAATTTTAGTAATGCGGGTTATGGTACAGAGTTTGTAAAAGACGTTGGCTATGTAGGAGTTATGACATTATCCATGTTTGAAGATAGTAGAAAAACGGTCAACCTGGCATGGGAACCAAAGTCGATTTCGTTTGGTAATAAAACAATAAAAGGAGACTGGTCATTCAAATTTTCTCTTAAAGAACTCCCTAGTATTCATATTCCAATTAATAAAGAAGTGAGTGAAAGTGGTGTAACGGTTCGTTTAATTGATGCAGAAAAAACGGATGTGAATTTATCCATCCATTATTCCCAAGTGATTGACACTAAACTTTTAGACAGTTCAGAATACGTGGAAGCAGAGCTATATGCCATCGATAATTTAGGTAATGAATACAAGGTACCTTACAATGGCGGAGAAGGCATTGCTGGCAGTGATTCAAGCGAAGATCTCATGTGGAATGCAACCGTTCATGGATTAGACAAAAAATCTACTTCGATTACGTTCTACCCGTTTGCTCATATAAGTGGAGCTCCGTCAGGCCCAAACGAAACTAATTCTAATAGGATTGATTTTGATCCTATTACTGTCAATTTAAAATAAGAGGATTTATGTGAAGAAATGTATTTATAGTAACGGGAGCGTTCCTTAAAGAGGTGGCTGCAATTTAAATGCAGCTTTTCTTATTGAACGATAGGGTGAGTTGAGAAGGAATTTTTAGTTAACAAAAATGCTCAATAATAGGGCGTAATTCTTTAGTCAATGCGTCTTAAAGGGCCAGATTCTTGAGTAATAGCTTTAAATTGAGTGGCATATATTTGTTGAAATTAAGGTGGCTATCAAGAATTGTATTTAAATTAATGAATCACTATAGCGATTACCGGATTAAGGGAGAGTGGGGTAATGGATAAAAATCGTTTTGAAATTATTTATACTCAAGGAAAGCTAGAATTTTTTTAGATTATTCGTGATAACCAGACGGGGGTTCTATACATGTTGAATACTAGTGCTGTTGGCAGTGGATTAACCGTTATGGTTGATCCGGAAGGAAAACCTTTGGTAGATGAGAATTTAAAAAAATAGTCGAGGATGAGTTAAAGTGGCCATTTGGTAAATGCCTTTTCCGGAAATCAGGCGCTTTTCTTTAGTAAGAAGGCGTCTTTTTTATATGGTCCTAAACAAAGAATTGCGAATATTATCACTTAAACTATGGTGCTTATGTTTAAGATGTGATGGTTACGGCAATCCCGTTTTCTTATTGTAGTAACGGAGCAGGTTAGTGTAATTACTAGCCCAAATATGTACAAATTTTAATTTTCAGATAATTATGTTATTATGTTTAAAATAGAAAATGATAGGAGAACGAGTAATATGTTTGATGAATTGGTAGGAGAGAAAATTCGAATTGTTCCAATGGACAAGAATCATATACAGGGTTTATATGAAATTGGGAATGATAAAATGATTTGGAGTCACTTAACAAAAGCTATTTATACATTAAATGATATGAAGTCTTTTGTAGAAGAAGCATTATACAAAAAAGAAACGGGAATGGAATTTCCATTTGTTGTTATACTTCGTGATACCGATAAAATTATTGGCTCCACACGATTCCTGGATATTTCCACACCAAACAAAAGTTTAGAAATCGGGTGGACTTGGTATACCCCTTCAGTTTGGGGAACACATATTAATACAGAATGTAAATACTTATTATTAAAATATTGTTTTGAATCATTGAAACTTATACGGGTTCAATTTAAAACCGATGAACGAAATGTTAGGTCGCAAAAAGCAATAGAAAAAATAGGTGGGGTAAAAGAAGGAATTTTAAGAAATCATATGATTCGTAAGGATGGAACCTTCCGTAATTCTTTATTTTACAGTGTTATTGAAAGTGGAATGGGTGTCGGTCAAAAATAATTTAGAAAGTATATTAGAAATTCCTCAAAAACAGATATAATTTGAGGGAATAACTCATTATTTGTGAACCAATGTACTTAAACGAACGGGTGGTGGATTGGAGCTTATACGCTTTTAATGTTTGAGGAGGAGAGAATCCTTCGATCCTTTTATCTGATTCATAAAGCTCCCAGGCTTTTGATAATAACAATATAATTTCCTCCGTTTCGGTTAAATAAGAGGAATTATTGCCTTGATTTTTGAAATGGAAACGTGCAGATATTGAACTATCGGGGCAGGTTAGTTTTGAAAAAACTTTATTGTGATTTCCCGTTTTCAGCAACTTGTATTAGAATTAAACAATTCTGCAAAACTAAAAAATGCTTGTCACTGCAAGGATCGTACATAAACAAAATGCTGTTTTGTTTAATTTTTCAATAAAAAAATAGCTAGTTATATGCGTAATTTCTATTAATCTACTTATTTTCCACTATTTACACATGGAAATTATATTGGTAATTTTGGTAAATTAATATAGGAAAATATACATATAAAAGGGGCAGCTTAGAAATGAAAAAAGTATTATTTACTTTACTTTCTGTGTTTTTAGTCGCATTAGCTGGATGTAGTTCATCTGGAAACACGGGAGAAAAAAAGGCAGAAGCAAAGAGTGCATCAAGTACTAAGGAATCCGCAGAAACTGAGGAACAAATCGGAGAAGATACACCACCTGAAATTTCTATAACAGGTAAAGTTATTCAACTCGGAAATGAATCATTATCAAAAACAACAGAGGGTTATCCAGATACAGTTATCGGGGATAAAGATGGATATACATACATTGTTGAACCTGTTTATACATTTGTCGGCCATTATGAAAATTACGGTACTATTAGAACAAAACGCCCTTATTTCGGTGTATTACTATCTGTAGTAAAAGATAACAAATGGTTAATGAAAGAGAAACAGATTGATCTTTCTACTGACATATGGCCAGAATATCCTCTTAATCCCGATGGCGTTCCTTATATTTATGGTATGGACCTCGCCTTTAAAAATAATGGCTCAGAGGTATTCGTAATATCAAGATGGTACACTGAGGAAAATTCAAACAATGCAAAGCAACAATGGAACAAAATCACTTTCACTCCAGAAGGAAAAGCTATTGCTGAAAAAGTTAATGAATTAAAATCAACAGTTAAAACTTATGGTGATACGGACGATTTGCCTTCATTTTTAAGTGGTACGGATGGATATTATCTTAAACAAAAGGATCAGGATATGATTCATATTTATAATACAGATGGAAAAAAAATATTTACTATTGATAAAGGTAAGTTTCCTGATCTGTTGTTCATTAATGAACATGAAGGTTTAGCTTATGATGGTGAGTCCGTATATGATATAAACGCAAAAGACCTTTTATGGAATGACGACGGATCCAAAGTAAACGTTGAAACTAAGAGTGCAGACACTCGTTTAACAACAAATGGTTATACCTACTCATTAACCACTTTAAATGGAGTTAGTACATTGGTTCTTGAACAAATAAATAAGGATTCTGTAAATGTCCTTAGTTCAATGTCAATGCCATCAGATTTGCCTATTGCTAAGGCCTCCCTTTCTATGGATAGTAAAAATATATATGTTTACACTTTGGTCGATTTTAAAGGTGCTGCAACGATTCAGCGTTATACAATTCCACAAGTTAATCAGCAAAAGAATTGAGTGACATCTATTTCAATAGATGTAGGTACTAAGAACCTTGATTTATATTCAAGGTTCTTTTTATTTTCAATTAAAGTAAAATCTTCTCTAAAATGATTACTCTGGACACAAGATTGTGAAAGACTGTACTTAAGCTAACGGGTGCGTTCCTTTAAAATCCGGCTGCCTTTACGGTGGCCATACTTTATTGAACTAAAGAAGCAGGTGTGTGGAAAAAGGACTAGGGGTAGCGTCAGGAAAATGCGGATTTACAACGTTATTCCCACACTATAAAACAAACTACCCATAGAATGGGTGGTTTGTTCTAGATAAGCCCTTTAATTGCTTCTTTTAATGGGGTTAAAGGATGCCTTAATACTCGCTCAAAAGTGGAAGGATTTGCTTTATTTTCTCCATTATTACCTTTCAATGCATAGTCTTGATAACTGGTTGCTAACATTAAACCCAACTCTGTAATATCTGTTTTTGAAATGGTATTTACAAATGTATTTTTATCGGTTTCATGGATATAGATCGATTGCTCGGTTATGTCTGCAATAGCTGATGCTAATTCTTTAAAATTATATGGTTCTCCTGTTAATTCTAAAACAGGCTCAAATCCACCTTCAGCTATAACTCTTGCTCCAGCTTCTGCATATTCTCGCTTTAATGCCCAAGCTAGTTTTCCTTCACGAGAATAATAGGGGAATTCTTTTGTTTTTGCTGCGGCACTTAAAAAGGGAGCTATAATTTCTAAATACCAATTGTTTCGTAAAAATGTGTAAGGGATTCCGGAACTTTTAATCCATTCTTCTGTTTGTGAATGATTGATCTCTAAACCAAACTTGGAATATTCTAATCCATGAAGACTGGTATAGGCAATGTATTTAATACCATTCATTTTTGCAGCCTCCACCACATTCTTTTGTACGTTAGGTATGCTTATAGAAACAAATAGTAAGCGGTCTATGCCTTCTAAAGCTTTTATCATGGAATCAAGATTGTTGTAATCAGCTACTCTGATAGTAAAACCTTGTTCAGCTAATGGCTTGCCTTTTTCTTCATTTCTTACAAGCGCAAAAATTTTTGCATCAGGTCTAAATTCTTTTAAATATTTTAATGCATAGCTGCCATAGCCACCAGTAGCACCCGTTACCATAATGTTCAAAATAATTCCTGCTTTCTCATTTGATTTTTATAATATATGGTTAATATTCCTCATTAACACTACGTAAAGCTTTTGTATGATTCATCAATAAGCTAATGATAAAACCGATGATTGCGACAATCATTAAACTCCAAAATACATTATTGGCACCGCTGGCAATAGCATTTGAAATCTCACTCAATTGTTTTGGATGAGAGGAATGTGCTGAATAATGGTTTATACCACTTGTTAAAATACTAATCGCCACTGCGGTTCCAATGGCTCCATTAACTTGTAATAGCGTATTTAATGCTGCTGATCCATGCGCATATAATTCAGGAGGAAGTTGGTTTAATGCATGTGTTTGTGCACCTGTCCAAACAATCGCCATACTCCCCATTAAGAACATGTGTAATGCAACAATTAAACCAATACTTGAGTTTGGTGTTAACCTTGTAAAAAAGAACAAGGTAATCATCATGATGATTAAACCAGGCATGACTAATACTTTGTGACCATACTTATCAAAAATTTTACCGGAAACCATTTGTAACGCTCCGTTAATCGCACTGCCAGGTAATAGCATTAAACCTGTAACAAGAATAGATAACCCCGCGCCTGTCTGCAAGTACATTGGCAAGATAATCGTTGTACCCATTAACACCAACATACAAATTAAAACAAGTAGTAAGCCCATCACAAATACTGGATACTTGAATGCATTTAAGTTTAGAACCGGTTCTTCCGTATTTTGTCTTTTCACGAATAACGCGAGTGAGATTAAACCAATCATAATTGAAAGGATCACAATAGGATTAGTCCATGATTCTCCGGCCTGACCAAATCCATAGACGATACTGCCAAATCCAACTGTAGATAGAACACCTGAAATCATATCAATACGCTGTTTTTTAACTTCTGTTACGTTTTCTAAATTTTTATAAGCGACGAACATACCAATTAAGATAAAAGGTAATAATAACCAGAAAATAAATCGCCAGGACATATATTGAATTAAGATACCGCTAATCGACGGTCCAATTGCAGGGGCAAAAGATAATACTAAACCCATTGTGCCCATTGCTGAACCACGTTTTTCCATTGGAAATATAACAAGTACAGTGTGAAACATTAAAGGTAATAATAAACCCATACCTGCTGCTTGAAGAATACGGGCAAACATGAGCATTTCAAAGTTGACTGATAAGGCACCAAGTAATGTACCAATGGCTAAACTTGTCGTTGATGTGAAGAATAGTTTTCTAGTTGTAAACATTTGAATGAAAAGTCCTGTAAAAGGCATGATGATACCAAGTGTTAATAGATAGCCTGTTGTAAGCCATTGAGCTGTAGACGCTTTTACTTGAAATATTTCCATTAAACTCGTAAGTGCAATATTTAAAGATGTTTCACTGAAAAAACCCACAAAAGCACAAATTAGTAAAGCTGCTAATATGGCACTTGTATTATATTTTTTTGACATTTTTTATAAGCTCCTTATATTGAACATTAAAAATTCTGTATTTCCAAAAATATAGAAATATACTTTAAAAAATTATTCTATGTTGGATATCGACATAGAATATTTTTATACTAAAGTGGAACTGTCATTACTTCAGGGACGAACTGATCAACGAGTTCTTTATTTAAACTATAGTTAATAAACGTGCCGTGTTTTTCTCTAATCAAAAGACCACAATCCGATAATTGTTTCAAATGATGAGATAGTGTAGAAGATGGTATACCATTAAGTTCACTACCAAGGTCAGTACAACACATCGATTTTCCTCTACCGAGATGAAGTAAAATTTGATAGCGTGTTTTATCACCTAATGCTTTATGAATTTTTACAACTTGGTCAATATCCATTAATGACATCTCCTTTGGTAACCTTGTCACCAGTTCGCCGCGATGCAAACGGAAGCGGGATTTGAATGATTGATTTGTATCCTCTCCTCTATTAGTTATTTCATATTTCAGCTCTTCCATAGGGGTAAGGAACTCCCATATTCTCGGACTAAAAGTTATCCCGATTGAGTAATTTGGTTACATGCTCTAGAATATATTCATTGCTTGTATTTTTGAAGAGGGCAATAATAATGGACGTAGTACATTTTTTTGTACTTAACAGGAGAAAGCAGGTGAAACTGTGGCTAGGATATGTGGGGATGGATTTGAAAAAGAGTGTATAAATGAGAATAGAGAACTATATGGTATTGCCTATACCCAGAACATACTCTCCGGACGTTGGAAATATCTCATTCTTTGGTATTTAAAGGACAAAGAGCGTCGTTATAGTGAAATCAAAGCTTTTTTATGGGATATTTCACAAGGTTCTCTTACAAAGCAACTTCGAGAGCTAGAAAGAGATGGCCTAATTAATCGCCATGTTTATCCAGAGGTTCCTCCTCGTGTAGAGTATTCATTAACCTCAAAAGGAAAAGAATTCATACCTATTATTGATCGGATGGAAGCGTTCGGAAAGAAGTTTGGGGAGCAAGCAGACTAAACAAAAGTGGTCACATCCATTGTTTACCCCAAAGAAATGATAAATTAAATTTGATAAAGTAAAAATTGTGGGACGAGCAATAGTTCTAAAGGCAGCTTTTACTTTTAAGATAAAAGAGAATATAAGCGGGGCTGGGGGAAGCTTTAATCAATTTGTTAAAAATAATGATGGAACCATAGTAATCACCTACTTCGATGGAAAGGTAGGGTATCCCGATCATCCTATCGAGGGAGATACGGTTCGAAATTCAGATGATAAAGTCATTAAGACAGAAGATTTGTTTCAGCAATCATTAGGGAATATTAATCTTTACTTCAATTAAAAACCGTCTCACGGCGGTCTTTTTTATGTCTTTTTTGGTTTTCCGGCAACGATTGATGCAGCGGTCAATTTGCTTTTTGAGCTAACGGAGCAGTTTAATGGAAAAAGGAGTTTTACATAACTTGGATATTAACATTAGGATTATATTTAAAGTGTTTTAGTAGTATAATAGTATCGGTGTTTCTACATATATCTACAAAAAGGGGGACAATTTATGAAGAAATTAACCTACTTATTTATGGCGTTTTTGTTAGTTTTCCTTGCAGCTTGTTCTGCAAATGAAACGACTAGCAAAGAGGAAAAAATCAAAATAAATAAAACTCAAGAAGTAAGCAAAAATAAAACAGCCACTGTTGAAAGCAAACCTGTCGATGAAGTCGAAAAAACGACTAGTGAAGGCGCAGTTAGTGCCACTAGTACCCCAGCGATCACAAGTGTTAATGGTGACTTTGACTACAGTAAATATACACTCATTACAGTAGATGGCGGAGATATGTCAGGTTATAGAAAGCCGAATGTCAGAGTGGATATCGGGTTTGGCGACAGGGAATATTGGGCTTTTACAAATGAATACGGCCAGCTAATTCGTGTGGAGGCCAAAAATGTTACACTCCAAAATCCGAATACAGAACATGTTCTATCGTCTGGCAGATACTATCCTGATGAAGCAAAGGTTCCTGGCACAGAGAGTCCAGAATTAGACCAAGGACATGTGATTGCTGACTCACTTGGGGGAGTATCTAACGCATATAACATTACACCTCAAGAAAGCACGCTCAATAGGCACGGCGATCAAGCTTATATGGAAAAAGTGATTCGAGATGCAGGTGGCTGCACGGATTTTGTAGCAGTCATTCAATATCCGGATACTAAGACGCAAACTCCCAGCCATTATAAATACACATATAAAATTCAGGGCAGAACCATAACAGATGAATTTGACAATGTAAACCCAGATGAAGTGAACAAAAATTTAGGGATTACGACAGACACGAGCAGTGCGCAACCGAAAACAGACAATGCAGCAGCAAACGAAACGGTAAGTAGTAATGAAGATGTTGGTAAGGTAGATACCAATCATAATGGAAGTGTTACGATCGCTGAAGCCAAAGCTGCTGGCTTTAAAATGCCCATTACGCGCGATTCATGGCTTTATAAATATATGGACGATCGAGATGGTGATGGACTAGTAGGTGAGTAAACCAATCGGATGTTTATTCACATCTAACACAAATATGATTTACAGGTATTTTTGACCGGATTGACGAAATTGAAACGGCAGTTCTATTTAGCTAAAGAAGCAGTTTTCCAAAAGAGTGTCTGCCAATACGGCAGACATTTTCTTCCTTGTCTGAGGACGGCGGCTCCTAGCATACTAAAGATATAATAATCATCAATTAGGGGGATATCATGAGCAAAGCAGAGGAATTAAAAAAGGAATTACAGGTCTTGACCGGTCGGCGTGATCGGATGCAACAGAACCTTTATGAAGTAGAAAAACGCATTAACGAAATTGTTAAGGAATTGAAAAAACAATAAAAGAATGCGAGCGCCCCCGCGGGTGTTTTTGACTTATTTATTTATAAAGGAAAATTTTTTAACTGGGTTGCTGTAAACTGGCACCCTTGTCAAGGACACTATAAAAAAAGAGATTAAGCAGCTAAAAGATGATCCCTATATTGAATAGGGGTCATTTTTTCTAAATTCCATTGATAGCGATAATTGTTATAGTAAACCATGTAATGATTTATTTTTGACTTCAGTTCCTTTAATGTTCTTGCAGATTTATAATCCACATCATCCTTCAGGTGGCCGAAGAAGGATTCTTGAGGGGCATTATCCCAACAGTTGCCTCTTCGTGACATGGATTGGCCCAAGCCATATTCCTTTAATAGCTTCTGGTATCTTGGGCTTGTATAGTGACTTCCTTGATCCGAGTGGATAAAGGCCTCTTCATGGATTGTAATTTTCTTGTTATTCATCAATTTATGGATTGTCTGGGTGGCGATGTCCAGTGTGATGCGATCAGACACATGGTAAGCTAGGATTTCATTGGTGGAGGCGTCTTTTACGGTCGACAAATAAGCCATACAATTCCCGTTATATGGAAGATAAGTGATATCCGTAAGTAACACTTTTCCAGGGATTCCTTGTTTGAATTCCCTGCTTAATTTGTTTGGGACAACTTGATGTTCTTTTGTTGCTTTTGCGATTTTTTTATAAGGATTGGGTTTTCGGTGAGGACAAACAATTCCATATTTCTTCATAATCCTCCGTATCTTTTTACGGCTGAAGTTAATATCAAACTCATTCTCCAAAATCATTTTAATGGACCGTGAGCCTTTCTTATATCCCCGCCGATTAAAGGCCTTTAGGATGATTTCTTTCGCTTCGAGGTCCAATTTTTCCCTTGCTTCCCTGGCAGAGGAAGCCTTTAAGTAGCTGTAAAAACCGGAACGTGAGACCCCTAGGAGATCACAGAAATACCTGGTCATCCCCTTGAATTCATGTTGGTCAATAGTCTCTTGGATTAAGTGATATGCTTTATTCGGGTTTAGATTTTCGCTTGCGTTTAGCAGCCTCCTTTCTGTCGTTTCGTACTTTTTTAACAGCTCCACCTGTCCTTCCAGCAGCTCGATTCTGGCTTTTTGCCTTTCAATCACTTCGGAGGGTGTGAGCTCACGCTTTAAGGGCCTGCCGGAAGCCGTTTTCCTCGAATCTGTAAGCCCAATCAAACCATTCTTATCATAAGCCTTTTTCCACCTGTGGGCTGATTGTTCAATTCGTTTTATTCCAATCATATCAACGTTGAAGCCGTTCTCCGCAAAAATCTGACGAGGGAGTTTGCCGGCCAAATATTCATCTATAAATCTATTCTTAAAATCGTCTGTATAGGTAATAGACCGCTCACTGACACGGTGTACATTTGGATTCTTTTTAAGTGTATTTATCTCTGTAATTGAAAAAGTTATTTTACTCATGTTGTCCCCTAGTCCCTTAATTCTGAAATTCAAGTATATAAAAAATACCTGCAGGTGAACACTCTTTTTTTCAAGTGTCCTACCTGCAGGTACCATTGTACTGGGCCTCTGCTTTTTATTTCCAGTGACAAAATTGGAGGGGTCTTGGCGGCAAAACCGGGGGTCCAGAGGCAAAGAATAGTCGGCAAGGCGGGGGCATGGCAACAACTGGTGATGGTTTTGGTTGGTGGATTTAAAACTAGAGGATTGTGCTTGGAAAAGTTGTACAGACATTCCTACTTGCTTAGATTTAAAAATTCTCTAATTTCTTCAACCTGTTTACCTTTTGGATAGCTTTTATATAAATTACCGGATAATCGAATAGGATCACCAAAAAAGTATCGTTCGTATTGGGTTTGCCTTGTACCAAACGAACTCATCGTAAGATCCCATGCCAAACGGAACAGTTTGACACGATCCTCGGCATTCAACCTATCTGCTTGAAGATATTGGTCAAGTTCTGAACGAATATCAGATTCAAATGACCCTTCTGTAGGGATGGTTATCATTCCGCTAGCCCCAATGATTTGGATAATTTCGCTGAAACGGGGATATATTTTTGGAAAGATGTTACTCGCCACTTGTAATGGAACCATACTTGGACGCATAAAGCCCCATTGATCCCATTCTGCATCATTTTCTGATTTCTCAAGTAGTGCTTTCATGGTTTCGAGACCAATGATGATTTCGGAGAGTTTTTCTTGTATATGTTGATACTCCCCAACATTAATCGTTTCGACAAGCAGCTGGGCAACTCCCAGAATAAATTCTGTTTTTACCATTTGTCTGGTGATCACTTGATGATAGGCATATTGGTAAAAAGAACTTTCAGCCAGGAAATCTGTCGCTGCTTCTACATTATCGTAATAAAACACGCGGTCCCATGGAACCAACACATTGTCAAAGACGACCACGGAATCCATTTCTTCATATTTAGAGCTTAACGGATAATTAAACGAAGAATCTCCCCCCACAAAAGATTCCCTACAGATAAATTTTAACCCTTTCGTATTGGATGGAATGGAAAAGGCGAACGCCTCGCTAGGGTCAAAAAACAATCTTGGTGCAGAAAAAACTAAAACTTCATCTGTTAAACCGCCTTGAGTGGCAAGTAAGCGGGCTCCTTTAATCACCAATCCTTTTTCGTTACGATCAATCACCTTAGCGGAGATGGGCTCATTGGAAAAGCCCAAATAGACCTGTGAACGATTCACTTGCGGCGTAATAAAGGTATGGGTAAATGAGAGATCGTGTTCCATGGCCCTTTCATATAAAGACTGAATGTTTTCGGGAAAACAATTTTCCCTGCCGCTTAAAAGGTCGGCGGAGGAGGCAAAACTCATGACAACTGTATTCATATAGTCAGGACTTCTTCCCATCATTCCATGAGTGTGTCTCGCCCAATGCTCGATCATTTTTCTTCTTCTTTTTAAATCCTCTTTCGTTTTGGGCTGCAAGTAAGAAAGTCCAATCGGATCTTCTTTTCCCGGCAAATGGAACGTCATCTCACTTTTTATATCCTGGGAATTTTGCAAATCATAGAGGGAAGCCTTGGACTTAAGAATGCCCTTAAAGGCAGGATGCTCCGAAATGTCCTCCTTGATTTTTTCTCCATCAAACCAAATTTCATTTTTCATTCCATTTAAACGTTCAATAAAATCATGGCCATTTATGATACTCATGTTCTACCGTCTCCTTATTGTGATGGTCGCAAAGAAATGTCCGAGTGAAGGTAGTATCATTTTATTAAATGACTTCATTGCTTGTTCTGTTTGGAAAAGCCTTGTTTGTAAAATTGGCCATTGCATCAGTTCAAATGGAACTGGAACACTCCTGCTGTCCAGCCGATTACAGGTATGGTAATCTTAAAATATAAATGAAAGGGGAAATGGAAAATGAGGAATTCTATACCAGAAATCATGCTAAACGATGGGCTAACCATACCGGTAATCGGATTGGGTACATACAGTCTTAAAGGCAGTAAAGGCGTAAGTGCAATCCAAAGCGCAATGGATCTAGGTTATCGTCTAATTGATTCTGCTTATAATTATGAAAACGAAGGGACGGTTGGTGCAGCTGTAAGACGCAGCTCTGTTCCAAGGGAAGAATTAATCATTGCCTCTAAATTGCCGGGCCGCTATCACGAATATGACAAGGCGATAACGGCCATCCAAGAATCGTTGTACCGTGCTAATCTTGATTATTATGACCTCTATCTAATCCATTGGCCGAACCCAAACCAAGGCCACTATGTGGAAGCCTGGCAAGCATTGATTGATGCAAGAAAATGGGGATTGGTCCGTTCTATTGGTGTTTGCAACTTCCTGCCTGAACATCTGGAGCGTCTCGAAAAAGAAACAGGCGTCCTGCCAAGCATGAATCAAATTGAGCTGCATCCGTTTTTCAATCAGGAGGATCAGCGAAAATCGCATGAAAAATGGGGTGTTGTGACTGAATCTTGGAGTCCTTTGGCGAAAGCAAGGGATATTTTGCAAAACGAAACGCTCCGGACGATTGCCAGTCAGCATCAAAAGACGATTTCACAAGTCATTTTGCGCTGGCATTACCAACTGGGGGCGATTTCGATTCCTAAATCTTCTTCCCCTGCAAGACAGCTGGAAAACATATCAATTTTTGATTTTTCCCTGACTGAAACAGAAATGATGATGATTGGGGAGTTAACCCGTCCTGATGGAAGAGTTAGTAATCAAGACCCCGCGATACACGAAGAATTTTAAGATTCAGAGAGGGTCCAGGGTCTTTGGTTTTGGAGGGAAGTGACTCGCTTTCCTCTTTTATTTTAGCAAACGTGTTCATTGGACAGAGGTGAAATATTATGCGGGTGATGGGGATTGATTTGGCGGGCCCAAGGAATCAAAGAGATACTTTTTTAACCGTCTTCGAAAAACAGGATGACAACCTACATTTGATCAAAATCCTGAATGATGTGAGTGACTTGGACATTTTGAATGAAATTTCCTGCCAAAGCCGTTTAGATGAATTGGTCATTGGGATCGATGCGCCCTTGTCGTACCAGGACGGGGGTGGGGACCGGCTGGCGGATAAGCAGCTAAGGCAGTATATTGTGTCTCTTGGCATGAAGCCGGGATCCATTATGCCTCCCACTTTAAATAGAATGGCATATCTAACGTTAAGAGGAATCAGACTCAGCAGGGAAATAGGGACCATCCAAACGGAAAACCCGGTTTCGATCGTGGAAGTCCATCCAGGTTCCGTCATTGGCTCTAGACTTATACAGGATGAAATGGAATATGTCTTGAATTATAAACAGGATTTATCCGCGAGGAAATATTTGAGGAACTGGTTTGAAACACAAAAGTTAACAGGCCTGCCGGCAACCATTGAAGAGGAGACCCATTCTATCGATGCCTGTGCCGCTGCGTTAGGGGCCTGGCATTGGAAGGACCCAGCTTTCGCACCAAAATGGATTTCTCGAGCGATTCCGCCTCTTCATCCCTATGATTATTGCTGTTAACAGGATTTCGACCTATTTGTCACAAAATTTTCCTGTTTTTTTGTGAGAGTTTTGTGACAAATAAACATGATGAAGGAAAAGAAGGGCGGAGGATTCCTCACGCCCTTTTATTGCTCTACTCGTTCATAGAACCATTGTTATTGCTAGAGTTACGGTTTTTAGCAGCAGCGTTGTTATTTCCGCCTGCTTCTTCGCCAACTTGATTACCAAGAGCACCGCCTGCAAGACCGCCTGCAACCGTACCAAGGGGTCCAAAAACGGAACCTATTGCAGCACCCACAGCACCGCCGCCAACCGTACCCACGGCTTCACCCACGTCACTGCCACCTTGATTAGTCGTGTTATTACTAGTTGAGTTCGCAGCATTGCTGCCACCTTGGTTATTGCTGTATTTATTGCGTTCGTTATTCTCAGCCATTCTAATACACCTCCTATATCTATTAAGGATGATGCAAAAAAGCTGGTTAGCATCGTTCCCAAATATAATGTACCCGCCCCAAAAGGTTTTATCCCCTAGAGGAAAAATGACGATCCGTAGATAGCAAATCCGCAGACGTTGGCGACTCGTGATACGATAAGTGGGCAAAAAGAATAAGAAAAACAACAACAATAAAAAAGTTTTTCGTCAGACCTTAAAATCCCTTAAAAGATTTATTTTGACCATGTCTTTTTCTGGGGGTAGGGTGTAAATAGATACTGAAATCACTTTGGCTCATGATCGCAGCCTAGTAACATTGAGTTGGAATAAATTCACAATTGTTTCATTTTTCTGCGAGTAACAACCGAATAACTGGTGGTAAAATTATATCAAGAGAATAAATAGTTAAGTCCTTAAAGGAGAGGTTCCCGATGTGGAAGACATGGTTTGTGATCTTGTTTTTTTCCATCTTTTTGGTCGGTTGTTCAGGCGGATCTTATGCCATACGTACCGGGGAGTTGACGAGTTCTACCAACTCGATGAGCGGCAATTATACCAAGTTTACGGGGTATTATTTTAGAGAGGTCAAGTTTGCCAAAGGAGATGAAATCCATTTTGATTATTCGGTGTTGACTAAGAGTGGTTCACTTGCAGCGACAGTCGTGGATTCATCCGGAAAGAAGATTGCAGATATCCATGACGATGAGACGATTAACATTCCCAAGGAAGATACGTATAAAATCCGTGTTAATGGAGACGGCCACAAAGGGAGTTTCAATATCATGTGGGATGTGGCCAAGAATTAAATTTATTGATCGCCTTTTAAATCGGTGAAGCCTCCATGTCCAGTGTTCCCGATACTGAGGTTATTATTTTAAAGCGCCGGTCTCTGTGAGGAAATCGCTGTCTTTTGGGAGGCTATGCTAAAAGTTTCTCCATGTATTGTGCATCTAGTATTAATGACCTGGCAGTTTCTTAAGGAAATGATCCGTGCATTTGGAGCCGTACGACTGGCAGTGCATAGGTATGGGCGTCGGGTATACAAGTGAACTTCACTCATTGTATTTCGTTATCTTAAACCCACGATTTTCCTCCCATTCTGCATAGAATATTTCCTTATAGTCGTTTATGTTGTTTTTTGATAACTCGTTCTGAAGCCATTTATCATCGTGTCCCGCTTCCTTCAGATTTTTTTTAATCAATTTACCATCCATGATAATAGCGTATGATAGGTTCACCGGTTTTTCAGGAATCTTTAGATCTTGGTTGGTAGGGGCTCCGTATTTATGTTTCGGAGCCACACTGATTTGTCCGTCACGTTCCAAGATGACATACTCCGCCTCATAGATCGAAAAATATCCTTTTTTTCTCATGAGCTGCTGTAGTTCATTTAAATCGATGTGGTTTTTTTTCAATTTATTATAAAGGATTTTACCCTTGTAAACGACAAACGTCGGTGTGCCTTCAAAGATGGTTCTAAGGAAGGATGACTTTTGTGTTGCGTATTCCACACAAAAAATAAGCACCCCCCATATGGCAATACTAAAGAGAATTTCCCCTAATCCGGTCTTGTCATCAAATGCGGCATCTCCCACGAGATTGCCCAATACCAATCCCGTAATAAAATCAAAGGGCGTAATTTGTGAAAACTGAAGCCTTCCCAAAAGTTTTAGCATAACTAGAAGGGCCAGAAATCCTACAGTCAATTCCAAAGCTAAGTCTTTGTACATGTGCAATGCACTCCTCGACAGCATGATGTTCTCAGTCTGTTTATTATTGCCAAGTTTTCCAAAACTATCAGGCACCGCAAAGTTCCTTGCTCAGAATTCTCCTTTAGAATTGCATACTTATGAACAAGGCAAACCAAACTATAAAAAGTGGGTCTAAAGTACTACTTTATTTTCTGCAAAGTAGCGGGTCCACTGGATTGTTTTTTAAATACATATTTTGGTGGTGAAGAAATGGCAAAGAATAAGAATAACCAACCGAAAAAGGGCAAGCGTGCCATGCCGAAAACAGATGTGGAATTTGCGCAAACCGGATTGGAACGAGTGGCCTTAAAGGCCCAAGAAAGGCATGGAAAAGAAACCAAAGAAAAATGAATGTAAAAGCAAAAAAATTGGACCTTTGAGATATCCCCTCAAGAGTCCTTTTTATTTTCATTATGATATGAAGCATATAAAAGTCCGCGTGCACAAATTATTTGGATGTGTTTTTTCCTTTCCTTTGCGGTTCAATAATGAGGCTCTGATACAAGTAATTAATAATGGCTACTGCTACACTCAAAAGAAAAAGCTGCTTGCGGCTCATTCTTTTCATTTTATAGATCCCCATTTTTTCCGCTATGGTTGTTGCTGGGTAGGCAAATAAGTAGTCAGCAATAATATTGGAGAAAAGATATAACCAGAATTTTTTAAACGTTAGTTTAAAAATCCACAAATTCATGATGGTAAAAGGACCAAATACAAATGACACGTCTGTTGCTAATTTTGGAAAGATCGGACTCTTTACTTTCCACCAGTTTAACGCCCGAGATAACTCACTTATAATCGCAATGATAAAGTTACTAAAAATAATGGTAGGGAGGAACCGTATGAATGAAGATTTACCAAACTTAAAGACAGATAACCAAGGCATAATGTAAGTGCTAGACTAAATTGAACAGTTTACGACAAATAACTTTGAACACTTATTTACTAAAACGATTCCTCACCTTATGATAGATTTTTATACTTCTATGATTAGGCGGAGGATTTTAAAAGGTGGATAAGTTTGAAATGTATATAGAAATTAGAGGAATGCTCAATCAGAAATACAGTATCTCTTCTATCGCAAAGAAACTCAATATATCGAGAAATACTGTTTACAAGTATATTCGTAAATCTCCAGAGGAAATGGCAGAATGGACTGCATCAACGATGACAAGAAGTAAGAAGTTAGACATTCATAAAGAATTAATCTTGCATTGGTTAAGAGAATATCCAGATCTAACCGCAGCTCAAGTTCAAGACTGGCTTAAGGAAAAATATCCAGAGTTCCAGATTGGCGAAAGTACAGTAAGAAGCTATGTAAGGTCCCTTCGGGATGATTATGAAATTCCGAAAGAAGCTAGCACAAGGGATTATCAAGCAGTGCCTGATCCTCCAATGGGAGAACAAATCCAAGTTGACTTTGGGTTTAAAACAGTTAAGAACCAATATGGCAAACCAGTAAAGTTAGTGTTCATTGTCTTTGTCTTGGCCCATTCAAGATATAAATACATTGAATTTCAAAACCGACCTTTCACGACAAAAGATGTTATTGCAGCTCATAGGAATGCATTTATGGAGTTCGGAGGTGTATCAAAAGAAATCTTGTATGATCAGGATCGACTAATAGTAGTGTCTGAGAATGAAGGAGATATTTTACTTACAGAAGAGTTTCAACAGTTTGTGAATGAAATCAAATTTGAAGTTAAACTCTGCAGAAAAGCTGATCCAGAAAGTAAGGGGAAAGTAGAAAATGCGGTCAAGTTCATTAAGACTAACTTCATTAATAATAGAGTATTTAATAATATTGATACCTGGAACGAGCAGTCACAGAAATGGTTAAAAAGAACAGGTAATGGCAAGATCCATAATGGTACAAAAAGAAGACCCGCCGATGTGTTTCTCGTCGAAAAGCAACACATGCGACAGGTCAACTTACTAAACAATATTAACAAACCTAGTATAACAAGAAGCGTTAGAAAGGACAATACAATCCTGTATCTGTCTAACAGATACTCTGTTCCGTTAGGAACATTTCAAAAGTATCCAGAAGTACAGTATTATGTGACAGATGACAATAAGATAGTAATCTATGTCAAGGATTCTGGGGAAATACTGGCAACACATTACATTAACCCTGATAAAGGAAAACTCATTCAAAATACTTCCCATAAAAGAGATAAGTCAAAGGGAATAAAAGAACTAGTCGAAGTCATTAGTGAGCATTTTACAAATAAAACACAAGCAACTATTTATCTAAATGAGTTACGAAACAAGTACCCTCGTTACATCCGAGACCAGCTTAGTCTAATAAAAAAATGTATCGAACTTGGGTCTATAGAAGTTATAGATGAGGCACTAGCACTCTGCATGGAGAGACGACTCTTTAGTGCGAATGATTTTCAGGATGTCGTTTCTCTCTTTAAACGACAACGCCAAATGGACAGTGTAAACGCCAGCGATCAAGAGATTGACACAGATTATAACGACATCGCTGAGTCAACACTCGTTGACACTGAGGCTAAACAGCGTCCGTTGGAAGATTATTTCACAATCATGGAGAGTGTAAAATGAAGCAAATCAAATATTTACAAGACTCGCTTATCTCATTGAGGTTGGTGGAAACCTCAAAAAAGCTGCCATCTCTATTGGAAGAGGCTGAAAAGGAGCAGCTTAGTTATGTAACTTTCTTAAATAAAGTAGTGGAATATGAACGAAAAATGAGAGAAGAAAAAAACATGGAGAAACGATTGAAACTCGCAGCTTTCCCATGTATTACTCCGTTGGAGGAATTTAATTTAGACGAACAAGAATCCCTAAGTTTAAAGCAGTTTAATCAATTAAAAGAATTAGCATGGATTGAACAATTATTTAATCTTATTCTATTGGGACCGCCAGGTGTGGGTAAAACACACATGGCGGTTGGATTAGGATTAGAAGCTATTAAACGGGGCTATAGGGTCTCTTTTATATCAATGGGAGATTTGGTTCATACCTTGAAAACTATGGACATCACAAGGAAATCTCAAACCAGGATTAAGAGAATAAAAGAATCACATTTAGTTATTATTGATGATTTGATGTACGCAGCAATGGATCCAAGGGAAGCTAATTTATTTTTTCAATTGGTTAATGACCTGTACAATAACTCATCGATTATCTTAACTTCTAATCGTTCTCCAAAGGAATGGACCGAACTCCTGGGGGATGTCGGTGTGGCCACAGCTATTTTAGATCGCCTTATTCACAGGGCAGAAATAGTTCATTTTAATGATTCAAGTTATAGGATGAAACATCGTGAAACAATTTTTAAAGCTGAAAGTGTTCAAAATAAATAAGCAAAATTGTTCAAATGTACTTGACGCTTACACATAATTAGGATTAAATACATTTTCCACTTTTCTTTCAAGGTAAAGCCCCCTAATATGGAACGATTTCGGCGAATAAAACTGATTACCTCTTCATTATTTCCTTGGTATTTTTACCAGTCCTAACCTCTAGTATCCATTTTTCTAAATGCTGTTTCATAACCGTATAAAAAAGAGCGACCTATTAGGTAGGCCGCTTCAATATTAGCGTTAGGTGTTTCCACGGGTTGCACCATTTTGTCGATATATGGTACTTAAATGGGCTAGACTTCCGAAATTCCTGGGGCATGTTTGAAAGTTTTTACGAACTCCACGAGACAAGTTTCACATAAGTCAAATTTCCATTTCTCTTCATCATACATCGAGCCATATGAAAAAGATATGTTAAAAGAATGGTATAGCTCATCCTCTAGACCATATTCAGTTAATTGATCCGTTCGACCACATTTGTTGCATGTGATTGATGTAGGTATTTTTTTTGTTATTTTAATTTCTCTGTATTGTTTCATTCTCACATCTCCCATCCAAATTCATCATCAATTAATCATAGTTCTAGAATATCCCTTGAAATATCTTTTTTCAAATAATAATAGGAAGCGTGTAAATTTCATTAGAAACAATTCGTCTTTTTATAGATTTCCACGTTTGCCACTAACCAAAAACGCTTGTCCGCATAGTATGTAGTTGAAGGGTTGGATAACCTTTCCAATCAATAAAAACATAAGGGGGTGTTTTTTATGCAAAGGTTCTCAGCATCTAAAATTGAGTTAGCTGTAAACGAAGCTGAAAATTTGGGATTAACTGATTTTATGGTACAAGACCCACCGATGAGTGCGACGGGGCACCGATGTGGATGTGGAACAGGCCGCCAGAGTGGACGTCGTAGTGACCGTGGAACAGGCCGCCGGAGTGGACGTGGAACAGGTCGCCGAAGTGGACAACGTGGAACAGGTCGCCGAAGTGGACAACGTGGAACAGGCCGCCGGAGTGGACGTGGAACGGGTCGCCGAAGCGGTCAACGTGGAACAGGCCGCCGGAGTGGGCGTGGAACGGGTCGCCGAAGCGGTCAACGTGGAACAGGCCGCCGGAGTGGGCGTGGAACAGGCCGCCGGAGTGGACGTGGAACGGGTCGCCGAAGCGGTCAACGTGGAACAGGCCGCCGGAGTGGACGTGGAACAGGCCGCCGGAGCGGACGTGGAACGGGCCGCCGAAGTGGACAACGTGGAACAGGCCGCCGGAGTGGACGTGGAACGGGTCGCCGAAGCGGTCAACGTGGAACAGGCCGCCGGAGCGGACGTGGAACGGGCCGCCGAAGTGGACAACGTGGAACAGGCCGCCGAAGCGGACGTGGAACGGGTCGCCGAAGCGGTCAACGTGGAACAGGCCGCCGGAGCGGACGTGGAACGGGTCGCCGAAGCGGTCAACGTGGAACAGGCCGCCGGAGTGGACGTGGAACAGGTCGCCGAAGTGGACAACGCGGAACAGGCCGCCGGAGTGGGCGTGGAACAGGTCGCCGAAGTGGACAACGTGGAACAGGCCGCCGAAGCGGACGTGGAACGGGTCGCCGAAGTGGACAACGTGGAACAGGCCGCCGAAGCGGACGTGGAACGGGTCGCCGAAGCGGTCAACGTGGAACAGGCCGCCGGAGTGGGCGTCGTACAGGCAGGGGTTCTTTTTAATAAGACCTCCTGTTGTCGCCTTCAAAAACTATAATAATCCTCCTCATATTTGCTGTGATGTAAATTCACAGCTTTTTTCTGTACATAATAGCTAGGATATATATTATACCAATTTTGCGTGGAATAGTGGGCCTGGCTTGAATCATCACATATTGATTTTTCCAACATTGACCAGGACATTACGAATTAGTTATACACTATAAACAACGTAAATTTTACAGCTGGTATAAAAAGAAGGATTTTTCTATTAAAACAAGAATATAGGATAAAAACCTTGAAGCGGTGAAATAGATGGTACGGCAAAATATATTGATGTTAAATAATAAATTGAAAAAAGGATCATCAAAAGGCTGCAGAGGTCGGGGTGTGTTTTTGCTGAAGAAGAAACAGCGTTACTAATCTCAGAGGCTGGCAGTATAGAGGAATTAATGAAAATGGTGGAAACACGAACCAGTGGCTTACCATTAGAATACGTGCTTGGGTTTAAACAATTTTGTGGACTGCGAATAGAAGTGGACCAGGGAGTGTTTGTGCCACGCCAACGAACGGAGTTTCTGGTTCACCAGGCAAAAGCTCTTACCAACACGGGTGATATTGTGGTTGATTTATGTTGTGGGACAGGTGCTGTGGGGGCTGCAATAGCAACCGACTTCCCTGCAATTTTTTTGCACTCTGTTGATTTGGATCCTATCGCTGTCCGATGTGCTTCCCGCAACCTATTCAACATTGGAGGACATGTTTATGAAGGTGACTTGTATCATGCATTGCCTGATTCGTTGAAAGGTCGGGTGAACATGATAGTTGCCAACGTACCTTATGTTCCTTCAGATGAAATCGAGTTTTTGCCACAGGAGGCACGCCTATATGAACCAAAAATGGCACTTGATGGGGGAAAGGACGGGCTAGACTTACAGCGCAGGGTAGCTAAAGAAGCCCCCCGCTGGCTTGCTCCTGGAGGACATCTATTGATAGAGACAAGCGAAATGCAGTCATCAAAAACCTTTGACATTTTCTCTAAAGCGGGACTATTGACCAAAATAGCCAGAGATGAAGAAAGAGATGCTACGGTTGTAATTGGAAAAAAGTCCCAATAAAGTAATGATAATATAACGGCCGCCAAGGATTTATTTAAGTAGTTCAACCGTATAGGGATGAGCATTTCTTTTTAATGAGAAATGCTTTTATTTTTTGACGGTTTGAGGTGGAGGATATGGCCATTATTATTCATATTGATGTGGTGCTAGCAAAGAGAAAAATGAGCGTAACGGAGCTCTTGGAAAGGGTTGACATCACGATGGCGAATCTTTCTATTCTAAAGAATGGTAAAGCAAAAGCGGTTCGTTTTTCGACATTAGCGGCGATATTTTGGAGGCCAAAAAGCGACGAAGAAGTTCAATAAAATCAGACAACAATTTATTAAACGGAAGTCGATAGAGAAACGGCCACTATTTCGATTAATAATAAAATAAATGGGAGTTGCTCTGGTATGGAATCGACCATAAACACAGGCACTCGCCACTTATTTTTGTATACAAAAAAATCATATGTGCATGTCTGATTTGCTTTTTTAATGGTGCGTTTGTTCTGCATACTTTTTGAAATTATCTAAAATGGCCTGCCAGCCTTGATGTTGAACCTCAATTGGATTCTCAGGTTCAGCATCAAAAGTTTGCATTACGTGGGTTCTGTTTTCTTGACCTTTAAAAGTAATCTGGACTTTCCTTCCATCTTCCAATGTATAAACAATCAGCTCGTGGGATAACACTTCATCATAAATGCCGCCAAAATCGAACCCAAAACTGCCATCTTTGGCTTCCATTCTTGAAACGAATTTCCCGCCTGCCCTTAAATCATTCTCAGCATAGGGTGTGTGCCAGTCTTCTGAAGCGTTGTTCCATTTGGTTATATGGGCTGGTTCTGTCCAATATTCCCATACCTTGTCAACTGGTGCAAGAACGGTTGTTTCGACTGTAATCTTTTTTGAAGTCTCCACTCTTTTTACCTCCTCCATAATTGGGATATATAGTACCTATTTTTTTATACCACAACTTACTAAATTATACATTAATTGAAATAAATTGAAAATGTTCAACTTGGAATACCCGTTTCCATAAATAAGATTTCTATTGATTTGCCATTATGGAATATTTTTGAAACCAAAACACAGCTTCAATCGTTTAACATATATGCCCAAAAATATATAAAGAGGTTGCTATATTCATGGAATTAAAGAGAAAAAATATCACGCCCTTTCGCATCAATCTGCTCTTTTTAATTGTTTTTCTGCTCTTTTCCGTTATTATCGTGCGTCTTGGCTATTTGCAAATTGTTTATGGAGAGGAGTATAAACGGGAAATTTCCCGAACGGAAAATGTGTATGTCCAAAAACCGGTTCCGAGGGGCAAAATCTTTGACCGCTACGGCCATGTCATCGTCAATAATTCAGCGGTCAATACCATTATTTACACGAGCGAAAAAAATACCAAAAACGAAGAGAAAATCAAGGTGGCCCAACAATTAGCAAGATTCATAGAAAAGGATACGAAAAGTCTGACGGAGCGGGATTTAAAAGATTATTGGATGATAACTCGACCTGAACAAGCAAGGGCTAAACTTTCGAAAGCGGAACTCAATAATGAAAAGTTATCTAACAAGGAGCTCTACAACTTGCAACTCGAGAGAATTGATCCAATAAAAGATTTGGGTGAAATCAATCAGAATGAATTAGAAGTAGCTGCCATCTTCCGTGAAATGTCCAGCGGCTATGCCTTGACCCCGCAAATCATCAAAAACGAAGGGGTGACAGAAGCGGAACTGGCTGTGGTAAGTGAGAACTTGGATAATCTCCCTGGGGTGGATGTCATTACCGACTGGAACAGGGACTACCCTAATGGCGATTTGTTTCGGTCCGTGTTAGGGAATACCTCATCGTCCAAAGAAGGGCTTCCCAGCGATATGCTGGATTACTACTTGGCAAGGGGCTATCAACTGAATGACCGGGTAGGAAAAAGCCAAATTGAATCTTATTATGAAGATGTCCTGCAGGGACAGAAGGAAAAGATCCAATACATAACCGATAAAGCCGGCCGCAGTATGGATTCCCAAATTATTAACAGCGGCAAACCAGGAAAAGACCTGGTTTTGACCATCGATATGGAACTGCAAAAACAAGTGGAACAAGTTTTGACAAGCGAACTGATTTCCGCCAAAAATAATGGCGGCGGGCCGTTTTTGGACAGTGCGTTTGTGGTCATGATGAACCCTAAAACTGGTGAAGTTCTGTCGATGGCGGGAAAAAAGCTGGAAAACAAAGACGGGCAATGGAATGTGAATGATTATGCCCTGGGAACGATTACTGCTTCCTATGCGGTGGGGTCTTCGGTCAAAGGAGCCACGGTGTTAACGGGGTTCCAAACGGGTGTCATCCGTCCGGGGTATCAAATATTCGATGAGCCGGTTTATATCAAGGATACTCCTGTTAAAAAATCCTATACGAATATGAATATGATCGACGATCTGACTGCTCTAAAAATGTCATCCAACGTATATATGTTTAAAACCGCCATTAAAATAATGGGGGCCGAGTATCAGCCAAATATGAAACTGCCTAATAGTTCGGCTGCCTTTCAAACGTTTAGGTACTATTTTAACCAGTTTGGGTTAGGGGTTCGAACAGGAATTGATTTGCCAAATGAATCAGCAGGGCTGCCGGGTGAAACTTCCATTCCGGGTAAAGTGCTGGATTTAGCCATTGGCCAGTATGATACGTATACGCCGATGCAGTTGGCCCAATATATTTCTACCATCGCAAATGATGGCTATCGAATCAAGCCAACGATTTTAAAAGAAATTCGCGAACCCGGTATGGGCAATGAGTTTGGGTCGGTTTACAAAGCTTTCAATCCCGTGGTTTTGAACCAGATTAGTATGGATCCCGCACATATTAAAAGGGTACAGGAAGGATTCCGGAAGGTTTACCAAGAAGCAGGAGGGACCGCAGCCTCTTATTTTAGCCAGCCTCCGTTTAATACGTACAATATTGCTGGAAAAACTGGAACAGCCGAATCGTTTTATTATGATCCGGTTAAGAAAAGGATTATTACCAATGTGCCGACCTTTAATTTAACCCTGGTTGGTTATGCACCGTTTAATGATCCTGAAATTGCGTTTGCCATTGTGGTGCCGTTTACCCAAACAGATTCTCATCCTGTTAATAAAAAAATCGGCCAGGGGATTTTGAAGGCTTATTTTGATTTAAAAAGCGGCCGCTCCCAAGTGCAGCAATAGATTATTAGAACAGCAGCTGATATTTTAACTAGGTTAAATGCCTTTAAATCACTGGGAGAAATCAAAAGAAAAAATTAAGTTATTTGTTAGTTTTCGAGGAAATTAACTTAAAGGAGATCATAGGATGAGTTTACCATTGAAGATTCGTCACCCTAAACAAGAAGATGCCCAGGCGGTGTGTGATCTCGTTATTGCCTGCGACATGGAAGATTTCGGAGCACCGGATTTTGACTTGGCAGAACTATTGGATATGTGGGAAGGCTTTGACCTCCAACATAATGTGTGGATCATTGAAGATGATACCGCGCATATTGTCGGTTATGCATTCCTTGAAGAGGATAGTGAAGAGAAAATATTTAGCTATGGTTTTGTTTTGCCTTCCAAAAGAGGTAGAGGTGTGGGAGTTAAGCTTCTGGAAACGATTGAAAATCGGGCAAATGAATTATTCCTTTCTTCAGGTAAGCCTAAGCGTCTTCAAAATCTAATCCCAACTGCTAGGATGGATGCCCAAAAACTATTAAAATCACGAGGATACAAACCAGTTCGTTATTTCAAACGGATGTGTATATCGATGGAGAATGTACCTGCTAAACTGCAGCCTTCAAACGGGATTGTGATTGAGACCTTTATCAAGGGGCAGGATGAACAGCAAGTGTATAACACCTATGTAGAATCGTTTTCGGATCATTGGGATTTTGCGGCCCCTTCTTTCGAAACGTGGGTTAAACAAACGAACCGGTCAACATTTGATCCAAAATGGTGGTTTGTTGCCCGCACTCTAACAGGTGATTTGGCTGGCATTGCTTTGTGTCGTATGCGGGAGGATACATTATTTGTGAGTCAACTAGGTGTCAAATCCGCTTATAGGGGAGCAGGATTAGGATTGGCTTTATTGCAACATGTTTTCCATGCCGCTTACTTATCAGGACAGAGAACGGTTTCGCTGGGTGTCGATTCAGCCAGTCAGACCGGAGCTGATCAATTATATAAAAAAGCAGGTATGAGAGCGGTACATGATGTGACTTTATGTGAAAAGATAATTAGGTGAGACATGGAAGCGTAAGGTAAAATCCTAATAGAAGAGGAATGGAGGAAACCAATGAGCCCAATATTAGATGAGATAGGCACAATCTTTATACCTGTTAGTCATATTGAAAATGCACGAGATTGGTATTGTGACATATTGGGAATCCCTCCTGAGGGTGAGGTTCTATTCGGTCATTTATATGTCATTCCATTGAATGGAACAAGTATTGTGCTAGATAGCAAAATCTATTCAGGGGATGTAACTTTTAAGGCTCCGGCCTTTCATTTTAATACCAGGAATATAGAGGAAGCATTTCAATATATGAAGTCAAAGAATGTGGAGTTAACAACAGAAATTCAACATAATCACTGGTTTAATTTTAAGGATCCGGATGGCAATCAGCTCATGGTTTGTAAATGTTAAAGAACTTTAAGGATCTTATTGAATTAAGTATTAGCCTAGTCTAATGAAAACGTTACTCCTTTTATTGGGGATTGGAAACACTGTTTAATAAAGGGCGGAACATATTAAGCAAGCTCAATATGTAGGGTCCTTTTTTGTACATCAAAAGTATCCATTACTTGGGTTTTGCTTCATTACCCTTAATTCCTGATATATTGGGATTTTTCCTGATAAAATTAAATTTTTCCCGATATAATTATATTTTTACTGATATATTTAATTTTCGGATCTACTTAGAATTTGTTTAAAAAGGTATTATTGTAAGGCAAGGCTTTTCACTAAAATAGCAATAGCATTTTATCCTTTTTGTCTGAATATAAAATGAGAGGGACGTTTCTTGGACTTAAGTTAAGCACAAGAATGTCCCCAATTATTTTATTGACTTAAAGTATCTGATGATTGATTGCTCTGAAGTCTTTGTTTTTTGAATTTCCGGAAATGGAATAATTCATAGAATGTTGGAATGACGATCAAAGTCAGTAGGGTGGACACGATTAGTCCAAAAATGACCACTACTGCAAGTCCTTTTGAAACCAAGTTTAAGCTCATAGCCGATTCATGGGTGACCAGAAGCGGCAGCATAGCGAATACGGTGGCAAGGGCTGTCATGAGAATCGGCCGCAGCCGTACGGCCCCCGCTTCTAAAATGGCTTCGCGGATGGTCATTCTTTCTTCATTGTGACGGATTCGGTCAACCAGCACGATGGCATTGGTGACCACGATACCGACGAGCATCAGCATTCCGATACCGGAGGAAATATTGATGCTGGAGTGGGTAATCACCAATCCTAACAGCGAACCAATCGCTGCCAGCGGCAACGAAATCAAGATGGCAATGCTTGCCCGGAATGACTTTAACGTCACAAGCAATATCATAAACACGATTCCAATAGAAAACATCGAAAGTTTGGCAAGTTCCATTAATTGATCGGACGACTGCATGGAGGAACCGGTCAATTCTGCGCTTGTCCCTTTGGCAAACGTATCATCTTTGTTCAAGGTCAGAAGCTGCTTTTGAATTTGGCCAGCTACGTCCACCATTTTGTCTGGGTTAACTTGAGCCGTTACTTGTAAGTAGTGATGGCCGTCTTTTGTAAAAATGGTGCCTTGCTCCTTAGTTTCTTCTACCTTCGCTATGTCTGATAGAGGCACTGGTCCATTTGGCGTCATCAGCTGCAGATTTTTTAGATCGGCTGCCGTTTGGATCTCTTTTAATGCGCCGAGTTTTACCGCAGTGGTACGTCCATCAATTTTAATGCTTCCAATCACAGCAGGTTGGATCATCGCATAAACCGACTGGGAGATTTCCTGTGCGTTAGCAACTTTTGAATCGACCTGAATGGTAACAGTTGGCTTTGTATTTTGATCGTTGCTTTCTACCTTTTCCACACCGTTAATGTTCTCAATTTTTTCTTTCACGATTTCCGATGCTTTCTTTATGTCGTCATCATTCTTGCCGGTGACATCAATCGAGACAGTTGTTTTATTCGTTCCTAGCAAACTTGCTGTATCTGCTGTCAGTTCCGCATTAGGAAACTCATTTTTTGTTTTACGAATGTCTTTTACAAATTTAGCGGAATCTGTCCCTTCTTTAGGGAAAACCATAAAACGAACGACGTTAGCATCCGCTAGATTGCCGTATTGGGCAGCTTCCTCATTGGCTCCTGCCACTGTAATATGGGTTTTTACCCCTTCTTTCTCTTCTAGAAAGCTTTCCATTTTCGCAGCTCCGTCTTTTATTTCGCTAAATGGAGTTCCGTTGTGATAGCGAAGACCGATTTCAATATACGCGGAATCCTTCTGGTCAACAGACCCTTTTGGCATGCTTGCAAATAATCCAACGGACCCAACCACAACGAGAATGGCTATTAAAATCGGCAGCCATTTATGGTTAAGCGACCACTTTAGTAGGGATGGGAAGAATGACTTTGTCTTATGTTCTTGTACCTTTACCTTCTTCATCATGCGGCCGCTAAGTGCTGGAACCACTGTCAACGAGACAAGCAGGGAAGAGAGTAAGGAACAGGAGATGGTAATCGCAAACGGCGCGACAAGATCTCTTAATCCTCCCGAAACAATCAGCATTGGAAGGAATACCGCCACTGTTGTGAGGGTGGAGGACGTGATGGCAGCTCCTACTTCTTTTACGGCCTCTACCATAAAGGCAGGGGTTAATTCGTTATCTTTCTTTCTGCGATAGATATTTTCTACTACCACGATACTGTCATCCACAAGTCGTCCGACGGATACGGCAATTCCACCGAGCGTGAGGATGTTTAAGGTAACGCCAAAGAAGGAAAGCAGAACCATCGTGATACAAAGGGACAAAGGGATGCTGACAATCGTGATTAGGGTCATTCGGAAACTGCGAAGGAATAACCAGATAATCACGGTGGCAAATAAGGCTCCGGTCAAGACTTCTCTCGTCATTGAATTGATGGAGTCAAGAACGGTGTCCCCTAAATTCATCACGATGGTTGCTTGCAGTGTTCCCTTGTAGTCTTTATTGATTGTTTTCACCGCAGCTTTTACTTGTTTGCCAAGCGTTACGGCATTAGAGGTGGAGTCCTTCTGAATCACCACGTCGATTGCATTCTTCCCGTTCAAGTGAATGATGCTTTCGGTATCTTTTTGCATCGTAATATCGGCAACATCCTGCAGTTTGGTGCTGGTGTCTAGTTGGATGTTTTTAAGTTCATCGAGTGTTTCTAATTTTCCTGATACAATAATGCTTGTTGCTTCGTTGTTAAGCGTTTGTTCGCCTACCGCTACCGCAGCGTTTTTCCCTTGAAGGAGCGTATATAATTTTTCAAGCGGGAAATTGGCTGCCGCTAATTTGGCAGGGTCGACCTGGATCATAACTTGTTGATTTTTTCCGCCATTGACGATAACATTGCCGACCCCTTTAAGGTCTTGGAACATCGGCATAATCTCGTTTTCTATGAGATTTAGTTCCTTATTTCCAATTTCCTTATCAAAGGTAAGTCCTAATTCCACAATCGGAATTTCAGAGGTGTTGAGGTTGACTACGTAAGGTTTCATGACCCCATTGGGGAGATTCACCATCGAAATTTTTTCTTGAATTTGCTGTTTTGCTTCTTTTACGTCAATCTTCGATTCAAATGTGACGGTCAACTGGGTAAAGTTATTTCCTGTTTGTGCCACCACACTTTGTTTTCCTTTGACGCCATTAATGGCCTTTTCAATTGGCTGTGTGACCTGTTCGTCCATGCTTTTGGCATCGATACCGTTTCCGACAACTGAGATGGTTACGTACGGTTGATCAGCAGCGGGCATCAGTTCCATCGGAATCGTGGTGTAACTAAAAATTCCAAAGATCATCGAGGCGATTACCGCAAAAGCTAATGCCGCTTTGTTCCGCAACGCCCATTTGGTAAACCAAGTCATTTAAAATGACCTCCCTAGTACTAAAGTAATAAATGCAGGTAAATTATACCTTTTTTAGCGCGAAGTTACTAGGAGATTTTTCTTATTTTACAAATAATTTCCTTTTATTAGAAAAGTATATCTAAATAGAAATAAAAAGGCTGCCGAAGTTTGCTCGGCAGCCTTGATAGTTCTGACTATTTCATTTTCAAATAATACCAAACCATGTTGGTAAATTTGTGAACCTGTGATTCGATTGGTGTTTCGTTGAATAATTCATAAAACGGTTTTAACAGTGGCTGGATGACAATCTTGCGTATCCGGTCTTTTTGCAATTCTTCCATAATGGCGTCGAATAAATCTTGCTGTTCATCATTGAATGGGTACCCCCGCGGAAGCTGATTGGCTAACTCTATTAATTCGGGAATGGTCACCATCTTTTTGTCCACATTGGTGCGGAGCAAATCAATGGCAGAATAATTTAATATGGCCCGGTTATTTTTAATCATATCCGGAATGATCAGTTCAATATAAGATAAAATCGCATGGACTAATTCATGCAGGGAATACGGACTGTTCGTAAATTTGATCGTAAACAACATATGCTGCAGCATGCCATAAAACAGTACGGTCAGTTCAAAAGCGTATTCGCGGATTTCTTCTCTAAAAACCTCAATCAGACGGTTCGCCAGCCATTCCATTTCGTAGACTCGATGCTGCAGGACCAGCTTTTTTAGCTCGGTTTCATTTGAATGTAAAATGGCCTCAAATAATCCACTCAAATTGCGCTCCTCATTTAGCCGAATCAAAATGGTAATTTGCTCGATAAAAACTTGGCGGTCCTTTTTATCTTTGCCGACTTGCACGGCAATTCGCTGTTGGCTGGCGTCATACCGGAGGATTTCTAGAATATCGGCGATGCAGTCATTTTTTGAAGTGAAATAATTATAGAACGTCCCTTTGGAGATATTGGCTTTTTCAATGATTTCTTGAATGGAAGTTTGCTGGATTCCTTTTTCTACAAATATCTTTAGGGCAACGTCCGCTACTTTTCTTTTTCGATTATTCATGCCGGCCTCCTGTTATCTCTATGTATCCAAGTATAATTTGACCTTTCACGAAAAACAATCCTTTTATACCAAAAGTACAAAATGGTTGCGCGATTTATACTTTCGGTATAAAATAACTCAAGTAAACAAAATCAGGAAGGCAAAAGGGGAAGAGAAAGAATGGATTCAGCTTTACAACCTAAAAAGACACCCTATTTAATGATTGTGATCTTATTTGTGGGTGCATTTGTGTCATTTTTAAATAACTCGTTATTGAATGTGGCGCTTCCATCGATCATGAAGGACTTGGACATCGCGGATTATTCTACCGTGCAATGGTTGTCCACTGGCTACATGCTAGTCAGCGGCGTATTGGTTCCTGCTTCCGCGTTTATGATCACGAGGTTTACGAACCGGGGGCTGTTTATTACCTCAATGGCAATCTTTACTGCAGGAACAGCACTATCAGCCTTTGCACCCAACTTTGGTGTGCTGCTTACAGGACGGATGATTCAAGCGGCAGGCTCTTCCGTAATGGGACCTTTGTTGATGAATATTATGTTAGTCAGCTTCCCGCGTGAAAAACGCGGTGCCGCTATGGGCGTTTTTGGCTTGGTTATGATTACGGCTCCGGCAATCGGACCTACTCTTTCCGGATATATCGTGGAATATCATGACTGGCGCGTGCTTTTTGAAATGATCCTGCCATTGGCCGTGATCAGCTTGCTTCTTGCTGTTTGGAAGCTTGAAAACGTGATGGAGCAAAACAAAAAAGCAACGGTTGATTACTGGTCGGTTATATTATCTTGTATCGGTTTCGGGGGTCTATTGTATGGATGCAGTACGGCCAGTTCCGATGGCTGGACAGATGGAATTGTCTTAACCACTTTAATCATAGGCGGCGTTGCATTAATTTCCTTCATTGTCCGCCAATTAAAATTGGAAAAACCTTTATTGGATTTGCGAGCTTATAAATACCCGATGTTCGCGCTTGCGTCCGTTATCGCAATCGTGAATGCGGTGGCCATGTTCTCAGGTATGATTTTAACACCGGCGTATGTGCAAAGCGTCCGTGGCATCACACCGTTTCATTCTGGTTTAATGATGCTGCCTGGTGCCATTGTGATGGGGATCATGTCACCCATCACGGGTAAATTGTTTGATAAATTCGGTCCGCGGCTATTAGCGGTAGTAGGGCTCGTGATAACGGCCATTTCCACTTACATGCTGGCGCACTTGCAGATTGATTCCAGTTACGCTTATATTATTCTCGTTTACTCTTTGCGCATGTTTGGTATGTCCATGGTGATGATGCCGATTATGACAAATGGCTTGAACCAGCTGCCAAACCGGTTAAATCCGCATGGAACTGCCATCAACAACACAGCGCAACAAGTGGCCGGTTCGATTGGTACGGCGGTGCTGGTAACCATTATGAATTCTGTTACAAAATCAGAGGCAAAAGACCTCATGAGCAGTATCGATCCAACTACATTGACGGCAGCGTCCACGGCAGCTTTAACACAGAAAGCTTTGTTAGCAGGAATTCAATATTCCTTCTATGTAACGTTCGTGATTAATATCATCGTCTTGGTAATGGCATTGTTTGTGAAACGTGTGGATACTAGTGCTGAGGCTGTCAGCAAACTAGAGGAACAAAACCAGCCTAGTTCAAAGCCGGCGATTAACTAAATAAAAACTAAAAGGTTCGAAAACACGAGTGATTGAAAGTGTTTTCGGATCTTTTTTTTATGAATCGATAAATAGAGAAAGTAGATGAATATATTTTGCACTTTTTCATTGACTAAACATTCATTCAATAATAAAATTAAAGTGGAAAATAAAGGTAAAATGAGGAGGGCTTAGGATGGATTTGTATTACGAAATTTACGGTAACGGTCAGCCTGTTGTTCTTATTCACAGTGGTGGTGCTGATTTGCGGGACTGGACCTATCTTGCCCCACGATTAGCCCAACATTATAAGGTAGTGGCTTTTGATGGACGCGGGGCAGGTAAATCCCCGACACCGCCCAAAAACGGGACATATGTGGAAGATGTCCGGGCACTTATGGATGAACTAGGGATGGATCAGGCGACCATTATCGGCCATTCAATAGGGGGCCAGATTGCAACTGAATTTTCTCTACAGTACCCTGAAAAAGTGTCCCGTCTTATATTAATCGCACCTTCATTAACTGGTTTTCACCATTCAATGGAATTTGAAGTGCATTCGAAGCAGATTCTTCAGGCTGCCCCCAACATTGATAAGATGTTAGACATCGCACTTGATGCACCCACATACCAAGTCGTGATCCATAGTCCACACAAAGACCTTACCATTCAAATGCTTCGCCATCATTTCCAACGTATGTTTCAGTGGCCGCCCGATTTTTGCATGAACTGGGCCCAACCCCCAGCGATCGAAAGATTAGGCGAATTGGAACCGAAAACCTTATTTATGATTGGGAAGAAGGATCTGGCCGATAATTTTCGTGTTGCAGAATATTTTCAAGCCGCACCAAAAGTACGCTTCATTGAAATAGACGATGCTGACCATATGCTGACACTCACTCACGCTGAGGAATTGTATCAGGAAATCACCACTTTTATGGAGGAAGGAATATAACATGCCACGGACACCTGAAGAGAATGATCGGATACGCCAACTTTCACAGCAAAATATTCGAGCTGCAGCCATGGAGTTATTCATAAAGCAAGGCTACTATAGTACCTCCATTAGTGATATCGCCCAACAAGCCGGCATTTCCAAAGGGTTGCTTTACAACTATTACAAAGGAAAAGAACAACTGCTATCTGAAATGGTAGACATCAGAATCAATGAAGTCGTTGAAGTGATGAAAGGAGCGGCCAGGCTCAAAACTCCTAGTGAACAACTTCGATCTATTGCCGAAGGGGCAATAGATCATATCCAAAAGAATCCCGAAGTCCATCGATTTTATTTGCACCTGCAAACCCAGCCGGAATCCGATGAAGAACTGTTTAAATACAGCCGGCTGATTATGAAAGAAAATGCCAGGATGTTTGAATGGCAATGTCAAATCTTTGAGAAAATGGGCGTAAAGGACCCTATCCAGCGGTCTTTATATTTTTCATCTGTTCTTCAAGGCATTATGCTGATGATTTCCACTTATCCGCAAAAGTTCCCGATTGATGAGTTGAAAAATCAAATCATTCAAGAGTTTTGTCAGTAGTCCTTTCTACCATATGAAAAGGCTTGGATAAAAATTTCCAAGCCTTTTTGTTTGAAGATTTTCGGAGCCGTGACTATCCTTTTGATAAATTTGTAACAATAACTCATAAAAGACAAAAGGAGTGATCCCGGTTTGTTTGGTTTTTTGGCTTTTATCGGATTTGTAGGATTTTTTGTTTTCATTGTATTAGGCATTATCGCCTTTTTTAAAAAGAACGGAAAGGCAAAAAAACAGTTCATCATCGCTTTGGTTTCATTCGTCGTATTCGTTATAGGCATAGTTAATTTAGATTCATCGGACACTACGAAAACAACAAAAACAACGGACACTAAAAAAGAAGTGACGGAAGACAAAGAAACGAAAAAGAATCCTTCGACGCTCGCTGAGGTTCAGGCAGTGATCACAAAAGGAATGTCAGACAAAGATTTTAAAAAAGCGGAAGATAAATTGGTCGTGGAGCGGCCCAAAAGCATATCTGTCGGTAATGGAAATGTAGGCTATGTCTTGCAGGCGAAAGACGGAATCCTCGTTGCATCCACTGATGGGGATACCATATTTGATGTGGCCACCTTCTCGACGATGGACGAAGTAGACCAGTATGAAAAGAATATGTTAGCCCAAGCGGAAGCTTCCAAAAAAGAACAAGCCCAGAAAGAGTATGAGGCTTCGAAAATTCAGGTGAATGGCAGCGGGGATACCGCATCGGATCTGTTCAAATTAAAGAAAGGGTTTGCCATTTTTGAAGGCACACACAATGGAAGCGAGAATTTTATCGTAAAGCTGCAGGATGAAAACGGCGGAAATCTTGAGCTATTAGTCAATACCATTGGCCATTACAAAGGGAAGACCTTTGCCCAAATACCTTCCAGTGGTAACTACTACTTGAATATCAATGCGAGTGGGGCTTGGAATTTCTCTATCACCCAGCAGCCTCCGGTGGATATTCCAGATGCTCCAACCACTATCCAAGGAACTGGCGACGATGTCGTGTTCTTTAATGCTAAGAGCGGCAATTATAAATTTAACTTCACCCATCAAGGAGAAGAAAATTTTATTGTAAAATTAAATGGCTCGGGCTTGATGGTGAATGAAATTGGCGCTTACAATGGTTCCATGCGTCAAAAGCTGTCCACTGATGGATACTACCTGTTACAAATCGTGGCAGATGGAACTTGGACAGTAACCATTGAAAAATAATAAAATGAAATAAAGAACGTTATAGAAAACAAAGACCTAAGGAAAACCTAGGTCTTTGTTTTATGGTGAAAATTTTTAAAGAGATAAAAACTTATTTTACTTGGTGGTCGTCTAATGGGGGAAGGGAGCAGGAATGGTGGAAGAAAATATATTGGACTACATACTGATCAATGACCGGGATGCGGCGATTGAGCAATTGATGGAACTGCATGGGCAGGGTTTGTTGTATCTGGTCTATTCCTATGTGGGGAACAAGGAATTGGCCCAAGATTTAACCCAAGAAATTTTTGTGAAATGCTATCAAAAATTAGATCAATACAACCAAAAATCGTCATTGAAGACTTGGGTTTGGCGGATAGCCATTAACCATTGCAAAGATTATTTGAAAAGCTGGCACAACAGGCATGTCATCGTCTCGGAAGAAAAGGCGATGGGGGGAGGAAGCCATAAGGAAGCAGTCGAAAACCAAGTCATTCAAAAACTGGAAGACGAACAGCTGGCCGTTGCGGTCATGAGCTTGCCCGACAATTACAGGGAAGTCGTCTACTTGTATTATTTTGAAGACCTCTCGATCAAAGAAATAGCCTACCTTACGAAAAACAATCAAAACACAATCAAAACGAGGCTGAAGCGGGCAAAAGTTTTATTAAAGGAATGTTTGGAGGCCGGGAAACATGGATGAGCGGTTAAAAAATTTAAAAAGGGCGTTAAAAAATAACGTGCTCCATGAATTGGATTTTACGGAAGACCATAAAAACAACGTTAGAAACCAGATAAAGAGGCTGAACCAATCTTCAGATGAGTCTGTTCTTTTGGCTGTCTTGCAGCTGCTGGTCCAACAAAAAACCGGATTTGAATTAAGCCGGCTGATTCGGGCAAGGGGAATCGAACGGTTTGAACAGGAGGAAGGTTTCTTATATATGCTGCTGCATCGGCTTGAGCAAAAAGGCTACATCCAATCGAGCTGGGCGGAAGGGGAAATCAAATTTTATCAGCTGAATAGCAAAGGAAAAAGGTTGTTAGGAAAAGTGGAAGGGAAAGAATACCGCGGACAAAGCATATTGCATGAACTGCTCGAGGGGGGACAGGGATGAATGCTTTAAAAGAAAGCTTTTTGCAGGAAGTGCTTCTCAATATCAAGTCAAAGGAGGCAAAAGAGTTAGTCCGTAAAGAACTTACCTATCATTTGAAGCAGGCAAAGTCAGAGATGGTAGCAAAGGGATTGCCGGAAGAGCAAGCGGAGGAAACCGCAGTTCAAAACATGGGCAGCCCAGCCAAATTGGGCCAGCATTTTAACAAGCTGTACCGCCCCAAAATCGATTGGATTTTGCTGTCTTTATTCTTAATTGCGATCATGATGGGGATACTACCGCAGCTCCATGCGAATGACCAATACCAAGGCAATTTTCTAATGAGGCAAGTCATTTATATTATCCTCGGGGCAGCGGTGGCATTCATTACCATGCGGGTGGATTACCGAAAAACGGAAAAGCTGGGTTGGTTTTTTCTGGTTCTTGGTTTAACGGTGATGCTGGCGTTAAATTTTGCAGCGAATGTCATCATAAATGGCCAGCGTTTTATTAGGATTGCCGGGTTTGTCATTAGTGGCACCACTGTCTTGCCGATCTTGCTGATGTTCTGGACTTCATACTTGTCCAAGAAAAAACCGAAGCTAGTTGTCATCTTCGGGGTTTATTTAATTACCGTGTTTCTGTTTACAATATTGCCAAGCCTCACGGATGCCGCGATTTATAGTGTCCTGGTTCTGGCTCTGTTCATGTGCAGTGCTCTTAACCGTAAGGTGATTTATACCACTGTTGGCGTTGGTTTTGGTTTGCTGGCGGCTTTCGTGGCTCTACTTTGGTATATGGCGAAGGACTATCAGCTTGTACGGCTTTTTGCCTTTTGGCATCCGGAGGACTACGCGAATAATGCCGGATACATGTACATAAAGATAAGGGAGCTGATGACGGAAGGGGGCTGGTTTGGCAATCAACAGCCAAAGTATGTACCGGATAGCATGACAGATCTTGCTTTTGCTAATATTGCCTACTATTTTGGATGGGTAGTTGCCGGAATTCTGTTGGTCGTTCTTGCCTCGCTGCTAGTTAGAATGCTGTTAGTCTCACTGCAGATCAAAGACCGTTACGGCAAGCAGCTGATGGTGGCGGTGTGTTCGTTATTTTCGGTTCAGGTTATCTATAATATTGGGATGATTCTTGGGTTCTTGCCAATCGTCTCGATTTCCTTGCCGTTTATCAGTTATGGCATGACCCCGACGCTTTTGAATTCATTGCTGATTGGGATCGCTTTAAGCGTTTATCGGCGAAAGGATTTTGTGGTTATGGAGAGGGCATGAATAAGAGTTCTGAAAATCTATGTGACCTAACTTCATGAAAAAACAAGGTTACGGTCACGTAGACGGGTTCTATGTGACCCAAATTGATAAAAAAGCATGATCACGGTCACGTAGAGAGGTTCTACGTGACCCAATTTTATGTAAAAGTACTTTCAGGGTCACGTAGAAATAGGCTCTATCTTTTTTTCTTTTTCGAAGGATCGGCCGCCGCCTGGTTCTTTTTGACCACTACCTTCTCGATGACCACCTGTACATGATAGTGATCTTCCTCGTTGGTTACACTGGATACTTTTCCTTTTTTTCCTTTTATCTTTACTTCTTCCCCAACAGTTGGAACCCGTTTAACAAGCTGACTTAATAATAAATTTTTATTTTCATAAAAATAAACCGCATACATCGTATCACACCCATTTCATAAGTATTGGCCAAATGGCATCTTTCCTACAAAATATTGGATGCTCCTTAAAAATAGACCAGGAAAACGAAAAGTTTTTCCAACAAAAAAGACAAGGACACTGATATATATACCAGTGTCCTTGATTTATTCCGTTAGAATAAGCCAGCTTCCCTGGCTGCTGCGATGCTGTTTCTCGCAAATACAAACGGGTCCCCGACATTTTCCCAGTGCATATACATTAAACGCGGCTCATCAAAAAGCCAATGGTTGTGAACAGCCGTCACGGTGATGCCCCGTCTGCGCAATGCAGTAAGGAATGGATTAATTTCTCTTTGCAGGATAACCGTTTCACCCAAATTGAGTGTTCTTCCGCCAATATTGTTTTCAAACGAAAGAGCAAATGGCAGGGAGAGAGGCGAGCGGGTGCGGCGTCCTAAAATGGTTGCTCTAATGTTTCTCAACCGCTGCACCACACAGGCAGGGGAAGTAGCGATGACATCGCCGCCAATAATATTGGCCAATTGCTGGCATGTGGAAGTGCCGATACCGGCAACAGCTTGTCGGTCATTGCTTCGGTCTCTGCTGCTGCTTGATCTCTTGTGTTCTGAAGATTCATCCCGATTCCGATGACTGGAACTACTTAGGTCATAATCTCTTCTGGACATGATACCACCTCCTTGTCCGATAGAATCACTGACAGTGTATTCTGTAAAGTCGGACAAGGTTGTGCTCATGAATCAGGGGAATAGCCCTTTTTGTACCTATCTATTTCTTCAGTTTTTAAATACCCACTTATCAATCAAAGAAGCGGCTAAGATACCAATAGTATAACGAAGCAAATCAACCCAAAGAAACCCATGCCCTAGAATCAGTGCGCCAAGAACGGTGCCGCGAATTTGATTCATCCAGTCGGCTTGATACAACTGGGAAAATTCGACGCTGAAACTGAACGCAAAGCTAAGCAGAAAGGAAAAGGATAGGCTTTGATTTGCCAACAGGAATCGGAAGCCAAAATAGACCATCATGGCCCATATCGTATCACCGGCATTTTCCGCGATAAATACCGGCAGCAAATGGGCCAATTTTCTCGAAGCAAGGCCCAGGACAATCAAAAGGAAGACGACCATCAGATAGGAATTTCTTATTTTAAAAGATTTGGTATTTGATCGTTTGGATATCGGCAAGATAATCCCTCTCTTGAAAAAATTTACTAAAACAGGCTTAGGTATATTCTACAATTTTATGCACATATATTAGCTGCTTGTCTATAATATATCGATATATTTATTGAATCATATAAAAGAAAGGAAGTGTGACGATGACGGAAAAAGAGGCTCAACAGCTAAAGGAGTTTTTTGCAAACCTAAAAAAAGCAGGCTTTATGGTTGAGCAAAAGGTGAATCAACAGATTCAAGAACTCTTAAATAAAAAAGAACTCGTACAGCTTGCTGACATCCATTCTGAATGGATGGGCCACAATCTAAAAGCTCTTCACGAAACAATGGAAACCCTCGCGGCTCTTTTACATCTCCCCACCAAAAATGATATCGCCAATGCCGCCAAACTGATTATCCAAACGGAAGATAAAGTCGATCAACTCGAAGAGCATTTTCACAAACTGCATGACTTGGTTAAGAAATTAGTAGATAAACATCATTTATGCCAGGATGTTAAACAAGATGCTTCAGACCCAAAGGAAGATCCTGCTGATGCCAAAACCGATATTCTTGATGAATTAATGGAGAAGAATATTGAAATCATTGCCAAGTGCCTGTCCAAGAAAATGAAGAAAGCGAAAGCCAAAAAGAGGCATAAGAAAAATCATGGTTAATCCATTGCTGGGGATGGAAAAACAGCGGTGGGAGGGATTTTTGAAGGGGCTGATTTCCTCCCCGCCGGAGTCGAATCTTACACCAAGAACAGCGATTTGGAAAAAAAACAAGGCTACGCTGTGGTACTATCCCGCTTCGGAAAAGAAATATAAGATTCCGCTGTTTCTCGTATATTCGATGGTGAATCAGCCCTTTATTCTTGATTTGGGACCAGGCGTTAGTGTGATTGAAGGATTTGTCCAGGCGGGTTTTGATGTTTATTTAATTGATTTTGGCATACCAGGCTATGAAGATAAGGATTCCACATTAAATGATTATGTGACGAATTATATCCAAAAAGGGGTTAGGCGGGCACTCTACCACTCCAATGCAGAGGCCGTAACGGTGATCGGCTATTGCATTGGGGGAACACTCGCCGCCATGTACGCAGCGATTGCGGAAGAACCTATTAAGAACTTGATTTTGACTGTTGCGCCTTTTGAATTTTCCGCCTTTCCGATTTATGATAAATGGATCGAAGCGGTGCGTAATGATGAACTCCATGTTGACCCTGTCCTGGAGGCCTTGGGGTTAATCCCCGCGCCATTCATTGAGGCGGGTGTCCGCATGATTACTGCCCCGGTTTACTACAGTCATTACCTTTCACTCCTAAGCCGGGCAGACGATCCAAAATCTGTCGAGAAGTGGCAGCGGTTTAATCATTGGACAACCGGCCATATCCCATTCCCGGGTGCTGCGGCCAAACAGTTAATGGACGATTTTATCAAAGAAAATAAATTTTTCAGTGGGAAAATCCAGATTGAAGGGAAGAATGTCGATCTTGGTAACGTACAGGCCAATTTACTCGTGATTGCCTCCAAGTTCGATCGGCTTGTGCCCCAGGAACTCATTTTACCCATCATGGATTATGTGGCAAGCCCGGATAAAACCTACCACCTCCTCGAAGGGGGCCATGCAGGGGTTTCCTTAAAGGGAGGAATTCCTGCCTATTTAAAAGAGTGGATTCATGACCGGTCTGAGCCCATTTTTTAACAAAAGATGTTTGGGGGGATGCTCGGATGTGTACCATCTATCATTTGTCACTTTGCGGATACTTCAATGATTGTGATGATGAATGGGAGTTTTACTGTGACCATGATGAAATAGGCAATGATTCCATCGATTGCGAAAATGTTGACCAAGCGTGGATGGGGATTTCGAAACTGGTTTACGGTGACTTTGTAGACTGGCTATACAAACTATAAACACGTATGCTGAAGCCAAAAAATACATTTTTTTGGCTTCTTTTTCGTTTATTTCACGATATTCTCTTAATGGTCCTCAACGACATCCCGGCCGGTTGGTATTTTCTTATTGATATATCCAGAAAACTCGGAATATAATTTATGTATCTGTAACCGGTTCTTCACACGTTAGATGTGCAAATGTGAGGTCCATAGATTTCCAAAGAGAACGGGAGTGAGGGGACTTGTGAAAATAAGAGACCATGATTTTCTAGAGGAAAAGGCAACTAGTCAAGCAAAGGTCATTATCATCGGCTCCGGCTTTGCGGGGATTGCGGCCGCAGTCCGGCTTCTGCAGGAAGGGGAACAGGATTTTCTTATCCTTGAACGCGGGAATGAAGTGGGCGGTGTTTGGCGTGACAACCAATATCCCGGTTGTGCGTGTGATGTAGAATCTCACCTTTATTCCTTGTCATTTGCCCCGAATCCCGCGTGGAGCAGGAATTTTTCGCAGCAGCGAGAAATTTTTGCCTACTTAAAAGATGTTGCCAGAAAGTTTGAACTGAAGGAACATATTCGATTCCAACACGAAGTGAGAAGAATGGATTGGGATCACACCAACGGGGAGTGGATCATACAAACGACAGGAGGGAATTTCCAAGCACTCTTGGTAGTCGGTGCTTTTGGTGCCCTCAGTGATCCGGCCATACCTCATCTTAAGGGAATGGAAACATTTAAAGGAGAAACCTTTCATTCCGCCACTTGGCCCAAAGATTTCGATCCGAAGAGCAAACGTGTGGCCGTGGTCGGAACGGGAGCCTCAGCCATTCAGTTTATACCGGAGATTCAACCCGATGTGGCCTATATGCATGTTTTTCAAAGAACACCTGCATGGGTAATCCCGAGGATGGATGGACCCATCAGTGAGTCTAAGCAAAAACTGTACAGTCGTTTTCCTTTGCTTCAAAAATCAACCCGGTTGAAAATTTTCTTGAAACGGGAGTTGCTCCTCCTCGGTTTCCGCAATCCGAAGAACATGAAGGTCGTGGAAAAAATGGCCTTGAAAAACATACATGATGCCATAAAGGACCCGGTACTAAGGGAAAAGCTCACCCCCAATTATAGGATTGGCTGCAAGCGAATTCTTCTTTCCAATACTTATTATCCGGCCCTTGCCCAAGATAATGTTTCGGTCAATACAGCCGCCATCGCAGAAGTCACTGAGGATGGGATTATTGATTCCAATGGAACCAAAGCGGAAGTCGACACGATTATTTTCGGCACCGGATTTCAGGTTACGGATTTGCCTTTTGCCCATCATATTTATGGACGCAAGGGGCATTCGCTTGCAAAGGAATGGGAAGGCAGTCCCAAGGCCTATATGGGGACAACCGTTGCGGGTTTCCCAAATTTGTTTCTTCTTCAAGGCCCTAACACAGGGCTAGGGCATACTTCGGTTATCCTGATGATAGAGGCCCAGGTCAATCATATGATGAAAGTAATACATCATATGAATCAGAATAAACTAGATATCATGGAACCGACCCCGGCTGCTCAACAGCGTTTTGTCGAGCAATCAGAAAAGTCCATGAAGGGCACCGTTTGGACCGCAGGCGGCTGCGCCAGCTGGTATCTTGACAGTACTGGAAGAAATTCCACGTTATGGCCCAGCTATGTTTACTCGTATCAGAGGTTGGCGGCGAAATTCAAAGCGAAGGATTATATGGGGAGACGTTTATCTGCGAATACTGGAATGGATGGGTCTTCACTGAAAAGGGCTGAATAATTAATACGAATTCGTACTAGGGTTCATGGTTGTAGTACGGATTCGTATTTTAAAAAACAAAATGGTCCTATAAACGTAACGGGATCCATTTTGGGAGAGAAAATCGAAATTAACAGTGCCTTTCTCTCCCTAAATCGTAATCGTTTTAGAAGTTTAATTAACAAGACTTTTATTATATAAAACAAATGATTTTTACCAATTTTATTTTAAGTTGGTACAATAATAGTAATGAACTATAAATAGATAGTGTACAGTAAAAAAGGGATAATCCCTGTTTAAAAACTTTAAAGAGATTAAACTTTTTGTGGCTTCCTAGGTCTTTTTACAAGTTCTCCTCCACAATTTGGACAAATACTATTCATTTCTTCAGTGCATGGAGCGCAAAAAGTACATTCATAGACACAGATAAAAGCGGGAGAATTGTCATCAATAGAATCGTTACAACTTTCACATTTTGTTCGCATTTCTAATGCCATATTATTGGATGCTCCTTTCTGATTTAATTATAGGATGATTTTACCATCTTTACAGGTCCAATAAAAGTGATAGTTTTTATATTAATAGTGGGGACAATGTGCGGGTTGTCTTTTTATAAGACAATATAACAATATTGTCGTCTTACGAAACAAATTGCGTAACAGTAAAATTTTAAGCCGATAATTTCTTTTATCGGCTTTTTGTTTTAGGAAAATAGTTTGAATAACCGGATAATGAACAGAGTGATTTTCCGCTGAACAATAACTATTGTCCAGTTGTCAATTTGCTTGTTATTTACCTCGTTAAATGATGCACTAAATATCTATAAACGTTGATTTAATAATAAAAAAGCTGAACTAATCGCTAGACGAATTAGTCTGGTGATTGATACTCTATTTGTATTGTTTCTCATCCTTAACGGAACCCCGTTACTATAAACGAACAGATTTAAAATTTTCCTTTATCAAAGGAGGGTTTTGGATAATAATTCATAGGTTCTCATTTTATCCTCAAAATGAAAGACATTATTGATAATCATAAATTCATCGGTCTGGTATCGTTCACTTAGCCGAAGAATTTCATCCTTCACCTTTTTAGGCGTTCCAATAATTGTCCGTTTCCGATTTTCTATTATTCTTGCCCGTTCTTCGTTTGTTAAAGAGGCAGCCTTGGCTTCCTCCACAGACGGAATCCTTGTGTCGTTCCCCTTTTCAACAGCCAACAGCCACAAATCTTGGCTTAAAGCCTGTTCCTCAGCTTGTTCCTGGGAAGGAGCACAGACGACAAAGATGCAGACATTTGCTTTCGGCTCCGCGAGAAGAGGGGAGGGTTGGAAATTTGTAAAATATTCGTTTAATGCCCGTTCTCCGTTCACTGGGGTAATAAAATGTCCGTAGGTAAAAGCTGTGCCGGTTTCTGCAGCCAACCTTGCGCCACGATGAGAGATTCCTAAAATCCAAATATCAGGCGCACCAGTTGTGACAGGGAAAGCTTGAACGCCATGGTACGGATGACCTTCCGGCAAATCGTTTAGAAAAAATCCTTGCAAGTCCTTCACTTGTCTCGGAAATTCATTCAAGCTTTTTCTCATTCCGTCTGTCAACGCTAAGCGGGTGGTTGCAGAACCGCCGGGAGACCGTCCGATTCCTGCATCAATCCGGCTCGGAAACAATGCTTCCAACACCTTGAAGTTTTCCGCAACCTTATATGGGCTGTACTGAGGCAGCAAAACCCCGCCGGACCCAACACGGATTCTTTTTGTATGGGATGCGATATGTGAAATCAAGACTTCCGGAGAGGAACCTGCCAGTCCATTGGTATTATGATGTTCTGCCACCCAAAACCGGGTATACCCCAACTCCTCCGTCATTTGCGCAAGCTTCACGGTTTTTTGCAAAGCGGTGCTTGCTGAGTCTTCTTTTGTTAAAACAGATTGATCAAGAACACTTAATTTCAATCATTAAACCTCCAATTATCAATCAGCCTAATAACGATAAATCCCTATTGATAGAGTACCAAAAATGATGGACAGGTACTCACTTTATGAACAGATTAAAGCTTCGCTATTGTATTTAAAGGAATTGAAACCATTTTATCGAAATATTATTGGAGAAGTATTGGAGAGCAAATTTAAAGGTATCCAGCTTCAAAAAGATATTTCTTAAGACTGTGAAGAAAGAAGGCTTGTCATCGTGCCATTAATTAAAATGAGTTCTCTGCTGCCACAGTGGGCTGAGATGAAATACTATGAAATTATCAGACTTAAGGCAGGAGAATCCTATGATTTCACCAGCTACGAAAACAATTTAAAAGAAAAGTGGATCCTATGTGAAGGACTTTGTGAACTCTCCATAGATCATCGCACCATTAAAGCTCATCCGGGAGACCAATTCGACTGGAATAGTGATGATTTTGATACTTGCCGGATGAAAGCTGCCTCAAGTGAAATCATTTTGGTCCGGATGTGCGGTGTTTGGGGAGAGGAACGGGGTGGTTCTGGCTTATTCAGCAAAGAGTCTGTTATGGAACCAAGTAACCATGGCGACCCTGTTGATTATCCAAGGAATACAAAGTTCGATAATCATTATCACGATTGCGATGAATACTACATTTTTTATGATGGCATAGGGGTGGTCGTAACAGAAGGGAGGCAGTTTATTGTCTCGGCCGGTGATTGCATCCTAACAGGAAGAGGACAGCACCATGATATCCCGCTGGTGGTGGAGCCGCTAAAAGCGGTCTTCTTTGAAACCACACTCGCAGGCCAAAAACGCCGGGGTCACCTCTGGAACCACACCCACGGGATCCCTGACCCAGATCCCCAACGAATTTAGTACGTATACTTTAGTGCGTTAAAGGGGTGGGGGACAGGCCCCCACCCCTTTAACGTGTTAATTCGATAAGATTTCACAGACCATTCTATTATGGTAGAATGGCTATGCTAAAATGGATTTAATTATTATTTTGATTTGGGTGTGGAATAAGACTGATGTTTAAAGACCTTTTTATTCATGCGTGTATAGTCATAACTTTCCTGTTTGTGGGTGGAAGTTTATTTAAAAGCAACCCTAAAATAAATACGATTCGGCAAAAGTTTAAATTAGGTGTATTATCAGGGATTTTGGGATCGGTTTTAATGATTTTCAGTATTCAGATTACGCCTGCGATTATTATGGACCTGCGGCATATTGCTGTTCTTCTCGCAGCTTACTTTGGCGGTTTTACAACGGCTATTATTTCCGTCATCATTATCAGCATTAGCCGGGTTGTGTTTTTTAACGGCACTGTTTCTACTTACATGGTTACGATCAGCATCATGTTCAGCATTGCAATTGTTTCAGCTTTGATCACGAAAAAATTTAAGGGCACAGACTTTATCAAATGGACGTTAATGGGCACCTACAGCTTAGCTGCCTTTACGCTAGGATTCCTCTATTTATTGGGCTTTTCGAGGCATGTATATAATTTGCTGTTTAATTACTGGCTGGTCACAACCATTGCCGGAATCTTAGTTTTTTTCTTGGCAGCCTATATTGTGCAATCCAATACGATGTTCAATGAGATGAAACTGCAATCCAAAATTGACTTTCTCACTGGTTTGAATAATGTCCGGCAATTTGATTTGGCCTTAAATGAGAGCATTAAAAAGGCCCATGACCAGAATGAAAAATTATCATTGCTGCTTATCGATATTGACCATTTTAAAAAGGTCAATGATACGCATGGCCATCAAGCAGGCGATGAAGTGCTGAGGCAATTAGGCGCGATTCTTTCAAGCTGCTCACGTTCACAGGATCTAGTGTCGCGGAATGGCGGGGAAGAATTTACCGTTTTATTACGGAATTGCCACTACTTGCAAGCATTGGAAGCAGCCGAGCGGATTCGTACCGCGGTAGAGAAACATCCGTTTATTTTGCCGAACGGGGATGCCATTAAGGTAACGGCCTCCATTGGTGTTTCTACCTACCTTGAAACTACTCAATCATCTTATGAATTTATCAAACAGGCCGATGATTCTTTATATAACGCGAAAAAGACAGGCCGGAATAAGGTTTGTTCTGCTTTCATTTAATACCAGCACTTGCACATGGAAATAAATAGGGCGATGGAGACCTAATCTTTAGGTTTCCGCCGCCCTTTTTTGGCTATTTATAGTTAGAAGGTCGTAATCCAAAATGATTATGGTATATGTAATTTGTTTCAAATGGTATAATTTGTATGAAGGGAAATGAATAAATTTAAAGTAAGAAATTTGAAACGGCAGTACGGTGTTCATAAGTTATCATGACTATATTATAGAACAGGGGATTGAAGATCATGAAATGGATGACCAAACTAACCCAAAGGCTTTCCGGTCTGTATAAGGCGGTTGCGCGCTTTCCGTTAACAACCCTCTTTCTTTTGGCCGCTGCCATCGTGAATGCAAATAATATCGGTTCAGGCAAGGACGTTTCGAAGTTCCTGTTAACTTGTGTGGTGGGTGCCATGCTAAGTGCCGTTGCACAGACTGTTTTTGAACGATTTTTTGCCAAGTGGTCCTCCCGTTTAAGTTTAATGACCATTGTGGTTTTGCTTACGGCCGGCTATTACCTCATCCTTATGAATGCCCCCAAACTCGGTATGGAAATAGACATAAAAACGGCTGTTGCCTTGTTTGCCCTGCTTATTTCGTTTATTTGGGTACCTGTTATCAAAAGTCCGATTAATTTTAATCAAAGTTTTATGATTAGCTTCAAATCCCTGTTTGTTTCCCTGTTTTTCTCCGGCGTGATTTTTGCTGGTGTCAGCATGATCCTTTTTGCGTTCGACCAGTTAATCACCACGATTGATCAAAACGCTTTTCCGCATGCCGCCAATCTCGTGTTCACCTTGTTTGCCCCGATGTATTTTCTCTCGCTTATTCCGGTGTATCACGGGAATAACCACTCAGAGGAAGTTGAAAAAGCATCATCAAGTCCTAAGTTTTTAACCATTTTAATCTCCTATATCGTAATTCCTTTAATTGCGGTGTTTACTTTGATTTTAGTGGCTTATATCGTAAAAAATATCGGGGGTAAGTTTTGGACTGATAATCTGTTAGAGCCGATGCTGGTTTCTTACTCCATTACTGTCATTCTTGTTTACATTTTAGCTAGTGAGATTGATAACAAGTTTACGCTATTGTTTAGGCGGGTATTTCCAAAACTGCTTGTTCCGATTGTCAGTTTTCAGATTGCTTCTTCTATCATATCGGTCACGGAGTCAGGAATCACGCATACCCGGTATTTCGTCATCCTGTTCGGCATTTTTGCGGTCATCACCGGAATTTTATTAAGCGTGATTCCGGTTCGGAAAAATGGACTGATCGCACCGATTCTATTAGTGTTTGCCTTGGTATCCATTTTACCTCCAGTGGACGCGTTTACTGTCAGTAGAATCAGTCAGAGCCGGATGCTCGAACAGGTGCTAGTGAAGAATGATATGCTAAAGGACAATCAGGTGGTTCCCAAGGACTCGATACCTGACCAAGACAAGAAGAAGATTACCAATGCTGTGCAATATTTGAATATGATGAATTACACTAAAAAGCTGGCCTTTTTGCCGAAGGATTTTAATTTTTACGAAGATTTCCGCGATACCTTTGGATTTGGGGAATATAATCAACCGGATAAATTTAATAACTACACTTTCATTGCTGTAAAGCAGCCGACTCCTTTACGAATTACCGGGCATGATTTCTTTATTCAAATGGATCTCTCCGGTACCTATAACAATGGTGATGAACGGTATGAGATAGAAAAGAGTGGGCAGGCATATATTTTATTAAAAGATGTCAGTGACGGAAAAGTGGATATCAAGTTATTAAGCAATGATAATAAAGAGGTTATTGTGTTTCACACGGATGAGATTTTTGATAAGTTTTCCGATTACCAGGGGGAAAATATCATTTCAACGGATGAAGCCACTTTTACCGAGGAAAACGGGCAGGCGAAACTGACTGTCTTTTTGCAATCGCTTGATTTTCAACGGGATACCCATACACCTGGCAAAAGCGCTATGGCGTATGTGTTTGTGCAGATAAAATAATATAAAGGTTACGCGGAGCCTCTAATTTTTCCATGCCGATGAAAAAAAGGCCTAGGGTCTTTATGTTACCCAACTAGGAGATAACAGGGTCTCATGGTAACGTAGACGGACTCTACGTGCCCCAAACCGAATAAAAAGCCGGGGTCAGGGTAGCGTAGACGGATTCTACGTTCCCCTGATCTTATAAAAAACCAGTGTAAAGTAACGTAAAAACAGGAACTGCATCACGATGTGCCATTATAATAATGTAAGTTTAATAAGGAAATAGGTTATGGTAAATATTAGTACCAAAACCAAGGCCTTTAAACCATGAGGATTGTTAGAAAAAGACTATCCAGTGCTGTCTGCATAAAATGTAAGTCTTATTCCTCATTGACTTTACAAGGTTTCGCTATAAAATAAATCAGTATGTATTAAATAGCAAACTAGAGTCATAGAGGTGGAATTAGACGTGGGAAGAGCAGAATTACGACAGCAACAAAGAGCGTCTAAACGGGTGTGGGGACAATTTTTATCAAAAGGCTGGATAAAAAAGCTTCTGTTGGCAGCCATCATTGCTGCAATATGCTGTCTTCTGATTGTCAATATTTTAATATGGAGAACCGATGTCAGCAAATTGAACACCCCAGCTCCACAGCCAACGATTATTTACGATCAAAAGGGCGAGATTGCCAGTAAAATCTCTATATCCAATATAGAAGGTGTCGGGTTCAAACAAATTCCTAAAAACATGGTAAACGCGGTGATATCAACCGAGGACCAGCGCTTTTACCAGCATGGCGGGATTAATTATGTTGCGATTGCCCGTGCGTTTATTAGAAACTTGTTTAGCGGACAGATTGTCGCCGGAGGCAGTACGGTTACCCAGCAGCTGGCTAAAAATGCCTTCTTGACACAAGAACGGACGTACACAAGAAAAATCAAAGAACTGATTATCACCAAAAAAATCGAACGTACCTATTCTAAAGATGAAATCATGGAAAGATACCTGAACCAAATTTATTTTGGCGAGGGTGCATGGGGAATCCAGCGGGCGGCCCAGACTTATTTTGGCAAGGACACTAGTGAATTGACGCTAAGCGAATCCGCCATGCTTGCCGGCTTAATCAAAGCCCCGTCGATTTTGTCGCCATTCAAGAATATGGACAAGGCGATTGAACGACGCAACGTGGTCTTATCCTTAATGAAACACGAAGGCTACATTACCCAAAAGGACGTAGAAAAAGCGAAGGATCAGACCATCGTCCTAAACAGTAAAAAATCGGATGACGAGTATGACGGCAAGTACCCGTATTATGTGGACAACATCATTCAGGAAGCCATGAAGAAGTATGGCCTGACCAAAAGTGAGGTTTTATCTGGGGGACTCCGTATTTACACGGAATTAAATCCTAAGCTCCAAACGGCGACAGAGCAGGTATATCAAAATGATAGTCTGTTTCCGGCAAGTCAGTCCGACCAACTGGTTCAAAGCGGGGCGATTTTTATCAATCCAAAAACGGGTGGGATTCAGGCACTTGTTGGCGGCAGGGGCGAGCATACCCTTTTAGGGTTTAACCGGGCCACCCAATTGGTACGGCAGCCAGGTTCGACGATGAAGCCATTGGCGGTATATACACCTGCGTTGGAACAAGGCTATGATATTTTTGACCAACTGGAAGATAAGCCAATCAATCTAAATGGTTATCAGCCGGAGAATTATGACAAGCAATACCGCGGAACGGTGACCATGTATGAGGCGGTCATTCATTCCTATAATATTCCTCCGGTATGGTTATTACATGAAATCGGGCTGGAAAAAGGCACAAAGGCGGTCGAACGCTTTGGCATTCCACTAGAGGAGGCAGACTACGATTACGGGATTGCCCTTGGCGGAATGAACAAGGGTACCTCGCCGTTAAAGATGGCGCAGGCCTACTCCACATTCGCCAATGATGGATTGATGGTGGAGGCCCATTCCATCCAAAAAATTGAAGATGCAGACGGTAAAGTAATTGGAAAATGGGCAAAAAACGCCAGAAAAGTCATCGACAAAGATATTGCCCAAAAAATCACCTTCATGCTAAAAGGCGTTATAGATGAAGGGACAGGGATCAAAGCGAAAATAGCAGGGGCTGATATCGCAGGAAAAACGGGGACCACTCAGTTTCCCTCTGCCAATAATGACGGTGCAAAAGACCATTGGTTCGTGGGCTATACCCCTAACCTAACGGCAGCGATTTGGTTAGGCTACGACAAAACCGATGAAAACCATTATCTTACCAATTCAAGCGGCGGAACGGCACCTGTCCTCTTTAAAGAAATACTCTCAAAAACCGGGTCAGAGTTTACCCAACAAAAATTTGAAGTATCGTCGATTACGAAAAAATATCAGGAAGAGCTTCAAAAGCGAAAAGAAGCCGAGCAAAAGGCAAAAGAAGAAGCAGAGAAAGCCAAAGAACAGGCAGAGAAGAAAGCCAAAGAACAAGCAGAAAAGGCCCAAAAAGAGGCGGAAAAGGCCAAACAAGAAGCCGTGAAAGCCCCAGGTAAAGGAAAAGGAAAGGGGCAGGAAAAGGAGAAAAAGGGAAAAGATAAAAAGAAAGATAAAGAAGATTAGGACGGGTAAGAAATAGGAAGCTGCCAAAATGGCAGCTTTCTTTTTTTGAAAAGGAATATAAAGAATAATCTCGAAATTAAAGAAACAAACCATTCAGCGAAAGGAAGATCTAAAGACCGATGTACATTCCAACTTCATTCGAACAAAAGATTGCCGGTGCCTTTGGAGAGGAAGGCAGAGACTGGCTGAAAACTTTGGAGTCAAGGGTTCAGACATGCGCAAATAAATGGGAGCTGAAGCTTAACGGACCGGTCCATAATCTATCATATCATTATGTGATAAAAGCAGTGGATGCAAAAGGTATTCCGGTCATATTAAAAATGGGTGTACCGAACTTTGATTTTCAAAACGAAATCATGACGCTGGAAGCATACAATGGGGAAGGTTGTGCGAGACTGATCAATTCCGACCCTATAACGGGAGCGATGGTTTTGGAACAGATGATTCCAGGAACTATGTTGTCAGACGAAGCAGACGAAAACCAAGCCATTATCCATTATGCAAAGGTTTGGAAAGCGATTCGCAGGCCATTACCGGTTAACTCCCATTATCCATCCATTCTTGATTGGGCTGCAGGACTTAAACGGTATCAAAATCAGTTTCCCAACGATCAAGGCCCAATCCCTAGTGAAATGGTACATATTGCCCAAGGCTGTTTTGACTTCCTAACAAAAACATCGGAGGGCAATGAACTGCTTCATGGAGATTTGCACCACGAGAACATTCTCTACTCGAAAAATCATGGCTGGATAGCCATTGATCCGAAGGGAGTAGCCGGCGACCGGTATTTTGATCTTATTTCCTTTTTAATCAATCAACTGCACCATCAGCCCAATCCAAAAGAAGTATTGAAGCAACGTATCGAATCATTAGTTGACCTGTTGGAACTGGAACGTGAAAGATTGCTGAAGGCTGGTATCGCCATGTCCATCCTTTCTGCCTGTTGGGGACTGGAGGATCAGTCAGAGTGGGAAGACACTTATCAATGCGCGCTATGGTTTTATGAGTTTCATAAAGGGTGTAAGTTTCACAATTAATTTATTTTATTAAAAAAGTCTGGCCCAATGAGGTCAGCTTTTTTTGATAAACAATAATTAAAATATAAAATATGATAAAAATTTATTGAAAAACGATAAATAAGATTGTAATATTAACATAACAAAGAAACAGTGAGGTGCTTTATGAAACGGGGATCCATCCTGACATTAAAATCAGCTATTTTTATTATTGGAATGATTGTACTTGCGTTTTGCTTATTTTTGCCCGGCTTGGCCGAGAAAGCGGCAGAGCTGAATCCGGAGTATGGCTATTTGCAAATTCCTGTTCTTGTCGGTATTTTCCTTACCGCGGTCCCCTTTTATTTTGCATTAGTTCAGGCGTTTAAGTTATTAAGGTACATAGAGGCTGACGATGCATTTTCTGAACCAGCCGTACAGTCCCTTGGAAAGATTAAGAATAGCGCGATAGTCATTTTGATTTTGTACGTGATCGGAATGGTCTTTCTGTCCTTTCTAAACGCCTTGCACCCCGGTATCGCCATTATGGGATTTGTCATCGTTTTTGTCAGTTTGGTCATCGCCTTGTTTACCGCCATTCTCCAGGAACTCGTCAGAAATGTGTTGAAATATAAAATTGAAAATGATTTGACCGTTTAAGCTGGTTCAATGGCAATGGCTGCCTCTATCGGTTTCATGCTGGCTAAAAGGGGAATCTTTTGAAAATGGGGGAACTTTCATGTCTTTGATATTTGTCATCGGGTTGTTCGGGATCATCACGGTCTTGTTTCTAAAAAAGCCTATAATCGGCATGCTTCAGGAGAATAATCGTATGCTCCAAATGCTGGGCCGTGCAAAATGGTATCAAAATCATTGGTTTGCCGGGGCCTTTTTATTTGGGATGAATGCGGCCCTTTTCGGTTTAACCATTCTGATTCTGCTTCTTTTAAGTTATTTCATCATCCCATTCGTTCATTTGCTGGTCCTATTTTTCGCCGTGTGGGGCAGCATCATGTTGTGGGTCATCATCAATAAATCCTGGCAAGGCACAAAACCCAATCGTTTGAAACTAGCCACGGTCGGCAGCAGCTTTTATGTCCTGGCGAATTTATCGTTTGTATATTGGCTGGTGACACTGGAGCCGGCCTATCCCGGTGAAGATACATTTATGAGATCAATAGGCTTGGTTTTGGCAATCGTAGTGACAGCCGTTGCATTTATTGCCTGTTTTATTTTCACGGGTTTTACTAAAAATCTAGGCTCTGTTAAACGATAAGGCTGATTTTTTAACTCTGTGATTGGAGCGGATAAGCTCGAATCCTGTCGGAGTACGGGGTTAGGGAGGCTTCCCGGCACGCCCGCGGGTTAGCTGAGTGTCTTTCACTGCCATCAACAGCCAAATTTAACACAGTCAAAATCTAAAAAACTAGTAAATATTCTTATTTTTTGTAACCTTATCATTGCGGGCGCCGTCCAATTCTATAACTACTGATTTCTTTCATTGATAGGCGAATCGTTTTACAATTTCCGGAAGGATTTTTGTTAATCAACAGAGAAATCTTAATAAAAGGAAATTTATGGAGTTGATGGGATGAGTTCGAAAGTCAAAAAGGAGTTATTTAGCTGGGGAAAATCACTGTTGGTTGCTTTAGGTATCGCATTTATTGTCAGGACCTTCGTATTTGCTCCCTACATCGTGGAAGGAGCTTCCATGGAACCGACATTACATAATCAAGAAAAGATTTTTGTAGCGAGATTACCAGTCACTGGCGGTATTGACCGGGGAGAAATCATTATTATTAAAGGGGAAGAAGAAAACTATGTAAAAAGAGTCATCGGACTTCCTGGAGACACCGTCGAAATGAAGAGTGACCAGTTGTTTATCAATGGAGAAGCAGTAAAAGAAAACTACCTTTCAGAGAATCGTGAAATCGCGAAACAAAAGGGAAGTCTTTTAACGGGTGATTTTGGGCCGTTAACGGTTCCGCAAGATAAATACTTTGTCATGGGAGATAACCGGCTATTCAGCAAGGACAGCCGCAACGGTTTAGGATTAATAAATAAAAGTGCGATTATCGGAAAAAGTGAATTTGTCTTCTATCCGTTTTCCGATATAAGAGATACAGAGTAATCAAAGGGCTGCTGCGGCAAGCCCTTTTTTGGCCGATAGGAAAGTAAGGCTTTCTTATCAGGCGTAAGTGCCGCTACGCCTCTGTCAAAAGCCCTCTGAGCTCGCCAATCGGCGAGTTTTCTTTATTCAAATTATTTTTTTCATTCCACATTGGCGGCACTCCCTGATAAAATTGCCTTCTTTGACCGATGATTTGAATAATGTGTTTCCGCAGTTGTCGCAGCGGCCGTCTTTTATATCGGGATTTTCTTTGTAATCATAGATTTGGTCTAAATCGTATTTTTTCTCTTCCAACTGTTATCACCTGCGAATTATTTTTTTCCTATTTCATCATAACAAGTTTGAGGCCATATGAAAAGTCAAAGTTCCATGAAAAACCGCACCGAACCAGCGTGGTCTTATGAATGAAAAGCTTTATGATTCATCGGTCTTCGCTTCGGCGGATTGTTCAGTCTCAGTCTCAGGGAACCCGTATTGTTTGTTAATTTCTTTGACCAATTCATTAAAAAATTCAGCCGTAAATAGGGGCATATTTTCTTCTGGCATCATGAGACCCTCCCAAATAGGTATTTTATATATAGTATTCTCTTTTAGGATATGAAACACACCAAAAAAATTGGGCCCAAGTAGAAAATGTTTCCTTTTTATAAACGATCAGGGAATATTATTTTCGAGTATTGGGAAAATAAAACCATATTATGCAAAGGATTGAATGATATGGACCCTACCCGAATTCGATTAACCGCCCCGGAAATTTCCAGTCTTTGGACACAATATATGTTTGAAACGATGTCTATTTGTTTTATTAAATATGCGCTCAAACATATAGAAGATCAGGATATCATTGAAATTTACCAAAAATCACTGGATCTCTCCGAGAGCCATATCCAAAGGGTGAAGGAATTCTTTAAGGGGGAGGATTTTCCGATTCCTATGGGTTTCACGGAGGAAGATGTCAATATTCATGCCCAAAGATTGTTCCAAGATCCTTTTTATTTGTACTACCTATATATTATGAATCTGCAAGGTCTCACCGGGTATGCGCTTTCTGTCAGTACCTCCATTCGGGCGGATCTGCGACAATATTTTATTACTGTGAATACCGAGACCATGATGCTTTATGAAAAAATCATGGATACGATGCTCAATAAAGGAATCTTCAATCGGCCGCCCGTTATCACTCCGTCCGAACAAATTGATTTTGTAAAACATAAGAGTTTTATAACCGGCTGGTTTGGAGAGCGCCGCCCGTTAACAAGCGCGGAAATCGGTGATATTACTTTCAATATGAATAAGATGCATATGCATGTTGCACTAAAGGTGGGGTATAGCCAAGTCGCTTCGTCTGAAGAGGTGAGGCAATATATTAATAGGGGGATGGAGATATCAAACAAACACATTGCCACATTTGAAAAAATTTTCCGGGAAGAAAAGCTGAATTCTCCTGTATCCTGGCAATCGTATGTGACCAATTCAACCGAATCTCCCTTTTCTGATAAAATGCTTATGTACCAAATCCAATTATCCACACAGGTAGCAATTGGTTTTTATGGTACGGCCTTAAGTGTCACTTCGAGAACGGATCTTGCGGAAAAATACCTGGGCCTCACAGCGGAATTGATCAGATTTGCCGAGGATGGAGCCAATCTTTTAATCAAAAATGGCTGGTTGGAAGAACCCCCAAAAGCCAGTGACCGCAGGGCGTTAACCAAAGGGAAAAAAGAAGGTCTCGGCCGCAATGATTAGCCGCAGGTGTCCATATTAAAACGGAAGCACGCCTACAAAAGTAGAAGAATATAGGAAGAACAGGACTATCATTTTGATCCAAAATATGATATAGTTATTTTATAATTATATAGCAACGAAAACGGAGGAGTCTGTCACCAAGGGGTTTTTATGCCCTTTGGTGGCAGGCTTTTTTTGTTTTTATTCGTTGTTTCATTTCCTAAGGGAGAGGTGGAAGTTTATTGATTATCATTCTTCAATTGGCGATTATTTTAGTTGCAGCAAAGCTTGCGGGACATTTAAGTGTTAGGTTTGGCCAGCCATCGGTTTTAGGGGAACTCATTGTTGGGGTTTTGCTGGGGCCGTCAGTCCTAGGATTCATTCATGAAAGTGATACCTTATCGGCCTTCAGTCAAATCGGGGTTATTTTGTTAATGTTTATGGCCGGTTTGGAAACCGATCTGGATGAATTTAAACGGTCAGGAAAAGCATCCACCCTTGTTGGGTTTGGCGGAATCATTGCCCCGCTGTTTCTGGGTTATGCTGCAGGAATCTTGATGGAGTTATCCTCCTATCAATCCTGGTTTTTAGGATTAATGCTGGCAGCCACAAGCGTGAGTATCTCGGTTCAAGCATTGAAAGAGATGAACCAATTGAAAACTTCGGAAGGAACGGCCATTCTTGGGGCCGCCGTTCTCGATGATGTGGTCGTTATGATCCTTTTAGCATTCTTAATGAGTTTTGCAGGCGGGGAGGTCAGTTTAACCACTGTTGTTCTGAAGAAGGTGCTATTTTTCGGCGCGGCTATCTTGGCTGCTTGGAAAGCAGTCCCGTGGTTATTAAAAAAAGCGAGCTCATTAAAGGTAAGTGAACCGGTTATTTCTGCTGCCATGTTTATTTGTTTCGTATTTGCCTATTTTGCGGAATACACAGGGGTTGCCAATATTATCGGGGCTTATATAGCTGGTGTCGCCATTGGTGTGACTGGGTTTAAACAGCAAATATTTGAAAAGGTGGAGACCATCAGCTATTCCATCTTTGTTCCGGTATTCTTTACCTTTATCGGCATTTCCGCCGAGTTCACCGGTATTCTCAGCAATTGGGGATTCATTGTCGGGTTAAGTATCCTTGCAATCCTAACTAAGTTTATTGGAGCGGGGGCAGGTGCCAAGCTGGCCGGATTTGGCTGGAACAGCTCGATGGGAATCGGGGCTGCGATGGTCTCCCGCGGTGAGGTGGCCTTAATTGTCGCCGCCCTCGGACAGGAGGCCAATTTAATACCTGAAGAGTTATTTGCCAGTATCATAGTGGTCGTGATTGCCACGACTCTCGTCACACCGCCAATGATCAAATGGTTTTTTCATTCCAAACCGAGGAGAGATCAATCCCATCACGCAAAAGCAAGTGAACAAATCATGTAATCATCACAAAAGGAACGGCAGGTATCTGTCGTTTTTTTTTATGGTGATTTGTTAAACAATATTTTTGATTTTATTAACACTCTGTTGATGGGTACGGAGGTCGTTCGACTCCTGCGGGGGTACTGGGCCGTGAAGGCACCCCTAATCCGCCCGCGGGTTTGTTTATAGACTGAGGCGGAAATAAACAATCCTATTTAAAACAGCCTTTTATTTTAATTTTTCCTTACTTTCCATTGATTTACAATGGTTATTCCTTTACAATATAGTTAAGAAGGCTTAAATGTTTATTTAAATTAAATATTAACGAAATTTAAATGTAAGGTGTGTTGAAATGGATTTGAAGAGAATTTTAATCGAAGCCAATCAGTATTCAGAGGAAATTAAGTCTATTTTTATAAAAGAGTATAAGAAAATCCTGGACGAGCATGATTTATCATCGAAACAATCTCTCGTATTGAACATCTTGGAAAAGAAGAAACGGCTGAATATGAATGAGGTAGCTGAGATCATCAATGCTACCCCAAGTGCTGCCAGTCAGTTTATCCGTAAATTTGAAGCCAAGCAATATGTGAAACGGGAAATCAATAAAGAAAACCGACGAGAGGTATTTGTTTTATTAGATGCAAACGGCGAGCAGTTTTTCAAAGAATTAACCACTACGGATGAAATGGTGTTGGAAAAGTATTTTATGCGGCTTCCAAAAGAAGATATTGTAAAATATCACGAGATCTTAAAAAAGCTCCACGATATTGTCAGTTCGATAGAGGGTTAAATATTATTGGGGAGGGGAAGAGAGTTGAAAACAAAGTATGCAAGTGAAGAAGTGGTTTATTTTACGTACCACAAACAAAGTGGGTATAGCGGTTTTATCTGGGCCATGCTAGCGGTTACAGCCTTGGAATCTGTCGGGGTATCATTTCTATTGTATAACTGGAACCCCATTATCCATTGGATTCACTTAGTCTTAGGCATCTCCGTTATCGTTTTTCTGATTGCAGACTTAAAAGCGGTTTCAACCAACCCCATAGTTGTCAAGAAGGAGGAACTGTTATTAAAAATTGGGGTTCGGCCAAGAATCGTGATCCCGACCTCCGACATCCAAGAGATCATGAACGGAAACCTCCACTATGAAACAGACCGGAAAAGTAAAGCTGTTCTAGACCTGTCACTATTAGCGTTTGATGGTCCAACCTTCGAAATAGTATTAAAACAACCACTCGAGTATAGACGTCTATTTGGAAAATCTCGTTCGGTCAGCAGGATCTTTTTCACGGTTGACGATAAAGATGGTTTCCACGCTTTAATAAAAATGAAGCAAGCGTAAGGAGGCGGAAGAAACGGAAGTTTGGTATTGGCTGCTGTTGATATTTCTGGTTACGTACGAACCAATTTATGGGTACTTTGATTATCAAAAATTCAAAGCCAAGGTGCGGCTTAACTCAAATGAAAGAGTCAGCTATTATAAGAAAGTCATGGCAGGTCTTTGGATCCCCGCCTTATTGATTCTAAGTTTGATTGGATTTGGACCGTTAACCTTAAAAGATATCGGATTATCGGGTATACATGTTGATCCTGCCCCCCTAGGGAAATGGGTAACCTATCTTTCGTTTGGTCTTGGGATTGGTTATGTACTTGGCCTGCTATATTATTTGATAGGCTCCAAGGTTAGCCAAAAAGTGAAAAGGGAAATGGTGAAGATTCAAAAGCAACAGATAGAAAAAACTACATTCGCGGATATCATGCCAAAGACAATAGAGGATCGGAAAATGTGGACCTATGTTTCCTGGACAGCCGGTATCACTGAAGAAATGATTTACCGCGGATTTTCTATCTTTGCCCTTTCACAATTGTTCCCTGATGTTTCCTTGTGGATAATATTGGTGGCCTCCTCCGTTTTATTCGGCTTGGCTCATACCTATCAAGGTGTCTCGAATGTGGTTAGGACTTCCCTAGTCGGTTTGTTCTTTGCTCTAATATATATAGGATTAAACTCAATTATTCCGCTGATCGTTCTTCATTTTCTAATAGATTACGTGGGGAAAATCGGCGACACTGAGGATATCATGAATCAAGAGAAAACAGGTTGATGAGGCTGATCGTTCCGGTCAAGCCTTTTCTTATTAAAAAAGGTAGTGTCGATAGGAGTAGGAACTTGGTTGATAAAAGGTTCCCATTGGTTGATAGAGCCTTGAAAAGTGTTGATAGAAAGGCGAAGTGCGTTGATAAACGGGTAAGTTGGGTTGATAAACTAATAAAAATAAAAAATACCTCTTATGAAGAGCAATATAAGCGATAAATCAAACTTTATAAAGAACAAATCAGCTGTATAACATGAACCAACTAGCAGCCAGTCCGGGCCATGTATTTTTTTTCAAAAGTCCAACCTTTTTTTGATAAAGGCAGCAAGGAAAAAAGAACATTCAAATACCCGCTTGAATATCCTTCTATTAGTAGATTATACTTTATCCATTAAATACTGCTTTTGTTGACGTAAGGGGGGGAAAAAGGTATGTCTGAACAAGCCGCAAAGGTGATGGAGCAAGAGACTAAAACCTATCGTGTCCAAGGCCTGTCATGAGCAAATTGTGCCAAAACGTTCGAAAAGAACGTGAAACACCTGGATGGTGTTGTGGATGCAAATGTGAATTTCGGCGCCTCAAAAATAACGGTTAGTGGAAACACCACTATTGAAGCACTTGAAAGAGCTGGAGCGTTTGAAAACTTAAAGGTGCGCCCCGAGCATGAGAAAAAGGTGAAACGCGCCCCTTTTTGGCAGCAAAAAGAAAACATCAAGGTCTATATATCGGCCATCTTGCTTGTCATAAGCTGGTTTCTGGGGACACGTTATGGGGATGGGCATCCCTTATCCATAGGGGGTTATGCTTTAGCCATACTTATTGGAGGGTATTCATTATTCTTAAACGGAATGAAAAACCTATCCAGATTAAGGTTTGATATGAAAACCCTTATGACCATTGCGATCATTGGAGCGGCGATCATTGGCGAATGGGGCGAAGGAGCCACGGTGGTTATTCTTTTTGCGATTAGTGAGGCACTTGAACGCTACTCGATGGATAAGGCTCGTGGTTCAATTGAGTCCCTTATCGATATGGCTCCAAAGGAAGCCTTGATTCGCCGTGGTCCGGAAGAAATGGTCGTAGAAGTAGAAGATATTAAAATCGGTGATATTTTGATTGTCAAACCAGGACAAAAACTGGCTATGGATGGTTTGGTTGTAAAAGGCACCTCCACCATCAATCAAGCATCGATTACAGGGGAATCGGTTCCGGTTCTGAAGGCCATCGGTGATGAAGTATATGCCGGCACTTTAAATGAAGAGGGCTTGTTGCAGATAGAAGTAACAAAACGAGTGGAAGATACTACTCTATCAAAAATTATTCATCTTGTGGAAGAAGCCCAGGCAGAACGCGCGCCATCCCAAGCGTTCGTCGACCAATTTGCCAGATACTATACTCCAGCCATCATAGTGTTAGCTTTCCTTATTGCTGTCGTTCCACCACTGTTTTTTGGAGGAGACTGGAATGATTGGATTTATGAAGGATTGGCTGCCTTAGTGGTGGGCTGTCCATGTGCCTTGGTTGTATCTACTCCGGTTGCTGTGGTAACCGCTATTGGTAATGCAGCGAAAAATGGAGTCTTGATTAAAGGCGGTATTCATCTAGAGGAAGCGGGTTCCTTAAAGGTGATAGCCTTTGATAAAACGGGGACTTTAACAAAAGGGATGCCGACCGTGACGGATATCGTGGCGTATGGCGGTAAGGAAGATGAAATCTTGCGGATTACCGCGGCCATTGAGAGCGGGTCGCAGCATCCTTTGGCTTCCGCCATCCTAAAACGTGCGGAAAATAAAGGGTTAAATTATCATGAACTATCCGTTGAAGACTTTCAATCGGTCACTGGGAAAGGTGTCCGTGCCAACGTAAATAACAACGTATACTATGTGGGCAGCCCAGCGCTTTTTGAAGAACTGCATCAAAAAATTGGCCATGGGACCAGCCAACAAATCACAGGCTTGCAATCGGAAGGCAAAACGGTGATGGTTCTCGGAACCGAAAAGACGATTCTGGCATTAATCGCTGTGGCAGATGAGACGAGAGAATCATCAAAAGAAGTGATTCGTAAACTCCATCAGCTCGGAATTGAAAAGACGGTCATGTTGACAGGGGATCATCAGCGGACGGCCGAAGCAATCGGAAAACATTTGGGAGTATCTGATATAAGGGCAAATTTGCTGCCGGAAGACAAGCTGAATTTGATCAAAGGGTTAAGGGCCCACCATCAAAAAGTAGCAATGGTTGGCGATGGTGTCAATGATGCGCCTGCACTTGCTGCTTCTACGGTGGGCGTGGCCATGGGCGGGGCAGGTACCGATGCTGCACTTGAAACCGCTGATATTGCCTTAATGTCTGATGATTTAACGAAATTGCCGTATACCATTAAATTAAGCCGCAAAGCCTTGGCGACCATCAAACAAAATATCACATTTTCTTTGGCATTGAAAGCCGTCGCATTACTTTTAGTCATACCCGGTTGGTTAACCCTATGGATTGCGATTTTTGCCGATATGGGTGCAACCCTGATTGTTACCTTAAATAGTTTGCGGTTATTGAGAGTGAAATAAAGCATGTGGTTTCATTGTGAAATAACCAAAAAACTAACGGCCTAGACTCCAATGGCCGTTAGTTTTCTTTATTATTAAAGCCATCCTTCATCAATTGAACTGTTATCTGCAAGCGAGTAGGCGGCATTCGTAATCGCTTCAGCCAATGAATGACCGGTAGAGCATATGTCATTGAAGCATACTTGGTATTCCCCTTTTGCGGTATACGAAAACCCCAAGCTTTTAAGTCTTTCCACAATTATCATGGAATGCTCAAGGTTTTGCTCAGGTTGAAAATCATGAATGAACATGTTCTTTTCATAATCATACCATTTATCCCAGCCGTTTAATTTCCAGCCCAGTATTCTACGTGCGATGACTTCGATTTTATTCATGTCACAGTTGGCTCCTTTTAATTCGCTTTGTTAATTTTAACATGAGTTTAAGAAAGGTGTACGGCATGTTTTTTAATAAATTTTGAAAATGCAATGAAATGGAAGGATTTAGATAAAACAAAACAGAAGTACACATAGTTGAACGATATCAACTCAAAGAGGTGAGTATAATTAAAAAGATTCATGAGACCCAGCCAATCGAAAATCAACCCAACCCGGAAAATGATCAAATATATACACCCATAGAGAACCTTCAGAGGATTGAAGGAGGAGGAGTTTTTAGAAGGACCAAAGTCAATTTGCATTCCCTGCCCAAAGGCATCCGATATATCGGATATTTTATGATTGGCTTTTTAATCATGACGTTTATTTTTATGTTCGTTACCCACTTATTTTAATATAGAAAGCGGCCGTGCTCATGCCTGGCCGCTTTCTTCTCTCTATTAAGGAGATGATTCAAATATCTCGAAAGTATTTCCATTAATGAATGCATGGAAAAATACATGGGGTAATCTTTCCATTTAATCTTCAATATCTTTAACTTAATTAATACCAAATCAATGACCACGGTAATAGACAGACGCTGCAGGCGATAAACCAAACCGGGCTTAGCGGTAGCAAAAACAGATAGACACGTCAGTAAGAGACTATAGAGAGGGGCAATGAGGAAATGTTCTCTCCACGAGTGAATACGCCCAAATTCAAACCGGATTTTCTTTTTGGCGGCCAACACAAACATAAAGGTAATCCCAATGACTTCTACTGATAAAAATGGGAACTCTTTTGAACCCATTTGTTGGAGCTTTTAATCCTTTGAAGAAAAAATCACTAAGAATAAAATAACATAGGATTAAAATAAACGTATAAACAGGACTCCACCAATTTTCTTTGTATATTTTTAAACGCAAAAAAAGTTTTTCAATCAAAAAATAAAATAAAGAAAAACAGGCTTTCCATTTCCAATCTTTTTGGAAAACCGTTAAAAAGGTCGAAGCAATAGGAACGAACACACCCTGTGATAGGATTGCCCCAAAGATGTTATCAAAGTAGCGTTTTTTGAAAACAGAGGGTTTATATCTGTAGGCCTTAAATAAATTTAAAACGAAGTACTCGAATAAGTAAGCAAACCCAATATTTGACAACAGTAAAATCCACGTGTTTTTGTTCCTTTTCTTTTGTATTAAAGGAAATAGCAGGATGAAATGAATCAGGGCTAAAATTAGAAAAGGGACTGAATTTCTATTTATAAGATGTCTGCGCTTCTTCATTTTTACCACCATTTGTTGTTGGATTATCTCTTTATTATCTGTCTTTTAATGAAAAAAATAACCAATAAATATTAGAATAAATAAACGGATATATACGAACAAAAACATGGATTTTAATATCATAGTTCGTGTTAAAGCGAATAATATTTCTTGATGAACCTTGGAAATTGCGTTATTATAGAAAAAACACAAACATTAGGGAGAGAATTATGTCTTTTAACATGAATGGCTGCCAGACAAAGAAAATAATGCTGCTAGGATCAGGGGAATTAGGGAAAGAGATTGTTATGGAGGCACAGCGCCTGGGGCTTGAGACAGTTGCGGTGGACCGTTATGCTAATGCACCGGCCATGCAAGTGGCGGACCGCTCTTATGTGGTTAATATGCTCAATGGGGAAGAGCTTCGCAAGGTGATCGAGTTGGAAAAACCGGATTCAGTCATTCCAGAGATTGAAGCCATTGCGACCGAAACATTAGTGGATCTTGAACGAGAAGGCTTTCACATCGTCCCAACTGCTAAAGCCGTGAACCTGACAATGGACAGGGAAGGGATTCGGCGTTTGGCTAGTGAAGAACTAGGGCTTCCCACTGCCAAATATGCTTTTGCTAACACACTAGAAGAATTGCAGACTGCTGTCAGGGAGATTGGGTTGCCATGTGTCATTAAACCGATCATGAGCTCTTCAGGTAAAGGGCAAACCATTTGCCGTTCACTGGAAGATATTGAAAGCTGCTGGAATGCGGCCATCACCGGAGGACGCGCCCAAAAAATGCGGGTCATTGTCGAGGAATTTATCCACTTTGACTCGGAGATCACTCTATTAACTGTCCGTTCTGTGTCCGGCACTACTTTTTGCCCGCCCATTGGCCATATCCAAAAAGATGGGGACTATATTGAATCCTGGCAGCCGCATCAAATGCCAGAGTCACAGCTTGTGGAAGCAAGGCAAATTGCCAAAAAAATAACAGATGCCTTGGGTGGTTATGGACTATTCGGAGTTGAATTGTTTCTTTCAGAAGAAGGAGTTACCTTTAGCGAAGTTTCGCCGCGTCCACATGATACGGGCATGGTGACGATGGTTTCCCAAGACCTCTCCGAGTTCGCCTTGCATATTCGGTCTGTTTTGGGATATCCCATTCATGAAGTTCAATTATTGGCACCTGGCGCTAGCCATACCGTAAAAGCGGCAGAAGAGTCTCAATCTTATCACATAACAGGCATTGCAGAAGCACTGGCCAGTCCTCATACGCAAGTCCGTGTTTTTGGAAAACCTGAAACAAAACCCGGACGCCGCATGGCTGTTGCGCTGAGTACCGGTGAATCCATTGATATGGCCAGGGAACGAGCCGATAAAGCCGCTTCAGAAATTACGATTGTTCTAAATAAATAAATGGCGGAGAAGACCTTTGAAATGAAGGTCTTCTTTATTTTTGGATATCCTACTTATTAAGACAATTCAGTAACGGAGGGAGTAATTCTATGCAACTGGAGGGGAACCTGATTTCGGGTGAATTTGATGAAAGTATGAATGAGTTTTCCTTAAAGAGTTTCAAGCATTTCTATACAGAATCGACCATTAATTCAGCCCAATTCACAAGGCTTTATAGTTATTTAACCAAACACGCTAGTGACCCTGAAGGACAAATTATCACCCTGTATGACCAAATTCCAATTAAATTAAGCCAAGCAGAGACACAGCTTTTACTGGGCGACCTCAAGAAAATCCAGTCGATGTATCATTAAAAAAGTGTTTTGCAGTAATCGTATAAATAAGTCTGTTCCGATGGAGCAGACTTATTCAACGAACATTTTTGGCAAACGTATGGTTACCGTCGTGCCCTCATTCAATTTTGTTTGGACATCAATTGTGCCATGGTGGTTTTCGATGATCCGTTTGCAAACCATCAAACCCAAGCCTGTTCCTTTTTCTTTGGTCGTATAAAACGGTTCAAATAATCGTTGTTGCCTTTCCTCTGAAATTCCGCAGCCATAATCTCTTATCCTAATCATAAAACTTTCTTGACTGGCATTAATTAAAGAGATATCAATGGTATGATGCACAGTAGTTGCCTCAATGGCATTCTGAATCAGGTTAATTAATACCTGTTTTAGTTGATTTTGGTCGCAAAAGGCCATAACCGAATCTTCAAAATAAGTGGTTACTCCGATATTCATTAAGGTTAATTGTGGTTTCATAAAATTTAAAACACTGTTGATTAACGGAACCACACTCGTTTGTGTAAAATGCAACTGGTCGTTGGGCTTCGCGATGACCATAAACTCGCTGACAATCGAATTAATTCGGTTCAATTCCTCCAGCATGATTCCAAGATAGCTTTTTAACGTAGTATCCTCGATCGTTTCATTCATCATTTGGGCAAAACCAGTAATTGATGTTAATGGGTTTCGTATTTCATGGGCGATCCCTGCGGCCAGTTCCCCTATAAGAGAAAGTTTTTCCATTTGCAGCAGCTTCTGTTCGGTTGATTTTTCCTCCGTGATATCGATAGCCGTTCCTACGACTTCAACCGTTATACCGTCCACGATATAAGGATTTAAGGAAGCAAGATAATAATGATGATCTATCTTGCCTTCATAAATGACCGGTGTCCCATTCCATGCCATTTCATAATAGGCGGTTTTCGGGATGGCGACCTCCGATGGAAAAAAGTCAAATAAGCTCCTCCCAACAATATAAGCAGGGTCCAAACCGGCTTCCACTAGGAAATCCCCTTCTGCAAATGTATGGATAAACTGGTTGTCTTTTTTGACATATTTGAATAAAAATCCATTTTGTTTTGGAATTAAATTTCGATAATCAACAGGGCTTCTGTTTGTTTCCATAGGCACAACATCCTTAAAAAGCAATTATTGGATATATAATTCTTTTCTCTCGATAAAATTCCTTCAACTCATACAAAAGTTTTAGAAAAATCGTGATTTTATCATTAAAAGTGGTAAAAAATGACTGCTTGGTGTCAAAAAAGGCGATAAACTGTTCAAGGTCTATGTTAACATTGTAAAATAATTGCATAATCCAAGCTAGGATTTTGCTAGATTCTTTAAGAGAAACGGAAGGGAGTACATAACATGTATGAAGAAGGCTTAGTCGACGTAACCGGGGGAAGGGTCTGGTACCAAAAATATGATGAAGGCACAGGACGGATACCGGTCATCATCTTACATGGGGGGCCTGGTTCTTCTTCCTATTCGCTGCAGGATTTAAAAGCCTTAAAAGCAGACCGGCCGGTCATTTTATACGATCAACTGGGCTGCGGCCGGTCCGATAGGCCGACAGATTCCTCGCTATGGCGTCTTGAGCGGTTTGTGGAGGAAGTCGGTCAATTACGGGAAGCGCTCAGCCTTGAAGAAGTCCATATTTTGGGCCATTCTTGGGGAACCACACTTGCGGCTGCCTATTGCTTGACCCAGCCGGAAGGTGTGAAGAGCGTTGTTTTTTCAAGTCCTTGCCTCAGTGCCCCATTATGGGAACAGGACCAAAAACGGAACTTGAAAAAACTGCCTGTTGAGGTCCAGGAAACGATTGAGCGCTGCGAGGAAAACGGGACAACAGACTCGGAAGAATTTAATCAGGCCATCGAGGTATTTAGCCAACATTTTGTCCGGAGAATCCCTAAACCTGAGCATTTGCAGAATGGTGACCAATACCGAAACCCAGAGATTTATAATCTCATGTGGGGCCCGTCTGAATTTACCGTAACAGGGAATTTAAAGACCTTTGATTGTACCTCACAACTAAAAGAAATCAAGTGCCCAACACTATTTACGTGCGGATTCTATGATGAAGCAACACCGGAAACCACCCAGTACTACAGCAGTCTGACTCCCGGTTCCAAGTTCCACGTATTTGAGAATAGTGCCCATATGGCATATATGGAAGAGCCTCAGGAGTTTTTAAGAGTCATCGGGGAGTTTTTAAAAAGGGTGGATGGAGAGTAAAGTTGGCAAAAGGACTGGTTCACCATATTGAAATCAATGTATCAGATTTATCAAAGTCGACAAGGTTTTGGGGTTGGCTGTTAGAAGAATTGGGTTACACGGCTTTTCAGGAGTGGAAGGGCGGAAAAAGTTGGAAGTTGGGTGAGACGTATCTGGTTTTTGTGCAAGCAGACAGTCAATTTCTCGAAATCCCCTATCATAGGAGCCGTGTTGGACTAAATCATTTGGCGTTTTATGCGAGTTCCCGGCAGCATGTCGATGAAATGACCCAGCGGTTAATCGACAAGGGCGTCTCCATTCTATACCAAGACAAACACCCATTCGCGGGCGGCCCGCAGCATTATGCGGTTTTCTTCGAAGACCCGGACCGGATTAAAGTAGAATTGGCTGCTCCATAATGCAAGTGGGAAAAGCAAAAAGAGATGGCTGTGAGACCATCTCTATTTTGCGTGCATTTGAATTTCGGCCTCTTCCCAAGGGACCGTGTAGGCTTGCCCCTTGGAGCAAAAAATGGAAGAGGATGAATACTCGGGGTCGGCGGCTTTATTGTAGTTGATTTTTTCGATCACTTCAGTTGCGTTATGGCAGGGGCCATATCCACCAAAGAACAGGTTTAATGTACCTTTTCCTTGGGTTAAGGAGGCAAACTGCGGACCATAATCCATAAAAGTAGCTACTGGCACTTTTCCGGTTAGTACGGCTTTTGTGCCTTCAGTCATGGGAGGGTCAAAGGTGCCATGGGCCGTTTGAATATCGGTCAGCACTTTCCCCATCAGGTCTAGTTCAAGCCGGATTTTAAAATTATAATACGGCTCCAGCAGGGTGTTGCTCGCTTTTTCAAGTCCTTGTCTTAGCGCGCGGTAGGCGGCTTCTCGAAAATCACCGCCGGAGGTATGCTTATTATGGGCCCGTCCGTTCAATAATGTGATTTTAACATCAGCTAGTGGCGATCCTGTCAGCAACCCATGGTGCTCCCGTTCAAAAAGGTGATGGCGGATTAAGTTTTGGCTGCCAACCGATAAATCATCGGCATGGCACCGGTTTTCAAACGAAATCCCGCTTCCTCGTTCGGCGGGTGAGAGCTTGAGATGGACCTCCGCGTAGTGTCCCAAAGGCTCAAAGTGTCCATATCCAATTACTGCACTTTCAATCGTTTCTTTATAGATAATCCCCGGTTCACCGAATGACACGTCCACAGCAAAACGTTCCTTCACGATTTGCTTTAATATTTCCAACTGGATGACCCCCATCACATGGACATGGATTTCTTGCGTTTGTTCCTCCCATGTGACGTTAAGAGAAGGGTCTTCGGCATCCAGTATCTTAAAAAAACGCAGTACCTCTTTTATGTTGATGGAGGGGAGGACGTTTACTTTCGCTTTCAAGGCCGAAAAGAGTTCATAGGAGGCTTTTTCGATTAACGTCCCAAGCCCGTCACCCGCTGCGGCAGCAGACAGACCTGTGACCGCAAAAACATCACCTGCAAAAATTTCATCGGCAGGCTTGAATTTTGTTCCGTTGTAAGAGCGAATCTGGGTTATTTTTTCGTAAGAAGACTGATCATCCTTTTTTGGGTACCGGATTTCATCACGTACCTTTAAAGTTCCGCTCAACGCTTTTATAAATGTCACTCTCGTCCCTTTTTCATCATAACGGATTTTATAAACGCGTCCCGAAAACGGCATGTCTGTCGGATAATGGGTAGAGGTTAACAAGTCCAGGCTTTCTAGAAAATGGTCGATCCCGATTCCCTGCAGCGCTGAACCATAAAAACAAGGATACATTTCTAGTTCTTGGATCTGCTTGACCATCTTATCCAGCCACAAATCCGGCTGATAACCTGTTTCCATATAATGTTCCAGCAAAGCCTCGTCCCGCTCAGCAACAAATTCAATCAAGTCTTCCGATAGTTTCCGGCAATCCATGTTTGGGGGAATCCTGCATACTTCGGCTGTTACAGTTTCCTGTATTTCCTGGATCACTCTGTCCACATCAGCTCCGGCCCGGTCGATTTTATTAATAAAGAAAAACGTAGGTATCCGGTGATTTTGCAACAATCTCCACACAGTTTCCGTATGGCCCTCGACACCTTCCACCGCGCTAATGATGACAATGGCATAATCCAGCACTTGAATGGCTCGTTCCATCTCCGGCGAAAAATCAATATGGCCAGGTGTATCAATCAAGTAATATTCGGACTCCCCATAGGTAAACACGGCTTGATCGGCAAACACTGTGATGCCCCTTTGCTTTTCAATGTCATGGCTGTCTAGGAAGGTGTCTTGATGGTCGACTCTTCCTCGATGTTTAATACTATGGGTAGAATATAGAATTTGCTCGGCCAATGTGGTTTTTCCGGCATCTACGTGGGCAAACAGCCCAATTGTCTTTTTCATTTTTCACCTCTTGTATACTTATTTCCTTAAAGTCTATTATATCAAAATAACAACCTCATAATCTAATGGGGCAAATAGTATTCCGGACCCAGCATTCCCCAATTCATTTTGTTCTATTTTCCTGTTGAGAACACCCAATAATTGGTTTATATTTGGAATGATAGGCAATTCGGAGGTGAATGTTTTGAAGAGACTGATTGTGTTCTTTATAGCTGTTTTTGCATTTATTTTCTTGTCCCATCAAGACATGCTTCCATCCACAGCCCAGATTCAAAGCTTCCTTGCCGGATTGGGAGGCGAGAAGTCAACGTCGCAACCGGAACAGGAAGTGGAAGTGGAAAAAAATGCCGTTAACTTGGCAGCTGACACCCCTTCAGAAGAGGCGGCCAACCCTGGGGCATCCAATGATAAATATAAGCCTGTCAAAATCCAAACCTATACGGTCTCCATGGAAAATGGAAAACTCGTGGTAGAAGGTAAACCCACACCTTATGGAAAATTACATAAAGCAGAAGGGGTGGTTTTAGCGATCCAAGAGGGCCGGTCCAACAAGAACGAGACGCTCCAAGTGCCATTTAGCAAAGGGAAATTTCATTATGAGTATCCCCTTGACTACGCCGTTGGGGAAGTGGTGTTAAACCTTGACGAATATTATCCAGGGAAAAAGGATGATCCGGAAAAGGTTTTGGGGTATGCTGTCTACGATTTGACTGATTCCGATCCGTATTTAACTCCGAGTTATATGGTACAAAGCAGTGATCCTACGATTCTATCACTTGCCAATAGTATTACTGCCGGAAAGCAAACGGACTCTGAAAAGTCGAAGGCGATTTTTTACTGGGTGGCTAAAAACGTGGCCTATGATGCGAAACTGGTCGATAGTCCCCAGCCGCCGCTGTATTCGGCCTTGCAAACGTATCAAACAAGACTCGTGTTATGTACAGGCTATGCGGATTTAAGTGCCGCGCTTCACCGCGCCATCGGGATTAAAGCCAAAGTGGTATACGGGGAAAATCATGCCTGGAATGAAATTTTATTGAATGGGGCGTGGCAGACCCAAGACCCCACCTATGCATCCGGTTTTATTGACTTGAACACGAAAGCATTTGTCAGAAGCTACCACCCCGATTATTTTACCAAATCCGATAAACATAAAGAAGGGGAGTATCCTTGGTAACCATATAGGATTTCTTGATTATGCAAAAAGGACGAAATACGGGATTTCGTCCTTTTGCATGATCTTCTATTATGATAAAAAAGGAGAGCCCAAACGCCGATTTTGATTTCTCCTTTTTTATAGTCCTTTGTAATGAGGATTCATGGCCATTCATGTCTATTTTAAAAGCATTAAACGCTGTCGAGGGGTTTCAGTGTTTTGGTCTTTAGAGTTTTGATAGAGTATTAAGAACAAGCGGCTTTTAAAAAAGCCGCTATTAATTATAAGACATCAATTTTAGCGACGATAGCTACAAGGATTTGCAGTAATGCTTGGATATTGACGGCAACTTGAGTATCAGTGGTGGTGACATGAACATGTTTAGAACCTTTAATAACCGTTTTTTGCGAGTTTCGTTGTTTCAATGAGAAAAACTGTTTCATATCTTGAACAACCTTATCCGCCTGGTCAGAGTCACCAATCGTGATGCTGATGACAACGGCAATCGCTACTTGCAAGGCTGCTTGTAACGATACAGCTGCTTGGGTATCGGTAGTGTGTACTTCGACATCTTCCGAATCCTTTACAATAATCCATTCCAGCGATTGTTGTTTTGTTAAAGCGACTTGATTTGCATCTTGTGCGACATCTGTACCGTGGTTACTGCTTTCGTCACAATGGTCCAATGCTCTCCATCTATTCTCACTCATTTTTTTATCACCTCTTTTTTATGCAATATCTAACTTAGCCACTAACGAAAGCAGCACTTGCAATAATGCTTGAATATTAACGGAGATATCCGTATCTGTGGTCGTGATTTTAACGTCTTTAGAGTTATCAATCACGATTCTTTGCTTGTTCTTTTGTTCCGAATCGAAAAATTGAACGAGATCCTGTACAACCCCATTGGAATCATCTGAATCAAGGATGGTGATCCTGATTACAAGTGCAATGGCTAATTGTAGCGCAAGTTGAATGGAAACGGCTGCTTGAGTGTCAGTGGTGTGAACCCAAATATTGCAAGAATCCTTAATGAAAATCAATTCATCAGAGTCTTGTTCCATAATGTCGACTTGGTCAGCATCTTGTGCCACTACCGCATCGTTGTTGTTGTTGTTGTCTTCGAAGCTTTGTTCAGGACTCTCAAAAGTTGGTGATTCTTCAAAATCACGGCAAAATTTGTTGTTGCTTCTTCTTCTGGTTGACAATTCTTTTCACTCCTTTGTTCTAGTTTCAATCTATAATATGGAAGTGGGTATTGAATAGTAATGGACAACATCCCAGTGATTGGAAATTATTATTTAAAATGAAAAAAACGCCTAATTAGGCGTTATTCTTATTATTTTTCTTTTTCTCTTCAGGTGGATTGGGCGGCTTCATGAATTGGTTCACTTGTTGAGTCAGGTCGTTGACCAATTCTTTAATCTGCTGCTTTTGCTCTTCGGACAGCCTGCCCTTGGCACTTGCCAAATCCACACCATTTTTCCGTAAAATATCATTCACTAATAAATCAATCATTTTATTATTAATACTTTGGTTTTTGGAAGAATCATCCATTATTAGTGTGCCTCCTTATAAAAAAATCTTAGCATTATAGCATATTCAAAACCCAGATGGTTTTCCTGTGCTATTGACACAGATTTTGGATTTATGGATGAAGGAAAATCAATCATTCTGTCGAATTTATTACTAAATTCCTATTTAAGAGGTCATGTTTATGAAGCGTAGTGGTCAAGTCATCTTGGTTTTGGTTTCCATTCTCTTTACTCTATACCAAAAAATCGCCCATCAAAGGGAGTTCTTTACATTTGATTTCTTTCTGTTTACCATCATTGCTTGGTTCGTCGGCTGGCAATACGATAAGGCCAGATACTATGAAAAAACCGCACGCGCCAGCGAAGAAAATTATAAAAAATTGCTGGACTCCTTACCTGAATCGGTCGCCATACACAGGGACCACCACATTATTTATATAAACCAATCGGCTGTTATGATGCTGGGCGCAAATCACAAAGAGGAATTAATTGGTAAATCCATTCATGAGTATATACACCCTGAGTACAACGGGCGATTGGAGGAACGGATCAAGCAGGCGAAAAAAGAAAATAAACCATTGAATAATATTGTTTATAGATTGAGACGCCAGGATGGAACACAATTTTTCTATGAGGTGTCTTCCATAACGATTCAATTTGAACATGAGGCTGCAGTCCTTACGATTGGAAAAGACATTACCAAATCCAAGGAACAAAATGACCTGATGCTACAAAAATCGGAAAAACTGGCATTGCTGGGTCAAATGGCCGCCGGGATTGCCCATGAAATCCGCAATCCGCTCACGTCCATTAGGGGGTTTATTCAACTGTTTAAATACAATCAGATGAATGAAGAATATTATGATGTGGTGTTATCCGAGCTTGATCGGATTAATGCCATTGTCGGGGAATTTTTGGTTCTTGCCAAACCATCTGCGGCCGTGTTCGTGGAACAAGATGTCAGTGAGTTGATTAAAGAAGTGATCACCCTGTCGAACACCCAATCGATATTGAATAATGTGGAAATTGAAGTGGATTTTGATGAAGGTCTGCCTAAGGTTTTCTGTGAAGAAAATCAAATCAAACAAGTCATTTTAAACTTGATAAAAAATGCGATGGAAGCTATGCCAAAGGGCGGAAAGATATTTGTGGCCATTAAAGCCATGCAAGAAGGGCAAATCAGCATCCGAATTCAAGATCAGGGCATAGGGATTCCCAAGGAACGAATCCCCACACTAGGGGAACCGTTTTACACAACCAAGGAAAAGGGAACAGGACTGGGGCTGATGACCTGTTATAAAATTATTGAAAATCACAATGGAAAATTGTCGATTCAAAGCGCGGTCAACGAGGGCACCACGGTAGAGATTATTTTACCTACCGTTACCCAGCCATTATTAACTCATAATTAATGAACGAAAAGGGGCTATCCAACAATCATTGGATGGCCCCTTGGTTGTCCGGATTAGCCCAGCAAATAAATATCATAATAGGGAGGCTCTGTCATCTGCCTTTTTTCAAGCCGGCCCTCACTGATCAAAGCTTGAAGGTTTGCTTCAACCTCCGTTTGTGGAACCCCCAGCAAATCCGCAATTTTAACCGTTGACAGTGTGATGTATTTCGGGTCTTTGGTGACAGAAGAAATCATCGTTCTGACCCGCTCGTACAAGAGCTCTTTATCCATGGAAGTCACTTCCTTCTTCCTCTCATTTTTGGTTATTTTCTACCGGTGTGTTTATTCCTATGCCAGAATCCCCTAAAGACATTTTCCTTTGATTACCATGCCACACAAGACAATACATTTTCCAAAAAAGTAAATAATAATCGGCAAAAGAAAAAGGAGGGAGCAAAATGGGATTTCGTCCTCCACAGCAAATTGCCGAATTGGCTGTAGAAGCAGGAATGAAAAAAGCTGGGCTGCCATTGCGTCATATGTTGGTTTTAGGGTTCCTGGGCGGGGCATTTATAGCTTTAGGGTATTTATTGGATTTACGGGTTGTCGCGGATTTGCCGAAAGAGTGGGGAACCTTTGGGACCTTTTTAGGCGCCGCCGTGTTCCCCTTAGGGCTGATCCTGATAATTATCGCCGGCGGAGAATTATTGACAGGCAATATGATGGCCGTCTCGATTGCTTGCCTATCCAGGAAAGTCGCCCTTAAGCGTTTGCTTTGGAATTGGCTTTGGATTACTGTCAGTAATTTTATAGGGGCCGTGTTTGTGGCGTATTTTTTTGGCCATATTGTCGGACTAACAGAAACAGGCCATTATCTTACAAAAACCGTTGCAATGGCCCAAGCCAAGCTGGATTCCGCTTTTTGGCCAAGCTTGGTTTCCGGGATCGGCTGCAATTGGTTAGTCGGTTTAGCCGTATGGCTGTCCTACGGTGCCGAAGATGTCGGCGGTAAAATTTTAGCGATTTGGTTCCCGATTATGGGATTTGTGGCCATCGGTTTTCAGCACGTGGTCGCCAATATGTTCGTGATACCGGCGGCTATTTTTGCAGGGTATTTCAGCTGGGGCGGTTATTTCGTCAATTTTGTGCCCGTGTTTCTAGGGAATGCCATTGGCGGGGCCTTGTTTGTTGGCTTTATCTATTGGTCCGCGTATTTAAGTGATGCCAAGCCGTCACCGGCGGCAGGTAAAAATCTGTATCCGATTGCATCTCGGAAAGTAAGGAGGTAAGCCATGGAAGAGAATTTATTCTCCATCCAAATTAATGGAAAAGAATACTCTGTCCAGCCTGGCCAGACCATTTTGCAGGCGGCACAGTCGCATGATTTGTTTATTCCGAGCATTTGCTATCACCCGAACCTGGGTACCATCCAGACGTGTGATACATGCTTTGTGGATGTGGGTGGTGAACTGGTCAGGGCCTGCACCACAAAGGCCGAACCTGGGATGATGGTGGATTACCAGGCCGGCAATGTGAAAGACGCCCAGTATGAAGCCATGTCAAGAATTCTAAAAAATCACGAATTGTATTGCACGGTTTGCGATAACAACAACGGTAACTGTGTGGTTCACAATACGGCGGAATACTTGGAGATTGAACATCAGAAGTATCAATTTGAATCAAAACCATATCCAGCCGATAACTCCCATCCATTTTACCGCTACGAACCGGACCAATGCATCCTTTGCGGAAGATGCGTGGAAGCCTGCCAGGACTTGCAGGTGAACGAAACCCTGACGATTGATTGGAGCAGGAAGGCTCCTCGGGTCATTTGGGACAACGATGTTCCCATCGACCAGTCCTCCTGTGTTTCGTGCGGCCATTGTGTTACTGTATGCCCTTGCAATGCTTTAATGGAAAAATCGATGCTCGGTGAAGCCGGGTTCTTAACCGCGATTCCGACAAAAATCCTGGAGCCGATGATTGACCTCACTAAAGAAATCGAGCCGGGCTATAAGGAAATCTTTGCGATATCGGAAATGGAAGCGGCGATGCGCGAGAACCGGATAAAACGGACGAAAACCGTTTGTACATATTGCGGTGTCGGCTGCAGTTTCGAAGTCTGGACAAAGGGCCGGCATATTTTAAAGGTGGAGCCGCAAGCCGATGCGCCTGTGAACGGCATTTCGACGTGTGTCAAAGGGAAATGGGGCTGGGATTTTGTCAACAGTGAGGAGCGGCTAACCAAACCGCTTATCCGAAAAGGGGATGAATTTGTCGAAGCCTCCTGGGATGAAGCCTTAAACCTCATTGCCTCAAAGCTTACGGGAATTAAAGAAAAAGACGGGCCCGATGCCATTGGTTATATCGCTTCTTCTAAATGTACAAATGAAGAAAACTACTTATTTCAAAAATTGGCCCGAGCCGTCATGGGAACCAACAATGTCGACAATTGCTCTCGTTATTGCCAATCACCGGCCACCATGGGATTGATGCGGACAGTGGGAATCGGCGGGGATTCCGGCACGATGCAGGATATCGAACAATCAGACTTGGTGATGGTCGTTGGAGCCAATCCGGCAGAATCCCATCCGGTTTTGGCGACGAGAATCAAGCGGGCCCATAAATTGCATGGCCAGAAGCTGGCTGTCATCGATATCCGGAAACATGAACTGGCAGAGCGGGCTAATCTCCTCCTGCATCCTAAGCCGAGTACCGACCTCATTTGGCTTTCGGCGGTCACGAAATATATTCTTGACCAAGGCTGGGAAGACAATGATTTCTTGGCCACCCGTGTCAATGGGTTAGATAAATATGTCGACTCACTTGATAAATTCACTTTGGAATACGCCGAAGAAACTACTGGGTTAACTAAGCAAGAGCTCATCAGTTTGGCAGAAATGATTCATGAGGCCAAATCGGTTTGTGTTTTATGGGCTATGGGCGTTACCCAACATATGGGAGCGACCGACACCAGCACGGCGATTTCCAATTTATTGCTGATCACTGGGAACTATGGACGCCCTGGTACAGGGGCCTATCCATTGAGGGGTCATAATAATGTTCAAGGGGCATGTGATTTCGGGACGATGCCGGCATGGCTGCCAGGCTATGAACCAGTACAAGACGAGGAGGTTAGGGGACGTTACGAGAAAGCTTGGGGCGTCCAGCTTCCGCAAGAACCGGGCTTTAATAACCATCAGATGGTGGAAGGAATCCATACCGGAAAAATCAAAGCCTTGTATCTATTCGGTGAAGATATGGCAATTGTGGATTCTAACTCCAATTTTGTGGAAAACCGGTTTGAAGAACTAGAATTTTTTGTGGTGCAGGATGTGTTCTTCACCCGAACCGCCCAATATGCGGATGTCGTTTTGCCAGCGGCGCCAAGCCTTGAAAAAGAAGGGACGTTTACCAATACGGAGCGCCGAATCCAGCGCTTTTACCAAGTGTTAGAACCGCTGGGTGACAGCAAACCGGATTGGCAAATTTTCCAGGAGTTAGCCAACCGGCTTGGGGCTAACTGGAACTATCAGCATCCTAGTGAAATCATGGCAGAAGCAGCATCGTTGGCCCCGATTTTCGCAGGGGTCAGCTACGAGCGGTTAGAAGGTTTTCATTCGCAAGTCTGGCCAGTTAAGAAAGACGGTTCCAGCACCCTGTTGCTCTATACCGAAAAATTCGGGTTTCCAGATGGAATGGCCCGGCTGCATCCGGTTGAATGGACTCCGCCGTTTATAGCCGGAGAAGAGTTTGACCTTCATTTAAATAACGGCCGTTTATTGGAGCATTTCCATGAAGGGAATATGACGTACAAATCGGAGGGGCTGACTCATAAAGTGCCTGAACCTTGGGTGGAGGTATCGCTGGGATTGGCAAAGGAACGCGGTCTTGAGGATGGCTCCTTGGTGCGGTTAACCTCTCCGTATGGTGAAGTTGAGGTTCGTGTCATTGTGACGGACAGAGTAGAGGGCAATGAACTGTATCTTAGCATGAATACGAGCGATGAGCGTAAAGCAGTCAACCGGTTGACCAGCAGTTATCATGATAAATATACGCATACACCAAACTACAAGGAAGCGGGTGTCAGGATGGAAGTTCTCGAAGTGAAGGGCGAGCCGCCGCTTCCAAAGGTGAATTACCGGTTCGGCAACCGGATTCCACAAATTAGTGTCCGTGTTGAGGATAAATGGAAGCGGGCCGATTTTACACCTATTCCTAATCTTTTTGAAGCAGGGGGGAATGAGTATGGCAAAACCGATCAGGCAAATTAACAAGAGTGTTCCCAACCCAGTTGAAGAACAGGCCCAGGCCTTGTCGGACGTGCTAAAAGCAATAACCGATAACCGTGAGGCAATTGTCACATCGTTAGATATTTTAAAACAACTGCAGGATATGGGGGCCTTAACGGCCATCCAATCCTTGCTGGTGAAGCGCACCGAAGTGGGGGCGATCGCGATTGGCCAAATCAATCAACCCACGATGCAACACGCCATTAAAAATGCCATGAATGCTTTTAAGTTTTTTGGATCATTGGACCCCGAGCAAGTGCAGACGATGATCCAAAGTGTAAGCGGCGGTTTGGAGCGCTTTACGGAAACGATGCAACATGGCGAGTCCAAGAGTTTGTGGAAATTAAGTACCAGTTTGTTTAATCCGGAGGTTCGGGCCTCGTTAACCACGATGATGGAATTTCTTCATGGGATGGGTGAGTCGATTCATCATGACCAGCAGCCAATACATTAACAGGAGGAGTGGTTGGGATGCAAAAGGGGAGTTTGAAGGTAGAAGGGATGCACTCACAAACCGATGCGGATAAAGTCCTTCATGCCATCAATGAGGTTTGGGGTGTGCGTGAGGCGGAGGTCAACTTAAGCCGGAAGGAGGCCATGTTCAGTTTTAATGAGCAGGCCGCTTCCCATCAGGATTTCGAACAAGCTGTCAAGGATTTGGGGTATCAAATTGTCCGGCAGTAAACTAGATTATGTGGTACTAAAGAGGGTGATTGGATGAAGATTTGTGAAGTGTGCGGGCAGGAAGAGGAGCTAGACAATCAAGAAAGTAACGTCATGCAGTCTTCCTTGATCCATGTTTGCGAAAACTGCCGGAGTGACCGGAAATTTCAAATATTTGAGGAAGAAACTTGATTGGCGTATGCGATAGTTAGAAAAAGTTATCCGCTAGTTGGAGAGGAGTGCCCGACAGTTATCAGGTATCATCCGCCAGTTGGAGAGGTTCATCCGACAGTTGGTATATAAATCGACAGTTAGAGACGGTTATACGACAGTTGGAAGGAACTATGCGACAGTTGGCGGTGATTATCCGACAATTGCTGTAAGTTATCCGAAAAAGGGTAGTCGGTTCTCATAAAGACGACCTCTCATTATAGGAAGGAGGTATAGAGATGAAGCCAATAGAGGTGAAGCGCACGACTCTTCGATATGAAAACGGCCACCCGGAACACACCGAAGAGGTTATAGTGACCGAATACCCGGTCACTATTAAATTAAACGGTCAAGAGCTTGTCACCATGGTTTGCACCCCCGAGTACATCGATGACATGGTCATTGGCTATCTCGCGTCGGAAGGGATTATCCGGTCGATGGAAGACATTAGCGACATATGGATTCAAGAAAAGGAAGGCTATGTCCATGTAAAGACAAAGAAGGTAAACCCCTACTATAGTCAATTTCAAAGCAAGCGTTATATTACCTCCTGCTGCGGGATGAGCAGGCAAGGTTTTGTGTTTGTGAATGATGCGATGACCGCGAAAAAAATCGATGGCATGCGGGTAAGAATTTCGGTAGAAGACACTTTTAAATTAATGGAAGAAATGCAGAAATCCGCCACCGTCTTTCAAAAAACTGGCGGCGTCCATAATGCCGCCCTTTGTGACAGAAACGGAATGATCTTAAGCCGGATGGACATTGGCCGGCACAACGCCCTTGATAAAATCTATGGCTACTGTTTAAAAAATAAATTGCCTATCCAGGACAAAATAATTGTCTTCAGCGGTCGGATTTCCTCTGAAATTTTATTGAAAGTCGCTAAAATTGGCTGCGAAATGGTGTTATCCAAATCGGCTCCCACAGAACTTGCCCTGCAGCTGGCGGACCAGCTCGGGATTACCACCATTGGCTTTGTGCGCGGCCGGTCATTGAATGTGTATACCTATCCGGACCGTCTTCTGAATAATTTTTAAAAAGAATATATAAACCGGTTCTGGTTTGCTATAATCATGGTTGATGCATTGTGTTAGAAAGAGAAATAGGGGGAAACTATGAATAAAAATACGTATGTGCTCTGGGGGCTGGTCATTACCACTCTTATTTCGGCACTTGATGCCAATATCATGCAAACGGCAAGTCCGACTATTGTGAAACATCTTGGCGGGATGGATTTGTTTGCTTGGATTTTTGTTGTTTATATGCTGGCCAGTACAGTTACGGTCCCGCTTTTCGGAAAATTATCCGACATGTACGGGAGAAAGAAATTGTTAATGATCGCCGTCGGATTCTTTATCCTTGGTTCAATTCTTAGCGGCCTGGCCAACTCGATGACGGCTTTGGTTATTTTCCGGGGAGTGCAAGGCCTGGGGGCAGGCGGAATGCTGCCTTTATCGATGATTATCGTGGGCGATTTGTACACCATTGAAAAGCGCGGGAAAATTCAAGCCATCTTTAGCAGTATCTGGGCGATTTCGTCCATTGTCGGACCGGTGTTAGGGTCTTTTTTTGTGGAAGCTTTGACGTGGAGATGGATTTTCTTCATTAACATTCCTATTGGGATTGCTACGATTCTTTGCTTGCTTCCCTATCAAGAACAGGCTGAATTCAGGAAGACCCATATTGACTATAAAGGATTTTTCTTGTTCAGTGTGTCGATAACGGCTTTACTGCTGGCTACAAATGTGAATCATCCTTTATGGTATGTGGTGGTCGGTGCACTCGGGCTGGTGGTATTTATGTTGGTGGAACGGAAAGAAGCCTCGCCCTTTTTACCGGTTTCGTTATTTAAAAACAAAGGAATTTTTAGAACCAATCTTTTCATGCTGATTTACTGTTTGTCTTTTTATGGGACTTCTAATTTTATTCCATTATATCTCCAAGAAGGCAGCCATATGAGCATTTATAAAAGCGGCCTGATTTTGTTAAGTATTGCGCTTGGCTGGATGTTTGGCAGTACCCCGGCAGGAAAATGGATCATTCGCTTCGGGTATAAAAATTTATTTATCATTGGCAGTTTTATCACAGCCATTACAGGACTGGCACTCTTTTTATTTATTAAGGACTTATCGTATGCGGCTTTATTTGCTATTTTGGCCTTCCAAGGTTTTTCATTTGGTCTATTATTTGCGGTCGGTACCATTGCCGCTCAAGAGTTTGCCGATACGCAAATCAAAGGGATCTCCACCTCGTTGCAGGTGTTTTTAAGAAACATCGGGGCATCGGTTGGGGTGACGGTTATGGGTGTCATTATTAACAAAACCGCAGACATCGGAAACGGGATGCAAAATGTGTTCCTGTTTGCCTTGGTTTTTAGTGTGATTACTGTTATAGTAAGCTTCTTCATTCCGGCCCAAAAAACGGAGCCAAGCAATAGTTAAACGGAAAAGGTGTCGTGTCCATGCTGGTTCATGCTTGGCGGCCGACATCTTTTATTGTTTATATTCGGCATTATAAGAGTTTTCGCCGGAATGGACCGATAACAGGGTATCGGCATAGCCGACCAGACGGTTGATGATTTCATCCGCTGCTGCATACACTAAGCGGTGGTTTTCGTTTTTGTGCAGCGCCGGGTCGTCTAAGATAATTGTCGTATTAATGAAGATGTGTTTTGTATCATAAAGGTTATAATGAATAATCGTTTTACCGGCCGCTCCTCCTGTTACCGGATCCTTAAAGCCGGGCAGGAAGATGTACCATTCCTCTGCAGTAGGTGAACGAAAATTTTTTGTAAAGGTCATGCCCCGGATGACCGTATCTATTTGTTCCTTCAAACGGTTATCGACTAAATCGACGATATTTTCTTCCAAATCGTTCCCTCACCAACATTAAGATTTCCAATAAATTTATGTTTTCCAAATAGATTCTGTTTTTATCCCAAACAGGTTATTTTCCATCGGATTGCAAATACTCTACATAGAGGTGGTCATCATGGACAAAAATCAATTATTTACAGGAAAACAACAGGAAGAGGTACTGGAAATAAGCCCGACAGGATACGGCCTTGAATCAGTGAAGAAGGAAAACGAAGAAGAGACAAAGCAAAAGGTTCAGGGCCCTTCATGTGGCGGCCTGTAAAAACAAGCAAAAAATCCTCATCCACCTAGATTGGAATGAGGATTTTTGCATTTATTCGTCCTTAGGGCTTCTGACATCGGGTTTTACTGGTATTAATTCTTCAGAAGCTTCTGTTTGAAATTGGGGACGGTTTTGCACTTGGCTTGATTGGGTCGTGATGTGCTTGTTCATGTTGTTCATGAGGAACTGATGGAAAAAGTATTCAAATAAGGTGACGGCAGCAGCGGAAATGAAAGCAGCGGGCCACAGATTAACTTCGTACGTGAGCACCATTCCCATCAGCCATACCAGCAAAAAGGCCAGCCCGAGGTCTGCTGTGGAGGCAATGATGTTATTCGTCGATCTTAAGACCAACAAGTCACCTAAGATGTAAGAAACCACAACTAAAACAGCCGTAATCCAAAACACATCGGCAAAACTAAAATTATAGAACATTCCAAGAATGATACCCAACACAACCAAAGTTGCGATAAACTTTAAGGCCAATCTGTATACATGCTGCATGGTAATACCTCCTTTTGCCGTTAGTTTGGCATGAATTTTATGAAATATTCTTTGGGAATCATTCGCAAGAACATGCTGTTTTTTTAATAAAATCATTGACAACAAGTCCTGATAATTTATAATTATTGTTAATGTTATTATTCCGATTAGTTTTATGTGAATTGTAGGGAAAGTAGGTGCAGGTGAGTCGATGTTTCTTTCAATCAAAAATATTGAAAAACAATTTGTGAACCAAAATACGGCAAGCAGGGTGCTTTCAGATATCAATATGAATATCTCGGAAGGGGAGTTTGTTTCCATCCTTGGTCCATCAGGCTGCGGTAAATCAACGCTTCTTTCGATCGTAGCGGGATTAACCAAACCGACCAGCGGAGAGATTTTGCTAAATGGCCAGCCAATTACTAAACCGGGCAAGGACCGCGGCATGGTGTTTCAACAGCCGGCATTGTTTCCTTGGATGACCGTCGAAGAGAATGTCATGTTCCCATTACGGAAGGAAATGAAAAAAAATCAAGCCAGGGAAGTTGCTCAAGCCTTTCTTAAAATGGTGCAGCTAAGCAATTATGGCAAGCACTCGCCACATGAATTGTCCGGTGGCATGCAGCAGAGGGTATCCATTGCCAGGGCATTGTCGATGAATCCAAAGGTTTTATTAATGGATGAACCATTTGGTGCTCTGGATGAACAGACACGTTCAATTCTGCACCATGAACTCGAAAAGATTTGGCTCGAGACGCGTAAAACCATTCTATTTGTTACCCATAGCATTCATGAATCTATCAAGCTCTCGGATCGAATCGTGGTAATGGGGACGAGGCCGGGTGTGATTTTAGAGGATATTAAGGTAGACATCCCGAGGCCAAGAGAACAGCACCCTGATAAAACAGCTAAATTAGAGAAAAAAATTATGAGTTTACTAGAATCAGAAATAGAGAAAGTGGTAAAAGAGGAACTAGCCTATGCGGTCAACCATTAAACGTTTACTATTTTTTATCATATTGATTGTGGCCTGGCAGGCAGCTGTGAAGTTGTTGGAGGTTTCACCTTCCCTGATGCCGGCACCGACAAATGTTTATCAAGAATTGGTTAAAGGATTTGAGGACAAGACCTTAATCTATGATATCCTTGCAAGTTTTCGTCGTCTGCTCATCGGCTTGGCTGCTTCCATTATCATTGGAATCGGTATCGGGATTCTGTTAGCGAAAAATAAAACGGCGGATGAAACTTTGGGGGCTTTAATATTGGCCTTGCAAAGTGTCCCTAGTATTGTTTGGCTGCCAATCGCGATTATGTGGTTCGGCCTAAACGAGAAATCGGTTATTTTTATCGTGATCCTGGGTGCTACATTGGTCATTGCGATTAATATGCGAATGGGGATTAAAAATGTTCCGCCGCTATATATAAAAGCGGCACAAACGATGGGGTCCAAAGGGATTGATTTATTCGTTAAAATCATTTTTCCTGCCTCCATCCCTTATGCGGTAACAGGCATCCGTCTTGGCTGGGCTTTCGCTTGGCGGGGATTGATGGCTGGGGAAATCTTAAGTACTGGACCAGGACTTGGCTACACATTGAAATACGCATCTGATTTTGGAAACATGAGCCTTGTGATTGGTATTATGATCATTATTGGTTTAGTTGGAACCATTGTTGACTTGTTATTCTTCCAGCGTATAGAAAAAAACGTTATTCGCCGTTGGGGATTAGACACAACAAACTAAAATATATATAAAAGGGTCAAGAGGAGAGAGAATCATGAAAAAGAAAGCTTCACTTATCGGGTTGTCATTATTTTTATCTGCCGGGGTATTAGCAGGATGCGGAAGCGACAATGCGAGCTCCGGAAAAGCAGATCAAGAGGGTAAAAAGGTTGTTATCGGATATTTTCCAAACATTGACCATGCCCCTGCCATGATTGCCAGGGAAAAAGGCTATTATGAAAAGGAACTGGGTGATGGCGTCAAGGTAGAATACAAAACCTTCCCGGATGGAGGAGCCTTTATGACGGCCTTAAAAACCGGGGACATTGATGCAGGACTTGTCGGCCCTGGACCGGTCATGAACAACTTTACCAATGGAGCGGACGTGAAAATTATTGCCGGTGCTTCTTCAGGCGGTACAGCCATCGTTGCTTCTAAGAAAAGCGGCGTGGATTCTGTTGAAGATTTCAATGGGAAAACCTTCATCACTCCTGGCGTAGGCTGCACCCATGATGTTCAAATGGAAACCTTCTTGCAAGACTATGGTATTTCTTCAGCACGGATTGGCGGTACGTTGAAGCATGTAACAGGTAACCCTGCTCAATACGCCAGCATGTTTGAATCCGGTAAAGTGGACATTGCAGCAGTACCAGAGCCATGGGCTTCCCAATTGGTCAAAGAGGCTGGAGCAAAAATCATTGTTGACAGCTCTAAAATTTCTTATGGTGAAACGTTGCCAAATACGATTTTAGTATCAAGCGGTAAGAAAATTAAAGCAGATAAAGACGTAATCGCTAAAATTGTCAAAGCCCAAGAAGAAGCGATTGATTTTATTGAAAAGAATCCAGAAGAAGCCAAAACCATTACTTTAAACAGCATTAAGGACATTACCAAGCAAGAATTGGATAAGGGTGTCATGGACCAAGCTTGGAACAACATCCGCTTTACAGAAGATGTGAACAAAAAAGTCATCCAACAGTTTGCCGACTCTTCTGTTGATTTGAAATTCCTAAAAGAAAAGCCTGATTTTGCAGCATTAATTGATACCGAGTTTATTAACTAAGATACAAAGTTCTTCTTTAAAAAGACCCCACCTGTTTCCTATTGGGTGGAGTCTTTTTGTTATTTCAGGATCCCCATGAAATCCTTTCCTTTTTGCACATAATGAAGGCTTGACATTCTTAGCAATTGCAAGTCTTCTTCGGATAATTCCCTTACAACTTTACCGGGGGAACCTAAAACCATCGAGCGGGGAGGTATTTTGGTCCCGCCGGTGAGCAGAGTGTTGGCGCCAATCACGCATTCTTCGCCGATTTCGACATGGTCTAATATCGTGGAACCCATGCCAATTAAAGAACGGTTTCCAATTTTACAGCCATGCAGGATGACATTGTGCCCGACCGTTACATCGTCTCCAATGGTGACGGGGGACCCCTCATACAAATGGATGGTAGAATTATCTTGGATACTTGTCCGTTCACCGACCATAATGGGTCCATCATCAGCCCGTAAGACAGCATTGAACCAAACAGTGGATTCCTTGCCAATTTGCACGTCTCCAATTAAATAGGCCCCAGGTGCCACAAAAACCGTTTCATGAATGGAAGGGGATTTTCCCTTGTATGGGATTTTCATTCACTTGATCTCTCCTTTAGTATTTATAATTTTCCGGCTATTCCTATAATTATAGCGCAAAAAACGGTTAAGAGCCATTTGGTTCCGATTTGAATCCCAGTATTTGGTTCAATGGTAACGTTACAAGAACAATTTTTGGCTATTGAAAATTGAAAGCGCTTTTATATTTATCTAAATATATAAAATAGTCAAAAAATATTGACTTGTAACCGTTTCGGTGGTACCCTAGTTAGGAATTAATCATGAAAATCTGTGAAGAGAAGAGTAGGACTTGTTTCTTGTCCTTAGAGAGTCGGCGGCAGGTGGGAGCCGATGGCGGGACTTGTCTGAATATCATCTCTGAGATGTATGGCTGAACCAATCAGTAAGCTATACCGGAATGTCCCCCGTTAGGAAGGAACCTGTATCGAAGTCAGGTACATTGGATCGAGAGCCGCAGCTTGTTTCTTTTTGCTGCGGAAGTAGGGTGGTAACGCGAGCCAACTCGTCCCTATATCATAGGGGCGGGTTTTTTATGTTTATAAATGAATCATTCCCGCTTCGGGATGGAACAAATTGAGGAGGTACAAGAGTGATGAGTCAACAAGTCGATAAACAAGCGTTAAATGTGGAGGACATCATTATTGCCAGTCATACCATTAAGGATGTCATTTCCCCCACGCCTCTGCAATACAACCATTTACTATCGGAACGCTACGGTTGTCATGTGTACTTAAAACGGGAGGATATGCAAAGTGTCCGCTCCTTTAAAATTCGTGGCGCCTATAATCGGATCAAAAAACTGGAACCCGAAGAAGTACAAAACGGGATTATTTGCGCTAGCGCTGGTAACCATGCCCAAGGGGTAGCCTATTCCTGTCATTTGTTAAACATTCATGGGAAAATCTTCATGCCTAGCACTACACCGAAGCAGAAGGTAAATCAGGTCAAGTTCTGGGGGAAAGACAGTGTCGAGATTGTATTAACGGGCGATACATTTGATGATGCTTATGAAAAGGCGATGGAATGCAGCCGCGAGGAGCAGCGGACTTTCATACACCCGTTTGATGATTTCGACGTTATTGCCGGCCAAGGGACCGTCGGGGTTGAATTGCTTAATGATTGCCACGAAATTGATTATCTGTTTGCAGCCATTGGCGGCGGCGGATTAATGGCTGGGGTGGGAACCTACTTAAAGCATTATTCCCCCATCACCCGATTGATTGGTGTGGAGCCAGAAGGCGCCGCTGGAATGAAGGCATCCATCCGGAAAGGGGAAGTGACAACGCTTGAATCGATTGACCCGTTTGTGGATGGGGCCGCAGTCAAAACAGTTGGCAGCAAGACGTTTGAAATTTGTAAGGAAATTGTCGATGATATCGTGGCTATCCCCGAAGGCAAGGTCTGCACCACGCTCTTGTCTTTATACAATGAAAATGCGCTTGTCGTGGAACCAACAGGGGCGTTATCGGTTGCCGCGCTGGATACATATGCTGAACAGATCAAAGGGAAGACGGTGGTTTGTGTCATCAGCGGCGGAAACAACGATATCGGCCGGATGCAGGAAATTAAAGAGCGTTCCAAGCTTTATGAAGGCTTGCAGCATTATTTTATTATCCAATTTCCACAGCGCCCCGGTGCATTGCGGGAATTCTTGATGGAAGTCCTCGGCCCGAACGATGATATCAGCCACTTTGAATATACGAAAAAGAATAACCGGGAGTCTGGCCCAGCTCTGGTCGGGATTGAATTGAAAGACAAAGAGGATTATTTTCCTTTGATTGAGCGGATTAAGACTAAAGGGTTCGGTTACCGCGAAGTCAATAAAGACAGCACTTTATTTCAAATGCTAGTATAAGCTGGATTATCTAAAAGACCTTTCTTCTCATTAGAAAGGTCTTTATTTTTTGAAAAAATTAAGTTCCAAGGAAAAGTCTCCCAATAAGCGCTATGGGACAAAAGCAGATAAGAAAATGAAGAAATGTCTCATATAAGCTGTCTATTGGTCTTCTGTCAAGAAAGTGGACAATAAAATTTGAGACATTATTAAACAAAACCACTACCGCACTTCGTTTGGTCCGTATTAGAAATAGTCAATCGAAAAACATGATTGACTATTTCTAACACCAAATGGCTATATTACGAGATTTTTTCTACTTCATTTTGTTGGTGACTTCTCTCAAATTGATTCGGTGATTGGTTTCCTAAGGTCGAATGCTTTCGTCTTTCGTTATAAAAACCACTAATATAATAATTAATGGCTTTTATAGCTTCAGCCCTTGTAGTAAAGCGTCTCCTGTAAATTAGCTCTTTCTTGATAGTTGCGTGAAACGATTCAATACAAGCATTATCGTACGGGTCGCCTTTTTTACTCATACTGATTTGCAATTTTTTCTCTTTCAAAATATCAACATAATCATGCGAACAATACTGAGAACCACGATCCGAGTGATGAATTAAGCCTTCTCCAGGCTGCCTTGAAACAATCGCCATATTTAACGCTTGAATGGATAACTCTTTCTTCATGTGTGAAGCCATACTCCACCCTACAATTTTTCTAGAAAATAAATCCATGACCGATGATAAATAAACCCATCCTTCAAGTGTCCAAATATACGTAATATCAGCTACCCAGGCTTGATTAGGCTCCTTTACGTTGAATTGGCGATCTAAAAGGTTAGGATAAATATTTAAGTCATGATTGGAATCCGTAGTAACCACAAACTTTTCTGTTGGAATGGCTTTTAATCCCATTTCTTTCATCATTCGAGCGACCGTTTTTTGGGAAATGATATATCCCCAGTCCAGAAGATCAGAATGCACTCTAGGACTACCGTACGTTCCAAAACTTTCATGATAGGACTTACTAATCTTCTGCTGGAGCTCTAAACGATAGTCCTCCTTCTCAGAAAGAGGATTGTTCAGATTTTTGACCCATTTATAGTAGCCACTTGATGATACTTTAAGAACTTTGCACATCTTCGCCACAGTGTGTTCATCAGAGTGGGCTTGAATAAATTTATAAATCACGCTTGGTTTTTCGTGAAGATGTGCATGGCCTTTTTTAGAATTTCATTCTCCTCTTTTAACTGTTGAAGCTCTTTCTCATGTTGCTTTTTTAGTTTTTCTAGTTCTGTGGGTGTAATATAGTTCTCACTTGTCTTCCCAGCATTTATTTTCGCTCTATAAACTGTCACCCACCGGCTAATCGTCTTAGTGGATATTTCAAGCTCGTATGCGACATCTGTAGCTTTCCTGCCTTCTTCAACAATTAATTTACAAACATAATCCCTGTATTCTTGAGTATGGTGCTTACCCATAGTGAACACGTCCCTTATTAATGATGATTGTATTATAAACTAAATCTCATTTTAACGTGTCCACTTTTAAGACTAACCTCACTATGGGACAAAAGGTACAATGAAAGCTGGAGTAATGTCTCATAAAAGCTTTCTATGAGACAAAAGGAACATTAAAAACGGAAGAAATGTCTCATATAGGATTGGAAAAAAGTGGAGTAGAAACCTGTTCTACTCCACACAAAACAAATATACCTATTAACAATCCTCAGCTTTTAATAGGTGCAATGGCGGCGGCACCAGCCAGCCTTTTTCCTTGTTGAGCCTTAAGACTTTGGCTCCTAAGGCGGCTTTTTTTACATGGAATTGTCCAAACATTGTCGCGATATCTTCACGAATGGCTTCGCCGATCATTTTACTGCAGGCCACCAACCCAGCTGCCATATTAGTCGACAGCATAGCGGAAATTTCCGGGTCCATAAATCGAGCTCCCGGAGGAATATCTTCTAAGCAGGCCTTCGGCCGTTCGGGAGGCGTTGGCGGTAACCCGACGCCATTTTCCTTTAAGAGATTTTCAATTTGCTCTACTTCATTCTGACAATTCTCAATGGCTTCTATTAAAATCTTTTGCAAATCATCATCGCCGGCATGATTCAAATGCGTTTGATAACCGGCAATCAACCCCTTGGCAGCCATCAAAAAAGACCACGCACCAAATACTTCGCCATAATGCAAAGGTTCATTTTTAGGATTCCCACTTAAAATGCCCATTTTTGCCCTCCTCTTAAATTTCGCAAAGTTACATCACTAGATTTTGCTGTTTTTTTAAAAAAATACAATCAGATGTCAAGAATATAGGAGTTTAAGTCCACCTAAATATGAAAAATGCGGTATAATATTTTCTGTCCATCATTTTTGTGTTAAGATAGTTTTGCTTAATACCTTCAATTTAACAGTAAATTAAGATTTAATCGGGAAAGAGAGTGTTTATATGGGTCGTAAGTGGAATAACATTAAAGATAAAAAAGCGGAAAAAGATAAAAGCACGAGCCGGGTTTATGCCAAATTTGGCCGGGAAATTTATGTTGCCGCCAGAAAAGGCGTACCGGATCCCGAGGGAAACCAAGCATTAAAATTCGTTCTCGAACGCGCGAAAACGTATAATGTGCCTAGACATATCATTGACCGCGCTATTGAAAAAGCAAAAGGCGGCGCTGATGAAAACTTTGATGAACTGCGCTACGAAGGTTTTGGTCCAAACGGTTCCATGATTATCGTGGATGCCTTAACCAATAACGTCAATCGTACTGCATCAGAAGTTCGTGCTGCTTTTGGTAAAAACGGCGGGAACATGGGTGTCAGTGGTTCGGTTGCTTATATGTTCGATTCTACTGCTGTCATTGGTGTGGAAGGAAAAACAGAGGAAGAGGTTCTTGAGCTGTTAATGGAAGCGGATGTCGATGTTCGTGACGTAGTAGCTGAAGACGATGAACAAGTGATTGTCTATGCTGAACCAGATCAGTTCCGTGCTGTTCAGGAAGCATTTAAAAATGCCGGTATTACAGAGTTTACTGTAGCAGAGTTATCGATGTTAGCACAAAACGATATCACTTTACCGGAAGATGTAGTACCAAAGTTTGAAAAATTAATTGACGCTCTAGAAGATTTAGAGGACGTTCAACAGGTTTATCATAACGTTAATCTAGAGGATTAAAAAAAGCAGACACATCGTCTGCTTTTTTTATGATCTTTTCCCAGCGGATAAAATAAAAATAGTAGCAATAATGGCTAACGAGCCAATCCATTCCGCCAGTCCAAACGAAACCTGGAGCCAAGCGACCGCCAAGAAAGCGGCTGATAAAGGCTCGGCGCAGGCAAGCAGGCTTGCCTCGGATGCTTTGATATAATTCAAACTCTCCATATAGCAAAAAAATGGGATGATCGTACCGAAAATAATTACAAAAATAACAGCAACGAAAGCAGGCAGCGACCAATCCCCTTGGAAACTCCAGGGTGGATGGACGAAGGAAAATGCTGCTCCCCCAATCAGCATGCCCCAGCCCACTGTTACCAGTGAACCGAATTTTGACAGCAGGTTGGCTGGATATAGCGTGTAAAAAGCTAGTGCAAAAGCCGAAAGGATTCCCCAGCCAAATGCTGGTACAGAAATAGAAAGGGTCTGAAGGTTTCCTCTGGTCACGAGTAAAAAGGTACCGGATAATGCCAGCATAATCGCAATCGTCTCAAGTTTTGTTGGCAGGCTCTTGGACCGCATGCTGAAATAGCAGGCAATGAGGACGGGAGCAAGATACTGCAAGACGGTTGCTGTGGCCGCATTACCGTGTTCAATGGCTGCAAAATAGGTATATTGAACACCAAGCATCCCAACCAGCCCAAAAAATGTCAGCTGAAAGATATCCCGTTTCGTTTTCCAAACTGCCCAGATATTTTGCTTCCCGGAGGCTTGAGCAAACATTAGCATGCCGATGCCGGCCAAAAGCAGCCTGACAACCACAAGCCAGCCCGAGCTAAAGCCTTGCTGGTGAAACAAGAACTGGGCAATTGTACCGGAAACGCCCCATAAAATAGCCGCAATTAATACGAAAATAATGCCCTTTGTCCTTGGATAGGACAGCATGGCACCATGTGAATTCAACAGAATCCCTCCCTGTGCAGATATCCGAAATGATAAAATTAACAATATAGCAAAAATTATAACATTGATTTTAGGAAAATTCTAAATAATAATTCTATTATTCCAGCCATTATGCGATTTTGGGTCAGAATTCTGGCATTTTTTTTGAAAACCCGATAGGATAAGAAGGTAAATTGTTAGAAGGGTGAGGGAGAAATGCAAATCACAGATCAGGCTCGCGATGTATTGAAGCAATTGTTCCAAAACCGTGAAGCCAAACATGTTCGTGTCTTTTTTGCAGGCTATGGCTGAAGTGATCCGGAGGTAGGACTGGCTCTGGAGGAGCCGGCTGAAAATGATATTTTAGTAACAATCAATGAGATTCAGGTCGCCATTGACCCTGACATCGAATTTTTTACCGAGGGGCTTGTACTCGATTTTGACCAGGACGGCAATGGACTTATGTTATTGGGACAAGATAGTTGTTGCTAGACAAGAGAAAGGGAGTTTCGTTATATTGAAACTCCCTTTTATTATTGTTCTTGAATTTCTTTGATGCTCTTTCCGGATAAAAACGCATGTCCGGTGTTGATTACTCCGGCCGTTTCAAATCCATACCTGGCATAGACTTTTTCGACCCGCTCATTAATCGGAAACACCCAGAAGTTTTCAATTCCGCGCTTGGCCACTTCTTCTTGTAAAAAATATATCAGTTCCCCAATAAGTCCTTTGCCACGATAACCTTCCATTGTGGCAACACTCTCCATACGGGCCTGACCGTCATGTGAAAATATGCTGGCGGTCGAACAAGGAATCCCTTCATACCGGAGAAGATAATGGGTATAGGAGGGATGCTGAAATTCTTCAGCAAATGCCTTTTCTCTTACCGCTTTCCCTCCGAACTCCTTTATACTGCATTCGATGTCCAGAGCTTTGTGATAATTGGAATTTGTCACGGTTTCAATGGTGACTTTGTAATTAGGGGCATGCTGTGGTTTCTGCCCGTTCCAAATCTGTATTGGATGCACTAATTCTTCAAATCGAAAATGATTTGCAGCTAATTCCTCCCTAAACGGTGACAAATTTTCCAAGTTGTAGAGATAAAACCGCGGTATAATGTTTTTTTGCTGATAAAAAGTGATCACTTCGTCAATAACCGCTTTTGCTCCTTTAGGATTTTCACTTATTTCCGCATGATTGGCATCATAATAAATCGGTTGGTTTTCGTTGTAAAAAAGCTTGCCCCAAGAAGTATTGATTCGGTTAGCAAATGTATCAAGGTAAACGGTTTCCAATTCCAATACCTTTTGCAGTAGATTTTTCAAAGTAGTATCCTCCATAAATTGATTATTTTCCTTAGGTAAATGTAGATTTATCCAACATCTAGCAGCACTTCCTTTACTATACCAGAAAGACAAGTTATTAGATTAGCAAGCTGTAGATATATTTAGCAAACGAGCTCAATGGCTTTTGCTAGTGATAAATCAAACGCAGCTAAATGTAAGATATCATAACGCTAGCAGTATGCTAAAGAAATTCTAGGATGCAATAGTCCTTAACGCTTTACAACGGAAGAGAGGTAAAGTGTTTTTGTTGTATTTCTACGGTATAATTGTTATCATACTTGATAAATTGGACTGGGGAAGGATGAAAATCATGTCATTGGAAAGTGTAAAAGCCCATTTCCAACAATGGGATCGGGAAAAAGATATTATGGAATTTGAAACCTTGAGTGCCACTGTCGACCAGGCAGCCAACACGATTGGTGTCATCCCGGCCCGAATTGCGAAAACCTTGTCATTTAGGGGCGAAGATGAACGGGCCATATTAGTAGTTGCCGCAGGAGATGCCAAAATCGATAACAAAAAGTTTCGGCAAACGTTTGGTTTCAAGGCTCGGATGTTGTCACCGGAAGAGGTTTACGAACAGACAGGCCACTTGATTGGAGGAGTATGTCCGTTTGGCTTGAAAAACAACCTCGTTGTTTATTTGGATGTGTCCATGAAACGGTTTGAGACTCTGTTCCCGGCATGCGGCAGCCAAAATTCTGCCATCGAATTAACCTGCCAGGAAATTGAACAATATTCCTTTGCGAAGGAATGGGTGGATGTTTGCAAAGGTTGGGAAGAGACCGAGCACAAGGAAGAAGAAGCGGTTAGCCAGACCCAAAATTAATCAAATACATAAAAAATAGCAATCGCTTGTGATTGCTATTTTTATTTAAGGACTTTCTGGCAATGGCGCTATATAATGAAACTAATGATTGTGCGCTAAAGGTGCCAACAAATTCAGGGAGAAGAAACACATGATTGAGATCACTCCGATTTTGGATCCCTCAAGCAGGGAACCTTTGTATATGCAGCTGGCCGATTATTTAAAAGATGAAATCTTTACGGGAAGAATTAAACCACAGGAAAAGCTGCCGTCCAAAAGGCATTTGGCCGATTATTTAGGCTTGAGTATAAACACCATTCAGGCTGCCTATGACCAATTGAGCGCAGAAGGTTTTGTGGTAAGCAGGCCGCGCCAGGGATCATTTGTGGCTGTCCTGGAAGAGGATTTTTTAAAAAGGAAAATTCCTCACTCCGAAGCCATTACAAGAGACATTACAAAGAATGATATAAAAATAGATTTTAATTCTGGCAGGGTGGACTTGGGGCATTTCCCGTTTGCAGTTTGGAGAAAACTAACCATACAGTCTCTTTATGAGGACCAATCGGGTATTTTTTATAATGGTTCTCCCCAAGGGGAAAGGCATCTGCGGGAACAAATAGCCAATTATCTATTTGCTTCAAGAGGGGTCAAATGTACGGCGGACCAAATTATTATCGGTGCCGGCACCCAAGTTCTCATGGGACTTTTGGTTTTATTGATTGGCAAAGAAAATGTATATGCACTGGAAGATCCAGGTTTTCATCGTGTCCGTACCGTTTTGGACCACCACGAGATTCCCTTTGTGCCCGTTCCCCTGGATGACGCGGGAATGGAAATGCGAACACTAAAAGAGAGCTCTGCCACTGTTGCCTATGTGACCCCATCGCATCAATTTCCAATGGGGATTGTCATGCCGATCGCCCGAAGAATCGAACTCCTCAAATGGGCAGAAGAGATGGACGGCTATATTATTGAAGATGATTATGACGGGGAATACCGTTATAAAGGGAAGCCGATTCCTTCGTTGCAAGGACTCGATACAGAAGGAAAGGTCATCTATTTAGGAACATTTTCTAAATCGTTGATCCCCTCAATCAGAATCAGCTATTTGGTTTTGCCGACAAAGCTTCTCAAAATCTATCAAGAAGGTTTTACCGTTTATAAACAAACCGTGTCCCGGCTTCATCAAGAAACCCTATTCCAGTTTATGAACGAAGGATATTGGCAAAGTCATTTAAATAAAATGAGAACTCTTTACCGTAAAAAACATGGGACTTTGTTGGGAGCTGCTGGGAGATTATTTGGTAATCAGGTTGAGGTTATAGGTGAAAAATCAGGTCTCCACGTCGTTTTAGCAGTAAATAATCATATGTCTGAAGACGAACTGATCCAGTCCGCATTGAAATTAGGGGTTAAGGTATACCCTTTGTCGATTTACTATGCCAATTCACCTACAAAAGCTGGACCGAAAGTGGTTGTTGGTTTTGGTGGTTTAACGGAACAACAAATTGAAAAGGGAATGGAACTTTTATGTAAAGCATGGTTTATTTAGTACAAAAAGGCATCAGGTTGTTCCCTGATGCCTTTTATTTGAAAAAGCTATGAAAGTAATTTACCCATGTAGTATTCGTCAATATATTGTCCATCAATGATTAAAGAGTGCCGTTTCACTCCTTCTACCTCAAAGCCCATTTTTTTATAAAGGCTAACGGCAGCCTCGTTATGGCACATGACGGTTAGTTCTAGCCGGCGGACATGGTTTGCAGCTGCCCAGTTTTCCAACTCGGTAAATAATTGGGTGCCAATTCCTTTCCCTGTGTAGTCTTGAAGAATCCCAACGACAATATATGCACTGTGACTAATTCTTTTTTTACCTTCACGAAAGGCCCCCAGATATCCGATCAGTTTTCCCTCTGTCTCACAAATCAGTATCGTGGATAGGTTCTCCTCCAATATGGCTTTGATTCGCTGGTTTTGCTGTTCTAATGTGGTCTTTCGTTCCCCAGGCTCAAATAGCATAAATCTCGTTTCTGTATCCAGTTTCCTGCATAATTCGAGATAATTCTCCGCATCGGAAGGTTTTATTTTTCTAATGATCATTAAGACTCAAGCCGCTCTTTCACAAATTCACCAATTTCACTAATAGACTGTTGTCCTTCTGGTATGGCGAACGTTTGGAACACGTGCCACATGCCATCCCAAACTTTCAAGACTGCGTCTCCGCCGGCAGCGTTGACTCGATCGACAAGCCGCTCCGAATCACTTAGAAGAATCTCATCGTTACCCACATGTACAAGCATTGGCGGCAATCCACTTAAGTCCGCATAAATAGGGGAGACAATCGGGTTTTTCGGATCCAGATCACGAATATACAAGGCCGGGGCCACACGCGTTTGAGCCGGTTTCAACCACGGATCGGCTTCCGAACGTGTTTCCATTGATTCTCCGGTTACGGCCAAATCTGTCCATGGAGACAAGAGAACCGCCAAAGCAGGAAGCGGATCACCCGCATCCTTAAGAGTTAGTAATGTGGAGAGAGTTAAACCGCCGCCGGCAGAATCCCCTCCGATGATGATTTTTTCAGTAGCCACACCGGTTGATAGCAGCCAGCGGTAGACGGTCATGGCATCCTCAAGGGCTGCTGGATATGGATGTTCGGGTGCGAGCCGGTATTCAGGTACTAACACACGAGCGCCGGTGGAACGTGATAATTTGGAAGCCAAGTACCGATGCGTATTGCAGCTGCCCATTATGTATGCACCGCCATGCAAGTATAAGAAAACCCGGTCACTCTCAGCCGTTGGAGCTGTAACCCATTCAGCCGGTATGTCCCCAATAAACAGCTTTTCGATTTTAATATCCGCTGCCACAGGGGTTAAACCGGATAATGCCTCCAAGCCTTGCCTTGCTGCGGCAATGTCCGTTGCGGATGAAGCTTGGTTACTCATGGATGCTTTTAAAAATTGTTTTATCATGATACTTTCTTGACTGGCCATGATTCCATCTCCTCATAATCTAAGTGTGTTCAATCATATAATAATTCGATGTTGCACTGGGATATCCTCCAAGGTTTTTCGATACCTATATTATTTCAAAAAAAAATCCCCTCAATATGGGGGAGTTAACAGCTATCTTGGCGTTAATGGTTTGACTGAGATAGCAGGGGAGATGGTGGTCACGATGCATCCATCTAATTGGTCGGGGCTGACCAGCCCAAGGCTTAAAGCAGCTTTGATCTTCTGATCATCAGGCTTTTTTACGACTTGGATCAGGTCATTTAATTGCATCTCTTCCAATTTTTTAACAGTTTCTTCCTCTTTGTATTTTTCTGTTTTCCTGATTTGTCTTTGAAGTTTATAACCGCTTATGGTGATTTCTGCTTTTTGGTCGAATCCTGCCAAATGATTCAAATAGTCTTGAAAGACCTCTTTGAGCCCGTTCATTTCCAGTTCAATTTCTTTTTTTCGTTTATTTAGTTCATAATACCTAACTAGCATATCCCCAGTAATTACGGTTTGTTCATGGTTTGGCATGTGACCGCCTCCTTAGCGAACGTACATTCCATTTTATGGTCTCTATGAAAAAAGTAGTACATATTTTGAAGAAACCAATTGGAAAATTTTTCGTCAATTAACTTGAAGACCAAAATTTCCAGTAATTGTCATATTAATAGGTGGCTAATACAGTCATTTGATTCCGATTAGTGGAAATTAAATAGCTCTTTAAAACTATAATTCTATGAAGTGGGAGTGGTGGAAATGAAGCAAAAGAAATCGGCTTTAATACTTATTGACCTGCAGGTGGGTCCCCTTTATGGCGTGTATAAACGGGAAGAAACGCTGGCAGTGATTCAGGATGTAATTAGGAAAGTAGAAGAGGAGGATATTCCGATTTTTTACATTCAACACGAAGAACAACCTGGAGGGTTCTTGGAAAGGGGAGCACCGTTCTGGGGCTTTGCTGAAGGAATTGCTCCAAGAGAATCTGATTTCGTAATACATAAACAAAGCACCGACTCCTTCTTTGAAACGCCATTGCATCAGGAGTTAACCACACTCGGTATTACCGACCTAGTAGTCGCGGGGGCGAGGACAGAGTACTGCGTCGACACCACATGCCGCAGAGCCATAACCTTAGGCTATGATGTCACACTCATAGCAGATGGCCATACAACCGCCGATGGAATCATCCCGGCCGAAAAGATAATCCAACACCACAACCATAACCTAAGCACCATAAAAACCACAGCCAACGAAATAAAGGTAATCCCAAGACAGAACCTTTCCCCCAGTGCTTTACAGCGTTAATGGAACGGGGGCCTGTCCCCCGGCGCTTTACAGCGCTAAACCAATTGGGATCATAAAAAGCCCATCTGTGTAAGATGGGCTGAGTTATGATTTGTGGTCGGAAAGACAGGATTCGAACCTGCGACCCCCAGTACCCCATACTGGTGCTCTACCAAACTGAGCTACTTCCCGATTATGGCAAGTTTTATTTGATTAGTATGTTTATTAAGATTATACAGAAAACTATTATCTCCTTCAAGAAAAAATCGCTTACAGGATTGTTTTTTATTTCAGGTTGGCAAGGATTTGTGCAATTTGTGTCGAATTATTGAATTGTGCCTATTATTCATGTTAACTAGATCTAACAATAATGGCAGGGGGATTTTATATTGACTATTCAATTAGCAACACTTAAAGAATTGGATCAAGTGGCTGAACTGCTTGATTTATACAGACAGTTTTATAAGCAAGAGCCTGATGTGGCCGGCGCTAAAGAGTTTTTAAGGCAGCGGATGGTGAACAAGGAATCGGTGGTTTTTGTCGCTTTTGATGGGGAAGAAGCGGTAGGTTTTGTCCAATTGTATCCCTCTTTTTCGTCTGTCAGCATGAAACGCTCGTGGATTTTAAATGATTTGTATGTGAAAAAGCACGCCCGCACCCAACGCTACGGAGAGAAATTAATCAAACGTTCAATTGAATTTGCCAAAGAAACGGGAGCTAAAGGAATTTCACTTGAAACGGCGGATGATAACTATCCGGCCCAGCGTCTTTATGAAAAAATTGGATTTAAGCAAGAAACTAACTTTTTTTATTATTTTTCCTTATAAAATCACTTGATGTTACAGCAGGTTCCTCACCTTAACTTCCGTTGATTTTGCTTAATATAGGGAATTTGCCTAATCCTTATTTTCAGTTTAGTCATAGTCTAGACTGTAACCTATATAAGGAGAGATGCTCTGATGTTTAATCAACAACCTACTGGTGGTTTTAGTAGTTATGGGGAATCACCTGATATGAGCGGACATGAGACAATGATGACTCCCGGTATGCCGGGTACCAGCGGAATGGGAATGAGTCCTGGCATGGGAGGAACCGGCGGAATGGGAATGAGTCCTGGCATGGGAGGAACCGGCGGAATGGGAATGAGTCCTGGCATGGGAGGCCACGGCGGGATGGGAATGAGTCCTGGCATGGGAGGCCACGGCGGGATGGGAATGAGTCCCGGCATGGGAGGAACCAGCGGGATGGGAATGAGTCCTGGCATGGGAGGAACTGGCGGGATGGGAATGAGTCCCGGCATGGGAGGAACCAGCGGGATGGGAATGAGTCCTGGCATGGGAGGAACCAGCGGGATGGGAATGAGTCCTGGCATGGGAGGAACCAGCGGGATGGGAATGAATCCTGGCATGGCCGGTTTTGGAGGAATGGGAGGATATCCCGGCATGACCGGATTTGGAGGAACAGGAGGATTTCCGACTAGTTATAGTGGCAGTCTGGGGGGACATCCCTTTATGCATGGATTGGGAAGTTATCCTGTTACAAGCGTTTTCGGAGGGACATCGGGCTTCCCAGGATATTGGGGACATCCTGGTCATCCCGGATATGGGGGCTATCCTGGTTACCCCGGCTGGTTTGGAAGGTATTAAACCATAGGCGAAAAGAACATCTGAGTTTAAGCACAACAGAAAAGGATGCTGCTCTGCATCCTTTTCAAATCAAACCATTTTAAAAAGTAAAATAGATTCAAAGACTACATAGAATGGAAAAACGGTCAGTATCAACCCAAACAGTGTTGGAATTTTCGTATAAAAGGCGGGGGAGGAATGATTTTGCCAGATCCAGTCCGGTTGGGATTTTATCAGCCAACCTATAAACAGCAGATGGTGAATTACATTTTAACTGACGAACAAACCCAATTTACAGCCCATCCTAAAGCCGCATTGGCTGCTTGTGAAAAAGATGACGAAAGGTTCCCTGTTATCATTTTCTATCATGACACTCCTGCAGGATTCTTCGTTCTCCATGGGTGGCGGGGCGTACAAGAGTACTGCGATAATGAAAACGCCCTTCTGTTAAGAGCTTTTTCGGTCCAGTCATCCTATCAGGGAAAGGGTATCGCCCAACATTCATAAAAATTGCTGCCAGAGTTTGTCCGGACCCAATTTCCCGACAAAAACGAAGTGATGCTTTGCGTCAATTTGAACAATACAAGGGCGCAGTATGTTTATAAAAAATTAGGGTTTCAGGACAGAGGCTTAAGGGCAATGGGAAGAAAAGGGGAAATGTTCATCTATCACATGAATCTCTCTGATTAAACCATCCAGTTCTTAACGTAAAAAAAAGCAAGAGAGCAGGTGTTGAAACCCGCTCTTTTGCTTTTTTATGTATATCCCAATGCGTGTAATGACTTTTATTTAGAAAATAATTGATCAAGATGTTTCCTAACCGCTTCAGGATTCCCCGAAATGTTTGCTTCCCGGTCTTCGTCTCTTTTTAGTATTTCCTTTGCTTTCATCAAGACTTCATGTTCTATGGCCTGAGGAACCACCACTACGCCATCGGCATCCCCGACAATGAGATCTCCAGGGTGTACGGTCATGCCGCCGCAGGAAATCGGAATATTGATTTCGCCAACCCCGGCTTTGCCGCTTGCCGCCACAGTCGTTCCCTTACAAAAGACAGGATAGTTTAGTTGTTTGATTCCAACGATGTCCCGAATCACACCGTCCACCACTAATCCGCCAATTTCAAGGGTCTTCATCATCCCGGCAACAAAATCACCGGCAATCGCCCTGTACGAATCCCCTTTGGCATCCACCACTATGATATCACCCGGTTTTGCTTCCCTGATGGCTTTTAAAACAGCCAGGTTGTCTCCCACCGGGATTTGAACGGTAAACGCTCTGCCAGCAAGTTTGAATTCTTCCTTTAATGGTTTAATAGTAGGATGGAGGTTGTTTAAGCCATTCATACTATCCGAAATACACGTTGTCGGCAGCGAACTAAACTGGGTTACCATACTATCCATCAAAATTCCCCCTAATATCTATTTGTCACTTCTATTATATAATAGTTTTAATCTTTTAAAAAATCTAAAAGAAACAAAGTTGGGGGAGGTAGGGATAAAAAAGAAGCGGCTAACAGCCGCTTCAAAGAAGGAAAAACTAAATGGGTAATATAATCTATGCCATGGCTTGTTCAACCATGTAGTCAACTTGTCCTGCCTGAACAAAAATGGGCTTAACAAATTTTTTGGATAAGTTCCACGGAATTATTTTTAGGCGAATTGACCATGGGAGAGACTTCGTATGCCTCCATTTCATTCTGATCAAACGGGACTAACAAGCTTTGTAAAACGTTGAAATCAGTTGTGGAAGGACTTAACCAGGTTTTTTCATCTTCTGGCTTTAAAATAACAGGCATACGGTCATGAATACCCGACATTAACCCGTTAGGTACAGTCGTAACCACCGTGCAGGAAAAAACGGATTCTCCTGCAGGAGATTTCCAATGCTCCCATAATCCTGCCATGCCAAATAGATTTCCTGTTTTCATTTTTATCCGCATGGGTGTTTTGGTTTGATCCCCATGCCGTTTCCATTCATAGAAACTATCGGCAATGATTAAACATCGCTTTTTCCGATAAGATTGACGGAAACTCGGTTTTTCTGCCAATGTTTCCGCCCTTGCATTAATCAATTTGTTGCCAATGGACGGATCTTTTGCCCAAGAAGGAATCAGCCCCCATTTTAAAAATCCCATCCGGTTTGCGTGCCCATCGTTAATCACGGCCAAAACTGAATGCGATGGGGCTATGTTATAGCTTGCGGCATAGCTCTCCTCATCCAGAAAAGACTCTATGTCAAATCGGTCAATCAGTTCATCCACTGTTGCAGTTAAGGTAAAACGGCCGCACATTCTCATCACCTCAAGGTTTAAACGATATTCCTATTGTAGCAAAAATAGATATTTTTGAAACCTTTCTTCCTATCTCTGCGTATGTAACGTATAGAATGCAGCCCATACGGCTTCATTTTATTATTTCCCTTAGTGGCCACTGAGGAGAATCCACAAAAAGTGAAACATACCAAACTTTTTGTCACACACTGATTTTGATGATAGGTACCTGATTCATGGACATTCAGTCATAGTAGATTAGAAGAATAATAACTTTTTTTGAAGGAGGAAAATAATTGGAAATATGGCAACAGGTGATGGAAACATATGCCTCGTTCTTTGATTGGGGGATGTGGGTTGAGGTATTATCCGATCCCGTTTCTTGGGGGTACATAGGTACTTTGGTCATTTTAGAAGGACTGCTATCAGCAGACAATGCCTTAGTTTTAGCCGTAATGGTGAAGCATCTTCCACCGCAGCAGCGTAAAAAGGCATTGACATACGGGCTATTTGGCGCCTATTTCTTCCGGTTTGTTTTTATCGGTCTTGGCATGCTGCTGATAAAATTCTGGTGGATAAAAGTACTTGGTGCCGCCTACTTGGCTTGGTTGGTAGTCAAACATTTTTGGCTGGGCGAAAAAGAGGGAGATGCCGAGGAAGTCAAGAAAGATGGTTGGCTCGTCCGGACTTTCGGAGTGTTTTGGGGTACGGTAATATCCGTTGAGTTAATGGATATTGCCTTCTCGGCAGATAGTATTTTAGCAGCATTTGCGGTTTCCGAGAAGGTTTGGATTCTCCTAATCGGCGGAATGCTGGGCATCCTGATGATGCGGACTGTCGCTAAGTTTTTCTTGGTGTTAATTGACAAAGTTCCTGAGTTGGAAAATACGGCATTCATATTGATTGCCATTATCGCAGTCAAAATGTTTGCCAGTGTATTTGGAATCCATATTGATCATATCGTCTTTTTCGGCCTATTAATTTTGGCGTTCCTTGCTACGTTCGTTGTCCATTATCGTAATGAAAAAAAGAAGCTTCATTCTGAAACAGCAACGGCAAAAGAAAAATAGTTCATTCTATGTAAAAAAGGCCTTATCCGGGTGTTGTAACCGGGTAAGGCTTTTTTGAACGATAAAATAAATGATTGACGTTGAGAATGGTCTAGCTCCAGTGCCTTAGTGCCTAGTGTGTCCGCCGTGCAAAATCGACAAATCGGAATTTATCGGGACGGTGTCGGGATTCGGTGTACTGAAACAGGCTGGCGTCATCCAGATAGACATGGCTTTTGATGACCACCACATTGTGGTAGCCTTCTAGGTCAAGCAAGGACCGGTCTTCGTCTGTCGGCTCCTCGACGACAATTTCTTTTTTAGCAAAGCTGATGGTCAAGTTTAACTCTTTTTCAAGATATTCGTAAATAGAGTTCTCGCTGATTTCCCGTGAGAGGAGCGGAACGTACTTTTTATTTAAAAAGTCTTTATCGAGAATAATTTTTTCCCCGCCAATTTCTCTTGTCCGCACACTTTTCCATACCTGATCTTTGGACGAGAGCTGAAGTTGCTCTTTGATAAAATGGTCGGGTTTCATTAAGGAAAGCTCGTTGACGATTGTACGATGGCGGCTGTTCAACTTATCCGCTAATTCCTTAAAGCTAACCAGCCCGGAAATAGGGAAGTCAAACTTATTGACGTCAATGACAATTGAACCTTTACCGCGGACCTTTTGGATAAAGCCATTCTGCGACAGTAAGTTTAACGCTTTTCGAATGGTTTCCCGTGACGTGTTAAACTGTTCCGCCAATTCATTTTCAGAAGGTAAAAGTGAATGGGGCACTAGTTGTCCGCCTTTAATTTTTTCCACTATGGTATTATAAATGGTTATATACTTATTGGTCATAAAAGGCATCTCCGTTATATACATAATCGATTCATGTGAACACGGCCGGATTAGGGACTGGTTATATCCTTTTAACTTGAGAGTAACATGTTCACTTCTATATCATCAAGAGAAAACTCGAATTGCTGCCTGTTGATGGATCCGAAGTAGAAAAGGAGGGAGACCGGCTCCCTCCTTATTGGAGTTTTTCACTATTTTTTAAAAGGCAGCTTTTTTAATCCTGTTTTTGCAAAAATGAGAGTCAAGATGAATGGGACTACAATGGCAATGGCCATGCAAATCGCAAACATTAACATATGCTGCGGTTGAATGGATAGGATACCAGGCAGACCGCCGACACCAATCGAGTTGGCCATAACGCCGCTGCCGACGGATACAACTGCTGCACACATCGAACCAATCATGGCTGCAAGGAACGGGAATCCATATTTTAAGTTGATACCAAACATCGCTGGTTCGGTTACCCCAAGGTAACAAGAAATGGCAGCAGGGATGGAAACTTGTTTCTCTTCTTCATCTTTGCGGTTGAGATAAATCATCGCAAGAACCGCTGAGCCTTGTGCGATATTTGAAAGAGCAATCATTGGCCAAAGGTTGGTACCATTGAGTTCACTCATCAATTGCAGGTCAATCGCATTGGTCATGTGGTGCAAGCCTGTAATAACCAATGGCGCGTATGCGAATCCAAAGATTGCGGCGAACAACCAGCCAAATGCAGAAGTTAAGCTGGAATAGACGACATGAGAGATCCCAGAACCGATTGCCCAGCCGATAGGGCCTAAAACGGTGTGAGCAATTAAAACAGTTGGAACTAACGCTAAGAACGGCACGACAATCATTGAAATTGAATTGGGAACAACTTTGCGTAATCTTGTTTCTAAAAATGCCAGTACGAGTCCTGCTAAAATCGCAGGAATAACTTGAGCTTGGTAACCGATCATTTCTATTTTAGCAAAACCGAAATCCCAAACCGGAATATCTTTGGCACCGGCAACAGCATAAGCGTTCAGCAATTGCGGTGATACTAGCGTAATACCTAGCACGATACCGAGAATTTGCGATGCACCCATCTTTTTCGCAACCGACCAAGTGATGCCGACTGGAAGGAAGTGGAACACAGCTTCACCTATCAACCATAGGAATGAGTGGACGCCGGCCCAGAATTGTGACACTTCAATAATCGTTTTGGTTCCGTCGTCAAGAAGCTTAATATCACCGATGATATTCCTGAAGCCGAGAATCAAACCTCCGACCACAAGTGCCGGAATCAATGGGGTAAAGATATCGGCGAGGTGGGCCATAACTCGTTGCAGCCAATTCATATTTTGTTTTGCCGCTACTTTGGCACTTTCCTTGGTAGTCCCGTCCACACCTGCAAGTTTGATAAAGTCATTGTAGAAGCTTGCCACTTCATTTCCAATAATCACCTGGAATTGGCCTGCTTGGGTGAATGTCCCTTTTACAAGCTTCATTCCTTCTATTCTTTCAATATTTGCTTTTTTAGGGTCGTTTAGAACAAAGCGCATTCTTGTGGAACAATGCGTTACCGCCGCAATATTATCATTGCCGCCGATATGTTCTAGTAATTCCTTTGCTGGATCTGTGTATTTCGACATGTTTTTTCCCCCTTTAATAGTGCAAGATGCCATTTTTCATTATTTGTTTTTATCTCCACTTTATACAGCGTTTTCATTTATCATACCTGTATATACAAGTTTTGATTACGTTTTCATTCTAACTTGTATATACAGGTATGTCAACAGGATTATTCAATTATATTAAAAGGAAATTTCAGCCAATATTAATGGCATTTTTCCTATTCTTTAAGACTTTGGATGCGTTTTTTCTTTATTGCGTTAAATCGTTGAAAGAATATTTAGAAAATGGTAAAATAATCTTGTTTAAATTCTTCTGAGTTTAGACCTCCTAATTTGAGATTTTGCCAAATTGGTAAAGTCTTGTTTGGGCCCTTGACATGTTGTTCAAGGGCTCCTTTTTTTGTTTTGAGCTTATATGCTATGATATAGGGGAAATTCACATTGTGGGGGATTATAAAGTTGGAGTTCAGAACTTTTGATGGTTGGAACCGAGAAATCTGGGAAAAGGTCAGTCACATTTATCAACAAGCATTTGCCACTAAAGGCGGAAAACCAGAAAAGGTGATCCGTAACATGCTAATGAAGGAACTTTGCACCTTACATATTGTTTATATGGAGGACCGTGCTGTCGGGATGGCTTTAACTGGAAGATTAAAGGGACATTCAGCCTTAATCATTGATTACTTGGCCGTAGACCAAGCTTTACGAAACCAAGGGATTGGGCGTAGGCTGGTCCACTACATAATCAATTGGGCTTCAACGTCAGGACGATTTGACAGGATTATCATCGAGGTCGAGGCTGAAGCATCCGAACAAAATAACGGCCGTAAACACTTTTGGCAGGAATGCGGTTTTACTCCAACAGACTATTTTCACCAATACATATGGGTACCAGAACCTTATCAGGCTATGTACCTGCATTTAGACCCGGATTCTGCGGACCGTGAAGATGGGAAAGAGCTGTTTCGCTATATTGGTAAGTTCCACAAGGAAAGTTTTAAGGGAATGAAATAATGCTTAACAACGCATAAACTAGGAGGAGTATAAATGAGAGGACAAGCAACACCTTACTTCATGTTTACTGGAAATTGCCGGGAGGCTTTGGAGTTTTATCAAAGTATATTTGGCGGGGAAGTTTCCGATTTGCAAACCTATGAGCAAGCGGGATATAAGGTGCCAGGGGCAGAAAATTTACTAATTCATGCCCGCTTCCGTAAAGATGATTTGTTCATTATGGCTTCAGATGCCTCACCAGGTTCCTCCATTGTTGTAGGAAATAATATTTCATTGGCATTGGATTTTGAAAGTGAAGAAGAAATTCAGAGAGTATATGATGCACTCCGTAAAAATGGCACGATTCACATGGAATTACAGGATACTTACTGGGGGGCCAAGTACGGAAAAGTCAAGGATGCCTACGGAATCAGTTGGGACTTGAACTATCAGAAATGACAGTTGCAATGCCATCCAATCCACTGCAACAATCAATATGACCCGATTAACACCCGATCGGGGTTATTTTACCAGAGAACGGTCGTTAATAAGCAGGATTAACGCCGGTTCGCGGTCGTTTTATCAGAGAACGGTCGTTAATAAGCCAGATTAACGCCGGTTCGCGGTCATTTTATTAGAGAACGGTCGTTAATAAAGCAGGATTAACGACCGACCGGAGTTAATTTAACAGACAACGGTCGTTAATATATTAGGGGGATGATTAAAGGTTCTTCAATCCAAGAACCGTGTTTTCCATTCAGGCAGTGGGAGCATGCAGCTTTCATTTTTGCCAAACCATTTATAACGGTTGCGGGCAACAAACTGATAGAATCCGTCCCGAAAGGGTGTAGGAATGACGAATAAGATGGTAAGTAACTTCCAGCCGCCTTTCAATTGGCGGCATACTCTAAGGGCAGCAGTAGATTTCATATATACAGTATCATCTTCTATTAAAATAAAGCTGCCCATGTTAGGGGGGAGGTTGAACTTTCTTATCAGCTCTTGCCCTGCTTTGCCTTGGAGCGAAGCAAAATGATGCAATCCCTTTGGGTCTCTTTGTAAAATAAATTGGACGCTGCGGTTGCAAAGATTACATACCCCGTCGAATAGAATAATCCTCTTCATTTTTTTCACCAACCCACTTTCCGTATAGTATGAGTGTATCATATGTTCTTCTAAGATGGTTGATATCACAAGATTTAGAAGTGTTGTTAATCCAAATGGAGCCTGATATAGCGGAATTAGAGATATGGGATGGGGGAGAGGGAAGTGGATTTTGACCAAGGTTTTCAGCTGTTTAATTTTATGAGAATGTTAGGATAAGTTAACGGGAATCCTCCTTTTTTAAAAAAGGAGATGGTAGTCAGCCCTCCGTCCTTGTACAAAAATTCAGATTATGATGCTCTATCGTTAAGAACATTTGTTCTGTGATAACTGAATCATAAGGGGGATGTGACAAGGAAACAGTTACCACGTAAAATGATTCCTGTACGTGTAGGAATAACCTACAAACTTGGATTTTCTACGGCTGGAACGGCCGGAAGTCACGCTCGTGGAGAGTGAGGCATGAGTCGCTCAATGAAACGAAAAGCTCTTCATTTGAATGAAGAATAGTTCACTCCCAATCATTATATTGATCATATTTGGAAGTATTGTTTTTCATTGTTTCGTAGTATAAAACAGTGGAGCTCAAATAATAAACAACCCGGTTTAAAAGTTTCAGCCGCTGTGGTTTCCAAACGCACCAAAGTAAGGGGAGGGGGACCTAACCAGCGCGCATCCACTAGTTATTTTGTCACTTTTCAATATGAAAGCGGTAACAGAACGGAGTTCAGAATCAATGGACGGGAATACGGACAATTAGCTGAGGGGGATGAGGGTGAACTATCCTTCCAGGGGACAAGATATCTTGGATTTAGGATAAGTTAACGGGAAATCCTCCTTTATTAAAAAAAGGAGATGGTAGTCAGCCCTCCGTCCTTGTACAAAAATTCAGATTATGATACTTTATCATTAAGAACATTCGTTCTGTGATAACTGAATCATAAGGGGGGGTGTGACAAGGAAACAGTTGCCACGTAAAATGATTCCTGTACGTGTAGGAATAACCTACAAACTTGGATTTTCTACAGCTGGAACGGCCGGAAGTCACGCTCGTGGAGAGTGAGGTATGAGTCGTTCAATGAAACGAGAAGCTCTTCATTTGAATGAAGAGTAGTTCACTCGCAGTCAAACCGGGGCATAAAAAGAAGAAACCTAAGAGCCATGCGCTGCTTAGGTTTTCTCTTTTTCATGTCTGAAGGTATTGGGGTTTCGCCATTCCCTCTAACTTAATTCTTCCCCAACATCCTCAAAGCCTTGGGTTTTCTTGAAATTCATTTTGTGCTGAAAGTTGGACAATGAGTCAGATGGGTCCAATTGGGCAAAATTGAGCCGGTTCATCGTAAGACGGTCGTATTTAACAGATAAAATCGTGAGTTTTTCCATGTGACCGGTGGCTGCATTAATCCGGTCCTCGTATGCATGGACAAAAACATTCGTAATCGGAAGCAATGCCAGCATGTCCCTGGCAATTCTTAAGGCGCAGCTGCATACATAATCTTGGTAGATATCATAATAAGCCGTCTTCGTTAGGTTCTTCTCTGATAATTTTCCTGTTTTGGTAAGAGTAAGAGCTTTGTTGGGAATCACGGTTTCTGCATTCACGTCAAACGATACATGAATTTCATATGGGTTATCCGTGCCGAATTCAAAGCCGCTGCCAAACTCGACAAGATCATCGAGGGGAGCCATTTCTTGAATGACTTCATAATAAGCCTCAATATCGCGATATAGCACCCGTTCCGCCAGATCATGCATTTGCTTCCAACCATTTAACAAATCCATATCCTGTACCCTTGCCGTTTCAATGGCTTTTTGGAGCTGCCTTACTTTTGTCTCATCCCGGTTAAACAGCCGATCCATCAAGCCAGGCTGATAAGATTCAAGTTGCTGGCGGGCCGCTAGGGTATTGGGGCCTTCCTGGCCAGGTTGGAAGGGAGGCAGGCGCCGGAGAATTTCCCGCCAATCGATAGAATCGTCACATTCATGGTGGATGGAGCGAATCTGTTCCAGCCGGTTTTCATATAAATCCACCTGAAGCCTTGCGTAATCCATTTCCTCTAGCTTCTGCTGCTCCCTTTGGAGTCTTGCCAGTTCGTTTCGTCTTTGATAGGCAGGGGTTTTATAGGATTTTCCTCCCGTGGTTGTGGAATAAGATAAGCCCGATCCCGGAATCCCCACGGTTGTTGTCCTTCTTCCACTGCTGTGAATCGAATATCTTAACCCCGGTCCACCAAAACTAACGCCAACCCCGGTTTTACCCAAATTCATTCTGATCCCCGGAGCAATTTTAAAGCTCTTGCGAAACCTTAAGCCCATTGTCTTTCCTTCTTTCAAAAAACGTTGTTTATAAAAATTATCACATTGCGATGGGAAAATTACAATACGAAGCACCATCTGGACCCGCTTTGTTAGGACCTTGACCATTTGCAGTTCTGTAGGATGAAGTTACAAAGATAAATATACGACATACAATGAAATGATTAGAATCTGGTTTATTTTTCAATTAACTAAAAGGTGTTTTTATTTTTTTGTGGGAGCGAAAGAGCTGTGACATTGACTAAACAAGAAGAGCTCATACAGCAAATAATGAATATTTATTTTCATATGAAACAGGTCTGCGAACCAACCATTGGGAAGTATCCTTTAAAAGAGGGCGCAGCGAATCGTGATAATTTACTAGCTTACTTAGCCATGCTAGAAAAATTTGATCTATTAATCGAGCAGGAGCTAATGAAAAGCGGATTAGCATCACTTAAACAGTCCCATCGTCACATGGTGTTTAGCTTTATCCAAATTTTAAACCGATTAGGAATTCAGGAACTGCCTCCATCCCAGATTTCCATCGTCACTCCTGCAGAATCAGAAGCCATTTTGCGGAAACGCACCGAGGATTTATTCGGAAAAAGGGAAAGCACACTACCAACATCTGTGATGGTGACATTAGATGAATCTATGATTTACCGGCCGCAAATCATGGAAAATCTATTGATCAATGGCATGCACATTGCACGAATCAATTGTGCCCACCATGATGAGAACATTTGGAGAAAATTCATCATCACGCTCCGTGAAACAGAGCAAAAGTTATGGGAAGAGGGCAAGAATTTTGGCAGATGTAAAGTGTTTATGGATTTAGCAGGTCCTAAGCTGCGCATTGGAAGATTGAAATCCAACGGTATTTTAGTAGTTAAAGGAGATTTACTTCGTTTATACCTAAATCCGGACCGAATTGGCCACCCGGCAACCGAAGCAGAGCCTGCTGGTGTTCCTGTGACCAACGAAAAAGCATTTCGCAATGTCCGGGTAGGGGATCCGGCTTTTATTGATGATGGGAAAATTCAGGGCAAGATTCAAAAAATCACGGCAGAGTATATCCAGTTGGAAATTATTTCACCAGCGGTCCGGCCGCAAAAAGTCAAAGAACAGAAGGGACTTAACTTGCCGGATTCTCTTATCTCCCTGAATGTCCCGGCACTCACTGAAAAAGATCTTCGTGACCTGCCTTTTGTAACAAAGTATGCCGATATAGTGGGCATCTCTTTTGTTCACTCTCCACTTGATTTGAAAAAACTAAGGGATGAAGTAGAACGGCACGGTGCGCCCAACCTGGCAGTAGTGGCCAAAATTGAAACAAAAGATGCCATCCATCATTTAGCGCGCATCATTCTGGAAGGGTTACATTTCGAAAAGTTCGGAATCATGATCGCTCGAGGGGATCTGGCGGTAGAGGTGGGGTTAGAAAACATGTCTTATGTCCAAGAAGAAATTCTAACGATTTGTTCAGCCGCATTCATTCCGGTCATCTGGGCTACAGGGGTGTTGGAAAGAATGACCAAAAAGGGCATTCCGGCCCGCTCTGAAATGACGGATGCTGTTCAAGGTCTGCGGGCAGAATGTATTATGCTGAATAAAGGGCCTTATATTGTGGAGTCAGTCAAGCTGTTGAACAAGCTAATTAGAATAGGAAACCACCCCAACATACGTAAACAAGCACCTAGCAGTAAGCATGTTGACCAATATGGGATCTTTTAAAGTCTCGTGAACTATTACGCATTTCAATAGTTCTAATACCTACCGCAGCGCATTTCCTATTTTGTAATACCTTTCCATCTCGAGCTTTGGAACCATGCTCCCGCCCGTTGCCCAAACAATATGGGTACCCTTGTTTATTTTGTTCAACAAATTGCCGCTTTGTAAGTACCCGCCCTGATCTTGATTTAATAAAATGGGGCCTTTCATTCCGGCTAAGGCAGACGGTTCTAAATAAAAATTTTCAGAGTCTGCAAGGATTTTAAGCAGCTTAAATAGCTCTTCATCGCGAATCGTATAGCACCCGCTTAATATTGGATCCATAACCTTGCTAACAAATCCGGAAGGTCTGCCAACAGCGAGGCCGTCCGCTTCTGTGTGATTATCCAGTCCTATATCTTGTACGGAAATTTGATCATATAGGCCAGTCATTAAACCGAGCAGCATACAGGGGGAATGAGTAGGTTCCGCAAAAAAGCAGTGAACATGTTCCTGAAACATGAGCTTTAAGCCGAACGCAATACCACCTGGTCCACCGCCAACTCCACACGGCAAATATACAAATAGCGGGTGTTCGTCATCAACCTGAATATGTAAACTGTCTAACTGTGTCTTGAAGCGGACTGCAGCGGTGGCATAGCCTAGAAATAAGTCTTGGGAATTCTCATCGTCAACAAAATGGGATAAAGGGTCTGCCTGTGATTGAAGTCTTCCTGATTCAACAGCTTTGCTATAATCGGCTTCATACTCCACCACTTTGACATTCTTGCTTCGGAGCAAGTCTTTTTTCCATTGTTTCGCATCAACTGACATATGGACGGTGACGTTAAAGCCGAGTCTTGCACTGATAATTCCGATACTCAAGCCCAGATTTCCGGTCGAACCCACAGCAATGGAGTACTGGGAGAAAAAGGTGCGAAACCTTTCACTGTCCAAAATGGAATAATCATCATCAAAAGTTAATAAGTTATGTTCGATTGCCAGCTTCTCGGCGTGTTTTAAAACCTCATAAATCCCGCCACGGGCTTTGATTGACCCTGAGATTGGCAGGTGGCTATCGCATTTTAACCATAACTCGCCTTTTATCGCTTGACCGTACACCTGTTCTAATTGTTTCTTCATCTTCGGAATTTTAACTAGCGGAGATTCAATGATTCCGTTTGAAGACTGTGTTTCAGGAAATACCTTGGCAATGTATGGGGCAAATCGAGTTAAGCGTTCGTTTGCTTCGCTTACATCTGAAAAATTAATCGGAGTTTGTTTGATGGCCGCTTCGCCCTTTTTTCGATTCGGATTAAGCCAGAAAACTTCTTCGGCGGACATCAACCTTTCAAGTAACGGGAAGGATTCAGCATTTATTTTCACTTGGTCCGGACCTCCTTTTCGTTCAGTTTATCATAAAAAATCGGCCAATTTTGGAAATTGGCCGATCTTTTTTAGTCGATCATTTTAGACCTATGCCTTAATAATATAAGTAGCTAGTACCTACAATGATCAGAAGAATAAAGAGAACAACAATTAAAGCAAAGCCTGCTCCCATACCTTGACCGCTCATACTTTCACCTCCTAAGTCATAGTTCAATACAGCATATGTAAGAATGGAATTTCACGTATAGACAAACATGCCAATTGTGAACATAATCATTTTTAAAATTTTTCTTACAGTCTAAAATTTGACAGAAAGCGGAGTTCTCCTTTACAATTGTCTCGATTTCGAGATATACGATTCCTTTTTGATTTTGTCTTTCTTAGAGTGTTAATGTTTATTTAAAGTGTCCATTCACGTAAGAAAGGGATGATTTTCTTGTTATCCATCGACCCATCTATCCAAACAGAAAGAGATAATTATAAATTGTTAATCGGAAGTATTATTCCAAGACCGATAGCATTTGTAACTTCCCTGTCAAATGAAGGGATCATTAATGGGGCTCCGTTTAGTTATTTCAACGTGGTTTCATCCAATCCGCCACTGATTTCCTTATCAATTGGCCGTTCCAAGGGCCGACTAAAAGATACAGCCAGAAACATTGTAAACAAGAAAGAATTTGTGATTCATATCGTCGATGAAATCAATGTGGAAAAAGTAAACCAAACGGCTGCAAGCCTTCCGCCTGATGAAAGTGAAGTGGATCTCGCAGGCTTTACTCCGATTCCCAGCCTGAAGATCTCCGTTCCAGGAATAAAAGAAGCCAAATTTCGAATGGAGTGTATCTTAGAAAAATCACTAGAATTGGGCGACAGGGAGTCAACAAGCTGCGATTTTATGATTGGAAGAGTGGTTCAATTTCACATAGACGAGGCGATTTATCAAAGTGGAAGGGTGGACCCTCGGGGGTTGGCTGCAGTTGGACGATTGGCAGGTCATGATTATGCGAAAATCGGAGAAATATTTTCAATAGAAAGGCCAAAATAGGTTTAGGATAGTTAGAAACAGTAACCTTTAAATGGGAAAGGGGATTAATAAATGAAACATATCTTCCAAAAAGGGAAAGATTCGTCACGGCCAACCTTGCTTCTGCTCCACGGAACGGGTGGTAACGAATTGGATTTACTTCCACTCGCGGGAATGATTGATGACCAAGCTTCTGTCTTGAGTGTTCGTGGGAACGTGTTAGAGAATGGCATGCCACGTTTTTTCCGGCGTCTCGCAGAAGGGGTTTTTGATATCGAGGACTTGATTTTTCGAACAAAAGAATTGAATGATTTTCTTGATGAAGCAGCCCAGAAATATGAATTTGATCGGAATGCAATATTGGCCATCGGCTATTCTAATGGGGCCAATATTGCCGCCAGTTTATTATTCCATTACCAAAACGCGTTAAGCGGGGCAATACTCCATCACCCCATGGTGCCAAGAAGAGGAATAGAGCTTCCTGATTTGTCAGGAAAATCGGTGTTTATCTCGGCTGGAACCAATGACCCCATTTGTCCGCAGGAAGAATCGATTGAACTGGAATCGTTAGTAACCAGTGCGAATGCACAGGTGGAAATGCATTGGGAAAACCGTGGCCATCAATTGACCATCGATGAGGTACATGCGGCTGCGGCTTGGTACAAAGAAACCTATTTAGGGGGCAAATAGGATGGAATTATTAGGGCTGCACCATGTCTCCATTTTGACCGGCAAAGCGGAAAGAAATTACGAATTTTATACAAAAGTCCTTGGCATGCGCTTGGTTAAAAAGACTGTTAATCAAGACAACACCGAATCGTATCATCTCTTTTATGCGGATGCGGAAGGAACACCGGGAACGGAAGTCACTTTTTTCGACATTCCCGGATTGGGCCATACGTATCACGGGACTTCCGATATTTCCACCGTTTCATTACGCGTGAAAAACACGGACTCTTTGCAATTCTGGAAAGACCGATTTGACAGTTTTCGTATTGGTCATGGTGACATTGAACAACGGGCCAATCGTGACACCCTGGATTTTCAAGATTTTGAAGGAACTTCTTTAAGATTGGTTGCGGATAATGGTGAACAAGGCGTGCGGGCAGGGGTACCTTGGAAGCGGGACGATATTCCGCCCGAACACGCGATTATTGGTTTAGGGCCGGTTACATTAACTGTCTCTATGAGTGAACCCACCATTGGCGTGTTAACCGAGGTGATGGGTTTTCGCTTTGTGGGGTCCTATCCTTCTGGTACCGGGATTCACCAGGATATTAGGGTTTATGCGACAGGCGAAGGGGGAAGCGGAGCAGAGGTCCATATTGAAACACGGCCGGATCTTCCGAAGGCTCGTTTAGGCCGCGGCGGGGTTCATCATGTCGCCTTCCGAGTCCCAAATGAAGCAGAATACGACCAGTGGGCGGAGCGGTTAAAAGAACACCGTCTCCCGAATTCAGGAAAAGTGGAAAGATATTATTTTAAGGCATTGTATTTTAGGGAGCCGAATGGTATCTTGTTTGAATTGTCTACGGATACACCTGGGTTTGCGACGGATGAGCCAATGGAAACAATGGGCCAGTCACTTGCATTGCCGCCATTTTTAGAACCGCGCCGTAATAAGATTGAAGAGAAATTGCGCCCTTTACATTTGGATTAATATGCACATTTGGTAAAAGGCAGCTTTTTCAGCTGCCTTTTTTAATAACCCTCGTTTAATATCAACATTATTCTAACGTGATATAATGGTATATTGGATAGTCATTTCATTAAGCATTGTTAAGAAAGGTCGTTGTAGAAATGGATTCATCAAACAGCAGAGATTTATTGTTGCAGCAAGGAAAGAATGTATTGACCAGCATGAAGGATTTATTGCATGCCGCTGACAAAAAAGGCAAGGCACGTTCTGACCTATATGAAAAATTTTGTGCCAATTTGCATTCGTTTAATGTTTATACATATATGGATCCTTCCATTGAACAAATGAAAGAAGTCCAAATATGGATACAAAAATTGGAGTCGTTCAGTGCTATCTTTGCGGAGGTAAGTACTGACTTCGAGGTAAAAATAGATGTAAAGTCTGTTGAAACAACCTATCAAGACATTTTGACTGAATTTAACAAGTTGGATAAAGTTCTAGGATTCTAAGAACTCAAGGGAAATGCCTGGCCATGAGTTAAAAAGGGTAAAGTAAATGGTGCCCAAATGGCCCAAGCTGGGCTAAAAAGTGATTAGGGTAAAAAGGGAGCGTTCCAATCGCCCGAGACGAGTCAAAAAGGTTGAAAAGGGTAAAAAGGGAGCGTCCCAAAGTCTTAAGCTGCCTTGTTAGTTTTTCTATGGTTTGTCAGGAATAAATGTCTTGATTTCATCAGCCAGAATTGAGGTATCCCAAGGGTGCCAAAAATAGGTTTGGCCGTCAAACTGTAAATCATATTTATAGGCAATCGGTCCGTCCGTATATAAAACCGTTTCATAGTAGAGGGGATCTCCTTGGCTGGTATCAGGTTGGAAATTGGGGTTCTCTTGACTGTCCTGTAATAGTTGAAGAAATTTTTGCCGCTCTTCTGGTTGAGTGATTTCTGCTATCTTTTGAGTTCCTTGATCTGTATAGGGGTGATAAATTTCAATTCGGGTAACTTTGTCGCTTGGCATATCCTTATAATGCCATTGGTACTCCATTTCATCGTTCGAATAATACACTCGATATCCATTCAAATCGGTTGAAGATTTGATTGCGAGTAAATTCGGATTGTCTTTAATTGAGTAGATTTCTGTCCCTTTAGGGTGAAAGGCCGCGTCTCCGTCTTTAGTTTTATAGCTGGGATTGTCGACATTGTCCGCTACTTGGAACTTGACAGCCCCTATTTTTTCCCCGAGATATTTTTCATCGGATAAAGTCCCTTCATAAATCCCCTGATACTCTTTTCCATTCCATTTGACAAAATCAACCCAATCAATAATCGTACGGCTTTCATAAGGTGTGGAACGGCAGGCGGTAAGAAAGAATAGTCCCACAATCAAAACAAATAGCCCTAGTTTTTTCAATAAGATCCCTCCTTTATTTTAATGGACGAAATGTATGGTTATTTATTTCACTTTCTTTAATGTCAACGGAAGATAGCCATATTTTACCATTAAAATTTAACGGTTGACTAAAAATTAAAAGAGTTTTAAAATTATCTTGAATTAAAGATATATTAAATCGAAATATATTGATATGAAAACAGGGGCAAAATACGGTTATACGTTGTTATGGGAGGGGATTTTATGAGTAAGAAAACGCGAGGCATACACCATATTACAGCTATTGTGGGTCATCCCCAGGAAAATGTAGACTTTTATGCTGGGGTATTGGGTTTGAGATTAGTTAAAACTACCGTCAATTTCGATGATCCCGGGACCTATCATTTTTATTTCGGGAATGAAGAGGGCAAACCGGGCACCATTATCACATTTTTTCCATGGCCGGATGCATATAGGGGAAGGATTGGCGACGGCCAGGTGGGCGTGACCACCTACGTAATTCCAAAAGGATCGATGGATTTCTGGGAAGAAAGGCTGAACAAATTTAACGTACCAATCACAAAATTGGAACGTTTTGATGAACAGTATCTAGAATTTGATGATCCTCACGGGCTTCACTTGGAGCTAGTCGAAAGAGAAGAAGGGGAAGCCAATACTTGGGTGTTTGGCGGAGTCACTCCTGAGGTTGCCATTAAAGGCTTTGGCGGGGCAGTCTTATTATCGTCTCAGCCAGAAAAGACCATGGACCTATTGGAAAAATTGATGGGACTCGACTTTGTTGGAAAAGAAGAAGATTTCGTCCGTTACCGCGCTGCCGGGGAAATAGGCAATATTATTGATGTAAAATTAACTCCGGTTGGCCGTGGATCCATGGGCGTGGGTACAGTTCACCATATTGCCATGCGGGCTGACAATGATGAGGATCAATTGGATTGGAAGAGGTACCTGCAGGCAAATGGGTACGGCGTGACCCCAGTGAAGGACAGAAACTATTTCAATTCCGTTTATTTTAGAGAACATGGGGAAATTTTGTTTGAGATTGCCACCGACCCGCCAGGTTTCGTTATTGATGAACCGAAAGAAAGTTTGGGAGAAAAATTGATGCTGCCGACCCAATTTGAGCCGCATCGGGACCAAATTGATCGTGTGTTGCTTCCTATTGAGGTTAGGGAGCTGGATTAGACCCAGGACTCAGTCCTGGTTTTTTTTTTTGTAACCATTCCAACCGCCGGTAACAGCATTAAATTTGACACCGGAATCCTTTGGAAGACACTCATTATACAACAGATAAAGAGCGCTCCATATAGGAGCGCTCCAGGTTTGATAGGACTTGATGGGATTTTAACCCATAAGATGCACATATCACACAGGTGAGTGCGATACAGCTGCTCTAAACATTGAGCTACAAGTCCTGTTATTAGTATAGAATAAATGGATGGATTTATTCCTGCATCGTCCATTTATCTTAAAAAAATCATTTCTGCTGAAATGTTTTTTCATATGTACTCCGGTTTGTTAACCAATGACAAAACATATACATAAGGGCATAAATGGGAACAGAATAGTAGTATTCCCAGCCGGTCAGCACATAAAAACCGGACCATGAGAAGATTGGTTCACCAACAAAACTGGTTAACAAACCGTGAAAGATCCCTTTTTTCCATGGGGCAATATGAGGTTTTGTTTGTATCAAAAACATAATCGAAACAGGCAGCATACAAAAATTAAACGGCAGCCAGGCGGGGAAAGATGGAGTCAATTTTCCCGAATAGTACCACAACCCAAGCGCGGTGCCCACGTAATCCAAACAAACGGAAATCAAGATGGCAAAAATACCAGCATACAAAAGGCGCTGGGTACTGTCTTTTTTTCGATAAAAGATCCAAAATGCCCATGATCCGGCGGACAATGCAAAGGCAATCCACCAGTCCCAATGAAATAACGTTTCTTCCAGCCACAACCTTCCAAAATCTTGATGAAGTTCATGAAACCTGTAAAAAAGTTCTCCAACCTGTTTGATTTTTTCTTCTTTATTCATCACTGCACCCCATATGGCACAACATTCAAATCTGCAGATAGTTTTCGCTCTTAGTCATCATGTTATTCTGAAAGACATTTTCACCAAATGTTCATCAATTCTATGAAAAATAATCAATTCAAGGTGTAAGCGACAAGCAGGAAATACCTTATAATGAGGTAAATACTATCAGTTTGTTGAAAAAGTGAGGGAGCCAGCGATGAAACACGTGGTCATTACAGGGAGTACGAGGGGAATTGGATACGGACTGGCACAAGAATTTTTAAAAGCGGGATGTAAAGTAACGATTAATGGCAGAAGTGATGCAAGTGTTGACCATGCATTAACTGTACTTGGGGAATCTTATCAAGAATCCGTTTGCGGTTTTGCAGGCAGCTCAGAAGACCGAAATTCAATGGAAAGGCTCTGGAATCAGGCTGAAGACCATTTTGGCAAAATTGATATCTGGATTAATAACGCCGGTATCGACCAGGCAAGAAAGTATTTTTGGGAAATGGACGCATCGGACTATGATCAGGTCCTGCGGACAAATCTATTGGGAGTCATGAATGGATGCCATGTAGCATTCCAACACATGTTGAAACAAGGGGAGGGACAAATTTATAACATGGAGGGTTTCGGCAGCAATGGCATGATGCGGGAAAAGATGACCATCTACGGAACTTCTAAAAGTGCGATTACCTATTTTACACGCTCATTGGCTATAGAAGCAAAGGATACCCATATCAAAGTTGGAAGGCTGAGCCCTGGCATGGTGGCCACAGATTTTTTAAGAAAATCACTGGATGAACACAACCAAAAAATCTTCAACATTTTAGGGGACAAGGTGGAACCGGTTACGAAATTTCTTGTGGCAAAGATTCTCGAGAACCACAAGAACAACGCGAACATTAAATGGCTGACCAACCCAAAAGTCATGTGGCGTTTTACCAAATCCCTCTTTGTAAAAAGAGATATCTTTCATTAAAAAAAGCACAAATAGATTATTAACCAACCTTTTGATAGTATAGAAGATATGGAAAATTAAAAATAGCTAGATAAAGGTGATCAGGAATGAAACAATTATGGCACGGCGGAAAAATCTACACCATGGAGAAGGAACTGGATACCGTAGAGGCAGTTCTCACGGATGATGATAAAATTCTCGCGGTGGGCAGCTATCAGGAACTCAGTCCCCAAGCAGAAGAGGAAATCGACCTGCAGGGTGCTGCGATGTACCCTGGGTTCGTCGATAGTCACCTGCATATCATATATCAAGGCGAAAAGCTGATTAGGCTTGACTTAACGAAGGCCAAGTCAGCGGAGGAAATGCTTCAGATAGTGAAGGATGCAGCAGAGTCCACTCCTCCGGACCAATGGTTGTTTGGTGAAGGGTGGAATGATAACCTATTTCCGGATAAACGCATTCCAACAATGAACGAGCTTGACGCCATTCGAAAACAACCCATTTTGTTAACAAGGGTTTGCCACCATGTTGTGTTAGCCAACTCAGCGGCCCTGGCAGCCGGGGGCATAACCGAAACAAGCCAGCCTCCTGCAGGTGGGGAATTTGGCAGGGATGAACAAGGAAAATTAAATGGCCTTTTATATGACCAGGCGGCCAATGCGGTAACGAATGCGATTCCAAAGGAAGGGGATGCGTATATCGATTACTTAACCGAAACAGTTAATCTAGCGATTGAGGACATGCTTTCTTATGGTTTAACCGGCGGCCATACGGAGGATATGAATTATTTTGGGAGGTTTACCAATCCGCTCACCGCTTTCCGTCGAGTTGTCGGTGAGAAACACCATTTTAGAATCAATTTGCTGCGACATCATGCGGTCTTTAAGGAAATGATGGAAGCGAATGCCCCATATGACGAGCCATTCATCGAACCGGGCGCAATGAAAATTTTTGCGGATGGTGCGTTAGGCGGTGCAACTGCCGCATTATCCAAGCCCTATTCGGACAGACCCAATCAGAAGGGCTTGCTCATTCAAACCGATGAAGAGTTGGAATCTTTGGTGAAGCTGGCGCGTGAATACGATGAAGCGGTTGCTGTGCATATCATTGGTGATTCGGCAGCAGAACAGATTCTGAATGCTATTGAAAAATACCCGCTGACCAACGGTAAACGCGACCGTTTGATCCATTGCTGTGTATTGCGGGAAGACTTGGTGGAAAGAATGGAAAAGCTGCCGGTGGTTCTCGATCTTCAGCCTGCTTTTGTCCCGTCCGATTTTCCGTGGGTGATGGAGCGGCTCGGTACGGACCGGCTGGAATGGGCATATGCGTGGAAGAAATTAACCGACCGTGGATTTATGTGTGCGGCAGGAACGGATGCCCCTATTGAAGACATTAATCCGCTTGTCTCGATTTATGCAGCCGTTGAACGCAAAAAACCGGGTGATTCCCATGATGGTTACCAGCCCGAAGAAAAGCTGTCCCGGTTTCAAGCGATTCAGATGTACACGGTTGGCAGTGCCCAGGCTATTTGCAAAGAACATGAACGGGGTCTAATCAAACCCGGCTATTTGGCCGATTTTTCAATTTTTGACCGAGATTTATTGGATGGAACTTCTGAAGATATGCTTAAAGCAAAAGCTTTGAAAACTGTGGTAGCCGGACGGATCGTATTTGATAGACAAAATTATTAAGAATAATACTAAGTAGAGGCACTATAAGTAGTGTCTCTTTTTTTTTGTGCATGAATAGGGAGGAACACTTTCGGTAAACTATGAAAAGGAAGTATTTAACAAACAAGGAGGAGCTATGGAATTAGACTCTAAACTGGTGGTTTCTTTAAAGAAATATAATGCAAATAAGAAAATCAGAGAGATGCTTACCACCATTAATCCTATGTTGGTCAAGAAAGAAACCAATATTCGTGTTCACTTAGAGGCGCTTATTGACGATTTCATTACACAGGAAGAGTTCAAAGTAATTGAAATGAAAATGAAACTGGGAGAACTATGCTTGGATTTGGAAAAACATATACCGGATAGCTATGTGACGATGTTATTTTATTGCCCAGAGGAAAACAAAATCTATCATGGTGCTGGACCGCAATTTCCTGTAGCATTTTTTGATTTCTTTTTTGAAATTAATAAGTTAAATGCTTTTGACAGCCAGTGCGGTTCTTGTGGTTCCGCTGTCCATCAGCGTAAAGTGGTGATTACCGATATTTTATCCGATCCGCTATGGGGGCCATTCCGTGAGCATTTTTCCCAGCATGGATTTCAAACTGGGTGGTCCATTCCTTTTTTTAGAAATCAAGCGGTTATTGGCACATTTGCCATTTATCATAAGTTCCAGAAGAAGGTCAGCAAAAAGGAAATCCAACTGGTACAACAAAAAGTCTCCGAGTATCAAGATGTTATTTATTTTATGTCTGAACAATATCTGGCTAAAGAGGCATAATGAAACATAAGGATGGTTATGAAAATGTTTGGCGAACGCCTTAAAGAACTAAGACTAGAACAGGGTTTAACGATGGAGGAGGCGGGGAGGAGACTGGGAATAAAAAAGTCCACCTATGCGTCTTATGAATCGGAATACCGGCAGCCTCCCTTAGAAAAATTAAAAGGATTCTCCAAACTATTTGGAGTATCCGTCGATTATATTTTGGGGCTCACAGATGAGCGGAACACGGAGGAGTCACTACAATACAAATTGAAGGATGCGTGCATAAAGAGAGGTTTTCATTGGGATGGCAAGGATCTTCCAGAAGATGTTTTGCTTTTAATCAGTCAAGTGGTAGAAGAACGTTCACAACAACAATGGAAACAATACAAGGAAAGCTAAAATGGTTTTTAAGCGGGTATATAAAAGTCTCCAATTTATGCAGTGCATAGGCTGGAGACTTTTTTTTGTAAAGTAAAACTTCAACTGACCCTTTGCAGTTGTTATTATGAGTTTTCTTCATGTATTTAGGCTAATTTCTGTCTACTTAACGCATACTACCATCAGTGTTTACTTTCCGTGACCCTTAAGGTAAAGGGGGAACTTTTTTTCATAAGCGAATGAATTTTTATGAAAAGAGGATCGATATGAATACTCCGATTGATCGAGTTTTTCGCACCATGTTAGAGGATTCCATGGCTGGTTCCTATATCTGGCAGGATAACAAATTGGTTTACGTTAATCCAATATTAGCGGAAATACTGGGTTTTGAGCCCAAGGAAATATGTGGCCAAGAGGCCATCCTGCACTACGTATTGGCTCCTGCCGAATTAGAAAAAATCCGTAAAAAGGCGGCAAAAACTTTGACCGGGGAACAGGCAGATGACATCTTTCAAATACAAATCAACAACCATCAGGGTAACAGGCTGGTGCTTGACATTTACTCCAAAATGACGACGTATCAAAACAGGCCCGCCATTGTGGGCATTGTGATTGATGTGACCAAACAAAATAGCCTTTATTGTCAAAATGCAGAAAGAGATATGGAAAAAGAATTATTGAAAGCATTAGAACGTCAAGAGTTTTTTCTGCACTATCAGCCAAAAATTAATGCCCGTTCGGGAATGGTGGTGGGAACAGAGGCATTACTTCGGTGGAGAAACCCCTCCTTGGGCTTGGTTCCCCCTGGTGATTTCATCCCCCTTGCCGAAGATCTCGGTGATATTGTCTCCATTGGGGAATGGGTACTAACAGAGGCTTGCCGGCAAAATAAACAATGGCAAAGTGACGGGTTTCGGCCCATCCGTGTAGCGGTTAACGTATCTGCCCATCAATTTTATCAAAGCAATTTTGCGGAAACCATCCACAAGGTGTTACATCAAACCGGACTACAAGCAAGGTGGCTGGAAATTGAATTAACCGAGGGAACCCTGATACAAGATGGGGAAACGGTGATTGAGAGCCTAAAAACCATCAAGGATATGGGAGTATATATCAGTATTGATGATTTTGGAACAGGATACAGTTCCCTTAGTTATCTGAAACGCCTGCCCATTCATTCCTTAAAAATTGACCGTACCTTTATAAAAGAAATTAACAAAAATGAAGATAATAAGAAAATTACCGAAGCGATTATTCGCCTAGCACATAGCTTAAACATGAAGACTGTTTGTGAAGGAGTAGAAACCTTGGGTGAATATCAAACCATAAAGTCCTTACATGCTGATGAAATACAGGGCTATTATATTAGTAAACCAATTTCGGTTAAAGAACATGTTCCGTTTTTTTCGAAAAAGATATTGTGAAATAATCGTTTTGTATTAGAATAAAGGAGGATGAAAAAAGAGAAAGAAGGAGCAACATGTGGATCGCAGCTGCTTTTGTCACCATGTTTTGTTTTGGTGTGAATAATATTGTTTTTAAATGGAGTACCGGGAAAGGCGTTTCTAAAGTACATATTCAGTTTTTCTTTTATCTTGCTGCTTTTCTGCTTTCAATCGGTTATGGAATGTTAGTTGGCATTACACGATTTAGCCTTATTTCCGTTGTACTTGGGGCTATGATTGGGATCCTCAATGCGAATGGGAATATTCAAATGTCCAAAGCGTTTGAAAATGGTCCGGCCAGCCTTACCTCACCGTTAATTGGTATGAACACAATTATTCCGATTATAAGTGCTGCTTTAATTTTTCACGAGCATATTTCGTTAATTCAATGGATGGGCATCATGTTAATGCTTGGTTCAGCTGTCATCATTCAATATTCGCCATCCGTTGCGGCCAATACTCATTATTTGCCTTGGTTAACACGGATTTTGCTGGCGATTTTTTCGTTCGGAATACTGGGAATTCTTATGAAAACAACCTCTTATTTAAACATTAACTCGTTAAATACCTTAATTTCCATGTATGGCGGCGGGTGTGTATACCTGGCTATCAATAGTTTCGTAAGGAGAGAAAAATGGCTTGGATACGAAGCCAAAACTGGGACCATTGTAGGCTTGATAAGCGTAATCGGCTATGCCAGCTACTTTTTTGCGTTAAATACGGGTACCGCCAGCATTGTGTTTCCAATCGTTAGCTTAAATTGTTTAGTCGTCGTCCTCGGCGGGTGCTGGCTTTTTAAAGAAAGGTTAAAAACGTATCAAATGATTGGGGTTCTTTCGGCTTTGTTAGGAATATTATTTACGAAAATATAGATGGGCCTGATGACAAATCCCATCAAACGAACTCTTGAAATTAGAAAAAACAGACGATCATTCTCGTCTGTTTTTATTTTTAGCTTTTTACTCCATTGAAGGTTTTCTGTTGCATCACGCCATTATGGCCTCATAAATTCTTTTTATTTTCTCGTAAAAAAGATCCATGTGAACGATCCGCGCTTCCCGCAATAGTTCTTTTCCTTCAGCAAATAATAATAGGACTGGGACAGTGAATATTTGAAAATAACCTGCTAGTTCGGTTACCTCACCAGCATCTATCATTCCACATTGAATGGCCGGAAAATCCTTTAAAACTTCCTCAACCTGAGGAAGTAGTGCATGGCACACGCTTCAATTTTGTTTTAAAACATACAGAAAACTAAGTTGGTGATGGTTGATAAAATGTTCCACTTGTTCCATTGAACGCAATTCTTTCACTCATTCTCAACTCCAGTAACATGTAAGGTTATTCATATGTTACCTCAAGATACCGGTTTTATTTGGAACATATCGGCTATCTGTTATTTTTAACGTTTTTCAATATAGTTAACAACATCGCCGACTGTTTGAAGTGTCGCGGCCACTTTGTCGCTAATTTCAATAGCAAATTCGTCTTCGATTTCCATTGTCATGTTCACCATATCAAGCGAATCCGCTTCGAAGTCTTCCTTGAATGATGAATCCATTCGGATATTCTCCATTTTGACACCCAATTGGTCTGCAATAATAGGCCTTAACTTTTCGAAAGTAGTCATTGTGTCATCCTCCTAACAATTCATAACTACCATTATAACAACCAGATTAACAAGGTAAAACATAAAAGTATTGCCAATGAATGGTTATAAAGGGAAACTTCTGTTATCTATAAAGGGAAGTAGGAAATAAAGTACAGATTGAAATAGAGAAAATGGCAGCAAGGTACTAGAGGTGGCGTTATATATGATTCTTTCCGTGTTATGTGTTCTCTTCAGGGGAAGATTAATCAAGAAAAAGTCCATTTTGTGAAAGAAGGTGATCCCATGCCGACAAATAAGAAACCCAATAGATTAATCGCTGAAAAATCCCCTTATTTATTACAGCATGCCCATAACCCGGTGGACTGGTTTCCCTGGGGAGAAGAAGCATTTGTAAAAGCGAAACGTGAAAACAAGCCTGTTTTCGTATCTATTGGGTATAGCTAATGTTGGTATAAAGCACATGTCATTGGTGTCATGTCATGGAACGTGAAAGTTTTGAAGATGAAGAAGTGGCTGCCTTAATAAATGAACGGTTCGTATCGATTAAAGTGGACCGGGAGGAACGGCCGGACCTTGATTCTATATATATGACCGTTTGTCAGATGATGACGGGTCACGGCGGCTGGCCGATGAGTGTTTTTATGACTCCGGACAAGGTCCCGTTTTACGCCGGTACCTACTTTCCAAAGGAGCCCCGGTACGGTCAGCCGGGATTTAAACAACTTATCGCAGGATTATCTGCCAAATATCAACAGGACCCCGGACATATCGAGGAAGTCACAAACAGTGTATTGGAAGCCTTGCACCCCAAGAACCAGGGAGAGGCCTCGTACCGGTTATCCAAAAATGTGATAGACCAATGTTACGAACAATTTGTGGAGTCGTTTGACGGCAAATACGGCGGATTTGGGGAGGCCCCTAAGTTCCCTATGCCGCATTCGCTGATGTTCCTGCTCCGTTATTATAAATATAGCGGTGATGAGCATGCCCTGGATATGGTGACAAGGACACTGGACGGTCTAGCAGCGGGCGGCATTTATGACCATATCGGTTTTGGTTTTTCCCGTTACTCCACGGACGAAATGTTCCTTGTACCGCATTTTGAAAAAATGATTTATGATAATGCTCTCCTTGCTATGGCTTATACGGAAGCCTTCCAAATTACAAAGGATGAACGTTTCAAGAAAATAGCCGATCAAATCCTGACCTATGTGCTACGGGATATGCAGCATTCCGAGGGAGGTTTTTACTCCGCAGAGGACGCGGATTCTGAAGGAGTGGAAGGAAAGTTTTATGTTTGGTCACCGGAAGAGGTCATTTCCCTACTCGGGGAAGAACTAGGAGGGGTATATTGCCAAGTATACGATATCACCAAACAGGGGAATTTTGAGGGTACAAATATTCCCAATCTGATTGGTATGGATGTCCGGCAATTTGCCCTCCAACACGGACAGGATGCGGACACCATAATGGGGCAATTGGAGCAAGCGAGGAACCAGCTGTTTCACCATCGGGAACAGCGCGTCCATCCTTATAGAGATGATAAAATTTTAACCTCTTGGAATGGATTGATGGTTGCAGCATTGGCAAGGGCGGGAAGAGTGTTTGCCAGGAAAGACTATCAGGATGCTGCGGAAAAAGCAATGCGCTTCATTGAGGAAAAATTGGTCATCGATGGTCGGCTCATGGTTCGCTATTGTGACGGAGAAGTGAAAAATAAGGGATTTATTGATGAGTATGCCTTCCTCCTGTGGGCTTTCATCGAATTGTATGAAAGCACATTAAACCTGGACCATTTGCAAAAGGCAAAAACCTTAACCGGAAATATGCTGGATTTGTTCTGGGATGAGCAAGAAGGCGGTTTCTTCTTTACCGGAAATGACAATGAGGAATTGCTTGTCCGCCAAAAGGAGGCCTATGACGGGGCGATTCCATCGGGAAATAGCGTGGCCGCCCTGCAAATACTCAGACTTTCGAGGCTGACGGGTGATTTTGAATTGGAGGAAAAAGTGCAGCGCATTTTCCAAGCGTTTGACGAAGATTTAACCCTGTATCCCACCGGCCATACTTTCCTTCTGCAGAGCTATTTACTCACGCAAATGGGCATGAAGGAAGTAGTGGTGTTAAATGCCTCCGGTGCGGGGGCATTGGTATCAGCCCTGCAACAAGACTTTTATCCGGAGATTACGTTTTTGATTGGCGATGAACAGGAAAAACTGGCGGCCATTGCCCCATTCACGAAAGACTATCACCCGATTGATGTCCTTCCCACCGTATACGTTTGTGAAAACTTTGTCTGCAGCCAGCCGTTGACGGACGTGGCCAAGGCATTGGATTTGATAAATAAAGACCGCTGAATAAATCAGCGGTCTTTATCCTTGCTATAGTCCCAATATTTCAATGTATCTTCTTTACCCGTTGGCTCGTTGCTGATGATTTTTCCATCCTTGTCCCGAACAATTTCATATTCTTCGTAGGTCTCGATCATGTACCCGTCTTTCTTTTCTGTTTTCTCCAATTTTTCCACGACCTCCGTCTCATCCTCAGATGGCTGTACATCGACAGGCTGCACCCTTATCGGCTGATCGGCGGTATATGAATGATTGATATTGATAATGGAAAAAGGCGAATCCAGATAAGCGGCGAGACCAAGTGTAACGACAAGCAGACTAACATACATAATGGGTTTTTTCTTCATGATCAGGTCTCCTTCGATCACTAAATCTCCTACCTCATTTTATGCATGTCCTGTCCCAACATATTCCACTAAGATTCGTAAGGAAGATTAGGCCTGCTGCTCTGCGGCCGGAAAACAAGAAACAGTAGAAACGCTACTGCAGTAATGATCATTCCCGATATATAAGGAAGGCCCGCCCCCAGCAGATATAGCCAGCCGCCCAAGGTAGGCCCGATAATCCTGCCGAGAGAATCAAAGGATGACAATAGTCCTGTCGTACTGCCATGATTGCTGGACATTTTGGTCAGCAGGGAAGAGACACTCGGGCGAATGACGCCATTTCCGAGTCCGAAAATGGTTAAGTAAATCGCGGCTGTCGTAAAGCTATGGACCAATAGAATCAATCCAAACCCGATGGCGGAAACAATCATCCCGCCTAGAATGACGGTATTTTCACCATACTTTTTCGTTAATTTCCCCACTAAACCGCCTTGAACAAAGGCACTGCCCAATCCCATAATCATAAATATGTAGCCTAACTGAGTGGCATCCAAGCCGGCCTTTTTATCGGCAAAGTAGGCAAAAGTCGCTTCCAGCCCTGCTAAGGACAATGATATCAACAATTGCACCAGAAACAGAATGGAATTGGCAGCTTGAAATGACTTCCATAGGGATTGCTGCTTTGCCTGTTGGGAACCGTCCTTTTGTTTGGACTCTTTTAACAGAAGAAACACAAGGAGCACCGTAATGAGGGAAGAGGCACTCGCGATGTAAAACGGCATGTTTAAGCTGAATTTGGAGAAAATCCCCCCGATTGCCGGCCCGAACACGAATCCCAAACCGGTAGCGGCCCCAACAATTCCCATGCCTTTTCCGCGGTTTTCTTCGGTTGTAATATCAGCCACGTAGGCCATGGCAGTCGGCATATTGGCTGATGAAAGAATCCCGCCGATGATCCGCGCTACAAACAGCATCCATAAGTGGGTGGAAATCGCCTGAATAAAGAAGGAAAGGGCGAGTCCGGCAATTCCCACCATCATGACCGGTTTTCGGCCAATCCGATCAGAAACTTGTCCCCAAATGGGCGCAAAAATAAATTGCATCAACGAATAAACGGACATCAACAGGCCTAATTGTGTCGAGTTTGCCCCGATTTCTTCTGCATAAAAGGGTAAAACCGGAATTATGATCCCGAAGCCAACCATTACCAAGAACATCACGATAAACAAAATCGGTAACGCCGTCTTTGTTTGCAAAACTTTCTTCACTCCTCTCTAGTCGTGCATGGCTTCTCTATGATAGATAATGAGGTTCATACACCATTATGCACTGGCAATGTCTTCCTATGCAACAAATTCAAAACTTTCCGTTCGGTTCCTTACAAAAATGTAAGGAAAAGAAGAAAAAACGTAAGGATTTGTTATGGTAAAGATATCCTTATTTTTTTATGATAAAGATAAGAAATTTAACAAAAAAAGGATGAGAATAGCATGGAAACCATTTTAGAAGCAAAGGGAGTCAATAAGGTATACGGTTCAAGGAAATCGCCATATTCTGCCATTCGCGATATTGATATTACGATAGTAAAGGGTGAATTTGTCGGGGTGATGGGTCCATCTGGTGCAGGGAAGTCTACCTTGCTTAATGTTTTGTCGACGATTGAACCGGCAACCTCCGGGATGATTCAAATTAACGGTACCAATTTGACTAAAATGAAGGAAAAAGATTTAACCGATTTCAGAAGGGAAGAGATGGGGTTTATTTTTCAGGATTATAACTTATTGGATACCTTGACGGTGGAAGAAAATATTTTGCTGCCGCTGACTTTTTCCAATTTATCCGCTGCGCAAATGAAATCAAGGGTATCGGATTTGTCCAAGCGTTTCGGGATTCTTGAAATTTTAGAAAAATATCCGTATGAAATATCAGGCGGGCAGCAGCAGAGGACCGCCGTTTGCCGGGCCATTGCCTGTGAGCCTAGTATTCTCTTTGCGGATGAACCAACGGGCGCACTTGATACGAAATCCGCCTTTCAATTACTGCAGACACTATCTTCGTTAAATCAGGTTCAGCAGGCGACAATCATGATGGTCACTCATGATCCCTATGCGGCAAGTTTTTGCTCGAGGATATTGTTTATTAAGGATGGAGCCTTGTTTACCGAAATCCGCAAAGGAGAACAAAGCAGGGAACAAATCTACCAACGAATCTTGGATATTCTTGCAACGATAGGGGGCGGACAATATGACGCTGTATAAGCTGGCGGGCAAAAATATCCGCCTGAACATTAGAAAGTATTTGCTATATCTGTATTCGATGGTTTTTAGCGTGGCGATTTATTTTACATTCGTCTCGCTGCAATATAATCAACAATTGGTCAACCAAACTGTGACACTGGGAAAAGTGGAATCGGCTTTTTTTGCGGCATCCATCGTGCTGGTGATATTTTCGGGGATATTCGTTTGGTATTCGAATTCTTTTTTCACCAGAACCCGGAAAAAAGAAGTAGGATTGTATGCCTTGTTTGGCATGAACCGGAAAAAAATCGGCTGGCTGCTGTTTTATGAGAATATGATCATCGGCTTGCTTGCCTTGGTTATGGGGGTGGGTGCCGGGCTTTTGTTTTCAAAACTATTTGTCATGATGATTTTTAAACTAATGGGCTTCCGAATCGATATTGTCCTGACCATTTCGAGGACCGCTTTCATACAGACCATCCTTGTCTTTTTGGTGATCATCACGATCACCTCGATACATAGTTATCGGCTAATCTATCGTTTTTCTCTGTCAGAGCTGTTTAAGGGAGAACGGAAGGGAGAGCGAATTTCCAAAGGAAACCCAATCGTCGGGATTATGGGGTTAGTGTTCCTCGGCTTTGCCTATCTGCTCATCATGAATCCTGAGGGAATAACGATGATCCACAACACAGGTACCCGGCTCATCACCGCCACGATCGTCTTAATAATCGGATCTTACTTTTTTATGAGTTCATTTTCCGTTTACTTGTTAAATCGATTGAAGCGGGTGATGCCTGTCTATTTCAAAGCGAGGAATCTTTTAAGCATTAGCCAGATTGTTTATCGAATAAAAGGCAATGTGTTGGTCCTGACGGTGATTTCCTTGCTGACAAGCATGACCTTGCTGGTTTGCTCGTTTGTGTTTGGGCTTTACTATCAGGTTGATTCGATAACAAACCGGGACCTTCCTTATAGCTATGTGTTTAATTTAAAAAATGACCAAGCGAATCAACAGCTCCGCGACCTTATTGAAAAAGATTCAAGAAACCATCTTGATTATCGCGCTGAAATTGAATATATACCCGTTAAATCGGACCCGGCTAATTCCCAGCTTGTCCCAGAGGTTTTTCAAATGATGTTGATACCGGAAACAGAATTTTATAAGCTCTTGAAGCAAAGGGGCCAGTCAGAGACGATATCAATTGGCAATGATGAAGCGCTCTCGTTTTTCGATGGCAGCTTGGATGTGAAAGCCGATAAGTATACGGGGAAACAGTTAACCGTTGCAAACGGCAAGAAGTTGACCATAGCGGAATACAAATCCTACAGCTTGCTTAATCAGGGCGAATTGCTGGCGCCATTTGTCATTAGTGATGGACTTTACGATCAGTTGAAAAAAGAGCAAGCTGCGGAAAAACTCTATCTCTATAAGATTTCCAATCAGAAATCCCTTAACTCTCTTGATCTTAATTTACGTAAAATCGTGGAGCCGCTGATGGCCGGACAGGAGGAACCGATTTATTCCAGTTTTTATGAGAACTATCACCGTGCCCTTGAAACCTATGGCCTGATGATCTTTATCGGGGGATTCCTCGGTCTTGTGTTCCTAATTGCCACCGGCAGCATGATCTATTTTAAACAGTTAATGGAGGCTTCCGCGGATAAAGGCCGCTATCGAATTTTAAGGAAAATCGGTGTCCCTGATACGGAAATCAAGAAAACGGTTCAGCGCCAGGTGGGGTTCGTGTTTGCCCTCCCGCTGCTGTTGGCCGTCGCGACAAGCGGCATCAATACGTTTGTCATTGCTGACTTTTTACAGTTTCCTTTGCAGGTTCCATATATCTTGGTTCTTACCGCCTATCTCGTGATTTACTCTATTTATTTCCAAATGACAAGTTACGGTTATTTAAGACATATAAAAACAATCTCCTGAACAGGTAACGTGATTGGTTTTTAGGTATAAAATTACATTTTAAAAAGGGGAAAACTTATGAAGAAGATCTTAATCACTTTGATTGTATTCATTGCCCTAGTTGCAGGTGGTTATATGGTTATGGGGCAATTCAGCAATAAACCACCAATACCAACAATTAGCGTTGGAGAAAAAAAGGTAGAAGTTGCGCGCGGTTCGTATTGCTGGAAAGGGTTCATACATGTTGTTTGTGCCGATACCATTTCTCCCCCGGGTCTTATTAAAAGTCAAAATCTCAAGCCGGTTGTGGTAGCACCAGAATCTAAATTGCAAATTGAATACAGAAAAGAGCCTATACAAAATACGTTAGTTGTAAATAGATGGCTTGCAAATGAAAACACAGAAACTGTACAAATGAAAGATCATGTGGTGGTTTTGCCAGAAGAAAAAGGGATATATGTGTACGAAGTATCGGGAAGATGGAAAAAAGGCGATTCAAGATATGCTTGTGTGATTGAGGTTCGGTAGTGAAAATAAAATGAAATCAGTTAAATAGGGGCTGTCCATTAAGGGGTCTGACTCCACGCCTAGACCAATATATAGAACGGTATTTTTAAAAATATCCCCATATATTGTGGAGTGGTTTCTGACCCCTTTGCTTTTTGGACAGCCCCTTTCTTGTGCCATAAACACTGTTAAAGAGGGCTCGACTTTTATGTGAATTTATTTAAAAAACGAATCCGTCCCTTAAAGGGAGCTTATAGTTGATGATAAGGATCCGACATTTCAGGAAAATCCAAAATGACTTGTGTTCCTTTGCCGACGGAAGAATCAATCGATAATGGATGTCCAAGCTTTTCTGCCGTTTTCTTCGCCAAATAAAGGCCCATACCGGTGGAACGCTGATGGGTTCTGCCGTTTATTCCGGTAAAGCCTTTATCAAACACTCGGGGAAGATCTTCTGGCGGGATACCGATGCCCGTGTCAAGAATCACAAGCTCACGGGATTCGGGATTTAGTTGAATCGTAATTTTTCCTCGCTCGTTAGTATACTTAAGCGAGTTAGATAGTATCTGGCGGATGATATAGGTCAAACCTTTTTTATCACTTAAAATTGCCATGGGAGCAAGTTCAAGCTGGATGGCGATTTTTCGTGAAATAAACGAATTTGACTCTTGCTTAATGATCTCTTTTATCAGCTTTTCCAATTCAATTTCTTGTATCAGATAATCTTTATTAAATTCATGGAGTCTTGAAAAATAAAGTGCTTGTTCTACAAACCCCTCGATTTTATTGAGTTCTTCCTGCAGACTTGGAGAATCGATTTGTGTTTGCAGCAATAATTGGCTCACCGCGATCGGTGTTTTGATTTCATGAAACCATAGGGTCATAAACTCCAGCTGTTCTTTAGAACCCATATTACGGTCGTGTATTTGTTTTAGGTAATTTTCTTCCACCTGCTTAAAGGAATCGAAGTAGATTTGCTGTTCATGGCTAACCTTAGTGGGAAGGGTCACCAGATTAAGGTTTTTCCATTTCTCCAATTGTTGTTTTTTAGCAAAATAGGAGATGGTAAAATATATATTAAAAATCAGCACAGAATTCCCAACCAGATAGAAGTAATTGTTTGCGGTAATCCTTAAGGAAGGTTCTACGGTAATCAAAATAGAAATAAATAATAGGATGAAATAAAACGTCAAAAGCAGCCATTTTTGGTCGGAACAATACTGCCTATAAGTCATGGCACGATATACCCTTGGCGTTTTTTCGTTTCGATCAAATAGGGGAGTCCCATGTCTTCCAGTTTCCGGCGCAATCTTGCAATATTAACGGTCAGGGTATTATCATCAATGAAATTCTCGCTCTCCCAAAGGACCTGCATGATTTCATCACGCGAAACAATGGAATTCTTCTTTTTCATAAGCAGATAAAGGATTTGATATTCGTTTTTGGTAAGGTCCAGTTCTTCGCCTTGATAGGAAATGCTTCCCTTTAGAATATTAAGGATAAGCCCATTGTGCTCGATGTATTCTTGTTCGGCGTTTTGATAGGTATAAGTTCTTCTTAATAAGGCGTTTATTTTTGCCATCAGCACCTCAAGGGAAAATGGCTTTTGGATAAAGTCATCCCCACCCATGTTCATGGCCATGACAATGTCCATGTTTTGGGTCCGGGAGGAGATGAAGATAATCGGCACATTGGATTGCCCGCGGAACTTACTGCACCAATAGAAGCCGTCATAGACCGGGAGATTAATATCCAATAAGACTAAATGAGGCATGGTGTCTGCAAATTGCTTGTCCAAAGTATCAAAGTCCGTTATATTAATAGGATCAAATTTCCACTTTTTTAAATAATCATAAATGATCGAACTAATCTTGGGGTCATCCTCGACAATCATTACTTTATACATACCATGACACCTGCTTCTATGTATTTGTTTTCATTATACTAAGAAAAGAAAGATTGGTAAATATTTTCAAAAACTAGGAAAATAGTCCGATTTTGATATTCCTAATATTGGGTAAATTTGGTATGATTACCTTAAGGTGAGGTAAGAATCTATCAATTTAGGGATGATATCATGAAAAAAAAATGGGAGAAAGTAATCGACCCGAATAACAAGTATGGCGGTGCGTTCATTTTAGGGGATAAGGATATAGAATTGCCGCCAGATGCCGTTGTTTCAGTGACCAGAGGTGAGCAATTTAATATTCCCCGTCTGGTGATCAATGGATTTTTAAATCAAATGATCATGAAGGCAATGAGCAAGAATGAGAATTTGCTATATGCAGAACTGAAGGGACAATTGGAGGGCGGCATTGGCCAGACCATGACAGTATGGAAAGCAGGAAGAGAAATGAATTCCTTCCGGACGAGCGGTGTTCATAACGTCGCAAGGAAGTTTTTTAGCTGGGTCTTCTACAGTGGCAAGGTTCAATCCTATTTTCTGACATGGAAAGCAATAGGACACATCCCGACCTATGAAGAAGCCTCAGAAATTGTCACCACCTACGGGAGACATTTTGATGGAGGAAGGCTCGTTCGTAAAGCTTCGCAACCGCCTAGAATAGATAAAAAGCCAAGCTGATTGTCATAAAACAAAACGGCCACATACGAAACAATGTGGTCGTTTTTTCTGATTAAATAGCTTTTCTGCAAGTGATTATACGGTTAATTGTGACCATTCTTCTACATTCCAAACCTTAGATGACCCAATCCTTATAAACTTTTTAAATGAATATACCATCGTGGAAAAAGGGTACATTAAATTAAAAAAGGAACGGAATATGATTGGACTTATATTGGCCATTATTGTATTTAACTTTTTTGCCTTTACCGGCAAGAAATCTCTAACTGGAAATCAAATGCTGCACATTTGGACCTTTACTGTGGCATTTCAGACCTTGTTTGATTTATTTATTGAATTTAAATATCATGCTTATTGGTATTTTGACAAGGAGGTGGATTGGGCAGGGATATTGCCCCACTTGTTCATCGTTCCCCAAGCCAACTTTCTTTTCCTGAAATGGTTTCCTTATGGTGCGGAACGAATAAAAAAAGTATTATTTATAATCGGTTTTGTTATTTTTATCCTCCTATATGAGATAGTAACCCTCCTTCCCGAGCCATGGGGCTATTTCCATTATGGTTGGTGGACCATTTGGCATGCGGTCATTATTGATCCCATTCTGTTGATCATCTTATTGGGGTATTATAAATGGGTATGCAAACTCGAAGAACGGGCTGTCCGTAAATATTAATGAGAAAAATAAGGAATGAGTCCCTGATGAAATGGCATAAGCAACTTTAGAACTTGTACATATATTATTGGTGTGATGAGGAGGGGAATCTTTTGGCCGCAAATCTCGATGGGGTTTCAATCGGCACCGTTTCCGGAGGAATTGTGAACTTCGGAGGGGCGATTTATATTTCTCCTGTTTCGATTACGAATAGCACTACCGGTTCGGGTTCTGAGAATACCGGACAAGCTGTGGCAACGAAATCAGGGGGTGGAGGAACGGGTACCGGCACAGGAATTTCCAATCAGGGGCTACACCCAGGACTCCAGCAAGGTGTCGCAAGTTTAATGGAAGTAATAAGACGGAGCCTAGTCTGACTCCGTCTTGTTTTTTATTGGTATTTATGAAATTTTTAACTCTTTACTGGTTTGGGTTTGCTTGATTGGCTTCTTCACAACATTAAATATAATATTAAGAATAATCGCCGTTAAGCTGCCGGCCACAATCCCGCTGTTGGAAAGGATTTTGATGGTCTCAGGGAGCTTAGCAAACAGGTCCGGAACGGTGGTTACACCAAGGCCGACCCCAACTGAACAAGCGATGATGAGCAGGTTTTCTTGGGAAGCAAAATCGACCTTGCTCAGCATTTTAATGCCGGACGCAATGACCATTCCAAACATCGCAATCATGGCACCGCCAAGAACGGAAGTAGGGATGACAGTGGTTAAAGCCGCTACTTTTGGTAAAAATCCTAAGAATACCATGATTCCGCCGACCGTATAAATAACCCGCTTATCTTTCACTCCTGAGAATTGGACAAGCCCGACATTTTGCGAAAAAGTGGTATAAGGGAAGGAATTGAACAAGGAACCAATCACGCTTGCCAAGCCTTCAGCCCGATAGCCTTTCACTAGGTCGTCTTCGGTTAATTTTCTGCCGGTAATATCACTTAAAGCAAAATAGACACCAGAGGATTCCACTAGACTTACAATCGCGACCAATGTCATTGTGATAATCGGGGCGATTTCAAAGGATGGTGCAGCAAAATGCAATGGCCTTACCATATGGAACCATGAAGCATCGCCTACCGCTGCAAAATCAACCTTTCCCATAATGGCAGCGGCAATGGTTCCGCCGATTAATCCCAACAAAATCGAAATGGCACGAATAAATCCTGTAGTGAATCGGTAGAGGATAATAATAAAAATAAGTGTTCCAAACGCCAGCGCAATATTGGAAATCGAACCAAAATCGGGGCTTCCTTGTCCGCCTCCCACATTATTCATGGCAACAGGGATTAAAGTTGTTCCAATAATCGTTACTACAGAACCCGTCACAACAGGTGGGAAGAAGCGGACTAGCTTTCCGAAATATCTTGCAATGAGCATAACGACGATTCCGGACACCAAAATGGATCCGTAAACGGCTGAAAGTCCATATTTTCCGCCAATGGCAATAATCGGGCCAACTGCCGTAAAAGTACAGCCTAAAACAATCGGAAGGCCAATGCCAAAGTATCGGTTTTGCCACACTTGAAGCAATGTCGCAATACCACTCGTTAAGATATCTAAAGAAACCAAGTAGGCAAGTTGTTCATTGGATAAACCAAGTGCTCCGCCAATAATCAACGGAACAATAACTGCTCCGGCATACATTGCTAACACATGCTGTATTCCTAATGAGGCAATTTTCATTGGGTGCAGTTTCATCTCACGTATTCCTCCACTTTTTCATTTATAAAAGTTACGTTTCCGTTTTCCAGGGACTGAATACGGGCTAACGATTCCACGCGAATTCCCATTTCTTTCAGTTTCTCTGACCCTTGCTGGAATGACTTTTCGATAACAATCCCTATACCGGCCACATTGGCGCCCGCTTGCTGCACCAATTGAATCAGGCCTAAAGCAGCTTGGCCATTGGCTAAAAAGTCATCGATAATCAGTACCCGATCTAGTCCGGATAAATATTTTTTCGAAAGGGAAATTTCGTTGGTCTCGTTTTTTGTAAAAGAATGGACCGTAGCCGATAATAAATCCTCTGTCAGCGTCAGTGGTTTTCTTTTTCTAGCAAAGACAACCGGAACATTCAGATATAATCCGGCCATGATGGCAGGAGCAATGCCAGAGGATTCAATCGTGACAATTTTGGTAATTCCATCTTCGGAAAATAGGCTAGCAAACTCTTTGCCGATTTCCTGCATGAGGACGGGATCCATTTGGTGATTTAAAAAGGAATCCACCTTTAACACATGTTCTGATAGGACTACGCCATCTTTCTTAATTCTGTCTTCTAATAACTTCATAAAACAGCCTCCTTAAACAATAAAAAGCCCAAAGGTTATCGCTCACGGTTTGAGTGAGGCAATGACCTTTGGGCTTGACGTCCATAAGGAATAAAGTAGAAGACCGCAATAGTGAAAAGCGGAATCCCTCATTACCCACTCATAGTCAGATTGTTTACGGCAATCCGGTAGAAACTTGCGGGCCCTATTCCCGCGATTATATGAGTGATACCTTTTTAACTTAACCAAATTATATCATGAAGACAAAGTAATTCAAGTCTTTTTTATTAAAATCCGAATGAAATAAAAAATTTTTTTAATATCGTTCGGATATGGAAACCTTTCCAAAAGGAATTTTTTCAATGGAACTAGATGCCTAATCCTACCCATAAAATATAAAAATAATGTCCACGGGACATGAACACATTAGATAATTTATGATACAGTATATTATAAGTAATGTTTGTATAATACGGTTGGCTACGGTTGCAAGTGTCTTCCTCAAGGAGACAATTGTGTTTTCTGAACGTAAAACATTTGAAGCTTAATTAGGGGGGAATCCAAGTGTCCAGTAAAATGCTTGAGCAATTTTTAAATGAAAACCTCGAAGACCTGAAGGGGAAAGGTCTCTATAATGTTATCGATCCGCTTGAAAGTCCTAACGGTCCCATCATCAGAATCAATGGTAAGGAACTAATCAATCTATCCTCTAATAATTATCTAGGTTTGGCAACCGATGGGCGGTTGAAAGAAGCTGCCGCGGAGGCTATTCAGAAGTATGGCGTTGGGGCGGGAGCTGTACGGACCATCAATGGCACGCTTAAGCTGCATGTGGAATTAGAAAAAAAATTGGCGGAGTTTAAACATACCGAGGCGGCTATTGCTTACCAATCCGGGTTCAATTGCAATATGGCGGCGATTTCAGCTGTTATGGACCAAAACGATGCGATTTTATCGGATGAATTAAACCACGCCTCGATTATCGACGGATGCCGGCTTTCACGAGCTAAAATTATCCGCTTCAACCACTCGGATATGAACCACCTAAGGGCTAAGGCAAAGGAAGTGACCGAGTCTGGCCAATACAATAAGGTAATGGTGATTACCGATGGTGTGTTTTCCATGGATGGGGATATTGCCTTGCTGCCTGAAATCGTTAAAATTGCCGAAGAATTCGACCTGATTACATATGTCGATGATGCCCATGGCTCCGGTGTGCTGGGAGATGGAGCAGGAACGGTAAAACACTTCGGCCTTTCGGATAAAATTGATTTTCAAATCGGGACATTATCAAAAGCCATCGGTGTAGTCGGCGGCTATGTGGCCGGAAAGCAAAACTTGATTGACTGGCTGAAAGTACGAAGCCGCCCATTCCTGTTTTCAACATCGTTAACACCGGCTGATGTGGCCGCATGTATCCGATCGATTGAAGTTTTAATGGAGAGCACGGAATTAAATGAGCGGCTTTGGGAAAACGGAACCTATCTGAAACAAGGATTAAAGAAATTACGATTTAATATAGGGAACAGCCAAACGCCAATCACTCCGTGCCTAATCGGGGAAGAAACACTATCACAGCAATTCAGCAAGCGCTTAATTGAAGAAGGGGTCTACGCGAAAGCGATTGTGTTCCCGACCGTCCCGCGCGGTACAGGAAGGGTGCGCAACATGCCAACTGCCGCCCATACGAAAGAAATGCTTGATAAAGCCATTTCTATTTATGAAAAAATCGGCAAGGAAATGGGTGTTATTTAATATAAGAGGGGGGAGGTAACGATGAAACGTATTTTAGTTACGGGGGCTCTTGGCCAAATCGGTTCCGAACTTACTCTAAAGCTGAGAGACATCTATGGTTCTTCTAACATAATTGCTACAGATATTAAAAAGAACGACAGTAATGTTGTCCAAAGTGGTCCATTTGAAATCGTGGATGTGACCGATTTTAAGCAGCTTCTAGAAACGGCATCGAAGCATAAAGCAGACTGCATAATGCATTTGGCGGCGATTTTATCTGCATCGGCAGAAGCCATGCCGGTGTTTGCTTGGAATCTGAATATGGGCGGTTTGTTAAACGCGCTGGAAACGGCAAAAGAATTGAAAGCCCAATTTTTCACTCCCAGCTCCATTGGCGCCTTTGGCCCGTCCACTCCTAAGGATAATACCCCGCAGGATACGATTATGCGGCCAACGACCATGTATGGGGTCAATAAGGTAGCGGGTGAGCTTTTAGCAGATTACTATTTTTATAAGTATGGTGTGGATACACGAGGATTGAGGTTCCCTGGATTAATCTCCTATGTCACGGAGCCTGGGGGAGGCACCACTGATTATGCAGTGGACATCTATTATAAAGCGGTTCAGGCGAAAAAATATACCTCCTATATTGCGAAAGGGACCTTCATGGATATGATGTATATGCCGGATGCCTTGACCGCGATTATCGATTTAATGGAAGCGGATCCGTCCCGTCTGGTTCATCGCAATTCGTTTAATGTGACAGCGATGAGTTTGGATCCAGAAGGAATTGCGGTAAGTATCAGGAAGCATATTCCTGATTTCGAACTGGATTATGAGGTGGACTCTTGCCGCCAACAGATAGCAGAAAGTTGGCCCAATTCGATTGATGCTTCGGCTGCTATGCAGGAGTGGGGGTTTCGTTATCAGTTTGATTTAGATAAGATGACGGAGGATATGATCATCAAACTACGGCAAAAGCTTAATTTAGAGATTCCCAAGCCATAATGGCTTGGGATTTTTCCATTATCAGTATAAATAAGGGTGCCTATTAGTGCCCCTGAGACGGGAGAAAGGGGAGGGTGCGGTCTCTGATTAGGACCCTCGGTGACGGAAGATCCACAAGAATAGAGTTGCCGGTCACTGAACGTTAACCTAAAGAAGAAACATTCATGAGGACAAAAACTTAAAGTATTACTTGCTTTTTGTCCTCATAAGGCAGTCATGAAGACAGAACATTAAAGGATTGCTTACTTTTTGTCTTCATGAAGCCGCGATGAGGACAAATTCTTTAAGATTTGGTTGCTTCTTGTCCTCATTAAGGGCGATGAACAAGTGCAAACATTAAAAAAACAGCGAAGCTGCAATTCGCTCCGCTGTTATCTTGTGACATATATCAGTTTGTCTTTTTTCTCGGTTACCCGGCCAATGATGGATGCAACAGATATACCCCTTGAATGCAATGCTTCAACACAACTGTTTGCTTCCTCTTCACTGATCGAGACCAATAGGCCTCCGGACGTAACCGCGTCGCAAAGCACAAGCTGTTCCTCGGGAAGGATATCTCCATAAACGACATCTTCGCTCAGCCATTTATGATTTGATTTAGAACCGCCAGGAACCACGCCAGCTTTCGCTAAATCTACCGCACCATCAAGAATCGGTACTTGAGAAAGGGAAATATCAAAACTAACTTCACTGCCGCGGGCCATTTCACTTCCGTGTCCCAGTAAACCAAATCCAGTCACATCGGTAACAGAATGTGGTTGGTAGTTGGTTAGCACCTCAGCGGCCGTTTTATTTAGCATAGCCATCGTTTCGGTTACAATTCTTTCCTGTTCGGCTGTAACCGCACCGCGCTTGATCCCGGTGGTCATAATTCCCACGCCGATCGGTTTCGTTAAAATCAGAACATCACCTGGTTTGGCGCCGACATTTTTCCAAACTTTATCAGGATGGACCAGCCCGGTTACCGATAACCCAAACTTTGGTTCCTGGTCATCAACTGAATGGCCGCCAACTGTAATGGCGCCCGCTTCTTTTACTTTATCGGCCGCACCGCGCATGATATCTCCAAGCACCTGTGCCCCCAATTTTTTAATCGGAAAGCCGACAATATTCATGACAGTTTTGGGCTCACCGCCCATTGCGTAGACATCACTTAAAGAATTTGCCGCCGCAATTTGGCCAAACATATATGGGTCGTCCACAATGGGAGTAAAATAATCGACCGTTTGAATCAGGGCGATTGAATCGGTTAATTTATAAACACCTGCATCGTCACTCGTTTCGTTTCCTACAATCAACTCTGGCACAGGATCTTGTTTTGGTACAAGACGCAAAACTTGCGTCAGGTCTTCAGGACCAATTTTGCAGCCTCAGCCGGCTTTAGTGGACATCGAAGTCAAGCGGATTTTTTCTTGTTCACTCACTATGCTCACCTCCATTTCACTAGTATACCTCTTTCCATTTGAAACCGCACGATAAGTGCAAAAGATTTGCGGAATACTATTAGTCCGGGTAAAATATTTCTACTACCTAAATATTTCAACAATAGGGGGACCAAAATGAAAAACTATCATATTGTCGTTGAATTTTGCATGCAATGAAACTATGCGCCAAAAGCCGCGAGTTTCGCGGAAGAATTGTTTACCCATTTTAGACGGGATATTGCCAAAATGGAACTAATCCCAGTTTCAGGTGGTGCATTCGAAGTAACCTTAAACGGTGAAAAAATTTATTCCAAACTGGATACAGGTGTATTTCCTGATACTGAAGACGTCATCCAAGTCATATCCCAAAAATAAGAACTACACCCTCGTACCAATCGGTATGAGGCCTTTTTATTATCAATAATATTATTATGTAAACTAACAAAATAAAAAAAGCGCTAAGGCAAAGTAATATATCGGTTTTTTCCTGGTCCAGCCTCCGATTTAGATATAAATATTTCCAGTATGCCATTTTGAAACGCCGCTGTTACACAATTGTAGATGATCGGAAAGGGGAAATCAATCGTTCGGGTAAGCAGTGGAAACGGCGATGGTTTTCTGTAAGAATGTTTTTGGGCGTTGATAGTCAATCGGTTATTCACTATCCTTACCGTTATTTCCGAGCTCAATAATTCGTTCATGGAAGCTTCCACAATCCAATCTGTGTCTGTTTCATATATATCGATTCTAAACTGATGATGATCAGCCAGTGAGGTGGAAGGGTCCAGAAAATAGTCTTTTAGAAATTGTTCCATCTGCTGCTCAGTATTAACAGACAGATGGGGCTGAAGTTTTTTCTTTTTCATATCCGTTTTCCCCCTTGCTTGTATCATTCTATTCAGGCGGTAAAAAAAGGTGTAAAAAGTGATATAATAGGCCTATTCAAGGATATGTGAAGGAGTTTTAAATGTGAAAAAAAGTTTGCGTGCGATACCCCCCATCCATGTGCTTCAACATCATGGACAATTTTTATCACTTTTGGAGGAAACCGAGTTAGAGGCCGCCTCATTAACGAAACAACTTAAAGAAGTGATCGATAACATTAGAACCTCCATCATGAAAAATGAGTGGGAAGGGGCCATCCCCGGAACTGCCAAATTTACGGATGAAATTTTTCAACACTTAAAAACCCGAGTCAATAAACAGTTTTCCTATACATTGAAACGAGTCATAAACGCAACAGGCACCATTTTGCACACCAATCTAGGCCGGGCGCGGTTAAGTGAAACCGCTATCCAACATGTTGTCGAGACGGCACGAAATTATTCCAATCTTGAGTATCAATTATCGGAAGGTGAAAGGGGATCACGCCATAGCCACATCGAAGGCCTTCTTAAAGAAATTACAGGTGCGGAAGCGGTCATGGTGGTGAATAATAACGCTGCCGCTGTTTACCTTGTACTAAGGGCATTGGCGGAAAATAAAGAAGTCATTGTGTCCAGGGGCCAGTTGGTTGAAATCGGGGGCTCTTTCCGAATTTCTTCCATAATGGAAGAAAGCGGCGCTCAACTGGTTGAGGTTGGCACAACAAATAAAACTCATTTGTATGATTACGAAAAAGCCCTGTCCCCTGAAACAGGAATCATCATGAAAGTCCATACCAGTAATTTCAAGGTGATTGGTTTTACCGAAACGGTTGCAACGGAGGAGCTTATACAGCTGACACGAAGCCAGGAAGGTCTAATTTTCTATGAGGACCTCGGCAGCGGTGCGTTGTTCGATTTCCGAAAACACGGTATTGGCGAGGAGCCGGTGGTAAAAGAGGTGCTTGATATGGGGGCCGATGTTGTTACCTTTAGCGGCGATAAACTGCTGGGTGGTCCTCAAGCGGGGATCATCGCCGGAAAGAAAACGATTATCGACCGTTTAAAGAAACACCAATTGGCCAGGGTCGTGCGGGTAGATAAAATGACTCTTGCTGCACTGGAGGGTACATTAATAGATTATGCCCGCGGCGGGAAGGCCATACATAATATCCCCACCGTACGTGATTTATTGATTGCTCCTACAGAATTAGACGGTAGAGCCAAAAGGTTTGTTACAAAATTATTACAAATGTCAGACCGTTATCAAGCATCCATTTTTCACGATAAAAGCCAGGTTGGCGGAGGGACGATGCCGGACGTGGAACTTCCTTCTGTCGTTATTGCCTTGACACATCGTACATTATCTGCAGAGCAGCTGGGGAGAAAATTACGAACCGAAAATGATCCAGCCATTGTCGGTAGAATTCAAAAAGATGTATTTATTATTGATTTAAGAACCGTTTCAGCAGACGAAGAATTAATCTTGTTGTCCGCTTTAGTTACGATTGAATAATAGGATAAAGAGGCTGGCCCTAATGGAGCCAGCCCTTTTCTTTACATATCATGATGAGATTTGCTTTTTTGGCGGGTGTGGTTACGGTTTTTCACTTTGTGGGAACCACTTAACGGCTCGGGTTGGCCGGATTGTTTTGGAGCGTTTTTGCGCATATCCGCCCCATCGTTTTTGTTGGTCATTTGTATCCCTCCTCATTGCTTAGGATGGAATCATTATGTCATTTTATGCTGAATATTTTTTTGGGGTCTCGAGCAATTTAAAGGGTAACAACACGAAGGGAGAAGCAACAATGCAAAGAAATCCATATAATAAAAATAAACAAGAGGCTTTTCAAGCAGCCCAGCAAGGATATGAAAACGCACAGGGCTTATATGAAACCATCGTCAGCGACAGCGCCAATTACGGGCATCAGCTAAAACATCTAAAAGACGAGGTAAATGAGGCTTATCAGCAAATCGAGAATGCGCTTGAAGTGGCTTCCGAAACCCAAAGAGCTCAGCTAGAAAGGTTCCAGAGTGATCTGCAGAATATCGTGGCTGAAGTCAATATGGATGAATAATGGAAAACATGTTTGAAAAAAGCGGAAAACCCGCTTTTTTCTTTTGTTTTTTTCTATTGATTTTTCTTCCGTTTTTTATTGTTCCGTTTTTCCATTTCTGTCAAAGGTTCCATACCCATTTCTTCATTAAAACCAGCGCCTTTGCCTTGGGCCTTGGCCGCATTCATCCCAGGACGTACATGATTCGCCTTCCCTTTTGCCATTCCATTCACCTCCTAATATTTTTACTATTTCCATTCATGCGAAATAAATGACAAATAGAAGTTTTTTTGCCATAATAATAGAGAATATCCCCAGGGCAAATCAAACTCACAGAATCCCAGAAGTTTATTGTGTTTTCTAAATATTCCGAACAAATTACATAAATTGAATAAGAAAAACTTATCAAACACAATAACTTTCTTGTTATTTACTTATGTAATCGCTTGTATTAAGATATGAGTTGTGAGAAAAGTTTTGCCGAATGGGAATTTTCAAACTTTTCATTTTAGTTTATGTATGCGAATAAGGGGGAAAGAACATGGTGAAAAATGATGTGTTTAATGCGCGTGCTTCATTTGAAGCAAACGGCAAGCGTTACAACTACTACCGTTTAAGTGCATTGGAAGAGGCCGGAGTTGGTCAAGTGTCTAAATTGCCCTACTCTGTTAAGGTATTGCTTGAATCCGTGCTGCGCCAATATGATGGCCGTGTTATTGCGAAAGAGCATGTTGAAAACTTAGCAAAATGGGGTACAGACGAGCTGAAAGAAGTGGATGTTCCATTCAAGCCATCTCGTGTTATTCTTCAAGACTTCACAGGGGTGCCTGTAGTTGTTGACCTTGCTAGTTTAAGAAAAGCAATGTCAGACTTAGGCGGAGATCCGGATAAAATCAATCCTGAAAAAACAGTAGACTTGGTCATCGACCACTCTGTACAGGTTGATGCCTATGGATCAGCAGACTCTTTGAGAGTAAACATGGATCTTGAATTTGAACGGAATGCTGAGCGCTATCAGTTTTTAAACTGGGCACAAAAAGCATTTAACAACTATCGTGCTGTTCCGCCGGCAACAGGTATCGTTCACCAGGTAAACCTTGAGTTCTTGGCTGATGTTGTACATGTTGAAGAGGTTGATGGAGAACTAGAAACGTTTCCTGATTCATTAGTTGGAACTGACTCCCATACGACAATGGTGAATGGGCTTGGCGTACTTGGCTGGGGCGTTGGCGGTATCGAAGCAGAAGCAGGAATGCTTGGACAGCCATCCTATTTCCCAGTGCCGGAAGTAGTGGGGGTTAAGTTAACGGGTGAACTTCCAAATGGAGCAACTGCTACCGACCTTGCATTAAAAGTAACCCAAGTTCTTCGTAAACATGGTGTAGTAGGAAAATTTGTTGAATATTTCGGTCCTGGTGTGCCTTCACTGCCGCTTGCAGACCGTGCAACGATTGCCAATATGGCGCCTGAATACGGTGCAACTTGCGGATTCTTCGCGATTGATGATGAATCCTTAAACTACTTGCGTTTAACAGGACGCGACGAAGAGCAAGTGAACGTCGTTGAAGCTTATTGCAAAGCTAACGGATTGTTCTTTGACCCTTCTTTTGAGCCTGTTTACACAGATGTCATTGAAATTGACCTTGCAGAAATCGAAGCTAACCTTTCTGGTCCTAAACGGCCTCAAGACTTAATTCCTCTTTCCAAAATGAAAGAAGAATTCGTGAAAGCTGTTTCTGCTCCACAAGGAAATCAAGGCTTCGGTTTACAAGCGGATGAGCTTGAAAAGTCTGCAGTGGTTAAATTTAATAATGGTGATGAAACTACCATTAAAACGGGTGCCGTTGCCATTGCTTCGATTACAAGCTGTACGAATACATCTAACCCATATGTTCTAGTTGGTGCAGGACTTGTTGCGAAAAAAGCAGTTGAATTAGGAATGGAAGTTCCTAAATTCGTAAAAACTTCTTTAGCTCCTGGTTCTAAGGTGGTAACTGGATACCTTCGTGATTCTGGTTTGCTGCCATACCTTGAGCAAATTGGCTTCAACTTAGTTGGTTATGGTTGTACAACTTGTATCGGTAACTCTGGTCCATTAAAAGAAGAAATTGAAAAAACAATTGCGGAAAACGATCTTTTAGTTACATCTGTTCTTTCCGGTAACCGTAACTTTGAAGGACGTATTCATCCGCTTGTAAAAGCTAACTACCTAGCTTCACCACCATTAGTTGTTGCTTACGCCCTCGCGGGAACTGTAAACATCGACTTTGCTGCTGAAGCAATCGGTAAAGATAAAGATGGCAACGATGTATTCTTCAAAGATATCTGGCCATCAACGGCTGAAGTAAACGATGTTGTAAAACGCACCGTTACACCAGAATTGTTCCGTAGAGAATACGAAAACGTGTTCGCTGACAACGAGCGTTGGAACGAAATCAAAACTAGCAATGAGCCATTATATGCATGGGATGAAGATTCTACCTACATTGCGAACCCGCCATTCTTTGAAGGCTTATCACCTGAACCAGGTACTGTAGAACCATTAACAGGCCTTCGTGTAGTTGGTAAGTTTGGCGATTCTGTTACAACTGACCATATCTCACCTGCAGGAGCAATCGGTAAAAATACTCCAGCTGGTAAGTATTTATTAGAAAAAGGCGTACAGCCTCGCGACTTTAACTCTTATGGTTCTCGCCGTGGTAACCATGAAGTCATGATGCGCGGAACATTTGCAAACATTCGTATCCGTAACCAAATCGCCCCTGGCACAGAAGGCGGCTTCACCACTTACTGGCCAACAGGCGAAGTGACTTCCATCTACGATGCTTGCATGAAGTACAAAGCAGATGGCACTGGTTTAATGGTCGTTGCTGGTAAGGATTACGGAATGGGATCTTCACGTGACTGGGCAGCTAAGGGTACAAACCTTCTTGGCATTAAGACTGTCCTTGCTGAAAGCTTTGAGCGGATTCACCGTTCTAATCTCGTGTTAATGGGTGTGCTTCCACTTCAATTCAAAGAAGGCGACAGCGCTGAAACACTTGGTTTAACGGGTAAAGAAACTTTCGAAGTACAAGTAGATGAAAATGTAAAACCTCGTGACCTTGTAAAAGTTACTGCTACTGACGAAGCTGGCAGCAAGAAAGAGTTTGAAGTTCTTGTTCGTTTTGACTCCGAAGTGGAAATTGATTACTACCGTCACGGCGGAATCCTGCAAATGGTTCTTCGTGAGAAATTACAAGCTTAATAGCTTAAAAGACACCATGTCCTTTTAGGGCATGGTGTTTTTCTTTTCACAGGAAACCCATTGACAATATGTATTGATTTTCTTTACTATAGAAGTATCTTAACGAAAAGGAATGAACAAAGGGCCAATGAAATTATAATCTTTATTTTTCAGAACAGATTCGAAATGGACGAAAATGTGAACCTGAAGAATAGGATTAGTATGTCCTTTTATATGTCCCTATCGTTATAAATCATTTCTTATAAATCTTTATGGTTTATTTGCTGATGCTTTTATATAGGATATTATGACATAACTCTCTTCAGGTGACTTGAAGGGGTTTTTTTATGCTTACAAAAACAATCATAAATGTTAAAGATTTAGTAAAAGGCTTTGAGTTAAATAAAGTGATCGACCATATCGAATTCGAAATTAAAACCGGTGAGCGGATTGGTCTGGTCGGATACAACGGAACCGGAAAAACAACACTTGCCAATATTCTGTTTGGAAAAATCGTTCCGGATAAGGGGACGATTGAGAAATCAGACCAATTGAAAATCGGCTATTTGTCCCAATCGATTGATTATGAGGTCAATGATTTTGAAAAATCACTGACGGTTGCTCCCAATCACGAAATGTACCAAATTGCCAGTCAATTGGGCCTTAGTAAGGTAAAAGAGTGGGAGGAGCAAAGGCTGGCTCACTTAAGCGGCGGTGAAAAGCTGAAACTCGCCTTATCGATGGTGTGGGCATCTAAGCCAGACTTCCTTATCTTGGACGAACCAACGAATCACATGGATTATCAAGGACTGCAGTGGCTGGTAAAGGAATTGAAGAAATTTAACGGCCCGGTTTTGATCATCTCACATGACCGCCATTTTCTTGATCAGACAGTGAATCGCATCTTCGAACTGGAGAACGGTAAAATGAAATTTTTTAACGGAAATTACAGCAAATATAAGGAAGAAAAACAGAAACAAATCGAAAGCCAATCACATCAATACCAGGTACAACAGCGGCAAATTGATAAAATTGAAAAGCAAATGCAACAGCTAAAGTCTTGGTCAGAAAAAGCCCATCGTGACTCAACCAAAAAGGGCAGTGGCCCAACCAAACGACCGGAAGGCTTTAAAGAATACCATCGTGTGAAAGCCAAAAAGTTAGATAACCAAGTGAAATCAAAAATGAAACGGCTAGAAAACGAGTTAACAAAAAATAAAATTGAAAAGCCGGGAGATGAAGTAAAGGTAAGATTTGAATTTGAAAACCATGGAAAAAGAGGAAAACGAATTTTGGAAGCTAGTCAGCTTTCAAAGAGCTTTCCCGGCAGGCCGCTATTTCAATCTTCCAACTTTTATGTGAATCATGGTGAACGGATCGGTTTATTGGGTGAGAATGGCTGCGGTAAAACCACACTTATTAAAATGATCCTCGGTGAAGAAGTTCCTTCTGATGGTACCCTATGGCGGAGTGAAACGTTAAAAATCGCTTATTTAAGCCAGGATGTTAAAGATTTGCCTGCCGATAAAAATGCCCTTGAGACAATAGGATTAACCGACAGGGAAAGTCTGTTTAAGGCAAGAACCATCTTAGCTAATCTGGGCCTAAAGGAACCGAAAATAATAAAGCCAATCGAAAGGTTAAGTCTTGGTGAACGAACACGGGTCAAACTAGCTGACATTCTCATGAAAGACTATGATGTACTTATACTGGACGAACCAACGAATCATCTTGATTTGCCCAGCAGGGAACAGCTTGAAACTACTTTGGCTGAATACAATGGAACGATTATCACGGTTTCCCACGATTATTACTTTTTAACAAAACTCTGCAACCGATTGCTGGTATTTGAACAGCAGCAAATTAAACGTCTCGAAATGACCGCGGAAGAGTATTATACTAAGAGTGATACTCCAACTAAAGATGAAAAAAAAGAATCGTTAATGATTATTGAAAACCGGATTGCAGCAATATTAGGCGAGCTATCACTTATGGACCCCAGTGACCCGAAATACATTACCCTTGATTCTGAATTTAACCAGCTCCTAAAGCAGAAAAAATTGATCATCGGTTGAGTCAGGGGAGCAGGTATATGGCCTGCTCTCAATTATTATTCACAAAATAGGCAACAATCAAGCTTTATTCTGATAGAGATAATAGTGTAAAATTCTATATAGCGGAAAAAGAGTGAAGGAGTGATTCGGGATGATGAAAAAAGTGATTGCCGCAGTTCTTTTGATTGGTTTACTGACGGTGGCAATTGTACAAGCTGTGAATAAAGATACAAAAACACCCGAAACCGCGAGTACAGCGACAGCTGCTGAAGAAGGTTTGGCCATTAAAGATAAAGCGCCTGATTTTGAATTAAAGACGTTGACTGGTGAAACGGTTAAACTTTCCGATTTAAAAGGGAAAAAAGTCATGATTAACTTTTGGGCGACATGGTGCCCTCCTTGTAAAGCGGAAATGCCAGATATGGAAAAATTCCATCAAGAGGTGGGTGATGACATCACGATTTTAGCCATCAACATTGACCCTCAGTACGATGTTCAAGGTTTTGTGGATGAAAATAAACTTACATTTCCCATTCTTCTCGATACGGAAGACACTGTAAACGGTAAGTACAAGGTATTATCCATTCCGACAAGCTACTTTATTGATAGCAAAGGAATTATTCAAAATAAATTCTCCGGTGCCATGACGTTAGAACAAATGAGGGCATTTGCGGGTAAATTAAAATAATCTAGGAAAGACGTTGGATATTCAACGTCTTTTTCTGTGTAAAAAGAACTAAAAAACGCTTAAATTTTCAAAAAGTTGTAATAATTGAAAGGGTTTCCGGACATAATTACTGTTACAATGGTCAATAAGGATGGTGAATACAAATGAGAAAGCCAAGAAAACGTTCTTTTGCAGAACTCGTTTCTGAAAATAAATCTGCACTTTTAAAAGACAGTGCGGCGTTGGAAAAAATTGAACAACGCATTGAAGCCAAGCGACTCGGCAAGGCGGAGTAACATAAAAGTTTTCCAATCATGGTTCCCGGCCAACAGGGTAAAATGTAAGTAAGGGGGGATCATGATGAGTAATCCAAAACGAGATTCTAAGCACCACGTGCCTGAACATTTGGGAACCCAGCCACGCGGGTTCTCCGGAAATAAAGGAAAGAAAATGAACGATACGTCAGGTGACCACGCGCAAGTCATCCAAACAAAAGGTGAATAATTTGGCAAAAAGACCTGCTGGCATATAGGCTGGCTGGTCTTTTTTGGTTCTTTGCCTCTAAAATGGTGTAATATTTTCATTCTGCCGTTACAAACTATATCTGTACCAAACACACCACTAAAGGAGGACTACCAATGACCTACAACAATAAACCTAATCCCGATGATCGTAGTGACAACGTCGAAAAGCTCCAGGCTATGGTTCATAATACGATTGAGAATATGGAGGCGGCTGAAGAATCCCTTCGCTTTACTGACAGCGAAACACAGCGTCAAGAGATTCAAGCAAAAAATGAGCGCAGACGGGAAAGCATTGCGTCATTCCGCTCCGAAATTAAAGACGAAGCCCACGATTCACAGCAATAATACTTTTGAAGGACCAATTCCAAGAGGAGTGGTCCTTTTTTCTGCCTTTAAAGCCTCTTATTTTTTTAAACTTGGGGTCCTATGGTAAGATAGGGGAGAAACTTTAATGTAGAGATGTGATGAATTTGAATGCAAATCGGCAAAAAAACCAAATGGATGAGTATAAGCAGCAACTAAACAGCTGGGAAAAGGAACTTGCCCAAACCGGTGTTATTCAAGAAGAGAGTGCACTAATAGCAGCTGTCAGTCAGGAAACAGACCCAGTTCTCTTATCCCAGTTTTTAACCTTAGCTGCCCGTTCTAGACTAGGCCGTAATAAAGAAGACACTTTAGCTGGAGCCTTAGTGGAAAAATCGTTAAAGCTTAATCCCGCTAACCAATGGGCCATGGAGTTCACGATTGGCGTGGAATGGAAAAAGCTCAAAGATGTAATGAGCCAGCTGTCTTTCCCGCCAATTAGGGAAACGGACAATCGTTCGGCCAAAAAGAAAGTGGCGGAGCAGTATATCGAAATCTGCCAAAGCTTTTTATCTGAGGCCGATGAACGGTTTTCTGACCTGCAGCATAAACGCGACATGGCGTCCGGTATGATTGGGAAAGATGTTTTCCAGCAATATCAACAACTATATGAGTTGCTCGCTACTGCCATTGAAGAAACAGGAAAATTATTAAAGGCCTCCGAGGATTATGAGGAATCGATTATTGGGGTGTTTCATACAGCTGCATATGTGGAGGATTTAAAACAGCATTTAGCGAAAGTAGAAGAAATAAGAAACAAATGGGAACAATTATTCCTTCAAGAAGAAGAGCCCGCTCCTTCGGCCCAAAACGCACTGGAACAGTTGCACGAGTTGATTGGGATCGAGTCGGTTAAAAAACGGGTAAACGATTATTATCGCTTTTTAAAATACCAAAAGCATCGAAAAAAGATGGGCCTCAAGAATAAAGATGAGCTCAGCCTCAACATGGTTTTGACCGGTAATCCCGGTACCGGAAAAACGACACTGGCCCGGCTGCTCGCGAAAATTTATCATGAATTGGGCGTTTTGCCGCGGGAGGAGGTCGTTGAGACAAACCGGGCCCAGCTGGTCGGTTCGTTTATGGGACAAACGGAAGAAAATGTTCGGAGTATTGTAGAACGATCTATCGGCGGCGTTTTGTTCATTGATGAAGCCTACAGTTTAAAGCGAGAGGGCCAAACGGGCAACGATTATGGACAAGCAGCCATTGATACGCTTGTTTCCTTAATGACCGGTAAAGAGTATGGCGGAAAGTTTGCTGTAATTTTAGCAGGGTACCCTGAGGAAATGCGGTCGTTTCTCGATGCTAACCCTGGTTTGCGCAGCCGGTTTCCCCAATCAAACTTGATCCATTTACCCAACTATTCTAATGAAGAATTAATCCTGATCGCTGAAAAAGCCGCAGCCGAGAATGATTATTTTTTAACGGACGCGGCGAAAAAAGAGCTCGTCCATCGGATTGAGCAGGAGCGGGTAGACGAAACATTCGGCAATGCCAGGACCGTTCGCAATATTGTGTTGGATGCCATCTTTAAGAAAGGCTCTGACCATCAGGACGAGGATGATATTTTAAAATTCATGGTCTTGGATCATGATGATTTTGTTCAAGAGCTGGAGAAAAAAGAAATGAGTCCGCATGAACAGCTTGACCGTTTAATTGGGCTGGAATCTTTGAAAGCGGAAATGCGGTCGTTGTTTTCATTCGTGAAAATGCAGCAGTTTAGAAGAAATAAAGGTCTGCCAGCCGTGCCGATTCAGCTTCATTCTGTTTTTACCGGAAGGCCTGGAACCGGAAAAACCACCGTTGCGAAAATCTATGCGGAGCTATTAAAAGAATGCGGGATTTTAAAACGGGGGCATTTGATTGTTTCGAGCAGGGCTGATTTCGTGGCAGGCTATGTGGGCCAAACGGCGGGAAAAACGAAACAAAAAATAAAGGAAGCGCTGGGTGGCGTTTTGTTTATTGACGAAGCGTATTCCTTGTTAAGCCATAGTGCAGGTGATTACGGTAAAGAAGTCATCGACACGCTTGTCGATGAAATGACCAAGCATAATGAAAACTTGGTGGTGATATTGGCTGGATATCCTAATGAAATGGACCAGCTGTTGGAAAGCAATCCAGGTCTACGCTCCCGATTTAAAAAGTTTTTCTATTTTCCGGATTATTCGCCTGAAGAAATGCTTGCGATTATAGAATCCTATGCTGGGCGTTTCCAGTACAGCCTGACAGAAGGTGCCAAGCAACTGCTTCTTGATATGTTAAAACAAGATGAACCAACGGGAAATGGCCGGTTCGCCACCAACATGGTGGATGAGATGATTCAGGCACAAGCGACAAGATTAATGAACCAAGACGTCTCGGAGCACTTGGATGAGAGTGCCGTTATACTGGAAGAAGCGGATGTACAGGCTGTAATCAACAAAATGTAATTTTCATAAACAGGATGGAGAGGAAGGTTGGAGTGGAAGAATATTACGTTTCAACGAGAGAAATCTTACTTTACTATGCGGATACCGATATGATGGGTGTGATCTATCATGCCAATTACTTGAAGTTTTTTGAATTGGGCCGAACCGGATTGATTGAGGATTTGGGATATAAATATGTGGAAATGGAAGAGAGCGGCTACTATGCACCGGTTTATGATGTTCAAGCAACTTATAAAAAGCCGTTGCGATATGGTGACCAAGCAATCGTAAAGACTTGGGTTGAGCACAATGATGGGATTAAAACCGTCTATGGCTATGACGTCATCAATGGGGATGGAGAGGTATGCGTGGAAGGTAAAACCACCCATATTATTGTGAAGAAGGATAATTTCAGACCAACTTCGTTCAAGAAGGCTTTTCCGGAGTGGTTCAAAAAATATGAAGAAATTAAGAAAAAATAGTGCCTCCCTTTATAAAATGGAATGTTGAATGAGGTGAAAAGGTTGGCGTTTGGCATCAAAAGACGTGATGTGACAGAATGGAAGCGGAAAATAGACCAAGGTGAAATTGCCTTTTTAACCCATTATTGGCTTGATCAACGCTTCCCAGGATATAAGACCGTGACCAAGGTCGGCTGCAATGATTTGAAAATGCTGGCGGAATGGGGAAAACAATACGGACTCAAGGAAGAATGGATTGACCATCGGAAAGACGGATATTCCCACTTCGACTTAATTGGCGAAATACAGGAAGAAATATTGCGGCAAGAAGGACTTTTAGAACATATTTGGAAAAACAGTAAACAAGGCTGACACGGATGTGTGAGCCTTGTTTACTTTCCTGTGAAGGGCCAAGTCAGTATGGCTGCTATCAGTGCAGCCATTGGGACATGTGTTGTTGAATTTCGTCGTATTTTGCTTCGGCATTCTTCAAGCCATGTCCACCTGCTTGTTCCAGTGGCACAACACGAAAATCTTTGTATCTTTGGCTTGTGACATATGTCGGATAAAAAGCCGGACTGGAGAGTTCAATTGCACTTCCTTGAGACGAAACACGCTTTGTGATATCGACGGTAGCTAGTCCTCCGATATCTTTGTAATTCCCATATTGGGCTGAGATAAAATTGCCCAACGAATAAATGACAAACGTTTTTCGACCGTCAGCGGTATTAATCCATTCCATTGGCTGGAGGACGTGGGGATGCGAACCGAAAAGGATATCCACCCCTTCATTGGCAAGAAACTGGGCTAACTCTTTTTGGTCCGCGGACGGAACCCGTTGGTACTCCAGTCCCCAATGGATGCTCATAACGACGACATCCGCGGCAGCTTTGGCGCGGTGTATTTCTTCTTTCATTTTGTCCCTGTCTATCAAATTGACCAGGTAGTCTTTTCCTTTAGGAACTGGGATGCCATTTGTTCCATATGTATAAGACAAAAAGGCAAGTTTAATGCCGTTTTTTTCAATGATCCGTAAATGCTGTTGATCCTGTTGATCCTGAAAACTCCCGACATGGGGGAGACCGATGCTTTCTAAGTAAGCGGTTTCTGACAGGACCCCCCTTTCCCCTTTATCCAACGTATGGTTGTTCGCAGTGGAAACGATATCGACACCGGTGTGGACGAGAGCATCCGCTACTTCATGCGGACTATTAAAGGCCGGATATCCAGAGAGCCCGAGTTCCAATCCTCCGATTGTGCTTTCCTGATTAGCTGTCAGCAGGTCAGGTTTTTCCAGGAGGGGTTTAACGTCCGAGAACATTTGGTCAAATTCATATTGCGACCCATTGAAGGCGTCTTGGTAAACCGGGCTGTGAATAAGGATGTCCCCGATTGCTCCGACGGTGATTTTTTCGGTGGTGACAGGATTCGTTTTTTGAATTGGCCGGTGCTTTGTAACCTCAGCAGAGTACACTTTTGGAAGCGGTTTCGATTTAGTCCATTGTTGAGTAAGTAAGGCATAGGCCAGCAGGCTGCATCCAAGTACTATTGCGATTGAGGTAATAATCGATTTTCTCATAATACCTTCTCCCTAGTGCTTGTTTTAAGCAAATTATTTTTATTGCCTTTGTCCATACTATAATATATTTATGTGGAAATTTGTACCCTCTCATTCGACAAATTTTTGGAAATGGGGTGTAGCGCTTGTTTAAACTGACTGAACCTGCCTTACATATCTTGCAGGATATTATGGAGCGGGAGAAAGCTTCTGATGAAGAAAAACTGTTTTTGCGGTTAAGTATGGGAATTGGCTGAGGTGCTCCCAAATTAAATCTGTCTCTGGAGGAGCGGATCATACAAGGGGACCTTACCTATGAGTTCGGGGATTTGACGGTCCTGATTCATGAAAAAGACTTAGTATACTTTGACAATACAAAGTTGGATTATGTGAAAGATGGATCAGGAAAAGGAACTTTTCAATTATTAAAAATCTAAAAAAAGGGAGCCGCCGGATTTTCCGGGAGCTCCTTTTTTATAGCCACTTTATCTTTGGTTCTGTTTTATTCATAATTCGTTTAATGTTGGCCCGGTGCCGGTAGATGACAAAGGATGCCAAAAGGAATACCGCTATTAATAAGGGAATATTCCATGAAGCGAACAAACCAGAGAATACGACATAAAGGATGGCGATAATACCGGCAATCATGGATGACAATGAAACGTATTTGGTTATGTAAAGACTAATAAAAAAGCCGATCAATACGGATAAAAATAAATAGGGCGAGCACCATAACAGCACACCGCCGGATGTGGCAACGGCTTTGCCGCCTCGGAAACCGGCAAAAATCGGATACGTGTGTCCTAAAACGGCCAGTAGACCTGGAATCAGTGGGTTAATATCCACGGAAAAAATAATTGGCAGGGCTGCTGCCAATGTCCCTTTCAGGATATCGGCCAAGGTCACAGCTAGTCCAGCTTTGACACCTAATGTCCGGAAAGTATTGGTTCCTCCTAAGTTTCCGCTTCCATGCTCCCGGATATCGATTTTATAGAATGCTTTGCCCACAATTAAACCGGAGGGGATGGAACCAAGAAGATAAGCCAGGACCAAGATCAAAATCAATTGAACCATATTACAATTCTCCTTCAAAATAAAATCCAGTGTTTCTATTTTACCATGTATTGGTCAAAAAACGCCATTTACTTTTTAAACCATATCATCTTGACATATCATTTTACACAAAAATGTGAATTTACCCTTTCCAATTCGTTGTTGATATCTTACGATAGTAACGGGGAGGAACGAAATGACATGGCAAGTATTGAAATCAAACATCGAAAAAAGTCAAAAATGTGGGTAATAGGTGGGCTTATTGGCGGCATTCTACTGACCGTATCCGCCGTTTTCTTGTTATTGTATCCTTTTGCATCCAAGGAAAAACAGTCTTATTTTAACGGGGAACATCCGATTGTTTTTAACGGGAAGCAGCGGGGGAATGCCGAGGTGCAGGGCGAATCCATCTATTTGCCGCTTCAATTCATTCAAGACAATCTCGATTCGTCTATCCGTTATGATGAAAAGTCAAACTCCGTTATCATTACGACGAAGGATAAAGTGGTTCAAATGCCAACCGACTCACTGACCTATTTTATCAACGAAGAGCCGGTCTCCTTACAATTGTCCCCTACCATTAGTAAAAATGGTCAGGTCTTCATTGCTATTGATTCCATACTATCGTTATATCCAATTCAATTTACAAGATTGCAAAAGTCTGATGCTATATTGATAGAAAAAGATGGTGAATCATTTATCCATGGCAAAGTAATAAACAAAGAGATCAATGAAGAAAAATTAAGACTCCGGACCAAGCCCCACTGGCAGTCCCCTTACACGGCGCAGCTGAAGAAAAATGAATCGGTAAGGATTGAAGGGGAAAAACAAGACTTTTATTTGGTTCGTAATTCCAAAGGCATCAGCGGGTATGTCAAAAAGAATTATGTAACCCCAGGCAAAAAAACTGAAATTACCATCGACCAGCCTGCGAAAACCTTTGCCTTGCCAACTGTAAACGGTCCAATCAATTTAACGTGGGAAGCAGTTTACACGAAATATCCCGATATGTCACAAATACCCGTAATGTCTGGCGTAAACGTTGTTTCCCCTACTTGGTTTTCTTTGGCAGGTGCGGATGGATCCATTAAAAACCTAGCATCACTAGAATACAGCCAGTGGGCGCAAACGAGGGGTTACCAAGTATGGGGCGTGTTTTCCAATGCCTTTGACCCGGATTTGACCCACCAAGCTTTTAAAGACTATGAAACCAGGAAAAACATGATCCGGCAACTGCTATATTTAAGTCAGATGTATCAATTGCAAGGAATCAATTTTGATATTGAGAATGTTTACCCCGAAGATGGCCAGTTGATCACACAATTTATGAGGGAAGCAGCGCCATACCTGCACGAAGCGGGACTCATGGTCTCGATGGATATCAATTTCGCGGCAGGCGAAAATAACAATTGGTCATCCTTTTATGAAAGACCCAAGCTCGCCGACATTGCCGACTATCTCATTGTGATGGCGTATGACGAACACAACGCAAGCTCAGCTGAGGCCGGGAGTGTGGCCAGTCTGCCTTGGGTTGAAAAAAATCTGCAACAGTTATTATCTGAGGTTCCCAATGGAAAGTTAATTCTAGGCGTCCCGCTATATTCCAGGCTTTGGAAAGAACAAACTAACAGTGACGGAACCACGAAAATAACATCCAAAGCCCTCTCGATGGACCAAGTTCAACAATGGCTTGGAGAAAGAGGGGTGCAGCCGGCATATGATGAGGAAAGCGGCCAGAACTATGCGGAATATACAGCGCCGGAGGAGAACGCTGTCTACAAAATATGGATTGAGGATGAAAGTTCTCTGGCAAAACGGGCAAGCTTGGTGGATAAGAATAAGCTTGCCGGTGTTGCCAGCTGGACAAGACTATTTGCCGGTGAATCCGCGTGGGCGGCATTACAGATGCAGAATGGAAACACTGTGACACAAAAATAAATGGTACATGGAACCGGTCTTTGGACCGGTTTTCTTTTTTGTGCCTCATTATTAAGATTTCAGGTAGAAATATAGTCTTTTTTTTTACAAAAATGAGGCGATTTTTCAAACCATTGGCGAATCCGTTGAAAGGCAGAGGTTCAGCCCCTATAATTTAAATAAATCAGTTTCAGTTTAAAATTTAACTGGCCGGAAAAGGAAGATAGCGGTCGGTTTTATCATATCAACCACAAAAGATGGTGAGGTGTAAGCATGGCCATAAGCAATCCATCTGCCCTGTATCAATCATATTCCCGTATTAGCGTTTTGTATGTTGAAGATGAAATGTTTTCTCGTGAAAAGATTTTGCGTGTTTTAGGAAGGCGCTTTTCGACTATACATGCTGCACTGGACGGGAGAGAAGGTATTGACTTTTTTCAAAAATATCAGCCGGACCTTTTGATTATTGATCTCAATGAGAATCAACCTTACGAGCTGGATATGATTCATACTGTACGGAAGTTAAATGGGCAAATACCGATTATTATTACTGGCCCTTACGACGGCCAAAAGTTTTATCAATCATTGTTAGACAAACAAGTCGTCAATCACGTCATCCCAAAGCCAATTTATTTAGAGAGTTTTTTATATGCCATCCAGCAATCGGTTCATCAAATTGAAACAAAGCGGGAAATGGAAACATTTAAAAAGCAACAAATGTCCACAATGGATCATTTAACAAACTCGTTTAAACGATTTAAATTCAATGAGATATTAGATGATGCGATATCAAAGATGAAAATCAATAACCGGTCCTTTTCATTAGTCGTTATGGATTTGGATAATCTTAACAGGGTAAATACCCGTTTCGGCCATGAAGTGGGTGACCACGTTTTGAGGATTTTTTCTACCATCGTGCAACAGCGGATCGAGGAGAAGGATATTTTTGCCCGCTGGGGTGGGGATTGCTTTACTTTGATGTTGCCGGAAACCGAAATCGATGACACCAGACTGCTGGCGGAATCACTTCGAATATTAATAGAAAATTTCCCCTTTGATCATATAGGCAGGATGACCTGCAGTATGGGCATTGCCGCCTATTCTTCCGGCATGTCAAAGCGAGACTTGGTTTTTCGGGCAGAACAAGCTCTATATGAGGCCAAGCAAGCCGGAAAAAATCGTGTTATTGTTGGCAGCACAGAATGAATCGGAACATGGGATTAGGCTCTTTATTCCCCTTTTCGCCTGTTCCGGCTTTTTAAAAAGGAAGTGAGCATATGGAAGGTCAAATGGAAACAGAAAAAACCGACGAAAACCGTCAACAAAAAGGTTTGGTGAAAAATAAGACATTGGATCCATTTTTCATTCAACAATCCCGTCTTGCCCAAATGGGTCTAATGGTTGAAAGCTATGGCCAAGAATGGCAGCAGACATTGAATCACTTGTCACTATTGATTCAAGATATTAGAGAAGCCCTGGAATTCGGGGAATTAAATGACCAATACATTGACCGTTTTATTACAGAAAGCATGTTGCAAATCAACGAAATATCACAAACCATTCATGATTTTGGAAAATTGTATAAACCGAATAAAATTTCATCCGCTTTCTCTGTTGCCGATGCCATCGAAGAGTCTTTGGCGATTTTCTCTCCTTGCCTTTACCGCCACAAAATCATGGTGAATTTTGTACATCGCGGTCAATATATGGCTTTTGGTGATCCACATGAATTCAGCCAGGCGGTCTTGAATGTTTTAACCGTTGCTATGGACCAATTTTTAATACATGGATCCAATGAATTAGCCATTATTATTGGGGAAACGGACCCAACCATTACCGCCGAAATAAGTTACAACGCTGCTAATACGGAGACTATGGCAGGCGATCAGATTTTTGTCCCTGATATTTTAGACGGTACCAATGGAACGAGGTTTAGCCTTTATGTGTTAAGGCAAATTCTTGAAAGCATGGGCGGTCTGGTTACCGTTGAAAATACAAAGACGCATACAAAATTTTGTCTATCTGTACCTAAGCTTGAACGAGCTTGAAACCGCTAATCACTAACGTCTTAAGGATGCCAGTACGATAGATTAACACGCTTCCCAGCCAAATTGGATGTATTTTTTTCCAAAAAAAGATAAAATATAGCTAATGAAAGTAATAGGAGTGAAGGTGATGGTAGTGGAAAATCCAAGCTTGGAAGAGATTGGCGCTATTTTAAAAAAAGCGAAACGGATTGCGGTTGTGGGGTTAAGCAATAATCCGGAACGCACTTCCTATCAGGTTTCAGAGGTAATGCAGAAGGCTGGTTATGAGATTATTCCGGTTAATCCAACTATTGATGAAGCGTTAGGCGTTAAGGCCGTTGCTTCGTTAAAGGATATTAAAGGGCATATCGATATTGTCAATGTGTTCCGCCGTTCCGAACAGTTGTTTGACGTGGCGAAGGAATTTGACGAGGTGGATTCGGATGTCTTTTGGGCACAGCAGGGTTTGGTCAATGAGGAAGCCTATGAATTTTTGAAAGAAAGAGGATATACTGTCATCATGGATCGCTGCATTAAAGTCATGCATGCATTAACCAAATAATCCTAGTGGCAAAGAGCTGTGGGGAAACTCTCACGGCTTTTTATTTTCGCCTAAAAAACCCTAAAAATAAAGAGTGCAACAAGGAAATTTTTCAGAACGTATTTGCCAAATCAAAATAAATCGCTAAAATAAAGCATAGACGCCGCAAGACCTGTGGCAAAATTAAGTAACAAACATTTGTTCTAATGTGATATGCTTAAAAGGATAATCAGCATTTTTAAAGAATAGTAATGAGAAGTAACATTAGCAAAATAGAAGGTTGTTTTCTTTTTGTAGGGTATGAAAGGGGTATTTTAGTGGCAAGATCTCAGCAAGCTTTTGAATATAACGAAGACGCCATACAGGTACTGGAAGGCTTAGAAGCTGTCAGAAAGCGTCCGGGCATGTACATTGGCAGTACCGATGCCAGAGGGCTTCATCACCTCGTTTATGAAATTGTCGATAACGCGGTGGACGAAGCACTAGCGGGATTTGGCGATCACATAGTAGTTAAAATTCACAAAGATAATTCGCTCAGTGTTACCGATAAAGGCCGGGGCATGCCAACCGGAATGCATAAAATGGGGAAACCGACTCCGGAAGTCATCCTAACCATCCTCCATGCAGGAGGCAAGTTTGGACAGGGCGGTTATAAAACTAGCGGAGGACTCCATGGTGTCGGTGCGTCAGTCGTCAACGCTTTGTCAGAATGGCTGGTTGTCACCATTAAACGCGAAGGATTCGTTTACGAACAGCGTTTTGAAAACGGCGGAAAACCGGTTACCACGCTTGAAAAAATCGGCAAGACCAACCAATCCGGAACCACCATCCACTTTAAGCCGGATGCATCCATTTTCTCCACCACCACCTTCAATTTTGAAACTCTGTGTGAGCGGTTAAGGGAATCAGCCTTTTTATTAAAAGGCCTGAAAATAGAAATTATGGACCTGCGTAATGACTTTCATGAAGTGTATCACTATGAAAACGGGATTGAAGCTTTCGTAGCCTATCTCAATGAGGACAAAGAGACCCTGCACCCGGTTGTCAGCTTTGAAGGGACGCAAAATGGCATTGAGGTCGATTTTGCCTTCCAGTTTAACGATGGATATTCTGAGAATATGTTATCCTTTGTTAACAATGTCCGCACCAAAGATGGCGGTACCCATGAAATTGGGGCCAGGACCGCGATGACAAGGGTTTTTAACGATTACGCCAGGAAAACCGGGTTGTTAAAAGAAAAAGACAAAAACCTGGACGGCGCCGATATACGCGAAGGTTTATCCGCCATTATATCGGTCCGGATCCCGGAGGACCTCTTACAATTCGAAGGCCAGACAAAAGGGAAATTGGGAACAAGCGAGGCGAGATCATCTGTTGACGCTGTTGTTTCCGAGCATTTGTCCTATTTGTTGGAGGAAAACCCGAATACCAGTTCATTGCTTGTAAAAAAAGCGATTAAAGCAAACCAAGCCCGTGAAGCAGCCCGAAAAGCACGAGAGGATGCAAGAAGTGGTAAAAAACGAAAAAGCAAAGAAGCGGTCCTTTCAGGAAAACTGACACCGGCGCAATCCCGGAATCCGCAAAAAAACGAGCTTTACTTGGTAGAGGGAGATTCAGCGGGAGGTTCAGCCAAACAGGGCAGGGACCGCCGCTTCCAGGCTGTTTTGCCGCTTCGGGGTAAAGTCCTCAATACAGAAAAAGCCAAACTGGCTGACATTTATAAGAACGAAGAAATCAACACCATGATTCATGCCATTGGCGGCGGTGTCGGCTCCGATTTTAACATTGGCGATATCAACTACGATAAAGTGATTATCATGACTGATGCTGATACGGATGGCGCCCACATCCAGGTTCTGTTGTTAACGTTCTTTTACCGGTACATGAAGCCGCTGGTCGAGGCAGGGAAAGTGTTTATCGCCCTGCCGCCGCTTTATAAAGTCAGCAAAGGCTCAGGGAAAAAAGAAATCATTGAGTATGCTTGGACGGATGAAGAATTGCAGGGTGCGATTAAAAAGGTAGGCCGCGGCTACATCATTCAACGCTACAAAGGTTTGGGGGAAATGAATGCGGACCAGTTATGGGAAACCACAATGGATCCGGAAACCAGGACCTTGATACGGGTAAAAATTGACGACGGCGCAAGAGCCGAACGCAGGATTACCACCCTTATGGGGGACAAGGTAGAACCGCGCCGCAAATGGATTGAAGGAAATGTTGAGTTTGGACTAGAGGAAGATGATACAATATTGCAAAACGAAAATATAACGGTCACAGAGGGAGGAGATGAAGCATGAGCACAGTTGAAAAATTCCGCGACCTCCCTTTGGAAGATGTAATTGGGGACCGGTTCGGCCGGTATAGCAAATACATTATCCAAGACCGGGCACTGCCTGATGCCAGAGACGGCTTAAAACCGGTTCAGCGCCGGATTCTTTATGCGATGCATGTGGAAGGCAACACCCATGAAAAGGGGTTCAGAAAAGCGGCCAAAACAGTTGGTAACGTCATCGGTAACTACCATCCGCACGGTGATTCCTCCGTGTATGAAGCGATGGTCCGGTTGAGCCAGGACTGGAAGGTTCGCAATGTTCTTGTTGAAATGCATGGGAATAACGGCAGCATGGACGGCGACCCTCCGGCTGCGATGCGTTATACCGAGGCGCGTCTGTCTGCGATAGCGGCAGAGCTGCTTCGCGATATCGATAAAGAAACTGTTGATTTTATCCCTAACTTTGATGACACGGCAAAAGAGCCAACCGTACTTCCCGCCATGTTCCCGAATTTATTGGTTAACGGTTCAACCGGTATTTCCGCCGGTTACGCCACTGACATCCCGCCACATAACCTGGCTGAAGTCATTGATGGGGTCATCATGATGATGGACCGGCCCGATGTATCGGTAGATGAACTGATGACGGTTATCAAAGGCCCTGATTTCCCTACTGGAGGGATTATCCAAGGGATTGATGGCATTAAAAAAGCCTATGAAACTGGTAAAGGCAAGATTATTGTTCGTGCCAAAGCCGAAATTGAAGATATGCGCGGCGGTAAGCAGCAAATTGTCGTCACTGAAATTCCGTATGAAGTCAATAAAGCCAATCTTGTGAAAAAAATGGACGAGTTCCGGATTGATCGCAAAGTGGAAGGGATTTCTGAGGTGCGCGATGAAACGGACCGAACGGGATTGCGCATCGTCGTGGAACTGAAAAAAGACGCCGACGCAGAAGGGGTGCTGTACTATTTATATAAAAACAGCGACCTTCAAGTAACCTATAATTTTAATATGGTCGCGATTTATAACCGCCGTCCGAAACAAATGGGCCTCCGCGATCTGTTGGATGCCTATATTGGGCACCAAAAAGATGTGGTAACCAGAAGAACACAATACGATTTGGCGAAAGCGAAAGAACGCCAGCATATTGTAGAAGGCTTAATGAAGGCCTTATCGATACTCGACGAAGTGATCGCCACGATCCGTGCATCGAAAGATAAACGGGATGCCAAAGATAACTTGATTAGCAAATTTGGCTTTACCGAACCGCAAGCCGAGGCCATCGTATCCTTACAGCTTTATCGTTTAACCAACACCGATATCACGGCATTAAGGAATGAAGCAGAGGAGCTTGCCAAAAAGATTGCTGAATGGACCAGCATCTTGGAAAGTGAGACGAAACTGTTATCCGTGATTAAAAAAGAATTAAAAGATGTGAAAAAGCGGTTTGCGGATGAACGCCGTTCGAAAATTGAAGCGGAAATTGAAGAAATCAAAATCAACTTGGAAGTCATAGTGCCAAGTGAGGATGTCATCGTTACGGTTACGAAAGAAGGTTACGTAAAACGGACGAGCCAGCGTTCCTATGCCGCATCAAACGGTCAGGATTTAGCCATGAAAGAATCAGACCGGCTGAAGGCTCAGCTTGACATGAATACCAAGGATGTTTTGCTCTTGTTTACCAGCAAAGGGAATTATTTATACTGTCCAGTCCATGAATTGCCGGACATTCGCTGGAAGGACATGGGACAGCACATTGCCAATTTAATCCCGATTGACCGAGACGAAGAAATCATTCAAGCTATACCGGTTACCGATTTTGAGGCACCAGGGTTCTTGGTGTTTGTGACCAAGAACGGTATGGTGAAGAAAACCGAGTTAAGCCAATATAAGGCCCAGCGCTACTCCAAACCATTAGTCGGCATCAATCTCAAAGATGATGACCAAGTCATCAATGTTCATGTGACGGATGGCACAGCAGACTTATTTTTGATTACCCATTTCGGCTATTCGCTATGGTTCGACGAGGAAGAAATCAGTGTAGTAGGTGTCCGGGCTGCCGGAGTTAAAGGGATGAACTTAAAAGATGGCGATTATATTATTGGCGGACAAATTATCAGTCCAAACAGCAAGCAAGCCATTATCACGGTGACCCAGCGCGGAGCTATTAAACGGATGAAGTTATCCGAGTTTGAAAAAGCGTCACGGGCAAAACGGGGTGTCATTATCCTCCGGGAGCTGAAGGCCAACCCGCATCGCATTGTTGGATTTGTGACGGCTGAAGGACCTGATGAGTTATTCATCCAAACTGAAAAAGGATATCTAGAAACGTTAAAAGCAGAAGATATCCGTTATGGTGACCGTTACTCCAATGGTTCGTTCATCCTTGATGAAGGGGAAAATGGACAAGTAACCTCCTTTTGGGTAGTGGAGGCGCCAAAACCGGATCAATCAAAGAATTAGATCATAGGAAAAAAGACTCTTTATGGGTCTTTTTTTCATTATTATCCTCTTTTTGGACATACTAGAAATTATTAGAAATGTCGGAGGGGATCAACATGAAAAAGGAAATTGCACTAGCTCTTACTGCGTTCTTTTTGATTTCGCTAACTGCCATAACTGGCGTATATGCGTTTGAAGAAAATAGCAGAACAGTTGAAATAGCTAAGGAAGAAGCTGATATCACAGGGGATGGCCAAAATGAAGTGATTCTATTAAAAGGTGTTCCTTATGAAGATGAAGAGGAAGATAGTTATTTAAGTGAAATTTTTGCTGAAATAACGGCTTCAAACGGAAAAACTTTCACGATTCCCTTGGAAAGTGGTTCTAAAGCTGCTATGCATCTTGTGGACTTAAACAACGATGGACTAAGGGATTTGTTTTTTAATATTTCCACAGACAGCAGCAATGGAACGACGAATGACTATTTGTATTCTTTTAAGGATTTTCAAAAAAAGGATTTAACGGTTCCTACACCGCTTGAAATGGAAAGTAAATTCTTAAACGGATATAAAGCAGAGATTAAGGTAACGGCAACAGGAAAATCTTATTATTTTGAATTGAAAGACCGAAAGAAATATTATAAAAAACTAGGTCTTTACCATAATGGCAGGTTAAATGAACCGATTGAATTGACGGTCAATCCATATAGCAGCCTGAAACCTATTAAAATGGAAGATGGCAGGCACGGACTTACGGGGATCCAAAGGGTGTCCGGCATCGCCAATGCCGATACAATTGCCTACGCTGAATCGACATGGTCCTACATCAATGACAGCTGGAGATTGGCACGTGTAAAGGTCCTGAAGGAAGCAAAGTAGTATATTTGTCACCTATTAGACGAATGCCCCATATACTATGGCAGGATGCTTGAAAGGAGATGCTTGCAATGAGTATTCTCGACCCTTCAAAATTGATTACTACCTTCCTGCCGCCAGTTACCGCATTCCGTCCGGTCGAGGGGAGAAAATACACCTTAACCCATTCGGATACCTCTGGGCAGCTTTTTCTTACCATTGGCTGCAGCTACGAATATGGAGCAACCAATCAGAGCTCCCGTGACGAAGTGCTAGCAGAGTGGGTACACAAACTGGGAGAATATTCCTTAAGGGGCCGTGTTTACGTAAGTGGGGGTGAGTTTGATAAAAATTACGCAAAAGTCCGATACGCGATTTTCCGAAAGGAATTAAATCTCGCGTTACAAGCCATTGTATTTGGGGATCAAGCGTTATATACGAACTTCCCTTGGCTGCTCGATGCCCCCATTTATATACGTTTCGAATCAGTTTACCCTGAGTTTAATCAAGTTATCTATTTCGGAACTCCAAGGAACTTCCTTTTTTCACAAAAGATGAAGGAATCTATAAAATAAACCACAGGCGATTTAGCCTGTGGTTTTTTGAGTGCCAATATAGGTTAACGATACTGTTAAAATATAGCTCTGCCTGCTGCCTTTTAGCATCCTTGCGACTTTTTTCCGAATCATTCGTACATATACCAATAGAGTTTTCTGTTAGGCTAATAGTTAAGAGAACGGGAATGGTAGGGGATAAGGTGCGTTTTTACTCGAAAAAGGGCCTGATCACTGGTGTCTTGTTATAGGGTGCTGTTGCCTTTTTAATCAGTGCATTTCTTTTTTTCCGGGCGGACCCAGCAATAAGAGGAAAATAGTCGGGGCTATTTGGGTAACAGTTATTACCAGTGGATTGATTAGTTGGTGCTGGTTTGGAACATACTATGAAATCGACGGCCAACAATTAAAAGTAATAGGGGGGCCGTTCCGCTGGAAAATTGATATTGCTGTGATAAAAGGAGTGAGGAGGAGCAGTAATATATGATCCAGCCCCGCATTTTCGTTGGATAGACTAGAAATAATCTATGATAAATGGGGAATGGTCTTAATTTCTCCCAAATACCAGGTGAAATTTTGCAACGCTCTGAAAAAAATCAATCCAAAAATGGAAGTAAACCTTGAAAATAAGCGAGTCGTACAAATGCTGAAATTTTTCTTCCGTCTCACTATCTTAAGTATACTTGCGATTTGAGATATGATAACTAAATGAAAAATAATATTATTATGTAAACTAGATAAAGGAAAATGGAGGGAGGCTGTCACCTTGAATGTGACAGCGATTTTATTGTTCCTTTGGCATATCCATCTTATCAACAGCTATTTTTAAGTCGTCATTTTTAATATGAGTGTAAATCATCGTTGTTTGAATTGACGAATGACCAAGTTGACGCCGCAGTTTTGGCACGTCATTGATTTCCGCATGATAACGGGTAGCAAACGAATGGCGAAGTTTATGTACCGATAATGATGGTTTTCCGAACGCCGTGGCGTATTTTTCAACGAGTTTTTCAACCGATCGGGCCGTCAGTCGTCTGGTTTTACCTTTAGGGCCGATTGGCGCTGCAACAAACAATGATCTTGTTGTTTTATCGACTTGGTATTTCACGGTTCTTACCGCTAAGTAATCCTGTAAATCATTCATGGCCGTTTGGCTGAAAAACACGAATTGTTCCTTGTTTCCTTTGCGGATGACCCGGGCACAATACTTATTAAAATCTATATCGTCTAGATCGAGGCCAACCAGCTCAGAAAGACGCAAGCCAGAACCTAAAATGAGCGAAATGATTGCTGTATCACGTTCCTTGTTTAATTGATAAAAGTTATAGATTTTTTTGTTTTCTTTGTTTAATTCGCCGTACTCGTGAGCGACGAATAGACGAAACTGCTCATACTCGTCACCGAGCAAGATTTTGCCTTCCATTTTGTTGGCGCGGGTTTCCATCGATTCTTTTATTTCATTAAATTCAATTTTAGCCATCACATTGCGATTGATATATGGCTTCAAATCGGGGGATTCGGCGATATTTTGGAGATAATTGAACAGCGATTTTAATGCCGACAGTTTCCGGTTAACCGTCAATTCTTTATTATTCAACTGATAGTGGAGAAAATTAAGGAATCCTTCAATTTCAAGGACTGTCAGTTGTTCCAGGCGTTCTAACGGAATTTCTTTGATGCTGCCGGTACAAAGCTGTTCGGAAACCATCCAATTGAAAAAGATTTTGTAGTCGTGGCAATAATTGAACAATGATGCCGTTGAAAGTTTGCGAAGCTTGTGATTAATATATTCTTCGACGTACCACGGGAGCTCATCAAGCAAGGTTTGCAGTTTTTTAAAATCTTGCTGTTTGTTTTGGTTTTTCATTAAATTCACCTCATATTTATATATATTCGACATCCCCTGATGAAAATCCTTCTTTTATTACGTCAAATTTATATTTTACGTAATTATCTAATTTGGGCAGAGAAGTCATGCTCTACCCTTATTTCCTCTTTTTAATTGTCCATTGTCCAGCAACACAAATATGCTATCTAAGGTTTTGAAATATTTTATTTGCTCATTTTCGATTTGTGCAAGCCATTCTCGCTTAGGTTGACGATCACCAATCATGTGTTTTAAAACATAGTTGTCACCAAGGATGTGTATTGTTATGAAAATCCTACTTATTGAGGTTTATTTACACCCAAGCTGCTGCGGATTTCCATTCCTGGTGTCATAGCCAATTTAACAATCAAATCTGCCATACTTTTTCGTGATACATCATGCCCTTTAAATGATTCGCCTTTTTGTGTTGTCTCATAGTCAACTTCATCTTTATTGGTAAACCAACCTGGTCTCAAAATCGTAAAGTCAAGGTCTGAGGCTTCTATGACGGCAGCAGATTCTCTATATGGATTTAAGATACTTCCCTGCCTTTCTCCTGGGACTTCATCATAGATGCCCATTGAGCTAATCCAAATGAGACGTTTAAGACCAGAAGAATGCATTGCTTCTACAACTGTTTTTGCCATTTGTTCTAGATTACCTGCAAGATTGGCATAGACAACATGCTGCCCAACCATCGCTTCTTTTAATTTTTCAAGATTCATAACATCCCCTTCAATTAATCGAACACGATTTGAATAGTTGGTTTTCAATCTTTGTGAATTACGCAAATAAAGTGTCAACTGTGCGTCGGTTTCTTTATAGAACATATCTATAGTTACTCGAGCCAGTGAACCATTTGCACCCAGGATTAAAACATTAGTCATATATATAACTACCTTTCAATGAACGTCTTTTGCGGTTTCGGCTTATACATGCCTCATTTCTAATTGAGGCAGCATTTTGAGATTCTTTCATTATTCTGCTGGTTTTAGTGGTCCGTAAAAATAAGAAGCCGTCGCTCCACCGTCAATTAGGAAATCAGACCCGGTGATGAAAGCTCCCTGCGGCATCATCAGCAGCTCAGCCACATTTGCAACCTCATCAGCTGTTCCTGGACGTCCGGCTGGGCACTTGGCAAACATATTTTTATAGAACTCTCCTCTTGGACCATTGAACTCATCTATAGCCAATGGCGTTACGATAATCCCTGGAGAAATGGAATTGATACGAGCATTTTTTTCTCCCCAACGTATCGATTCAAACATAACGCGCTTCACATTGCACCGTTTCGCCATTTGATAAGCGTGCAGTGTGTCCTTGATATTTTCTGGCCGCAGGACTTCTAAACTAAGGAGCTCTTCTGTTGGTGTCGTTGCTAGAAGCTCATCAATTTCAGTTCCCAATTGAGGCATTCTGTGTCCAGACTGACTGGAAATGGTCACACCAACGCCTCCCGGAGCTATAACCTTCCCTACTTCCTCCAGCAATACTGCCGTTCCGTACAAATCTACCTTCAAAATCATTTCAATAGGTGCCTGACTAGGTGACACTCCGGCTGCATTGATCAGAGCAGTGATTTCACCATACTTCTGCCCTTCTGCAATCAAATTTAAAATAGATTCTCTGGAAGATATGTCCGTTTCGACTGGTTCCACATCAAATCCGGCTTCTTTCATCATTTTTGCAATAGCCTTGGCATTAGCTAATGTTTTATCACCAACCATAATTTTCTTACCAAAACCGATTCTTCTAGCAATGGCCATGCCAATCTGACCAGCGCCGGTCCAAAGTATTACTTCATTCATTTTATGTCCTCCTTCAATTTACTTTATAAGGGTCTAATTACCGTTCCTGTGATGTTGGCCGGATGATCATTTCATTAATCGCTACTTCAGCTGGCTGTTCCATAGCAAAAGCAATGGCCCGGGCTATTGAATCTGCATCAATCGCACCTTCATAGATTTTATCGATACCTGGTTTCAAGTCCATATCTGTAATCGAATTTGTTAATTCAGTTGCAACTGCTCCTGGTGAAATAATGGTTGAACGAATATTATTTCCAGCCTCTTCTTTGCGAAGACCCTCCGAGATAGCACGTACAGCATGCTTCGTTCCCGCATAAACCGTACTTCCTGGTCCCACAACGTGTCCTGCTACAGAAGAAACATTGATAATATGACCTGAATTTTGTTCCCTCATCGTAGGAAGAACAGCGGCGATCCCATAAAGTACACCTTTGATATTGACATCAATCATTTTGTTCCAATCATCCACTTTTTTCTTGTAAAGAAATGAATGTGGCATGACTCCTGCGTTATTGACTAATACATCGATTTTTCCAAACTCTTTAAGAGCTAACTCAGCCAAGTCCTCCATCTGTTCATGGGAAGTCACATCTGTTACCTTGAATATAGCTTGACCGCCATTTTTTTGAATCTCTTCTTGCAGCTCCATTAATCGTTCTTCGCGGCGAGCTGCCAAGACCAGCTTTGCTCCTTTTGATGCAAGTTCTTTTGCTGTGGCTTCTCCAATCCCACTAGAGGCACCCGTGATAATAACAACTTTATCTTGAATATTTGACATACAGAAACGATCCTTCCTTTACTACATAGTGGTTACCTTTATTATTCCGAAGGTAAATCTTTTCAATGCTCGCAGAAAAATTTATATTGATACATTATTGAACATCTGTCTATAATTATATACGTGTATAGGATGCTTACAATTGTTAATTCAACGCAATTTGTTTAGTAATGAACAAATCAATTAAAATTGTTTAATATCTTTTATGAAAGTCGGTGTACCTTAAAATGCCTAAAGTGGATAGAAGAATAGCCAAAAGTCAAGAAGCCATAAAAAACGCATTGATAGAGCTGATGTCTGAAAAAAATTTTGATGACATTACCATTAAGGACATTTCCGAAAACGCTAATGTTAGCCGAGGAACAATCTATCTTCATTACTTGGATAAATTTGACCTAGTGGATAAGCTGATTGAGGAACGTATTAATGAAATGGGAGAAATCTGCAAATCGACATCTGAAATGGATTATAAAGATGCGAATCTGCCATGGTTTGAATACCTCAAAAATCATTATTTATTTTTTTCTACGATGTTAGCGAGTAAAGGAGCCCCTTCTTTTCGCAGGCAGTTCCATGAGTTTCTTATCGAGGAGTTCAAGGACGAAGTGGATACATCGAAAGGAAAGAACCAGAAATTAAATGAAGATGTTATACTTCAATTCATTGTCACTTCCTATGTTGGGATTGTGGAATGGTGGATAACCAATGGCATGCCTTATCCGCCTGAAGTCATGGCCGAACAGGTAGGAATTTTGCTAGAGAGAAATCTATAAAAAACTTTAAGTGATTTATGCGCACATTTAAACCAGCACAAAACCTGAGTTAAAGTTTGTCCCGTGTAAATATAAATGCAATTAATTTATAAGTGATCGTCCCTTGCTATATCGAGTTTTTATAAAAGAAAAACCTAAATCACTATATAGGAGAAGGCAAAAGCTTCTCTTATTTCGCGATTTAGGTTTTGCCTGAGTGACCAGTAACAATCCATTTGGTTTTGCCTGTGTTCACTCAGTGTGTTAAACTTCTGTTTTTATTATAACCAAGAACCGATAGCCTACACATGGTTAAATGAAAGTATTTTGTTTATTACTGAACAAACCGATGAAATTTGTTCAGTTTCTTCATGGTTTGCATTTAAAAAGCTATTGCTGAAACCATATTACCTCGAACTTAAAGCACCGACTACAGGGTGTGGAACGTAAGGCTCTTCCAAGTACGCAACTTCTTCAGCAGTTAACTTAACCGATAAAGCACCCACGGAATCTTCAAGATGAGAAATTTTCGTTGCACCAATAATTGGAGCTGTTACTGGTTGTTTCTGCAGTAACCAGGCAAGGGCAATTTGAGATCTTAGCACTCCATGTTTTTTAGCGATTTCAGCAACTCGCTCCACAACAAGACGGTCGTTATTTTCCGTGGCACCGTATTTAGATTTTTGAGTTTGGTCGGTTTCAGAACGAAGAGTATCTTCTGACCAATCACGGGTTAATCTTCCTGATGCTAGAGGGCTGTATGGGATCACGCCGATATTTTCTTCCTTACATAGCGGCAGCATCTCCCGTTCCTCCTCCCGGTAGATGAGGTTGAGATGATTCTGCATCGATACAAATCGCGTCCACCCGTGTTTCTCAGCCACATGGTTCGCCTTCAAAAACTGCCATGCAAACATCGCAGAAGCACCTATGTATCTTACTTTACCAGCCTTTACTAGATCGTGGAGTGCTTCCATCGTCTCTTCAATTGGAGTGTTGTAATCCCAGCGATGAATTTGGTACAGATCCACATAATCGGTTCCAAGGCGTTTAAGACTCTTATCAATTTCGCTCATAATATGTTTTCTGGACAATCCTTTGCTGTTTGGGCCTTTGCTGTTTAAATCTTTACCTAATGGAAAATAAACCTTTGTTGCAATGACAATTTCGTCTCGATTGGCAAAATCTTTAAGGGCACGTCCGAGAAATTCTTCACTAGTTCCATCTGAGTAAGCGTTGGCCGTGTCAAAGAAATTAATACTTAAATCAAGAGCTTTTTTTATAACTGTACGACTGTTCTCTTCATCAATTACCCAAGGATGCATCCAACGTTCCGCTATGCCAAAGCCCATACAGCCAAGGCAAAGTCTAGATACATCTAATCCTGTGTTACCAAGTTTGGTATATTCCATTTGCAATCCTCACTTTTCAAATGATTTCATCTTTCATTATTATAAACAGATCCATCATACTTACAATTGCCATATCAACACAATTTGTTAATTAGTGGACAAATCTATAATAATTGTTAATTATCTTTAAAACATATGAGATTGTTGATCATTTTTTCAACTCTATTTTACCCTTTTCAATCAACCACATAACCGATTCGCGCACAGCCTCAAATGAACGGTAACGGGGCTGATAATTTAGCAGCCGCTCTGCTTTTGCCATGCTGCAGTTTGGGCTATGGGCAATATGATCCCAAGTATGCTGGGCTTCTTGACTAGATACCCTCAAGCGCCATTCATTCCAAGGCAGGTAGCGAAGATTAGCAGATTGACCAAACCAGCTTGCCACTTCTTCAGCATAACCGCGCAACGTAACCGCCCCAGGAGAAACAACATGAAAACTCTCACCAATCGCGGCTCCCCAATTGTTTACTGACCTCTCAAATGCCTGGGCAACATCATCCGCGTGGACATGGTGGACCGTTTCCAGCCCTAAATTCGGCAAACAGACTTCCTCTCCCTTTGCTAACCTTGAAAAAACGGCTGGGTTAAAATGGCCGGCCGGGTTTAATGGTACCCAGCCCGGCCCAACAATATGACCAGGATGAAGTACCGTGGCCGGAAATCCGTCCCTTCTTGCCTTATTTAAAAGATACGCTTCAATAGCAGCCTTCTGGATCCCATACTCCCCGAATGGAAGCCGCTCTTGTGCTTCTGTCGTTGGAACCTCTTTGCTATGGCCGTGTACCCAGATGGTTCCGCAGCTGATAAGCTGCTGGACATTTCCGTCTAACGCCTCAACCAACTGTTTTGCACTATTCAATGTAAAACAAATTAAATCAATGACGATATCAGGACGAAGCTCCTTTATTTTTTGGCCAAATTGGCCGTTACTTTCCTCCACACTTCGATCAAGTTCAATCTGTTTGACCATATTCCACGCTGGGTCATTTTGGTATGGATCCCTTTTTCCCCTGCTGACATTCAAAACCTCATGCCCATCTCTCACCAATCGAGGGATTAGATAGGTACCTATATGCCCGCTGCCCCCTATAACGATAATTCGCAAATGACATCTTCCTTTCCTGATAACTTTCCATAAATTAAATGATAAGAACAGTATTTCTATTTAATGCTACATAGTGCCCCGTAATAAATTCGATATTTCCAGACTATCCCCTGCCAGAAAGCCAAAATTTAAGATTTTGTCCTATAACAAATAACAAAAACTCCCTGATTCCCTACTTAATCTAAGGAAATCAGGGAGTTTTCCTATCAATAATTGTTGAAGGAAAAGATCATTTTTGAACCTAGCTAATTTGGATACAGTAGGTTAACTCCAGCTTTTTAAAATGGTCTTTGTTGCATTTTTATCTAGGCCTATAAATCCCATTTCACTAAAAATTTTTCCTGAAGGATGGGGATCAAAATGTACCTCCACATCGATTACCGAAGGCAATCCTGAGTCCATTGCCCTTTGTAAGGCTGGTTTAATCTCTTCTTTGACGGTTACCCGCTCTCCGTAACATCCGAATGCACGAGCAATTTCCGCGTAATTCGTACCTGATAAATCGGTGCCAATCTCAAAACCGTATCTCTTGGTTTGACCATGTTTGATGATTCCCCATGAGGCATTGTTGTGAATGATATGAATGACTGGTAATCCATATCTACGGGCTGTATCAAGTTCCTGCATTGTAAATCCAAAAGAACCGTCACCAGTAATATGATAAACCGGTCGATCTGGATATAATTTTTTTATGGCATGGGCATATGGCACGCCAAATCCTAAGATCCCCATCCCCTGTTCAAAGAACCTGGTACGCGGTTCAAGAATGGGAGTAAAATCGTTACTCCAAAAAGTGGTGTGTCCTCCATCAAAAACAACAAATGAATCCCTTTTTATGAACTCGCCAATTTCCTTTGCTAGAGTTGCAGGATGCATGATAGACTGATTAGTATCGTTAGCAAGATTTTCTAGGCTTTCCCGATAAGAGCTGTACTCATTTACCAGGTATCTTGTCCATTTCCTGTTGGAAACTGGCTGAATTTTATTAGCCAAAGCTACGTATAAATCTTGTAATACTGACTTTGTATCCCCTTGGATTCCTACATCAATAAGTGTATTCTTTCCTATAATGGAGGGACTGATATCAATATGAATGACCTTTTGTTTAGGCCAGCCCCGCACAAGCGGACCTTCTCCATCCCATAACCAGGAGGAAAGACGACAGCCGACTATAAGCACTACATCAGCCTCACGTAATGCAATAGGGATGACATGACCTCCAATAATACCGGAAGTTCCAATGAATTCTTCACTTGATACAACGCCTGCTCCCATTTGAGAGGCGGTTGCAGGTGCATCAAGTAGTTTGGCTATGCTGCGAAATTCTTCAGCAGCCTCTGATTTTACTACACCACCGCCAGCTAATAATACCGGACGCTCTGCCTTAGATAAGAGTTCTGCGGCGGCCATAATTTGCTGAGCATCTCCACGAGGCCGATCCACAACCCGATATTTTTCAGGTTTTATATCTAGTAGACTTTCATCTATTTCTACACTATTCATTAATATATCCGTTGGAAAATCAAGCTGCACAGGGCCGGGCTTTCCCGATAAAGCTTCCCGAAATGCTCTTCTGACTAATTCCGGAATACGCTCAATATTTCGTACCACCGCATTCCATTTCGTAATTGATTTATAAAGATTTTCATTGTCTAAATCCATATACATATCTTTAAAAGGATATGACAGGCTTGTAGGGTTATTTGAGGTAATAACGAGCATCGGTATATTATTTCCATATGCGCTTGCAACCCCAGGCAGCATATTGCTTGCTCCTGCACCGATTTCTCCCATACAGACTCCAACTTTTCCTGTTGAATGGAAAGTTGCACAAGCCATATGTGCAGCATTTGCCTCGTGACGAGTCCCTACAAACTCGATCGATGGTTCCATATATATCGCCGACAAAAATGTACCTAACTTACCGCCACATACACCGTAAACAACTGGAACGCCTTCAGCTTTTAACATCCGAACAAGTAATTCTCCACCAGTCATGATCATTGTCGAACTCTCCCATTACTTAAAGATTAAATCACCTTATTTAAATCATCCCTAAAAGTAGTTATTAACTGTAAATCTTGAAAATTCCTAGTGACTTCTTATATTCACCTATTTAGTTGTTTCGCCACCTTTATATTTTTTCCACTTCTTTATGGTTAAGTGTATCGAAGTAATTCCTTTTCCACTAATTGAAATTTTTATTGACCTATCAAAATTTTTTATAACTAAAAAACGTTCATCCTAAATGAAAGGATGAACGTTAATCTTTTGGTCTATTCAATTTGAAAATGTGCTAAAACAATTTTTTTAATTTCTCTGATAATCTTGTTTTCGCTCTCTTTTCGATAGATGAAATGTATTGCCATTGGACGAACAGGCGGAGTTAATGAGCGTGAAATAAAATCGCCCCGTTCTAATTCAGGCTCAACCATTAATTTCGGAAATAATGCAAATCCATTTCCCTTCTTAATTAAACCTTTAAGTGGCTCAATTTGGTCAATGAAAAGTATTTTTTTAAAATCAATACGATGTTGATCAATATAGTCAAACATGATGGGAGCAATGGATTTATTCTTGTTTTCATACTTGATTTTTTTACCAAAAATAATTAGGGTTTTCCCTAAAAGATTCTCTATTGGAATAGTAAAAGCGGGATCTGTAATATAACTTGGATGATAGATGAGAAGTAATTCTTGCTCTAACAATTTAATGTTTTCTACTTCATTGAATGGAACAATATCGTTTACAAATGCAACATCAACTAACCCAGACATGACCATTTCTACAATTTCTGGTGTATAACCACTAACTACAGATATCTCTATATTTGGAATTTGAAGATGAAACTTCCCAAACAAATCCGGAAGGAGGTAATTTCCATAAACAGAGGTACCGATTCGAACTTGCGTGTTTTGTTTATCTTTTTCCTTTTCCAATATATTTTTAGATTCAAGCATCATTTCTACTATTTTTTTTGCATAAGGCAGAAATAAATGTCCATAGGTTGAAAGTTTTACCGCTTTTCCTTTCGTCCTCTCAAATAGCTCTACATCCAGTTCACTTTCTAATGCCTTGATTCTCGCACTTAGAGTAGGTTGGTTTAGGAACAGCATTTCCGCTCCTTTTGAAAAACTATTGGCTTCAGTCACACTGATAAATGCTAATAATTTTTCTGTATCCAATATCAAAATCCCCTTTTACCATATTCCTCTATTTTTAGATTAGTAAGATATTGTAGATGATTAAGTTGATTTTATAAACATCAAATAAAATTGGTATACTCGAGTGCAAACTTATTTCGTTTTGTTAGTTTTTAACTATATAAGAATCGCTTAAGACATATTTTTCAATAGCATAAGCAACACCATTTTCATCATTTGTCAACGTAACCATGTCACTATGTTTTTTCACTTCTTCTTCGGCATTTCCCATTGCAATCGCTAAACCCGCCACGTTGAACATAGGAATGTCATTCATTTCATCTCCAATCGCCACCGTATCTTCTAATGGAATACCAAAATGGCGGGCCATACGTATTAGACCGTTCCCTTTATGTCCATCAATATGGGTGACTTCAAGATTAAATGGTGAAGAAGAGGCAATATGGATGTCTTGAATGGATTCTAAAGATTGCTGTAAACGTTTTTTCTGTTCAGGATCCAAGGCCACATTAAGAAATTTAAGTATCGTAAGCTCTTTACGATCGATTATTTCCTCGACTTGGTCAAAAAAGGAACGACCGTACACGCTTGGATGGGCGGTAAACATTTGGTAGTGCTGATTTTGAAAATATTCAGCGGGTACACGTCCCGATGATAAAACTTTTTCTAATCGATCGCCCCAATCTCTAGGAGCAAATGAGCCTTTATTTGTTGTGAAATTATAAGGTACCCATTCTTTCTCAAATTCAAAAGCGATTGTTTTGATTTGATATTCGGTTAAAGAAATCAATTCTAATAATTTACCATCAGCAAATAAAAACGTGCCGTTACTTGCGCCAATAGGGCAATTTAAGCCGTATTTTTCAATTGGCCATGAATAGATTGGGGCGAACGTCCGGACATTACTATAACGATATGTCCTTGATGTTGTGCCATTTTTATGACTTGTAAGGTTTGTTCATTCATTTCTTTTTTTGAGTTCAAAGTTGTACCGTCTAAATCGAGTGCAATTAGTTTCATATTCCGTTCTCTCCGTAACTGATATTAAAATTGTTTTCTACGAATCTACAACATCATTATATTTAGAAATTGCCGTTGGATCATGTGCTTCTGCATTTCGAATATTAACAATTAAAATTATGATTAATAATTTCAACTAATTTAAATTCGTTGTTTTCATATTCAAATTTCAAAATGCAGCAATTGCCAATCCGTTCTTGTTGTCTTATGGGACTAGTATGTTCCCATACCCTCATGAAATTTCTGCAAGCCGCACCATGTGATACAGCTAAAACCACTTCATTTTCTTCTTCCATTATTTTTTGAAGGGATGAAGCAATTCTTTGTTGGAATTCTTGCTGGTCTTCCCCGCCATATTTAACAAAAAAATCATCATAAGGCAATGGTGGGTTTAAATCTTCACTTTCCCCTTCGAAAGTTCCAAAATTCCATTCCTTCAAACCTTTTACTCTTGTATAAGGCATATCAGTCACAATTTCCAAGGTATCGCAAGCCCTTTCGGATGTTGAACTATAAGCACGGTCGAACACAATATTGTGTTCTTTAAAATATTTTGCAGCCGTCTCCGCTTGTTTTATTCCTAAATCTGTAAGAGGTGAATCACACCAACCTTGCACTTTCCTTCTTTGATTAAATAATGTTTGTCCATGTCTCATTAAATATAACGTCTTTTTCATTTGTCTTCCCTCATCCTTACTATTCTTTAAGAATTAGAATATATTCTACTATAATGGAAAACTACATCGAACAGGATTTTGAGGATGGAATGTCTTCTACAGGGATTCCCGTTTCCTTGTTGTATCTTGTTTTCCATAACATAAAAAACGCGATAACCACAAAAAGCAGACTTACAACGTATACATTCCGGTACCCTGCAAACTGGGCAATGACACCGCCGCTCAAATTCCCTATTAGTCTGCCAATGGTTGAGCCATTGGTATAAATCGTTGTTGATAGTCCCGGTGAATGAGGCAGCAAATCCGTGAAATAGCTCAATCCATTTCCCATAAGAATGGCAACAGAAGTAGCCTGAAGAAGCTGCGCTGCGACCAACTGCCAGGAAGCAGTCGAAATAGTTAAGATAATATAGTAGATGACCGAAACATAGCACCCGATAATCATCAGGGAATGATTCGATACCTTTTTGCTCATGGCCCCGAGGACAATCATAATCGGAATTTCCAAACCAGCTGAAAAACTAACCACCAATCCCACTTCCGTATGCGTCCCATGAAGCTCATTCACAATAAAGAGTGGTGTGTTGATACTGTTAAAGGCATTGACTGCAAAAAGCAAGATAAAGGCGATAAGCGGCTGCATAATCTGCTTATTTTTCACCGATAGGGTTCCGGCATTGGTTCTCTTCTGATCATTTTGAACTGTTTTTCGTTTTCTTAAAAACAAAAGAACAAGTGAGGCAATGATCAGAAAAATGGCTGATGTTCCTAAAAAAAGCCCATTATAGCCAAGTGCTCCCAATATGAAAGTCCCCCCTAATGGTCCAATCAGGAAACCAAGAGACACAAGAGACCGCAATGTTGACATCGCAAACGTCTTGTCATCGGAGTTGCTTTCATTCGCTGATTCTTGTGCGGAGGCATATATTTGTGGCATCGCAGCAGCCCCTAAGCCATTAAACAGCGTGACGACTGCCAGCAAGACAAAAAAGTTATGGAACAATAAATAAGAAGCATATCCCAACGCTGAGGAAAGCATCGCTAATATGATCAACCATTTCCGGTTCAAACCGCTGTCAGAACGTTTCGCAATAAGTGAGTTAACCACCACGCCGCTTAAAGAGCTGATTGCCATAAAAATGCCAAAGGCTCCTGCACTCATGCCAAAGACTTCAGTGCAATATAAGGATAAGTAAGGCTGAGTAATGGAAATGCCAATCCCGACCAGCAGCATACAAATGACAAATAAACGATAACCTTTAATCGCAAACAAATTTTTTAACCGTGTATGCACATGTTGCCCTCCCTTGCCTTCATTCCTCCATCCCTACAATATAGGGCGATGGAAATCACCTCTCTAATTTTTCGCAAGAATTTTAAATACCTGTTCCCCGACTATATGCAGAGGTTCCGTGCTTTGTTTGGTAAGAGAAAGTGTATAGGCTCCCTCAATCCAAGATTGAATCGCTGTAGCCAACCGTCGTGCTTCCTCAGGAGGGTACCCGGAACACACAAGTTTTTCTACATAAAGTTGTTCCCATTCGCCATAAACCTCTTGGCAGGTTTGTCGTAAAGTTTCACTTGAAGACCAGACCTCACTCGACATAGCCACTAATGAAACGGTTACACTTTCTCCTTTTTGCTCTAATTTCTCGGCTATCCTTTTAATCCAATGGTTGACCCCTAAAGCTGTATCTTCAAATAATGACAAGGATTCATGTATCTGATGTTTGATTCTTATTCCCGTTTGTTGAATGGCTTCTTTTGCTAATTCTTCTTTTCCACCGGGAAAATAATAATAAACGGAACCTCTAGGAGCATCACTCAACTCTGTAATTTGACTTAAACTTGTCGCGTGATAACCTTGCTTACGGAAAAGCGCAGAAGCAGCGTTCAATATTTTTTCTTTAGAATTGCTTTGCTTCATATAATATTCCCCTTCGTCATCTTATATGTTGACCGTTCGGTATAATGATAATTGTTTTATACCGAACGGTCAACATATTTTCTTATGCTTAAAACAGCCAGATTGGAGTCTGGCTGTTGTTCATTTACCTTCAACTTGAATACTGTTTGAACAGCAGAATTCCGCTAGTATTACTTTTTTATTGCTCTAGTTGAGACAAAAGTAGGCACTTGATATTCATGCAATCTCCCATTTCCATTTGTATCCTCGTACAAGTCATTCAAAATAAATCCGGCTTTTAATTGTCCGCCAATCTGTTCCTCAATCGTATGTGAAAATTGAATTCCCAGATTCTTTTCCATGCATTCTTTGTAAAGCCTTTGATCTTTTAAAGGATTAAATGGAAGTTTATTTGTTAAGATAATTTGCTCATCATTAAAAATATAATTGATGCCGTTGTCCATGCCAGCCAACAATATGCCGCCTTTTTTTAAAACCCTATTACATTCCTTCCAAACATGGAAAACATCTTCTATATAACAATTTGATACAGGATGAAAGATCAGATCAAAAGATCCATCCTCAAAAGGAAATGGTTTGGTCATATCGGCTTTTACGGTTTGAATGGAATAGCCTTCACGGTTTGCTACCATCATTTCGTTATCTAACTGTTTTTGTGAATAGTCCATAACCGTACAAACGGCTCCCAATGCTGTAAATATCGGCATTTGCTGTCCACCGCCAGAAGCAAGGCCCAAAATCCTACAGCCTTTTAATGGCGGAAACCACTCCTTTGGAACTGGTTTAGTCGGTGTAAGGAAGACGTTCCATTCACCTCTAACCGCTTTTTCATAGGTTTCGTGGGAAATCGGTATTCCCCATTCCCAATGGTTATCGACCCAGTTATCAATGACAGCAGAATTAATATTTGTATAGTTAGTATCCATGGAATTACCCCTTTGAAGAATAGATAACTTTATTTTATAAATAGAAATATATATCGTCTATCAAAAAAAATAGTAGTTTCTTTTGGAGCCCGCTTTCAAAATATAAAGCCGGTCTTGCTTTGGTAAGCAAAAAACGGCTTTATTCAGTCAGAATTATTCATATCTCAAGGCATCAATGGGACTCAGCTTGGATGCTTTGTTTGCTGGCAGAATGCCGAAAATGATGCCGATGAAGGCGGAAAAACTAACACCAATTATCACAATCAACGGATTCATCGAAGCGCCAATGGGTGAAAATCTGCTGACAAGAATGGTTCCAATCGTGGCCAGACCGATCCCAATCATCCCGCCCAATGAGGTAAGCGTGGCGGATTCAATCAGAAACTGCAACAAAATTCTTGGTCTTGTGGCGCCGATTGCTTTGCGCAGTCCGATTTCCCTTGTTCGTTCCGTTACTGAAACCAGCATAATATTCATCACGCCAATCCCTCCAACCAAAAGGGAAATGCCGGCAATGCTGCCAATCAGCAGGGTCAATAAGGTAATGGTTTTGTTCAATTCCGCTTCATATTGTTCAAAATTCTGGGTGGTATATCTTCCATCCTCCAGCTTCTTTTTCTTTGTCAAAGTATCGGCAGCCAGCCGGCCCGTCTCGGAAATTTTTTCTGAATCACTGGCAATCACGGACAACTGCTCAATTTCCATAGTCCCAAACATCATGGACACCACGGTTCGCGGCATCAGCAATTCACCCTCCGAACTGCGATATTGTTCAGGAACCGGTGATTGATAGACGCCAACCACTTTAAAGGGATTGCCATTGATATCAACGATGCTGCCGATTGGATCCTCTTTTTCCTTAAAATACTTTTTTCTGGCGGTGGTATCCATCAAGATAGCCCGGTTGAGACCATCAGTATCCGCCGCATAAAATGGACGGCCTTCAACGATCTTAACTTTTTTCGCTGAAAAGTATTCAGAACCCACTCCTGTAATCTGCATATCTCCCTGCTTATCGTTGTAGACCACCTGTCCACCAGCGTGATTGATTCCAATGACAGCCTTCACCCCTGGAACCCCGGCAAGAGTTTGGATGTCCTCTGTCATCAGTTTTGGCTCTTGCCAGTACATATCCGGCTCGCCCTCTTTAGGCATATATTCATAGTAAATATCAATGGCATTTTTATCGGTAGCGAACATTTGATCGGTTAGCTGTTTTCTCGTACCTTGGCCAATCGCCACGATAAGGATGACAGCCGCCACCCCGATAATGATACCGAGCATAGTCAGGACGGAGCGGACTTTATGGTTCCAAATCGAAGACAAGGCAATTTTTAAGCTTTCCCAAAGATTCATGACATGACCCTCCGATCATCGATGATCATTCCATCTTTTATCATGATGATCCTGTTGGCGTAGGCCGCTATTTCTTCCTCATGGGTAACAAGAATCACCGTTTTTCCTTCTTGGTTCAACTGTTTAAACAAGTGCATGATTTGCTCGCTCGTTTTGGAATCCAGTGCTCCTGTCGGTTCATCAGCCAAGATAATCGAAGGATTATTTACCAGCGCCCTGGCAATGGCCACCCGTTGCTTCTGGCCGCCGGATAACTGGTTCGGCAAATGCTTCATCCTGTCACTCAGTCCAACCTTTTCCAACATCTGTTTGGCCCTTTGGGTCCGTTCCCGTTTAGATACCCCGGCATAAATAAGCGGGGAGGCGACATTTTTCATGGCGTTATCTCGGGGAAACATGAAAAATTGCTGAAACACAAAGCCGATGTGTTCATTTCTTAATCGCGCCAGCGCGCGTTCCTTTGCCGATCCGATTGCTTGTCCGTTTAATTCAAAACTGCCCGCCGTCGGATAGTCCAAGAAACCAATGATATTCATTAACGTAGATTTTCCCGACCCTGATGGTCCCATGATGGCGATAAACTCGCCATCCTCGATTGTTAAATTAATGCCATGCAGCACGGGAACTTCCAAATCTCCTTTTCCATAAACCTTCGTAATGTTAGTCAACTTGATCAAACGAGGTCACTTCCATTCCGTCATGCATTTCTGGAGTTGGGGTAATGACGACCAGTTCATCTCTCTCCACCCCTTGCGTAATCGCGATGAATTCGTCATTCATGGCACCGGTTTGAACTTCCCTCCGTTCGAGCTTTCCATCAGACAGAATATAAACTACCTTGGGACCGCCTTCATCAATCAAAGCCGGATGCGGAATGACCAGTGATTTTTCCGAACCGCCTGCCTTGATTTCCAGCGAAACATGGAAACCTTGGCGCAACTCTTTCGTATCATCGGTAATAGCGACTTTAAACGGATACATCGTGACATTGCCGCCACCGCCGACCATCATGGCTTCGCCGCCGCCACTAGCACCATCGGTTGGAAATTGCGAAACAGTTTCGATTTTACCCATCCATTCCCGATTTTTATATACCTTTGGCCGAATAATGACAGCTTGTCCTTCTTGAATTTTGACGGCATCAAATTCACTCATCGTGCCAATTACCTTATAAGGCTGGTTGGAAATAATGTGAACAACTGGTTCTGTTGAACCGGTTTCTGTTTTGGCCACGTTTTGGTTGACTTTTACTACGATGCCATCCATCTTGCTTACAACCGTCATGTCATTAATTTGAGCGGTGAGCTCTTTGATTTGTTCCTCGGCTGATGAAATTTCTGATTTGGTATTTTCATATTGCATTTCCATATCAATCTTTTCTTTTGATAGTTGGGTAATGTCCACAGCAGCAGGACTTCCCCCTTCGGTGCCTACCTCAGCAGCAATGGTTTGGGTTTGCGGTTGTTTTTTTGCGTCATTAATTCGTTTTGTTATATCGGCAATTTGATTTTGTTCTGTTTTTCCTCTGTTTTTAAGCAATTCCAGCCCACGTTTGGCCTTGTTCAGTTCATTTTCCAATTTCGTTGCATCATATACGATCAGCGGGTCGCCCGCTTTGATGGTTTGATTTTCGGCTGCTTTGAACTCCTTGACCGTGCCTTTTTCTGACTCAAGAAAAACTTTTTGCTCATTTTCTGGGACAATTTCACCGGTCACCAAAATCGACTCAATCAATTCCTGTTCCTTTACCTTTTGAACAGTGATTCCCATTTGTTCAACTGGTTTTCCAGCCGTTTTGGCTTTTCCTTTTGTAAGAACAAAGCCAGCTGTTCCTGCAATCAGTAAAAACACGACAATTGACACAATCCAGATCCATTTCTTTTTTTTCACAATAAACCCCCGTCTAGTAATTTAGTACTCTCTCTATACTACTATAAAGGTTATGGAAAAAATTTCAATGTTTTTACGATAAATACAATTATTCCACTTTATGTATATTGATAAAATCTACGGAGCGGTCCATATTGGCTTTTACTTATTTTTAGGCCCTGTTAAACGATAATGTTGTTTTTTTCACTGTTGATTGGAGCCGAAATCAACAGCCTAATTTTACAGGCCTATTTAAATAATTTGTGGTATGATGATAGAAGTTACCGAGCTTAGGAGTGAAATCATGAGTGTACATAAAGATTTAATCAAACATGCTTCCAAACAGAATAAAAGCTATCTGGAATTTTTGGCATTGGATGAGCTGCGGGAAACTTATATTGAAGAGGCCATTTCCTTATGTAAGGAAGGAAAACCGTTTACAACCGATAAAATTAATGAAGTGACTAGTGAAATGAACCGGATCAATTTGCGGATTATCCCTTTAAGAAAACTGGTAACCAAAGAAATGGTCATGGAATACGTCAATCAAAAAATTAAGGTGAGAAAATGAACCAGAAACATGTAGAAGAAAAAATCATTCAAAACTATCAAGCTGACGAAAAAATGATGATCCTCGTATTTGTCCAGTGGTGTATAAATCATGATCTAAATCCTGAGGAACTGTACAAGAGCGCCTACCCTCAACAAACATCGAATCATGCTTTAAGGGAAGCCCTTGAACTGACAGTTCCTAAAGAGGAAGCTGGAGAAATTGCGAATGAAACCGTACTAGGAGTTTTATCCTTGTTTGGAAACGATGATCTGGCTTTTATCGTGACCGAAAAAATCAATAAACATAATAAATCAACAAAAAGAAAATAAGCCCTCCTCTCCTTCTTACTTCAATTGTTAAGCACAAAAGAGCGTTATGCTAATAACATTAACGCTCTTTTGTGCTATTTCCAAACTTATTCTTTTAGGTTCGTGCTAATCACAAAGTACTTTTACAACTGCTTTGCGAATCGACTGCGGATGGTCGACAGACATCCCTGGCCGGTGGGCATCTTGGGGTGTAAAAATGGCAAACGATCCTGTTTTAACAACAAAGTCGTCTCCTTCTGCTTCCAGGAACTTAAGATCTTTATCCTTATATTCTTCGACGATTTCCGTTTCGCCGATTGCTGTATAACCCATCTTTTCTTGGCCTTGAATGACATATTGAATATCCGTATAGTGATCGTGTGCTTCAAAACGGCAGTCTTTCGGTTCTTTTGTCTCGTATTCTTGAATCATGACGAATATGTTTTTGTCCTCGATAGGATATGTACCCACTTCTAGAGCATCCAAATCATTTTTCAGTAAAAAATGAAGCGCCTTCTTTAATCTTGGGTGCATGTTGTCATACAGTTTCGCGTTTGCTAGTTTATCCAGTATCAAGATAATTCCTCCAAGTTTTCAATTCTCAGAACATACTGCCTTTAGATAACAGGCAGGTCTTTCTATATGATTATATTATATGACAATAATATGATTCTGTAATGATAAATATACAAGGAAACCAACTCTTATGGCTTCCTTGTTATATTCTGCCTTCCATACCCCGCAAGAGCAGCGGCATACTGTAGTGGATTGGAAACAATCCGCTCGTACATTTCCCTATTATGGATGGTTTGGAGGGGACCTCTGTGGTTATGGGTAAGATGATTGATTTCAAGCATCTTAATGTTTAATGACTCATCCAGCATGGCATCAAAAGCAACATCGGCCAAATGGACCCCATCTTTTTCAAGGGTTTGGCAAACTTCTTTGCAGTACTGAATCATCTCTTGCTTTTTTCTACTTGTCTCCTCTTTCCTCATCTGAAATAGTTTTCTTAAAGCTTCCGTTGTGGTCATAAAGCTTTCTGTTAAATGACGATTTGTGGCTATCTTACCTAGTTTGCCAACACGGACATAGGAACCGCTGCATAACCAAACTTTTTCATAGCCTTTTTGTAATATGATTCTAAAAACAATATTGCGATTCAAAAAATGATGTTCAACTGGCTGCTGCAAAATATAGCTTTCCTGTTGCTCCTTTAACCATTTGCTCACACTTTCAAGCTCTTCTATAACTTCCTTTTTCCCAGTTACATCCTCGATTATATATTGATCCCTTTCTTTCATGATTCTATAAATACCATCCGCTTGTTTGCCTAAAGAGGGTTTTGCATAAACACAATGGTATTTTTCTAAAAGATCAGAGATGGAATCCATTCCAGTAAACTTGATGGTCTCAGGGAAATACTTATTCACATCCGGATACCATGTTAACCGTTCATATAACTCCCATTTATCTAACAATGGATGATTAAACAATCTTCCTGGGAGTTGTTCTGATAAGACTTCCAGCTGTTCTCCCCTGCACCTTCGAAATACCACCTCCGGAAAAGGAAAGACTCCATTTCTCCATGAACCACTCGTACCCGTTTCATCCGGAACGAAATAATGACCTTCTATCATTTCTTTTTCGATATCAATGGAATTTGCTGCACAGAAAATCAGCAATCCGCCAAACTTGCGGTACTCTCTTGTATAATCCAGGTAACTCTTAAGCCTTTTGCTGATACTCTTCTCTTTCTTTCGGAAAATAAAGGCAATGATTGGACCGACAAATAAGTGGTTTTTTTCAACTTTTAGTGAAAAATCCAGTTCAGCAGGAAGAGTATAGGGACCAGAAAAGTTTGGATGGATGAGAATTGTATTTTCCTTTACATCAATTGAAAATGTAACCGTCACATCCTTACTCCAGCCCCCATAATGAAAAATGAATTCATTTCCTTTTATTCCAAATTTCTGCCGCAAATAATCCGGAATTACCATTTCACTCAGCCCAACATCTTCTCGACATGTAAATCTGATTCTACCACTTTGGCTCAATGATAATTTCCTTCTTTAATAGATTAGGATGAAAACTTTGAATTCCACAAACGCAATCAAGGTTGACCTCCACACAAATCGGAGTTTTTTCTAATCTAAATACATCACACACGGATTTTGACGGCTGGTTGCATGCATTTAAAGGCCGCAATAACAATAAATTGACACAATTTGTGTCTTCATTCACTGATACCAGTTTGAAAAAGCTGGTGGTAAAACATTCTCGTTTTTGATGCTGTTCATTTAAACAAACTCCGCTTAATTCAAATGGACCTGTATTGGTTAAAAGAATAAAAGGAATTGTGTCAATCTGTAAAACCCTTTCTAGAAAATTCCCTAAAATAGGAGTTGAGTGCATAGTGAGTAGTTCTTCCAGCTTTTGTACCTCAAGTAATGCTTCAATTAGACAACTGTTTTGTGTAGTCCCCATTTTTTTCATTTTTCCCCCATCCTATATTTCATCTAATATTAGGATATCTCCTTAAAACGAAATTGGTGAGGAAAGGAGCACAATTTGGGCAGGCAATAATGGTCGGAGCAAACTTAATTTTCAGCCAAATATTTTGCATATTTAACCAATCTAATGGCTGTATCCAGTTCCCTGTACCTTGCACCAGGCCTTGTATTCACTTCAAATAGCCAAAGTTGATGGTGAGGATCAATACCCACATCGATCCCTATTTCGTCAAAGCTTTTTTGGTAAATCTTTTCTAAATAAGTAGGCAAAACCATAGCTAACGATTCAAGTTTGTGTTTTATTTTCGAATCCTCTTCGGCAAATTGCTCTTTTAAAAAGGGATCCAATTCACCCCTGTATCCTCCGCTGCCAATATTACTGACTAATTGACTATTTCCGCTAATACGGGGATAAATCAGATTCACTTCCCATTCCCCTTGTCCATTTTTCTGCACATGTATCCTGAAGTCATAAGCCAAACCATATTTGGTTTTACAATCTATATAAGGCTGATATAAACATTTCTTCTCCAAAACAAGTTGCTCGATATATATATGAAAGGACTCAAAGTCCATTTGGTCAGTCATTATGCCGCTTTTAATGAAATAGTCTCCATCAGTTGTTTTTGTGATAAATAAAACTCCTTTTCCATATCTCCCATCAATGGGTTTTACGACAATCGTAGGGGTATGCTCTATATAGTCGAGTAAGTCAACCGGATTTTCCAATAAATAGGTTGGGATTAAATAATCCCTAAATTCCCCATCTTCATACATCTTTTGATAAACTGACATTTTGTTCCCAAGAGCTTGTCGGGTAAAGGGGATCATTTGTTTTAATTGATAATAAACACTTTTTTGCAAGGGTGTTTCAGGGCTGCTAACATTAATAATAACGTCTGGATAATTTAATTCTTTTACAACCCAGTTGCCATTTTCATACACCCAGCCATTGATTTTCTTATTAGTTAGATCCACACACCGATACGAAAAATAGCAAAAATCCATCCCTTCCATTTTCGCTGCCGCTGCACAGGCATAGGCTCGTTTTAACTTTGTCGGAGATTTTCGATTGTGAAGCATGCCGATTAATATCATTCGACCCACTTCTCCCTAAATGCTTTCCAAGTAAAATTTAATTTCTTGAGCTGCATCCAAAGCGGTCTGTCTTGCTTCCTCACGGGTAGACCCTGCAGCAATAATATAAGCATATCGGTCCCCCATCGATAACGGAGGGTTTAATATCGCCCCTTTTCGGGGTTTAATATAGACTTCTTTTACTCCCTTATGGGATTGTGCCCTTTTTTTACCGGTAACCATTAACAGCTTGCCAAAAGAATTAATGGTGATAAATTTGGCATACACATGCTTGTTTTTAGAATGGGACAAGTCTGGGTCTTGATTTACATTCATTTTGATTATCTCTTTTACTAAACTTATGCCAGTTCCTTCATTAATAATTTTGCTCATGGCTCCCCCGGACATCCTTGGATTAATTTCAATCAGCTTCCACTCTCCTTTGGAATAACGAAGTTCTAAATGACAGGATCCTGCTGTCATGCCTAGCTTAGATAAAATCTTTCTGACAACCTCTTCCAACCCATTGGTTTGGAAATCAGGCAGAATGGCTGGATAACAATATCCAGTGACAATGAAACGCTCGTTTAAGCAAATATCCTGTTCCAATACTGCAACAATATGAATTGTTCCTTTCCAAGCTACGACCTCAACTAAGTATTGGCCACCTTCCAAATACTCTTCGATTAAAATGGGTGTTTCTTTATTTATATATCTCAGCCGTTCAATCCCATTGATTAATTCCTGTTTTGTTTTTACGAGCAGAACATCCTTTGATCCATTGGAAAATGGTAATTTTAATATGAGTGGAAGTTTATCTTCCAATTGTTGCACTATTTCTTTGTGACCCACTTCAGGGTTCACCACTGAAAAAAAAGGATTCGCTGATAAATCCTTCAACGTTTGGCGAAATCGGATTTTGTCTTCCATAAGATATAGGGCATGAGTAGATAACTTTGTAAAGCCCATTTCCTCTGATATGGATGAAGCAAGTGAAACAAATGGATCGACTAAGCTTAAGCATGCCACAACGTTATACCCTTTCTGACCCAATTCTTTTATTTTCTCTCTAATCGTTTCCTTATTACTTAAATTGTCAAGGTAAATCATACGGTCTACTTCAGTAAATTCCTCTCTCTGCCTTCTAAATTTTCCTCTGTCCGTTAAAAGTACGACTGCATAGCCAAGCTCTTTTGCTGCCCTTAATGCTTCACGGCTCGTTCCTGCTTTATTAGATCCAATAAAAGTAATCGTATCCACTCTTTTAACATCTCCTGGAATGTAAAAATTGAAATTATGTCTTTTGCATTATATGTTAAACTCCATTCCTTGGAATTCGGCTACTACCCATATTCCCTGTGTAAGAGGGATAGGAACATCACGGCCCTTTGGCATTAACCCATTTATTGCCCTTTTATCTTTAGGGATATTCCCTCCTTGTACAAAGGTGAATACATTAGCTATAGGTTGAAAGGAGGGATAAGCAATGGTGAAGAAAGCAATTATCCCTGCAGCAGGTTATGGAACCAGAAATTTACCGATCACCAAAGTGATGCCAAAGGAAATGTTGCCAATCTGCGGCAGGCCAGCCCTCGACTATATCATTGACGAGGCAATCAATTCAGGTATTGAACAAATTCTCATTATCGTTTCACGGTCAAAAAATATGATTCTTGATTATTATGATCGTTCATTAGAATTGGAAACTTATTTGCAGGAGAAAGGAAAATCTGACCTTATTAAGGAACTGGAGCTTCCAAATGTTCATATTCAATATGTAAGACAACCTTATGCCAATGGCTTGGGTGATGCTATTCTCCTAGGTAAGCAGTTTGTTGGGGATGACCCTTTTGCGGTGATGCTTCCAGATGAAATCATTCTTTCTGAAACCAAACCGGCCTTACTGCAATTAGTAGAAATGTACAATCTTTATCAGGGTAATATCCTTATGTTGAAAAAAGTGGAAGATCATCTACTCCGTAAATATGGTGTCGTGAAGCCAGAGTTCTTCAATGGCCCTCAATATAAAGTGAAAGATATCATAGAAAAACCGGAGAGTTCACCGCCATCCAATTTAGCTGTAATTGGAAGATATATTTTGGAGCCATCTATTTTCAACTATCTTGAAGGCGTTACTCCTGGAAAAGGTGGAGAGATTCAATTAACGGATGCTATCAAATCTATGCTTCAGGATACCCCTTGTTACGGTTTGGAGCTTTTAGAAAGTCGGTATGATATTGCTACTACTTCAGATTATATAAGGTTAATTAACGATATTTACAAATCAGAAACGAATCGTAACCATAACAGCGTAGAGTAACGGAGGATTCTACTATGGATATATTAATTATAGGTACAGGATATGTGGGTACCACTACAGGGCTTGTATTTTGTGAAATGGGACATACCGTAACAGGGCTCGATGTTGATGAAAGTAAAATAAAATCCTTACAAACTGGCAAACTTCATTTTTATGAACCGGGATTAAGCAGCCTCCTTTTAAAACATTTAACTAACCAAAATATCCATTTTACTACAGATATCGTAAAAGCAATTAAAGAAAATGATGTTATCTTCATTTGTGTGGGGACACCACAAGGGCCTGATGGAAACGCGGAATTACAATACGTTAAAAGTGCAGCCTGTTCAATTGGGGCCTATATGGACCGATATAAAGTAATTGTGGATAAAAGTACCGTCCCCGTTGGAACAGCGGAACTGGTTACAAAATGGATTAAAGAAAGTCAAAACTCTGAGGTTGCTTTTGATGTGGTTTCCAACCCGGAATTTTTAAGGGAAGGGTCTGCCTTAAAGGATGCCTTAAATCCGGATCGTATCGTAATTGGTGCTTCAAGCCCAAAGGCATTCAATATTATGAAAGAATTATATAAAGAAATGACCTGCCCCGTCATTGAAACAAACCCGAAATCGGCTGAATTGATTAAATATGCCGCTAACTCGTTTTTAGCGCTTAAAATATCCTATATCAATGAGTTGGCTAGATTATGCGATGCCATTGGAGTCAATGTGAATGATATTTCCACTGGAATCGGCCTAGACCATCGAATTGGGCCGCATTTTCTTCATGCCGGATTAGGTTATGGAGGCTCATGTTTTCCAAAGGATGTGCAGGCATTACTTTATACTTCACGACAACAAGGAATTCATTTAACTATTCTGGAAGCTGCACATGAAGTGAACAAAACGCAAGCAATGCACTTTATGGAGAAATTAGAATCTAACCTTTCTGGCTTCAAACAAAAAACAGTTGCAGTGCTTGGATTGGCTTTTAAAGCGAATACAGATGATATAAGGGAATCGGCCAGTTTAAAGGTTATCGACTATCTTTTTGGAATGAATTGTCATGTGAAGGTACACGACCCCGTCGTAAAACTGGAATCCAAAAACTTTGTATCATGTTCTACTGTAGAAGAAGCCCTAATGGGGGCGGATGCTGTGATTATTTGTACAGACTGGGATGAATATCATTATTTGAAATGGGGACATCTGAAACGGCTAATGAATCAGCCGTATATTTTTGACGGCAGGAATATGGTTAATAAAGCTGAAGTTATTGGCCTGGGTTTCAAGTATCATGGAGTTGCCAATCAATAAAGTTTTTATACTGATATCAATCAACAATACAAGAGTAGACTTTTTTATGTCAGCATTGGTTATATATAAATAGCGCATAAATTGACAAAGCCATACCCTGAGGGTATGGCTAAAATTGTTTGAACCCTTACTTCAATCCCATCTTTTCTCTATAAACTTCTATAGTTGTTTTTAATCCTTCTTCAATGGAAATCTGGGGCTCCCAACCGAGCAATTGTTTTGCTTTTGATATATCAGGCCGTCTCATTTTAGGATCATCTTTAGGCAGTGGATGGTAAGTGATAGAACTATCGGAGTTTGCCAATTTCTTTACAAGTTGTGCCAGTTGTAAAATGGTAAATTCAACAGGATTCCCAATATTAATGATCTCTCCGGTTGCGTCGTCTTTTTCCATCATGAGTTTTAATCCCCTAACGGTATCCGAAACATAGCAGAACGATCTCGTTTGTCTACCATCCCCATAAACGGTAATCTCCTCCCCTTTTAACGCCTGGTTGACAAAATTAGAAATCACACGTCCGTCATCATTGGCAAGACCAGCTGAGTAGGTATTGAAAATTCTAACTACCTTAACCTCGACACCGTAAATAGAGTAGTAGAGATAACATAAAACTTCTCCTAGTCGTTTTGCTTCGTCATAGCATGCCCTGGGACCCCATGTGTTTACGTTCCCCCGATATTCCTCGGTTTGGGGATGAACCTCAGGATCACCATAGGCTTCACTTGTACTCGTAAACACCATTTTTGCCTTATTCTGCTTGGCGATTTCAAGCATATTTTTCGTCCCTTTGGTATTGACATCTATTGTGGCAAATGGATTGTTTTGATAATATTTTGGAGATGCGGGAGAAGCAAGATGATAAATTTCATTAACACCTGCCAATAGGGGTTGATTCAAAATATCATCAGAGCAGATATCCGATTTTAGAAAAAGAAAGTGCTTGTTGGTTAATCCAACAATATTATCCATTTTGCCTGATACTAAGTTATCAATTCCAATGACAACATGTCCCTCTTCTAACAACTCCTTAGCCAAATGAGAACCTAGAAACCCTGCAACTCCGGTAATCAATATTTTCTTCAAAAAATACACCCCGCTATTTTAATGTCAGTCTGAGACATACTATGCAGGAATCAATTGCACGGTATAGGCAGAATGAATGAAATGGAGTGTTGCTATTAACCTTCCTTGCCGATTGGATGCCACCAAATATCCCTTTTTAGTCACTTGTTAAGAAATATAGGCTGTTTCAATAATGCAAACAGCCCTACCATCCATTTTCTTTACGAATATATTAAGTTGAGACGCTTTTTAAAGGATGTAGAAATATGGAACATCGTGACAAGAAAAGCATTAGTAACTGCAACCCTTCAGATTAGAAAAATATCAGTAATGCCAATTGTTCAAATGTAGACAATCCCGTTTCATATTCATCTTTGGACAAATTTATATTGGAGGCAATTTTATGAGTAAGTTCCTGCCGCCTAAAGAAATTTATAACAATGCAAGGGATTGGATGGCAACAATAAATAATGACCCTTACTTTAATAAGATCCTGCTTAAGAGTATTTACCCTGCAGCCACATTTTCAAGACAAATTTCCAGACCCCCGATAAAATATCCCAAATTACTTGAAGAGGGATATGTTACTGTTATCCCTTACGGACGTGTATGGGGACGGAATGGTGCAATTTTAACCCCTGATGATAGTTTGCTGTGGGATGTTTCACTTGAATTTATCTATCCCCGTTCTAATCATTCCATCTTCCAAAGAGAAACACTTCCTCCTATTACAGACCATTTTCACAAAATTGCAGACTTAACACACACGGGTTCCGTAAACTATTACCATTGGATGTATGAAACCATTCCCCGTTTTGACTTGTTGAGTAAGAGCCAAATCGAAGTGGGTCAGTATATTGTAAACTATGAACCCGAACGATTTCCTTATCAAGCAGATTCACTTAGCGAGCTAGGTATAAAAACCGAACAAATAATCAAAACACATCATGATTTTCATATCCAAGCAGAAAATTTAGTGGTGCCTTCACAGCCATCATTTGCCACAAAATGGGCTTACGATTTTTTAAGAAAAACATTTTTAAATGAAAAGACTTTGAAATCCTCTGAAAGAAAACGAATCTATATTAGCAGAAAATGGGCTCGGAAAATCATTAATGAGGATGAATTAATGGATATACTTAATCAATTTGGCTTTATAAAAGTTGGGCTTGAAGAGCTATCAGTCAACGAACAAGTACAGTTGTTTGCATCTGCTGATGTGATTATTGGAGCGCATGGAGCTGGATTAGTAAATTTGACTTTTTGCAGACCCGGGACAAAAGTTCTTGAAATCTTTTCGCCAAGGTATGTAACTCCACTTTATTGGGCTATAAGCTCTTTTGGCACATTAGATTATTACTCCTATATTGCGGAACGGGATCCAAATCAATCCACTCAATATTGGTCCGGTGTGGATGATATAAAAATCAACCCCAAAAAATTAATACAAATTTTAAAGTCTATGAGAATATAGCATTAATTTTCATTGTGTTCTATGTCATCTTATTGAGAAATTTCTTAAAAAAAGAGCATAAGCGATGCTCTTTTTTTCATTCCCCTATTTGTCTTTATCCACGGAATATCCAAACCCTGCCAAAGCTTTCGCGTATAACAAAGGAGTGCTTACGGTTTTTTCATATAATTCTTGGTCAACCTCCTGTATGAACCTATGTTCATGAAATTTATTTGCCTCTAATACCCATGCATTTAGGTTCTCATCAAGTATTACATCGAGGCCCAAATCGCCATACACACCAAACTTATCTTCCAATTGCAGACAAACTTTTTTGCAAATTTGAATCAGCTCTTCCAGTTTTTCGGCCGCTTCGTTTGGTTCGAGATTAAATACGGTTTGTAGGGCTTCTTCTCCACTTACATGAATGGGGGCATCATTAGTGATGATAATACGTGGTTGACCATATCTTCCTAAAATTCCAGTACATTGCCATTCATTTGTTCCGTTCTTTTGCATGATTACTCGGAAATCAACTACTCTTCGATTATAGGTGGATTTGGCGGCTTCTTGGACTAAATAATCCTCGGATTCCATTACGTGGTCACAGAATTGCTTCAGGCCGCGTTCCTTGGCTATTTGTCTTTGTCCATTTGCAAAGGTAATTTCATAGTTGCTTTGTTTTTTTTCAACCTTATAAATACCATATCCCAAAGATCCATCTTGAGGTTTTAGGTAAACCTCTGGATGGAGGTTAAGGATTTCAATTAGCTGTGCTGCATCTTTATATTGATAGGTGGGCAAAACATAAGACCTTGTTTGTTCTGAGTCCAACATAGCAGAATGAAATTCCCATTTATCAAACATGTATGAATTGAAAATCTTGCCGGCAAAAGTTTTTGATACTTTTTTCCTTAAACTTTTTGGCGGCTTTTTTCGAAGATAAATCGCAGCTGGTAGCGGATAAGTGCCCTCTATCCAGTTTGGCTCATAATCATTGGTAGGATAGTAACAAAGTCCTTTGACGGTTTTTGTGTCCCAGTCGAAATCCTCCCAGTAACATAACAACACCATGCCATTGACTTTTTGATATTGTTTAAAATACGGTGCTAATCTCCTCAGCCTCTTTTTCGTAAAATTATGGCCAGTCAAAACCATTCCAATTACTGGTCCAAAGTGGATTTCCTGTTCGTTTACCACAAGCTCATAGCTTAAATCAGGAATATCAAAAGGCAAAGCTAACTGTGTGCTTAATCCAATTGACTGTTCGTCAATAAGGTCCGTTTGCTTCACAATCATCTTCTTCCGCCATTTGCCGATATGGAGTATATATCGTGCATTTTCGGTTAAATGATGCTCAATCATTTGTGCGTGGGTTATAAATAAATAATCCGGGGCCACTTCTTCCATCCATTGAACCTTCAAATAAACCACACATCCTCTTTCCTTTTTGCAATAGTCACCATATTAAACAGTTTATTCCCCTGTTTTGTATTCGTGGGGGCTATTTGGCAAATTAGAAAGCATAATGAAGAAAGGGCTGTCTAATCATTGTAGAAAACAAAATAAAAACACCTATGGCAGTTTGCCATAGGTGCATAAACATTAATTTCCGTATATCGTTGTGATAATTTGGTCATAGGACATGCTGCTGTCCACTGTATAAGTTCCTGACCTTAATTTGTTAACCAAACCTCTTTGTTCTATATCTTTAGAAAACTGAAACGCATCGTCGATGAGTTTTCCGTCTCTTAGGACACGGCCGACATCAATGCTCCCCATACCTTCCGTCACATTGACAACGACTTGGGTTGGAGGTTGATTTGTATCGGTTGCAGCAGGAGCAGCTGCCTGTGCTTGCTGATCGGTTTGCGCTTGTGGACTCGGGTTATTCTCTGTTTTAGCTTGGATGGTATAACCGGCAGCTGTCAGTTTGTTAACCATTTCTTCTTCGGAAAGTTCAACTTTTTGCGTCGATTTAGAAGCAGCTTTTGAGACTTGGCTATCCCCGGTCCAATAAACCGTTCCAAGAATACCTGTAGCGATAAAGATCCCTGCGGCAAAACTGCTAACAAGATTTATTTTCATTTATGCCTGTCTCCTTTCTTCCCTTTCGGACAGATAAGGCGCAAGGAGATATTCGACTTCACGCTCAGATAGCTCTTTCATCTCGGCAATGCTTTTTATCGAGTAGTTGCGTTTATATAAGTCTAGTGCTTCGCGCTTCAATTTTCTTTCATCCTCAGAAAGTTGAAGGCCAGATTCCTTTGTTACAACTTCAAGGTCCAATTCGAGATTGCGAATCGACTCTCTAATCTCATTTACATCTTTCATTACCGATACATGGATTAAATCAATCTGTTTATTTTCTTTAATCTGTGCTTTTTTCGTCATAAAAATGGATACGAGCAATAATATAGCTGATCCTCCGAACAAAATAGCTAATGCTAAATTCAAAATGTTATCCTCCTTCTTTAGGAAACTATCGCTACATTCCCCTATTATACAACGAAAGGAACGTTTTTTCGATTAGAATCGACGAATTCCAACAAAAGTCTTATTGTTTTAACAAATTGCGCCACTACTGGATGAATTAATTACATAAATAGACTCATCCTTGTTTATCCTATACATGATAGTAGAACGAAAGGAGCATTTTTTATGCAAAATACCCAACCCCCAATCCCAAACCCGCCGCAGGCGATTACGACAAAAGACATTCTTTATTTAAAAGATGCCTTATCATGGGAACTTTTGGCTTTCAAAAAGTTCCATTTTATGGCCCAACAGGTCAGCAATGAAGAAATTAAACAAGCTCTCGATCAAGCCGGAAGAATGCACCAGGATCATTTTCAGAGAATCTTGGCACATCTCCAAGTCAATAACAATGAAGCCATGGCCAACTTGCCGAACACCCAGCTGAATTAGCAAGCAAAAATCAAAAGGAGGTTCCCATCATGCAAAACCAGCAAAGTCAAAACAGCAATAAGATTGCCAATCCACAAACAGGACAGCTGCCAAAGGTTAAAACACCAGAAATGAACGACCGTGATTTTATTAATGACGGTCTTAGCACTTGCAAATATTTGACCGATAGCCTAAATATTGCTGTCCGTGAAGCCAGCCATGAACAGCTATATTCGGATTTGCTGCAAATTTTGAATGAGACGCATCAAAGCTCCCGGCAAATGTATAACCTCATGTTTCAAAACGGCTGGTATAAACTAGAAGCAGAAGAGCAACAGAAACTTGATCAAGCCTACAAGCAATTTAGCAACTATTCCTCTCAATTTCCGTATTAATTTTGCAACACGCATGTCAATGCCCCCGATGAAAAATATCTATTTTGGCGGGGGTATTGACATGATTGCCACAATTCTTTCGACAATTACCTCATTTATTATGATTTAGTCACTTTTTTGGGATAAATTAACTGAATTTTAAATATATTTGGAAAATATAACTTGACACAGCTTCTCTAAGTACGATAACGTATCATTTATAGAGGCATGAATACGTACAAAATCACACTAATCTGAGGGGGTATTTTTTATATGTATAAGGTTTTTTGCAGGACTTTTCAAGGCGTTATGAAGTTTACCTCTTCCTTTTTGCCTTGGCGAGAACCGGAGCTGCTGACAGGAGAAAACAGTTTAACAAAACTGCCGGCACTGATTAAACAGCAAGGTGTTGAAAGCGTTTTAATTGTAACAGATAAAGGAATTGTCAACGTCGGGCTAATGGATGGTTTTCTTCAAGGTTTACAGGATGAAGGCATCCGTTTTGTAGTCTATGACGAAACGGTCCCTAACCCAACGATTGATAATATCGAGGATGCCCTTAAAGTCTATCAAACTAATAATTGCACGGGAATTGTGGCTTTTGGCGGCGGTTCGCCGATGGATTGCGCCAAAGGGGTTGGGGCGCGGGTGACCCGGCCTAAAAAGCCTATTCCCCAAATGAAAGGCGTTTTAAAAGTCATGAAAAAAATCCCTCCGCTGTTTGCCATTCCAACCACAGCCGGAACGGGAAGCGAAGCCACGTTGGCTGCGGTGGTTTCGAATAGCGAAACCCATGAAAAATATGCCATAATGGATACAGCCCTTATCCCGCATTTTGCCGTACTGGATCCCCTATTGACTGTGAATTTGCCAAAGCATATTACCTCCACAACGGGAATGGATGCCTTAACGCACGCTGTCGAGGCCTATATCGGCAAGAGCAACACCAATGAAACGATCCGTTACAGCAAAGAAGCTGTCACGTTAATCTTTGAAAACCTATATGAGTGCTATACGAACGGCACCAATATTGCAGCCCGGGCCAATATGCAGAGGGCCGCTTATCTGGCAGGGATGGCATTCACCCGGGCTTACGTCGGTTATGTCCATGCCATTGCCCATACATTAGGAGGGTTCTATTCTGTCCCACACGGGCTTGCCAATGCGGTTATTTTGCCCTATGTACTGGAATATTACGGGGAATCGGTCCATAAACCTCTGGCTGAGTTAGCTGATTTGGTCGGACTCGGTCAGCCTGGTGCTGCGGACGGGCAAAAAGCCCGTGCCTTTATAGAGGCCATTAAAGAACTGAATGAAAAAATGGAAATACAGAAGAAAATCGATTCTATTAAGGAAAGCGACCTCCCAGTTATGGTGGAGCGGGCTTTGAACGAAGCCAATCCCCTCTATCCGGTACCCAAAATCCTGTTTAAGGATGATATTTTTACCCTTTATGAATCCATTAAGGCATAGTCAGGTTTATCTAAGGAGGTGACTAGATGGAAAATTATCATGAGTTAGCAGCAAAGCAAACGGCTTTTTTTCATACAGGAAAAACTAAAGCCCTCAACTTTCGGTTGGACGCTCTTCAAAAGTTAAGAATGGCGGTTAAACAAAATGAACAGCAGTTGATGGATGCGTTACGGGACGATTTGAATAAATCCGAATTTGATTCCTATACAGCGGAAATCGGTTTTGTTCTGGAAGAACTGCGGTTTACAATTAAACATTTGGATTCTTGGGTCAAGCCGCAAAGGGTCAAAACCCCGATTACCCATGTGGGTTCACAAAGTTACATTTACTCCGAGCCATATGGTGTCATACTGATTATCGCACCATGGAATTATCCTTTTCAATTGGCTGTAGCGCCGTTAATTGGGGCCATTGCAGCCGGCAATTGTGCGATCATCAAACCTTCAGAATTGACCCCTGCCACATCTGAATTGTTGGGAAAATTAATCAGTGAGCTATTCCCTGAAGAATATATCGCCGTGATCGAGGGTGGTGTGGAAACAAGCCAGGCTCTGTTAAACGAAAAATTCGACTATATCTTTTTTACCGGCAGTGTGCCCGTCGGCCGGATTATCATGGAAGCGGCGGCCAAACATTTAACCCCAGTGACATTGGAACTGGGCGGAAAAAGCCCCTGCATTGTGCATGAAGACGCCAATATCAAGCTGGCGGCAAAACGAATCGCCTGGGGCAAGTTTACCAATGCGGGACAAACTTGTATTGCCCCTGATTACCTCTATCTTCATAAAAGTATAAAAGATGAGTTTTTGCGTCAGTTTCGAGAAACCATCTCGGAACTATATGGTGCCGAACCGCTAAACAATCCAGATTTTACTCACATCGTCAGTGAACGGCATTTCAACCGATTAACCGCTTTTCTTGATAATGGTACAGTGGCGATTGGCGGAAAAACAAAACCGGATGCACTTATGATAGAACCTACCTTATTAACGAACATTACGTGGGACGACCCTGTGATGCAGGATGAAATCTTCGGTCCCATTCTCCCGGTTTTGGAATATTCCCATTTAACTGAGGTGGTCCAAGGAATTCATCAACACCCGAAACCGCTGGCACTTTATATCTTTACGGAAGACTCCAGTGTGCAGCAACAAGTGTTGGATAGTGTTTCGTTTGGCGGCGGCTGTGTGAATGATACTGTCTACCATTTCGTTTCCCCGCACCTGCCGTTTGGCGGTGTTGGAAGCAGCGGAATTGGTTCCTATCACGGGAAAGGCAGCTTTGAAACGTTTTCCCATAAAAAAAGCGTCTTAAAACAGACCACCCGTTTCGATATACCATTCCGCTATCCAAATGTGAAAGACGGGCTCAAGAAAATAAAGTTATTTTTGAAATAGAAAAAAACCTTGAGTGCTCCAGTACTCAAGGTTTTTCTCTGTATTATATTTCTACCAGTTTACCTTCTAAAATCTTCATGAACTCTTCGCCGGTAATGGTTTCTTTTTCTAACAGGTATTTCGTTAATTCATGTAATTTGTCTTTATTAGCTTCTAAAAGCTGAATGGCCTTTTGATGAGAGGATTTAATGATCTTCAATACTTCTGCGTCAATCTTTGAAGCAGTTTCAGCGGATACCAACAAGGAGGTATCGCCGCCCAAATAAGGATTATTGACGGTTTCAAGTGCCATCATGTCGAATTCTTCACTCATCCCGAATCGGGTGACCATCGCTCTGGCAATTTTGGTGGCCTGTTCAATATCATTAGAAGCTCCTGAGGTAATGGTTTTATTGATAATCTCCTCTGCCGCCCGGCCGCCCATGTAGGTGGTAATCTTATCCAATGCCTGTTCCTTCGACATCAGAATAGTTTCATGCTCATCGACTTGCATCGTGTAGCCCAATGCACCGGAAGTCCTTGGGATGATGGTGATTTTATGGACAGGCGCTGAATGGCTCTGCTTGGCTGCCACCAATGCATGGCCGATTTCGTGGTACGCAATCGTTAATTTGTCTTTCATTGAAATAACCGCGTTTTTCCTTTGGTAACCGGCAATCACAACCTCCACAGACTCTTCCAGGTCGCTCTGGTTGACCTTTGTCCGGCCCATTCTAACCGCTCTAAGGGCTGCTTCATTGACTATATTGGCCAGGTCTGCTCCGGATGCACCGGATGTGGCCCGTGCAATCACATTAAAATCCACATTGTCCTCGAGTTTAACCTTAGCGGCATGGACTTTGAGGATCGATTCGCGCCCGGCAAGATCAGGTAATTCTACCGGTACCCTGCGGTCGAACCGTCCTGGCCTTAGAAGGGCTTTATCAAGAGTTTCTGGCCGGTTGGTAGCCGCCAGGATGACCACGCCTTTATCCGGGTCAAACCCGTCCATTTCCGTTAATAGCTGATTGAGAGTTTGTTCCCGTTCATCGTTGCCGCCCATCATTCCGGAATTACGGCTTTTCCCGATGGCATCAATTTCGTCAATAAACACAATGCATGGGGCTTTTTCTGTGGCCTGCTTAAATAAATCCCTAACCCTTGCTGCCCCCATACCGACAAACATTTCCACAAATTCAGAGCCCGAGATGGAAAAGAACGGTACTTTGGATTCTCCCGCCACAGCCTTGGCCAAAAGGGTTTTACCGGTACCTGGAGGTCCCACGAGCAATGCCCCTTTCGGAATATTGGCGCCAATTTCGCGGTATTTTTTGGGATTATGGAGAAAGTCGACGATTTCCTGCAGGGCTTCCTTCGCCTCATCCTGTCCCGCCACGTCTTTAAAAGTGATGCCTGTCTGGGCCTCCACATAGACTTTGGCATTGCTTTTGCCGAAAGAGAGCGCCCCGCTTCCCCCGCCCAGACGATTTTGCATCCGCTTCATCAGCCACTGTCCGATGGCAATAAAGATGAGGAATGGAAGAATCCATGACAAGATGAAACTCAACAATGGAGAGGTTTCCCTTGGTATGACTTTGGTGAATTTGACATTGGCTTTATGTAGCCTGTCAACCAGTTGCGGATCATCAATCGCTCCGGTTTTATACAGCTTCGCCTGATTGGTATTGACGGGTTTAAACATAATCGTGTTGTCATTAATTTCTACTTCTTTTACTTTGCCTGCTTCCACCATATTTAAAAATGTCCCATAATCGACTTCTTTTACAGAACGTTCCATAATCGCCGGAAAAATAAAACTGTTCAAAAGCAAAAGGATCACGATGGCGATTCCATAATAAAAGATGATCGGTTTTTTGGGCGGTTTAAATTCTTTCATGATTGTTCCCTCGATTCTTGTGCTAAAGCTAATATTCGCATTTATATTATTGTGTTCCTGTTCCTCAAAAATCCTTCACGAGGCTATTTTTTACCAAGACTGGCAGACTAGGACATGAATGCCTATTCTTATTTTACCAAACCTTTATGAACAAGCCATGAACAAAGTTTTAATTTATATTGGACTGCACTGAGACAAAAGGCGGATATTACCAGCCAATTCTCCTTCCTATTTCTGATACAATTTTTATATTGGTGAAAAAATAGGAGGAATATTGGAATGAAAAAACGCTATCTCCTCCTGGCAATAATAATTGCGGTTGCCTTCGTTGGAGGGATCCTAACGGGAGTTTTATTTTCCGGCCATGATCAATCAGCTGGTAACAGTATAACAGCGAAACAAGTGCCGGAAAAAAAGATGAATCTAACAGAAAAATCATTACCCAAGGTGGACAAAACGTCATCAAAGGTTTTAATTGGTTATGTCCAGGATTTTCGCGATCCGAATATGATAGATTATAAGAGTTTGACCCATGTCATTTTTTCCTTCGCTCATCCAAACCAGGATGGCAGTTTTGCGCTTACAGGAGATCAAGCGTTGCAAAACCTAAGGACCGTTGTGTCTAAGGGCAAGGAATCCAATACGAAAGTGATGCTGGCAATCGGCGGTTGGTACCACATGAATGGCGGCGAATCTTATGATTATTTTAAACCGGCTATCGCCAATCCTGAGTCGCGGGCTAATCTGGTGAATGAGCTTGCCAGTTTTGCAGAACGGGAACAGTTGGATGGAATAGATATTGACTTTGAACACCCCCATTCGGCTGAGGATGCCCAGTACCTGGCCGCTTTTGCAAAAGAACTCAGCGAACGGCTGCATCCTGAGGGGAAGGAACTCTCTATTGCCGTTTATGCCAAAGTTCACGCGGTAACGTTAACCGCAACCAATTTTGTCCAATACGAGCCGTCGATGTTCCAATATGTGGACCATGTGAATATTATGGCCTATGACGGACAGTATGATGATGGCTATCATCCGGCAAATTTATCCCCCTATCCGTATGCAGAGAAAATCGTAAACTATTGGTCTTCTTTCTTTGAGCAAAACGGATATCCAAAAGAAAAGTTGGTCTTAGGGGTGCCGTTTTATGCCCAGCCGGAGGACCAGAATAGCAAACAAGTTTCATTTGCAGCGATTATTAAACAAAATCCGGCTAACGCTGCCGGTGATACGGTGGAAATGAATGGCACAACCTATTACTATAATGGTTCCGAAACCATGAAGAAAAAAACCGCCTTGGCACTTGATAACGGATTCGGCGGGATGATGCTCTGGGAGGCCGGGCTTGATGCCCAAGGGTCGCTAAGTCTGACAGGGACGATTGCCCAGGCACTGCAGGATTCCCAAGAAAGTCCTTTAAAATACTATACCCTTAAACCTTAGAAAAAAGTCTGCAGCCATCATGATGGCTGCGGACTTTTTTATTTCAATGTTGCGGTTTGGCTTATTAATTCGTAGGAACGTACACGGTCTTTAGGGTCGTGGGTAATGGTTACGATCATAATTTCATCCGCTAGATACTTAGCTTGAATCTCAGACAACTTTTGATAAACCTTCTGCGGTCCGCCAATCAATACCCTTTGCCTTATTTTATTCAACGTTTCCTTGTCCTTATCATCCAACTCATAATATTTCGCTTGCTGAATGGAGGGAACTCCCGGATCCCGTTCTCCCTTGCTGCTTTGTAATGTCCAAATCAGGCTGCTTAACGCAACCTCCTCCGCCCGTTCATCAGTTTCAGCGCAAATGGCGGAAACGGTGACGATACAATTGGGTTTGTCTCCTTGTTTACGCTCCTTGTAGTTGGCCACATATTGCTGGATGATGGCTTCCCCTTCATTGTCGCTCATAAATTGGCCGAATACATAAGGCAATCCAAGCTCTGCTGCGAGAAGCGCACTTTTTTTGCTTGTTCCCAATAGCCAGGTTTCCGGAGCTGCTGGTGGAACAGGTGCGGCCGATAATTTAGCAAACTCATGGCCTTCAGGGAAATCCCTGTCCAAAAAGTGCAGCAAATCCTTAAATTTGTCCGGAAATCCCCATACATTTTGCAAAAAATGATCGGATAAGGCGTTCGACGCTTCAGCGGACCCGCCGGGAGCCCGGCCAATACCAAGGTCAATCCGATTTGGAAACAGGGTAGCCAGGAGATTAAACACCTCTGCGATTTTGTAAGGTTTGTAATGGGGCAATAGAACAGCACCGGAGCCAATCCGAATCTTTTCTGTGTTGGCCCCGATATAGCCAAGCATGACTTCAGGAGCGGGGCAAGCAAGGCCTGGCAAATCGTGGTGTTCAGCGATCCAGTAACGGGTAAATCCAAACTTTTCACCGGCTTGGGCCAGTTTCAACGATTCATTCAAGGCCTGTTGTGCAGTTTGATTGGCGGAGATTGGCGCTTGATCTAAAATGCTCAATTTCATTTTGTGTTCCCTTCTCTCACTTCCAGCAAGGACAACGAAAAATCTGCCACTTGGTCTTTTTCGTATAAATTGGTAAAAGACGTGTAGTACTGGTGGATAGCCCCAGTGAAGGCTAAATCACGCTCCGGCACTTGGACCAGAAAGGTTCCTTTGTAAAGCAAGGTGGTGATATCATGATATTGTTCGCTGGTTACTTTAAATAGAACGGATATTTTTTGCAAACCGTTTACTTTTTCTTCATCGTATTGATACACATCGATTTCCATATCATCTAAAATAATTTTGCTAATCATGTGGCGGAACTCCTTACGTTTACTTTTTATTAAATCATAGCAGTTGCGTTTTTCAGCGGCAAATTTCCGGTTTAGGGTTTATTTGATAAAAAAAGCTCTGATAAATATGGCTGTTGATTTCCGCTCCAGGCGCTCAGCGAACCGTGGGAGTGCCCGGGGGAGAGTCTCCTCAGACCCGTAGTACCGCAGGAGTCGAGCTTATCCGCTCCAATCAACAGGGAGAAAAAACAACCCAATCGTTTAACAGAGCCAACAAAAAAACAGCCCATAAGATTTTTGGGCTGTTTTACGTTGAGTTTTGTCCTCATAAAAAATTGAGCCGTTCAACAAGCACTATTTTTTCCTTAATGGTGTTTTCAGGATTTTGCCGGTTGTTGTTTTCGGCAGTTCATTTAAGAAATAGATTTTCCTTGGAACTTTATAGTGGGCCAGTTGTTGTTTGCAGAAATCAACAATTTCCTCAGGGGTCCGCTCTGATTTTGTCACGACATAGGCGGCCACTTCTTCCCCGAAAACGGGGTCGGACTCACCGACGACCGCACATTCCACGATTTCAGGGTGGGTATATAGGACCTCTTCTATTTCTCTCGGGTACACATTGTATCCACCCCGGATGATCATGTCCTTTTTGCGATCGACAATATAAAGATAGCCTTGATCATCCTGCCGGCCCAAATCCCCGGTATAGAGCCATCCATCTTTGATGGTTTCATCAGTTTCTATTTGTTTTTTGTAATAGCCCTTCATCGTATTCGGGCCTTTAAAAATGATCTCTCCCACTTCCCCTTGCGGTACTTCAATTCCGGAAGGGTCGACTATTTTGAGTTCAATGCCTGGTAACGGCACTCCAACTGAGCCCGGTTTTTTGCCGATTTCATTCGGGAAACAGCTAATCATCACCGTGCTCTCTGTCTGGCCATAACCCTCGCCAATTTCCACGCCCATTTCTGTTTTTACTTTTTCTAAAATTTCAACCGGCAAACTGGCGCCTCCGGAACCGGCGATCCTCAGACTAGAAAAATTAAACTCTTTAATTCTGGGAGAATGGACAAACATCGTATACATGGTCGGCACACCAAGAAATACGCTGATTTTGTTTTCCGCGATCCGCTGCAGGATTACATCAGGAATAAACCGTTCCTCAAGGTAAATGGTGCAGCCCCTAAGCACGCATTGCAGCAGGCCCTGCAGTTTGGCATAGGCATGGAATAACGGTAGAACGACCAAGACCCTGTCGTTTTTGGTTAACTCTAAAATGTCCGCACTGGTTTGCGACATCCATTCCAGATTCCCATGGGTAATCATCGCCCCTTTAGGTTTTCCTGTTGTCCCGGATGTATAGATGATTTGGGCATCGTCATCTCGGTCCTTTGGTTCCGGCCAGAAATCTGCCGGATTGCCGCTGATATCTTCCCAATGAATAAACGATTCTTCAGGTGGCAAGGAGAATATTTGTTTAACCGTTGCTAGTTCTGCCACTGACTTTTTCACTTCAGACAGCCCGACTTCGTCGACGATTATGGCCTCTGCCTCAGAATCATTTAAGATATACATGATTTCACTGGCTTTGAATGTCGGGTTAATCGGCACCACTGTTGCGCCAATGGCTAACAGGGAAAAGTAGGCAACGGCATACTCTGGCTTATTGGTCATCATTAGGGCTACATGGGAACCATTTTTCAGCCCATATTTCTGCAGTCCTGTTGCTTTTACTTTTACTAGTTCTGCCAGTTCTTGATAGGTTAAGCTTGCATTTCTAAAAACAATGGCTGGATGTGAAGCAGCTTCATTTGCCGTGTTTAATAGAATTTGACTAATGTTCAAACCGGATTCCTCCTTCAAATTTCCGAATATTGGATAGGCATATAGTCACAATGTATGCGCTTACAAATAAAACTATGAGACTGGCAGACTAAACTATTTATATATTCTTTATGGCTGAGAATTGTTCCTGCTAAATACTGGAAAATAAAAAGATCTAATCGGTACTGAAACAATTCCGACTAGATCTTTATTTTAATTATTCAAAGCGGATGTCAATCTGGACTATTTCCGATAGAGTCCCAAGCCTAAGCGGTGTTCCCCAAAATCCATACCCGGCTGACACAATGCTGTGCAGCTGGTCTTTCTTCAAGTAACCCCAATCATTTTCATAAATTTTATCGGTAACAAGGTTTCCTGGGAATACTTGTCCTTGATGGGTGTGGCCTGAAACCATGAGGTCGACCCCATTTGTTTTAGCGATGTCCAGGTCATATGGCTGGTGTTCCAGTAAAATGACGGGTTTCACTGGGTTTACCGGCTTCATGAGTTCCGTTAAGCCCATCCGCTTCACATCCTGATAGCCCCTGTCTTTCCTTCCCACCAGGGTAATACCATTATCCAGTTCAACTACTTCATCGGCCAATACTGTCATTCCGCTGTTGTTAAAAATTGAGATCAGGTCAACATCCGGATCTTCCCGGTCGTGATTTCCTAAAGAGGCGTAGACCGGCGCCTTCATTTTCTTTAAAATAACCGGAATCCCCTCATCCAGATAGGGCTCGATATCATCACTAATGATATCTCCAGGCAATAGGACAAGGTCAGGGTTTAAGGAATTAATCTTTTTTACCAGTTTTTCGGCCTGACCGCTGCCAATCATGTAACTAAAATGCAAATCCGAGGCCATCACGATTTTGTAATTCTTTTTTCCTTCAACATGCTTAGATATCTTGATGTGATAAGTGGTGACAACAGGATGATAGGCCGTGTAGACACCCGCCATGAATAAGGATGCCGTCACCAATATCGTTACGATGCCCGACCATTTAATGGCTTTATCTTTGGCTATTTTCGTGTATTTGGTCAAAAAAACCGTTAGGTCTGCAAGCGGCAGCAATAAGAGTAAAAAACAGAACAACCCGAGCCAGATGGCGCCGGCCCAGTTGATAAAGTCGTTTTCCCCTGCCCAGCGGCCAATAATAAACGAATAGGCAAACATAACCAAAATAATTGAATACAAGTATTTTAATGGTCTGTGTATGCTGCCAAAAACCGTTGTCATCCACTTTATGCCATTCCAGCCTATATAATAAATCAGCAAATTATAAACCAAAAAGACAATGATAAAAACCCACATGGCCTGTTCCCCTTCTGCAAAATGTGATACCATTATTAGACATTATTTTTCAAAAAATAACAACAAAATGGGTGCAGGACACCGAATTGTCAAAAAACCCCCCTTTTGTCGAATGAATTTCAGCAATTATTGAAGGATAATGTCGATAGAAGGAGAATAGAGTAATAGAATAATAGACACTTATTACCAGAGGAGGAAAACAGATGAAGAAAGTAGTATCTTTGATTTTCGGAGTTTTAGTTGCTTTAGCATTGTTTACTGTAACTGGAAGCCCAGTTCAAGCTGCAGGACTAGACGAAGATTGCACTTGTCACCAACTTGGTCCTATTACAGGAGCTGAGAGAAATATAATAGTTGCCAAGTTCTTAAGCAGTGAAGAATTTAAGGCTAAAAAAGCTGAACTATTGGCTACAGGATATACTTGGAATGGTGCACATACAATCGAAGTTGTCCTTCCAGCTGAAGGTGTAACTATGGTTGGAGTTCCTTTCACCAGTGCTGATGGAGTTGCATCTGTATACGTCTTTATAAATGGTACTTTCGTTGGGACATCTCCAGCATAATGAATTGAAAAATCCTTCCCTGAACAGTTAGGGAAGGGTTTTTTTGTTTCTCTATTTAATGTTAACTAATCTGTTCCTCTTCGCCTGTAGCAAGCAGTGTCCGTTTATGTGGAATAACCGTTAAATTCGATCGTTTCAGCAGATAATGTAAATGGTCTATCGGCATAGCCCCATGGCCTTTCCCATCACTCAGGGTAAATTGAACCGTAACGCCATTATTGTCGGTGACGGTTAACGATTCAGCCGAATTAAAGTTCCCTTGAATCACTTTGGAAATTTGATACTTGGTCCCTTCTAAAATAGACATTATATCCTCCTTTTTCTTTCATTCTTCTAACATTATTCCCTGTTCGTTTTTATGCATACTTAAATTTTCCAATGTTCCAAGACCTTTGTTTGCCAATAAAAAAAAGAGGGTCTGCCCCCTCTTACGCATCTTCCATCTCTTCATCCATCATTTCATCGAACGTCGATGAGACCTTATCAAATTCTTCATCGCTTTCGATAGCGGAAAAATCGCCGTCCTCATCGACCTTCAGGAAAAAGATATCAATATCTTCTTCATTTTCCTGGCGGATGTCCTCGACAAACCCTACCGCCACATAATCCGAATCGTCAATGGTCATCACACCTAACACTTCGACTTCCTGTTCCTCGTTATTTTCATCACTGATGGTAAAAATTTCGCCCACTTGAATCTCGGCCATGAAATGTCCCTCATTTCGTTAAAGATTGCTGACTATCACATTATTGGTTAATGGGACACAAATTAAACCAAGAAATGGGGAACCGATTAAATAATCCCGACCCATTTGACCGTCTGGGTAATTACGAGAGGCACCACGATGGCAATCACGGTCGGGATGGCAAAAGCCATAAACGTCCATTTTTTACTTTTCGTCTCTTTATAAATATTGATCAACGTTGTCCCGCATGGATAATGCAACAGGGAGAACAACATCATATTCAATGCCGTCAGCCAGGTCCAGCCATGTTCTATAAATATTCTCTTCAAATCAACCATGCTGTCTACTTCCGTTAAGGAACCCGTCGACAGATAGCCCATTAACAAAATCGGCAGCACGATTTCATTGGCCGGAAGCCCCAAAATAAATGCCATCATAATGTAACCATCAAGGCCAAGCAGCTTGGCAAACGGATCCAAGAACTGTACCCCATACATCAAAATGCTGGTATCGCCGACATAGATATTGGCAAACACCCAGGTAAGGATGGCGGCAGGCGCTGCCACCTTCACTGCCCTTACCAGTACCGACCATGACTTTGTCAGTGAAGAACGAATTACCGTATCGAATATTTTGGGCCTGCGGTATGGCGGCAGTTCCAGTGTATAATGGGTCGGTACCCCTTTTAGCGCAGTTTTGGATAGAAGCCATGATACGAAGAATGTAACAATGATTCCAAACATAACAATTCCGATAATGACGGCCGTGGTCACGAGCGATTTGACCCCACCCGTAAAATTGGCTGCCATAAATAACGAGGCCAGTAAAATCAATGTTCCCCACCTGCCATTGCAAGGAACAAAGTTATTCGTCAGGATGGCAAGCATCCGTTCCCGAGGGGACTCGATAATTCGGGTCGAGATCACGGCGGCGGCATTGCAGCCAAATCCCATCGCCATTGTCAATGATTGTTTCCCGTGGGCGCCGACCAGTTTAAAAATTCGGTCCATGTTAAACGCGACGCGCGGAAGATAGCCATAATTCTCCAGCAAGGCAAACGTTGGAAAAAAGATCGCCATCGGCGGCAGCATCACACTGATGACCCATGTGGTGCCCCGATATAATCCCAAGACTAAAATACCATTGACCCAATCTGGCGCATGCAGGTACTGTAAAAATCCTGTTAAGTACGTTTCTAATGAACCAAAGAATTCAGCTAACAGCGAAGAAGGTACATTCGCGCCAGCAATCGTGATATAAAATACTACGGCCAGCATCACCAACATGATGGGAAATCCAAAAATCGGCGAAGTCAGAATGTGGTCGAGTTTTTCCGTTCTAAGGTCCTTCTTATCCTTTGTATAGGTGATTCCTTGCCGGCATAGTTGGCGGCTGTGGTCATATAATTGTTGGACGATGTCGTCCCTTAGCTTGGGAGTTGACAATTCTTTTGCTTCTAAAAGCAACTGGTCGATTCCCATTTACCTTGCCCCCTCTTTGGCCAAATATCTGTTTAATTCTTGAAGCAGGGTTTCATCTCCATCCAACAATCGGAGCGCCACCCAGCGGGAGGATAATCGGTCACCGATGATTTCCCTGACTTTCGGCTCAATTTTGCTGATTTGCTTTTCGATTTCCTCAGAATAGGTAATCGGCATAGGCTGGCATTCAATCTTGCTTGACACGATCCGGTCAAGCGTATCCAACAGCAATGGAAATCCAGTTTTGTTTCTCGCTGAAATCTTAATGACCGGAACCCCAAGTTTGCGGGTGAGCATCCGTTCATTTATACGAATTCCTTGCTGCTCGGCCATATCGATTAAATTGATGCAAATAACCACATTTTTGGTCATTTCCAATACCTGCAATGCCAGGTTAAGATTCCGTTCCAATGAGGTGGCATCCAACACGACGAGCGTGACATCAGGCTGTTCGAACACAATGTAGTTTCTTGCTGTTTCTTCGTCCGTGGAGTTTGAAAACAAGGAATACGTCCCGGGAAGGTCGATTAAATGAAATGTCTTGTCTTTATACTCGACCGTACCGCTGGCTAGGCCCACCGTTTTTCCCGCCCAATTTCCGGTATGCTGCCTTAGTCCGGTTAATGCATTGAATAACGTGGTTTTACCGGTGTTGGGGTTTCCGGCTAAGGCAATGCGGTATTCACTTCCCATAGGACATCAGTTCCCCTTCAATCTTCATGCTTTCCTCTTTTCTCAGGGCAATCGTGGTCTGGCTGACACGATAGGCAATCGGGTCTCCTAACGGACTTTTCCGGACCACTTCAACGTCTGCACCCGCCACAAATCCCAAATCCAATAGTCTCCTTCTTAGAACACCATCCAAATGAATCGAAGTGATTTTAATGACATTTCCTTTTTCGGCCTCCGCCAATTTGACAACTTTTGAGCTATCCATTTCTCTTTCCCCCTTTTAAAAGATTTTCCCTTGAGCAACTTTTTGTTAATTATATTCGTGATAAAATCATTTTGACACTCAAAATAAAAAAATAGCTGAATTATTAGAATGAGCAGAAATCGTACCCCATTATTAAATGTGCCGAAGACAATTAAAACGAACGTACCGAAGGAAAAAGAGCCTTCAAGGGGAACTAGGAAGCTCTCCTAACGACTGTGCCGAGCGAAAAAAAGTTCTCAAAGGTAATAGGGGGATGTTCGAAATCAACTTATAAAAAAAAGAAGCTAACGGCCTATATTCCAGGCTATTAGCTTCCTTTTCTCTTCAGACGGACTTTTTCAGTGCCCGCCTTTATTAACGACTATTTTAGAGTACTGTATAGCTTTTCCACATGTCTGGAAGCAGTGTTTGATATTTTTTTTGCAGAAAACGGTCATCACAAAGAACAATGGTACCGGTATCCTCTTCCGATCGGATTAGTCTGCCGCCAGCCTGCAAAACCTTGTTCATTCCAGGGGATACATAGGCGTAATCATAACCATTCCGCCCATTTTTATCAAAGAATTCCTTAATCAGGTTCCGCTCGAAGCCAATCTGCGGCAGACCGACTCCAACGACCACCACCCCATTCAACCGGTTTCCTTTTAAATCCACCCCTTCGGAGAAAATTCCCCCCAAAACGGCAAAGCCAAGCAAGGTTTCCGTTGATTCGGACTGAAATGCATCCAGAAACAATTCCCGTTCTGCTTCTGTCATGCCAGTCGATTGGATCAATGTTTTTGTCTGCTCATCCGTCTCCTTATACTCTTCATAAACAGAAAGCATATATTGATAGGATGGGAAAAACACGAAATAATTGCCAGGTCTGCTATGAATCAGTGATATCAACATGGAGACAATGGCTGTTTGGGAACGCTCCCGGTCCCGGTAGCGAGTGGAGAGCGGTTTTATAAAGACATCCACTTGCTCCCTTAAGAAGGGGGAAGGAATGGCTGACAGATAATCTTCAGCCCCACCGCCAATCAGGTCTTGATAATAATCCAATGGTGTCAGTGTTGCCGAAAAAAATACCTTGGACCTATAGCTCTTTCCCATTTGTTTTAACAGTTTGCCCGGGTTTATGCAGAACAGTTTCAGGGTCACATCATTTCTTTCCGCTTCACTATAAATAATATAATGTTCGTCCACCAATTCCACTATTTTTAAAAATTGATTCACAGTAAAATAAACGTCCAGTAAATCAGGAAACGAACCCGTTGCAAGGAGTTTTTCCGCAATTTCAGCAAAGTTTCGGAGCCTCTGTGAAAGCTCCTCATCCAAGGCTTCAACAACCGATTCCTTATCCCCGTCCATTGATTTTTTTAGAGACAAAAACCAAGAGTTTAATTCGCTTGCAGCATCAAAAATCGGCTTGTTAACCCCTTTAAAATCCTTCTTCACTTGAAGAAAAGCCTGTTTATTGACTGACGCGGAAAACATCTCTCTCCCGCGGTCAACTAAGTTATGGGCTTCATCGACCAATAGGGCGGTGGACTTTTTTTCTTCTTCAAACAAACGCTTTAGGGACACCTTTGGGTCGAAAACATAGTTATAGTCGCAAATAACGGCATCCGCTGTGTAGGCAAGATCCAGGGAATATTCAAACGGGCAGACACGATGCTTTTTGGCATATTTTTCTATGACCTCCCTTGTCAGAGCTTGCTCATTTTCAAGAAGATCCATAACGGCCCCGTTAATCCTGTCATAATAACCAGACGCAAATTCACAATGGTCCGGCTGACAAATGGTTTCATCCTTAAAGCAGATTTTTTCCTTAGCCGTAATGGTTACTGCTTCCATACAGAGACCCTTTTCGCGCATACGTGCGAACGCTTCTTCTGCGGTGGTTCTGGTGGTCGTTCTTGCCGTAAGGTAGAACACACGGGTGAGTAAACCTTCTCCCATGGCTTTCACGGATGGGAATAGCGTCGAAATGGTTTTGCCGATTCCGGTTGGGGCCATGGCAAATAAATTTTTCCCATCCGAAATCGACTTGTAGACTCCTCCGGCGAGTTTTCGCTGACCCTCACGGTAAGACGGAAATGGAAAATCAAGTTCCTTGCTGCTGAGGTCCCTTTGTATACGATGTTGCTGCTGCCATTTTGCGTAAGGAGCATACCCTTTGATGACCTCAAAAACAAAGGTTTCCAACTCCGCTTGAGTAAAGACTTGCTGTAAAAATTTTTTTTCGTTTGATTCCACATGCACATAGGTTAATTGAACAGCAAGTTCCGAAATTTGCTTTTGAGTTGCATAAATATAGGCATACATTTTCGCCTGGGCCCAGTGGACGGGATATCCGTCCGGTTCGGTAGTCTCCAATGGCTGGGTAAATGATTTAATTTCATCAATTGTTACATGACCGTCGTTATGTAATAGCCCGTCGCATCGGCCGTCTATTTTATAGACAAGGCCATCATAGGGGATTTCGATAGAGAGGTAGACTTCCCGTTCATCATTCTCGCCGTAGGATTTTTGGATAGATTGATGGATTCTCGTCCCTTCTGCCAGCGTCGATTGCGGCCGGAAACGGGAGTCAATGCTGCCAGAACTGTAAACATACTCCACAAGTGTCCTGACTGAAATATGGATTTCATTGGCCACAACATCACCAACCCGTCATAAGAATATATGTTTGCTTTTTTATTATACCAGAAGTTTGCTCATTAATAGCAAAAAACCAAGTAAGGATGATCCATACTTGGTTTATCTTAGGTTATCCTCTTATTTGCCCTGTTCCCCTTACGAGGGCTTTCGTCGTGGTAATCGCCTTAAGTCCCATTGGGCCGCGGGCATGAAGCTTTTGGGTGCTGATGCCAATTTCGGCGCCGTAACCGAACTGTTCCCCATCCGTGAACCGGGTGGAAGCATTATGGTACAACACCGCCGCGTCCACAGCTTGGAAAAATAAATCAACATTCTGGGACTCTTCGGTAATAATCGCTTCAGAGTGTTTCGTGCCATATTGGTCAATATGACTGATCGCTTCTTTCACATCCCCGACTAGCTTGACGGCTAAAATCGGCGCCAAGAATTCGATTTCCCAGTCTGCTTGGACCGCTGGTTTCACAAATGAATACTCAGAAGTTAAACGTTCATCACCGCGCAATTCCACCCCTTTTGCCTGCAGCGATTCCAACAAGTCAGCCGCATAGGGCCAGCTTCCATGAATTAACACCGTTTCGGCGGCATTGCATACGGATGGCCGCTGTAATTTGGCATTGATGACAATGTCAATGGCCATATCCTTTTGCGCAGATTCATCAATAAAAATATGGCAATTTCCCACGCCAGTTTCCAAAACAGGGACGGTGGCATTTTGAATCACATTTTGTATCAAACCGGCGCCGCCGCGTGGAATCAGGACATCCAGGTATTGGTTCAGCTTGAACATTTGGGCGGCCGTTTCACGGCTCGTATCCTCGAGCAGTTGTACGGCATCCGCAGGAATAGCTGTTTTCGCAAGAGCGTTTTGCATCACTTGGACTAGTGCTTTATTGGAGTTTAAAGCCGACGTGCTTCCTCTTAATAAAACGGCATTCCCGGCTTTTAAGCAAAGGCCAGCGGCATCCACTGTGACATTCGGACGTGCTTCATACACCATTCCGATGACTCCGAGCGGTACTCGGATCGATTGAATGGCCAACCCGTTGGGGCGTTCCCAAGCCTCAATGATTTCCCCGATTGGGTCGGGCAGTTCAATCAATTGCCGGATTCCTTCCACGATTTGCTCAATTCTCTGATCCGTCAATAGCAGCCGGTCCAACAATGATTCCGATATCCCTTGCTGTTTGCCTTTTGCGATATCCTTCCTATTTTCCAGTATCAGCCAAGCACTTTCTTGTAAAATTTCGTCAGCAACCACGGCTAACGCCTCGTTTTTTTCGTTTGTGGTCAGCATGGCCAGTTTCTTGGATGCAGCTGTTAGTTTTTTTGCCTTTTCGATCAGCTCAGTCATTTCTCCTCACTCCTCCTGTAAAATAACCCAATTGTCCCGATGAATGACTTCGGGTTTTTTATTAAACGAGTAAGCCTTTGATTGGTCACTCGGTAAGCCCTTCACCTTTGCCAAATCCTTGGATGAAAATGAGATTTGTCCTCTTCCAATCATTTTTCCTTTTTGATTGCGAACCTCTACCACATCTAAGGCATTAAATTCGCCGATTACGTTGGTAACACCGACAGGAAGTAAGCTTTTTCCCTTTTGGACAATCGCTTGTTCGGCCCCATCATCGATTTCAATGATACCGCCCACATGGGAGTGATAGGCAATCCATTGTTTTCTCATTTGCATTTGGGTTTGAAATGGTCCGCCGATATAGGTTCCATCGCCTTTGCCTGCCAGAATGTCAACCAGCTTTTCTTTGCCGGATCCCCGGCCGACAAAGACACTTACCCCCAGTGACAAAGCTTTTTTGGCAGCGAGGAGTTTAGAGCGCATCCCACCTGTCCCAACCGAAGAACCATGTTCATCAGCCACCCCGAGCAGCTCATCCGAAACTTCGGGAATGAAATGATATTTCTTCGCATTCTTTGAAACCTTTGGATTGCCGTCATAAAGCCCATTGACGTCTGTCAAAATGATGAGGGCATTGGCATGGAGAAATCCGCTGACGAGGGCAGACAGCATATCATTGTCCCCGAAAGTCAATTCCTCAATAGAAACAGAGTCATTTTCATTAAAGATTGGAATGACACCCCGATGGAGCAGCTCCGTGATGGTAGAGAATAAGTTTTGGAATCTTGTTTGGCTATAAAAATCTTCCCGTGTTAATAAGATTTGTGCCGGGACCGTTTGAAACTCTTTAAACAATTCGTTATAATGCTGCATTAACAGTCCTTGCCCGACTGCCGCAGCCGCCTGTTTACCAGCTGTTGTATTGGGTCGGACCGGGTAGCCCATGGCACCAAATCCGGCAGCGACCGCACCGGAAGAAATCAAGATGACGTCATGGCCCTGTTTTTTCAAGCACGCCAGCGCCTCTACGTGGTCCCTCATTTTGTCTTCGGATATTGTTCCCGTGGCAGTGGTCAGTGAACTGCTGCCTATCTTTACAACAACAAGCTGTTTTTTCATTGTTTCCGAACCCTTCTTTAAGTTTTATAGAAAAATAAAAACGACTCTTCTGTCCCTAAACTAAAGGACGGAAGAATCGTATCCGCGGTACCACCTTTGTTGGTGCCATGCACCCACTTTAAACCCGTAACGAGAGTTGACGGCTTATGTTTTCATAAGCAGTTTATAAAAGGGCAGGTTCAATTTCCTTTCCATGAGAGACCTTCCAGCCTGCGGGTCCCACTCTCTATCATGTTCCAAAAATTTACTAGTCCCTAACCGTTTGCATTCTCAATTTACTTGATTATCTAAAGAAAATCGTTAAAAGTCAATAGATAAATTTCAGTAATTCTCCTACGATACATGCTGAATGCTGAATTTTCCACCAATTTTAAGATTATTTCCCGTTAAAAAGAGCTAATCAGTAAAAGTTGATTAGCTCTCTGTCCTGTTTATTGTTGCCCTTTTTTAACCCACTCGGCAACAGTCACCGTGCGTTTGGCTTGATGTTTAACGGCGGCCTCCACATCTCCGACCATTTTGCCGTTTTCATCCACACCTACACTCGTGCCATATGGGTTACCGCCTGCTGCAAACAATACGGGATCGGTATAACCAGGTGCAGCAATAATCGCACCCCAGTGATACATCGATGTGTATAGTGATAAAATGGTGGCTTCTTGTCCTCCATGGGCATTTTGTGCCGAGGTCATCGCGCTGACCACCTTATTAATCGTCTTGCCTTGTGCCCATAGGCCGCCTTGCATGTCAAGGAACTGCTTCACTTGGGAAGGCACGTTCCCAAAACGGGTTGGCACGCTAAAAATAATCGCATCGGCCCATTCAATGTCTTCCGATTTTGCCTCTGGAATATGGGCCGTTTTTTCCGTAGTGGCTTTCCAAACCGCATTTCCTTCCACAACGGATGGAGGAGCCAGCTCAGCCACCTTAAAAATTTTAGCCTCAGCGCCTGCTTCCTTTGCACCCTCTGCTGCCCATTGTGCCAACTGGTAGTTCGTGCCGCCCATGCTGTAAAAAATAACAGCCAGATTTACATTCGTCATAGGAACATTCTCCTTTTTCTGATGATTTAGCAAACAACTTGTTCAACAGTCACCGCTGCAACAAGATTATTTTTACCAACATCTAATGTTTTAGAACGTTATTTTTAAGAATATTTTTCTTTTTGTTTATCTTCCGCCAAGATTCCTTCCACAAACAATCCGAAACATAAAAAAACGCCATTGCATGCATGCAATAGCGCTAAAAATAAATGCTGCTTATAGTGTAACCACTTTCGCTAAATTACTTTTTGTAACGCCTCCGTCAGGGTCTTCACTAAAAAGCTGATATCTTTCTGTTCAATACTTAACGGCGGCGACAGGGTTAACACATTGTTAAAACCGGCTACGGTTGCACCGTTTTTACCTATAATGACACCGTTTTCCTTACAGTCCGCTATTACCTTATTTAGGACTCCGACATCAATTGGTTCCTTTGTGGCCTTATCGCGAACAAGTTCAATCCCGACCAGCAGCCCTTTGCCGCGGACATCCCCAACAATTGGATGATTCTGTAATAAACTTTTTAAATCATTCAACAGCTGTTCCCCTAAATCCCTCGACCGGTCAAATAGCTTTTCTTTTTCCATGATTTCGAGATTTTTCAGCGCCAGGGCGCAGGCTGCAGGATTACCGCCAAATGTATTGACATGGCGGAAATAATCGTATTCCTCGCTCCCTTTAAAAGCTTCATAAATCTCTTTCCGTACGGCGGTTGCCGACAGCGGGAGATAGGCACTCGTGATGCCTTTTGCCATGGTAATGATATCGGGTTTTACACCGTAATTCATAAAGCCAAACGGTTTGCCAGTCCGGCCAAATCCACAAATGACCTCATCGACAATCAGAAGGGCCCCATGTTTTTTACAAACTTCCTTTGCCGCCTTCATGTAGCCATCAGGTGGTATTAAAATACCACCTCCGGTAATGATCGGTTCCATAATCATCGCGGCAATCGTTTCACTTAACTCCCAAGTCATGGTCCGGTCAATTTCTTTAACCGATGACAATTCTCTCGGGTCGGATACATGGATGTCATCCCGGTAAGTGTCGGGCGGTGGGACGTGGATAAATCCAGGGGCTAAGGGTTCATATTTAAATTTTCTTTGCGCCTGGCCGGTTGCCGCCAGCGACCCCATTGAATTTCCGTGATAACCGCGGTAGCGGGAAACTATTTTATAGCGGTTATGCTCACCGCGCTGCTGGTGGTACTGCCTCGCAATTTTAAACGCCGTTTCGTTTGCTTCCGAGCCGCTGTTGGAAAAAAAGATGACGTATTCATCACCCAACATTTCATTCAGCTTCTCAGCGAGTTTAATGGACGGGACGTGGCCTTGTGACAGCGGAAAATAGGCCATCTCCTTTAACTGTTCATAGGCCGCCTCCGCGAGCTCCGTCCTTCCGTATCCGATATTGACACACCAAAGTCCCGCCATCGCGTCCAAATACCGCTTGCCGTCCACATCGGTAATCCATGACCCTTCTGCCTTTTCGACCACAATCGTTGACTTCGGGCTGTACGGCTTCATGGAATGCCAAACATATTTTTCATCTTTCTCGAGCAATGATTCCTGTGACCGTTCGGTTTGAACCATATTTGCTCCCTCCCATTCTTGTTATTGGCCAGTGGCATTCACTTGATAACAGTTTCGAAATAGTCTATGGTCCTAGGCCGTGTTGGTGTGCATCTCTCCATCCTACCCATCAAATCGGGACGTAATCATTTTTTTACGGGTATAGAAGTTCACACCATCTTTGCCGTTCACATGGAGGTCGCCATAGAAGGAATTCTTCCACCCGGAGAATGGGAAAAACGCCATGGTGGCTGGAACCCCTACATTAATGCCGAGCATTCCGGCATCCGCCTCTTCACGGAACTGCCTTACTGCCTTGGCATCATTCGTATAGATGGTCGCGCCGTTTCCGTATCTGGATTTGCGGATATATTCCAACCCCTCATCCAAATCACGGGCCCGGAGAAGACTTAAAACAGGTGCGAAAATTTCCTCCCTTGCGATGGTCATATCGGGAGTGACGCGGTCAAATATGGTTGGCCCGAGGAAATTTCCTTGCGGATGATTGTCGATCTCTACACGTCCGTCCCTGATTAACTCGGCCCCTTCCGCCAAGCCTTTTTCGATGTAACCCAGTACTTTTTCGCGGTGTTCCTTGCGGATGACCGGTGTTAATAACACTTCCTCATCCATCCCATTGCCGATGATTAACTCATCCGCTTTTTTCTTGAGGGCTTGAACAAACGTTTCATTATTACCAACCACGACAACCGCACTGCACGCCATGCAGCGCTGGCCGGCACTGCCGAAAGTGGAGCTGATGATATGCTGCACGGCTTTGTCCATATTAGCATCCGGCATCACAATATGATGGTTTTTCGCCCCGGATAGAGCTTGGACCCGCTTTCCGGCAGCTGCAGCTCTCTCATAAACATACTTAGCCACCGGCTGGGAACCAACAAACGAGATAGCCGCAATATCTTCGTGTTCCAATAGCCCATTGACGACTTCATGAGCACCATGTACCACATTCAAGACACCCTTGGGCGCTCCTGCCTGGATAAACAATTCCGCTAACCGATTGGCCAATATTGGGGTCCGTTCCGATGGTTTCAATACAAAGGTATTGCCACAGGCAATGGCTAGAGGAAACATCCATAATGGAACCATCATGGGAAAGTTAAACGGGGTAATGCCGCCAACCACTCCCAATGGATACCGGAACATTTCCGAATCAATGTCTTCGGCAATCCCGGATAACGTTTCCCCCATCATTAACGTCGGCGCTCCGCAGGCAAACTCCACGCATTCAATCCCGCGCTGCACTTCTCCATAGGCCTCGTTGTATGCTTTTCCATTCTCAAGCACAATCAAGCGGGCAAGCTCCTCATGGTTTTCAGATAGCAAATGATGGTATTTATAGAAAATCCGCGCTCTTTTCGGAACCGGGACCCGCTTCCACGATTGAAACGCTGTCTTGGCGGCAGCCACCGCGAGATTGACATCTTCCTTGGATGAAATCGGCACCGTGGTTAACCGTTCATTTGTGGCAGGGTTTGGCACATCCAATGTCCGGTTGCTGGCGGACGGGACCCATTCCCCATTAATGAAATTTTTCAATTCAGCGGTATCATTTTTCGTTACACTCATTCTTCCTCCCCCTTGAACCCAGACTTATAGTTTCATTATCTCGTATTGAATGGATTGATTCATTAGACAGATTGTAAAATCCCGGCAAATAAATCTTCAACGTTTTGACTTGGGCTAATGCATTTTACCGTAATGTTCATTTGCCAGGAGCGATTGATTCGACCGGGTGGCGTGCAAATAATCATGGACGAGCAGGGTGAATTCAATTGCTACCCGTTTTTCATGGTCCATAAAATCCTCGCCAAGCAAGTTTTCCAGTTTTTGCAGCCGGTGGTACAATGTCTGTCTGACAATGAAGAGTCGATTCGAGGTTTCCTGTTTTGACCCGTTGCACTCTAGATACGCTTTCAAGGTTTCCAGCAGCTTGGCATTGTATTTCTGGTCGTACTGGATAACCGGATGGAGATACTCAGAGGCCAGCTCCTGCAAATCGGTATGCCTGCTGAGCTGGGAAATCAACCGGTATAAATGCAAATCCTCATAAAACTGACAAAGCTGTTTTTTCGTCATTTTTTGCTGAATCCGCAAGGTTTCCTTGGCCGTAAAGAAGCTTTTATGTATTTCGCCCAAGGAGTCGGAAAACTTTCCTGCGGCAATCATCAATTTGGCAGAGCATTGCTTCTGGATAAATTCTGATTCTTCCATACTCTGGATGGCTTTTTTGATCCGTTCCTTTAAATTCCTTTTTGCTCGGGTGTTCAACAGGATCATGGTTAATTCGTTTCTTTTTTCCACAAAAAAGCCGATAAACCCCTGCTGTTCAAAAACCGAGCGGAACAAAAGCTTCAAATAGGTGACATCGGGGGTTGATTTTTCTTTGAATGGAAAAAGCTTGGTTATCAGGACGGCCGCATCTTGTGTTTTTGGTTTCACACCATTTTCAGCTAAATATTGAAATATCTCCTCTATCATGTGCTCGCCTTCAAGCCAGCCTTGCAGCCACTCTGTTTCTTCCGCACGCTTTTTTTCTTCCACATACCGATCTCTTAAAAAATGCTGAGCCAAAGCTGTAGCCGTTCTGTCTAAAATCAATAATTCATACTCACTGATAGGGATGTCCTTTGAATAAATCGCTAGTTCGGCATATTCCTGGCCGAACAGAAAAATAGGAGTATAGGCCAGCTGTTCGCATGGTGCGGTTTTTGCCTGCTCCAGCCGTTGAAGGATAGACGTTTGGTCTCGGACCGGTATGTCCGGAACAAATTCAAACGGCTGATTTTTTAAGCGGAACATAATTTGCACATCGAGTGCTGAGAAAATAAATTGGAGTATGTCTTCATGGGTTTCGATGGACAACAATCTTTTATTAAGCCGCTGTGAATAATTTTCAAGGTCAGAAATCTTGCGGTATTGTTGGTTGATAATTTCCGAGTGAATATCCTGGGTAATCTCGACAAATGGTACCTCTTGATGAAACAAAATAATTGGAAATTGATGCTGATTGGCAATCTCAATCACTTCGTCCGGAATCTCGGTCAAATAGGTACCCATCTCCAAACACAAACCGGCTGCCTGATTTTCAATTAATTCCTTGACCATGGAAATAAATTGGGCAGGATGATCTTTCCAGGCAATCCCTGTCGATAAAATGAGTTCATTGCCTTTTAAGAGATTGCGGATGCTGGTGACTTCAACGACATGGACCCACTTTAAAACATTGCTGATGCCTTCTTTACCTGCCGCAATACTGGTATCTTCAAAATGTTTCCGCTTTAAAATGTCAGATACAGTTAACTGGAATATTTCCTTCATTTTGCCACCTCCTTAGGCTTTGTCTTTTTGTTAAAAAGGATTGACCATCATTCCGCCAATCCTTTTTAACCATTCAAGATGACGGCTGGTTTTGCTTAACCATCAGACTGGAAAAATACTTTCTCGCATTGGCATTTCCAATCACCAATATTTCTTTATCTTTTCCTTCCCCGTCGACAAACACGACAGTTGCGCCATCCAAATGTTCCTTGACAGATTGTATCTTGAATCCTTTGTTTATCAGAAAATCAATCTTATCCCTTTCGGCAAGAAATTGCTGGTATTCCGACATGTGCCATCCTCCTAAAGTTATGGTTAATTTAAATCAACATTATTAGGGATTTCTTCTATCACAGGCTCCGGTGCATCTTGAATAATCCAATCCCGGCCAACCGAAATGCCCAAGTACTTTTCATCACTTGGATCTTGGATCTCTGCTTGGGGATACTTTTTAAACCACCAAAATTTAGCCAGCACATAATAGATGGCAGCTCCGACAAGAAAACCGACAACAAACCCATATTCCGGTACGAAATAGGAAGCCACCGCTCCAATAATCCATGCGATAAAGCCAGCAATGTTGACGCCGCCAAGATACCGGTACTGTCCATTGTCTTCATATAATTCCGGCACATTGACTCGTCTTTTTCTAAGCAGATAGTAATCGGCAAACAGAATTCCGACGATGGCAGATAAGATGCCGCCGACAAATAACAGAACAGGTATCAGAATGTCAAACAATTTCCAAGGCTGTACGACGGTTCCGACAATCCCTGCTGTAATAACCCCTGCCCAGAAAGGGAACTTCGGTCCCCCGACATTGGAAAAGATCGTTGCTGCCGGCACCACATTGGCAGCCGTATTGGTGGACCATTGAGCCAAGACAATCATAAGGAGTAAAATAACAAGAATGAATCCGCCGGCGGACTTTTGGAGAGCGACAACCGGGTCCGAGTTTAAAACGGCAATATATGAGACGGCCCCAATGATAATCATGAATGTTTGAGTTATCGGCATAGCAATCAAATTTCCGATTAAGGAGTTTTTATTGCGTTTAAACCAGTTTTTTTCGTTCACGGGCGCTTTCATAAACCGTGAAATCGAAGGAATATCGGCACTTAATGTGGCCCAGAACCCCATGTTGGCAAAAATAACGACCAAAAATGCTGTAAAGGCAGCGCCCCCGGTGACTGGAGATTCCACCCAGCTCCAAACATCCCGTCCTGCAGCTTGCGCTTGATCCGAAAGTGAGGAATACATCCAAATGGCAATGAAGATGATGATAGGAGCAGCCAAATCGGCAAACCGTTCAATCGATTTAATACCCAAGGCTGTATTCACCAATTGGACGATGGCAAAGATTAAAAAGCAAACAAACCAATTATCAAAGCCAAATAATATGTTTAAAATTCCATTCATTGCCGTAGAACCAAAGTACGTATTCAAGCCGAACCACATGGAAGCGGTCACCCCGCGGGTAATCGAGGGAATATGGGTCCCGATAGTTCCAAATGGGGCCCTCATGTAAACCGGAAATGACAACCCGTGTTCAATCCCGATGTCCGCGATTAAGGAGATAAAAAATCCAATGGCAAGACTGCCAATCACAGTGGCAAGGATTACCCAAGGAAGGGACAGGTTAATAACCCCTGACCCGCCAATTGCAAAGGTGGCCAGCACTACAACCATCCCGACCCACATAAACGAATAGCCTAATCTGGTAATTTTCCGATCATTTTGACCGATGGGCAATAAATCTGACGATTTTAAATGGCTTTTTTTCATATGAACACTCCATTTCGGTTAAATATTTTATTAATCCATCAACCTGCCTTTAGTAAAAAAGGGCAATTGCTTTCATGAAGCAATTGCCGGAGTTGTTCAATAGAGAGTATGGACAGCATTTACTAGTTAAATAGACAATGTTTCACTTTCTGTTAACGGCGTATTATATTTAGCACGCTTCAAGTATTGGCCGGAGCCTGGTGTGCCGACAAATTGCTTATCCCGGATGACAAACTCCCCGCGCACTAGTACTGAAACCGGCTCTCCCGTGACTTTCATGCCTTCAAACGCATTATAGTCTACCGCCATATGGTGCGTTTCAGCCGAAAGGACCCGTTCAGCATTAGGATCATAGATCACCAGGTCAGCATCGCCACCAATCGCAATTGTCCCTTTTTTAGGGAACAACCCAAACAGCTTTGCGGCCCTGGTGGAGGTTAAATCAACAAATTGATTCAATGAAATACGTCCCTTTTTTACCCCCTCCGAAAATAAAATCGTCATTCTGTCTTCAATCATCGGCCCTCCATTCGGAATCTTTGTAAAATCGCCCAAACCCAGTTCCTTCTGCCCCTTAAAATCGAACGAACATTGATCAGAACCAAAGGTTTGCAGTGTGCCGCTTTTTAGAGCATTCCAGAGTGCCTCTTGATTCCATTTTTCCCGAAGCGGCGGGGACCACACATATTTGGCTCCTTCAAAATTCGGTTTTTCGAGATAGCTTTGGTCGAGCACCAGGTATTGCGGACAAGTCTCGCCCCAGACTTCATACCCCTTGCTCCTAGCTTCCGCAATCCTTTCTGCAGCATCTGCACAGGAAACATGCACGACATACAGCTGTGAACCCGCAAGCCCGGCAAATCTTGCCGCACGGCCTGTTGCTTCCCCTTCTAGCTCAGGCGGCCTAGTCAATGCATGGTAAATTGGATCGGTATTGCCGTCCTCCAGGGCCTTTTTCGTTAAATAATCAATGACATCGCCATTCTCCGCATGGACCATGACAAGGGCGCCCAGTTCTTTGGCCGTCACAAATGTCCGGAAAAGCGTCTCATCGTCTGCTTGGAACACATTTTTATAAGCCATAAACACCTTAAAAGATGTAATTCCTTCTTCATTTATCACTAGAGGCAGTTCATTCAATACATCATCATTGATTTCGGATACCATCAAATGGAAGCTGTAGTCAATCGCTGCTTTCCCTTTTGATTTTTGATGCCAAGTCTGAATCGAGTTTTTAAGCGGTTCCCCCTTATTTGTCAAACAAAAGTCGATAATCGTTGTGGTACCGCCAAACGCCGCGGCAATCGTCCCGGTTTCAAAATCATCCTTTGTGACCGTTCCCCCAAAAGGCATATCCAGATGGGTATGAGGGTCAATACCGCCAGGAAACACCAGGCATCCCTTAGCATCGATGATTTCTGCCCCCGCTGCTGTTAGATTTGCGCCAATTTGCGTGATCTTTCCATCTTCAATCAACAGCTCTCCCTGAAAAGTATCAGCCGCAGTCACAATCGTCCCGTTTTTTATGATTTTTTTCATCCATTCGTCCCTCCATACAATTACTTGATGATATCCACTTTACACCCCGCCGCGTTCAATGCCGCCTGCCGCTCATTCCAGGTCATTGGCGGCAATTCTCTTTGCCGTTCCACCATGTCAATGGCCCCGTCCACTGGGCAGACAATCGAGCATAAGTTGCAGCCGACGCAGTCCTCCTCCCTGACTTTGAGATAACTCGTGCCTGTTGAATTTGTTAATCTTTCAATACATTGATGGGAGGTATCTTCGCAGGCGATATAACATTTATTGCAATTGATGCACACATCCGGGTTGATTCTGGCCGCGATGTTGTAATTTAAGTCGAGGTCACCCCAATCAGAGTATTTGGGAACCGATTTGCCGATAATCTCTGAAACAGAGGCAATTCCCTTACTGTCTAGGTAGTTATTTAGACCTTCAATCATGTCTTCCACGATCCGGAAGCCATGGTGCATGGCCGCGGTACACACTTGGACGCCCGTTGCCCCCATCAGCATAAATTCCACCGCATCCTGCCAATTGGAAATGCCGCCGATACCGGAAATAGGCACATTAATTTGCGGATGTCGGGCACACTCTGCCACCATATTTAGCGCGATTGGTTTCACCGCAGGCCCGCAATAGCCGCCATGAGATCCTTTCCCGGCAACATGGGGGATTGGATTCCACGTATCAAGGTCAACCCCCATTAGGCTGTTAATGGTATTAATCATACTGATGGCATCAGCCCCGCCACTGGCGGCTGCTTCAGCCGTTGCGGTAATGTCGGTAATGTTGGGGGTAAGCTTCACAATGACAGGGGTTTTTGCCACTTCTTTCACCCAATAGGTTTGCCGTTCCACCAGTGCGGGAACTTGACCGGACGCAGACCCCATCCCACGTTCCGCCATCCCATGCGGACAGCCAAAGTTCAGTTCCAGACCGTCGACCCCAACATCTTCCACCCGTTTCACGATTTCGTGCCATTTTTCCTGCTGCGGCTCGACCATAAGTGATACGATGATTGCATGTTTAGGGAATCTCTTTTTCGTTTCATAGATTTCTTTCAAATTGATATCGAGAGGCCTGTCAGTGATGAGCTCAATATTGTTAAAGCCTGCCACTCGTTGGCCGTTAAAGCCAATCGCAGCAAATCTTGAAGTCACATTCAAGATAGGGTCGCCTAATGTCTTCCAGACCGCTCCGCCCCAGCCGGCTTCAAAAGCCCGCTGGACTTGGTATCCCGAGTTTGTCGGAGGCGCTGACGCCAGCCAAAACGGATTGGGAGACTCAATCCCTGCTAAATTAATGCGTAAATCCGCCATCTATATCCCCCTTTTCGTAAATTGGAAGGAAAATATGAATCTGCTTTTTGTATTGAAATATTAGTTTAATATGTGTGAGAATGGTCATTGATTCTTGTTTTGCAAGAAGAAGAGGAAAATTTTGCAGTCTTTAAGCATTAGTAAAAACAAAAAGAAGATAGGTAGATGAAGTAGGTATAAAAACTCTATTTCTCTTAGAGTTAAGCCGTGCTTCCTAAAGAGGAGAATTGTTTATGGATGACATATGCAGCCAATTTTCCCTGCTGTGCCGCGGTTACGACCATAGCCTCGCCTTTGCCTTTTCCAAAAATAATATCGCCGCACGCGACTATTTTAGGATGGGAGGTTTGCAGTGTCTCTGGGTCTGCTTGAACCACTCCACCTTCATGCTCTAGGCCCAGCCCTTCAATTAAGGCAAGATGTCTGGTTTGCCCAATGGCTTTAATCACAGCATCCGCCGGGATCACGTGTTCGGAGCCTTGGATGGGGACAGGCCGGCGGCGTCCATCAGGTTCCGGATCGCCCAGCTTCATTTTGATGCATTCGACCCCGATCACCTTACCGGTTTCATCCCCGACAATTTTCTTCGGTGCCGTCAGCCAGCGAAACTCCACTCCATCCATTTTGGCGAAGTCATACTCAAAATCATAGGCTGTCATTTCTTCTGAGGTTCTTCGGTACAAAATTTTAACATTTTCCGCACCCAAGCGGATTGAACACGTGGCTCCGTCAATAGCGGTATTGCCGGCACCAATTACGACCACCCGCTTGCCAATGAACCGGTTGGATAATGTCTTCGTTTTGGTTGTCTTTACGAAATCAATAGCATCATAGACTTCTTTAAGATTTTCTCCTTCAATATCGAGATCGGGGACTTGCCCCATACCGGCTGCCAGTACGATCCGGTCAAATTGGTCCAATAATTCTTCTGCAGAAATATCTTTGCCCACCACAGTGTTGGTTCGAATCGTGACATTTAATTTTTTAACCTGTTCCACTTCCCAATAGGAAATTTGCTGCGGCAAGCGGAACGAAACAATCCCATAGGTGTTTAACCCGCCGGCTTTTTCGGCTGCTTCAAAAATGGTTACATGATAGCCAAGTCTTCCTAGTTCCCTTGCTGCAGATAAACCCGCCGGTCCTGCGCCAATTACGGCCACTTTTCGTCCATTTGGACTAGCAGGCTCAAATAGAGTTTTATCATTGTGAATGGCCCAGTCTGTCGCGTAACGTTGCAGTTTGCCAATCATAATGGGTTTGGTGGAATGATTAAGAACGCAAGCGCCTTCACATAATTCTTCTGTTGGACATACTCTAGCACAGCTGGCCCCGACTGGGTTGGAGGACATAATGGTTTTGGCAGACCCAAGATAATTCCCGGATCCGATTTTTTTAATAAAGGTTGGAATATCAATACCAGTGGGACAGGCTTTTATGCATGGGGCGTCATAACAATAGAGGCAGCGGTTCGCTTCTTCGATTGCTTCTTGATTCGTTAGTCCTGATTCTACCTCCTGAAAATTTCTTTCCAGGTTTGTTAAGGAAATCCTTTGCATCTTTTCATTTGGCAAAAGAAGCCCTCCTTTATAAGAAATCTAGAGTTAGGCAGAGCGCGTGTGTAAGCGCTTTAATATTTTTTCTTCAAATGAACCTTTTTTCGCCTCCTATATTGTTTAATGGAAATTAGAAATGATACAGAAAATTCTGCACTCCAACTTCATTTTACAGGCCCATGCCGCCCAAATCACCTGACAATCTGTAAAAAAATCCATGCATTTTGCTATCCAATATGTAAAAGTTCTACCGGCATGTATTGAATCACAATCATGTACCTCTTGTTGTCTACTTCAATTTACCATATTGATTTTGCAAAAAATGTAAAAACCCATCGAGTCGTCAGCTTATCTGCCCAACTTTTTAATCCAAGCCATTTTATCCAGCATGCTGTTCAAAAGTACAGGCTGCCTCCATTGGGGCAGCCTGTTTTTTACATTATCTGTTTATGAAGTAACGGGAAAGTTCGATGATCATCGCTCCCATTCGTTCGAGTTCTGGGACTAATAGACGATCGATTCCCTCTTCTCTCAATGCCTCGGCTGTAACCTTTCCGACAGCCGCCGCCAAACATTGCTTTTGAAAGCATTCCACAATAGTGGAATGGATTTCTTGCTCTCTGGCATAATCAAATAGGGATCTAACCTGAACAGCGGTCGTAAAACAAACGGAATCACATTGGTTCTTTAATAGCTCTTCGCACAAGCGTTCTACAGTTTCTGTTTCCGGTTTTATATGCTGGTAGGGGAGAATTTTTGTCACTTTCGCCCCCCTGTCCTCGAAAAAAGAGGTTAATGATGGGGCAGATTCCCCATGGAGCTGAATCATGACTTTTTTTCCTGTAAAGTCTTGGTTTTCGAGGGCACGGACTAATCCTTTTGTCGTCCCGTCTTCAGCAACGGCATCTGGGGAAATCGATAATTTTTTAAGCGCAGCCAGGGTTTTATAGCCTCTGGCAGCCACTTTCGCCTCCTTTATTCTAGTTAGGAATGAATCAGCTAAATGAATGTCTGACGCAAGATTGACCAGCGTCTCAAGCCCGATTCCCGTCGTGAATACAACCCATTCCGCCCCATCATGAATGAATTTTATGAGGTCTGGCTTTACTTGTTCTTCCGCTAAAAAAATGGTTCCTTGAAGCGGCCGCACCAGCGGAATACCCCCTTGCTTTTCAATCAAGGTGCTGATTTCCTCAATTTTTCGGGACCCGGCTATAACTACCCGTTTTCCTGATAAACCTTTCTCCATTGTTAAACCTCCCGTGTTTATTGCTGGTAAAAAAAGGGCCGAATTCTATCGCTCATGTAACATTTTTATTTGCCATTTCTTCAATCTCATGGGAAAGGTAAATATGTATACCGGTTTCACTTGTTTTTGCTGCAGCTGCCATGGCTAGGGCTACCTTCTTTGCCTCGATGGCTCTAAATGGACGAAGAGGCCCCTTCATGAGTGAATTTAACACTGGACTGGCCTTTGATGCCAGTTGTTCCCCAAAGCGGAACTCTCCCCGTTCCCCTAACAACAACGACGGCCGAAAGATGTGCAATGCCGGCAATGGCAAATTTTTTAGGTTTTCCTCCAACTGACCTTTCACTTGATTATAAAAAAATAAGGATTTAGGGTCGGCTCCCATTGCAGAAATGATCAGGAATCTTTCTGTTCCTGCACTCACAGCCAACTTAGCAGCTTGTAAGGGATAGTCATGGTCCACTTTCCTGAAGGCTTCTTTTGTTTTTGCTTTTTTTATCGTTGTACCTAAACAACAAAATACATCGTTGACATCAAATAAATCCGCATATTGATCCATATTCTCATAATCTATTTCATGAATTTCGCAGATTGGGTGGTTCCAATCAATCGGTCTGCGGACAAAAAGATGGATCTTTTGATAATAGTTTTGCTGAATCAGGCAATCAACCAGTTCTCTGCCTGTCAAACCGCTTGCCCCTAGTATAAGCGCTGTCTTAGGATTCATTTTTAGACTCCTGTAGGAAATTAATATACTTTCTTTAAATATAAGAATATCTGTTCTATACGTAGCCTACTTCCAAAACTATTCATGAATCAGTTTTACAAGTTTTTCTAACCCCTCTATTAATCTTGGCGAAGGACGGCAGTAAAGTTCCTCTTCCAAAATGAAGATCCTTTCGTCACCGGACCATTTCAGTCTCTCATAACCTGCCCGATTTTTAATCACGTTTTTTTGAACCTTTTCCTTTCTGACTCCCACCCATGCAAGACAAATAAAATCAGGCTTCCGGTTGACAACATCTTCCCAATTTGTCTGGACACTTGCTAATTCAATGTCATCAAAAATATTGACGGCTCCCGCTGCTTCGGATATTTCTGTCAGCCAATTGATTTTCCCGGGCGTAAAGATTGGCTTCGGCCACCACTCCCAGTATAGCCTTGGCCTAAATGCAAACGATGCTGTTTTTTGCTTGATTTTTTCAAGCCGGCCGCGGAACTGGTTCGCTGCTTCCCGTCCGCGAGCAGATTCCCCAAGGGCTTCAGCCGTGGTCACCAAATCCCGCTCAATATCATCCAGTGATTGGGGATTCAATACGATATGCGGAATCCTTCTTTCTTTTAGACCCTCTACATTCCTTTCCATGCCAGGGACACTTAGTGAAGCCAGCACCAGATCTGGCTGCAGTTGTTCAACGAGGTCCATATTAATCGATAAGTCGGGACCCAATCTTGGAAGCCCTTTAACCGACTCCGGCCAGTCCGAAAAATCATCCACACCCGTAAGTAAATGAGTGAGTCCCAGGTACTCCATGACTTCGGTATTACTCGGACACAAAGATAAAACCCGCAAACAATCCAACTCCCTTCCCGTCTCTCCTTTATGCCTCTCTTTTAATCGATTAACTGCTATAGCCTTTTATGATTCGGATTCAATGGACTCTACCAGCTTAAACAGAAATTGATAAATCAACTGGTAGGCTTCTCCGATTGACATATTTTCATCAAAGCCTTCGATATAATTCAAGGCAAAATTAACATTCCAAAGCCCATCTTCGCTGTTAAATAGCAAATCAAAGCTGGCTTCCTCCCCGTGTAAGTGGCTTGTAAGGTATTGCTGGATTTGGGGCTTAAATTTTTTCTGGAGCTTCAGACCTAACATGACATCGTAGGTTCCGAATACATCGTCCAGTTCCAGTGAAACCGCATCAACAAGGACAATGTCAAACCATTTTGATTCAAGATAAAGAAATTCGTTTTTATGTTTATAAAAATAGACAAGAGGCTGAGCCAGAAACGCTCCGGCCTCGTTGCGGATCATATTTTCTGTTTCTTTATCGCAACGCTCAATATAGGCATCGAAAAATCGTTCCTCTGCATCTGTTTCAGCGATTGGAATAGTGACCAGACCATGCTTCTCGGCATAGGCTTTTTCCTCATGAAACAACGATACCAACCCATTTTGGCCGTTCTCTTGTTGTGCAATATAATGTTGAACCCGATTCTTTAACATGAATCATCCTCCAGTAGTACATTTTACTATCATATTGAAGTTTTTTTGCAAAAAAATCAAATGATAAAGAGGCATTCATGGGTGGAATATAAAAAAATAGGTGACTGTCCAAGTCACCTACACTTGAGTTTAATTATTGGCAAGTTTTGAAGTCATCCGGTTGTCTTGAGGATTGAGCTTTAACGGGTCCTCTGCCTGTTTAACCCGTTTGATAAAGAAGGCCAAAATAAGTGCGAGGCCAGCCACAAATACCGTGACATAGAAAGAGTCATTGATCCCTTCGAGCATAGCCTTCATCGCCACTTCTTGTTTGATTTGGGCCAACACTTCCGGTGTCGGCTGCTGGGTCAAGTGTTTCATCGCCTCCGCGCCAATCTCTTTGGCATGGGTCTCGGTCCTGTTGGACATGATCGTCACTAACAGAGCCGTGCCAATGGCCCCGGAAACTTGCTGTAAGGTGTTGTTCATGGCCGTGCCGTGTGGATAAAATCTTGCCGGCAGCTGATTTAATCCATTAGTGGATACCGGCATCATGACCATGGACATACCGAACATCCTGGCAGCGTATAAAATGATCAAGTGGGTATAAGTTGTATCAAGCGATAATTTACTAAACTCATAGCTTGTAATGACCGTAATGGTTAAACCAATAACCGCTAAGATTCGTCCGCCGATTTTATCGAACAGTTTGCCGGTAATCGGCGACATTAACGCCATGAGAATTGCTCCAGGAAGCATTAATAGTCCAGCATCCATTGGTGATATCCCTCTAAGGGTTTGCACATAGATCGGCATCAGCAGCATTCCGGAAAACATGGCCATCGTCACTACCATGGAAATGGTGACGGATAGAGCATACATCGGATATTTAAAGATTCTAAAATTTAGCATCGGCCGTTCATTTCTTAATTGCAGGAGGATAAAAATGACTAAGCAGACTACCCCTACTGCAACAGTTCCATATACGAGTGGGCTATCCCACCCTTTTTTTCCAGCTGAACTAAACCCATATAGCAATCCGCCAAAACCAGCGCTGGATAAAAGCAAAGAAACAAAATCAAGATGGATATTGACCTTATCCTTTTTGTCCTTAATTAAAAAGAAACCAACAATGAGGATGGTGATGGCAATCGGTGAAATAAAATGAAACAGCATCCTCCAGTCATAGTGCTCGACAATCCAGCCAGACAACGTTGGACCGATGGCCGGTGCCCCCATCAAGATTAGGCCAAACACTCCCATGGCTGCTCCCCGCTTCTCAATAGGGAAACTGACCAGCATTACATTCATTAATAAAGGCATCATGATGGCAGAACCGGAAGCCTGGGTCATCCGCCCCGCCAATAGCACGGGGAAGGTATGGGCTGTTCCTGCCAATAATGTTCCGATCGTAAATAAAGTCATGGCGGATAAGAATAACCGCCGTACCGTATATTTTTGAATTAAAAACGCAGTCGTCGGGATTAATACCCCATTAACCAGCATAAACCCGGTTGCCAGCCATTGGACTGTTGATGCTTCCACCTGTAAATCCTTCATAATCGATGGAAGGGCAATATTCATTAACGTATTGTTTAAAAACGCGATAAAGGCTCCAATCATCAGGACAGAAATAATCCCATACGGGGGCCGTTTTGACTCTTGAATTGTCTGCTCCATTCGTAATTCCTCCCCTGTTAAACCCCTTGTTCATATTTTTATACCCCTGTTACATAATTACCTATATTATACTGTAATTACAAAATATGCAATAAAAACCTTCCAGTCTTTAACTTGTTTGTAAAGGGAAGAAAAATAGGTTAGTATGGAATTGTACACACAGTACAATTTTTTAAACTAAGGTGATTTTTCATGAACGACAGAAAACAGCATGTCATTAAAATGGCGAACCAGCTTTTTATTGATAAAGGCTTTTTCTCTACATCCATTCAGGATATTTTAGAATATAGTGGGATTTCCAAAGGTACCTTCTATAACTACTTTACCTCCAAAAATGAATTATTAATGGCGATTATTACATCTACAACCCATGAGCGCGAGAGGCTTCGTGATGAATTATTAGTCGGACAAGACCCAACAGATATCGAAATATTGATCAAACAGGTGGAGTTTCAACTGAAACTGAACCGAAAAAGCGGATTGCTTACACTATTTGAAGAAGTATCTGTATTAAATGACTCGGAACTCAAGCATTTTATGGAACAGAGCCGTTTGAATAATATCCGCTGGATTTACAGCCGGTTTCTGGATATTTTTGGTGTGGCCACCCAGCCATATCTGTTTGATTGTGCGGTCATGTTTATGGGAATTCTCCGTGAAAATATTAAATTCTATCGAATGGCCCATGAATCTAATGTAAATATCAGCCGTGTAGTACGTTACAGCGTCAAACGGATAGAAATGATGGTCAAAGATGTGGAAAATGAAGAAGATCAGTTGATATCTCCTGCTTTATTAGAAAAACTGCTTCCAAATGGGAATAAATCGAATCAATCTCTTCAAAAGCAGTTGCATCATCTTGTGTTTACCATCAAAAATGAATTGGACAGTCAAACTCAATTAAACAATCAAGTGAATTTGCTAGATTTTATCGAAGAAGAATTGCTTGATTCTAAAAAACCGCGCCAATTCTTAATTCAAAGCGCAATGGATTCTTTAAAAGCGGACGGGCAGCTTCAGGCAAACAACCATTATATGAAGCTGGAGCGATTACTGGAGGAGTACTTCATGGAAACAGAAGCCTCGAAAACCCCCTGACTTTTCAGGGGGGTAAATCAATCCATATGTAAGCTAATGAAAGAAAGCTCTTTGAATCTCCCAGATAAAAAAATGCCGTGAATACTGTCTGACTTCCACAACGGCATCTTCTCCATCCTTTGTAAAAATCAAACCTGAACCCATTTGTTCCTTATAATCCCATCCTTTCGTTTCCATATACTCTTTCACGATTTTATAGTCTTGTTTGTTCGCATTTTCGGACATATACTTTCTTCTCTTGTCCGTTTTGGTGACCAAAACATAGTCTGAGTCCGACAAACGGAGTTTTGTAGCGGAAACTAGCATCGCGATTGGATTTCCCTCTTGGAGTAAAGGGGAGCCAAACGAACTGATGAGTAAAAATAATCCTATTCCCATGACAACAATGAAATAAACAGAATTTCTCATCAGCATCTCCCTACCCTTCCGTATTGCTTTATTTATAATATATAGACGATTTTCCTATGTGAATTGTTTCAATTTCAGATAAATATTTCCATTTTAGATAATAAAAGGCTGTCCCTACAGTCACGCCGAAGCACGACGAATAGATGGAACAGCCCAGTAAGGTTTGGTAACAGGACCTGTTGTTTCCCTAAGCTCTTTTCAGCAAATTCTGGTTTAATTCAGAAACGGATTTTTTACCAGACAATGCCAGCGTCAGGTCAAAATCCGCGATTAAGTTGCGTAACACCTGTTTAACGCCTTCTTCACCTGCCAGTGCCAGTCCATACATGTAAGGCCTTCCTACAAGGACTGCTTTTGCTCCTAAACATAATGCCTTAATGATATCCGAACCACGTCTAATTCCGCTATCCATCAACACAGGAATTTTCCCCTGCACTTCCTCAACTATTGCTGGCAATGCATCAATGGCCGCTATCGCCCCATCCACTTGTCTTCCCCCGTGGTTGCTGACAATGATGCCATCGACTCCATGTTCGATGGCGAGACGGGCATCTTCAGAATGCAGGATGCCTTTTAATAGAATCGGCAGGTTCGTTTGCTGTTTGATAAAGTCCAGATCAGCCCATGTCAGTGCGGGATTTCCGAAAACCTGAGCCCAAAGCATGATCGCGGATTGCATGTCTTCTTGTGGAGGGCAGTCCAGTCTTGACAGGAAGACTGGATCCTCAAGGTAATTTCCTATTCCTTGCGCTTCCAGGAATGGCAGATAGGCATGCTCGATGTCTTTCTCCCGCCATGCCATCATCGGGGTGTCCAATGTAATGACAATCGCATCGTAGCCTGCTATTTCTGCCCGCTTAACCATACTGGCAGCAATTTCCCGGTCGTTGCTCCAATAAAGTTGGTACCACCTTGGACGATCGCCCATTACAGCGGATATTTTCTCTAAACTGTATGTAGAAGCTGTACTTGCGATAAACGGAAGATCCATTCCGGCAGCAGCCCGGGCTGTGGCCAGTTCGCCATCCGGGTGAACAATGGACTGGACGCCAACGGGTGCCAATAAAATAGGGTAGTTCAGTTTTCTCCCAAAAAGTTCAACTGTTAGGTCTCTTGATGAAGTATCACAAAGCATTCGAGGTACAATTTTCCACTTGTTAAAGGCTTGGTTATTTTCTTTGGCCGTCACCTCCGCACCCGCCGAAGCAGCCACATAGTAAAATGGCTTGGCGCTGAGATGCTCCTTTGCCTTTTTCTCCAGCTCTTCATAGGAAACCGGAATAATGTTTTTTTCAAACTGTTGATACACTTTAAACTGAACCTGATTCCCAAAACTCATAGACTCCCCTTCTTTTCTCCGAAACTAGTAAACGTTTTCACTATGATGGTATCATTGTAAAATCAACAGGTCAACGAGTTTGCAAAATATTTAGATAATAATACTTTTGGCATAACAAAACAAGAAAAACCTCGAAAATTGAGTAGTTATGTGTTGACTTAATTTTCGAAAAAATTATATTATAATAATTAGTCACACGAATTATCTATAGGAGGACAATCACATGGAAAAATTAGTTGAAAAACGGCTTTCCCGTTCTGAAGTGCCTGAGGAACTAACTTGGGACTTGAGTGCCCTATATCCTTCAGAACAGGCTTGGCAAGAGGAACTGGCATTAATCCAACAAGAATTGGGGCAATTCGGTCCATTCAAAGGAACTTTACATACAGGTTCAAAAGCACTTCTGGAATGCCTGTTGGCTCAAGAAAAGCTCACAGAGAAACTTGTAAAAGCCGGAACCTATGTGGAATTGCGCCAGGCAGCTGACGGGACAGATTCTGTCAATCAGGCGAATACCGCTAAATTTGCAGCCCTTCAAACAAAATGCATGGCTGCCCTTTCTTTCATCAATTCGGAGATTCTTTCTTTAGCAGAAGGAACCGTTGAGAAGTATCTAGAGGAAGAACCGCAACTCGAAGATTTCAAAAAAGTCCTATTGGATTTGCTCAAATCGAAAAACCACCAGCTTTCACCGGAAACAGAGCAAGCATTGGCAGCCTTAGGGGAGGTCCACAATGCCCCTTATCAAATTTATCAAATGACAAAACTGGCGGACATGCAGTTTGCGCCGATCCAAGATGAACATGGAAATGAACTGCCTGTATCCTTCGCTTTGTTTGAAAACCGCTACGAATTTACGGCAGATACTTACGTCCGCAGGGAAGCGTGGAAATCGTTTGTTTCAACCTTAAAACAGCATACAAATACCATGGCCGCAACTTATGCAACAGAAGTGAACAAACAGGTAGCCCTTGCACGGCTAAGAAACTATGAATCTGTCACCCATATGCTTTTGGAGCCGCAGCAGGTTTCAGTGGACATGTATAATAATCAGATTGATACCATTTTTAAAGAATTGGCTCCGCATATGCGCCGGTATGCCAAATTAAAGCAACAGGCATTGGGTTTAGATGAAATGCAGTTCTGCGACCTCAAAGCTCCATTGGATGCTGATTTTAATCCAAGCACCACTTTTGAAGAAGCAAGTCAATTAATCTTGGAAGCACTAAAAGTCATGGGTCCTGATTACTGCTCCATCATTGAAAACGGCTTTAAAGAAAGATGGGTAGACCAGGCCGATAATATCGGAAAGTCTACTGGTGCCTTCTGTTCCAGCCCTTACGGAGCGCATCCTTACATTCTGGTCACCTGGCAGGATAATATGCGCGGCTGCTTTACTTTGGCTCATGAATTCGGTCATGCCGGACATTTCTACTTATCTAACCAAAACCAGAGAGTCATGAATACACGACCATCGATGTACTTCATTGAAGCTCCATCCACGATGCATGAAATGCTGCTCGGCCGCCATTTACTTGCCAAAACAGACGATAAGCAAATGCGCCGCTGGGTCGTTCTTCAGTTGTTGGGCACTTATTATCATAACTTTGTCACTCATTTGCTGGAAGCAGAGTACCAACGGAGAGTCTACACGCTGGCTGAGTCAGGCACGGCTTTAACAGCGAGGACATTAACCGAAGTCACCGGGGACGTTCTAAAGGAATTCTGGGGTGACAGTGTGGTCATCGATGAGGGAGCCTGCTTAACCTGGATGCGCCAGCCACATTATTATATGGGATTATATCCATATACCTACTCTGCGGGATTGACCGTATCCACGGCCGTTTCCCAAATGATTCAAGAAGAAGGCCAGCCTGCTGTCGACAGATGGCTTGAAGTTCTTCGCGCCGGCGGTACCAAGAAACCGCAGGAACTGATCAAACAAGCAGGTGTCGACATGTCCACTCCGGAACCAGTCCGTAAAGCTGTGTCTTATGTTGGTTCGCTTGTGGATGAATTAGAGCGCTCTTACGAATAATGACGCACGAGAAAAGGCTGCCCCCCTGGGACAGCCTTTTTATTGTTTATTACTTCCATACATCCTCGGCAATTTCCACCACATGGCGCAATTTCGCCCATTGTTGCTCTTCCGTCAATAAATTTCCTTCTTCTGTGGAAGCAAATCCGCATTGCGGACTTAAACATAATTGGCTTAAATCGACATAACGCGAAGCCTCATCTATTCGTCGCTTTATATCTTCAGGATTTTCCAATTCTCCATGTTTAGAGGTGATCAGACCAAGGACGATGTTGAGGTCTTTTCTGTTTACAAATCTAAGAGGCTCAAACCCGCCTGCCCTGTCACTGTCATATTCTAAGAAAAATCCATCGATATTCAGACCGGCGAATAGTGTTTCCGCAACAGGCTCGTATCCTCCGGATGAAATCCAGGTAGAACGGAAATTTCCACGGCAGATGTGCATAGTAAGAGTCATGTCATCTGGACGGTTGTCCACTGCTGCATTAATAGTTTGGGCATAAAGCGAACTCAATTCATTTGGATCAAGTCCTTTCGCCTTTAACTGCTCTCTTTGTTCATCTGAACAAAGGTATGCCCAAGCGGTGTCATCTAGCTGAAGGTAACGGCATCCGGCATCGTAGAAGGCTTGGATTGCTTTTTTGTAAGCAACTCCCAAATCATGGAAAAACTCTTCCCTATCATTATAGGCTGATTTTTCAATTTCCCCTCTGAAGTGAAGCATGCTGGGGCTTGGAATGGTCATTTTCGCCGTTTGGTCACCTGCAATGCTGTGAAGAAACTTAAAGTCTTCTAGCATTGGATGCTGGCCAAAATCCAGTTTTCCGGTAACCTTGATTCCGCGTGACTTGGTTTGGGTTTGCTTAAATTGGATACCAGCATCTGCTGTGTACCCCTCAACCCCTACTAGTCTTTCAAGAAAGTCAAAATGCCACCATGAGCGGCGGAATTCCCCATCCGTTATCGCTTCCAGGCCAATTGCTTTTTGTTTTTCCACAATGCGCCTGATCTCTTCATTTTCAACATCCCTTAATTGTTCGGCCGAAATGGACCCTGCCGCTCTTTGGGCACGTGCCTGCTTGACAGGCTCTGATCTTAATAAACTTCCAACCTGGTCGGCCCTGAATGGCCCTTTTTTCAAACCTAATGAAGTGTTTCCCATTCCTGCTAATCCCTCACTTACATGTATGTATAGTCAAAGTAGATAAGTAAAATCCACATAGGATTTAAATATAAGTATTAATGAAATTTAAAGAATTGTCAAACTTGCCAGAATGGATTAATAGAAAGGGCTTTTAGCACTTTGCTATCATATTGCTTTGATTATGATAGAATTATCCTTTCATAAAGCTAATAGAATGATAAAGGCAAGAATAAAAAAGGATTTGCCCATGTTTGACGGACAAATCCCAATTTTTAATTTCCTTGCGCATACAGGGTCTGGTAGGCTGCAGAAGTTCTTACTTCCACTGTCAGCTTACCTCTTTGGTAAATGGATTTAAGAATTAAAGGAACACCAGTTGTATTTTGAAATTGGAAGTCCTTTCCCCCATAGGATACGGTTGCATCCCGGCCCGCAGGCACATAGCCAACAGCTAAAGAATGGTGATTCCATTCAACGTAATGGACACCCAATTTATCGATGGCATTAAACAGAGTGGATGAAGTCTGGCAAATGCCGCCGCCTATTCCGTCGACCAGTTGTTTGTTGACGATTTCTTTTGCCGGCTGGTAGCCATGCTCTGCATCACTCGGACCTACCGTGAAATTAAAAGAAAAAGTATCCTGTACTCCAATAATCGTGTTATTGATGGCTTGGGCCGATAACTCGATGTTTTTTGACCTGCCTGCCACACCGCCATCAAAGTAAGTGGTATAGGAACCCAATACTACCTGATCCAACGATCCAAGGTCTTCTGGTTTATAGCCGCTTTCGGTTACATAAATAGGCAGCAGTACTTCTCCGCCATCAGCGGAAGCATTTAAAATCCTTTCGACTAATTCGGTCTCTTCCATAATAATTCTTGGCTTCCCTTTGATGACTTGACCAGTAGCATCGATTCTGTCGGGAGTCATCTTCTGGTCATATCCTGTCGTTGTATCCGTCCCCCTTGCAAGTTCTCTGGCCCATTTTTGCAGTTCCTGCTTATAAGAGTCCGGATTGGTTTCAAACCCCATTTCTTCCGGAAGGATGGTTTTTATAATTGACTTTGTGTTGGGGTCTATGACATTAACAGTGATGGGCTTAGGTACCTCCGCCTGCATGGGTGGTTTTTCGATGTTTTTGTCAGGCTGTTTAGTTGGAATTGTCACTTTTTTAGGAGTTTGTTTTGCCGATTCCTGCGCGCACCCTGTTAATCCTAGCAAACTACTAATCAGTAAAATTGAAATGCCCCATTTTGCCCTAACCATTATGCCATTTCCCCTTTTATGTTTGTATAAGATGGGACAATAATCAATCCCACCAATTATCCTATTCTAAAAGACATGTCTAAATGATGACATGTTTAAATGCCTGATTCTTACGATCATACTCACTTCCATCATTATAATTCAGAAGGGTTGTCGAAATTTGTTCCTTTAACACTTTGAAAAAAATAAAAAACCACAGGTGACTTGTAATACCGGCGGTTTAAAATATAAAAAATCAAATTTTCCTAGGACGACATCCATTCCGATTCATCTTTTCTTTTTACTGACAAATCCGCCTTTATCCCAAAATCCCTTTTCGGAACAGCCCATACAAGTGTAACCGGCAGCAATACAGCGATCCTGTCCCATCCTCTCGCATCCATTGAAGGCCGCTGGACCCTTACACCCTAATTTATATAAACAATACCCAAGTTGTGCTCCTTGATCGTCAAAGGATTCAGCAAACAGTTTTTGGTCAAAATACGGTTTTCGGTGGCAGGCCATGTGAACGGTGGTTTGGTAAAACATTTTGGGCCGTAGCTTTTTATCCAATTCTGGGAGATTACCGTGAAAATGGATGTGCAATAATGTTCCAATCATAACTTCTGGAATAGGAGGACAGCCAGGGACAATTGCCACTGGTATCTCATCCGGGATAAGGGTTCTTATATCACCGGAATCGGTGGGAGTTCCTCCGGCCGCAGGTAAACCCCCCCATGCGGAGCAGCTTCCGAATGCCAGCACAGCTTTAGCCTTTTTGGCTGCACGAATGATTTCCTCCCTTACCGATTTTCCGGCAATCATTAAAAATTCATCACTCGCGGGGATGCTTCCCTCCACCACGAGCACATATTCACCCCGATATTTTTCAAAAATGGACTCCTTGTGTTCCTCCACCTGATTCCCGCTGGCAGCGGATAATAACTCACTATACTCTAAGGAAATAAAATCCAACATGGTTTCCAATGTGCTCGGCGAAAAGGAACGCAGAAACGCTTCCTTGCACCCTGTGCAATCCAGAGCGCTAATCCAGATTACCGGCAGCCTGCTATCGGTATGCAGCAACATTTCTTCTGTCACATGAACCGTTTCTAACCAATTGTATGTCTGCATTTTTGGTTTCCCCCCTTGGGTATTTGTGCCAGTCTTCCATGACAAACTTACTCTCCTAGGCTTTGTTTGATGGCAGCAGGTTTCATTTTCAATGGAATTATACGATTATAACGAAGCTCTGTCTATTACTTGTGAAATAATTCACAAAACATTCTTTTACATAAATGCATGATAAAAACATGCGAAATATTACCGTTTCTATGTGGGCCTGTTTAAAAGGAAATGCTTGCGGCAGCACCACCTTTTTGGACAAAACTTATTATTCACATGCATAATGATTGTGGTCGCGGTCCATTTTTACCTGGTACCGGGTGTGTGGAAGGAACACCGTAGGGTACAACTTACGCAGTTCTGTGCAGTTTTCTCATCTGTTGTAGCTGCATTGTATGCCCCTAAAAACAATGGACTGTTAATCTCTAAGGCAAGCAAGATACCCATTAACCTCTTCATGAGACCGCCACCTTTATGACAAGATCTTTACTAAACAATTACATATTATAATATTTATCGACTTGGTTTTTAACTAGCATAATAAGGTATAAACCATAAAAATATACCTATTTGGCAACCAAAGTTTGAAATCTATTATTTCTACAAAAAACTCCCATCCATAATAGACGGGAGTTTACCTCGATAACGGAATATCATTTTCGTTTTTTCTTATCTGCCTTGGTCATTCTCCCTAAAATAAATGCACCAGCCGCTACGCCAAGCACCGTGTTTGTTTTTTTATTAAACACTTGTTTTGCGACCAGATTTAAATTTTGGGGCCGTTCCGCCAAGCGGCGCATAAAGTAGCCATACCAATCGCTGCCAAATGGAACATACGTGCAGAATTGATAGCCTTCCTTGGCAAGCTTGAACTGTAATTCTTTTCGGAATCCATATAGCATTTGAAATTCAAATTTATTGTTTGGGATTTGATGTTTCTTAACAAATTGTTTCACATGATCGATGATTCGGTGATCATGGGTGGCAATTGAGGTAAAATTTCCATGTAACAAATGCCATTCTATTAGTTTAATATAGTTGGCATCAATCGCTTTTTTAACCTGGTATGCCACATCCTCTGATTCCTTATAGGCCCCCTTTACAATCCGGATGCGATTAAATTGATATTTCTCCAGATAGTCGAGCGCATTATGTAAATAGGCTTGGATGACCGTTCCAACATTATTAAATTCCTTGGATAATTCATCCATCAGATCAAACGTAGGCTGCAGATGCTTGGAGTCTTCCATATCAATATTGACGAACATATCATATTGGTTTGCGTGCGCGACAATTTCCCTCACATTGGATAAGCAAAGAATATAATCAATATCCATTCCTAATTGAGTGGGTTTGATGGAAATATGGGCATCGACATTATGTTCATGAATCGCCTCTATCGTTTCGAGGATTTGATTCTTGGCAGCCTTAGCTTCTTCTTCTTTAAACACAAATTCCCCTAAATGATCTACCGTGCAAGAAATTCCTTGTTCGTTCAGCTCTTTAATGCTGCGTAATGCCTCATCCAGATTGGTGCCAGCGACCACACTTTGCGCTCCCAATCTTAGTCCGTACTTTTTTGCTGCCCTGTTTAAAAGTGGATTCTGCGATAAGCCAATAAAGATATCTTTTAACATCAGAAAGACCCCTTAGATAATAGATATATAGTAAATTATAACATAAAGGTTTCAATATTTATTGTTTTGGGAATATTCAACGAAGTATGAGGCTATTACCGCAAACCAGGCTGTCCTATCACCTTAAGGCAGCCTGGTCCTTTAGTAGCCACAGCATACATTACTGTAATTTCACATGTCTTGGAAGTTTTGTTGTGGTTAATACCGCAATCTCTTTCATTCGCTCTTTATTATAGGATGAACCGGTCAATAACCGATAATCCAAATAGCCTGGATGACACATGACTTCCACTGATTGGTTATCCTCCACGCGTGAAATCAGTTTTTCAAAATAATCCCAGTCAACCCCGTCACCATAAAAATCATGGAAGAAGACGTCGGTAAAGGCAGGTACCCCTTCTAGTGCATCCTTTCCAACCCGTCTTGCGCTTAATTGATATTTGGCTGATAGCCGTTGAACAACGGGTAAGAATTCTGGGATGGCATGAACATGGTGGTGGCTGTCAAAATGGGTGGGAACTAACCCGGAGGCTAAAAACTTCTCAATTTGTGCTGTCCATTCCCGCTCGATATCGATAAGGGATAGCCGACCGGTATCCTTTATATCCCTCAGTTTTTTAAAGTTTCCATCTTGATCCGTTAAAGACGGGACATCCTCCAACAATGGCCTGCCACATGTTAAAACAAGATGTATCCCCAAACAGAGAGTTGGAGTTTGTTTCGCCAATTCTATTGCATGGGCTGCGTCGGGCATGTTCATCATCATGGTTGTCGAATTCACTATTCCGTTCTTATGCGCATCGATAATCCCATAATTGATCCCTCTTGAATAGCCAAAGTCGTCCGCATTTACAATTAATGTAATCACCTTGACCTTCCTTTCGCCAATATGTTTTTACTGTTTAACTGGCACCTTTATGATTCCTAAAGAAGTTCGGCAAATAGTTTTTGTGTGCTTCAAGCATCTCATCGACAATCTGCTTCGCGAGCGTGTCAGAGGCAACTAAAGGATTAATGGTCAGTGCCAAGATAGCCAAATTGTAATCCCCTGTAACAGCAGCCTCTGCCGCAACCCGTTCAAATGATTTGATCTGTTGAACAAGACCGCGGACGGCCACTGGAAGGTCCCCCATCACGAGTGGCTTTGGCCCTTCTTTTGTAATGATGCAGCTTACTTCCACTGCTGAATCATTCGGAATGCTGGCAATCGCCCCATTGTTCATGGTATTAACCGGTTGGATATCGCATTTATCATTATAAATGGAAGTAATTAACCGGACGGCCGCATCACTATAATAGGCTCCGCCCCGCTTCTCCAACTGTGGCGGTTTAATGGCGAGGTTCGGGTCTTTGTATAGGTCAAATAATTCTTTTTCCAGTTTTTGAACGACCTCGGCACGGGTTCCTGCTGTTTTGGCGTTTTCTATTTCCTTTTGGACCATATGGGAGCTTTTATAATAATATTGATGATACGGGCAAGGGAGTAACCCCAGTGCACGAATAAATTCTGGTTCCCAGCCAATTCCTTGTATATTTTTAACGAAACTGGAGTTCTCCGGGGTGGTTAGGAATTCAATGACCTTATTTCTTACGCTAACCCCATCAAGATACACATCAAGACCATATACCATATGATTTAATCCAGCAAAGTCAATGCGGACCCGAGAATGATCGACCTTCAATAGCTTGGCCATCCCCATTTCCATACCTATTGGCACGTTGCACAAACCCACCACTTTTCGGAAATTGCTATAACGGAGGACGGCTTCGGTCACCATTCCAGCCGGGTTTGTAAAATTCACCAGCCATGCATTTGGGCAGAGCTCTTGCATATCTTTTACGATATCCAAAATGACTGGGATGGTTCGCAGTCCTTTAAACAATCCCCCTGGCCCATTGGTTTCCTGACCCAGCACCCCATATTTTAACGGAATCCGTTCATCCTTGGCACGGGCATCCAGTAACCCGACGCGAAATTGGGTAGTGACAAAATCTGCTTCTTTCATCGCTAATCTCCGGTCTAAAGTTAAGTGAACTTCAGTTGGAAGTCCTGCTTTTTTAAACATGCGCTTAGCTAGATTTCCGACAATTTCAAGCTTGTGTTTCCCTTCCTCTATATCCACCAGCCATAGTTCTTGTATGGGGAATTCATCATATCTTTTAATGAAACCTTCAACGAGCTCAGGTGTATAACTGGAACCTCCTCCAATGGTTACAACTTTAACCACTTTTCCCCCTCCTTTAATGACTGGAATGCAGCTCTTGACGAAGCTCCACCAGTTCTTTGGCCAAATCGGTTAAGGTCATGGCCGTCATTAAATGATCCTGCGCATGGACAAGGATAATTGGTATTTCCAATGTATCCCCTGAAGCTTCCGCTTGGATTAATTGTGTTTGAAATCGATGGGCGGAACCTAATTCCGTTTCGGCTTCCGCAAGTTTTTCAAACGCTGTGGTAAAATCTTTTTCTTTGGCGGAAAAAATGGCCTCCATTGCTAAACTTCTTGCATTGCCGCCATGTAAAATTAACTGGAAGGAAAGATTGTATAGTTCTTCCTTGGTCATCTTATTTCTCCTTTCTTACAAAGCCAAGAGCCTGCCGTCCGGCAAGCTCTTGTATTCTTTTAGTTAATTTCCGGCGTCTTGTTCCATTTTCAGGTTTTGTTTATCCCACATCCTGAAGAATGGATAGTAGATGGCAAAGGCGACCACTAAGTTAATTAACTGCATCAGCGCGCCGCGAATATTTCCTCCGGTTGCCAAATACCCTCCTATTATTGGCGGAGTCGTCCAAGGGACAGCGACACCCGCTGTTTTTGGTGCAAAGCCGGTACTCATGCCGATATAGGTCGTCAATACCAGAACCAGCGGCGTTAATATAAATGGAATAATCAGTAAAGGGTTCATAACAATTGGAGCACCGAATGTAATCGGTTCATTAATATTGAATATGCCTGGACCGATGGCCAGCCGGCCAAGCTGCTTGGACTGTTGGCTTTTTGCCATAAACAGCATCATAAGGGCAAAGGAAATGGTCGCACCGGATCCGCCTAAATAGATAAAAATATCGAAGAATTGCTGAGTCACTACGTTAGGAAGATTATGTCCCGCCTGCAACGCTATGCGGTTGGCATCTGTCTGGGCTAGCCAAATCGGCCCCATGACGCCTCCAACAATACTGGCACCATGCAGTCCGGTTGACCATAACAACTGAACTAAGAAAACGGCTATGAGCGCTCCGATTAATGACCCGCCTAAGGCGCTTAATGGTTCTTGGAGGAGTTTTCCGACCACATTGTGGAGACTCTCGAAGGAGGTATTTTCAATCAACAGCCTCAACAGCCAAACGACAAGGATGACTAAAAAAGCTGGAAACAAAGCCACAAACGATTTACTGACACTTGGGGGGACGCCATCGGGCATCTTAATGACAATATTTTTTTGGATGATAATACGGTAAATTTCCGTCGATAAAATGGCAATGATCATCGCAACGAATAACCCCTTACTTCCTAGATAGGCCATAGGAAGAACGCCGGTTACTTGAATGGCCTCCTTAGCTCCTTCAGGAGTAAACATCGTGAAATAGGGTGTGGCTAGAATAAAAGCAGCAACCGAAATGGCCCCGGCATTTAACGCATCCACTTTATAATGTTCCGCCAGCCGATAGGCAATCCCAAATCCTGCAATCAGAGCCATAATGTCAAATGAGGCACTAACTGGGTACAGGAGTTTCGTTGACCATTGGTCCCCGAATGTCCGCGCCATGAATTCAGGATAGCCGTCAATGGGGATAAACCCTAAAATCAGGAAAATAGAGCCGATAATAATTAACGGCATAGTCAGGATAATTCCGTCACGCAATGCTTGTAAATGTTTTTGACCGGCAATCCGGGCGGCAACTGGCATGACCTTCTCTTCCAGTATTTCATTAAATTTGCTCATTATGATTCACTCCTCTGTGAATTTATGAACCAATTAAACTCCTTGCGTATTTTAATACTTCTTCCCCATTGCACCTTCCATAATGAACAGGATTGATCGCATCCACCGGAATCCCCTTTTCCTGGCCTTTTTTCTTAAGCTGCGGAAGCAAATAACGAACCTGTGGACCTATGAGCAGCACATCTGCCTGTTCAAGATGCCGGTTGACTTCGCTTGCACTCACTGCCCAGATTTTTGCCTGCAAACCCTCCGCCTTAGCGGCTGCTTCCATCTTTGTGACTAATAGACTGGTAGACATACCAGCCGCACAGCACAATAAAATGTTCATGATCATCCTCCTTTGGTATGCAATCGCTTTCAAAACTCAATACCCGTCGATTCATGGTGTCTAAGAATTAATAAACTATATTCAGTACTGTTCCATAATAGGACTCTTGTCATAAACAATAATTTACTATTATAAATCCAAAAAGCCCTCCTATTTAAGGAGGGCTTTCAGTTAAATTCCTGTTTTTAGCAATGTTTCAAATTCTGCAACTGAAGAAGGTCTGGCAAATAAATATCCTTGAATCTGCCGGCAATTTTGTTCCCTTAAAAACTTCAATTCCTCCAGGGTTTCAACCCCTTCAGCAATGACATCCGTTTTTAGCAGGTGGGCAAGTTGGATCATAGCTGCGGTAATCCCGGCATTTTCCGACTGGCAAGATATATTATGGATAAAGGAGCGATCAATTTTAAAACCATCCAATTTAAACGACTTTAAATAAGAGAAGGACGAATACCCCGTGCCAAAATCATCAATATAAATTTTAATGCCTAGTTGTTTCAATTCATGTATCGTTTTTATCACATCAGCTTCATTTTTCATCAGGGAGTTTTCCGTTATTTCAATTTCTAGTAAGCTTCCATCTAAATTGAATTCGTTTAACACTTTCTTAAAATCAACGGCAAAATCCTTTTGAATGAAATGCTGCGGACTAATATTTATACTGATCGGCACTACCGAAACACCAGAATGTTTCCAGGTGACAAGTTGTTCACAAACTTTGCGCGTGATCCATTTTCCAATTGGAATAATTAAACCGGTTTCCTCCGCAAGAGGAATAAACTCAGCTGGGGATATTAATCCATATTTAGGATGATTCCAACGAATCAGTGCTTCCGCACTGATAATTTTTTTGGTATCCACATCGACCCGCGGCTGCAGGTGAACAAGAAACTCATTGTTGATTAACGCTTTTCGTAAATCCCGTTCAAGAAAAAAGGATTGATAGCTCATCGTGTTCATGGAGGAAAAATATAATTGGCAATTGTTCCGGCCGTGGTCTTTAGCTTTATAAAGCGCAATGTCTGCATGCTTCATTAAATCGGTTACAGTTTCGCCATCATTCGGATAAATACTGATTCCAATGCTCGCAGTTACATAAAGCTCGTAATCATGGATCAAAAACGGTTGTGTTAACCAAGTTAGAAAATTCTGGGCAATGGTAACCGAATCCTCCGGCCGCTCAATCACGGGACAGAGCACCATGAATTCATCCCCACCCATACGTGCGATGCGCTTCTCATCCCCTATATGTGTCATGAGCCGTAACGCCAACTGTTCCAGAAGCTTGTCGCCGATTAAGTGGCCCAATGTGTCATTAATGTTTTTGAAGCGATCAAGGTCGATATACATGACCGCTAGTTGATGCTGATTTATTTTAGCGAATTGAATGGACTGGTTCAAGGCTTCTTCAAATCCCCGCCGATTTGGGAGCTTCGTTAATTCATCGTGACGGGCCAAATAGGCATTCAATTCCTGGACTCGCTTCTTTTCAGTGATATCCTTCCCAATGCAATAAATTCCCGTTATTTGCTGGTCGATAATAATTGGCAGATAGGTAAGATTCATATGAATTTTGTGGCCATTCTTATGATAAACAGTAATGTCAAAATTCTGCGGTTCACCGTTCAAGCCTCTTTTGAAACAATTCACCGCTCTTCCACGGTATTCTTTCACTATCAGGCTGCGAATCGTTAATTTTTGCACACTGTCCAGTGAGTATCCCAATATTCTTTCGGTTGCCGGGTTCATATTCACAATTTTACCCGTGTGGTCATACGTAAAAACCGCATCCTGGCTATGCTGGAACAGTGACTGGTAAAGGAGTTCATTTTCCCGGAGCTGCTTTTGCGCACTTCTCAATTCAGTCACATCATGCAAGTACCCCAAAAGCTCAGTGACCTTGCCGTTTTGTTTAATTGGAATAACATCCACATATAGGAGTCTTCCTCCCAATTCGACCTCATAATTAACCCGGCATCCCTTACTGAATGCTTTTTTATAGTTTAATAGCTTCAATTGAGATATTTCTTTAGGAAAAATTTCATCAGGGGTTTTGTATTTGTGCCTCTCCGTTGTAAATCCGAGCTCGCGTAACAATTTACCTTCTGCCATGGTATAAAGGATGTTTCCATAAGCATCCTGCTTCAACCTAAATATGCCATTCTCGAAATTCCTGACCGTCTGGTTGAACTCATCCTTCAACGCGTTCTGAAGGGAACTTTCCATCTGTTTATGTTCTGTTATATCGACTCGGATTGAAATATAACGGGACGGTATTCCTGTATCCGAAAGGATTGGGACAATTGTCGTGTGTACCCAATAGAGGCTGCTGTCCTTGGCCCGATTGCATATTTCCCCGCGCCAGACCTTACCATTGCCAATGGTTCTCCACATTTCCTTAAAGAACTCTTTTGGATGGTAACCAGAATTGAGTATCCGGTGATTTCGACCAATCAATTCCTCTTTGCTATATTTAGAGATATCACAGAATCTTTTATTGACAACTTGAATCGTGCCTTTTTGGTCGGTTATGGCAATAATCGATGATTCGTCCAGGGCATACTTCAAATCTGCCAGTTCTTTATGAAGACTAATGAAATCTCGAATATCATCCATTTGTTCCTCGCCAAAATGCGCATCGGAATTTTTGTTAAATTTTGTCATTTGTGAGCTCCTTAATACTTCTATAATAAATTGAACTCAACAAGAAAAATATTTCATTGTTTTTGTCTATATTTGTAATATATCGGCAGTTCCTTCAGTCTGTCAATCATAACACAAAAAGCCCCGTTAACCAGGGCTTTTTGTACATAATATTAGTTTTTGGCCAACTTAGGGACGATCTTTTGTTTAGCCGGTTTCGTAGGTGCTCCGCCGACCGTGTCTTCTGCAGGTTTTGCTCGTTTAATGAATAAGGCTAAAACAAACGCCACAGCCGCTATTGCTGTTGCCACCACGAAAGCAAAATTAATTCCATCCAGCATGGCCTGTGCGGCAATTTGCTGTTTCATTTGCGCGATAGCCTCTGGTGTTGGCTGACCACCGGTAAAATGTTTCATTGCCTCTTCTCCAAGCTTTTGACCTTGGGATTCAGCACGGTTGGTCATAATCGTAACTAAAAGGGCTGTCCCAATAGCGCCGGCCACTTGGTTGAGCGTATTATTCATAGCGGTACCATGTGGATACAAACGTCTCGGCAATTGGTTTAATCCATTCGTGGATACAGGCATCATAACCATGGACATTCCAAACGAACGAATCGAGTAGATCAGAATTAAATGGGTATAAGTTGTTTCCAGCGTTAATTTACTAAACATATAGGTTGTCACAACGATAATGGCCAAACCGGTAACGGCTAAGATTCTTCCGCCAATCTTATCGAATAATTTTCCGTTAACCGGAGACATCGCAGCCATTATGAGAGCACCAGGAAGAAGTAATAATCCTGCATCCATCGGCGATATGCCTCTTAAGTTTTGTGTATAAATGGGCAGCAGAATCATTCCGGCAAATAGAGACATGTTGACAACCATTGTAATCGCTGAAGATAAAGCAAACATTGGATATTTGTATACTCTAAAATTCAACATTGGATCGTCTTTTCTCAATTGAGTTAAGATAAAGACGGCCAAGGACACAACCCCAATGATGATGGACCCATAAACTTGAGGGTTATCCCATCCTTTATTGCTGGCCGTACTGAAACCATAAAGGATTCCACCAAAACCTATGCTTGACAGCAATAACGATAGAAAATCGAGATGCATATTAAGTTTTTCTTTTTTATCTTTTAATAAGAAGAAACCAATTAGTAGCACGACAATGGCGATTGGTGTGACAAAGTGGAAGAGCATGCGCCAGTCGTAATGTTCCACAATCCAGCCTGATAAGGTAGGTCCAATTGCCGGTGCAAACATTAGGATCAGTCCAAACACTCCCATAGCGGCTCCTCTTTTTTCAACCGGGAAGCTGACTAACATAACATTCATTAACAGTGGCATTAGGATTGCTGAACCAGATGCCTGTAACATACGGCCAGCCAATAGAACGCCAAACACGGTAGCGGTTCCTGCCACGATGGTTCCGATAGTAAATAAACACATGGCAGCCAAGAACAGATGACGAACCGAATATTTGCGAATCAAGAATGCTGTGGTCGGAATTAAAATTCCATTGACCAGCATAAACCCAGTGGTCAGCCACTGGACAGTAGATGCTTCAATTTTTAGGTCTTTCATAATGGAAGGTAAAGCGATGTTTAATAACGTATTGTTTAAAAATGCTATAAATGCGCCAATCATTAGAATCGCAATAATGCCATATGGCGGTCGATGATTGGTGTTTACGGTTTGATCCATATTTTTTCCCCCTGTGATGATAGTTCGTATATTTATAATCATTTACCAACAGCAATAGACAATATGATATACTATCGGTTCAATTATTGCAATAAATAAATCCCTGTATGTAAAGGCTTTCAATACCAAAATATAAAATTATAAGAATAATTTGTACTAATAGTTCAAATTTTTGAATCTGCCCCCCAATTGATAGTAGTTTTCTACCCAAGATGGTTTATTAACCACATTATTTAGTTTTAAACCTCAAAAAAAGCCCCGCATTATACGGGACTAACTGGAAATTTCTTGTTTAGCAGCTGTAGTGTTCTTTTTATAGATGTATTGAAAAGCCAGTAACGCACAGAACGTAGCCAGGCCGACTATATCTGAAATTTTTTCTGGATAAATTAACGCCAATCCAGAAGCAAAGGCAAGGATCCTTTCATACCAAGCCAATTTACGCATCCAGAATCCGATGACAGCCGCACTAATGGCAATCATTCCAATAAATGCTGTAAAGCACACCCATATTAAATAGGTCCAGGTAGTATCAATCATCAGCAATTCTGGGGAAAGTACAAACATGTACGGGATGATAAAGGCGGAAATCGCCAGTTTCGACGACTCCACGCCCGTCCGAAACGGTTCCCCTCCCGAAATGGCGGCAGCAGCCATGGCAGCCAAGGCAACTGGAGGAGTAATGTCGGCTATAATTCCAAAATAAAACACGAATAGGTGTGCCGATAGGTCAGGAACTCCCAAGAGAATGATCGCTGGTGCCGCTATCGTTGATGTAATAACATAATTGGCAGTGGTAGGAGATCCCATACCTAGGATTAAAGAGGCGACCATGGTTAAGAATAATGTTGGAAGCAACATTCCTCCCGATAAATCCAATAACCCGTTTGCCATTTTCAGACCCAGACCGGTCTTGGTCACGACCCCTACGATGATACCGGCTGCAGCCGTTGCTGCCGCAACACCCAAGGCTGAGCGGGCACCATCTGCGAGTGCGTCAATAATGCCTTTAAAGCCAACACGAGTCTCTTTTTTTATCGCACTGACCACGACAGTAATCACAATGGACCAAAGGGCAGCCCGGATGACACTCATACCGGACATCATTAAAAAAATGATGGCAATGATTGGTATTAATAAATAGAGTTTACTCAATACCACTTTCAAACTCGGCATTTCTTCTTTTGTTAATCCACGGAGACCAATTCTCTTAGCCTCGAAATGGGTCATAATCCAGATTCCGGTAAAATACAATATCGCCGGTATGGCAGCAGCTTTGGCGATATCCCAATAGCTGATTCCTCCACCTATGAATTCAACCATTAGAAATGCTGCCGCGCCCATGATTGGCGGCATGATTTGACCGCCCGTGGACGATGCAGCTTCTACCGCACCGGCAAACTCCTTTTTATAGCCGAGATTTTTCATCATTGGGATGGTAAAGGCACCCGAGGTAACGACGTTGGCAACAGAACTGCCGCTGATTGTCCCCTGCAAGGCGCTAGAGAAAACGGCAACTTTTGCTGGCCCCCCCACACTTCGGCCGGCAACGGCAATCGATAAATCATTGAAGTATTCACCGACCCCTGTTTTAATCAAAAACGATCCAAATAATAAGAATAAGAAAATAAAGGTCGAAGATACGCCTAGTGGTGTGCCCAATATTCCTTCTGTGGTGAAAAACATCGTTTGCACCAGCCGGTCGAGGCTAACTCCGCGGTGGGCAATAAACCCTGGCATATACGGACCGTATAAGGCATACAGCATAAACACGACTGCAATGATGGCAATCGGCAGACCGACAGCCCTGCGGGTAGCCTCTAATACAAGTAGAATGGCCGCTAAGCCCACATAGAAATCCACCCCTGCTAAATTACCGGCACGCAAAACCAAATCGTCAATCATGACAGGCCAATAGGCTCCGACAATAACCGATAGAGCCGCCAAAATCAAATCGTACCATGCGACTTTATGTTTTTTTCCAATGTTTTTTTTGCTCGCAGGAAAAAGTAAAAAAATCAGAGCAAGGGCAAAACCTAAATGAACGGACCGCTGCAGCTGAGCAGTGAGCATTCCGAAAATTCCGGTATAAACATGAAATAATGAAAATGCTACAAGCCCAATGAAAACCACCCATTTGATAATCCCGGTTAGTTTCCTTGTTCCCGCCTCCGGATCATATTTTTCCAATAGCTCCTGTTGTTTCTCCTCAGAAAGTGCCTCCTCAAAATGATTCAAGGATATTCACTCCTTTCCATTGCTGTAATAAATTCAATTTTCTGATTTCTACCTTAACAGAGGTACCTGGCCTAATCGATTTTGATAGTTGATATTCCTTGTTTTGAAAAATCACCCGATGATTGGCCCGAACTTGGCCGATTCTTAAATAAAAGTACGGAAAAATCCGTTTCATATTTTTTATGTAATATTTCCCGTTCTTTTGTTCAAATGTTTCCCCCTCCTCTGCATTGGCTGGCATTCCGACTGCTGTCTCGGCGTACATCAGTTCATATTGCCTGATCCGCTTTTCAGGGAGTATCTTATAGCTTTCTACCACATCGGATAAATGAATGGAATGAGTGTATTTTATCTTGAAAGTTCCTTCACCTTTGACCGGAAGATAAGCAGTCTTCTGGGAAGCGTCCCTGGGCTGGAACACAACAGACAGCCTGTAAGGGTAAAATAAAAATAGGTTAATAAGTATTAACATGGTAATGAAAATTAAGAACAGGGACTTTGTTTTTTTCATGATTTCACCTGATACTGAATGAGGAGTTTAATAATCATGTTTTTGAGGAAATATCAGTAAAAAATTCCTAATAACCATAATCTTCCAATAGTAACTATTAGAAAATGAGACCGGCTATTATGAACAGCCGGTCCTCAAGCAATTAAGAAAAAACTACCCAAAACTGGTTATTTTGCTGCTTTTACCCCTTTTTCATCAAAGTACTTCTGTGCACCTGGATGAACATCAATGCCGACACCATTCAGTGCATTTTCTACCTTGATTAACTTTCCTTTTGCGTGAGTTACTTTATCCAGGTTTTCAAAAATAGCCTTAGTAACATCGTAAACTACCTTTTCGGAAAGGTCGCTTCTTGCCACGAGCATGGCCTGGACGGCAACAGTCGGCACGGCTTCCTTCAATTTATAAGTGTTTGCAGGGACTTCATCTTTTACATAATAAGGATACTTCTTAATAAGAGCATCGATTTTATCCTGTTCAATTGGAACAATCACGACATCTTCAGTTGCAGAAAGACTTTCTACCGCACCCGTTGGTGTGCCGGCTGTGACAAATGCCGCGTCAATGGTGCCGTCTTGAATCCCCTGTGTAGATTCATCAAAGGACAGGTCCTGCTTCTTAATGTCATCAAACTTCATGCCGTGTATTTCCAAAATCTGTTCAGCGTTAGCCACCGTGCCGGACCCTGGCGCGCCGACTGATACCTTTTTACCTTTTAAATCTTCTACAGATTTGATTCCTGATTTTTTAGTAGTAACGATTTGAATCGTCTCCGGGTAAAGAGTGGCAATGGCCTTAATATTATCGACTGTATTGTCTTTAAACATTAATTTGCCCTCGGTCGCATAGGAGGCAATATCAGTTTGCGAGAAAGCAATCTCAGCCTCCCCGTTTTTAAGTGTGGTCATATTTTCAGCAGAGGCGCCTGTTGTTTCGGCATTGGCATCAATGCCAGTTTCATCTTTAATGATTTTAGCGAAAGAACCACCTAATGGATAATATGTACCACCAGTTCCACCGGTTAAAATGCTCATAAATTTTGGAGTTTCTTCTGCTGCTTTTTCTCCTCCTTTGTCCCCGGAACCTTCAGAACCTCCGCTTGTGTCTTTACTGCCGCACGCAGCCAGAATCATAGACAAAGCTAATAGAAAAACCAACGAAAGCAAAAACCTTTTCTTTTTCAACTAAGAATTCCCCCTTGTTTGTGTATTTACCATTACTTGTATATTTTATAAAATTGTACAAATATTGTCAATTGTTGCAAGATTAGGATATTATGCCTATCTTTCACAAGTGGTTGTTACTTTTTAAAGGGTAACGTGTAATCATTTACGTTAAATTCCTGCATGAAAAGCGGTTCTCCTTTAAGAAAGTTGATTATGGTCTTCAGCGAATGCAGCGTTGGCGGCGCAAGTGATATCCTGCCAAACTGAAATTCAATCAAGGCATCTGCCGGCGACAGCCAAAAGGCTTCGCTGATTTCGTGGTTATCCGGTTTGGGGAGTTGGCCTTTGGGTAGCCGTGCCAGGAAGAATCGGGTATCAAAACGGATAGGGCTGGTTTCCGGAGTAATGATATGACCAAAATAAGTCAGGTTGCTGAAATCCAACACCAGTTGTTCAGCTTTTAATAAATCATAGAATGATACTTCCTGGTTTAATAATAGACGGCGGTATTGATCCTGTTTTTCTTCGTTCATAAAAACTGCAGAGCCATCCCTATCCGTACAGAGCAATATCCCGACTTCTTCAAATAATTCCCTTGCTGCTGCGATATAATGGGCATGCCGGAAAGAGTTGTCCAAACCGTTACCATTCAAGAAATCGGGATTATCGGTTTCATCTGATTGATCCACTGCGCCCCCAGGAAAAACAAAAAAGCCGCCCATAAATTTCATCGTCTCTGGTCGCTTCGTCAAATACACTCTGGAACTTTCATCGATTAGCACGACAGTTGATGCTGGTCTCGGAATTACTCTCATTAAAAACCCGCCTTTATAAAGTTTTTATTCAAAATTTCAGTTAATTATATTTATATATTCCTGCCTTACCTTTTATTTCCTTCTAAAAAAAGAAAAAAGGAAGTGAAGCCGTCATTCTTTAAAAAATGACGTACTTAACTTCCTTAGATGGTTTGTATTTCAAAACAATTTTACTTAACTTCTGCCGGATTGAGTAATACTTGAACGAGCCTGTCCATGCCGAGTTCAATCTTTTCCGGCGCGGAATGGCTAAAGTTTAGCCGGAATGTATTCAGTTTGGGTTCGTGCACGTAAAATGGAGCGCCAGGTACAAAAGCAACACCGTTATCAACAGCCTGGTGCAGCAGTTTTGTGGTGTCCAAGCCGTCTTTCCCCTTGACCCACATGAACATGCCACCCTTTGGCTCCTTAAAGGTAAACAAATCTGTCCCTAGTTTTGCCAAGTAATCCCTCATGATGGTCATTCTATGATAGTAAACACCACGAATATTTTCAATATGGCCATCGAGATTAAAGTCGCGTAATAAGTAATAAAGCGCTTGTTGGTCGATGCTGCTGGAATGCAGGTCGTTCATTTGCTTAGCTTTCGCCATCATCTGGATGACTTCGGCCGGGCCAGTCACCCACCCCGTCCTAAGGGCCGGCACCACTGATTTGGAGAAGGTACTCGTATATAAGACATGGCTCTGGTCATTGTCTAATGAAGCGATGGGCTTGATATCATCTTCTGCATGAAATTGAATATCACCATAAGGGTCATCTTCGAGGATCAATACATTGTATTCATCGCTTAACTGTAGCAAGGCTTCCCGTCTTTCATTGCTCCAGAGTTTCCCGTCAGGATTCGAAAAGGTTGGAATCACATAAACAAATTTGGGATGATGGAGTTCCATCTTGGCCTTTAGATCTTCAATATTCATCCCCGCGTCATCACTGTCGACCGCTACAACATGCGCCCCGTAGGACCTGAAAACCTGCAAGGCTGATAGATAGGTAGGATCTTCAGTCAGGACCACATCACCAGGTGCAAGCATGATTCTCGAAAATAAGTCAATGACTTGCTGTGAGCCGGTGGTCAGCAGGATGTTATCGGTGGTGGATGATATTCCTTTTTTCTGCATCCGTGATTGGATGGCTTCACGAAGAGGGATAAATCCTTCGGTTAACCCATATTGCAGGGAGGATTTTCCTGATGCAAATACTTTTTCGTACGCATTTTGTACGGCTTCCAATGGAAATATATCTTCTGCAGGCAATCCTCCTGCGAATGAAATAACATGCCCTTGCTGGGTTACTTTTAAAATTTCTCTCACTGCTGAAGATTCGTAGTTTGTGGTCTGGGGTGCAAATAGATAATTCAAGTTCGTCGCTTCCTTTTTTAAAAATTGTGAAATTTTTTTATATGTATTTTAGTATATTATAAATTCACATAAACGCAAGAATTTACTATCGAAATGTTTAGAAAAATCTGCACAATCATGTTAGTTAAGCGGAATACAACATAAAAGGACAAAAATCTGTTATCATGGAATTATATCATAATAATAAACATTACATTTTTCAATCCCTCCTCAAATAGAGATGGAGAAGAAACATAAATAGAAAGGGTGTCATATTTGAAGGAAGCAATCGAAACTATTTATATACTGGAAAATCCCGAAAAAAATATTGTAAGATTCGCAACCGATTATCAAGTTCGATATGAAGAAATTATTAAAGAGGTGTTTGGTGTGGCGTGCATCAGCGACCTCCATATGATGTTGAGGTTTAATAAAGGATTTCAAGAGAGCGTTTGTAAACGAAGTGGTGTTAAAGAAAAGAATATCTCGTTGGACTGCGTAATTCGTGTGGCGTCAAAAGAAGAATTGCTGCAGCTTAAAGAGCAGCTGTCTGAAACCAATCAATCCTTGGAAAATAACGGTCCTTCTATCCACTGTCCATTTGATTCTGTCATTCAATTGAGTGATGGGATATTTCAATGGGATGACCACCACTCTGCCTATATACCCTATTCACTGGGTGCCTAATATATAAAAAACGAGTCCTGAATGGTATGCGGCATTTTTTTAGCATCGACTTCGGGACTTTCTTTAAGTTACATACAGAAAGGAAATGAGTAATGAAAAAAGGAGTATCATTATTGATATTGGCAACCATCCTATGGGGTGGCAACTACATATGTGGAAGGATATTGGCACCGGCATTGCCCGCTACCTTGCTTAACACCATCCGCTGGGCAATCTCTACTGTCTTATTGTGGGGACTAATGAAGTTGAATAAAAAACATTTCCCTGTTTTCGCGAGGTGGAAGGAATTATTGATCCTTGGCTTTTTTGGGGTATTTGCCTTTTCCACATTAAATTATTTAGGATTGCGGTTTTTAAGCGCCTCATATGCAGGGATGATTTCGGCTGGAATTCCCATAGCGATTTTGTTTTTCTCGCCCATTATTTTAAAAGAAAGTATAGCCCTCAAATCATGGATTGGGGCGATTGTATCTATTGTCGGAGTTATTCTTTTGCTTCAAGGAAAACAAAGCGGGAATGCCCATGCTTCTCTTACCGGGATCATCGCCATTTTGCTTTCTTGTTTAGCATGGGGCATGTACACGGTGCTCGGAAAAAAATATGGCAAAATAATGGATCCTCTTACGATGACAGCTGGTGCTGCTTTTTACGGAACGATTCTCAGCGCGTTCAGTTGTATCGGGACCGTTCAACCGGAAATGATTCATATGACGGGGACTGCCTGGCTAGCGATAGTGTATGTGAGCACTTTGGCATCAGTCGTCGCTTTCTTTTCATGGTCAGCAGGTGTGGAAATCACCGGGGCTGCACTGGCAGCGCCATTTATCAACCTGCTTCCTGTATGGACTGTGGTATTCGGTGTTTTATTGTTGCATGAACGGGTTTCTTTGATAACACTTATCGGGGGAATGATTACCATATTTGGGGCGGTCTTAGCCACCTATCAGCCGGCAGGCAGCCGGCTGATAAAACAGCAACATTAAGTAAAAGTAAGTAAAGCAGTGTGATTTTTTGCGAAAAATCCACTGCTTTTTTCATTATTGGAGAGCCGCATCAATCCCAGCTAACGTTTGACCAATGGATTCATGAATGACAAACGTGCCGGATTTATAATCATAAGGGGTTTCCCCTTTATTAATTATCATCAAAGGGACTCCCTTCTGCCTGTACTGTGGAAACGTTGAAAACGGGGTTACCTGCAAGCTCGTGCCCAGCACTAATATACAATCAGCTCTTTCCACTTTATTTAAAATCACTTGAAATCCTTCTGGCGTAAACCATTTCCCCGCATCGCCGAATAAAACCACATCCGGTTTAATAAAATGATTCTGTTTCCGTTTTGCCTCGCAATCACAGACATAAAACTCTTCCAATGTATTCATGCGGCTGACCATTTCTTCTGTCGAGTAAATCTTTCCACAATTCATGCATGATGCTGTTTTCATCGTACCGTGAAACTCGATAACCTGCCTGTTTCCTGCTTTCTGATGCAGTCCATCAATGTTTTGCGTAATGATCTGTGAGACCTTCCCTTGCCTCTCCCAAGATGCAAGAATCTCATGGCCTTTATTGGGTTGTGCATCGGGATGATATAGGTTTTCAAGGGCAAATTGATAAAATTCTTCGGGGTGCTTGTAAAAGTAATCAATCGAAAGTATGTATTCCGGTGCTAATGAATAAATTCCCGTTCTCGAGCGAAAATCTTTTATTCCGGACTCGGTGCTGATTCCGGCTCCCGTGAGCACAACGATATTCGTCGAGTTTCGGATGATGTATGCACAAGTTTGGATGGTTGCCTCCATAAGGTCCACTCCCCTAGATTATGGTGTTGTTAACTCTATTGGTATTATATAAAAATGTTAATCATTTGAAAAATGAAAAAAGAGACAGGAGACCTGTCTCTTTTAATCATGGAAATTGGTTCCGTCTGTTGCAGCTTTGATAATGCCGGTACGGATGACATAGTCACCGAAGTGTTCGCCTTCATTACGCTCTTTGGCATAACGGGAGAACAGCATCCCAAGCTCACTTAATATCTCATCTTCACCAATATTTTCACGGTACATCTTATTTAAACGACTGCCATCGTGAGCTGCACCCAAGTATAGGTTATATTTGCCAACGGCCTTCCCTATTAACGCGATTTCCGCAAGGGCCGGACGGGCACAACCGTTTGGACACCCTGTCATCCGAATCGTGATTTCCTCATTTCGGAGACCACTTTCATCTACGAGCTCTTCCAATTTATCCATAAGCAAAGGGAGATAACGCTCACTTTCTGCAAATGCCAAACCGCATGTTGGAAGGGCCACGCATGCCATTGAGTTCCGGCGCAATGCCGTATGATAATTACCGTCTGTTAGACCGTACTGATCCATCAGTTCAGCAATTTTTTTCTTTTTCTGGCTTGAAACATTGGCAATAACCAAGTTTTGATTCGGTGTCAGCCTAAAATCACCTGTATGAATTTTTGCAATCTCACGTAAGCCGGTTTTTAGTTGATAATCCGTAAAGTCTGTTACACGGCCATTTTGAACAAACAGGGTGAAATGCCATTTTCCCCCTATTCCCTTAACCCAGCCATAACGATCGCCGTTATGATCAAAGTGATAAAGTTTTGCTTCTTCCAATTTCCAGCCAAGCCGGTTTTCCAGTTCTTCTTTGACGGTTTCCAATCCGAGACGATCCACCGTGTATTTGAACCTGGCGTTTTTCCGGACAGAACGGTTTCCATAATCACGTTGAATCGTGATTGTCTTTTCAGCCAATTCCACAATTTTATCCGGTGTGCAGAAACCGATCACCTTAGCAACCTGCGGGTAAGTGGCTTTATCGCCGTGCGTCATGCCCATTCCACCGCCAATCGCAACATTAAAACCTATTAACTTGCCATCTTCCACAATAGCGATCAATCCAAGGTCCTGCGAATAAACATCAATATCATTGGAAGGCGGGACGGCAATCCCAATCTTAAATTTACGAGGAAGGTAGGTTGGTCCGTATATTGGCTCCTCTTCCACATCTGGTGTGCCGGCTACTCTTTCTTCATCCAGCCAAACTTCATGATAGGCTCTAGTGCGAGGCAGTAAGTATTCACTTAAGTAGCTCGCCCATTCATAAACTTGTGCATGGACCTCCGATTGATACGGATTCGGATTGCACATGACGTTTCTGTTAACATCGCCGCAAGCGGCCAGTGTTGTTAGCAGTGTGTTATGGATTTGTTGAATCGTGTCTTTCATATTCCACTTTAAAATTCCATGAAACTGAAACGACTGGCGTGTAGTCAGTTTAATGGTGCCATTAGCATTTTTATCCGCAAGATCATCTAACACAAGCCATTGCTCTGGTGTCACCACACCGCCAGGGGCACGGACACGGAGCATAAATTGATAAGCAGGTTCAAGTTTTTGTTTTTGGCGCTCTGCCCGCAGGTCTCGGTCATCCTGCAGGTAACTCCCGTGATGTTTCATCAGGCGGTTGTCACTTTCCGGTATACCGGCACTAAGAGGTTCTTGCATCACTTCTTTCAATGTTCCACGAAGATAGTCGCTATTTACTTTTATTTCTTCAACATCACTTGGAGGGCCATCAGGCGCTTTAAGTATTTGGTTCACCATGTTGAAACTCCTTTCCACACCAGGTCAATATACGTCCCGTTGATAACGTTTTTGCTGCTGCAATTCAGCGATATAATTTTCTGCCTGTTCACGGCTCATATTGCCTTCTTGTTCAATTATGGCAAGAAGAGTTTGATGGACATCATGGGCCATATTCTTCTCATCGCCGCAAACATAGACATAGGCTCCTTCTTCAAGCCATTGGTACAATTCCTTGCTATGTTCCAGCATGCGATGCTGTACATACACCTTTTCGGCAGTATCACGTGAGAAGGCCACATCCATTTTCGTAAGGACGCCGTCCTTCAGCCATTTTTGCCATTCCACTTGATATAAGAAATCCGTGCGGAAATGCTGGTCGCCAAAGAATAACCATGACTTACCTTCCACTCCCGCCTCTTCCCGTTCTTGCAAAAACGAACGGAACGGTGCCACACCTGTACCAGGTCCGACCATGATCATAGGGGCATCCGGATACTCCGGCAATTTAAAGTTGTCGTTATGCTGGACGAAAACCGGTAAGGTATCACCCAGCTGCAGACGCTCTGCGGCTAAAGTCGAGCAGACGCCTTTTCTTTGTCTTCCGTTTGCTTCATACCGTACTGCGCCAATGGTCAAATGGACTTCCTCCGGATTGGCTGTTAAACTGCTGGAAATAGAATATAGTCTAGCTGGGATTTTTCTAAGAATTGAAATAAATTCCTGGGCGGTTTCACCCCAAGCACCGTAATCACACACCAAATCCAGCAAATCATGTCCGGATAGATATTTTTTAAGCTGTTCCGAATGATCCGGTTCTAAAAGTTCTTTTAACGCTTCATTTTTGGTAAGCTGGCCTATTTTTTCAAGGAGCGGTTTGGTTAAAACAGTTATTTCAAAATAAGAAGTTAATGCTTCTTTAAGTGATAAGACTTCTCCTTGTTTATTGATAGTCACACTTTCTTCAGCATTCCATCTTAATTCGGCAAGAAGCTGTTCAACCAGTTCCGGATCGTTCTGCGGATAGATTCCAAGGCTGTCCCCCGGTTTAAAGGTTAGGCCGGAACCCTCGAGTGATAATTCAAGGTGGCGTGTTTCTTTATTCGAGCCACGTCCGTTTAGATTGATATTTTCAAGCACTTCCGCTTTAAACGGATTTGTTCTCGAGTATGCACTTTCCGCTATTTGTTCCGTTACCGCAGCCAAAGTTGGAGCAGTTCCTGCTCCCTCCGATTCTTTCAGACTGCCAACAACACCTTCCAGCCACTCTGCCGCCGGCTCGTCATAGTCGACATCACAGTCAAACCGCGGATAAAGCCTTGTGCCCCCGAGTTCCTCCAGTCGGGTATCAAAGTTTTTCCCTGTCTGACAGAAAAATTCATACGAGCTGTCACCTAACGCCAAAACAGAAAAATGGACCTCGTTTAGTTTTGGCGCACGCTTGCTAAATAAGAACTCATGGAATGAAATCGCATTATCAGGAGGATCCCCTTCACCATGGGTACTGACAATAACAAGCAGGTTTTTAACCTTCTTGAGATTGTTGGGTTTAAAATCGCTCATGGATGAAACGGTTACCTTAAACCCGTTTCCTTCCAGCGTTTTGGCCGCTTTCTTAGCCAAGCCCTGCGAGTTTCCTGTTTGCGAACCGTAAAGAATGGTCACTTCTTTAGAAACCGTTGCGGCTGGCACGCCTGGTGTTTGCTGAACAGAAGTAAACTGCGAACCAGCCAAATATCCGCTGAGCCAAAGTTTCTGGGAATCTGTCAATGTCGGCAGAAGGCGGTTGAGGAGCTCTGCCTGCTCCTGATTAAACGGACTGTTCAATACCTGAAGTTGCAACAATACCCACCTCGCAAAGGAATTTATACTGTAAAAAGCGTTTATTTCAAAGTTACTGGACTTTTCTAATCACTTTTTCAGTCACAAAATTGATTACTATAATCATAGTTTTACTATTCCTATTAGTCAAGTAGGAATTGGAGGGTTTAAATGATTTATTTTTCATTACATTGGTTATTTTTTTAAAATTGCGTTTAATTGTCAGCGTGAACTTTCTCGGGCATAAAAACAGCGGGGGTGATTACGGATTACCCATTTGGGCGAATTGGAAATGGGAGTAAGATTAACTTAAGAGGGGTATGGAACGATGGCAGAATACTTCAATCAATTATCCAATCCTGCGTCAAACAAATATTTCAATCGCAACCTATGGTCCGGTTTCTTATTTGGTATTGGATTGATCTCCTTTTTGGATGCAGTCGTATTTCATCAGCTGCTCCATTGGCATCATTTTTACGACAAATCCACTACCGCTATTGGGTTGGTTTCGGACGGATTTTTCCATGCATTTAGCTGGCTGGCGACGGTGGGAGCGTTATTTATGATTGCCGATCTCCGGCGTTGCACCGTGTGGGTGCCGCTCCGTTGGACTGCCGGGGTTTTTCTGGGTGCCGGCCTCTTCAATTTATATGACGGGACCATCCAGCATAAGCTGATGAAACTGCACCAAATTCGCTATAACGTAGATATTCTCCCCTACGATATGGCATGGCATATTGTCTCTGGGTTAATGATTATCATAGGCATTAGCCTGTTTATCCGTTCAGGAAGAAAAATTGGAAGGAAAGGGGCGTCGTCAAATGGATAATCACCCTATAGCTCTTCAATTTCAATTATTTGACCCTCCTGTCCATATCATTGGCCCATTCATATTGGGCATCCCTTGTGTTTTGCTTATGGTACTCTATGTAATGTCAATCGCCATATCTAACCGATTTTATAAAAAATGGCCATTTTATCGAATGGGCCTCTGGATTGCAGGAGTCTCTTGCGCAATTTTTTCCGGACTGCTTGCTAATCATTCACATATGGATTTTAAGGCACATATGATGGGACACTTACTGTTAGGAATGGTCGCCCCTCTTTTTATGGTTTTGGCTGCTCCGGTTACTTTGCTTTTAAGGACTCTTCCTGTAAAACATGCGCGGAAAGTTTCTAGAATTCTCAAAAAGAGATTTTTTCGGTATATCACAGACCCGGTAACGGCTTCGGTTTTGAATATTGGCGGACTTTGGATTCTATATACAACGGATTTATTTCCAACCATGCAGCAAAATTTTATCGTGCATACGGTAGTCCATGGACATGTGTTACTTGCTGGATTCATTTTTACGTCTTCCTTTATTTCCATTGATTCTTCACCGCATCGGCCTGGCTTTTTGTATCGTGCAGTGGTGTTAGTTTTTGCCTTAGCCGGACATGGGATTTTATCCAAGTTCTTATATGCCCATCCCCCTGCGGGAGTCCCTGAGCTTCAAGCCCAAACCGGAGGGTTACTCATGTATTATGCTGGGGACTTGATTGATTTGGTGATCATCGTAGTTCTCTGTTACCAATGGTATAAAAATGTCCGGCCCAATTCGGTTGAATCAGGAATCTTTATAACTTCCAGCAAACTGTGAATATGTCCAAAAAACACCCCAGTGTCTCCTTTACATTCGGCGCCACCGGGGTTGTTTTTTCTAATTTAAATCTTCAAACTCTCTTGCTATACGTTCAAATGCTTCCTTGATCATCGGCCTTGGTGAAGGTAGGCAAATCCGTTGAAAGGGCAGTCCCTCTTCACCAAACATCTTTCCATCCTCCAATAATACATTTGCTTTATGATATATGCGGTCATGAACTTCATCAGGGGACAGGCCATATCCACTGAAGTCCATCCACATGATATAGGTTCCTTCAGGAATCCTGACTTTCACTTTCGGCATTTTTTTCTCTAAAAATTGGACTACCCATTCCATCGTTTCATCAATATATTCTTTTAGCTGCTCCAGCCAGTCCTCTCCCTCATTGTATACAGCAATCAAGGCAGAAATCATAAATGGGGATGGCGATTGATGGCCCAACGCTTTGTTGAATTTCTTCCTGAGCTCGGGATTGGAAATGATCGCATTTGTACAATGAAGCCCGGCAACATTAAACGTTTTATTAATCGCTGTAAACGTAATAATTTGATCGGCATCTCCTACTGCTTTGGCAATCGGAATAAAGGTTTGATTCCTGCGAATTAGGTCCCCATGAATTTCATCCGCCACGATCAAAACATTATTTTTTGCGCAAATGGACGCCAATTTCTTTAGTTCATCAACGTTAAAAACCCTGCCTGTTGGATTATGGGGATTGCACAAAATAAACATCTTTGTGTTTTCCTCTTTTGCTTTCGCTTCAAAATCTTCAAAATCAATATGATAATATCCCTGCTCATCCGGCTTAAGTACATTATTCCGGACCACCCTGCCATTGGACTCAATCGCTGAGGTAAATGGCGGATAGACGGGGCGCTGGATGATGATCCCGTCGCCAGGTTCGGTGAAGGCCCTGACAGCCACATTCAGCGCATGGACTGTTCCTGGACTATATACAATTTCTTCTTTCTTGATGTCCCAATTATGCTGTTTTTTAAACCAATGCTGGATGGCTTCAAAATATTCAGGCGGAAATACCGTATAGCCAAAAATCCGATGATCGACAGTTTTATGCAGCGCGTCAATCAGCGGCTGGGGAACCGGCAAATCCATATCCGCGGTGAACAGAGGAATAGTCTCTTCATCGTAGCGGCTTGTCAGCCCGGCGCTTTTAATAAAATCCCCGCCATCCCATTTGACCGAATATGTACCTCTTCGATTGATGATTTCATCAAAGTTATATTTCAATCTTTTTCAACCCTTCCCATTTCTTATTTCATCTGCTTTGTCCTTGCTTCTTTTATTATAAAACTTTAGTGTAAATAGTTGAAATAATAAATGTAAAAAGCAGGAAACCAGCACCAACGTAAATTGGTTTGGTTTCCTGCCCTGAGATTAAACGCCTTTATATGCTTGACGCAAGATTTCAGCTAATTCGGATACAAGCGGAAGTTTTGGATTGGCCGTTGTACATTGGTCTTCAAATGCACGATCTGCCAGATATTCTACTTTGCTTTCAAATTCAGTTTTATCCACGTTATTTGCCTTAAGGCTCATTGGTACCTGCAGCTCTTTGGCAAGTTTAACAATGGCATGAATCAGGCTTTCGACTCCTTCTTCGGTGGACCCTGCCGGTAAACCAAGAGTCCTGGCGATTTCCGCGTAGCGTTTGTCTGCAATGAAATGGGAATATTTCGGGAATGCAGCAAACTTCTTCGGTTTCGTCGCATTATAGCGAATCACATGCGGCAATAGGACGGCATTGGCACGGCCATGTGGAATATGGAATTCAGAACCTAATTTATGGGCAATACTGTGGTTTATTCCCAGGAAGGCATTGGCAAAAGCCATACCAGCCATTGTAGAGGCATTATGCATTTTTTCACGGGCCTCTTCGTCTCTATCACCAAACTTGTAAGCCCTTGGCAGGTACTCAAATACCAACTGGATGGCTTTCATGGCAAGCCCATCAGTAAAGTCATTGGCCATGTTGGAAACATATGCTTCAATTGCATGGGTCAAAACATCTAAACCGGTATCGGCTGTGACTGATTTCGGAACCGTCATCACAAATTGCGGGTCAATAATCGCAATATCCGGTGTCAATTCATAGTCTGCCAGTGGATATTTAATGTTTGCTTGCTTATCTGTAATAACCGAGAATGATGTTACTTCAGAACCTGTACCGGAAGTGGTTGGGATCGCCACAAATTGTGCTTGTTTTCCTAGATGCGGATACTTGACAATCCGTTTACGGATATCCAGGAATTTTTGTTTTAACCCAAAGAACTCAACATCCGGGTGCTCATAGAACAGCCACATTCCTTTGGCAGCATCCATCGCGGAACCACCGCCCAAGGCAATGATGACGTCCGGCTGGAATCTCGACATCATTTCAGCACCTTTGGCTACTGTTTCAATGGATGGATCCGGTTCGACATCAGAGAAAATCTCGCAATGCACATAATCAGGACGCTTTCTTAAATAATATAGTAGTTTGTCCACATAGCCCAGGCTAACCATACCAGGGTCCGTTACGATAAACGCTTTTGAAATGTTCGGCATTTTGGCTAAATATTGAATCGAGTTTTTCTCGAAATAGATTTTGGAAGGTACTTTAAACCATTGCATATTTACATTCCGCTTTGCTACTTTCTTCACATTGATTAAGTTTAATGCCCCAACGTTTGTCGATACAGAGTTTCCGCCATACGTACCGCATCCCAGTGTCAAGGATGGCATATAGGCATTATAGATATCACCAATCGCACCTTGGGAAGATGGTGAGTTCACAATAATCCTCCCGGCTTTCATTTTAAGTCCATACTCTTCGATGACTTTTGTGTCATTGGAATGAATAACTGCTGAGTGGCCTAGGCCGCCAAACTCCAGCATTTCTTCCGCACGCTTGTAGCCTTCTTCATGGCTGTTGACTTTGTAGCAGGCAAGAACTGGACTTAATTTTTCTCTTGATAGCGGATAAGCAGGTCCTACACCTTTTAATTCGGCTACCAGGATTTTCGTATCCTCAGGAACCTTTACCCCCGCTAATTCGGCTATTTTATAGGCAGGCATTCCGACGATGATCGGGTTCACGGCGCAAGACTGCTCATTGATGACCAGTTTTTCTACCTTTTCCCGTTCTGCTTCGGACAAGAAGTAGACGCTATTGGCGATCATTTCGTTTTTCACTTCTTGATAAACCTCTTTATCTATGATAACCGCTTGTTCGGAAGCACAAATCATCCCGTTGTCGAAAGTTTTGGATAAAATTAAGTCATTAACGGCTTGTTTAAGGTTGGCGGTTTTTTCAATATAGCAAGGCACGTTACCAGGACCTACACCAAGGGCCGGTTTACCGGAACTATAGGCGGATTTAACCATTCCTGCTCCACCGGTTGCTAGAATCATGGACACTTTTGGATGGTTCATCAAGGCTTGGGTTGCTTCGAGTGAAGGAGTTTCAATCCACTGGATGCAGTTTTCAGGTGCTCCTGCTTTAATCGCCGCTTCTTTTAAAACTCTTGCTGCCTCGCTGCTGCTTTTTTGGGCAGATGGATGGAAGGCAAAGATGATTGGATTTCTGGTTTTAATAGAAATTAATGCTTTAAACATGGTGGTTGAGGTTGGGTTTGTCACTGGTGTTACCCCTGCAATGACTCCAACCGGTTCAGCAATCTCAATGATGCCTTCATGTTCGTTTTCACCAATGATGCCAACTGTTTTATTATATTTAATGTTGTGATAGACATATTCGGCAGCAAACATATTCTTGATGATTTTATCCTCATAGACACCTCTTTTGGTTTCTTCCACTGCCAGTTTAGCGAGTGTCATATGCTGATCAAGGCCTGCTAATGCCATTTGTTTGACAATTTCATCTATACCTTCTTGGTCATAGTTGCTGCGGAACTCATCCAAAGCCTTACGCGCATTGTCAACTAAAACATCAATCATCTTGGTTACATTTTGCTGTTCCTTCACTGTTTTTTCAGCTACTGCCATTGAAAATCACTCCATTCAATTATTTATGTGAAATAATTCACAATAACTCCCAAAAAAATATCGACGCTTTTTCTTGTGAAACATTTCACATAATTACTTAAAAAAATTAGTTCCCCATGTGCTATGTACCTTGTGATGTTTATTGGGGTGACCTCTTTTCTTATGAAATTATCATAACATGTATTTTAGATAATAGTTTGTGAAATATTGAACAAAGTTTGACAAATTGTTTGTGAGCAAATCCTCATGAATATCGAATCCATGCCCAAGGTTAAAGTAAACGGTTACATCCAATTTGTTATATCAATATAATATTATCAGTTTGAATAACCAGATAAGAAGGTGAAGTAATTTGACACGTTCCCATCTGGTTTGTCTGTTCGCCAGTTTGACTCTCAATGCGTCGCGTTCATCACTCTAATTTTTCTTTGCCGCATATTTCAAGATGATTTCCGCCAGTAAGGCTGCCCGATACGGCAGGTTGGCTAAATCCACGTGTTCATCATCAGAATGGGCCCCATCCCCTGTTGGTCCAAGACCATCAATCGTCGGGATGCCGATTCCTGCTGTGAAATTCCCGTCACTGGCTCCTCCGGATGAACCTTCTCTCAGTTCATATCCATGAGAAGCGGCTATTTTTTTTAATTCTTGATACAGACGGATAACAGACTCCGTCCGCTCCAACGGAAAACGTTCAATTTTCCCTGATACTTTCACTTTTGTACCGTCAATAAAGCTTGGCCGGTTGATTATTTTCTTAGTTAACGATTCTGCCTGTGCTTTTTTTGTGATTCTTACATCAATCTCCGCCGATGCTTCTTTAGCAATGACATTTACCCGGGTTCCCCCATTTATAACTCCTGCATTAACGGAAATCCCTGTCTTGCGATCGGCCAGCTTCTTTAAATCGAGAATTTGATGGGCCAATTCCTCAATAGCACTGGCTCCGTCCCATGCATTGATCCCTGCATGGGCGGAAATCCCTTCAATTTTCATAGTAAAGTGCCCCGTTCCTTTTCGTTCCGTTTTAACCGCTCCGTCCGGAGCAATGCTGGATTCGGGAATGAATACAACCGAACTCTTTTTTGCTTCTTCCAAAATGATATTTTTCGAATGTTCACTGCCAATCTCTTCGTCTGTTGTGACCAGGAAAGTTATTTTGCGATTGAGTTTTCTATTCGTCTCTTTTAAAGCTTTTATGGCCCAAAGAGTAACAGCGAGACCGCCTTTCATATCAAACACACCCGGGCCGTATAGGATATTTTGTTCCTGCCGAATCGGCAAGGCACCTTCATCCCAAACGGTATCCATATGTCCGATGATTAAAATCTGCTCTGTTTCAGGGCCTTCCCCAAAAGTAAATTTATATTGATTGCCAACAACCGTTTTTTCAATGACCTTCACAGAACCGCCTATAAGCCGATCAAATTCATCCCGTATAACTACACCACAACGGTCCACCAGATATTTATTATTGGAGGGAGACTCCGCTTTCGTCAGTTTCATCAAGGTATCGGCAATGGCTTCCTGTTGTCCCTTCAAGTAGCTAAGAATCTCAGACATGCAACCTGTTTCCTTCTATTGTTTTAATAAACTGTCTTCCCACAATAATGCCCTTTCAGGCATTGCCATGCATACCAATATAAACCAAAAAACAATGAAAATCAACACCATATTTGAATATTCTAAATATTCATAAATCCTTTAGTGGACTGGGGGCCTGTCCCCCAGTGCTGTAGTGTGGTAGAGTGGGAACGCAATGTAAAAGCGATGCGTTTAGTTGGCATCGCTTTTGAGGAGGGATTGGATTAGGTTTTCCAGGGTGCTTTTCATGGTTTGTAGTTCTTGTTCGTTTTTGGGTTGGAGTTCCAGGCTGCCTTCGGTTTGGAATTCCAACCCGAATTGCGGGAGGTCTGCGTCGTTGGTTTGGACATCGTGGGCCAGCAGCTTGATATCATGGAAACCGATTTTTCCTAATGTCGGTGAATAGATTTCTTTGAATTCAGCGTTGGTCACTTTTAGACTTAGCGTTTTAAACAGTACTGCATCCTTGGACGTAATTTTAGTGGTGACAATACCGTTTTGAGTCCTTACTAATTTCTTTATGGTTAATCCCTGCACCGAGCAATCCGCAAATTTAAATTCCAGCATGGTTCGTGCTTTTTGGTCCGCAGTTTCACCTGCAGTCAGAAAAAGCCCTTGGGAAATGCCCTCCATTTGGCTTGCTTCAATAATAAACCCGATGGTGGATTCGCTGACTGCCATACTATGTTTAGTTGGAATCATGAATACAAGAATCAGTAGAATGAGTATAATGACCTGTTTTCTTGATTTAATGGTTTGCTTCAATGTAATCACCGTTTCTCTCTATTACTGGTGCCATCTAATAAAAACAAATGGCCTTTTAACCAGCAGCTTTCCAGTTATTTCTCTATTTCGGTTGTGGCTATCTCTTTTTCTGTTTCGGCATCAAGTGTATGTACCACAAGATTTAGTCCGAATTCCGGCTTCCATGCGATCAGCATGGCACCGCCAAGGATTCCGAGTATGGTTCCAATCAGGAAACCACCCAAAGCCCCCATGATGGACAATACAGAAGAAAAAATAGCCAAAACCCCCAGCAGTGTGGACAGCCTTGGCATGATATAGGACAATACGCCCAATAAAAGCGTAAGTCCGCCAAGGAAAAAGCCGACAAATATGATGCTGCCTGGTGCAACGGCAACTTCGTAAAGTTTCGCCGGCACCCATAATATCACGAGTCCGGAAAGGATGCACAAGGTCGCCCCCCAAAACGGGCGCCTTGCTCTCCAATTCCTGAACCTCGCACGTATGGATAATGTGGAGTTCATGTTTATCATCCTTAATATCGTAATCTATGCTTGTCGTTATTATTGCAATGCTTCAAAATATACTTTCATGCCTGGAAGTGAAACTGTTTGCTGGAAAAGATATAGAGTTTTCAAATCACCATTTTTGATCGTAATGGTGTCTGCATCTTGGGTAAACTCTTTAGCGGCAGCTTCTAATGGATTTTGGACATCCCCGACATAATTTTCTTTCATGGTCATACTCTCAAAGCTTGCATCGCCATTAATCAAGGTTGCTTTTTGAATTAATCCATTAATTTCAACCGGTTCACCGGCCTCAATTACCGCTTTAATATGGAGTGCCGGAAAGTCTTTGGTAATTTTTAGATTGGTGATGGTAGCGCTGTCAATTTCGTTAACGGCAACTGGGTTACCTTTTCTTGTTCCACCATCCGCAACGCCTCCATAAAGCTTAAATCCATGCCCAACCATCTCATCAAAACTGACTGTGAATTCACCAAATCCACTGAGCGGCACAGCGTAAGCGACTCCGGTTAGGCCAAATGTCCCTAACAGGGCACCCAAGAATAAAAACCCTCCCAGGATGGCCATCCATAATTTTTTCTTTACCGTTTTCCCTCCTGTGATCACGGCTTCTGCTGTCATTCTTTTTCCTCCCTTTCCTTTTTTATAGTACCAAGATATATATGAGAATAGATATTTGGTACTATTTGTCACAATTTTAAGACAAATAAAATTATCGGTTAACCCCTACATTTGTAGGTTTTTCATACATGGTATACAGAGACCGTATAGCATTCGGCATCTTTCTTCAAAACTTTTCTAAAACAGACAGGAATTAGTTGGATATTTGCGGAATTATGTATAGATATGACGTCTAGATATTTTGTCGTACTCATATTGTGACTGCCAAATTGCATGCGGGAGTGTAAGTCTCATGTCCAAATCGCTGAACCATCACTTAAATCACTTATTGGAGGATGCGGTACGGCTGATAAGCCGATATCAATATGAATTGCTGGATGAGTGGAATTTCACGCTTCAATCGTTAAAAAATACAAACAAAAAATCTATTTTTGTATATGAATTTATCATAGAGTTCCTGCAAAAGTTTTTGACAAGTGTCCGTCAAGGGAATGCCAATTTGTATCGTTTGTTGGATGAAATTCAGGCAGCATGGTTTGCCGAATTCCATCGTGAACCGGAACCGGAAGCGTTGATTTTCCACTTAAATCTACTGGAAAACTCGGCCCATCGAGTTGTAAAAGCGCAAATCTCCTATTCTTCCAAATTGCATCCTTCGATTCATTATTTATTTTCGAAAATTAGTGAGGTTATGCTATTCAATGCGGAAAACGAAAAATATAGTGTCTGGAAGGACTCCGTCATACTGTTTAATGAATGGATTATTCGCTCACAAACCTTTGAGGAGGCAGTGGAAAATATTTGTTATGGATTTGGGCACTTCCTTCCCTTTGAACGATGTGCACTTTTTAGGTTCACGAACGAGGAAAGCATGGCAGTGGGTCTTTGCGGACATCATTTTTATAATGAAGAAATACAGGCCATTGCCGAAAAAATAACCAATATCCCTGTTTTAAATGAAAGTCTGGTCAAGTTGAAATCTCAGGGAACACAAATGAAAAACTTTCAGCCTATTTATGTTCCGTTTGCAGGCAGGGAATTTCCCGAAAGATATGTGAAGAGTTTTAAGCTTACATCCTTAATGATCGTTCCCCTCTATGTGCCGGAGGAAGGGAAAATTATCGGGGGCGTGATATTAGACCAAGGACCGGAAACACATTTTACACTTGATAGAAGTCTATTTCCGGCCCTAATCAAATTTGGCCAAAGCTCAGGGGAACTATTGTTAAAATATTTTCAAGTAGAAAGCAAAAGCAAGTTAACACTGGAAAATAAGCCAGCATCCTTATCCCCCCGAGAAATCGAAATCATCAAACTCCTGGCAGAAGGCGCCTCTACCCAAATGGCCGCATCCAGGCTTTACCTAAGTGAATACACAGTCAGAGACCACATCTCTAACATCATGAAACGACTAAACGCCCAAAACCGCACAGAAGTCGCCGTCAAAGCCATACGGATGGGAATCATCGAATGATTTCGGGGGCCTGTCCCCCGGCACGGTAATGCGTTAAAGGGCAGAGAGATTCTAAAGTTATTGGATAGCTGCGGCTTTTTCTCGGCAGGCGTTGATAGCTTGTTGGATGGTTGTGTTGAATTGATGGGCGTCGAGTAGTTCCAAGCCTGCTGCGGTGGATCCGCCTGGGGTGGCAACTTGGTTGATAAGTTCGTATGTGCCCTTGTTGGTTTTTAACATTTCCGCCGAGCCGGCAATCATTTGTGCAACGAGTTTTCTGGCCTGTGATTGAGTGATCCCGGTTTCGAGGGCCATTTGCTCAAGGGCACCGGCCAATTGATAGATAAACGCCGGAGCGCTTCCAGTGATTGCTGTTAAGTCTTCAATTTGTTTTTCAGTCACTTTTTCAAACTGCCCAATGCCACTAATTAAACTCTCAATGGTTTCTAGATGATGCTGATTTACGTATTGACCTGGCGCAAACAGGGTTATGGACTCCCCTAATTTGGCGGCAGTGTTTGGCATGACAGAAACCACGGGAGTCAAATCAGGAAGCTTGTTTTCCATGTATGCCGGGCCAATCCCCGCAGCCACTGTCATCACCAATTGCCCATTAATCCGTTCCGCCAAGTCAGATAAGATTGACTCATGTGCATCCGGCGGCATGGCTAAGAAGATAATATCCATATTGGCTGCATGGTTTTTCCAATTATCCGTCGTTTCCACCCCAAAGTGGTTCCTCACAAATTCCAGCCGTTCAACGTTTCCACTATTGGCCACAAGGATGGAAAATTCCGATTTGTTGGAGATTCCTTCTATTATGGCCTGTGCCATACGGCCGGCACCAATAAACAATACATGTTGTTTCCCGCTTGTCATTCGCTCATTCCTCCAGTTGCAAAAAATTTCACCCAAATGTTAACATCCATCTTTCACAGTAACACATACACGTCCACCAACCACAGCATTTTGCCCTTGTTTGTTGCCTATAGTGTTTTTATGATAAAATGGCACTCTAATTATTTTTAAGCTAAGCATTTCACTTATACATTTAAACTAAATTGGTTACAATTTTAAGAGAAATGGAGGGTGAGTCTATGGGACGTTTTCTTGTACTATTATCCCTGATTGTGCTATTCGGGTTTTCAGGACGAGTTATTGAAAAAAATATGGATAACAATGATTTAAATAATAAGATTACTCAACTTCAATCCGAAATAAATGTATTTAAAGACAATCCGGAAATACTTACAGCAATCACGGGGTTGGTTGAACGGCTTGAACAGCTTTGGAACCAACTGAGCAGCCAACTTGACGGCTTGCCTCTGAAACAGCAAAATAATCAATCTGAAGAAAAATCCGTAGAATTAGTGGCTCCTTCTGATCAGATGTTTTCAATCCATAATGTGGAACTCGGAGAAACGAAGGCAGAAGTTGAACAAACAACAGGACCGGCCCAGCGTTCCTCTCTCAATGATTACGGTACGGATTGGTTCGCATACCATAACAATTACCAGCAATTTTTCATGATCATGTATGATGAAAGCAATCAAGTCGCTGGACTATATACCAACCAGGATTTAATTTCATCCAAAAATGGCATTAAACTTGGCACCCCTAAAGAAACCGTACGCGCCACCCTCGGGGATCCCTTAACAGAATTGCAAAAAGGATTGGTGGTTTACCAATTTGAACAAGACCGTGATTATGACATGTTCCTAGTTGACAATATCTATGTAACTATTTTTTACGATAAGCACAATGGCAATACGGTAACAGCCATGCAATTAGTTAGGAAAGACTTGGAGGATAAGAAATCCGGCTATTATCCAAAAGCCAGTCCTGCCTTAAAAGAAGGTTTTGAGTTCCAGCTGTTTGATCTTACAAACGCATCCCGGGTAAACCATCAGCTTTCAATCCTGACATGGGATCAACATGTTAGAGACACGGCAAGGAAACACAGTAATGATATGGCAGTAAACAATTATTTCTCCCATACGAATTTAAAGGGCCAATCCCCTTTTGACCGCATGAAAGAAGATGAAATTATCTATTATCTGGCTGGCGAAAATCTGGCCTATGGCCAATTAAGCAGTATTTTTGCCCATGAAGGATTAATGAATTCGCTTGGCCACCGGGAAAATATTCTCCGGGACGGTTTTGAGTACTTGGGAGTTGGCGTAGCCTTTAATGACAAATCACAGCCGTACTATACGGAGAACTTTTATGCCAAATAATGTGTATCTTTATGGTATGTGAATTATGATTTCTAAATTGGTTACATTATATACGAGCAATTTAACATTGCTCAAAAAAATTCGTCGGGAGTGATGTATCATGGCTAGAAACAAACTTTTGGTTCCTGGTGCAGGCAATGTTCTGGATCAAATGAAAGAAGAAATCGCCAATGAGTTTGGAGTTCAACTTGGTGCTGATACGACCGCACGAGCAAACGGTTCGGTCGGCGGGGAAATGACAAAACGTCTCGTTGCCTACGCTGAACAAACATTGCAAAATCAGCAAGGCCAATAGGTTCCATTTAACCGGATGTTCCAGTGAAAATTATGGAAAAGTGTAGATTTGTCAAGGAAAAGGCTGGCCCAATTTGGGTCAGCCTTTTCCCATTTGTTCCTTGTTGAATGAATGAATATAAATAGCAGGGAAACAGAACCTAAAAACATCTGGACCAAAAAAGAGGTGCCTAACATGGACCAAAATTTTTCAGTGGAGCATGATCAGATGCCAAAATTCCGAAGCCACGAAGAAGCAAGATCATGGTTTAAAGAACAGTTTGGCAATCGTTTTTTATTAAGAATGACCAATAATGAGGATGGTAAAAGAATTTACTTCTATCACCTCGTCAAGGATCCTAACGTTTACAAGCCTTATATGGAGAGCTTTTCCAGCTCAGTTAAACATGAAATCACTAATTTTGACACCTTTAAAAGCTACTCAACCATTGAAATCAGCGAGAACGGAGAGGTTGTTTTTCAACCGTAAAAAGGAGGTTTTCTCATGGATAAACGGTATAACACGGGTGATGATGCTAGTGTGGAGCTCAAAAAAGCATTAAACAAAAGCCAGCCAAGAAGCAACCCCATCATGAGCGATGCAGAGTACAAATTGAAATACCAAGGGAAGAAACGCTAAAGGGCAGTGTGAAACTGCCCTTTAATCACTCCTTAGAGCCAAAGATACATCGTAGCCGCTCATGTCTAGCCCGGTTTCTCTACCCAGCACAAGATTGGCAAGTTCGCTTCCGAGGTAAGGCCCGCTAGTTAATCCGGAAGAACCGAGCCCGTTCGCCACATACACTCCATCGTATCCAGGCAAAGCACCGGCAACAGGTAAAAATCCAGGGGTAAACGGACGAAAACCGACTCTTGTTTCAAGAAAGGTGCTATCGGCCAAACCAGGGGCCGTCTCTAAAACCTGATCCAAGATTTCGCGTATTCCCCCCGGTGTTACTCGATTGTCAAAACCGGCTTCATTTTCATGAGTGGAACCCACTACTACCCTTCCGCCTTCAAAAGAAAGAAGGTATTGGGTATGCGGCGGCATAACGACGGGCCAGGAGCCTGTATCAGCACCAATGGTTTCCAGATGGATGATCTGAGCCTTTTGCGGTTTGACCAAGAATTCGACCCCCAACGGCTGCAGAAACTCTTTGGACCATGCGCCGGCCGTAACAATCACGTAATCCGCTTCCAGATATTTATCCCCAAGGTTGACGCCGATTACTCGATTCCCATCACTTACTATCGATGCATTTCCTTTTAAAAACGTGGCCCCCCTTTTGACAGCTCCATGTATAAGCGCATCCCTTAGCTCCCGCCCATTCACTCGCGCTCCGCCGCTAACGTAAACGGATCCATATTCCTCCGATAACGGGGGGAACAGCTTTTTGGTTTCGGCCGGCGATAAAAGTTTGACCTCACCAATTTCCGGGGCATCCTCTCTCCGTTTTCGGGCACGTTCAGCCATCTGTTCCAATTTTTTGTAATCAGTATGTAGACTAAGCGCCCCCACTTGTTTATACCCAGTGGTTTTTTCACCATCGGCTTCCAATTGAGCAATTAATTCTGGATAGTATCGGGCTCCGCCTTTCGCTAAGTTGTACCATACCTTGTTTCGCCGCTGCGACAACCAGGGACAAACGATCCCCGCAGCGGCATCCGTCGCCTGTCCAGGGTCTCTCCGGTCCACTATGAATACTTCCGCTCCAAACCTGGCCAGATGGTAAGCGGTAGACGCCCCTAAAATTCCTGCGCCCACGACAATGATTTTTTTCATGACACCATTCCTAATTGTTTAGTTTCAGACATCTTTTTCATTATAGCTTAGAGATACAAATTTTATAAAACATGCAATCTTCATTTCATGGGTAAATACATATTTATGACGAATTGGCTTTTACTAACCAATTTGTGTTTTGCATACATCTCTGATTTTTTGTAAATATCTAAAATGGAGGTGGCTGAATTGAGGGAAAACCAAAACGATGAGGAAACCATCACTTTTAAGTATAGTATCTGGGAATCGCGAACAAAAGATCAACTGGGGTTGACTCAAGAACAATACGCACAAGCGGTTGAAAACGCACCACAAGATGTAAACTCCGCTGAGAATTAGAAAAGGCCATAGGAAAGCAGTCTAACTGCTTTTTCTATGGCTCTTTCTTTTTTTAGGCTACCCTGAAAATAAGTGAGATTAAAATAATTGCTAGCTAATTATAGACAAGTTCGCTTTTTTTCATACCCCATGGTGCAAAACTTTTTGCAAGGGTGTCTCTGTTAAACATGGCTGTTAATTTCCGCTCCAGGCGCTCAGCGAACCCGCGAGCGTGCCGGGGAGCCTACTCGGCGCTGGAAGCGCCTGCGGGGTCTCCCCAGCCCCGTACTCCCGCAGGAGTCGAGCGCCTTCCGCTCCAATCAACAGAGTGTTATAAAAATCAACAAAATCCTTTAACAGAACGTTTTTTTAAAAAAAGAAACGCAACACCATCATCGTAATGATTCCCGATATAACGGTGGCCAACAAACTGCGTGTTTTTACGGCCACCAAAAACGTCGGGATGGCTGCGATCAAATCGAGATTAGTGAAAGACAGTGAAAGCTCCCCATTATTCATAAATATTTCTTGTCCGACAAGTGCGGCCATGACGGAAATAGGAACAAAACTTAACCATCGGGTCCCCCATTCAGGCAATTCAAAACGGCTAAGTACCATCAACGGCAGTACCCTGGGAAGGAATGTGACCAAAGCTGTTCCTAAAATAATAATTAAGATGCTCCATCTTACCTCCATTTTTCAATCACCATCCCGATCGTTGAAGCGATAATCGTTGCCAAAATAACGCCTAGACTGCTGGAAAACACCATGCTGACTCCAACCGCAATCACAATGGCCATCACGCCAACGATGATATCCTGGACGATTTTTTTGCGGCTAATCATGGACAAAACCAGTAGCCCGATAAACATGGCAACCAGCGCATAATCCAGCCCGAATTCCTTCGGGTTGGAAATCCAGTTCCCAAAATAAGCACCAGCTAAATTGGCAATGGCCCAATTTAACCAAGCTGTAATGTTTAAACCGTGAATCCACCGTTCGCTTATGCCTTTCTTTTCCGCGGCACGATTAATTGCCACCCCAAAAGTTTCATCCGTGAGCAGAGTTCCAATCAGCATATTTTTTAATGGGGATAATTTTCTGAAGTATGGGGATAAGGCGGCACTCATTAAAATATGCCGCAGGTTCACAAAGAAAACCGTAATAATAATCGCCGTGGCCGGACTCTTGGCTGCAATCATCCCGGCTGCAATGAATTGGGCAGACCCCGCATATAGAATCAAGCTAAGCAAGACAATCTCCGCGATGCTAAGTCCCGCCGTTTTTTCGACAACACCGGCAGCGAATCCGATGCTCAAATATCCCAACAATGTTGGAATGCAATCCTTTACCCCCTGGGAAAAAGTATCCTCACTTTTGGGTGCTGGAATCGTCTCGACTTGTGCATTTGCCTGACCCATAAAAATTCCCTCCAACTTCTCTTAACATTCAGTTCATTATCAAACAAATGATTTTCCGGTGACAACATGATACAATCCAGAATGATTCCTCCAAAGTGATTCTACTTTAGCAGGACCAACTTCTTTTACTAATTCCGCAAACATAATGTCATGCCGGATATATTCCACTGCCACTAACACAAGTGCGGGGTCTTGAGTTTTAATCGCCCATGCCGGACTATTGGATGAGAAATTGGCTATAAGGACTTCCTCGTTATCTCTTGAAACAATGGTTAATCGGCCGTTCATGCGTTGTTCAGCCACTTTTGGTGACATATAATCGTGATGAGTCGTAACACCCAGTTCTGTGTCGGGTGCTCCAAACAGGATGGAAAAAACATGTACACCCTTATGTATTTGCATTCTAACGTCATGTTGAATGGAGGAAACCTGAGGTTCCCAAACGGATAGCCACAGTTCCTCTTTTGCTCCATGAATCATGGCGGCCATTTCTGCCATCACGTTCTCATCGCTGCTGATACGGCGGACCACATCAACCTGCTGTTCACTTTCTAACGCAGCCAGATTTTTTTCCAAAAAATCGAAGGATTGTTCAAAATTCGTCCTCAACCTCGCAATTAAATCCTTAGCCGGTAATGGAGCGTAAGTCAAGGGCTCCGAAGGAACCGTATAAACGGCACCTTTATCCAAAAGTTTCCCGAGCACCTCATAAATCATCGACCTCGGGACGCCGGACCTTTTGCTGATTTCATAGCCGGTGATCGGAGAATTTTTTAACAAACCGATATAGGCTTTGCATTCATATTGGGAAAAACCTAACTTTTGCAGTTCTTTAAAAATCTCTTCCATGCCAACCGCCCTTTATGGAATCTATAGTAGTTATTGTCATACTTACTAACCATTTAGTAGTTATTATAATGCCTACTATCCCTCTTTTCAAGAAAATTTGCAATTATCGTTTACCGCATTTTAATAGATGAATGAGAATCATGATTCCATTATAGGAGGGGTCTCTAGAAAAATAAAACTGCCAGGCATTTATCATCCTGGCAGTAGTTGATGGGTATGGAGCTTATTCTTTTACTAGTTCAACGAAACGGTCGATGACGGTATCAAGGAAAGTGAGAGTTGCCTCATCTGTCAGCTGGCCAGTTTCCGCGTCAAACTTTGTTTGAGCTTGGCTGATCAGGATTTCATTTCCGGCAGGCGGTAAGAGTTTTACCTGCAAGGCAGTCAAGATGGGACGCAATTGGAGCTGGGCGCGGATGGTACCCATAATGCCGGTTGCTGCACCCGCCGTCATGACAGGCTTACCGATTAGAACCTTGTCCACGCGGGATAGCCAATCCAGCGCATTTTTTAATACCCCTGGAATTGACCAGTTGTATTCAGGAGTAATGATCAGCACTCCATCAGCATCTTTTACTAACTTTTTGAATTGGACAACCGATTCAGGAGGATTTAACTCTTCATCCTGGTTATAATGCGGCAGGGTACCAATCTCAAGGATTTCCAAATCAAATTTATCACTATTCCGTTCTTGAATCGTTTTTGCTAACAGTCTGTTATAGGAACCGCTTCTTAAGCTGCCTACTATGGCTACAAGCTTCATCGAATAAATGCACCTCTTTTATGTATTATTTTTTAAGTTACAAACTGATTATAGGGATATAAAAAAGAAATTTTCAACAATAGTGATTCGCGTGGCGAATTTTTAGGTAATAAGCAGGAGACTTTCTAAGTTATTTAATTGACAACCCAATGGAATGATTTTATTGTAATCTATGTATGTTAAATAGTTGCCTATAAAAATTGCAAGCAGATTGCCGGTGATAAACTTGAAAGAATCCATTATAGTCAAAGAAAAGAAATGGAAATGGGTCTTGCCCAAACTCGATCCCGTGTTGTCGATTTCTCTCAGCTTGGCTGCAGCAAGCTGTTTTTTTCATGCTCCGAAATGGGAATATATTAATTTTAAAGTTTTAATAAGCTTATTTAATCTGATGGTTAACATCAAAGCCTTCGAGGGATTGAAGCTGCTAGATAAAATTGCGATTGGCTTGTTAAATAAATGCCATAATACCAGAACCGTATCGGTGATTCTGATTTTGTTATGCTTTTTCAGCTCTATGGTTGTCACCAACGATGTGGCATTATTGACCTTTGTTCCGTTAACATTGGTCATCAGCAAAAAAGTAAATATAAATATGATGAGTACGGTCATCCTGCAAACCATCGCGGCCAATATCGGCAGCAGCTTGACTCCGATGGGGAACCCGCAAAATTTATTTCTCTTCGCTCATTACGGATTAAAACCATCTCCGTTTTTTTCGAGCGTTTTATTAATGGGCGCTCTGGGAATAGTGGCGATTGGGATTTTCATGATACGACTACCGGAAAAAGAATGGGATATAAAGCTTCCGGCTATCCAGATTCGGAATCCGAAACACGCTGCGTTTTGGGGAATCGTCTTGGCTATTAGCATTGCTTCCATATTTGGAATCGTCCCGTTACAGTTGGCTTTTATATTCACACTTCTGATGGCAATGATTATGGACCGCAATTTGTTTGGGAAAATCGATATTCAATTGTTACTAACATTTATCGGATTTTTTATTTTCGTTGGCAATATTTCCGATACTTATGCCGTACAAGCAGCGGCACAAACCAGCCTGAAAGAAACGGATTCCGTCTATTTCGTTTCGATTATTTTAAGCCAATTCATTAGTAATGTTCCGGCCTCTATTTTGCTTTCAAAATTTACTAGCGAGTGGCAGCCGTTATTAATTGGCGTGAATATCGGTGGCCTTGGCACCCTTATTGCCTCATTGGCTAGTGTCATTTCTTATAAACTTTTTACTCGTGAAAATCCGAGCGAGAGTAAAACATATTTAATCCAATTCACTATTTACAATTTTTCATTGTTACTCTTATTAACACTAGGCCATTATTTTTTCGGGAGAATCTTTAGTGTGTTGGAAAGGTAAAAGGCGATGAAAATTAATTTCATCGCCTTTTACATGGACTTATCGTGGTTTTATTTTCCCAATGTAATGGAACACAAAGGTGGCAAAAAACGTGATGGTGATTAAGCTAAAGAAAATCCTTTCATCCATATGGACTCCGAAGGCGGAAACAATCATTCTTACTCCAATAATCGCAACGAGCAGAAAAGCGGTTGTTTCAAATTCAGGCACTTTTTCAATCAGAGCCAAAAATAATTGTGCCACTCCGCGCATCATTAAGATACCCAGGACTCCTCCTAAAAGCAAAATCCACTCCTGATCAGAAACGCCAAATGCGGCAATGATACTGTCCATACTAAAGGCAATATCCATTAATTCCACAGTCACTACAGTTCTCCAGAAGCCCTTAGCCTTTGATTGCACTTCCTCTTCCCCATCACCTTTTTTGACAAAATTCTGCAATACAATCCAAAGCAAATAGTGGCCGCCAATAATTTTAATCCAAGGAATATTTATCAAAGTAACACCTAAACCAATCGCTAAAACACGAAAAAAATAGGCGCCAAAGATCCCGTAAAACAATGCCTTCTTCCTCTGATCTTTTGGCAAGTGCTTCACCATAACGGCCAGTACCAAAGCGTTATCGGCAGAAAGCAAGCCTTCAAGAACAATCAGTATTCCGATGACACCCCAGCTCGCTGGATTGAAGAAAGCCTGTTGAAATTCCTCTAAAGAAAAAATGGTTTGATAACTCGTTATGATATCGTTCAGGAGCCCCATCTATAATTCTCCTTTGCCATTATTGTCAGTGGATTTTGCACATCTTGTCCCTTTCAAAACCGGACAAAGCATTTGTTTAATAGTTTAAATGTATGATTCAGAATGGATTATATGTACAAAAATGGGAAAAGCCGTTTTCTACTGATTAAGAAAACGGCTTTTTTTCATCTTTTTTCTTCATTGTCCAGCAAAGGGATCTTTACTTCTACTCCTAAACGCGTCAATAACTTTCCTAGAGTTTCTAGCCCTGACTTTGGATTGATTTTCGTTTCGAGAAAATAGGTTTTTCCCGTGACCTTAGATTCATAGGTGTGCTTCTGGGTAAACGGGCGTTGATCTTTGTGTATCGGCTTTAGTGCGATGGCGTATCGTTTTCCATTGTCAGTGGAACCGAGTACAATCCCTTCTTTTACGAGCGGATATAGCGGCAGCTGATGTCCTTCAATCCATTTTAATCCTTCTTTCCAGAGCGAAGGTACACTATCACCACGGATCACTGTTTTACTTTCCCCTAATTTGACTCTAACAAATAAGGACTCCCATTTTTTGTAGCTGTGGCTCTCTTTCGAAAGATCGGCCATGCTATTAGCTACAGCATTTTTTTCGTTCGTTTTCTTTTTTATTTGTTCAAACAGCTTTTCTACCGTTCCAGTACCTACATTTTCATATTTTGCGAGAATAACCAGTTCTTGCGGCAATTGGCCGACCGCATGAATTCCGTCATCGTTTAGCTGCCGGATCAGGCTAGGTATTCCTGTAAATCCCTCAGAATTGAGAACAACATTGGAAAGTTCTTCTGTTACCACGATATGGTCGGCTTTGTAAAAGAAAAATAATTCCCCCGGGCGTTCAATGATCAGCTGCCTGCGGGCCTTTTCTTCCTCAATAAACGTCCCTAACTCTTCAAAAAAGGTTTCATCATTTTTCTCAGAAAACCGTTTCACATGTTTGTGCAGTCCCTCGAGATTGTTTGGCAGCTCACTCATAATTCGCGCCTGCTGCTCTGCACCCAATCGAATCAAGTAAGTTTCGGATTTAAGAAACCGCTGCGGCAAAAGAAACGCATCACGGAGAAAATATGGAACATCCAGCTTTCTGGCTTTATAGAAAATGGTTCGAATGGTGGTAGACCCAGGGGCGTCCTCTATCACTTGTGCGGTTTCTACAGTGGCTGCCTGTTCTTTGGAGGCAGCCTCGCCAATGATAACTGAATTGGGATTTTTAAGGAGTTCTTCCAATGATTTGAGCCGAACTTCGAGTTCGGTCATATCAAAGGTTTGCTCCGGCTGAAAGGAGGGTTCCTGATAATCTGGCACGGCAACATCAATCGGGCCGTATACCTCCACATACCATTTGACAATCGTGTACAGGGCTTCCCAACATAATAATGCTTCTGAATATCGGAACCTGCGGGCATCATGTGCCGCCTGGTTGCCGGTTTGCCTGACAAAATGGAGCGCATCTCGAATCTCAGGAATCAGGTAGCCTTTTATATTGAGCAAGTCTAGTCTTTCTTTAAGGTTTGTCCGCGGGTCATCGGGCAGCTGTTCTGCTTGGATGACCAGCTGCAAAATGTTTTCAACAAACACTCTGGCATGGGTCAGCATGGTGCGCGGGCTGGTAAAAATACTATTCTCGAGTTCCTTTGCCAACAGTGCCAGTTCTTTTGAAATGGGTTCTAAAAAATGATAGAAATAGGAATGCTTGTCCATAATGGTTCCCCCGGTCACTTTATAGACCCATTTTACCATAAAGCCAATGAGAAAAAGCTAGAATTTGCAGGATTCTAGCTTTCGTGGTTTCTATGAAATGGGAAAATCTTTTAATGAAAAGAACTTTGTCTGTTTCATCTGGGTCTTTATGCGAAAGAAATTCTTTGAGATTCTTCCGGTGTTATCAGAAGAAAGGTAGATGTTTGACATAACAGCGATTTTTTCAGCTGTTTCTTCAAATGATTAATGAATTCGGATCCTTCTATTAAGTTAATATGCTGTCTGTGTTTTTTGCCGGCACAGAAAGGATCGTTCACCCATATATCATTGCCAATCTCCCTTAACTTCCTGTTACTTGACGAAGACCGAATAGGTGCTGGGATGTTCGAAGCCCAACTTTTCTGCCAGTTTCATAGATGCCAAATTCTTCACGTCACAATCCCAGATTGGAATTAAATTCTTTTCAATGCAACGGTCTAAAAATAATTGTGCTGAACCTAGAGACAATCCCCTGCCCTGGAACGGCTCCCGAGTAAAACAATATCAATCTCGGCAAATTTTGAAGAGGTGGACCTCTTTTTATCAGCCGTCCTGGAATGAAAAAGATACTCTAGCAAGCGATCAGATTCCTGATTGCCCACGTCAACTATTACAACGAAAATGCCTAATTCTGTTGCTATGATTCCGGATTGCTAAGGTAAATTCGCCCTGGAATGTATCCATCGAGGACAGAGTAAGCAAAGGACGTAAAAACCGATTGATTAGGGTTTTTCATTATTTTCAGTACCTTCATAGCTCCATTTGACAAATTAAGTCTCCATCGTTTATTAGGATTTGCGGATAATATCAGCTAACTCTTCGGTGGAATATTCCCCTATGATCCCGGGTTTGTTGATAAAATAAGCGTAAATTTCTTCATAAGAATAATCGGCTTTTAAACCTTTCACAATGGTGGACAAATAGGCAGGCGAAGGCTTCTCTTTGTCTACCTCCTCTTGGTTCCATGGTGCTGTAAAAGTGAAAATTGGATAACCTTGTTCCTCCCCTAGATACAAGATATTCCCATACCAAGATTGACGAAAAGCCATTGAACCCGTTTTGCTTACATCGGATAAATCCAGTTGAAAGTCAATTCCGTTATTTTCTTGTTTTACCACATCGACAAATTGTTCCTTAGTGATTAGGTATTTCTTACTAATCGTAGGGGTGGCCGGTACTTTGTCCTGTCCGATAAACGCTACTCCCATCGACTGCCAGCCGGCAGCCTCTTTAGCAAAATACAACGGATAAGGAATCGTAAAAAAAGACTCAGCAACAGGAAGCGAAGCATCCCTGCAGCCAACCTCCATCCTAGTAGAACCTTTCGGACTGCCTCCTTTTATATAACACAAAAACCGATCCCGGTTCATATTCGACCCATAACTTGCATACCAAACATATTGGTCATCAACACTCATTAAATACACCTCTTTTGGGGAGGATTCCCCACTAATGTGCCGCGGTAAAGCGGCGGGGGACAGGCCCCCGCTACGGTAAAGCTTTAGTGTAATGAGGTGTCCCCGATTTGGATATGTTTCAGTTTATCAGGATTTCTTACGATATAGATTTCTTGGATTCCATTTTCTGTTGCGTGAAAGCTGATGACGGTTTTGATGTTGTCGGATGCAGCTGCGATGATGCCTGTTTGCCCGTTGATGTTGGCAAGTTGTATGTGAGGGGGCTGATTATCTTGAAATGCTTGCCCGTATAGATATTGAAAAAAACGCAGTACATTTTTCTTGGTACAGACTGGCTTTAGTGCGGCTAGTACTTTACCGCCGCCATCGGAATATAACGTAACATCTGATGCTAATAAAGCCTCCAGTTGCTGGAGATTCCCTTCGAAAATGGCCGAAAGAAATTGGCCCACGATAGCCTCTTGCCCTCGTTTCTGGTTCTCTGTTGCATACTCTCTGCCCAGCGGGAATTTCTTCTTTACACGGCTGAAAATCTTTCTGCAGGCAGGTTCCTGCCGTTCAACAATCTCAGCAATCGTTTGATAGTCGTACTCAAACACTTCTCTTAAAATAAAGACAGCCCTTTCAATCGGTGATAGCTTTTCCAAAAGCAACAACACAGCATATGAAATCATTTCGTCTTTTAAAGCTTGAGCGTACGGGTCATTATCCGTTAATACAATCGGTTCGGGAAGCCACGGTCCCGTGTATACCTCCCGTTTCTTTTGTGCCGATTTAAGCAGGTCCATACAGGAGTTGGTCACCATTTTGCAGAGATAGGCTTTTTGATTTACAACGTCTGCCATATCCTTTTCCCCTGCACGAAGAAATACTTCTTGCACGATATCCTCCGCATCAGAAATGGTTCCGAGCATCCGATACGCAATGGAAAATAGGAGTGGCTTGTAATCATGATAGAGCTCAGCTAACTCCATTTCCTTTTACCTCCCTAGACTACTGACTAGCATATTCCCATGTATATTCCCGTATTTTAGCAGCCAATTTCCCTGTCAGGACAAATTTTAATCCCCATTTTTGCGCCCAAGCAACAGCATCCTTTGGACCAAGTCCTATACAATACATATGGGGAATTGGCTTGTGATGTTCTATTTTTCCCCCCTGATAATCCGCCACGATCATTTTAGCCAGCCGTTCTGCCTGATTGATGGCTTCTTTACAGCTCATTTCCGCTGCCTTACCAGACAAAGTATCAATAACATGAGCACAATCCCCTATGGCAAATACATGATTGGCATTTTCCACTCGGTACCATGCATCCGTTTTGACTTGCCCATTTTCTTGCAAAGGGAGACCGAGAAGCTCCAGACTTGGATGCGGGGACATGCCTATTGCCCAGATGCAGTAGTCTGCGATTATTTGGGTTCCATTACTTAAATGGATTATTCCATCCTGAAATTTTTCTGCTTTTGTTTGGTGAATCACTTGGACACCCTGCAAGTTCATCTTGTGCTCCAGCAGTTCACCTACTTTTTTAGGAACGTCCGGGAGAAGCCTATCCTGCTTATCTATCAATAAGACTTCAACAGATGAAGGCATCATTCCTGCCGAAGCTGCCTCGCTTTTAAGCCATGCGGCCAGCTCCGCAGCCGTCTCTATCCCAGTAATACCACCGCCGACTATAGCGGCACGAAACTCTGATTTTCCAGACTGCATCTCCTGCAGGAGTTCTTTTCTTATTGTCATTGCACTAACAAAATCAGTAAGCGATCTCCCACCTAGTCCTTCATCCTGTTTTTTAATAATACTTCCTAGCGCAAGGACCAATTTGTCATACGTCAATTCTCGGTATCCACCCAAATGATCCCGCACTTCAATCATTTTCGTGGCGTAATGAATTGAAGCCAATTCTCCCTGAACAAATTGGATGCCAGGGACACAATAGTCTGTAAGGGGTACTTTTAGAGTTTCATGTTTCTTTTCTACAATCGCTTTAAAAAGCTTTACTTTTTTTAAATGAAAATCATTCTTATCAACCAGGATGATCTCTAAATCATGACTGAACATTTTTTGTAAGTTCTTTATTAGATGAATCCCTGCATAACCGCCGCCAACCACAATGATTCTTTGCTTTTGAACCATACAACACCACTCCTTATTCATCTTTCATAAACAAGACGATTAAGGGGGGTGGATTGTGACTGAGGGTGCAAAAATCTTTTTTAAAATTTTGCAAAAGACGTCCAAAATGGGATTGTTATCACTTTTCGTTAGGTTAAAAGTAATGCTACGAACTAATATCAAAGTGCTAGCAACATGCAATTGGATTAATAGCTTGGAAATATCACCTGTATTTCTTTTAATCTATTAATCAAAATTCCTAATTCCTTTACTCATCATCGACAATCCCGAAATAAGAATCATAATGATACTAAACACAATCAAAGTAAAAATCTCTCCAATCCCTTCTGCAAGCCACCCTGTGATCAAATAGCCAACAGGCAGAAGTGCAAAAGAACCGAACATATCTAAACTGACCACACGGCCGAATTTATCTTCCGGGACTAATTCCTGCAAGCTGATTTCCCAGATCAAGCCAAACAGCATGGATCCGGCCCCTTCCAAAAACATACAAAACGCAAGCAATGGGACATTGGAGGTGAATCCCATAAGCAGCAGGGCCACACCACTTAATGTTATTCCCATATACGCCAGCAGGCCCCTTTTTCTCCATGTAGGCCTTAAACCAAAAATGATACCCGTACAAATAGCACCTGCCCCTGAAGCACCCAGGACCAGTCCGTATACAGATGGATCCAACTTATAATAACTGTTGATCAGCCAAGGAATAATAATCCGGATAATTCCTCCCGAGAAAAGATTCATTAAGGAGAAGGCCAAAATCGTAATCCAAAGCCAGGACTCTTGTTTGAGTACCTCAATTCCTTCCATAAAATCACGTTTAATGGAAATCTTGTGAGTGAATGGCAGCCTATCATTCTGGAAAGTTAATGTACGTAAACTAAATACAAAATATAACGATATGAGATAGGTCGCTGCATTAATACCGAAGCCCCATGCAGCTGTAAAAGCGGATACAATCACCCCACCGATAATCGGACCAAAAATTCGTAATGATTGGACGCTCACTTGCGTCAATGAATTGGCCGCATTACGTATATCTGGCGTAAAAATCTTAGCCCGCACCCCTGCATAAGCAGGCTGGAAAAAACTATCCATCGTGCCCATAAAAAACATGAAGATAAAAAGAATCATCATATTTAACTGATTCAAAAAAGCAAATACGGATAATACAAACATCAGGATAAACCGGAAAATATCGACCAAAAACATGATCCGGACCTTGTTCATTTTATCTGTCAGCACACCTGAAAAAGGCAATAGAATCACATAGGGAGCCATATAAATAGCCATGACCGTTCCCATCATGGCAGTCGAGTTTGACACCTGAAGAACAACGAGTGGGAAAATAACATTCGTAATGGAACTGCCTAATAACGAGAAAATCTCTCCAAATAGAAGAGCGGTGAAATGTTTAGATCTTTTAAATAATTGAATATAGGTAACCTTGCCCGCGGCTTGATTCGTTGGTAACGCCCCCACTCCAATCCCCCCTTTAACGGCCATTATTCTGAACAATAGTACTATTTTAATAAGTTTCAGCTGTCTAGTCAATTCAGAATTTGCCAAACAAAAAGCCATTTTCACCATGTGAAAACGGCCATCCGTCATTAATACATATATTCTCGTGTCCAAGGTATGGAATCATTAACACCTTTGGTAAAAATAAATTGGCTAAGGTCAATATTCCCTGTATGGAAAGAAGCAGAACAGGCATTTAAGTATAATCTCCACATTCGGATAAATCGTTCGTCTTTGGTATCTCTAAGTTGATTCAGTGCCGATTCAAATTTTTCTGCCCATAATTCTAGTGTTTTTGCATAATGCCTGCGGAGGCTTTCATAATCGATTAAGTAAAATTGATTGTCTGTCATCTGACTCACCAGTTCACTTACCGAAGGGATGTATCCCCCTGGGAAAATGTACTTTTCAATCCAAGAATTTGTTGCACCTTCACTTGGAGAAGTAATCGAATGAAGAACGGATAGGCCCCCCTCTTCCAGTAATCCGCTTACAGCTTTAAAATATTCTGGCAAATGATCTTTGCCGACATGCTCGAGCATTCCAACACTGACAACCCGATGAAACTTCTGTTTTTTTAATTCACGGTAGTCGATTAGTCGCACTTCCACCAGTTGGGATAATTGCTCTTCTTTGATTCGCTCCTGCACTCGTGCAAACTGTTCATCCGAAAGCGTAATCCCTGTAGCCTTTACTCCATAACGTTTTGCAGCGGTAATGATTAATTCACCCCAGCCGCAGCCAATATCCAACAGCTTTTGCCCATCACTGAGGTTCAATTTTTTCAAAATATGGGCTACTTTATTTTGCTGGGCGGTTTTTAAGGAATCTTCCGGTGATTTAAAATAAGCGCATGAATAGGTCATGGTTTCATCGAGCCATAGCTTATAGAAATCATTGCCGATATCATAGTGGAACGAAACATTTTCCTTGCTGTGCTTGGTGGAATTCGTTAGTTTCTTCATCAGTTGTGCCGCAAGTTGGCCTTGGCCTAGGAATCCTTCCCCACTTCGGTAAATGGAGGTGACAATTTCCTTCAGGTTGCCTTCTATTTCAATGGTTCCATTCATATAGGCCTCACCAAAGGCCATGGAAGGGTCTTGGATGAGCAATGATTTTGACAAAATATCACGAAATATGAGTTTGAAACGGGGTTCACCCTGACCATAACGAACTGTTTCCCCATCCCAAAAGGTAATCTCGACAGGGTCTGAAAAAGTTTTTTTCAGCAATGTCTTATAAAACAACTTATCTATCATCTCATCACCCCTTTTTCTCTTATTTTAGAGTGATTTATGTCACAATACAAAAGGTAAATACAAATTTTCCCTATTTTATTTTCTGCACAAAAAAGCACTATGTCAGCCATAGTGCCTCGGGATAGGATAGTGATACTACCCTTTAAAAATTTGGTCAATTTCGTTTATTTCCTCGTTTGTTAACTGAACATCCAGTGTTTTGAGATTTTGCAGCACCTGTTCCGCCCGCTTGGCTCCCGGAATGATAACATCGATGACATCGCGGGTTAAATACCAGGCAAGCACCACATGGGCAACCTCTGCTCCTTTTGATACGGCGATCTTGCGGATTTTCTCGATCTTTTCCAAGTTTTCCTCATAGACGCCTTCCATGAACTGCGGCCGTTTACGCATCTTTTCACTTAACTCGGTTTCTTTTGTATATTTGCCGGTTAATAAACCGGATGCAAGCGGGAAATAAGGGATAAATGAAATCTTGTGCTCGGCAGCATATGGAAACAATTCCTTTTCGGCCTCCCGGCTTAGCAGGTTATAACCTCCTTGATAGACATCCACATAGCCGTCTTTGTTGGCCTCTTTTAATTGTTCGATGGAAAAATTGGATACTCCAATGGCCCTGATTTTCCCTTCGTCCTTCAGCTGTTTTAATGCTCCGACTGCTTCATCCTTCGGAGTTTCTTTGTCAGGAAAATGAATATAAAACAAATCTATGTAATCCGTATGCAGGCGTTTTAGCGCCTCTTCAACCGACTGCTTTAAAAAGGCAGGAGAATTATCCAACAAAGTCTCGTTGCCGACGATTTTATGGGCGGCTTTTGTGGCAATTACAATTTCTTGGCGTCTGCCCGCCTCTTTTACTACTTCACCTATAATTTCTTCCGAACGCTTAGGTCCATAAATAAAGGCTGTATCCAAAAAATTGATGCCATTGGCAAGACCGGTACTAACAAGCTCCCGCCCTGCTGACTCATCAAGATTTGGAAATAAATTATGGCCGCCAACAGCATTCGTGCCAAGACCAATCGGATTCACCATCAAATCCGTCTTTCCAATCCTCGTCTTGTGACTCATCAAATCCAACTCCTTTTTTTAATTTACTCCCCGGGACTTTTACACTGTACAGTAACGGGGGCCTGTCCCCCGACGGTTTAACGCTGTACAGTGACGGGGAACTCCCTTTTACCTTTATTATTTTACCAAATTTCTCCTCTTGATAATAAAGAATTAGTTCTTATAGGCTTTTATTTTTTTTTGCAGGTTATTTTGGTATAGTTTTCATGATCATGAAAAAGGAAGGAACCAAAAGATGAAGTGTTTTTCAATTGATTTAGATGGGACGTTATTAAACTCTCAGCATGAAATTCCTGCTGAAAACTTTGAGGTACTACAAGAGTTGAGGAAACAAGGGCATACGGTCATTGTTAATACTGGACGGGCTGTTGAAGATGTGATTACATTTGAGCCCATAAAAAAACTTCGGCTGCCTATTATGAGTATTAATGGAACGGTACTTTACTCTAATAATGGCGAAATACTATATGAAGCCTCACTTCCGGTTTCATCGTATCAAGTTCTGTTGCCAATTTTACAAGAGCTCGGATTATGGATTATGGTCTACACCAATCAGGGCGGCTTTCCTTGCAGGAATCCCGACCTTCAAGATAAAAGTACCGAAGAGATTGAAGCCATTTTCCGTGATTATGATTACAGCGAAATTCTTAAAAGAGATCAGCTTAAGATCTACAAAATCATGGCGGTATCACGTGCGGATGAAATCGAAAAACTTGATCAGGCCCAACAAGCCGTTAAGGGAAAGTTGGATGTGTCCATGGCTTCGTCGCATCTAAACAATGTTGAATTTACCTCCGTTGAAGCAAATAAAGGTGCTGGACTGCTACGTTATCAACAATTGACCAAAACTGAGTTTGATGAAATCTTTGCATTTGGGGACGGTGGAAATGACCTAGAACAATTTAAAGTGGCCACCACATCTGTTGCAATGGGAAATGCCCCATTCCATATTCAACAGGAAGCGGATATCGTTACCAAAACCAATGATGAAAATGGATTTGCTTATGCTGTTCGTCATTTACTAAATTTTTAACTACTAATACCCCTGTACCTTTAAAAGGAATCAGGGGTGTTCAAAATTTAAAAATTATCTTTGACAGCATATCCTTTATTTTTTAGCACATTGCATACTGTCTGAATGTGATCTTGATTTTTTGTCTCTAATGAAAGCTCCAGTTGAGCATAACCTGGATATATATCCTCTCCAACATGCTGAAGATCAACGGACAGAATATTCGCATCCAGTTCAGTGATCGCACTGAGCACCCGCTGCAGTTCGCCCGGCTTGTCTTTTAAAATAATGGAAAAGTTAGCATACCTGCCGGACTCGACCATTCCGCGTTCAATAATACGTGAAATAAAACTGACATCCACATTTCCCCCGCTTATAATAGCAGCGACTTTCTTTTCTTTAAAATTGACCTTTTGATACAGCAATGAGGCTAAAGAAACAGCACCGGAACCCTCCACCAAGAGCTTATTCCGTTCCAGCAACAATAGCATCGTCCTGGCAATTTCCATTTCATCAACACAAAAAATGTCATCGACATATTTTTGAACAATTTTAAAAGGATGTTTCCCCGGTTTTTTTACCGCAATTCCATCCGCCATCGTCGGGGTAGAGTCGACCATGACCGGTTTGTTTTCCATCAATGACTCCTTCATGCTTGGGCATGCTAGAGCTTGGACTCCATATACACGAATATTGGGATTTTTCTCTTTGACAGCCAAAGCGACCCCAGCAATCAACCCACCGCCTCCAACAGGGCACATAATCGCATCCACATCCGGGAGCTGTTCCAGGATTTCCAACCCGACCGTACCTTGGCCGGCAATAATGGCTTTGTCATCAAATGCATGCACAAAGGTTGCCCCCATTTTTTCCTTCATTCCTAGTGCATGGGCTAGGGCGTCATCAAACACATTCCCCTCTAATACGACTTCCGCCCCATACTGTCTGGTGGCTGATATTTTACTAAGAGGGGCCCCTTTTGGCATGACAATCGTACAGGGGTTTCCAAGCATTGAACTGGAATAAGCCACCCCTTGGGCATGATTACCGGCAGAAGCGGCGACTACTCCTTTTTCCAGCTCCTCTTTCGATAATGAAGTAAGCTTATTATAAGATCCTCTTACTTTAAATGACCCAGTCTTCTGTAAGTTTTCAAGTTTAAGATACACCTGATTATGGTGGGAAAGGTTGCTGAATGTTTGTGAAAAATCAAGTGGCGTGGTATGGACTACCCCCTTCAACTTTTCTCTAGCAGCAATAATATCTTCCAAAGTGACCAATTTCCAGACCTCCTAGAAACCTTTGTTTGGTATTAGAGTGTACTGGAAAAAATAAACTATTCTGTTTGAAGAATGAAAAAAAAAACACTTGAATCTATAATAACGGGTTCGGTTTATGAGTACAAAAACTTAATTAGAGTATCAATTTTAGGTTCAAATCACATATGATTTGGACCTTTAATTTTGTTGGTTTAATAATGTCTCTAGCGATTTATCGTATTAAATAACATCACAATTCACATACTTTTCAGCAGAGTGACATTAGCTTTTGTCATATTGCTAAATAGTGTTAATTTGGCTGCTAATATATCTGTTAATAAATGGATACTTATAAAGAAAAAAGCGTGCCGTTTAGCGGGCTTTATACTTTTAAAACCATTCTTAGTGTTTTTAGGGTATGTCCATCAAAGTTATCGTCAAATTCAGAAACAACTTTGAACCCCTTTGCCTTGTAAAACGTTGTTCCAATGGTATTGTCTTTTTCAACATTAATAAAAATCTCATTTATACCTTCTAGCTTTTTTATCCCTTCATTAAGCAACGCTGTCCCTATGCCTACACTTTGATATTCAGGGTTTAAATATATTGCTGCGAGTTCCGTTTTTCCATCTTCTTTTACGGGAGAAAAGTTGACAAATCCTACAATTTTTCCATTAGTTTCTGAAACCCATATAAATGAATTGTCTAATCGGTTCTGCATCATTTCATCATTATAAGCGGCTTTTAAGAAACTTTCTTGTATCTCAAGAGGAATAATCTCTTGATATGTACTATTCCAACTTGTTTTAGCAATTTGTTGTACTTGTGGAATATCTTCCATTTGCATCTCTCGAATAATAAATTCCATTCAAATCAACCTTTCTTACCATAATTGAATACAAATAATTTTCCCATTATAAAATTTGTTTCGTTAATTTGGTTAATCCCTTTTTAAAATTATAGGAGAAATGAAAAATGGAGCATTATTCTAAGTAAATGCTCCATTTTGATTGCTAATTTTACTGTTAATTAATTGATAATTTTGTGTTTATTTTGGTTGTTATTTGATATGCTATTCGAAGTTTTGTACTTCAAATCCGAACCCGTTAAATCTATTTCCAGCGTTTTTCAAGGACAATCGTTATTCCACCTTATCTTTCAAATCTGCAAACCATTGTTCCGTTTGTTCTGGTGTCTTTGCATTGATAAAAAGATTTTGTTTGGATGTTTCGATATAAATGTAAGGCGGGGAATTTTTTCGGATAAACAATAAGGCATTTCCGTAATTTTCCACTTTAAATTTCCCCTTTAACATGGTGGAAACCCCAAATCCATTCTGTCTGTAAGTGACCTCCGGCATTTTATCCAGGAGTTCCACCTGCTTTACATCCTGGTAAGACCATTTATCCCCATAAGGGCCAGTAATTTCAAACGTTTGTTTCTGTAGTGTTAGCTGATAATCTTTGTACCCCTGGTACATGATAACCCCGATTAAGGCCATGACTGCCACAAAAAGCGAGGTCGAGATCAAATAGCTTTGTTTTCTCTTTCTTGGCACATCATATCTTGAAATATAAATAAAGCCACCCAAAAGGACAAGAACCATATAACCAAATTGAATCTCGATCACATACTTAAATGAGGTAAAAACCAGTGGGAGCAAAATAAGCATCCCGACAGCCGTAACCAGCATCAACTTACCGGTTCTTTGCGGTAAGCCATTTTCAATCAGCTTCTGCTGCTCTTCCTTGGGCCGTAATGCAAACCCTGAAAGCAGTGAATAAGCTTTTTTCTTGAGAATCGCCCATGCTAAAATCCCAAATAACAAAATCATCCCTACTTGAACGATCACCAGCACCCACATAAATCAAGGTCCCCCCTGGTGCAAGGCCCTCCACACTTTAACTCAGTACAGCAATGGGGGCCTGACCCCTCACAAATTGTTCACATTTATTTGCTTCCGGTTTTTGCCATCGGTTTTACTGCCTTAGGTATGTTTAATGGTGTGATTGCTTTTTTATAGGCATGGTAGTAGGCCATGGAGATGAATAGGACTCCGCCTACAGCGTTTCCTAGGAATACTGGAACGAAGTTTTCAAGATATTCTGCCCATGTGAAGTGGCCAGCAAAAATGGCTGCTGGAATCACGAACATGTTGGCGACAACGTGCTGGAATCCAACGGCAACGAATGTCATGGTTGGAAACCAAATGCCAAGGATTTTTCCGGACATGTCCTCTGCCCCGTAAGAAAGCCAAACGGCCGATGCCACTAGCCAGTTACAGCCAATCCCTGAGAGAAATGCCTGAAGAAAGGTAGCGTCTAATTTATGCTCTGCTATATCGATTGTTTTACTTAAAAACGGTTCTGCTTCCGTTAATCCAACTAAATGTCCAAAGACATAGGCAACAAAGACAGCCCCAACAAAGTTGCTGTCAGTCACTAGCAGCCAGTTCCATGCAACTTGCTTTAACGTGACTTTTTTAGCCAGCTTTGCCATCGAAACAGCCATCATGTTACCGGTCAAGAGTTCTCCCCCTGCAAGCAGTGTCAAAACAAGCCCTACTGGAAACAGGGAAGCTCCTATTAAACTGCTAAGTCCCTGAAGATCACCAGGTAGTGTTGCTGTGACACGGATAAACAGCAAATACCCCAAAGCAATAAAGGCACCTGCTTCAAACCCTAAGATCAATGTTCTTAATGTAGGATATTTGGCTTTCTTTGTTCCATATTCAGCAGTGATTTCCATAATTTTATCAGGTTTACTATACGCCATAACCATTGTCTCCCTTATGTAAAATAAACTTTGTGAAATAAATAACATATTCATTTTACCTTACATAAAGAGAAAACAATGTGAACGTTTTGGTAACATTATAAACTGCCTATTAGAATCTAGATGTTTAATAATTTTTCTTGTGAATATTGGCTTTCAATCAATCCTATTTTTTCGTAGAGTTGTTTATTAACAGGTACCTCTACTCCGTGTTTTTCTGCTAATTTTATGACTGCTCCCGAAAACAATTCCACTTCACTGTATCTTTTTGCTTCAACATCTTGAGCCATTGAGGGTTTCCCATCCGGACTTAATTTGGCAAGAACCTCCAACCAATAATCCAAATCCGCTTCTGTTAAGGGAATCCCTTCTTTAACGGAAAGGGCGATGACCTCACGCATTGCAGCGATCATCGTTTCCCTTGCTCCCCCCTCTCTTTGAATCTCACCATAATCGCTTTGATAGACAGCCACCGTTTGATTGACCCCGACGTTCAGCATGAATTTTCCCCACAGCCGTTTCAGCATACCGGAATCCAGCTGGTATGGAACTCCTGTTTTATTAAAAAATTCAGCAACAGATTTCATCCGGTTGGTAATGATGCCCGGCTCGCGTTCACCAAAGCAGAGCATTCCCATATGATCATATGTAAGCTCATTTCCTACCTTTACCGCATCCATCCCTTGGGCAACACAATACAAAAGCTTATCGAGCCCATAGGCTTTCCCAATGATTTCTTCACTAGTAATCCCATTTAATGCCGAAAGGATAATGGTGTTTTCTTCAACATGGTTTCTAACTTTTTGAATGGCATCCTGCAGCCCATCAAATTTCACGGTAAAAATAAGCAAATCGGCCGGCTCGCATGCTTCATTCGGTGTTACATATTGAAAGTCACAGCGTTCCCCGTTACAAAAAACCCCTTCTTTTTCATAACGATTTTTACGCCCTTCATCAGCAATAATTCGCAAATCAGCTTTTGGCATGTTTTTGGATAATTGATGTCCAAATAAAATCCCCAGTGCACCCAATCCAATAATTGAAACCTTACGAATCTCCAAAACGAAACGAATCCCCTTTCTGATGGCTTATCTATTGAACTCTAAGATTATTATACGTTTCAGATAAATTGTTTTCAAAAATATAAAAATTTTGAAAACCTGTATCTCTCATAAGTTTTTCTGTTGTAAATATTCCTTAATAGCCGGTAATACTTTTTCAAAATACGGTGGAACATGCTGGACAAACTGAGTCTTAGTCATAATCTGTAAAAACTTCATCCTGCTTCCATCTTCCTGTACTTTAAATCCCTCCACGGGAACTCGTTCAAGTTCCCCCAGCCAAAGTTCAAAGAACGAGGAAAATGGAATCCGGGAAATTCCTGAGACTTCTTCCTCCTGCAGGATAAAATCCTCTAACTCCTGATGGGTCTCATACAAAAACACATGGGCATGTTCATTATCTTTTAGATTTTCACTAATGGCACTGTAAGAAACAATTCCTAAAGGAACCAGGTCTTCCATTAAAAGGTCTATGCCAATCTCTTCTTTTACCTCTCTGATTCCATCCTGGACGGTCTCTCCCTCCAATAAATGGCCGGCTGCCGTAATATCCAAGAGGTTGGGGTAATCTTTTTTTCTGTGACTGCGGATTTGTAAATAAATATAGTCAACACCAGCCACATGGCCAATGAACCAGCAATGAAAAACCTCATGCCAGAGTCCAAGCCGATGGGCATCAGCCCTTGTGGCGGCCCCCACAAAATTTCTGTCCTTATCAAAAATTCTTAGCATTTCAGTTTCCATATAGATGTCTCCATTATGTTTTTAATTTGCTTTTAATATGCGTTCCGCGCCTTCGACCAGGCTATCGATCAATTGGGCTGCATGCATTCCTTGCTGTAAAAGCCTTGTTCCCTGTCCGGCCCAAAGTGACATATATCCCGGATTGTTTTGTTTCGCCGCTTCCCTGCGGATATCACCTGTTAATGTGTTTTGGGTAGGAAAATCAGCCGGGGAGATGCCTGCCGCCTCGTATGCATTTATAAATTCATTTTTTATTCCTCTTGCGGGTCGACCTGAAAATACTTTCGTTACGACCGTACTTTCTTCGTTGCTGTTGATTAATGCCTGCTTATAGGCAGGATGTGCCCCTGACTCCATTGCCGTTAAGAAAGCTGTTCCCATTTGTACACCCTGTGCCCCTAATGCCAAAGCCGCAACAAGACCCCGGCTGTCCATAATTCCACCGGCAGCCACTACCGGTACTTTCGCGGCGTCCACTACTTGTGGTACCAGAGAAAACGTCCCAATCAATGCCCCGTTGGTCTTTGTTTCTATTTCAAAGGTTCCCCGATGCCCACCGGCATCACTTCCCTGTGCCACTATGATATCCGCCCCGTTTTCCTCTGCGATTAACGCTTCCTGAACGGTTGTGACCATCGAGGTTATTAGAATATTCTTTTTCTTTAATTCTAATACTTTATTACTCGGAAGCACACCAAATGCAGTTGAAAGGACAGGTACATCTTCTTCCAGAATAATGCTGAACTGTTCTTCAAAAAAATTGGCCGTTTTTACTGGTTCGGAGCTATTTTCAATTTGCAATTTTTCCCTTATGGCGTTTAGAATCTTTTGTGAGTCTTCCATACCGTCATACTGGTCAGTCCAATTTGTACAAAACAAGTTAACGGCAAATGGATGATTGGTTTTTTCCTTGATTTTTCGGATGGCAGACCTCATGTCTTCAGGCTTCATGTAGGCCGCCCCCAATGTTCCGAGACCGCCAGCGTTGGACACATTGGCAACAAGTTCAGGGGTTGTCGGACCTCCGGCCATTCCAGCTTGAATGATAGGATAGGAAATCCCCAGGATGGTGCATAATTCCGTGTTTAGCTTCATGTGATTATACCTCTCTATGCTTTTTCCAAGATTTATCTATTTCTATTCTACCTAACTTTTATTCTAAAGAAAAATAAGTATTAGTACCTCAATGTGGATTTTTGCCTATTGATGAAGGAATATCACAAATTCATCGTGAATACATTAGATAAAATTTATTATGTATTGTCTATGAAAGGATGCTTTAGATGACAAATAATGAGTTTAAAATGATTCGTGTCCCTATTCATACACCAACCATCATGCCCCATACGACGACAAACTGTTATTTAATTGGCAATGAGCAAGAATCCCTGTTGGTGGATGCGGGCTATGACCTGCCGGAAACGAAGCAGTTATTAGAAGAAGCCATAACTAAAAACGAACTTGCCGTGCCAACTAGCATTGTCCTTACTCATTCCCATCCAGACCACGCCCCAGGAGTGCGGCAATTAACCCACTGGTCCCCTACCGTTTATTGTCATCAAGAAGAAGAACAAGCGACCCTTGATGCGATTTCGCCATGGACCAAAATTGCTTTTTTGCGAGATGGTGACGGTCTCAAGGTCGGGAATGAGAATATTACTGTTTTACACGCCCCAGGTCATACTTCAGGTCAATTGAACCTTTATATTCCCTCTTTGAAGGTGCTGATAGCGGGTGATAACATTGTTGCGGAAGGCACGTCATGGATAGGGCCGCCAGACGGCGATATGGGTGATTATTTGCAAACATTAACAAGACTAAAACGGTTAGATATAACTAAGATCGGTCCAGGTCATGGCGGCTGGGTGGAGAACCCTTATGAACACATTGAGTTTGTCATCAATCGGAGACTGCATCGTGAAAACCAGATAAAAAGTTTGCTATCAGAACATAACCAGCTAACCTCTGAAAAACTAACAAGAATGATTTATCAGGAGCTCCCCATCCCAGTGTTTTTGAATTTGCCAAACGAACAACGGAGGCTCATTTAGCAAAATTAATGAAGGAAGGCACCGTGTCCTTGCAAAATTCTATTTATTTTTTAGTTTAATAGTATTATTTTCACAGAAAATGGGCACTGAAAGACCAGTGCCCTGTTTTTCTTTTTATGTTACCCATTTAAAAAATTCAGGATCGCTGTTCGATAGATTTGCGTGGTGATACCCAATTCTTCAGTATCCACATATTCATTGACATGGTGTGGAATCTCACGGTCGCCGGCACCAGTGGTCACAATCGGGACGCCGGCCAAATGCAAGAATGTTCCGTCCGTCGCGCCGGGAACACCATTATAGACCGGTTCCTGCCCAGTGACTTGCCGGTAGGCCCCTGCAATCGCCGTCACAATCGGATGATTGGAGTCTGTTTTCGTCCACGGCCGGTCCTCAATCACCTCAAACTCCGCCCTAAAGTCAGGATCAATTTGTGAAAGCCGATCCAAAATAGACTGGATATCGGCTGTAAGCTGCTCGTGGTCCTGACCCGGTATCGTCCTGATGTCAAGCGCGGCCATGCAATGATCCGGCATCACATTGATTTGCGGATCCCCGGTCACTGGTGCTTGAAGAATCGTCGGGGTAATACTCGGCCAGCCTAGTTCAGGGTCACGTCCCACCCGCTGTTTTTCTCTCCGTTCCAGTAGTTCCAGTTCACAGATAATCTTGGCCATCCGGGTAATCGGGTTGATGCCGCTTAAAGGCATCGCCCCATGGGCCATTTTCCCGAACGTCCGGATGAGCACACGCATCGCCCCTTTTTGCGAAATACAGATTTGATTTTCTTCCGGCTCGCAAATAATGGCGCCATCTACCCCATCGGCCCAGCCCCGCTTGATAAAATGCTTGATGCCAAGCATCATGTCTTCCTCATCACACGGGATACAGAGAATTATTCTTCCTCTAAAATTCTCTGTATCTTCCAAAATGGATTGAACCGCCGTGATGGCGCAGGCCAAATTCCCTTTGGTATCATTCGTCCCCCTGCCGTACATCCTGCCGTCAATAATCTCCGCGCCAAACGGGTCATAATTCCATTGCGACCGATCGCCCTCTGTCACGACATCCGTATGCCCTTCAAGGAGGATGGTTTTTCCGGGAATACCGGAATCCAATATCCCAATGACATTCAGCCTGCCAGCCGCAACCTCCTCAATATGAACTTCCAAACCCAGCCTTTTTAAAAAATCAGCCGTAAACAGAGCCACTTTTTGCTCATTCCCATCCGGCTTATTGGGCCGGTAGACACTTGGAATCCGGACTAGTTTTTGTGTCAAATCTATTACTCTTTGACTGTCTCTCAAAAAGCGCTCTTCCATTGTTAAAGTCAATCCTCTTCACCTCAAAGATTTATTTTGACCGATGATCAGTTAAATCCCGGATGCCATTACTTAGCATGTAAAAACCAAGGACCAACAAAGTGATCGTGATTCCTGGCGCCAATGTGAACCAAGGGCTGGTCGTCAAATACTCCTGCGATTCTTTCAGCATTCGGCCTAAACTCGGGTCAGGCGGCTGCACGCCCAGTCCCAAATAACTCAAAGAAGCTTCTGCCAGCAAAGCGATGGCGAAAGCCACCGATGCTGCCACAATTAATGGGGAATAAATATTCGGCAGGATTTCCCGAAATATGATTTTTAGCGGATGGACCCCAACCGCCTTGGCGGCCGTGACATATTCAAGCTGTTTATTTTGGATGAATCCGCTCCGGGCAATTCGGGCAATTCCTGGAGTTGCCAAAATGCCCAATGCAACCGCAGTATTTAACGTTCCGGTGCCAAAAACCGCCACAATCATAATCGCAAGAATAATTCCCGGAAAGGCCATTAACGCGTCAATCGCCCGCATGGTGATTTCGTCCATCCAGCCGCCCACATAGCCGGCAAACCCGCCAATCAACGTGCCAAAGACCACCCCAATCAGGGTCACGACCGCTCCGACAAAAAAGGCAGTCTGCGTTCCGGCCATAATCCGGCTTAAAATATCCCTGCCGAAGGGGTCCGTACCGAACCAATGAGCATGACTGGGAGCCTGCAATTTGTTGCTCACGGCAATCGCGTTCACATCATACGGCGTGTAGAAAAAACTGACGATCATCGTCACTAAAAAGAACAGCAAAACAATACTGCCAACCAGTAAATTCAAATTGATTTTCTTGCGTTTCAACTCTTGTCCCCCTCCTGTCACGACTTCAGCCTGATTCTCGGATCGAGGACTGCGTAGAGGATATCCACGATAAAATTAATCACGACTACCACAAGGGCAATATAAAGCACAATCCCTTGCACGACAGGGAAATCACGGTAACTGACAGCGGTAATTAATAAGCGCCCGATCCCAGGCAGGGAGAAGACCTGTTCAACCACAATGGTGCCGGCAATCACTTCGGCCAGTATCAGGCCAAACACGGTGACAACAGGAATCAGGGAATTTCGCAGGACGTGCTTATAGATGACCTTTGTTTCGGATACCCCTTTCCCGCGTGCTGTTCGGACGTAATCCAGCTTGGACTGCTCCAATATCGCATTTCTTACATACCTGAAACTGATAGCAATTTGCGGGAGCGCGATTGTCAAGGCGGGCAGAATGAGCGAACCGATGGCACCAATTATACTTTCACTCCAAGGCACATAACCTCCGGTAGTAAAAAATTGAAAACTCATGCCGATAAACAAAATCAAAACCATCCCGACAAAAAATGTCGGTACAGCCATTCCCAATTGAGTGAAGGAGGAAAGGAAAAAGTCACTCCATTTATTTTCTCTTTTCGCCGTAAAAATCCCCAACGGAATGGTAACCAGTATTACGATAATTAGGGAAATGACGGCCAAGGAAAGCGTGATGGGCAACCGTTCCATAATCAGTCCTGTGACCGGGCGGGAAAAACGAATCGAGTCCCCCATATCCCCTTGAAAGAACCCTTCCACCAAATGCAGGTATTGGACATGGCCCGGCTGGTCCAAACCAAGCTGCCGTCTAAGTGTTTCCACTTGGGTATCATCGGCATCCGGACCTAACATCGTGCGGACGGGGTCGCCTGGAAGGATTTGAAACACTAGGAATGTAATAACAGAGATCAAAATTAAGGTAACGACCAACAGTAAAAAACGGCGGACAACATACGTCAAGTATCTACCACTCCCTTATAGACAGGTCTGTCATCCCAACCTGACCATAAAACCTGGTTAGCTGACTATTTTGGCAGATAACCAGGCTTCCATAGACTACTGCTTTGGTTTCATATGCGCCATGTCCATATAAAAGATAGGATAGGATTTGAAACCTTCCACTTTTGAATTCATCCCCCACAAAGTTTTATAATCGGCAATAAACACAGCGGCTGCTTGCTTCGTTAAAATTTCCTGTGCCTGTTGATACATGGCAATCTGTTTGGCTTCATCCGTTTCCAAAACGACATCGGCCATTATTTTATCAAATTCTGGATTATTAAAATTCATCAGGTTACTGCTTTTATTGGTAGACACATAGCGGTTCAAGATTTTATAAGGATCCAGCTTCCCAGTAAAATCAATCATCGTCATTTCATAATCTTTTTTGCCATAAACATCTTCGAGCCATTTGGCCCATTCCACTACTTTAATTTCCGCTGTAATACCGACTTTCTTCAGTTGCTCAACCACAATTTGGGCAGCATCTGAATAGAGCTCGGCATGGGAGGAGATGGTGATGGTCGTCTTAAAGCCGTCCGGATAGCCGGCTTCGGCAAGCAGCTGCTTGGCTTTTTGCACATTGGCTGGGTAATAATCTTCCAGACCCTTTTTGTAATATTTGCCCATGATGGGACTCATGTTAGAGCCCAATTTGGTGGCGTATCCCGAAAATGCCCCCTCGATGATTTCATCTTTGTTGATCGCGTAATTAATGGCTTGGCGGACTTTTAAATCGGAAAAAGGTTTGTTTTCGTTATTAAAACCGAGCAGAAAAACAGCGTTACTTTCTTGTTCAATCACCGTAAAATTCTTCTCCACTTCTGCTTTCTGATGGGCCGGTATATCCGTGATATCCAGCTGTCCGCCCTGCAGGCTTAATAAAGCGGATTGGTTATCCGATTGAAAAACAAATGTCACTTTATCGAGGTAGGGGATCCCTTTTTTCCAATAATCTTTATTCTTTTCGATGATCAAATTGTTTTCGGGATGATACTCTACAAATTTAAATGGTCCCGTTCCAATAGGTTTCGTGTTTTGATTGGCATCATTGCTTTCCGGAATAATGGCCGATTGTTCGGCCGTTAGCCGGTAAATGAAGGTGGAGTCCGGTTTCTTCAGCTTCATGACAACGGTTTTGTCATCCGGGGTTTCAACCGACTCAACGTTTGCAAAATCGGATGACAGCGGTTGTCCTGTAGTGGTTCCCATTAACCGGTCAAATGAGTATTTCACATCCTTGACCGTCACAGGATCACCATTATGAAACTTGACTCCGTCCCTTAATGTGAAGGTGTAAACAAGGCCATCATCTGATACCTGATATTTTTCTGCGATGGCAGGCTCAACACTGCCATCGGGAGAAGGGTTAAACAACCCTTCAAATACATTTAACATCATGCGGAAGGTCAATGAGGCTTCCGCTTTATGAGGGTCAAGGAAATCGGGGTCACTATTAATCCGGACACTCATTTCCTTGATATCACTCTTCCCCCCTCCCCCTGTTTCGCCTTTCTTGGTGCTGCTGCCCGAACACGCGCTTACTAGTAAACTCATAGTTAACAAACTGACGAGAATGAACCATCGTTTGCGCATTTGCTTTTTCACCCCTTAAAAGTCTTTTTTATACTCCTCCAACCCCAAGATAGTAAGAAGCTCCGCTGTGTTCTCTACCAAGCCGGGAACTTCAATCTCTTCAATTCCTTCCCGGCCGAAGCGGTTGATCAGGACCGTCTGGATTCCCAGTTTCCCTGCCCCCACCACATCGTCATAGTAATTGTCCCCGACATACAATACCTCATCATGGGCGCAGTGAGTGATATCCAATAAATATTTAAAAATGCCGGCATCCGGTTTACTGATGTTTAACTCCGATGAAACGATAATCTGTTCGAAGTAATCATAAACCCCAATTTGCTTAAGGACTCTGCGGCAGGTCAGATCCCAATTTGATAACAAGGCAAGCCGGTAACCATGGTTTTTTAAGGCGTCCAGCACATGGGTAGTCCATGGAAATGGCCGCCAATAGGAAGAACTGTGTTTCCCTTGTGCCATAATGAAGGTTACTTGATGAATCAGATCAAATTTTACATTCAAAAAATAATTGACCAGTCCGATATACCAGGGCATGTAATATTGTGGAGGGTTACCCAATACCCCCTGATAGGACCGCATAAACGTTTTATCCGCCAGGTGATAGGCTTTTTCTACTTTTTCCCTTGGTATTGTTATAGATTGGCTTTCTAAAAAATTCATATAATGTTCCTCGCGCCGGTTGTAGGCAAGCGTATACCCTAAATCAAAGGCAATCAGTTTCAGTCTGTCTTTTTTCATTGATTAAACCACCAATCTGTTAATCTCATGTAAACGGGCCAATATCCTGCCAGCTGGGAATCCCTTCTACCCCTTTTGCCGCTTTAACAGCTTGGACGATGGCCTTTGTCATTACCTCTGCGGCCAACGCACCGATCAGGTCAACGGAAACTTTGTTTCCCCCGGTGCTAATGGCAAAAATGGTGTCACCGTCTTCCATGGTATGAACGGGGAAAATCGTCCGGGCATATCCGTTGTGGGCCATCTGGGCAACCTTTTTGGCTTCGGCTTTGGTCAAATCGGCATTAACCGCCACTACCCCGATTGTGGTGTTGGCTCCCGGCAAGATCTGTTTTCGTTTGTTCGCCCTCATGTACTCGACACTTTCAACAAGCGTACGTGAATCCCGTAGATAAGCACCCGCCAGTATTCCCCCTGTTGATGGGTCTCTCACCTCCCCCATGGCATTCACGGCCACAATTGCTCCAATCCAGACCCCATCGCTGATTTCCATGGAAGCGGAGCCAAGTCCGCCCTTCATGCAGCTCTCAAGTCCAGCTGCTTTCCCGACTGTAGCGCCGCATCCGGCGCCAGCATTCCCTTGTAAAAATGGCCCTCTCGCTGCATTTTGGGCAGCTATATAGCCCATTTTTTTATCGGGTCTTACCCTGCTGTCTCCAACAGGGAGGTCAAACAGTGCCGCGGCAGGAACTATGGGAACCTTGGCAATTCCCACATCGAGTCCAATATCGTTTTCCTCCAAAAATTGCATGACGCCTGATGCGGCATCCAAGCCAAATGCGCTCCCGCCTGTTAGGCAAACCGCATGCACGACATTCACGAGATTAATAGGGTCTAAAAGGTCGGTTTCCTTCGTGCCAGGGGCACTGCCTCTTACATCGACTCCAGCCGTTGCTCCTTTTTCAGTTAAAATAACGGTGCAACCTGTTAAGGCCGCTTTGTTTTCCAAATTACCCACTTTAATTCCAGGTACATCGGTAATGTTTCCATATGACATATTTACACCTCCTTACCATTTGGCCAATCAAAAAAATTTATATGAAATGACAGGCGGCGGCATGGCCTTGGTCATCCGTTATGAATTCGGGCCGTACCTTTCGGCAAATGTCCGCCGCCAGCGGGCACCTAGTATGGAAAGCGCAGCCTTCCGGAGGGTTAGCTGGATTCGGGACATCCCCGGTCAGAATGATCCGGTTGGATTTATTCTTGGGGTCAGGGACGGGAACGGCGGATAGCAAGGCTTTGGTATAAGGGTGTTTGGGATTCTCGTAAAGACGGTCGCTGTCAGCGACTTCCACCAACCGACCGAGATACATGACGCCTACACGGTCGCTTATGTGGCGGACCACACCCAAATCATGCGAGATGAAAACATAGGTCAATTGAAATTCACTCTGGAGATCTTTCAGCAGATTTAACACTTGTGATTGAATCGATACATCAAGGGCAGAAACCGGTTCATCGGCGACGATCAGTTTAGGGCGGACCGCCAAAGCGCGGGCGATACCGATTCTCTGCCTTTGGCCGCCGCTGAATTGATGGGGGTAACGTGATGCGGCATAGGCATCAAGACCGACTGTTTCCAAAAGTTCCTCCACGATTCGGGCTCTATCCTTTGGAGTGCCCAACCCATGGACCTTAAGAGGCTGTTCAATAATCTGTTGGACTGTATATCGCGGGTTTAACGAACCGTATGGATCTTGAAAAATCATTTGGATATCGCGGCGCTTTTTCCGCATTTGCTTTTTTGATAAGTCAGTAAGTGAGGTTCCATCAAATTCAATCATTCCAGCACTGGGTTCAATCAACCGGAGAAGCATTCGACCCGTTGTTGATTTCCCGCAGCCCGACTCGCCGACCAGTCCAAATGTTTCGCCTTTCTTTAGGGTAAAGGACACCCCGTCAACGGCCCTAACCTCACCGACTTTCCTGCCAAAAATCCCGCCTGAAATCGGAAAGTATTTTTTTAGATGCTCAACTTTTAATAATGTTTGGGTCATGCTTTTCCTCCTTCAGCGTCCCATGAAGAAAACAGCGGACAGCATGGCCATCCAAACTGACAGACATTTCAGGGGTTTCCACCCTGCAATCATCAAACACATGCGGACATCTCGGGGCAAACGGGCAGCCCTGTTTAATCGTCCCAGGTTTCGGCACATAGCCTGGAATGGAATAGAGGCGGTCTTTTTTATACCTTATATCGGGAATGGATTGGATCAACCCAATGGTATAGGGATGTTTCGGCTGCTGGAAAATAGCATCCACGGAACCTTCTTCGACAATTTTTCCGGCATACATGACGGCGACCCGGTCGCAAATTTCGGCGACGATTCCCAAATCATGGGTTATCATGATAATGGATGTTTTCAACTCATGATTAAGGTTTTTCATAAGTTCGAGGATTTGCGCCTGTATCGTCACGTCAAGGGCTGTGGTCGGTTCATCGGCAATCAGCACTTTTGGACCGCAGGCTACGGCCATCGCAATCATGACCCGCTGGCACATCCCTCCTGACAATTGGTGCGGATACTCATCTATCAGTTCCTCTGCCCGCGGCAATCCAACGAGAGTTAACATTTCGATTGCCTTCTTGAAAGCTTCTTCCCGCGATAGTTTGTTATGGGTGCGGATGGCTTCCATTAGTTGGCTGCCAATGGTAAATACCGGATTGAGAGAAGACATGGGTTCTTGATAAATCATCGCAAGTTCCTTCCCTCGGATTTGCCTCATTCTTTTTGAGGTGGCCTTTGTCAACTCCTCCCCTTGGAACAGGATACTCCCGCCAGTCACCTTTCCATTTCCTGTTGGAATAAGGCCCATAATCGATAGAGATGTGACGCTTTTCCCGCAGCCGGATTCCCCGACGAGACCCAGGATTTCGCCCTCCGACAAATGGAAATTCACCCCATCCACAGCAGGGATTTCACCTTCGGGGGAAAAAAATGATGTCCGCAGATCCTTTACTTCAAGCATCTTTCGAGTCATTGGCCTCCTCCCTTCTTCGAAAGTATAGATGTCGCTGTTTAATATTTGATGGCCACATTTTTTAGCTGTGTATAATTTCTAAGTGCTTCGAGTCCCTTTTCCCTGCCAAAGCCGCTTTTTTTATAACCGCCGAAAGGCATTTGGATGCCTCCTCCGGCACCGTAGTTATTGATGAAAATCTGCCCGGCACGGATTTTGCTTGCCAACCTGTGGGCCCGCCCGATATCATTTGTCCAGATCCCCGCTACCAACCCATAGGGGGAGTCGTTCGCCAGCTTGAGAGCCTCCTCTTCCGTGTCGAAAGTAAAAACGCTAAGGACTGGACCAAATATTTCTTCTTTTGCCAAACGGCTGTCTGGATGAACGTGGTCGAGGAGTGTGGGTTTAAAGAAATATCCATTTTCTCCAGCGACATAGGCCCTTTCGCCGCCGGTGCGTATGGTGATTTTCTCCTGCTTCGCCAACTTCATATATTCTGCAATTCTGTTAAACTGTTTTTCTGATAAGATCGGGCCAATATCGGGGTTCGTTAAACCTGGACCAATCACCAGCGATTCCATTCTCTCGATTACTTTTTCGATAAACTTCTCGTGCATGGATGTTTCTACAATTAAGCGTGCCCCTGCTGAACACGTTTGACCTGCATTTTGAATAATCGATTTGACCACCCAATTCAAAGCATCTTCCCAGTAGCAATCGGCAAACACAATGTTGGGTGATTTGCCGCCCAGTTCGAGCGTAACAGGTGTTACATTCCGAGAAGCTGCCTGCATCACCCTCATGCCTGTTTGGACTGAACCTGTAAAAGTGATGTGGTTGATATCCGGGTGGTTGGCGAGGCTCTCCCCTGCTTCAAAGCCATAGCCGGTCACCACGTTAAAAATCCCTTTCGGCAGTCCAGCTTCTTCGAATAGCTCCGCTAGTTTCAGTGCGGTAGCCGGAGTGTCTTCCGCCGGTTTCAGGACAACAGCGTTCCCTGTGGCAATGGCTGCCGCCACACTTCTTGAAGCAACCTGCAGGGGATAATTCCATGGCACAATATGGGCTGTTACCCCAACCGGCTCCCGGACGGTAAAATCAATAATCCCTGGTTCAATGGGAATCGTTTCTCCCAGCACTTTATCAGCCACCCCGGCGTAATATTCAAAATACCGGGCTCCGGCCTCTACATCAACTCTCGCTTGAGAAATGGGCTTTCCGGTATCCAATGTTTCCATTACCGCCATCACTTCTTGATCCCTTAAAATGAGTTGGGATACTTTCCATAGCAGCCTGCCCCGTTCATGAGGCTTATAGCTTTGCCACTCTTGGGATTCAAAGGCAAGGCGGGCAGCGGATACGGCCCGATTCACATCCTCTGATTTTCCTCTTGCAATGGTGTATAGGTAGGCTAAGTTTGCCGGATTATAGACCAGAAGTGTTTCTCCAGATTGACTGTCCGTCCATTCCCCATTAACATACATTTGTTTCTTTTTCATCAGTTCACTCCTCTAACACCCTTGTTTATGGCTTTAGATTCCCCGGCCTCCATCAATGTTAAATATGGCCCCCGTTACTCTGCTGGCTTCATCGGAGCATAGATATACCAGTACATTGGCGATATCATCAGGCTGAATGAGTTCACCCAAGGGAACGCTTTTTTGGAAAACAGTTTCCTTCGCTTCTTCTGCATTGGTACCTTCAGCTGCAAACTGCTGCAGCATGTTTGTTTCTGCCGGTCCTGGATTGACGGCATTCACACGAATTTTGTATTCGGCTAGTTCAATCGCTAGCGCCTGCGTGAAGGCAAGGGCGGCCCCCTTTGACGCTACATATGCATTCAATCCTGGTCTTGGCCTAACGGCGGAAATGGAGGCGATATTGACAATTGATCCGCTTTTTTGCTGTTTCATATAAGGAATCACGGCACGACCTGTTAAAAACAAGGATTTTGTATTAATAGCCATAATCCGGTCCCACTGTTCTTCGGTTACCTTTTCTATTGGAGCAGCAGACTGGGCTATACCAGCAAGGTTGACTAAAATATCGATTCTGCCAAAATGCTGCAGCGTTTGCTCTGCCATTTTTTCTACTTGAACAGATTCTGTAACATCTGCTTGGATTAGTAGGGCTTGGTCTTGCCGATTGGACAATTGCTGCAATGAATCACCTATTTGCAAATCGCAAGCGGCCACTTTTGCTCCTTCATCCAAAAACTTCTGTACCACCGCTTGTCCCATTCCACCTCCTGCCCCTGTTATGATTGCCACTTTATTTTGTAACCGCATGATGGTCTCCCCTCACTTTCTTAAAAGTAAACCTAAACACTGTTCATGATTGATTCGGCAATGGCATCCCCAAGCTCAGCCGTTCTGGCGTTTCCTCCTATATCCGGTGTTCGAATTTTTCCTTCTAACAAAACGGATTCAATGCCATTTAGAATCATATCGTACAGTGGTTTGTAGCCTAGATGGTCCAACATCATCCCCATGCTCCATATTTGTGCGATCGGATTGGCTATTCCCCGTCCTGCAATATCTGGAGCTGAACCGTGAATTGGTTCAAACATGGATGGGTATTTTTTTTCAGGATTGATATTTCCGGACGGTCCCAACCCCAAACCGCCTACAATGGCCGCTCCTAAATCCGTAAGAATATCTCCGAACAAATTGCTGGCCACAATAACTTCAAAATATTCCGGCTTTGTGATGAAGTAAGCAGCCAGGGCATCGATATGGTAAAGATTGGTTTCAATGGAGGGATGCTGGGAACTAATTTCTTTTACGACTTCATCCCAAAAGGTCATCGAAAAATTCATTGCATTCGATTTGGTTGCAACTGTCAATCGTTTTTGTTTATGCTGTTCCGCATAGGAAAAGGCGTATTGGATGATTCTTTCCGTACCAAAACGGGTAAACACATTGTTTTGGATGGCCACTTCATGAGGAGTTCCTTGATAAAGCCGGCCGCCCATGTTTGAATACTCGCCTTCTGTATTTTCACGGATCACCACGAAATCAAGCTCGTCATGGCTCTTCCCCCGGAGCGGGCTATCCAATCCCCTAAGCAATTTAATGGGACGTAAATTCACGTATTGATCAAATGCACGACGGATGGGTAAAATCAGTTCCCACACGGAAATATGATCCGGGACACTGGGGTCGCCTACAGCGCCAAACAGGATGGTGTCAAAGTTTTGCAGGATATCCAGTCCGTTTTCCGGCATCATTTTCCCATGCTTTATGTAATACCGGCAGTTCCAATCGAACATTTGGATATCGAAGTGGATTCCCCCATGAATTTCTTCCATGATTTTTAAAAGTTTCAAAGATTCCCTGACGGTTTCTGGGCCGATTCCATCCCCTGGAATGACCGCTAATGAAAAATAGTCCATAATCCGGTTCAATACTCCCCCCTTCGGTTTATTCATTAATCTTTGGTTGTCCTTTTAAATATATATTCCTGAAAAAATTAACCTATTCCGGATTCCTGCTATTGGTTTAGCCAGAAAGACCTAAATCCTTCATCAGGAGGGAACAGAAAGCAGAGACCTATTAAAAAAACCACTCAGCTATTGGCGGCCGGGTGGTTTTAAGAATCTATTTTTCAGCCAGGCAAAAAAGTTCAGCAAAGTCCGTGACTATGGTTTTTTCTGGGTCAGCGGTTACTTCATAACGCATTTTTTCAAGGCCTAGTTGATAGTCTTGGTCGGATAATAAGGTCAACACCGAAATATCGCGATTTTCTGCGAATCCCAGATAATCGGCTACACGGACTTGTTCCATACGATAGGTGATTTGTAAATTCACAGTAAGACCTCTTAATTGGAGTTCGTGATACAGGACTTCTTTGGTCCAGTATCTTTTTAGATCTTCATAATAGGCGGCAGGAAAGTACTGGTATATCCACCACTTGGGCATTTCGTGAATGGAGATATTATGTAATTTGCAGATTCCGCCTTTTCTTAACACACGTGCGATCTCATCCAGCACTTGTTCCTTTTGGGAATAATGGTGGAACGCGTAATTATTGAAAATGAAGTCGAATGTTTCTAAATCGTAAGGCATACTCTCCGCCAACGCTTGGATTAACTTCGCATTACTCGCCCTCTCCTTGGCCTTTTTCAGCATTTCACCCGAAGCATCGAGTCCATGCCACTTCACCGGGGACGCGGCAAACCCCCCCATCTGTTTCTCCAGATAAAGCCCCGTCCCACAAGACAAATCCAAAACATCATAATGAGGCTGGGGATGCCCCTCCATATATTCCTTTAAATCACAATCAACCCTTACCTCCTCAACCCGATACCGATTCCTATCATACCTTCCTGCAATTCGCGAATAATCAGTAGACCTCATCTCGACTCCTTTCAAGGGGCCTGTCCCCCAGTGCGTTAATACTGTACCGTGGCGGGGGCCTGTCCCCCGGTGCGTTAATGCTGTATCGTAGCGGGGGACAGGCCCTCAGCGTGTTAATGCTGTGCAGTGCCGGGGACTTCCCTCCCTTTTTACTATTTTTTCCCGTGCCATTTCTTTAGATGCTCGGCATGGGTGGTAAGATAGGAGTTGGGTTGGAATAGGTGGTCGTAATAGTCCAGGTCTAGGTGGTGTGATTGCAGGTACATTAGGGAGTAGACGGATGGGTTGGTGGCTGGGAATTTTCCGAATGTGTCGTACATGTATTGGGCTTGGATGCTGATAATGTCTTTAAATTCTTCATCATGGATTTGCGCACTGACGCGAACCTTCTCCGGGTTTTTCCATATTCCTGGTGTGTCCGGATGGAATGGTCCACCCTTGCCAAATTTTCGTTCCACTAGTGCATCGACCGCGTCCCTCATTGTCGGATAATGTGGTGGTGTAAAGGAAGTAAACACCCCTTCAAGGCCTGTAGGGTTCGGGATGGCCCAGCGATCATCGGTATCATAGCGGAATCCAAGTCCCGGAACGTCCGGGTCACCACTAGCGCCTAACACGGTTAACCTGTCTATACCATCAAACATCCAGCCGCCAAGACCAATTGCCTGTTGCAAGAGCATACCTGAATAGGTGGCTGTGGCCAATTCTGCGGACAGTTCCGCCAGTGAATACTGGTCCAAAAAACTAAGCGGGACTGGATTGTCCACATCAACAAGGTGTTTATATTTTTCTAAACCAGGAATTTTCCGATTATGAATATCGTCATAAATCGCCAAGCCATTTTGCACGTAAAAGCATAGATTTAACAGCGTGTGCTGCGCCAAATCACCGACCGGAAACACTAAAAACGTTCCAGGCTGATTAGCTACCCAAGAATTATGGCCTTCCATGTAGGGTTCGTAATTCGGAATATGAAGGCGTTTATCCGATAGTTTTTGAATTCTTTTGCGATGAGCTAGCAACATTTCTTTAGTAGACAGTTGTCCAGTTTCAGACCGCTCCACTTCCGGGGCAAAATCACGGCTTCGGAAAATATAGGTGCCTGTATCGTCAGTAAAAAACACTTCTGATGTATGAAAACCAGCAGCTGACGGATGGGTCCGGCCAGAGGCCGAACCGGAATAATTGGAGAGATGCGGTTTGTAGCGGTCATGTCTTGTCACTGAATGATGCCAGCCCGTCACACCACTGACACCCAATAAAATCAGCAGTTTTTCAAAATTGTTCAGCGGGACCGGCTCATGCTTGGATTTGTAAGCCAGCGGTCCATCTGGAATCTCGGCCCCGAGGAAGAACCGGCGTGAACGCCTTCCGAATATCGCTTCAAGGAGTGAAAATTCTCCCAGTTCTTTCAAAAGTTCATCATTTATTTCCTGTTCAGTTAACTCAAAATCTTTTGTGTTGGCCATATCGAAATTTTCCTCCTATGAAAATAATCAAAAATTCCCATTACCAAAGAATTGGTAAATTATATGTACAGGCAGGAGGAATTATCCCGAGCAGGTTCGTAAAGGCAGTGATAATATTCAAATAAATCCTTAAGGTCCCATAAACACACCCATTAGCCTGTTATTAATAAGATAATGTAGGAGGGATAAATCGTTATGAGCTCGGTTTGGGGATTTTCTCAAGAAATGGTCACTTTGTACGGTATCGCGTTGTTAGGTTTTATTTTAAGAAAAACTGGAACGCTGAACACACATGCCAACGAGGTAATGACACAGCTAATTCTATACGGGACCTTGCCAGCCCTTATTTTATTTTCCTTAGATATTTCTTTTTCTTACAGTTTGGTAAAAGATTTATCCTTGCTGGTGACTATGTCGGTCTTTATCTTGACGGTTTCCTGCTTGTTGGCAGCCTGGATGAGAAAACGCTCGAAGCTGCCGGATGCGCAGCAAAGTGCCTATGAAGGCCTGACCATTTTCGGCAATCAAGGATTCATCGGATATGCCGTTAGCTATCTCCTGTTTGGGGAAAAGGGCATCGTGTTAGCCACGATGTTTAATCTTTTTTATTTCATTCTTATTTGGACATACGGAATCTATTTATTTACTAAAAATAAAGACCGGATTAACTGGAGAAATATCTTTTTCAATCCAGGCATTGTGGCCACCTTCATCGGCCTAATCATGATGTTTTCACCGTTGGGATGGCCCGTAATGGTGGCAAATGGGCTAGAAAGCGTCGGAATGATGACGGTTCCCCTTTCGATGGTTTTGATTGGCAGTTTAGTTGCCAATGCCAATTACAAGGATTTTTTAACCTCGCTTAAAAATCAATACTTATGGACGTCCGCTTTTGCAAAACTCCTGGTCATCCCGCTGTTTTTGCTCCCGTTTGCCGCTTTTTCCGTCCCATTTCCCTTACTGGCCACCGCAGTGATTGTCTCTGGGATGCCGTCTGCCTCAACGGTTTCACTTTATTCACAAAGATACGGGGCTGATGCCTTATTTGCTTCTTTTGGAGTCCTTTTAACAACTTTGTTGTGTCTGATTACAATCCCAATTTTGTATTGGATTTGTATCTTGATTTATTCATGAAACAAAAAACGAGGTATTCCTTTTTAACAGAAATACCTCGTTCCGTTTAGTTAAACAGGCTGAAATTAATGTCAGCAGCTAATGCCTCTTTTTATTTTGCCACATCTTCCTTCGTTGCTCTGCCATCTTCAGCGTACCTTTAATTTTTTCCAACACTTGTTCCTTTTCTTCAAACTTTTCAGTTTCAAAATCCTACACTGGTTTTCCGATTACTGGAGTTTCTGCATTCTTAATTTCATCGACCGCAGGCAATAAATCGCTGATTTCCTTAGCTAACCTTTTTTAATCATTTGCTTTAATGGTTTGGTCGTTTTCCAGTTCGTTGCCAAGTGCCATGACGTCATCAAATTCATATTGCAGTCTATCCGCTTTTTGTTCCAACTTATTGGATTTGAGTCAATGGTAGACTTGGAAGTATCGAGTTCCACAGAACATCCTGCCGCCAATAAGGTAATAAATACCATTGAAGCTGTTATCATTTTTTCATCATGATCCCATCCTTTTTGTTTTTTGGCGACTTGCACCATTTCCTTAAACTGATTCTTATTCTATCCGATAAAATTATCTCTTTTATTAATCAATTCTTACATAACTCTTAAGATAGTTTCTTGGCTTCAGCGGATTTTAATAGCTTGAAATCTTAACAAATTCGTCACATCTTATTTTTTTGATGCTTCAAGAAAAATATAGAATAAAGAAAAGGGGGTCATGATATGAAGAGGATTCTGTTCCTGATTATTGTTGTGCTCCATGGGCTTATACATTTACTTGGTTTTGTGAAAGCCTTTAACATTAAGGAAGTTGAGCAATTGGCCGGATATATTTCAAGGCCAATTGGGGTTATTTGGCTCGTAACCGCGGTCTTGTTTTTAACGGTGGCTGTTCTTTATGTCTTAAAAAACCATACAGTTTGGCTTTACTGCTTTATTGCCGTCTTAATCTCCCAAACCCTGATTGTCATTTCATGGCAAGATGCTAAGTTTGGGAGCCTCCCCAACCTCTTGATTTTCATATTCGCTATTTTCTCGTACGCAGACTGGATTTTTAATGCACAAGCAAAAAAGGAAGTTCAATTACTCCTCAAGTCTGCAAGATCTTCTAATAAAACAACTTTGATAACAGAACAAATGCTCACCCCGTTACCTACGTCTGTACAAAAGTGGCTAAGGCAAATCGGGGTCATCGGACGGCCCAGTATACAAAACGCTTATTTCAAGCAAAAGGTAGAAATGAAATTAAAGCCGGATCAAAAAAAGTGGGCTCCTGCTATCGCTGAGCAGTATGTAACCACCTATTCACCCGGCTTCCTTTGGAAGGTCCATATGAAGATCCTTCCTATTATCCAGGTAGCCGGGAGGGATAAATATATGGATGGAAAGGCGGAAATGCTGATCAAAATCGGTGGTTTATTGCCGTTAGTGGACATAGCGGGTAGTGAAAAAGTCACTCAATCGACATTACAGCGGTTCTTGCTGGAGATGCCATGGTACCCCACGGCTGCGCTCAACCCTTACATTTCATGGGAGGACATAGACAAAAAGACCGCCAAAGCAACATTGGATTATAAGGGTGTGAGCGGCTCAGCTACCTTTTACTTTGATGATTCAGGAAACTTCGTTAAAGCCAGTGCCAGGAGATTTAAAGAGAGCGATGATACCTCTGGACCGATAAAATGTATCGGACAAGCGATAGAAAGCAACACCATAGATGGAGTTAAGATTCCGACCAAACTAACCGTTACTTGGATGATGGAAAATGGACCCTTTACATGGTATAAGGTAGAAATTATAAAAGGAAAGTATAATCTATAAATAAAAACTGCCCTGTCACTTCGTGAGGGGCAGTTTGCACATCTAAAGCAAATGAATACTTTAACACGATGGTTACTGTCCCCGTTCCAAGTTTTTAATAGGGACATTTGGATAAGCATTCTTTTTTTTAAGGCATATCCTATATTAGATATTCGGAATATGACTCTTAAACCATTTCAATGTTGTTGTGAGGTGATCATCATCAAGAAAATCTGCTTTGCCGTTTTGGTGCATGAAAACAGGTCTAGCGTAGAAGATATGATTCGGAATATTCAATATTTCTGCCCTAAAAGTTCTATTGTCCTCTATAACGGTGGTGAAGATCCTGAACTTTGCGAAGGTCTGAACCTTCTAGTCTGCCCTACAAGCAGAAAAATTGTTTATGGGTTACAAGCCATTTATTTGCTTGAAGTAATGAGATGGCTCGAAGATATAAACTTTGACTATGATTATTTGATTAGTCTTGACTCTGATGCTTTATTTGCAAGAAGGGGTTTTGAAGAATTTTTATTCAATTATATGGAGGGCAAAGATTATTTAGGTGTCGATGCAGGGTATAGGGGTGAAGACTGGCCAACTGCCAAATGCGCGAAATATGAATGGGAACCTTGGAAAAACATCTTTCTTAGTGAACGATTTACTAACCTTGGTGTTTTTAATGTTTCTCAAACATTTAGCAGGCAATTAGTAAAAAAGATTCTCTCATTTGAGGAAATCGGCACCGTAGAAAAGAACCTGAATGAAACAACAATATGGAGCATTGAAGAACTTGTATTTGTGAATCTGGTTAAAAGATTAGGGGTAGGAATTCACACCTATCCAAGAGATCCGCATTTCACTCCAGAAACACACGATGCCTATGATGGAATAACGATTCGCTACCGGCCACATTTTACTAAAGAAGAAATCATCCACTGCATAAATGATCCTTTATATTCAACTTGTTATTTGTTCCATCCCATTCACCGTGAGATGTCAGACGGAGCACGTTCTTTTATCCGGTCATTATTAAAAGAATAAAAACTTTCATCTGCCGCTGCCTATAAAGGGCGGCGGATTTTTTCAACTCGAAAAAAGTAGCATTAATAAACGACATTTGGAAATCACTCCAATTCATTCACGTTCTTCAAAGAAGGAAAAAGGTATATTTGATACAAAAAAACCTGCATCCAAGGCACCGTTGCCAAATAATTATTCACACTTACTAAAACCAGTAATAGTCCTATTTACATCCAATTAAAATAACAAAAACTTTATGACTAGATTTTAATAGTCGCTGCTCCACCGCAGTAACGTATTACCTTAGCAAGGGCCTGTCCCTCATTACAGTAGAGTACAACGATACAGCGAACAGTTTTTATAATTATTCTAATTAATAATGAGAATCAATTATTTTTATGGGCATTTATACATGATTTTAATTCTCAATTAGAAAAATATTTTCTCGATTATAATTGAATCGGCTTCTGGGTAGGAATATAATGGAATTGAGGGTGATACCCAGAGGAGGAAGTAAAAATGACGGATTATGATTTTCATCATCTGAACCATGTGAAAAGCCAACAGAAGTCGAGACAAACTTTATGGATTACGTTACTTTTGACCTTATTTTTTACACTGGTAGAAGTGGCCGGCGGCCTAATATCCCATTCCTTGGCTCTATTATCAGACTCAGCACATATGGCTTCCGACGTCATAGCCTTGGGATTCAGCATGGCAGCCATTTATTTGTCGACTAAAAGGCCCAATAAAAAGTATACTTTTGGGTTTCTACGGTTTGAAATCCTCGCCTCTTTCCTCAATGGACTTGCTTTGGCTGTCATCGCCATCGGCATTTTCGTTGAGGGGATTAAGCGGCTGATTACCCCAAGAGAAATTGAACTCGGGTTGATGCTCTCGGTAGCGATTATTGGCCTTATTGTTAATATCATCCTTACTATTATTTTGACCCGGAGCACGAAGCAGGAAGCCAACCTTAATATAAAAAGTGCCCTCTGGCACTTTATCGGGGACTTACTGAATTCTGTAGGTGTCATCGTTTCTGGGATATTCATTTATTATACGGGTTTTAACATCATCGATGCGATTATCAGCATGGTAATTGGATCCGTCATACTGATCGGTGGTTTTAAAATTCTCAGGGAATCCTATCTGATTTTAATGGAATCAGTCCCCGAGCCATATGATCTTGATAAAATCAAACAAGACATTTTGGAAATCAACATGGTGGCTGATGTACACGAAATGCATCTTTGGACTGTGACAACGGATCACTACTCGTTTACGGCACATGTCTTTATAAAGGAAAGCTGCGATTCCGTAATAACAGTCTCACAAATTACCAATTTATTAAAAAAAAAATACGGCATTCTCCATTCGACCATTCAAGTGGAAGATCCCGCCATAAATGATCATGGAAAATATGGTCAACAATTTCTAGCATAAAAAAAGGCAGATTTGAAATCTGCTTTTTTTTGATTAATAATTTTATTGTTTAACATTAATGCAGCAAAAGACACGAGGAAATCTTAATGGATGTGCTGATGAATGTGTCCAGGCGATCCATGATCGATATTTACATTCATAAATAATAAAATTAGCCCAACGGATATCAATAAAACAGCCCAGATTAAATCAAAATTAACAAAGTATTTACGGATGTCCATCAGACCAATGTGATAGACTATTACGGCTGCCAATATCATCACAGCAAGCATCGCCACTTCATGAAAAATATAGAGCGGAATAATTTCACCGATGCTGTCCGCCCCCAAAATAAATGGAGACAGAAGCAACCCCGACCCATGGGTGGATGCAGCCAAGAACGACCAAAGGATGAGCTGCCCATAGCCCACCTTCAAGCCGCCAGTCCATTTAAAATGCCGAAAATACCTGAACAGCCGGTAAATGCCATATCCTAAAACGATACAGGCCATAACGATGTGAACTATATGCAATGGAAACTGAAACCGCGCGTAGGTCTGCAGCAGCACAATCAACCCGTCACCCATGATTTGGCCTAAGCCGATGGGGGCCGCCGAAAAAAACAATACTCGCCGGTCTCCCCTTTGGACGGCCAAAAACACCGCAAACAGCCAGCCCATCGCTGGGTTTAATCCATGGAATGCCCCAAGCAGGGATGCCAGCACGACTTGGCTTCCTTCATGAAAAGTTCCCATGATCTCTTAGCCTCCTATCACGGGTAGCAGAAGGTGTCAGTAGAACAATCTCCGCCCTCCAGCCTGATTTGGTGGGCCCTTTCGCCAGCCAGTTGCAGGAGAAAATCTGGATCGATGTCCATGCCTCCATCAGGATGGACATTCACTTTCACCACTGCACCACCGATGCCATCCGGATAAAATTGATCGTCCCAAGTGCTATAGAGAGAATTGGTGAAATAGAGTCTTTTACCATCTCTGCTTAATTCCACCATCTGTGGTCCACCGGTAATCATTTTTCCATTTGGATGCGGCTTTGGATTGACAATTCCCCCTATGTTTACGGTTCCAGTGAGTTTTGGGTTAAACGGATCACTGACGTCATATTGTCTAAGTTCCCCAGCGGCCCAGCAAGGAACATAAAGGAAACGATCATCAAGTGAGAGCACGATATCGGTCACTAACGGCGGCACCGCCGCAACCCCTTTAAGAGCCGGCGGCAGCTGATCAGGTTCGGCTGGCACAGCAGGGATTTCGATAATCTTCTTTGCCTTCCACTCTCCAGCATCCTGGTACCAAGTCCATATCGAGCTGGCCAGATTGGTCACATCAATTACCACACTGGCAAACCCATACGTTTTCTTTGGATTATGGGCGGGGCGAAGTTCCAACACCATTTGATGCTGGTCGCCAAAATCGATTTCTCCGATATGCCTTCTGGAACGGCTGTCGAAGAAATGGAGACGATGGCCATATTTTCTATCTGATAAGGCCTCGAGATTTAGGCCATCTTCGAAAAGATCAGGAGTGGCCCATTCGCTGGTGATGGTTACGTCATGGGCGATATGCCACCAGAAATCATAGGCAAAATGCTGCGGTCCGCGTTCGATTTCCCATGCCCCCAATACATTAAAATTAAAGTGATCTAATACAAGGATGCCGCCTGGGCCCCCATTTCCCTCTCCTGAACCGAGGGCGCTGATAAAGATGCCTTCAGGTCCGCAATGGACGGTGTGCAAGCGGCTGTAGCCGGTACGCTCCTTAATTTCCTCAGGCTCAATCGTCCGGACTATCTTTGGATTCCTCGGGTCCGGTTTTGTATCCACTATATAAATTCGGGAAGAGCGGATACCAGGCAGAATTAAATAACGCCGCTCCAATTGAGGATGAAACGCTGTCGGGCACAGGGCAGAACTGCAGGCATTCCATCCAAAGTGATGCAGTTCATCCTCCCCTTCCCCGGACAGGACCAATTTATTAATGAGCTGGCCATACGTCGCAGAATCCGGGTCCAGGTCAATGACCCCAATTGCATCCGGTTTTAATAATGCAACATAAGCGATTTTTTCTGGAGGTGCCTCCATTGCGGACTTCGGTGATGGATAAAAGGACTCATCCGTTCCAAACCATTTGGACATGAACATTTCTCCTCTCATCTTGTTTTTAAAATATTTAGCCAATAACTAGGATTTAGTGCCTGATAATCTGCGAGAATTGATTACAATGCATTGTGCAAACTATTCGCAGTTACTCTAATGTGAATTAATAACTGATTCTTTGCCCCCCTTTTTTAATCATATTGTTCCTATTAAAATAGTATGAATAAATTGCGTTGCCTATTAAAATAGCAAAAGGTCCCTGTTTTTAATAAAAACAGGAACCTTTGGTTGACCAATTGGTTAAAATCATATTGTTGTCAGAGACCACCAAGTATGGTTCTACTATAAACGGAAACAAGCCTGATAGTCAATATATTCCAGCTTCACTTTTTGAAATATGCCAGCGTGACTATAAATCGTCCCCTCTGGCGTCCATATTTTTAGTGTCCCATTTGATGTTGATTATTAGTATTCTGTTGCATGTTCCCTTGGAAGGCAGCAGGATTTATATTCCCCATTGGCATTTGGCCTTGGGCATTCATATTTGGATGATAGCCCATCATCCCTTGTGCCATGCCGTTCGCTTTTATCTTTTGGCCCTGTTGCCCCATTGGCATGTTCCCTGCCATGCCTTGGCCTGCATTCATAGAAAAGGCAGAAGGATTGGTTTGTTGGAAAAAGGCCATGGATGGATCATAAGCCTGAGTTTGCCCAGGTTGAACCACATATTGGGCTTTAACCGACTCACTTACCGGTTGATAGCTGTGAAGAAGCGTTTTGGCCGTGTGATCCTTCAATTGCGGGATTTGATAGTAGCCTTGCTGGTTCATGAATAAAAAGACTTCATAGGCCTGATTCGCACAGTTGACCGCCCCGTTCATGAGCATTTGCCGAAGGTTCGGATCGGCAATTTCCAAAGAGGCCTTCATCCCATTGGCAGCCCCGTTTTTATGGCAATGAAGCATCGCCAATGCCACTTCATAATCATTGAAAACCGCATTGGTTTCCGGTGCAATCATGCTCGGATTATTTAAACCATATTGGATTTGCTCCGGCTGGACATTGATATTGGCACTGGAAGGAAGTGGCATAAATGGTTGATAATCGTGCGTGTAAGCCACGATTACATCATATGAATTTACCTCTTCCTGTTGATGACGCTTGATTATTTCCTTTAACTGCGGATTTTTTACTTGTGTCGCATAAAGGTTAAAGTGGCTAATCATATTAATCTTTTCTGCAAGTATTTCATGTACTTCCATTGTTTCATGTGCACCAAAAGGCATGGATAACACTCCTTCTTGTTTTTTTGCGATAGCAAAGCAACAAGGGTATTATCCACCTGGGCGACTGCTTGTATGTGTTACTTTTACAACAGCCATTAGGTAATAACTGGATTACGGAAACCTCCGCAGTCATTTATCGACTACCGGAAGTACCTACTGTTTTAAAGCCTCTTCCACGAACTTGTTTTCAATGACTTTAGACGTATCCAGCTTTTTCGAAATACCCCCGACAGAATATAAGAAATCTGCTTGTTTTTGGTGCGCTTTGGCAAATTCATCTGTAACAGGTGACAATATTGGCGTATTTTTTTCCAGCACTGTTTTGATAATTTCTACCTCAATTCTTTGTTTTTCTGCAATATCTTTAGCTACTCCGTCCAAATCACCCACAAATTCCTTCCGTACCTCTTCATAAGTTTTTAAAAATAGAACCGTTAAATCAGGGTGTTCTTCAATAAAATTCGTACGCGCAATTAGAAAACTCGGAGCATTAATATCAAGGTCCTTTCCAGTCACCAGTACTTTCGCTCCCGTCTGAAACACGGCAGTAGTTGTATATGGTTCCCAAATCGACCAAGCATCGATAGAACCATTATCCAATGCAGGGCGTGCTTCATCTGGCTGAAGCTGGATGATTTCGATATCTTTATCCGTTAAGCCGGCATGGTCAAGAGCCATATACAAGAAATTATACGCGCTGCTGCCTTTGGCAACGCCTACCTTTTTATTTTTTAAATCCTTTAATTCCTTGATGGGACTTCCCTTCGGCACAATAATGGAGTCGCCGTTCTTTCCGTCGCTGGTAACTGCAAGGGCTTTAAAGTCAATATTGCCGGCCTGCCCGGCTATGACGGGTGTGCCCCCTACTGACCCAAAGTCGATCCTGCCGGAAGCCAAGGCTTCAAAATGGGGTGGACCGCTGGCAAATTCATTCCAAGTTACTTTGACACCCACCTTTTCAAAGGCTTTTTCGAAGTATTTGTGTTCCCTTGCATACGGCAAAATACCCGTTTTGCCCTGAACACCAATATTCACAACAATGTTTTCATTTTTCTTGGTTGCCGTTGCGGAGGTTTCGTTTTTGGTCGTACTGCCGCAGGCGCTTAACAACAGTAAAAAAACCAATAGGGCGTATAAGTAAATCGGCTTCCTTTTCTTTATCATATTAAACTCTCCTTGTTTAACTTATTTATCATATTTGAATAGTCGGATTTAACCGAAGTCAAACCAATTTGTTAATCTGACTGTGCATGATTCAGACATTATCCTTGAAAATTGTCCTGCCATTTTAATAATTTTCTTTCTAATAATTTCACAAGTGAATCAGACAGTTTTCCGAAAACTGCAAAGATGATAATCCCTACAAAAACAATAGCCGTTTGGGAAAATTGCCTGGCATCGGTGATAAGATAGCCCACACCTTGGCTTGACCCCATCAATTCTGCAGCGACTAATGAAAGCCAGGCAGCACCCATTGATAATCTCAATCCTAAAAGAATATTCGGTAAGGCCGCGGGCAGAATTAACAGGGTTATTTGTTTCCACCTGCTAAACTCCAGCACTTTGGAAACAGCATACAATTTGGAGTCCACACTGCGGATGCCCAAAAAGGTGTTCACATAGAGAGGAATGAAGGCCCCTTTTGCGATTAATAATATTTTGGACAGCTCGCCAAACCCAAACCATAAAATAAATAGCGGAATGACGGCTAGCGTTGGAATGGTTCGGATCATTTGCAATGTCGGGTCGAGAGTTTGTTCCACATTTTGATTAAATCCGACGGCCAATCCCACCAGAAGCCCCAAGGCCCCTCCCACCAAAAAGCCAACTATAGCCCGGTATAAGCTAATCTGCAAATGGCCCAATAATTCCCCAGTGGTTAACAAGTCAACGAACGTCATAAAAATCACACTTGGCCTTGGAAGTAATGTCTCGGAAATCAGCCCGAATATTCCTGTCAGTTCCCAGATTCCGATAATCAAAACAGGTAAAATAAATCCTTTCAGAATAACCCAATAACGTCCATTATCACGGTTGCTTTTGATCGCCTTTTTCTCGGAAGACTTAACCTTTTCCAATGAAATTGCAGATTCATTACTCACTTTTTCAACCTCCCCTATATTCCGGCACTATTGATTAATTCTAATTCATCCACTTTTTCAAATTCACCCAGCACGAGCTGACGGAATTCTTGGAAGGCCTTTGTCGTTTTTTTGCGCGGAAACGGTAAATCAATCGGAATCATCTTTTGGACCGTTCCAGGCCTGGCACTCATAATAATCACTTTATTCCCCAAATAGATGGCTTCATCTATATCATGTGTGACCAGAACCATCGATGTTTTCTCTTCCCTCCAAATATCGATTAATGCCTCCTGCATATGGGAGCGGGTAAAAGCGTCTAATGCACCAAAGGGTTCATCCAGCAGGAGAATCTTTGGTTTTCGGAGCAGGGCTCTGGCAATCGCCACACGCTGTGCCATCCCTCCCGAAAGTTCTTTTGGGTAGGCTTTTGCGAAGCCCTCCAGTCTGACCAGCTTGATCAGCTTATCCACATTCCCTCTCACTTCCGGTCGTTTGAGCGGCAGGTTCCCTGCAATATTCCGTTCGACCGAAAGCCAAGGGAACAGGCGGGGTTCTTGAAAAATAAACCCCTGATGAATGCCCGCCCGCCTCACCCTTTCACCATCTAGCTTGATTTCACCGGAGTATTCTGTATCCAAACCGACAATCGCTTTTAAAAGGGTACTTTTTCCACATCCGCTGGGACCAATAATCGTTATAAATTCGCCTTTCTCGACATGCAAATTGATATCATTCAAGACATGATTCTTTTCCTTACCTTTTTCAAAGGATTTATTCAACTGATTAATTTCTAGCAGTGCCATGATCACTTTCACCTCCGTTAGATGGTTTAGGCATTGACTTTTTGAAACACATTAGTTGGTCGTTCCAGACCCAAATGATCGCGCAAAGTTTGACCGGTGTAATCTTTGCGAAATAATCCCCGGTTCTGCAATTCCGGAATCACCGAGTCGACGAAATCCTCCAATCCACCAGGAAGGTAAGGCGGCATGATATTAAATCCATCGGCAGCCCCATTTTCAAACCATTCCTGCATCTGGTCGGCGATTTGTATCGGTGTACCGCTAATTTCCCGATGACCTCTTGCACCGGCGACACGCTGATATAATTGACGGATGGTTAAATTTTCTCGGTCTCCAAGGTCTTTTACCAACTGGAATCTTGTTTTTGCTCCATTAATATCACGGATATCAGGCAAATCCGGAAGCGGCTTATCCACCGGAAATGGCGATAAATCATAGCTGATGAGGGCGGAAAGCAAGCCCACCCCGACTTGTTCCGGAATTAATTCCACCAAATATTGTTTCTTTTCCTTAGCCTCTTTTTCGGTATTGCCGATTACGGGAAAAACACCTGGCATGATTTTTAACGAATCCTCTGACCTTCCGTATTTTTGTAACCGGCCTTTCACATCACGGTAAAACATCTGCGCCTCCCCCAATGTCTGCCATGCTGTAAAGATGACCTCCGCCGTCTTGGCGGCCAGTTCTTTGCCAGGTTCCGATGACCCCGCTTGAATGATGACACTATGTCCTTGAACAGGTCTTGAGATGTTCAATGGTCCTTTGACCGAAAACCATTCCCCTTGATGATTTACCTGATGGACCTTGGAAGAATCGGCAAATTTAGCAGCCTGTTTATTGATGAGGAGCGCATCATCTTCCCAACTGTCCCAAAGTTTTTTTACCAGTGCCACAAATTCCTCGGCGCGTTCATATCTTGCGCTGTGAACCAAATGGCGCTCTTGGCTGAAATTCAGCGCCTCCGACTCATCGGACGAGGTGACGACATTCCAAGCGGAACGGCCGCCGCTCAAATGGTCAATGGTGGCAAACTTCCTTGCCAAATGGAATGGTTCGTTATAGGTGGTGGAGGCGGTAGCAGCTAAACCGATATGTTTGGTGACCACCGCCAAGGCAGCGAGCAGTGTCATCGGATCCGGCCTTACATTTACGGTTTGTTCAATCCCAATGCCGTTCCGGTCATGCACCGCATTTCCATCGGCGAAAAAAATCATATCAAATTTGCCACGTTCCGCTGTTTCCGCTAGTTTCCGGTATAAATCGAAGGATAATAGCTGTTCGGTGCTGCTCTCAGGATGCCTCCAAGCTGCGACATGATGGCCTGGAATCATAAAGAAGGCTCCTAGTTTCATTTGCGGTTTGTTCATTTTCACCTTAAACGTCTCCTCTACCCATATTTTTAAAAACAATAAAGGAGCAACTTTTGTAAAAGCTGCTCCAGTTATCTGGTCACATAATTATGATTGAGTTTTTTCGCCTTTATAAATTCATTCAGTTTGACGGTCAAGCCACCATGCCCAAATTTAATAAATTTTTGCGGAGTGGGATTCGGGTACGTCTCTTTTACAAAATCAAGAAAAGCCAATATATAGATTCTTCGATAAATGATATGGATCACACCATATCCAAAAAACCAATAATCGATGGTATTAAAAACCCCCCGATTGATGTGATAGAGTTGATGGCACTGCTGATAAAATTCCAAATCTGGAAGATTTAAATACTCGCTGTCGAGCAAGGACGTTTTGATGATAGGCTTGGGATCATCTTCTATTCTTAAAACGGTCTTCGGCACCTGAGTCTATCTCCCTTCAATTTGAACTCTGAAGCTATTAAAAAGTTGCCTTTTCTATCGAAGTTTCAAAGGTCCGTTTAGGCCAATCATTAATCCATCAAGAGCTTTCCTTAATCTTTGCTTAGGTTCTTCCTGTACATAGAATTGGTCTTTTCCAATTCGTTGGATTTGTTGATCAATCGTATATACACCATTGAGGATATGGCTTGCTCCCAATTCATTTAGTACCGGATTTAAGGCATATTGAATGGTTAATAAATGGCCAAATGAGCCTCCAATCACTAAAGGCAGAACCACTTTATTTTCCAATGCCTTTTGCGGCAATAAATCAAGATAAGTTTTTAAAATTCCTGAAAAGGAGGCCTTATACACAGGTGTTAACATGATAATCCCCCCAGCCTTCTCCACTATTTGATTGGCATGTTGGATTTCCTCACTATCAAAATTGGCGGTAATCAAATCTTTCGCCGGCAGGGAATGGACATTAATCACTTCAAAGGGAATGTTTCTTTCATCCAGATATTTTTCTGCGAAATCCAACAATCCATTTAGCCTTGAGTGATTATTCGGTGAACCGGTAATAATGGCTACAGCAGTCATACAATCATCTCCTATAAAAGAATTATTTTGAACCCTAGCCTTCGTTTTTACGATCAGCAAGACTTTTTGTTTGTTTAATTGCTTTTATACATATAGGTTAACTCGGTTTTAAAGTTGACTTTTGCAACTTCACTCTAAAAAAATGAATAAAAAAAGGCATAACCCCGTGTTCCATAGGTTATGCCTTCAGTTTACCGATCGGCTTTTTGATTCATTTTTTAATAATCAGATTATATGTCATATTATTCCTACCTGTCAACTTGCATTTTGAAAATTCTGTACGATTTTATAAGACCCTTTTAATTGGGCTGTTGGTTTCCGTTCCAGTGCCCGCTTTCCTCAGAGTCTCCTCGGCCACATACTCTCGTAGGGGTCGAGCGCCTTTCATACCAATCAGCAGTGGCTAAAATTAACAATATCCTTCAACAGTGCTCTAAAAAAATAGACTACCTAATTGCGATTAATAACTACTAACTTCAATTCCGTCATCTCTTCAACCGCATATTTAATTCCTTCGCGACCCATGCCGCTTTCTTTGACTCCGCCATATGGCATTTGGTCGACACGGAAAGTGGGAATGTCATTAATCATGACCCCGCCAACATGGAGTTCATCAGCAGCCTTTAATGCAGCATCAAGGCGGTTGGTGTAGATTCCCGCCTGAAGGCCGTAGCGAGAATCGTTGACTAGCTGAATGGCTTCATCAAGTGATGATACTTTATTAATAAGCACAATCGGGGCAAACACTTCCTGGCAGGAAATCTTCATTTTAGGGTCAGCATTAAGGATAACCGTCGGCAACAAAGCATTTCCTTGGGCGTGTCCTCCTGTCGCAACGGTCGCCCCCCCTTGTTTAGCCTCCTCGATCCAGCTCAACGACCGTTCGATGTCTTTTTTCGAAATTAATGCCGAAATATCGGTGGCTGGATGTAATGGGTCACCGATTTTCAATTGATTGGCAGATTCCACAAACTTCTCGACAAATGCCTCATACAGGCTGTCATGGACATAAATTCTTTGCAAGGAGATGCACACCTGACCTTGATAATCGAAAGCTCCAACGATGCATCGGGGCATGATTTTTTCAATATCAGTCCCTTGATCAACGATAAGGGCGGAATTGGATCCAAGCTCGAGGGTAACGCGTTTTAAACCCGCCTTATTCCGGATGCCAATCCCAACCTCGGGACTACCGGTGAAGGTAATCATACTGATTCTCCGGTCCGATACGATTTGATCCCCCACGTCCCTTCCGCTTCCGGTTACAATATTCAAGGCACCCTTCGGCAGCCCTGCTTCTTCGAATAGTTTGCCAATCAAAAAGGCCGAAAGCGGGGTTTGCGAAGCTGGTTTCAGGATAACTGTATTGCCTGCTGCGATGGCCGGACCTAATTTATGGGCGACAAGATTCATCGGAAAATTAAACGGTGTAATCGCCCCAATAATCCCTATCGGTTCGCGGGTAGTAAAAGCGAGTTTATTTTCCCCGCCGGGAGCGGCATCCAATGCCAGGGTTTCCCCGTGGATGCGTTTGGCTTCCTCAGCCGCGAATTTATAGGTTTGGATTGTCCTGGCAATTTCTCGTTTGGCGGCAGCAAGCGGCTTTGCAGCTTCTAGGGCAATCGTCTCTGCTGCATGATCGGCCTTTGCTTCCAGTAAACTGGCCACTTTCTCCAAAATTGCAGCCCGCTGATGGGCTGGCAATTTGGCCATAACTGGTCTTGCCTGAAAAGCGGCCTCAATGGCTTGATTCACTTCTTCTTCTGAAGCGGCAGGTATTTCCGCAATTACTACCCCGGTGTAAGGCGATTGCAGTTTTGTATAATGTTTGGCTTGGACCCACTTTCCATTAATATATAATTCTTGTTTAGAATCTGGATAAACAGCCATTTCTACACCTCAATCCATTTAGTTTTTTTAGGTTGATAGGCCAATTGGAGTTCATTTTCACGTGCAAATAAAAAAAGCTTCTGCTATTAACTATGCAAATGAACTAGCTAATACGACAACAAAAAAGACGACAGAAGACTGTCGTAGAAAGATCTTCTTTACCATTTTTCTATATGAAATTAACCTAGTGCAACATCAAGTATCATCATAATGGTAAAACCGATCATCATGATGATGGATGCAAGGTCGGTGTTACCGTTTTCCTGTGAACCTGGTATCACCTCTTCCGCCACAACAAAAATCATGGCTCCTGCCGCAAAGCTGAGGGCATAAGGGAGCAGAGGTTGAATAAACAATACTGACAACGCCCCAATGATGGCTGCGATCGGTTCAACCAGCCCGGAAAATTGGCCATAGAGAAAACTTTTTGTTCTTGACATTCCTTCGCGCCTTAACGGCATGGCTACCGCAACGCCCTCCGGCAGATTTTGAATTCCAATTCCGATGGCCAAGGCTATCGCACCGGACAACGAAGCGGAAGGAAATCCTGCGGCAACAGCACCAAACGCAACTCCCACCGCTAGCCCTTCGGGAATATTATGTAAGGTGATCGCCAAAACGAGCAACGTACTTCTCTTTTTGCCGGTAGGATGAATTCCTTCCGCCCTCTCCATCGGCAGTTCTGGATGTAAATGGGGCAAGAGTTTATCAACCACTAATAAGAATAAACCACCAGAAAGAAATCCGATTGCCGCAGGCAGCCAGGATGGCAGGGAACCTCCTTCTGCCATTTCAAGTGCTGGTGATAACAAAGACCAAAAGCTGGCCGCAATCATGACTCCGGCGGCAAACCCCAGCATGCTGTCTAAAAATTTTTGATTGACTGTTTTTGTTGTAAACACTAATGCAGAGCCAATTGCTGTCATCCCCCAGGTAAATAACGTGCCCAAAGCCGCTTGAGCGACAGCCGGAAGACTCTCAAACCAATCCAGCATATTAATAGCCTCCAAATACTCTTACGTGTTGTTTTTTATAAAATTAGCATAGTTTGTTGCATTTTGCCAAAATACTTGCTTTTTAGGATGGACTTATATAATTAGGTTACATAATAAAATTATAATTCACCAATATTTCCCCTGTTTCTTCCACTCAATTTTATCGTTAAAAGCATTGACTTATTATTGGTATTTCCTTCTGGTCAAATCTTCCATGCCGGCCTTGATTTATAGCGATTTATCGTCTTTTATTTGGCAAAAATATGCCTCTATTTCCTGTCAAACTATTACTATATGATTATTTGGTAATCAAATTACACCATTACTTTGGGGGGATACAAAAGGGTGAAAAAACCTTTGCATTTATTAATGGTATTTACCATTATCGTTTCCTTGCTTCCATTTACCAACGTTCAGGCCCAACAAATTGAACCAGTTGTGAAAGTCAAGTTAATTAACTATCTCGGCAATAAAACAGCCATTGTCCTAAAATCAAATGGTGACTATATAACAAACGATAGCAATGTGGTTCTGAAGTCTGGTACCATATATGAGCTAAAACAAATAAACGGAAAATTATCATTATACAAAGATGGTATTTTACTAGGTTCATATAATACCTTGTCCGCACAGCCCGTCGATTCAAGATCCCAGCTTTCCATCAACGATCGTTCCTATTTGGGAAGTTTTGACTTTACCGTTGAGATTAATCAATATGTCCGGCCAATTAACTCAGTCTACATGGAAGATTATTTAAAAGGTGTTGTACCGATTGAAATGTATCCTTCCTGGAATATTGGAGCATTGAAATCGCAGGCCGTGGCGGCGAGAACCTATGCCATGAAATACACCAATGGGGGAATTATTGACGATACGATTTCCTTTCAGGTATACGGCGGCTACATCTGGACCCCTAGTACCACGAAGGCGGTGGATGAAACAAAAGGACAGGTCCTTCTATATAATGGCCGGTTGATTGATACGGTTTATTCAGCCAGTAACGGCGGCATGACCGAAAATAATGCCAATGCATGGGGGAATACCCTTGTACCTTATTTATCCATCAGGCAAGATAACTACGACCCGGTAACTCCTTGGAGTTTTTCCTTCAACAAAACACAAATCGATTTAAACGGTAAAGATTTGTCCAAATCCTCTGAATGGTGGACCACCGTGAAAGAAGCAGATACTGCCATAACCAATAATATTAAGGTTTGGCTTTACAGCAATGGTTATGCAAATAGCGAGATTAAAATTGTTTCCATCCCTGATTTTTCTCTTTATGATATCGGAACTGGCGGACGGGTTAACAAAGCCAGCATGACCGTTAACTTTTTAGTAAAAGATATCACGGACCCTACCAGTAAATTAATTCCTCAACAGATTACCTTTAAAGATACAAGCGCTGCAAAAGTACGTTCGATCATTGGAAATCGCGTGATGTTAAGTTATCTGGTTGATCAGGTTGATACGGCAACCGATAAGGTGAACGTCAAAGGCCGCGGCGATGGTCATGGTGTGGGAATGAGCCAATGGGGCGCCAAAAATATGGGGGACGCAGGGAAAACCTATGAAGACATCTTAAAGTTTTATTATACAGGAGTCTCGATTTTAACGATGTATGAGGTTTCTGATAAAACAACTAGCCCTGCCACGATGACCGAGGTGAAAAATCCTGTAACGGAAATTCCAGTTCTACCTTCACCTGTTCAGGATACCACTGCCCCCGTTCTTAAAGATGTGGCGAACTCTATGGACTATACAACGAAAAAGGCTTCTCTCACCTATTCATTTAATGAAAATGCACTTGTCACAACCTTTGTCCGTGATGCCAGCGGAACGGTTATTCAATATCTTGAGCAAGATGTCGAAAAAGCACCAGGCAAGTATACGGTTAACTGGGATACCACTTCTATCCCTGACGGGGATTATTCGTTTGGGATTATCACCAAAGACGCTGCCGGCAACAAGTCATCGGCTGCTAGTAAGTTTACTTTGGTCAAACCGGATACAACGGCCCCAGTTCTTAAAGATGTGGCAAGCTCTATTGACTATTCCAAGAAAAAGGCGTCTGTTTCCTATTCATTTAACGAAAATGCATTTGTCACAACCTTTGTCCGTGATGCTAATGGAACGATTATTCAATATCTTGAACAAGATGCCGTAAAAGCACCGGACGAGTATACTGTTGATTGGGATACCACTTCTGTTCCTGACGGGGATTACTCGTTTGGGGTCATCACGAGGGACGCCGCCGGCAACAAATCATCGTCCGCCAGTATGTTTACTTTGCTCAAACCGGATACAACGGCTCCTATTCTTAAAGATGTTTCCAGTTCTTATAACAATACAACGAAAAAGGCATCTGTAACCTTTTCATTCAACGAGAACGCCTTTGTCACTGTCTATGTCCGGAATGCCAACGGAACAATCATTCAGTATCTTGAAAAAGACGCGGCAAAAGCACCAGGCAAATATACGTTCGATTGGGATGTAACGTCTATGGCAAATGGGGATTATTCGTTTGGAATCATTTCCAAGGACCCGGCTGGCAACACGTCATCGGCAGCAAGCAAAATCACCTTAAACAAAACCTTAACTGGTACTATCAATGCAACGAACGTATACATTAGGCAAAACGCATCTACAAGTTCTAAAGTATTGGGAACACTTCAAAAAAAAACTGTCACGGTTTTCACCAAAACAGGTTCCTGGTATTATATCCAATACGGGAGCATCATAGGTTATGTTTACTCACCATATGTTAGTAATGTAAGATAATCTCAATTATAAGCAAAAAAAGCAGAGACAACCGTTTCTGCTTTTTTACTTATTATATTTAAATTCTCTGTTTCCTTTTCTAGTTAATCCATCGGTCAGCAAGCCTCTCCAAGCTCGCAACCGCCACCAATGGCAAGTTTTAAAATCCAGTCGGCCAGTTCGCCAATCTTCTCTCACTCTTTGTACCGTTTTTTACGGTTGCATACTCTAATGCCCTGCATAAGAATTTTCGGGTATCCCGCGGGTCGATTACATCATCAATGAGATGCTTGGCCGCCGCTTTGTAAGGCGAACTGTCGAAGGCCCATTTTTCCAACAGCTGTTGGCGGACTTCCTTGGCATTTTCTACTTCTTGCAGCTGCCGGCCATAGACGACGTTAATTCCGACTTCGGGGCCGGTAAAATTGATCTCGGCGGTCGGCCATGCGACGACAAAGTCTGCACCCATGGATGGCCCGCACATGTTCCCATAGGCAGCACCGACACTTTTACGAATAACGACGGATAATTTGGGAACGGTGGACTGTGCCAAAGCTTGGTTCCACACCATGATTTTAGTAGGGATTTTCACCTTCTCTGCTTCATTACTGACACGGAATCCAGGCGTATCATGCAGGAAAATCATTGGAATATGGAATGAGTCGCACAGGACAATAAAGTCGGTTGCTTTTTCACATTCCTGGACACCCGCTGCACCCGCATATTTCATCGGCTGGCTGGCAATGACTCCTACCGTGCGGCCGCCCATCCTGGCAAAAACAGTTAACAGGGCCGGACCATGTAATGCCCTATATTCAAAATACCGATGGTCATCCACGATTTCGGCAATGATTTTTTTCATATCATAAGCGCGATTGGTTTTGTTCGGTAAAATATCCAACACCGGATGAACGAGCCGATAGGGATCATCCTCGGTTTCCTTATACGGCGGCTCTTCTTTGGCGTTAAGAGGCATATAGCTAAAATAATCTTTCATCTGGGCAATACATTCCTCTTCTGTCTCTCCGAAAGCATCAGCCTGTCCGGTCTGATACGCATGTACCTTCCAGCCGCCCAGCTCTTCATTGGAAACCTGCTGGCCAGTTGCCATCTCAATCATTCTTGGGCCGGCTACCGCCATACAGGTTCCTTTCAGCTGGGTGACAAAATCAGTGGAAACGGCTGTCCAGGTCGGCCCGCCAAAGCTATCACCCAAAATACTAGTAATGGACGGAACCTCCCTGTTGTGTGTCAGCATTTCTTGGGGAAAGAGCTTGTCGCTGATGCCGTCGGACCCCATTCCATCCGGCATTCTTAATCCGCCGCCTTCATGGAGATAAAACATGGGCAGCCCCCGTTTTAAGGCATACTCATGGGTCGTTTTGGCTTTTCTTAGATGGACTGCCCCTTCTGTTCCGGCAAACACAGTTTTATCGCCGGCTTGGACCATTACCGGACGGCCATTGACCTTGGCCAAACCCACAATCAGCCCGTCACCGGCACTTTTATCCTCCGAACCTGCCATATCAGAATGGTTCAGCATGCCAAGCTCCATAAACGAATCCGGATCTACCAGCAAATTGATTCTCTCTCTCGCTGTATAAAAGCCGGCTTCATGCTGGCGTTTTATTTTTTCTAAACCTCCATTTAAATTGGCCCGCCTTTTTCGTTCCAATAAATCATTCACTGCTTCTTTAACGATATCCTTTTCTTGTTCGATCACGTCAAGCTTCCTTTCCCTGTGGTTCTTTTAGAAGTCTCCTTAATACTTTTCCAGAGCTGGTGGCGGGCAGTTGGTCAATGAACTCTACGAATCTAGGAGCTTTGTAAACCGCCATTTTCTCCCTGGCCCACGCAATGAGCTCTTCCTCGGAAATGCTTCCTTTATAATTGGGCCTTAATACGATGAAAGCCTTGATGCTTTCCCCTTTAGTTTCGTCCGGTACACCGATTACCGCACTTTGCAAGATTCCCGGATGTTCGTTAAGGAGTGCCTCCACATCTTCCGGAAATACACTGTATCCGGAGACTTTCATCATTTCTTTTAGCCGGCCATGGAAAAATAAATATCCATCCTCATCGATACTGCCGATATCACCTGTGTGGACCCAGCCGTCCCGGAGCGTATCGGCTGTAGCTTCTGGCCGGTGTAAATAACCTTTAAACACGCCAGGATTTTTGATGATAATTTCCCCTTTATGACCAGGTCCTGCTGGATCGCCCGTTTCCAGGTCGATGATTTTAAGTTCGGTATCATAGACCGGGATGCCGCAGCTGCCGAATTTTATCTTGTCGAGCGGCATAAACGTATCACAGGTATGAGTTTCACTTAAACCGTATGATGCCTCATGTAAGATGCAGCCGCTGGTCACATCCTTCCATTTATCCGCTAATTGTTCGGTAACCTGCACTCCAAAACTGGTAGCCAGATTTCTTTTTAAAGAGCTTAGGTTTCGGCTTTCTATCCCTGGAATGCTTAAAATCACTGCATTCATCGGGGCTATGCTATACCAGGTGGCCACTTCGTATTTTTCAATTGCCTCCACCGTGGTCATGGGATCAAAACGGGTTAATAAAACACATTCAACCCCGCTATAGACGGAAATATTCACCCCCATCACCATGCCTGCTATATGGCATAGGGGAGCAATGGACAGAATCCTGCCGGCCGGGTCCAATTGGTTCGCGGAAACAGTGGCGGCTGTTTTAAACAAGGCACTGCCGTATGGCAGCATGGCCGCTTTTGGTCTGCCGGTTGTTCCTGAAGTAAACACCATTAAGCCAATGTCATTCCAGAGATCGACCTCAACGCTATGTGGAAACGGCTCATTGTCGGCCAATGTTTCCAAGAAATCATATGAATCATGGATATGATGCTTTTCCAATTTTAATTCCACTGGCAATGGTAGTGTGGTTACATCGGGCAGGAAATCTACGTAGTTTGTGGTGACGATAAATTTAAGGGAAGGAGTTTTTGGTCGGACTGCTGCGATTCGTGGATAAAGCTCTTGACCGGCAACCACAGCTTTTGCATTTACTTCATTGATTAGGTATTCCAGTTCGGTTTCTTTATACATTGGGTTTAACGGGACGACGATTCCGCCAAGACGCTGAATTCCATAATGGGCAATAATGTACTGTGGGCAATTTTGCAAAAATAAAGCAATACAGTCCCCTTTTTTCACTTCATTTAATGCTAAAAATTGGGCAAACCTGCTGATCGACTCGTCCAGTTCCTTCCAAGATATGTCTCTTCCATAAAAGGAATAAGCGGTTTGATCCGGAGAATCGATGGCATTTTGTTTGACATACTCATGCAATGGTCTTTGACCCAGTCGATACGATAACGTTTTCGGAACATTGTTTGGCCAGCTTTTTTGTAGTAGTTCCTTCATTCCATTTAACCTCCTTTGTTTTAGCAATTAGGTAACCGTTTTCACTTTACGGCTTGTCCCATGATTGTTAATTCAATTTATATAAAATTATACATAAATTGGAATTTTTTCACAATCGAGTTTCTTTAACCTATAAAACGATTTTTTATAATATAGACTTTTTACCCTTTCGCAACATGGACAGCCTTCATAATTTATAACAAGTCCATATTAAAGGAGGATCACTTCATGCAGATTGATTATCAGAGTGCGAAACGGTTAGAAGGAGAATTGATTCGGTTTCAAAATAAAGAAGGAGAATGGACCATGGGCCGGGTGGCAAAAGTTAGAAAAGAAGGGCTAGAGATAGAGGAATTGGGCCATACCAGTTCCGGCGCCGGGTACGGTTTTGGCTTCTTTGGCGGCCCATTCTTTAGGCCTCCGGTTTTCTTCCCATTTTTCGGATTTGCATTTTCTCCATTTTTCTTTTAGGAATAAAGTTATGTTTTACATTTAAAAAATTTGACCCAGCCATTCTGGCTGGGTCTATTCCTTCTTTTTTATTCAATCTATAATATAAATGCCTTAACTAGTTTTTTATAATAATAAATCCTCCAAAGCCCGGCTAAGAGACGGGAACTTAAACTCAAATCCTGCGTCCATTAACACCTTTGGTGCCACATGCTGCCCTTCAAGAACAAGTGCACTTTTTTGACCGAGTGCAAGCTTCATGGCAAAAGAAGGGACAGGGAGCCAATGCGGCCGGTGTAGAACCGAACCAATCTTCTTTCCGAACTCTTTCATTCTTACTGGATGAGGCGAAACCACATTGACAGGTCCACGCAATTCATGATTAATAGTAGCAAAAGCGATGGCCCTGACCACATCCGTCACATGGACCCAAGAGACCCACTGTTCTCCTGATCCGATAGTATCACCGGCAAACATTTTATAGGGCAAGGTCATCAGAGGCAAAGCACCGCCATCATTCCCAAGGACTACGCCGAACCTCAAGAAAACGGCACGAAGGCCATGTGCTTCTACCTGTTTGGCTTTTTTCTCCCAATCGGATACCGTTTTGCCGAGAAAATCCTGGGCCGTTTCTATAGATTCTTCACTATAGATGTTGTTTAATGAAGCTGGATAGATGCCAATGGCACTGGCATTGATCAGGACAGATGGCTTTTCCGGCAGCCTGTCTATGATTCTTAATAATTCATCAGTCGCTATCATCCGGCTGTCATAAATTTGCATCTGATGTACTGCATTCCATCTTCCATCGTTAATCGATACACCGGCTAAATTGACAAATACATCAGCATTTCCAATTCCCGTTTCGGGTGAAGCTCCATTTGACAGCCACTTAATATAAGTTACATCACCTGAAGATGGCAAGTCCTTCCTTGTTAAAATCACTATTTTATGGCCATTTTTAAGGAGAAGTTCCGTGAGTTCCTTTCCGATAAATCCTGAACCACCAGCAATTACAATTTTCACACAATTGCCTCCAATCCCTATTCCTTCCTAAAGATTACCATATTTTATCTTTATTTGCTTTTTAATACATCTCCATCATGGATAAACCAAGATATATTCATATGTCGCAATATTTGATAGAATGTACTATTGTAAGAATTGTTAGAAATGATAGAATCAAGTCGATGAACGTATGGAAGGCTTTTGTAGTGAGGCTTTTCAATTATAGGATTTTTGGAGGCAAGAGATAGATGAAACTGAATGTACCATTGATAGGCCAAAGACCAGAATTGCCAACGGGCTGTGAAATTACTGCAGTTACCATGATGCTGAAGTATAAAGGGGTCGAAGTAGATAAAGTAACGTTAGCAAATGCCATGCCACGAAACCCGGAAAATCCTGAATTGGGGTATGTGGGGGACCCGTTTACAGAGGATGGCTGGACCGTTTACCCGGCCGCGTTATTGGACTTGGTCAAAAACTACGCGGGAGGCTCAAAAAATAGAACCGGTATCAGCCATCAAGAAATAGAAGAATCATTGACCAATAACAAACCAATCGTCGTATGGGTTGGACCCATCCACGGGTTTACTGTCCACGCATTGGTACTGACAGGATACGATCAAGAAAATTACTACTACAACGATTGCTGGACCAACGAAAAAGACGTAAAAATCAGTAAAACCGACTTTAACACCATTTGGGAAAACCAAAACAAACGGGCCATATCCTATTAAACTTGGGGGCCTGTCCCCCGCCTTGTTAACGCGGTAATGCGCCGGGGGCCTGTCCCCCACTCTGCTAATCTACTAAAGTGGTAACTTTTATCACTGAAAACATTTTTTGGTTCCCTATAGTTATATTGGGAGGTGTTTTGTGATGAAGGTTATGTATCGTTTAAAAGGCACTGTGGATATAAAGGTGATTAAAGAAGAGTTAAAGCAGTTTGGCGGGAGATGTGCTAAGGTTGTGGAGAAGGGGTTGGAATATCAGGTTAAAGAGGAAAATGAAGCCGGTGCTCACGAGTTTTTAATGAAGCAAGGTTATGTTGAATAACGCGCAAAATGGAAAAGACCAGCCTTCACTGGTCTTTTCCATTTTGCGCGTTTTTTTATCAATTTTTACTCGATCGTTTGACATTATTTCTTCCAGTACTCATAAATCCAGTCTTTAACTATTTGATTCAGGGTCCCCTTTTTTTGGGTTTTTAGCCATTCGACTTGGTCAATGGGCAGCTTTAATTTTAGCCGGATTTCTTCTTCGGGCATTTCGACTTTTCTTATGTCCTCCAAGGTTATGCCTTTTTCGATATTAGGGAACGACGAGCTATTTTCGTTGACCCGTTCAAAGTCTTCATAGTCTATCAAATCATCCAGTTCACAGAATAAATTAAGCTGCGGCAGTCCCCCTGGAAGGACTTTTGCATGCATGATGGAATTGATGAATCTCCCATCCTTTAATTCTATCTCCAGAATAAGGTTGTCAATGTCTTTATATTTTTTAAGCGTGACCTCGCTCACTATCAAATCCAGTTCCAATGTGGCGCCTTCTTCAGATTCGAAAATATAAATGGCACTATTAAAAACATGGATCACTTCCCCATCAATTTTGACTGATTTAACTTCTGCCATACACATTCTCCTCCAGGAAACTGACACCCCCTACTCTTGCCAAAGTATAAGGAATGTTTTTTTCTCTCTTACCAAGCTTCTATAATTAAATAGTAGCTTGATTTAATGGACTAGACAACAATTCTTTAGTAAAAAGTTACATTGGGAAACAAAAAAGCCGGAAGAACCCCCTTCTTCCGGTTAATCATAACTTATTGGTAATTTAATGTTCTTATTTTGATTGATTTCTCTATCCAGCTGTTCAAGGAATGTTGGGGAACGTGAACAAGACCCACAAAGTGCCTATGGATTTCGAAGCTTACAAAAAAACGCCAGTATCCATCCTTATACTTTAGATAGATATTGGCATCATACATTATCCAACCATTAATCCACGCTCAAAATGATTCATGTCCGTTAATTCTATAATATACTCATAGTTATAAATAGATTTTTGAATATTGATTTTGTCTTCTTTTGTTAAACTAGCATCTTCTAATTTTCGTAACAAATCTTGCCTCATGCCTTCTAATACTTCTTTTACCTCTTGGTATTCCACTATAAAGGCCCCTTTCCTGCTCCAAGAAAATTATTTTTGACCTAACCCGACATATTCAATCCATCTAAATTGTAATCGCTTTCTTAATGCCTTTATTATAAGCAAAAAAAAGCTAAACTTTTCAGTAAATTTGTTTCAAATTTGTGAAATCTGCTTACGGTAGAGTGTGATATCATTTCGCATACGATGCACGAGAGTTGATCCGAAGATCAACCTACCAATTAAAAAAAGTCCAGTACCTCCTTATAGAATACTGGACTAGCTTGAAAATGTTATGTACATTTTTTACAAATTGAACAAATTAAATTAAGTTCGATTTCTGATGATCCAAAGGAGTACCAACAGATCTCTTACTTAACAGTATCCTTGCTAAAAGGATACCAACGATGACCGCAGCTATTATAGAAATGATTGATCCTATCATAGCAATTTTTACAGTCATTAAAAAAACGATTGCTAGCGCTAGCATTGTCATAATTAGAACAGAATTCCAAAGTACACGGTCTTTAACCTTTTCTAATAATAATAGGGACGGTGTATCATGTGTTTCTTCATTAGCGGCATTCAAAATGGCCTTTAAGCGACGTAGATTAATGATAGGACCCATGAACGTCATTATGATTAAAATAGCCAGAGAAAAATCGATCCACGAATTTCCAAACCCCCAACTTGTAAAAACCAGGTATAATCCTGGAAACAGAATAAAAATGACACTAAAGGGCAGTAGCCCGTCTAGTCTGACCGCTATAGCAGCCCAACTCCGCAACGTCTCTGTCTTCTTTGAATGAAGCATTGAAATCATGGATAACAGCGTGATTCCAACAGCAACAAACATCAAAATTGCTCCTAAAATGTGGATGAACAAAATAATACCATACAACAATTTACTAATACCCCTTATTTTACCTAAAATATTATACATAAAATTTTACCGGGACGATAGTCCTTTACTGAATTTATGACAATATCCCTATTCCATGTAGGTTTGCATAAAAAAAGAACCTTCCTTGATTAAGGAAGATTCTATCTCTTCTAACCAATCACCTCAGGAGGCGGAACCGCTTCCTCTGACAAACTTCCTCTAAACCAAGGCCCTTTGGCGGTAAAGATCAGTGGAATGTACACCAGTCCGCCGATGGCACATACCCATAACCATGCATCCCAGCCTGAACCGCCTACTACGACTGGAACTATCAGTACCATAGCAATGCCGACGACGCGGATGATGAATCCCCAAAGGCCCCATGCAGATGCCTGAAGCGACGCTTTAATGTCCTCTGCGTTCTCAGAGAATAGCGCCATCCATGGTCCGTATGCAATTCCCATGAACCCGCCAAGTAAAGAGGTTGCAACAATTAATTGCCCTTCCGAAATATCTGTTCCAACCAAAGTGGCGAAATACATCGTGTAGGCGAGCGACAGAATCGCACCAATTAGTGAAATGATTTTTCGGAGTCTTAACTTATCAGAAATCCATCCTGCAATGAGCAGCGTGATTAGATTTAACGTCCAAAAATACTGGGCGATACTTGCTGCCTCGGCATTGTCATAACCAAAAGCCTGAACAAGTAATGTAGTCCCAAATGACTGGATCGTCAGGTAGGTTAATAGAAATAGGGAAATCCCGATACTTAAAGCCCAAATCCGGGGTACACGTAACATTTCCCCAGCCTTTTCGTTCTGATCTTTTTTGGCGTGTTGAACGACTTTGTTGACTTTTTCCACTTGATCCAAATTTGAAATGACATGTGATCTAAGCTCTGGAGACAGGTCACGGATATTAAATAGTATGAGGATGGACGACACTAGCGCAATCGCGCCCTGGATAATAAATTGCGATTCCCATGTAAGAAAAATCGGGAGCGTCCATGCGGCCAGCGCATTGGCAAAGAAGTTAGAGCCAACGGGTCCGAATGTCCAAAAACCATATGCCAGTGCCCGCCCCATCCGTGGTGAAAAATCACGGACAAGCCCGGCAGTGGTACTAATCGAAACTCCTTCGACAAGCCCTAATAGAACCCGAACCCAGAGCAGCCCCATTACCGTATCTACCGTTGACATTAAAAATACGCATACAGCGGTTAAAAATAAACTGGGAACTAAAAACCTGACCCGGCCATGGCGATCCGCAATCGGCCCAAAAATCATCGCCGAAATCGCGGCAGCAATAACAGATGCGCAAGAAATGAGTCCGTATTCCCCCAGCGTCATTTTGAGTCCATCTAAAAGCATGGGTACGACAGGTGAAATTTGAGCTTCATAGGCGGCAATAAAATTGGCAAGGATGACAATAAATAATAACCAGACCCGGCGTCCCCCAATAGGATACGCTGTTAACTCTTGTTTTTCATAAAATAACCGTGATTTTCCCATACAGTAGCCTCCTTTTTCTTTTCAAAATCGGATTACCTGCACTCACAGCCGTTTTCTGTTCCCTCTAAGCATCACCCCTCAACCAGTTTTAGGCTTACAATACCAAGGATGAATACGCTTACATATTATTATAAAAAGCTGTTCCGAACCGATTAAACCGGTTCGAAATAGGGAAGAGTCAACTCTTCATCCAGCTTTTCAAAGCAGACTTTGACCCGCTGATCAATCAAAGGCCGCTTAGTACCATCTTTGATTCGAGTCATCAGGCGGACTCCTTCATCGAGATCCACAATCGCGACCACAAATGGCACCTGTTCCTTAAAAGGGCCGAATGCATGATGGACCACCGTAAAGGAGTAGATTCTACCGGTACCCCCGGACTGCACCCAGTCGATCTCCTCCGAAAAACAGTGCGGGCAGATCGACCGTGGATAAAAAATATGTTGATGGCACTCTTCACATTGTTGAATCCATAATTGCCCACTTTTCAGACCTTCCCAATACCTTTGTGAATCCCCATCCGGTACCGGCCTTGGCACACCCGTCATATTTAATCCCTCCCCAAAATAACGGTTGAACTGGACGACAAGACTCCCCCTGTCCCATGGACTAAGCTAAGTTTGGCATCGGGCACTTGCCGGTCGCCACATTCACCACGGAGCTGTCTGGCCGCTTCTATTAATAAGAAAATCCCGTACATGCCAGGATGGCAATAGGATAAACCTCCTCCGTTGGTGTTCATGGGGAAATCGCCGCCAGGTGCAGTTCGGCCGCCGCTTACAAACTCGCCACTCTCCCCTGGTTTACAGAATCCGAGTGCTTCCAACGTCAACAGCACCGTGATGGTAAAAGAATCATAGATTTCGACGACATCCAATTCTTCATGAGTAATCCCCGCCATACGGAATGCCTGGTGCCCCGATTCCCGTGCACCGGTTACGGTCAAGTCCGGCATGTTGGTAATCGTATTATGTGTATGTGTTTCCCCATGCCCTAGAATCCAGACTGGCGTTTTCTTTGCGTGTTTGGCGGCTTTGGCCGAGGCCACCACGACGGCGCCCCCTCCATCAGTAACCAAACAGCAATCGAGCAGATGCAACGGCTCACAAATCCAGCGGGAATTTAGCACATCTTGAATGGTAATTGGCTCCCGCTTCATGGCCTTTTCATTCATAGACGCCCAACTTCTAGCCGCCACTGCTACCTCTGCCAATTGTTCGGAAGTGGTTCCATAAAGATGCATATGCCTCATCGCTGCAAGTGCATAGGCACCCACTGGTGTCGGCAGCCCATATGGCCTTTCAAATTGATCAGTCAAGCGTACCGCTGTTTCCTGAGGTCTGATAGGATTGGATCTTTGGGTACTCCCATAAGTGATCAGCGCCACATCGAATAGCCCTGCCCTGATTCCGGCTGCGGCATGCGCAACATGTGATTCAAAAGAAGAACCGCCAATATTGGTTCCATCCGTATATTTCGGCTGAATCCCTAAATACTCCGCCAACATCATATTGGGTGCCCACGACCAATTCCCCGCTGTGAAAATAGCATCGACGTCATCCTTTGTAAATCCGGCATCGTCTAATGCACGTTTGGCAGCCTGTGCCTGCAATTGCAGGACGGTTTTATTGGGGGTAATCCCCAGATCCGATTCGGCCACTCCAACAATGGCGGCTACTCGTTCATGTTTAGACATTTTCCTCACCTCTCTCATGACAAGTCATGGCAGATTGTATGTTCTGGGGGTGGAATCGTGACCAACGAATCCATAGCCCATAAAAAGCAAGAAATAACACAATCAACACGCCGGAAAACAGAAATGGTGCACCAGCATGGAAAACAAAAAACCAACTGGCAATCAACGGCCCTATCGTACGTCCCAAGCTGTTGGCAGTCTGTTGGTAGCCAAAGCCCCTCCCTTGGACGCTTTTGGACATCCTTAATGAAATCGCCGATGAAAGCATCGGAACCACGAAAGCACGACAGATTGCCAATAAAGCTACTGATGCAAAAACAAGGAGAATAAAATTGGAAAATCCTAGCATTAAATATCCGGCTGCGCCAATGACGAGCCCGGTGACAATGGTGACGGTCTCTCCAAACCGTGAGTTAAATTTAGACAGCAGCGTCATCTGTACCAGGGCGCCCATTCCCCCATTAACTGCAAACGCCCAGCCTGTCATGGCCTGAGTCGAGTTTAAATGGTCAACAATATAATACGCGAGGGTTGAAGTAATACTAGAATCGGACAAAGAAAAAACCACTGTCCCTAACATATAGGGTAAAATATTCGCTTGAAACAGAGTATTTCTCCAAGACTGAAGGGATGACCCCCTCGACACTCCTGGCACTTTAGCAGGTTGATTGACTCTCCTTACTTCTTTTGGTAAGAGCCATAACGCCATAACTCCGTTTATCGCCGATAAGATTCCCACACCAATAAACGGAATCATGACACCAAACATCCCTAAAAATGAACCGACGATGGGACCGAAAATAAACCCGATTCCATTCATGGCAGCCATATAGCCAAGGATTCGTGCCCGATCGCTTGCTTTTGTCCAATCCGCCACCAGTGCCTGAGTAGGCGGAAATACAGCAGCAACAAACGCTCCCCCGAGAAATCGAAGGATAAGGAACACAGTTACATTTGGTGAAAAACCCAGCAGTGCCGAAGTGATCCCATAGCCCAGCACACCCGTGACAAGGACCGATCGTCTAGAAAGACGATCAGACAGGGAGCCCCAAAAGGAGCTCGCTAATAATTGGGCAATGGCGAAAACGGAGAGAGCAAGACCTAATTCAAAGGAGGATGCACCAATATGCTTTGATAAAAATGGCAATGTCGGGAGAATGACCCCAAAGCCCACACTTGCCAGAAACATCGTCGCCATCAGGAAAAGAATTGGAACTGACATGATGTGCGCCTCCTACTTGTTATGCATAAACCCTAAACAACTAGCTTTGAGATGGCTGACCGGTTGCGATATAATCTCTTAATCGCGTTTTCAAGATTTTCCCTACGCCATTTCGCGGAAGTGAATCGATAAAGACAATATTTCTGGGTGACTTGTTTTTCGCAATGTGGGCTTGACAATACTCGATTAATTCTTGCTGTGTAACATCACTACCGGGCTTCTTGACCACGAAAGCCAGAACTTCCTCACCCATCCGTTCATCCGGGACGCCAATCACCGCGTTCTCCAACACTGCCGGGTGAGCGGAAAGCAATTCTTCGATATCACGGGGATAAATGTTGAACCCGCCGCGAATAATCAAGTCTTTCTTTCGATCCACAATATACAAGAACCCTTCCTCATCCAGCTTTGCCATGTCACCTGTATGGAGCCAGCCATTTTTTAAGACACGGGCCGTCTCTTCTTCATTTTCAAAATATCCGGGGGTGACATTATCACCGCGGACAATTAATTCGCCCACTTCACCAACGGGGACTTCCCGATCATTTGGATCGACGATTCGAATCTCCACCCCTTCGATTGGAACGCCGACAGATCCTTTTTTATACGGCATTCCATCACGATAACCCGAGACGGCGGGAGCAGCCTCTGATAAGCCGTACCCATCATATACGTCTACATTAAATTTTTCTTTGAAGGCAAGTCTGATTGCATCCGGCAAGGCCGCGGAACCTGATCCTAATTTTTCCAAACTGGATAAATCATACTTATCCGCATTGGGATGATTCAGCATCGCATAGACCATCGCCGGTACAACTGAAAAGGAAGTCACTTTATATTTTTCAATCGCCGCAAATACTTTCTCCGGATCAAATTTGGAGAACACGACAATTGAGGATCCCCGCAAATACAGCACATTGGAAACGGTCAGCCCAAAGACATGTGCTAACGGGAGGATGCCAATAGTCGTAATGCGGTCTGGATTTGGGTTCGAAGTAAGCGAAGCAGACGCATTTGAATATAGGTTCTTGTGGGTGAGAATGACGCCTTTTGGCTTACCGGTGGTCCCTGAGGTAAAGAGAATGACCGCTGGATCATTCTCGGTTAATCCCGAAACGTCCGGACTTGTGTCCGCATCAGTTTGCTTTGTAAGGTTGGATAAGCTTATGGCATCCGAATCCTCAAAATCATCACAGACAAGAACGAAAGGTTTATCATTTATAGGTCGGACACTCTCCTTGATTTTTGGCAAAAGCTCAGAAGACGTGATCACCGCCTTCGCACGAGAAGCTTTGATTATATATTCAATCTCATGCGCATGTAATAAGTACATGACAGGAACGATGATGGCTCCTGCGCGGGTAATGCCTTGATATGAAAACAGGACCTCTGGGCAATTGGGCATGCATACCAGGACCCGGTCTCCTTGTTGGATTCCTAGATTTCTTAAGCCATGGGCAATCTGGTTGGCATGTTTTAAGGCATCGAGATTGCTATAAGTTTGGTCTCCATAATAAATAAATGAATACTCACCATACTTTTGGATATTCTCATCCAATAAATCTTTAATCAGTGCGATAACAATCCCTCCCAATCTATTGAAAATCGAAATGGAAAAATAGATTATTTAGCAGATTGTAATTATAGTGGAATTACTTATGTTGTCTTAAATCCATTCCGTTACATTCCCCTGCCAAGATGGCTTCTATGAATTCCTTTTCGGTTCTGATGTCGCCCATGATAGTTAAACATCTTCCTAAAGAGTGGGAATGATGGGCATCACTTCCGCCAGTAACCGCTAACCCCAACTCATGGGCGGCATTCCGTACGCAATATTCTTCTTCTCTCACCCCAGTACCATTACAAGCCTCAAGGGCATCTACATATTGAAAAATAGGCCGTTCGAGAACGGTTTCCCACTTGGGGAGCCCTGGTGGCTTGCCGCCGTATTGATAGTGTGGATTCAGCTCACTTCGAAACGGGTGGGCCAAAACCAGTGCTCCCTGTCTGCGGTCTATTTCCTTGCGCAAAACTTCGATTCTATGAATCCCAGGAATATATTCATCCAAACCATAGGCAAGAATATGCCCTATATCTGTAGTCACCTCCACACCCTGTACGACAAGACAACCCGTCCGTTCCTGAATTTCTTGCAGAGTGCGACGCGGCATCACAAAATCATGGTCCGTAATACAAATGCCATCTACTGAACTAGCTTTTAGCCAATCAACCAAATTATCTATTTGAATCGCACCGTCATAGGAGCCGATGGCCGTGTGCAGATGGGTCTCGATTAGCATTCCTAATCCAGCAATTCACCGACTTTAACGTGGCCGCGGATTAAGTTGCGCGAAATAATAAAGCGTTGGATTTCGTCTGTTCCTTCAAATATCCGCCACAACCTCATTTCCCGATACCAGCGTTCAATCGGCAATTCTTTCGTGTAACCCATCCCGCCATGAATCTGAAGGACACGGTCTACGACACGGTTGGCCATATTAGAACCATAGAGTTTCGCCATTGAAGCAGCGTGACGGTTATCCTGCCCTCTTTCTTGAAGCCATGCTGCCCGCAGGACCAGCCATTTGGTCGCTTCAATTTCTACTCCTGAATCGGCAATCATCCATTGGATCGCCTGACGGTCAGCAATTGGCTTCCCGAAGGTGACGCGAGTTTTCGACTGGTCAATGCCCATTTGCAGCAATCGTTCCGATGCACCGATAGCCCGGGCCGGAATCAGCCAGCGGCCTTGGCCAATCCATTGCATGCCCAAATTAAATCCGCCGCCAATTTCGCCGAGGATATTTTCTTCTGGCACGTGGACATCTTCAAAGACAAGGGAAGCGGGTCCCCATTCACCCATGGTATGGATGTACTCAGAACGCCAGCCCATATCCCGGTCTACCAGAAAGCAGGTGACGCCTCCTCTTGCACCCTTTTCTTTGTCGGTCACTGCAAACACCATGGCAAAATCTGCTTCGTTACCGTTGGTGATAAAAACTTTCTCGCCATTCAAAACCCACTGGTCGCCTTTTTTGACAGCGGTCATTTTGATGTTTCCCGCATCAGACCCGGCAGAAGGCTCACTTAGGGCAAAGCAGGATTTTCTTTCTCCGTTAATGACAGGAATAAGGTACTTTTCCTTTTGTTCTTCATTACAGTAGTAAAGGATGTTATCCGCCGAGCCGCCGAAATTAAAGGGAACGAAGGTACGCCCGAGCTCCATGGAGATAAGGGCCGTCATGACGGGTCCCAAGTTTGCACCACCGAATTCTTCTGGCGTATTGATCCCCCAAAAGCCTAGATCTTTCGCTTTTTCCCGGATTCTTTTGAGGTCTTCCGGGTCCATTCCGGGGCGGCCTTCTCGTTCATTTTTTAATACTTCCTGCTCATAAGGCATTAACTCTTTTTTCACGAATTCCCTAACGGTGCGCTGGATCATTTTTTGTTCATCATTTAATGTGAAGTCCATTCCACATACCTCTTCTCTTGTATTTTTTAATAGAGTCAAAGATTGAGCTCTATTAGTAAACGCTTACATTTTGAGTGAAAAAAGCTAGTCTCTAATAGCTATTCATAAACTTAGAGATTTATTTGCATGCAGAGAAACATTTTCAACTAGTTACTTCGACCATTTCAATAACCAACTAAACTTTCTCGGTTGGATAAATGTGTTCAAACACCGTTGGAACCCGGATGCCGCATCTGAGCAGCTCGACAAAATAATAAATGCTTCGGAAGAAATCATGAAGGTTTCCCTGAACTAGTCTTACCCGGCGGTACATCATATTTTGGGTCAACTCCCTGGGCCCCTCGATGATTTCATACCAATCGTCCTCCGTGCCCGCAAGCAGAAAATCAGCGGTTCCCCTTTCTTCTGCCACCCCTAAATAGGCGTTAACCACATTTCCCTGGACGATATCGAAATACGCGAACTGATCGGCTTGCAGATGCTGCCTTTTTAATACCAGCCCTAGTCGGATATCCATTTTCTTCTTTCGCTGCTCAATCCAATTCCAATAATTCTCGTCCACTTTTTCTTTTCGTTCCGGACTGGGCCCTTTAAGGGTCTCTTTCATAAACTGGTCTACCCAAGCTTCACTGAACAATAATACGCCCATTGATCCCCTCCTTATCAACCGCCAGCCGCCGCTTCAGGCACTATCGAATCCATTAATTCTTGTATGTTTTTCGGGATCGTCAGCCCAATCATGTAAAACTTTTTCTGTAAGTTCCGGATCATGGTATTTCGAATCGTGTCACGCTCCAGGCCAAGTGGCGAATAGTCTATCGTTTGGGTATACGTATTACTCATGGCCAACATCGTATTGACGGTGTCATAGACAACCGGCACAAGCGACGGGTCATCATGAATTAACTCACTTAATAATTTCATCCCGAATTGAATATGACGGGATTCATCGCGAGTTGTGGCGATAAAACCTTTGTGAAAAGCGGGCAGAACATTGTTTTCCTTACAAAAGCTTAAGGTGATTTTCATAACACTTATCGCTAATACCCCTTCAATCCACATTTGATAATTAGTCAGTGCCGATACTAGCAATTTCCTGTCATCCGGGTTTAACCGAATTTGATCCACCAAATACGCCAAGAAACCGAATGAACCAATAAAGGTTTCACTCATAAAATCAAACGATTTATCCAATGTTTCCATCATATTGTCCGCTTCAATGCCAATCGCTTCCCGGTAAAAACGATCAAAAAAGATGGTGTGCCGTGCCTCATCTTCTAAATGACTGGCAAGAAAGATTTTATGCTCATCGATAGGCATCGCTGATATAATTGGAATGACATCTACCGCTACTTGCCGCTCTCCATGATGAAATCCGGTTGCAATACTTAAAAAAGATTTCCGCTGCTCCCCGGATAATTTTTCATTCCAATCAATCCGATCCTGGGTAAAATCCAGTTCCTGAACCTTCCACCGCTGTTGTTCATATTTTTGGTATAGATCCAAGGCATAATTTTTATCTAACTTGCGAATCCCGTCATGAATATAATCAATGACAGAATTCACATGGAAGTCATGATGCAGGGATTCGATGCTGACATGATCAATGTTTTTAAAGCTTTCAGACAAGGCCTAACCTCCTTCACTGAATATGTAACACCACTCTTCGATCTACTGAAGACACCTTTGAAATTTGTGATATTTCTGAATTAATTTTACAAAAGTGGTAATTACTTGTAAAATAACTATTAATCATGGGTTTATGATTAAAAGTCATGGAGGGTGGACATGAATATTGAACAATTAAAGTATATTGTCGAAGTAGCCAAAACAAAATCCATCACGTCTGCTTCACAAAACTATTATGTTTCACAATCCGGTATCAGCCGTTCCATTGCCTCTTTGGAAAAAGAGTTGGGGATAAAACTTTTTAAACGTTTACGCTCAGGAGTGGAACCAACCAATGAAGGAAAAATCCTGGTCGGAAGAGCTGAGGAAATAGTCACTAAATTAAAAGAGTTTGAAGATCAAGTTCAAAAGATGAACAAAACCATAAATGTCCTTTTAAAAATATCTGCAGTGCCTGGTTTATTTAACTCCCTCTTACTAGACTCTTTTAAAGCCTTTATGAAAGAACACCCGAATATTAAGGTGGAAATAGATGAAAACCCCACAGAGGCTATTATCGAAGGAGTAAATCAAGAGAGAATTGATATCGGCTTTATTCACGTCTATCAAGGTATACACAAAATATTTGAAAGCTATGAGGATCTTGTTTTTAATAGTCTATTTACAACAAAATTATATGCCCTCGTCAGTCACTCGTCTCCATTGGCATCTCGGAAACAAATTTATCCTATCGATTTAATTGACCAGCCAATTGTTGTTTATAACAGCCAATTCGTAAGAGAATTCTATCAAAAATTGGAATCCAAATACGGTTCCCTTAATATCTTGTTTGCCTCCAACAATACGGAAGTAATCCGGAAAACCGTTGAAGATGGGCGGGCCATAACCCTCGCCTTTGATTTAGCAATCAAAAATTCATTGTTAAATAACAAAAAAATGAAACTGATTCCATTTATTCTGAAAAAGGAACAAGTTCAAATACCCATGGGATACATGACGTCCAAAAAAGGACTATCAAAAGAAGCTAAGCTCTTTTTGCTTATTCTCAAGAAACATTTAGCAAAGGAAGATGATCAACTTTCGAACATTGGTTTTAGAAAATAAATTACACCGCTGCCTTAATGAGAAAAACGGAAATGAATTAATATTCATTTCCGTCTCTTTTTGGAAAAAAGGATCGCATCCGTTTTCCAATTTATTCAAATAATGGAGTAACAGCTTTTTCATTATGAATCCGTTCAATCGCCTCTGCCAATAAAGGTGCTACCGTGATTGTCTTTATTTTTGGAATCAGCTTTTCTTCAGGGATATTAATCGTATTGGTTACCACTAACTCTTCAATTGGTGAAGCGGCTATACTTTCGATTGACTTATCGGTGAATACTGCATGGGTAGCACCGGCAAAGATCGATTTTGCCCCGCTTTCAGCCAAGGCTTTGGCGGCAAAAGTAATGGTAGAGCCTGTATCAATCAAATCATCGATAATGATAGCATTTTTTCCTGCGACATTCCCAACCACATCGACGGTTTCGGCTCCCTTTTCCTGTGGCTGTCTTTTGTCAATAAGGGCAATAGGAGCATTTAAGATTTTGGCCAATTTACGCGCCCTGCCCATGCTGCCGTTATGCGCTGCGACCACCACAAGATCATCCAAACCTTTTGCCTCGAAATACTGGGCAAGGATTGGCACACCAATTAAATGTTCCACAGGGATATCAAAAAAACCTTGGATTTGTGATGTATGAAGATCCATGGTGAGAACCCGGTTCGCTCCGGCCATTTCCAACAGATTCGCCACTAACTTGGCTGTAATCGGCTCACGGGAACGGGCTTTGCGGTCTTGCCGCGCATAGGAGAAATACGGGATGATAATATTGATTTTACCTGCCGATGCCCGCTTTAACGCATCAATCATAATTAAAAGTTCCATAATACTTTCATTAACCGGGTAGGAGGTTGATTGAATAACATATACCTCATTGCCCCGGACGCTTTCTTCAATCGTTATTTGAAGCTCTCCATCGCTAAATTTGGATACAGAGCACTTCCCTAACTCGCAGCCCAAGAGATTGGCAATTTCCTCTGCCAGCTTTCGATTTGATTTTAACGCAAACATTTTAAAATTATTTCTCAGTTGGTACGTCACTTTTTTTCCTCCAAATGGTTTTTGCCCTAAAAGCTTTACTCATTATTTTACTATATTAAACACTTTTGTGGTATTGTAATGTATTTTTGTTAAATTTAATTGGTAAAAGCACGGGAATTGTTTATTTCGAGTTTGAATTAAAAACAAACCAACCGCCCCTTATGGATGCGGTTGGTTTCATTGGATTGGTTTAAGCAAATACTTGACTGGCTTTCATTAGGTCTTCCCTGGCTGTAATATACTCTTGGTGAAGTTTATTTACATAAGCTGCTGTGCTGGAAATTTCGTTAATGACACCAATCCCTTGGCCGCTTCCCCAAATATCCTTCCAGGCTTTTGCTTTTCCCTCTCCGCCAAAATTCATTTTTGAAGGGTCGCTTTCCGGAAGCGCATTTGGGTCTAATCCCGCTGCCCGAATCGACGGGGCAAGATAGTTTCCATGGACTCCCGTAAACAGATTGCTGTATACAATGTCATCAGAAGTACTATCCACAATGGCCTGCTTATACTCATCAACCGCACGTGCTTCATGGGTGGCAATAAAAGGCGAGCCAATATAGGCGAGGTCGGCCCCCATGGCTTGGGCTGCGAGTATCGCTTTCCCGTTGGCAATTGACCCTGACAAAGCAACCGGTCCGTCAAACCACTGGCGGATTTCCTGAACCAGTGCGAACGGGCTCTTGCTGCCGGCATGGCCTCCTGCACCGGCCGCAACCGCAATCAAACCATCTGCCCCCTTCTCAATCGCCTTATGGGCAAACTTGTTGTTAATAATGTCATGCAAAACAAATCCTCCGTAGCTATGAGCGGCGATATTGACCTCTTCACGTGCCCCCAAAGATGTAATAATGATCGGGACTTTATATTTTACACATAATTCCATATCTTGCTCCAAGCGGTCATTCGACTTATGGACAATTTGGTTTATGGCAAATGGAGCGGCTGGGCGTTCTGGATTGCGGGCATTATAATCGGCAAGCTTTTCCGTAATTTCAGCCAGCCATTCGTCTAGCTGAGAAACTGGCCGCGCATTAAGCGCGGGCATGGAACCAACAATGCCTGCCTTACACTGCTCAATCACAAGCTTAGGGTTACTAATAATAAAAAGGGGTGAACCAATGACAGGAATACGCAGTTTTTTAAGGATTTCCGGAATGTTAGGCATATGTATCAATCCTCCGTTCAAAAGTTTTTGACGATAACCAACAGGCAAACGCTTACATTTTTGTTTCTAAACTTCTTTTTCTACTATAATACTATACTAAAAATTACCACATTTAGCAGATAGTAGTCAATCAATTTCGAATATTATAAAAAAACATCTTCTTCCGTTCAATGGCAAAGGGCAATCACAATGATTGCCCCAGCTTTTGTTTATTTGGTTTGGTTACCCATTTTGATGCAAGACAACCTTCTACACAATTCAGGTCCCGCAGAAGGTTTGGTATCGTATGGTTGACGGTGCGGGTGGTTTACAGTATTTCTCTTGTTCCGAAGAGAATTGGTAAGGGTTTGATAGGACTTCTAGCAGTGTTTCCATTACCGTGTAGTCCCCCTTTTCAGCAGCCTCCAACGCTTCTTCAACCCGATGGTTTCTTGGGATTACAGACGGATTTGAGTTTCGCATTAATTCCAGAGAAGCGTCGGCTGATTTTGCCTGTCTGGCCAATCTTTCTTTCCATTGCTGATGCCACTGTTCAAATTCTGGAATTCCAGCTAGCCCCGTCTCCTCGGGTTTTTCCAAAGTTAAGGCACGGAAGGTATTGGTATAGTCCGCCTGGTACTGCTTCATCAAATTCAGCAGGTTCTCAAACAGGGACTCATCACCAGTTTCTTCATTGAAAATACCCAATTTTGCTCTCATCCCCTGAAGCCAATTAGCTTGATACAGCTTCGAACACTCGGAAATGGCATCCTGTGCCAACTTTAACCCTTGTTCCTCATCTTCGTGAAGCAATGGTATTAATGTTTCTGTAAATCGGGCCAGATTCCACCCACCGATATAGGGCTGATTTCCGTAGGCATAACGCCCTTCTCTGTCAATCGAACTGAACACAGTGGCCGGGTCATAGATATCTATAAAAGCACATGGACCGTAATCAATCGTTTCTCCACTTATCGCCATATTGTCGGTGTTCATTACACCATGAATAAATCCGACCAACTGCCATTTGGCAATCAACTCCGCTTGACGCTTAATGACTTGCTGCAACAGCGATAGATAAGGATTCACAGTAGCCTCAACCTCGGGATAATGGCGCTTGATGGTATAGTCAGCCAAGTTCCGGAGTTCTTCCACTGACCCCCAAGCGGCTGCGTATTGAAAGGTACCGACGCGGATATGACTGGCTGCCACACGGGTCAGGATGGCGCCAGGCAAGGCGGTTTCCCTGTATACAGGCTCACCCGAATCCACCACTGCCAGGCTCCGTGTGGTTGGTATGCCAAGCGCGTGCATTGCTTCGCTAATGATGTATTCGCGCAGCATTGGCCCTAAAGCCGCGCGCCCATCGCCTCCCCGTGAGTAAGGCGTTCTTCCCGAACCTTTCAGCTGAATATCCACACGCTTTCCATTGGGGGATATGTGTTCTCCAAGCAACAGCGCCCTTCCGTCGCCCAACCTGGTAAAATGCCCGAACTGATGCCCTGCATATGCTTGGGCAAGCGGTGACGCACCTTCGGGAATTTTATTTCCCGCAAACACCGCAACGCCAACTTCACTTTGCAACGACATGACATCCAACCCTAAGGATTCCGCCAACTCATGGTTAAAGACCGCCAACTTAGGCGACCGTACGGGGCTAGGGTTTTGACTGGTAAAAAACAAATTCGATAGCCGGGCATAACTGTTGTCAAAGTTCCAACCCGAATTGTTGATTTCTTTTTCCATTGTATCTCCTTATTTCTTTAGGCATCATTAACATTAGTTTTCCTTTTTATCAAAAGAAATACCATATTTCTTTTCAATATTATCACATTAGAAACCTGCTTATTAAAACATTAATTTTCTACATTAGTCTTCAGATTATGGAAGGATTGGCTTAGATTCGTTAATGTGTAAAGCCTTGCAGTAAAAATAAATAAGTCATGGTAGTTGTTTTTTACGTATTCCTCGATGACATGAATGCCCTTTTCAAACTGACCCACCAAGTAGTGAGTGTATTTTTCATCCCAATCGTACTGGTTGATTCTGATCAATTCATCAGCGATGATTTGAAACTTAAAATCTTCTATCCAAAGTTTTATTTGATAGATTTTATCGGTATTGGGATGAAGGCTTTTTTGGTTTTCATGGCTTTTTACGACAAAACGAATAAACTCATTCATTTGTTCAGCCAGCATCATGGCTTTTTGCCTTTCGTAGTGCATGTTTTCCTCTCCTTATCAACTTTCCTAAGAAGAGTTTATGTTTTGAATTGTAAATGTACCACCCACTGTTATTATTTTCAAAGTTTATTGGGGGTGGTATGGATTATTATACGTTCAAGCTATCATTGCAGAATTTTTTCAATTTGGAGCATGGACGAGAGCACATGGAGGAACGCAGCATACATGGAAGAGGTTTTAAGGTGTTTTTCATAATAATAATGCAAATGCATGGCGATTTCTTGGGTAGCATTGGGGTTAAAGTGGTAAAAGTCCACGATGGGAATGTATAAGCTGTCTCCTATCGGGATTAAGATTCCCATCGCAATTTCACCTTTTTCAGGTGGTACAGCGGATGGATCGAGAACGATGACTTCTAAAGGTTTTTCCTCCAACATATCAATAACTACATAAGATCTATTATTATGTTTATACCCCACGTAATAGAATTTCGGTACGACCTTATCACATTCCCTCAGCCATGAAAGCAAAATGGGTTTCTTATGAAGCATTTGATAGTTTTCGGAAATATATTCCTCTATACAGCTTTTTAAATGTATGTTCGCATCATAAAAGATCCGCCACCAAAACAGGTTATGGATCAAACCATCCTTTTTCTCTTCAGGAATCGCATGTTCATCCACAAATTCTTGTGAAATCGGCGTATAAGCATCATAATATTCATCTAACACAAATATCATGAACTCCCTGAATACCTTGTCTAGCATGACCTCCCTTAATTCGTCTGAAATGGGATAATCTTTTCGGAACTTCCGAGAATCGCTTTGGGTAAATTCGATTACTTTTTCCTTTACTGCTTTCAGTTGCATCATTCCCTCACCCTTTCCATGTTAAACTTCACTATGCTTTTTCGACATTATTCTTCATTATCCTTTATTTAAAAAAGTAAATTTTTGTGAATGAAAAAATACTGTTCCCATTTAGAAATTGCAAAAAGGGGCTATCCATTAAGGGTTCTAACACTGACCCCTTTATGGATAGCCCCATGCTATCGAATAACCATTATTCTGCTTGAGGTTTCGCTCTTTTAATAAAAAAAGCAAGCAATAAAGCAACGGCTGCTATACCGGTAGCTACCACAAATGCGTCGTTAATACCGCTGATTGTGGCATTTTTTGCGGCCTGACCATAAATGGTATACGTGGCCAATATTTGTCCTTTCTGGGCGGAAATCCCGGCCGCAGCGGTAATCGTGCGGCCTAATCCAGCTAGTTTCGCAGAAAGATACGGATTGGCACTTGTGATAACATTGCCATAGTTGAACGTATGGAACGTACTTCTTGTGGTCATGACGGTTACCAAGAAAGCTGTACCAAGGCTGCTTGCGACGGTTCTGGCGGTATTTGAAGCAGCTGTCCCATGGCCAGCCAACCGTGCCGGAAGCTGATTCATTCCCTCCGTGGTCACCGTCATTGATAAAAACGACATGCCAAACATCCTCATGACATAAAGCACCATAATAAATCCATACGTCGTCGTCATGGAAAGATGGGTAAATTGCCAGGTGGTAATAACGGTAACAATTAATCCAAAAACAGCTAACCACCTTGCACCTATCCGATCAAATAACCAACCGGAAATCGGCATCATAATGGCCATCGCGATGGCGCCTGGAAGCATCAAAAGGCCTGAATCAAGTGCTGTGAATCCGCGGATATTTTGCAGGTAAATCGGAACCAGCAGCATGGCCGCAAACATCGCCATATTAATAATCATCGAGATGACGGTGGTCAAGGCAAAAATATCATATTTGAATACCCGCAAATCCAACATCGGTTGGTCGGTGGTTAACTCCCGCCAAATAAACGCAACTAACCCAATAACCCCGATTGTAAGGGTAATCGCTACAATTTTGCTATCCCAGCCATTATTTCCTGCCTCACTAAATCCGTATAGCAAAAAGCCTAACCCTACAGTTGATAAAACAAAACCTGCCGTATCAAATTTCGGTTTGGTGATTTCCGCCACATCCACCATCCAGGCAAAAGCCATTATGATGGCCAAGATACCAAACGGAATCACAATATCAAACAAAATGCGCCAAGAGTAATGGCCGATTAGCCAGCCAGATAGGGTCGGCCCAATCGCTGGTGCAAACAGAATGGCGACGCCAAACAGCCCCATGGCCGCGCCCCGCTTATCTGGCGGGAATATCGTTAAGAAAACGGTCATTAATAACGGCATGATGACCCCGGCGCCAGCTGCCTGTATCACCCTGCCAAGCATCAGTAGAGAGAAGGTGGTCGACACCGAACAAATAACCGACCCTAACGTAAACGCAAATATCGCTGATATAAACAACTTCCTCGTGCCTAGCCTCGAAATGAGATAGGCGGTAATTGGAATGAAAACGCCGTTAGTCAGCATGTAACCGGTGGACAACCATTGTACGGTGCTGGCCGAAACATTCAAGTCATTCATGATATGCGGAATTGCCACGTTCAGCAAGGTTTGATTTAATACCGCCACAAACGCTCCGAGCATCATCGTGAAAATTAGTTTGCCCCTGCCAGTTTTAAAACGGTCATATGACGAGGCCTCTGCCGTTTCTTTGCTGGGCTCTGGTACGGGTATATGAGTTTCTTTTTTCTCAATCGTTATATTTTCGCTTTTTGTTGAGATTTGTACGATTGGGTCTATTGAGTCTGTTTCTGGTTTTTTCTTTCTCATGGAAGCCCGATTTCGTTCCTTTTCTCCACCGTTATTTTTCCTCTGTTTTCGCAGCATGAAATTAACGGTCCCGATCAGGAGCATGGATAATAGAATATAACCTGCGATAAAAATGGACATGGTATCACCTACTTATGAATTCGCACTGTTACATTCATTCCGGGAACCAATCTTTCTCCGTAACTATCAAGCGAAATTTTCACAGGAATTACCTGTGTTTCTTTTGTGTAATTTCCAGATGAACTGTTAGATGGCAAAAGTGAAAAAGTTCCGGCTGTTGCCAATCCAATCTCTTGCACCTTACCGTTTAAGGTCACGTTCGGAAACGAATCAACATACACATCGACGTCCTGACCGACTTTCACATCAATTAATTTTGTTTCTTCAATATTAGCAGTAACCCATAGGTGTTCTAAATCATAGCTGACAGCAAGCTGGTTTCCGGCAGCCGTCATGGAATTTTCCACTGCATTTGACTGTACAATCGTTCCGTCAGCAGGGGCTTTTACAGGCATATCTACAGCATTACCTTGGGTGCCTTGTACTTCCACAGTCCCAATGGTTTCATCTTTGGCAAAATTGTCTCCGGTATGGCCGCTCCATTCTACGAGTTTACCTGCTGCAGGCGAGGCAATACTCACTTGCTGCCCTGAAATTTGGGCATTATCAGTTGACAGGTAATTGACAGATTCGTTGAAGTAATAATAGCCTACAAATCCCCCGCCAACTAAAACGATGAGCAAAATTACATTAATAACAATCATTCGTCTCGTATTCATTTCTGGTTGTTTCTCCTTACTCCTCAAGTATAGCGCGGATTTTTTCATGAATCCGCATGAGATTTTGTATATCTTCTTCGGGCAGTTGTTTAATCCGTTCCAGCTTTGTGACTAACTCTGATTCGTTTTGGATGACTTCTTCTAACTTTTCTTCCCCTTTTTCCGAAAGCCGAATCATGATAGCCCTGCGGTCATGTTCAAGCGTATGTCGTTCCACCAAGCCGTTTTGCACCATTCGGTCGACTACCCCGCTGACGGTACTATTTGTCAGTTTCAAGACATCGGCTAGTTCCATCAAGCCGATATTGGGCTGTGACGAAATTCGATAAAGTGCCTTTAGCTGAACTACGGTTAACCCATTTTTATCCGCATCTTGTTTTGATATTTTGTAAAAGAGTTTATTAATAGTTGAAAAGGAATTTAGAATTTCACTATTATAGGCACTCTTCACTTACGTCCCTCCTTTCCAAATTAATGTTGATGCAAATATTTCGTATACGAATTATTTGTATGCGATATATAATCCCATACCATATTGTATGTGTCAACTTTTATTAATTTCCTATCAATATGTCTTCATCCAAAAATTGTAACAGCAAAACAAAAACTGCCAGGTATTCCCCCGCAGTTCATACTTTAGCTGGGCCGGAAGACCGGCCCATTTATTTCAATTCTTCCTCAGGAATTAGCCCGAGTTTTTTGGCCTTGGCAATTGTGTCAACCCTTGTCCGTACGCTGAATTTTTGGTACAGGGCTGTTAAGTTGTATTCAAGGGATCGCTGGCTCATAGCTAAGGCGGCGGCGATTTCCCGTGTGCTTTTGCCCTTAGATAGTTCTAAAAGAATCTGCTCTTCATTAGTTGTTAGTATCACTTTTTCGTTGGTATTGGAGGTTTCCGTTATGATACCCGGTCTTCTCAGTTCCCGCACCAGCGATAGCGGCAAGACAACCTGGCGCCTTAAGGCAGCCCGAATCCCCGAAACCAATTCCTCCCTCGACGATGTTTTGGAAACAAATCCGGCTACACCCGCTTCGACCAGAAGATTGAAATGGGGCTTTATATCAAAGCCGGTATAGATGAGGATAATTAGTTCCGGATTATAAGCCAAGGCCTGCTTCGCCAGCTCCAGGCCATTGAGATGCGGCATATACAAATCAAACAACATTGCATCATAATGGTGGAGCTTAATTAAGTTCATCGCGTTCAACGAACTGCTTTCGACGGTAATGTTAAAATCAGGTTCTTGTTCCAACAGCATTTTCGTGCCTTCGATAATCGATAAATGGTCGTCTACGATTAAAATATTTACCATTTTACGATGCTCCTTTCTAATTGAATGGGCAGCTCTAACGCTGCAGTTAATCCATAGCCTTGGTTGGAACGGAATTTGATTTTCCCTCCGAGACTTTGTGCCCTCTGGTAGATATTCGATAATCTCATACGGTCTGGTTCAGAGTGTTCATCCTGTATATCCAATCCCACTCCATCATCGCCATACACCAGCTTCAATTGATCTTTTTCAGAATAGAGCTCAAAGGTGACGAGATTGGCCCTGACGTCTTCTTCTGCATGATGGAGTAAATCTTGGACAATTCGGTAGATCCCAATGGTTTGCTCCTCGCTTAACGGAAGAGTAGAAATTTCCTCCGAACGAAAGATAATTTTATAGGTGGACGTAATCTGGATATGCTCGAACAGATTTTCCAACGCCCTTTCCAATCCTAATTCCCTCAACAGAGGTGGGCGCAAGGTATTGCATGTCGTCCGGATTTGGTGGATAATGTCAAGCAATCCCTGTTCAATATTAGTAAGTTTTGTTTTGGTCTCCGTTTCGATAGGGTAACGATTAAGAAGGGATTCGAGTCTTCTATATAATTCTATTTGATCTTGAAGCACGGTATCATGCAGGTCACTGGATAAGGTCAATCGCTGCTGTTCCTGCAGATTAAACATCATCCGCAGCACCCATTGCGGTGTTTCTTTGCTTTTTACAGCCGTTTCCAGTTGGTTGATCAGATTCTCAATCATGGACAAATTTTCAAAGACCATGATGGCATAATAAGCTAATGTCTCCAGCCAGATGGAGTCCATTTTTTCGCGAACAGCTTCCTTGTACAGGGAAATCATAAAAGGCTGTTTCCCCCGCTCGCCTATTTTAATCAACAGCTTGTCAGCGTGAACCAATACATTTCCTGTTACGAATTCGGAGCTGCTACTGGTTTCGGGATAGTTTTTCAAGATTTTAGGATGGGAGTTTGGCAGGACCGTTTTTATTTCCTTTATTAGCCTCTCTTCCAAATCTGCAAGCTTCATCACGAACGACAGGTCTTGTGAAAAGTTTTTCAGGCTATTTTGTAAAAGTTCATGACGGTTCTTATGGTGTTCCAGTTCCAATTCCATTAACTTTCTTTCGGTGATATCCCTTGTCGTTACAACCTGGAGGTAATTAACCGTATCTGGCAGAGGTGTGGTTTTGCACTCACAATACCGGATTTCCCCATTCTTTTTGATAATCCGATATTCCGATGAGTTACTTTTACCGGAGGCAAGCAAGTTTTTATGCCTTGCTTCCAAATTGGACCGATCCTCAGGATGAACCATAAAAAATGTGTCCCTGTTTAACAGTTCCTCCATACTATATCCTGACAATTCAACGATATTGGGAGTAATATAAACAATATGGCGATTTCGGTCGACAATCATCAACATATCACTCGTATGATCGGCAATGGTTCCAAAAAATTCCTGTCCGTCTTTCATAAAAAACACCACCCGAGTTCTCTTACTATCTTCAGTTTACCTGAAACCAAATGCTTGCAAACCGCAAAATTCTTGCGTGTCTGTCGCTTTTTTCATGTGGTTTGCATCGCTTTTACCTGTTTTTGTATTTTTTTTCTAGGTTAGGATATCTGCCATGTATGAAGAAACATTGTCATAAAAAATAGCCAACATCGCTGTTGACTATGATATTGAAATGAAAGGGTGCAGGCTTTTCGATTTTCTAGTGATCTGGTTAAATAGGTATTCCGCATCCTTACCCACACCGCCAATAAGAGCGGAACTTCGGCTATGCTGCCATGGCAGCCCTAAAAAGTAAAGACCTTTAGCCGATGTGACGCCTCTATTGTGGACGGGAAAACCGCTTGGGTCTAATATATGGCTAACCTCAATCCAACGATAATTCGGTTTGAATCCCGTTGACCAAATCACATTGTTTACTCTTAATTCCCCTCCATCTTCAAATTGAAAGCTATCATCCTGAACAGTGGCCGTCCTTGATTTTAGTTTTACTTTTCCACTTTCAATTAAAGGTTTCAGTTCATAACCGAAAATCGGATCGTTTTTACTTTTTACGAACCTTCCAATCTTCGATTCTTTACTGGCATTATACAATCCTAACTTTTCAAAATACCAGAAAATGCTTTTGCTGCCAATCTCTACCGGCAGGAATTTCAATTTATGGCCGACAGAAAAATAGACGTCCCTGTCTGCGGATAACTCAACGGCAATTTGAGCACCTGAATTGCCGCCCCCTACCACCAACACAGAACCCTTTCGCAGCTGTGCTGGATTTTTATATTGTGAGGAATGTACCTGGAAAACTTGATTCGATAAAGATTGTGAAAAGTTCGGAATGAATGGCTTTTGGAATGGACCGGTCGCCACTACTACTTGATTGCCATAAAACTCGCCACGGTTTGTGTGAAGATGAAACCCATCTGGAACCTGCCGAAGCCGCAAAACTTCTGTTCCATGCTGGATGGGAAGCTTATTTTTCATGGCATAAGCTTTCATATAATCAGCTACCTCATCCTTTGTAGGATACCTTGTTTTGGCATTGGTAAAGCTAAAACCGGGTAATGAACTGTAGAGATCAGGGGTAAAAAGGGTAAGCGAGTCGTAACGTGTTCTCCAAATTTCTCCAACCTCCCGGCCTTTATCCAAGATGATAAATGACAGTTCAGACTGTTTCAGATAATAGCCGAGGGCAAGACCGGCCTGCCCGCCCCCTATAATGATCACATCAAGTTTTTGCATGATGACAATTCTCCTCTCAAAGAATCTTTTATTCTTTCACTTCAATGACAAACGGGAATGCCCTCACCTTTCCATCTTGCTGGAATTCAGCCCAAATTTTATAGATGCCAGGATTATCAAATTTTGTTTCAAAAATCGTATCGGTGTCATTGGATGGATGGACATGAAGGAATTTCTTCCCGTATTCATCAAGTATGACCACATGGCCCATGGCCCCTAAATAAGGAGTTAAATTAGTCCTGTCTAAATCAAAGGATAGTTTAATATCATCTCCGGCTTTAAATGAGCTGACATTCAAGGAAACCTTCTGGCCATCGACCTCTTTCATAAAGACTGTTTCTGGAACTAACGTATGGCCATGATCCGCCATTTTTGGCGCTCCCACTACAAATGGAACAGGTTCAACTTGGTAACTATAGGATTTCGGTTTTATATCGATAAATGCTTTATAATAGCCTTCAGGAAGTGAATTTCCAATGGTGAATTCACCCTCCCCGGTCCGTTCCGGATGCACGTGGTAGTACTTTTGCAGCTGTTCATCGACAATGATGAGATGAAGAATTTTTTCATGATTAACTTCCAGTTCGTCAATGGGATTTCCAGCTTTATCTTTCAAGAAAATTTTAATTTGGTTTTGATCATTATAAACGAAGGCGTTGACTTGACTACCTTCTCCTGCAGCCGCTCCCGAATCATGTCCGTGGCTTCCTTCTTCGGAATGCCCTGCTTCCATTTCTTCCATGCTATCCATGGTCTCTTTTTCATCTTGGTTAGCCTTTGCAGTCTTTGCATCCTTGCTTCCCATATCATCCATACTTGCTTCTGCAGCCTGCGCATCCTCTTTGGCAAACCATTTGTCATATGCCTGAAAACCGCAAATGACGATGGTGACATATACCATGCCGATTATTGCCCATTTTCTCATCTTGTTCACTCCTTCAATTTAATTTGTTATTTTTTTGTTTGGTATGTTATTAGCATACAGTTGAGTCATACCGTTCAAACCGCAATTCCTGCGCACCATGCCGCAAAGATTCTGCTGGGTACCGCCATCAGCCTGTAGCCGAGGGCAAAAGTAAAGCTTGCGGACCCGATCCAATTGGATGGCTGGCAAGCTTGAAAAGTTATTTTAATAATGCATCCACCCATTTTTGCACGTTGGAGTCTTCCACTAAATTGGTGTAGATAAAATAGCCGCCAAAGAGAACAACCAATGATAGGAGTGCAGGTATCGTCCATTTTCTAGTATTAGAGCCTCTTTGGACTGTATCATGGCCAACCAGCACTTCATGCTGCAATCTTAGGGCGTTTAATACAACAGACACGGAACTGAAAGCCATGGCAGCGCCGGCAAGCCACGGAGCAAGCAGCCCCAAAGCTGCAACGGGAATTCCAACGGTATTGTAAGCAAAAGCCCAGAATAAGTTTTGTTTAATGTTGTGAATTGTCCTTTTACTCATGTAAATGGCGTCGGCAATCCCATTTAGTTCTCCGCGCATAAGAGTGATATCCGCTGCCTCGATGGCCACATCGGTCCCTGTTCCAATGGCCATTCCAATATCAGCGACCGCCAATGCAGGGGCATCATTAATGCCATCCCCTACCATGGCCACGATTTTCCCTTGTTGCTGCAGCTTTTGCACTTGTTCGGCCTTGCCTTCCGGGAGTACTTCTGCAAGAACATGGTCAATGCCCACCTGCGAGGCAATCGCATGAGCAGCCTGTTGATTGTCACCGGTCATCATGACCACTTCTAAACCCATGTCTTTTAGCCGTTTTACTGCATGTTTGGACGAGCTTTTCATCGTATCGGCAACTGCCACAATTCCTGCATATTTCCCATCAATCGCTACCAACATGGCAGTCTTCCCGTTTTGTTCTAATAGAGTCATTTTAGCTGTTGCCTGTTCGTAGGATATTTGCTGTTGAGTGAGGAGCTTGCGGGTCCCGATTACGACGTTTTTTCCTTCTATTACGGCTTTAACACCATACCCTGGAATCGCTTCAAAGTCCATGCATTCCTTCATCAAGATGCCTTTATCGTAAACTCCTTTCACGATGGCTTGTGCCAGCGGATGTTCTGATTGTTTTTCGGCGGCTGCAACAAATGTCAAAAGTTCCTCTTCTGACACGTTCCCATCTATGATAATATCGGTTAACACTGGTTCTCCATTGGTGATGGTTCCGGTTTTATCCAGTACAATCGTGGTAAGGCGATTGGTCCTTTCGAGATGCTCGCCACCTTTAAACAGGATACCAAACTCTGCCGCACGGCCGGAACCCGCCATAATCGAGGTGGGGGTGGCCAGCCCTAAAGAACAAGGACAAGCAATGACGAGTACGGCTATTAATTTCTCCAGTGAACCGGAGAAATCTCCTGGTGCTACCCAAAAATACCAAATTAAGAATGTTAAGACGGCCATTCCCACCACAATCGGAACGAAGATGCCGGAAATTCGGTCTGCCATTCGTTGAATCGGCGCCTTCGAACCTTGAGCGGTTTCAACGATTTTGATAATCTGGGCCAGTGCCGTATCCTTTCCCACTTTAGTGGCACGCATCTTGATAAAACCGTTTATATTTATGGTGGCACCGATGACCGTGTCCCCGATAGTCTTGTCAACGGGAAGACTTTCGCCTGTTAACATCGATTCATCTAAGGTGGTCCTGCCTTCGATAATTTCCCCGTCCACCGGAACCTTCTCACCTGGTTTAATGTGCAGGATATCCCCCACTACCACTTCCTCCAAGGGAATCTCCATTTCCACACCGTTTCTTTCGACAACGGCCTGTTTCGATTGCAGTTGCATCAGCTTTTTGATGGCTTCAGAGGTGCGTCCTTTTGCGCTTGATTCGAAGATTTTTCCAAGAATAATCAGGGTTATTAATATGGCACTTGTTTCAAAATAGACTTCCAACATTATAGCGCCTGTTCCATAGGATTCTATTAACACATACAAACTGTAGAAGAAGGCAGCAGAGGTGCCAAGTGCCACCAACACGTCCATATTGGCACTTTTACTCCGCAGTGCTTTAAAGGCTGCTAGATAAAACTGCCATCCGATAAGCAACTGGACAGGTGTGGCCAAACACACCTGCACCCATGGGTTCATAAAGAATGCCTGTATTCCTAAACTGTCTGGTATGTTGGCCATATCAGCCAACATGACCAGAGCCATCGGGAAAGAAAGAAGCATAGCGAACAAAAACTTCCCTTTTTGACGCAGCAATTCAAGCTCCCGCGGATCTGGTTGACCTTGGCCCACATCTCCTTTTTTTTCTGCTCCGTAACCGATCTTTTCAATATTTTGTATCAGGTCATGGAGTTGAACCATCGATGGATGGAATTCGACTGTTGCGGTTTCCAATGCCAAATTGACTGTTGCCTTGGATACTCCGTCCACCTTGTTTAATCCTTTTTCAATTCTTGAGGCGCAGGCGGCACAGGTCATGCCTGTAATCAGTAATTCTGCTTTTTCCGTCACGACTCCATAACCAAGATTTCTAATTTTGTTCTCCAAATCTTCCATCTTGGTGCTTTCCGGATTATATTTGACGGTAGATTGCTCCAATGCTAGGTTTACGGTTGCTTCCATCACTCCATCGAGCTTTTGGAGTCCTTTTTCAATCCTTGCCGCACAGGCTGCACAAGTCATCCCAATGATTTGCAACTGAGCATCTTTTGTACTCATGGCTTCGTTCCTTTCTTACATATATTTCACCTCAATTAAGAAAACAGATTTACTGCATTTGATTTATTGGCAAACCATATAGCCTTGGTCTTCAATGGTTTCCTTAATCTGTTCGATTTTTACTTTCTCAGATTGATAAGTGACTTCAACATTTGCTTCCCTTAAATCAACTTTCACCTTGCTGACTCCGGAAAGTTTGCCCACGCTTCCTTCAATCGCCCTAACACAATGATGGCAGGTCATTCCTTTTACCGTTAAAGTTACATTTTCCATTTCTCGTCTCTCCTTTGGTTTAATTAGTTGGCTGTTTACATTTTCATTTTATCGGGAATTGTGACGGCAAAAACCGCAAGCTTATGGGGAAAGACCGCAGGTTTTTGTTGCTTACCGCAAATATACTGGCGGGGTAGTAAAGTCCAATTGGTAAAAGCCAAAAAAATAAACCACACAAGGTGGTTTTCAGATTGTAGAGAAAGGGTATCTTTCTCGGCAATTTTTTATATTGTCGAAGTCTAACCACCAGATTTTTCATTAAATATTGTGCCTCCTCAAAGTCCTGTTGATTTCCGCTCCAGGTGCTTCGCGGACCTTAGGGCGTGCCGGGGAGCCTCCTCGGCGCTTAGGCGCCTGCGGGGTCTCCCCTGCCCCGTACTCCCGCAGGAGTCTTCGCACCTTCCGCTCCAATCAACAGGGGAAAATAACTTTAAGTATTGCCACACACATTTTCCAGCTTGGTTAAGTGGGTGGCAATCTTTTTCATGTTCTGGCAGGCGGCAGTAAGAAGAGCCTGTTCGCTCGCCTTCTTTAATCCCCGTAACCGACAGTAGCGAAGCCCATGGAGCTTTTTTGAGTCTGCGAAGCTTCGCTCAATTTTTTCCTTCCTAAATTTATAAAGCATTTTTCCCGATTTAGATAAGCGATTTAATCTTACCTTTTCTTTGTGCTCCTCCCAAACATGTCGTGTTACGACTTTTACCTTATTTTTTGAACGCGTACATTGGGATAGAAGCGGGCAGTTCACACATTTCTTTGAATCAGACTTGTATTCTCTATAACCCTCACGGGTTGTTGTTTTGTACATTAACTCTTGGCTATTGGGACAAACGTACAGATCATGTTCCTTGTCGTATGTAAATCTCCATTTAGGTAATAAGCCGGTAGTAGGGTGATATCTCCTATGGGCAATTACCCCAAAGATTTTCCGATCAGAAAGTCCCCTACAAATAGGGCTAGTAAGATAACCAGAATCTAATGCAACGGCTTCTACTTTAAATCCAAATCGCTGGACCTGACGGTCCAAACGATTCAGACATGGAACAGAATCATGAACATTTCCAGGTGTAACATAAACATCGGTAATGATATTAAGCTTCATGTCTGTAGTTCGGTGATCAAGATAACAGAACATTTCTTGCTTGTTTTCACGGGACATAAATCCACATTCAGGGTCTGTTGTACTAACGCGAATTTCTTTAGTCTCTTTCACTTCCTCTCTTTCCTTTAATGGCTTTTTTCCATGATTAACTCTATCCTCCTCAACTGCCTTGTTTAAATCATCAAAATATTCGCGAGTCTCTACTTCGACCTCTTTCTTTGAAAACTTGTTCTTATTTGCGTTTGCCCTTAAATGAGTAGAATCCGTAAATAAAACACGACCACCAACCATTTTGTGGTTCATTGCCTGTAGAACAATTTCATCAAAAATCTCCTGAAAAATATCTGTATCTTTAAAACGATGTTGGCGATTCCAACTGATTGTTGAATGATGGGGCACTGGGTCATGGAATTTCAAACTAAGAACCAGCGGTAAGCGATGTTCATTTTTATTTCTCTTTCTAATTGTCGCTCGGAACGAATGCCGTATATATATCCAATAAACATCATTTTAAAAAGAATAAGTGGATCAGAGGGGCGGCCATTATCATCACTATAATATGGACGTACTTTTTCTAGAAGAAACGAGAAATTAATATATTTATCAATTAAACGAAGAAGGTGATTGTCAGGAACCATTTCATCTATAGATACAAATTCATATTCGTTTTGAGAGGACTCTTTAGGTTTGAACATTAGGTTTCACCACTTTATAAATAAGTTTGTTAATCATATTATAACAAATTAACGCGGTGAATTATTAAAGTTAATGAACAAAATAAAGGACTGTCGAAGGTTTTTCGACAGCCTGTAAACCACACAAGGTGGTTTTTATTTTTTCTGATATATGGCTATAAACTAATGGGTATTTCAAAGCGAACATTTAACCCATTTCCAGGCTGGGAGTCAAAGTCAACCGTTCCGTTTAAGCTGCGCACCCTTTCTCTCATCCCCGAAAGTCCCATGCTCTTGAAGGTGGGCGTTAATTTTCCGGCGTCAAAGCCCTTTCCATCATCGGAATAATGAAGGAGGATTTTTTCATCCAACTTATGAAGGTGAAAATGAACATGGCTGGCTTGCGAATGTTTTATGGCATTGTTCAGCAGCTCCTGGACGATTCGATACATGCCAATGGTCGCTTCTTCATTCAAGAACAGTCCCTCTGTATCCTTCGTTGTAAACTGAATTTTATATGTGGAGGATAGCTGCGTGTAATCAAATAGATTTTCCAGTGCGCTGATGAGCCCTGCTTCCCTTAGCAATGGGGGGCGCAACTCGTTGCAGGTCAACCGGATTTGGTGGATCGTGTCTAACAATCCTTGCAAGATTCCCATCAGTTGCCGGTCCGCTTCGCTATCAAATCGATATTCTTTTAAAATGGACTCCAAATTTCGATATAAAGACATTTGGTCTTGCAATACGGTGTCATGTAAGTCGCTGGACAATTCCATTCTTTGTTTTTCCGACAAATTAAACATTAATCGTAAAACCCACTGGGGCCGTTCGCTTTTTTGTAGTGCCGTTTCGAGTTGATACATCAGACTCTCAATGACATTTAAACTTTCAAACACCATGATTGTATAGTAAACCATGGTCTCTAACCAAATGGAATCCATGGATTCCTGGATGGAGGAAGACTGGATTGTAAGAATATAAGCCCACTCTTTACGGTCGCCAATTAATATATGTATTTGGCCACTATCATAGTGCAATTTACCTATTGTCAATTTTTCCAGAGAGATTTCTGGAGAACCCTTTCCCTCGGCAGTTCCATTTTCTCGATTATAGACAATGATTTCTGGATTAGAATCTGGAATGATAGTATTGAGCTCTTTCATTAGGCGATTCTTTAAATCTGCCACCTTCATCACGGCTGATAAATCCTGTGAATAGCTTTTCAAACTGTTTTGCAGCATCTGGTAGCGATTTTTACGGCTGGCAAGCTCCGCTTCCATTTTTTTTCGCATGGTAATATCCCGGATTGAGACAACAACCAAGTTATCAGGATGGTCCTTGACAGGCATAACCCGTGATTCAAAATATCTTAATTCACCGTTTTTATGAAAAACTTGGTATTCATCTACTTTAGGTTCCTTAGTCAGAATGGCTTCCTGATGTGAAGCCATCATTCTCTCCCGATCCTCAGAAAGCAGCGGGTCGAAAGCATTCCGCCCCACAAATTCTTCGGGACGATAACCCAATATCGATTCGAAAGAAGGCGTCACAAACCTTACGATTTGATGCTGATCCACGATGAGCAGGATATCGAGAGTGTGTTGCGCAATGGTTTCAAACTCCCAGTTACTCAGGCTAGTCGGTTCCAATTCTCCACCTCCACTGGATAATATTTCCTATATTTTATTTTACACGATGCACTCGTAAGTGACTAGCTAATTTTTCCTATCCAATCGATGATTGAAAAAAATGACGGATAGAAAATGTATTTTGAGATTCAATTATTAGGTATATAGAACGAAACCCTCTATTACTAAACTACCATTTACAAAAATTTGGAAGGTTTTTAGAGAAAACTGTCGAAATATTAAGTCTTTATAAAAATAAGAGATTAAAGGAGCGATTGGATGAAACGATTTAATGGCCGGTGGGCTGTAATACTTTTGACATGCATGTTGATCATGTCATTAGTCCAACCGGTAAATGCCCAAACCACAGAAGAACAGATTAGTCAGCTATTAAAGGCCTATGTGGACCAATTGGCCAGCAATGCAAACAGTGAAGGAATGTCTGTAGGATACGAGGTATATTCTCTTAAAGATGATAAAACCCTTGCTTCCTACCAAGCTGAAAAAACATTTGTTCCAGCCTCCACCTTTAAACTCCTCGTGGCAGCTACAGCTACAGGCAAATGGGCAAAAGATATGACCATCCCGACAAAAGTATTCCTTACCGGCAATCTTAGCCAAGACGGTATTCTTAATGGGGATATCATACTAAAAGGCTATGGGGATCCAACACTGACAGTCAATCAATTAGATGCCATGGCAAAGACTCTGACAGAACAGGGTATACATAAGGTCAATGGCAACATCATCGTGGATGAGAGCTATTTCGATGACCAATATCTAGGCGAAAACTGGATGTGGGATGATGAGAACTTCTATTATAATATGGAAATGAGTGCCCTTTCCGTCAGGGAAAATATTGTGGATGTAAACGTAAAACCTGGTTCAGCAGTTGGGGAGCCTGCCAAAGTCTCCATCTCCCCTGCGCCAGATTATATGACCGTTGTCAACACCGCGACAACCGTTGCAGGGAACAAAGCATCTTTAACTATTGACAGGACACTTGGAAAGAATGAAATCGCCGTAAGCGGTACGATTGGGAAGGATTACTCCCCTAATGGTTATACCCAAGCACGGACGATTCATGATCCTGCCTCTTTTACAGGAACGGTCTTCCGTGACTTACTCAAAGACCATGGAATTACCTTTAAAGATAAGTCAGCGATTAAAAAAGGGACATTGAGCGACAATGCCCGCTTAGCCGCAACAACCCAGTCAGCAAAGCTGGACGATATTTTGACAAAAATGCTGAAAGAAAGTAATAATTTTTACGCAGAAATGCTTACCAAGCAGCTCGGAGCAAAAGAAAACGGCACAGGATCCATCACTGCGGGAGCCCAAGTAATTAAACAGCATCTGGTGGACGATTTGGGCTTGGATGCTGATTATATCCAAAAAGACGGCTCAGGTCTTACCCGATTGGACCACATTTCACCACACGCTTTTACCTTGATTCTCAAAGGAATATATGACAGTCCAGAACGAGACCGGTTTATACCGTTCCTGCCAATTGCAGGTGTCGATGGCACGCTGAAAAGCCGAATGAAGGGCACGGCAGCGGATGGTAATGTAAAGGCCAAAACAGGCAGTATGAGCGGAGTCAATACACTCGCTGGGTATGTGACGACGAAGGACGGACAAACCTTTGCATTTTCTATTATGTGTAATGGAATTTATAAAAGTTCCTTTGCAACGAATATACAAAATCAAATATCAATTGCTCTGGCATCCTTTCCAGAATTGCCTGCTGCGCCAGTGAGCACACCAGTATCACAAAACTATCCTTTGGCCAGTGAATTTGACCCGATTTTAGACGATTCTGCATTCCAAGGGCTGATTAAAGGAGCCGTCATTTATTCCACCAAGAATCAGGAAACGCTGTACGCCCGTAATGCCCAGTCGTTATTGACACCTGGAGCAAGTGTGAAATTATTAACGACAGCGAGTGCCCTAGACAACCTTGGACAAAACTACCGGTTCAAGACGGAACTTTATACAACGGGAACAGTAACAGATGGTGTCTTAAACGGGGATGTGATCATTAAAGGCTATGGGGATCCAACCATAGCATCTAACAGCAGCCGACAAACATTAGACGGACCAACGCTTGAAGGTATGGCACAAGACTTAAAGAATGCCGGCATTCATCTCGTAAAAGGAAATATCATCGTAGACAGCCAATTCTTCACGGATGATGTGTATGCCCCAGGCTGGACATGGGATCAGGAAAGTGATGCGACCCAGCCAGAAATTACAGCCCTGTCCGTAAACCACGGCACGGTGCGAATCACCTTTGAACCTGGAAAAGTTGGCAAGAGCATAAACATTTATGCAGACCCAAATATAGATGCAAACAAAATTGTCAATTCTGCTGTGACAGGTGAGGCAAATGCTGAAAACACCTTGCAAATCAAAAGAACACGCAATGAGAATACGATCGAAATATCCGGAACGTTGCCAGCAGGAACACAAAAAGGATACAAAGATATTACAGTGGAAGCTCCCCAGCTTTACACAGGTTATGTATTTAAAGATGAGCTAAAACAGGCCGGGGTGAATGTGAGTCCCCTAGCGAAAGTCATGAATGCGGATAAACCAGCTGAGGCCAGTCTAGTTAAAACCTATCAATCACCTGCCTTATCTGAAATTGTCCGTTACATGAACCACCAGAATGATAATTTCACGGCCGAAATGACCCTTCGGACACTGGGCGCCATAAAAAGTGGTAAGGGGACATTTGATGCCGGTATTAACTCGGTTCACTCGATGATGGATCAAGTGATTTCAACTGAGTTTGATATGATGGATGGATCGGGATGGACGACATATACCCAAATATCCGCGGCACAGGTGGCCAGTTTATTGGCAGCTGAAACGAACAAACCCACTTTCCAAGTATTCTATGATTCTTTGGCAAACGCGGGTAGTTCTCAGCTAGTTGTCATTGAGGAAAAACGAGCAGATATGCCGGGACTCTCTGGATATGTGAAAACCAAAGACGGGGACCTGTTGGCCTTTTCATTATTACTGAACGGCTACAGCCCTACCCCAAGCAAACAATTGGTGCATAACTTTGCACAGAAACTATTAGAAGTGACACGGTAAACCATATGGCGGTCCCCTTGCTCTTATTAAGCAAGGGGACGCCTTTGGTTTTTATATGAGGAGGTACATCATTCTGAAATTTCGTATTGCTAAGTAATTTCAAGTTCTTTAAAATAGAACGGTATAGCGAAATTGGACAACATGATAGGAGAAAACATGAATCGCAAAATTTTTCTTTATGTAAAATCTTTTTCTGATTTGGGAACTTATATGGATATGATCGCAATCAATGTGCTTATGTATGTGGCAACAGGAAGTTCCACCTGGCTGGCGGCAACCATGGCGGTACGGACTTTTGGAGGAGTTTTGTCCAGCTTGCTTTCCGGAGTCATCGCAGACCGGTTCGACCGGCGAAAAATCATGATTTGGACGGATGTATTCCGGGCAATAATCATCTTAGCCATCCTTCCTTTTCCAAATCCTATTGTCATCCTAATCGTCTGTTTCCTAATTGGGTTGACGACCAGCTTTTTTGCCGTCAGCTATAGTGCGGAAATCCCTCAGATTTTTGGCAAAGACAGAGTACTCGAAACGAACTCTTTAATATCAAGGTTATCATCCATCAGTATCGTACTAGGCTTCATCGGTGCCGGGGTAATCACGGACTTTCTCGGTTACCAAGTCACTTTAGTTATCGACGCCGCAACCTACATAATATCTGCCGTTGTATTGATTGTGATGAAATGGGAAACAACTTTTGTAAAAAGCCAAGCCATCGCTAATGGCGTGAAACAGAAACTGATCGGTATTGGACGTGATTTAAAAGAAGTGTATTCCTATATCGTGTTAGCCCCGATGTTGCTTTCGGTCAATATCGTCTTTTTGATGGGCTCTTTTGCAGGTGCATCCCATAACTTAGGAATTCCCTTGTTGGCAGAGAAAATGGACGGGGACAGGCAAAGCTTTTATTATGGTTTAATTTGGGGTGTTTGGGGAATGGGTTCCGTGTTGGCGACAGTCATTCTGCCGAGGCTGCGATTTTTACAGGGAAACCGGTTATATTATGCAAGCTTTTTCTCGGCCATGTTCATGTCGACCGGTTTTATGACGTTTTTCTCCAATACAACCATTTGGTTTGTTTTATCATTTGCCTTTTTTACAGGAATATTTGATGCCAGTTTCACCACCTTGCATGCAACCATCCTGCAAAACACAGACAACTATGTTCGCGGAAGAATCTTCGGAGTTGGGATGCTGTTAAAATCGTTGGGATTTATGCTGGGATTTGTCGTGGCTCCGATTCTACTAAATGCGTTATCCTTGACGAAGATGGTATGGGCATTCCATGGAACTTCCATACTTACATGTATGATAGTCTGGTTATCGCGCATGGGGATTCAAAAGAAGAAGACTGCCCTTAAACAAAGCGCATAAATAAATGGGCCCAGCCGGTGGCTGGGCTTTTTCGATTCTATTTTCATTTGACGAATCTACTTTTTTCAATCAGGCCAAATCCAATTCCAGTCGGATAAAAATGGAAAAAACGAAACCATTTTCTGCTTTTATAAAAGCAAAAAACCGTACCGCTATCATTAAACTATAAAGGCGAAGTACCCAATAAAGGCAATACAGAGGATGTACATGATAGGATGGACTTCTTTAGTCTTTTTCATGGCCATCATGCTTATCGGGTAGAGGATAAATCCAAGGGCAATGCCAGTTGCCACGCTGTAAGTTAATGGCATCATGATGATGGTGACAAAGCTTGGGATCACGACGGAAAAATTGCTCCAGTCAATCTTGCTGATTTCGGTCGCCATCATCGCGCCAACAATAATCAGGGCCGGCGCCGTCACTTCAGGTGTGACAATAGAAAGAACCGGTGAAAAAAATAAAGAAACCGTGAAACAGGCTGCGATCACCACTGAAGTAAAGCCTGTCCGGCCGCCAACTCCAATACCAGCGGTTGATTCTACCATGGAGGCAGTGGTTGATGTTCCCAATATCGCTCCGATGACCGTTGATAATGAATCGGCAAGTAAGGCTTTTCCCGCATTTGGTATCTCGTTATTTTTCATCAGACCCGCTTGGCTTGCGATGGCAATCAACGCACCGGCCGTATCGAAAAAGGCTACAAACAAAAAGGTAAAAATAACCGCAAGCACTTTCGGGGAAAGCACGTCATCCAAAGCTCCAAAAACGGCTCCGAAGCTTGGTTCAAGGCTAGGTATTTTTCCAATGATGGCTTTAGGCGGATCAATAACGCCTACCAGTATTCCAATAATAGTGGTTACCACCATTCCGTAGAAAATGCCTCCCTTCACTCCCTTGTTTAAAAATATGACCGTAATAATAAAGCCGCCAATGGCCAGTAAGGTTGCAGGAGTTTTCAATTCTCCAATCGCAACAAAAGTTGCTTCATTGGAAACAACGAGCCCGGCATTTTTCAACCCGATAAAGGCAACGAAAAAGCCGATTCCCACTGCGATGGCATGTTTTAAATCCTCTGGTATGACATTAATGATTTTTTCGCGGATTTTCAACAAGCTCAAAATCATAAAGAGGACGCCGGCAATGAATACACCGGCCAACGCTGTTTGCCACGGAATTTTCATACCGATACACACCGTAAAGGTAAAAAATGCATTCATCCCCATGCTGGGTGCGATACCAATTGGAAAGTTAGCAATTAATCCAATTAACAGCGAACCAATGATGGCCGACAAGGCCGTGGCGGTAAACAGTGCCCCTTTGTCCATACCTGACTGGCTCAAGATGACCGGGTTAACCACTAAAATATAAGCCAATGATAAGAAGGTGGTGATACCGGCAATACTCTCTTGCTTATAAGACGTATTCCGTTCGGCAAATTGAAAGTAATGTTTCATGATAGTTCCTCCGAGTCTATTAAAACTAAAAAACCCCCGGCAAAGTTGCCGGGGGATCCGTCTGCAAAGGACAAGAAAAATACGCCATGTCCCTCGTAGACAGGCTATTTACGGCAGCCTGGTAGAGACGTTCAAGCCATATTCTTGAACTTATACAAGGTAAAATTAATATATAAATATAATAATGGGTATCGTATCAGTATACGAGTAATGAGTCAATAGTCCTGGCCGTTTTCCGCCAATTAAGTTTATTCTTAAAATTCAATAGACCATAAAAAACGGACATCAAAATAATGTCCGTTCAAAACTATTTAGGTCACATTCCATGAGACGAATTTATTTAACTGATTGTTTCTTAATAATTGTTGAAGCGACGGAACCGTCTTCGTAAATATTCAACGCAGCCTGAAGCCCTTCCCCGCGGTTCACTTTTGCCCTTTGGCGTATTAATACCGCTTCTAAAGCACCAAGAACGGATAATACATTTTCTTTGCGGCAGCTATACCCCATTGTGCCGATTCTCCAAATCTTTCCATGGAGCGGTCCAAAAGAGGAAGCTATTTCAATGCCAAAGGCATTAAGCAACATCTTTCGGACTGATTCACCATCGACCCCTTCTGGAATCTCTACACAGGTTACACAGGGCAGTTTATGCTCTGGGTCTCCAAACAGTTTCAAGCCCATCGCTTCAAGTCCTGCCATTAACGCTGTTTCATGAAACTTATGCCGGGCAAATCGCTGCTCGAGCCCTTCCATTAAAATAAGCCGTAATCCCTCATGAAGGGCATAATTCATTGAAGTTGCCTCAGTATGATGATTCAGCCTTCTCGGTCCCCAATAATCTTGCAACATGCCTAAATCAAAATAATTACTGGCAATCGATATCCTAGTACGGGAATAATCAAGGTCATCTTGCGTGGCAATCCCGCGTTCAACCTTTTTTCGCTCGAAGAGGATTTTTTCAATCTGTTCGTTATAGGTAATAGGTGCCATTCCGGAAGGTACAGATAAGCATTTCTGTGTACCCCCAACCACAGAGTCTAAATACCACTCATCAGTTTTCACTTCCACACCACCGATTGTGGCCACCGCATCGACAACCAACAATATATTCCGATGGCGGCAGGTTTTACCGATTTCCTTAAGCGGCTGCATCCTGCCAGTCGAAGTCTCTCCGTGAACAACCGCAACAATTTTTGGAGAAACGCGATCGATTTCATCGATAACCGTTTGCGGGTCAAACACTTCTCCCCATGGGCATTCAACCGTACGGACATCCGCCCCATATCTCTCGCAAATCTCGACCAACAAATGCCCGAATCTCCCAAAAATCGGCACCAGCACCCGATCTCCCGGCTCAATGATGCTGCACAAAATCGCTTCGGTTCCAGAACGGGATGTGCCATCAATAGGAAATGCCCAGCGATTTTTGGTCTGAAATACTTGCCGGAGCATTTCCATGTTTTCGTTCATGATCTGGGTAAAAGCCGGGTCAAACTGCCCTAATATCGGCGTACTCATGGCACGAAGCACTCTTGGGTCCACCTCGACCGGTCCTGGGGTCATAATCGTCCGCATTGGGGTCACAAGCTCTCGAAAAGGCATTTTCAACAACTCCCTCTAATAAGCTAATCGATATAAAACTTCAGTTAACAATTCGATTCCTGCTTCTAAATCTTCCAACTTGGTAAACTCTTTTGGTGAATGGCTAATCCCGTTTTGGCTTGGAACAAATAGTAAAGAAGTGGGGCACATGGTACCAAACACTTGGGAATCATGGCCCGCACCGCTGACAATGTCCTGGTGGCTAAGTTTTTTCTCCGATGCAATCACTCTAGCATACTCACACATCTCTTTATCCATCTCGATAGGCTTCACATCCATCCACTGGGAAATCACTATTCCCATATCCAAGCCTTCAGCAACCCGCTTAAATTCGGCGAATATATCCGAGCAATACTGTTCCATAACCTGTTCTTGATGGTGACGGATATCCAAACTGAACTCGATCTCCCCTGCTATCACGTTCGCCACATTCGGTTTGACATTCACACTCCCAACCGTCGCAACTAAACGAGGATCCATTTCCTTGGCTCTTTTGGTTAAAAAAGAAATGAGATGGGAAGCAGTGCTCACGGCGTCCTTTCGAAACTGCATCGGGGTGGTACCGGCATGGTTGCTCTCCCCTTTTATTTGAACCGTATAACGGCGCTGGCCGACTATATGGGTGACAATTCCAACTTGTTTCTGGTTTTTTTCTAGAATTATGCCCTGTTCTATATGAATTTCCAAAAACCGTTCTACATCTTCCCTAGCCGGACTGATGTAATGATTCGGATCAAATCCAGCTTGATTCATAGCCTCTAAAAACGATACCCCGTTTGAATCCTTTACGTCTTTGACTCGATTAAGATCATAGGCGCCGCTGATGTTTCTGGATCCCCAGAATGTTAATGGAAAGCGGCTTCCTTCCTCTTCACACAAAGAAACCAATTCGATGGTTTTTCGGGGAGGGCCATAGGTACGGAACAGCCGGAGCACGGCCAGGAAACTGGCAATAATTCCATAACCACCATCATATTTTCCGCCTTCTACCACCGTATCAACATGAGAGCCCGTCATAACGGTTTTCCCGTTTGGCTCCGACCCCTGCAATCTGCCGAATAAATTTCCAGCACTGTCAAAATAAGTATCCAAGCCGATATCATCCATTATACCTTTTAACGCCTTCTGGGCCTCCTGCCAAGCCTTAGAATATAATAACCTTGTGACGCCCCCGTTTGCCGTTTTGCCAAATGAAGCAAGCCATTCAATCATTGCCCCCACTTGATCTTTATCCACTATCTCTTTGCTCACATGAATGGCCATACTGGTATTCCCTCCTGTTTTTTAGATGTTATATTTCATTACAATTAATGGTATATACATAGTTTACAAAGATGAGGGAAGAACTTCATTAGCTAATCCGTAAAAATTTTCAAAATTTTTTATGCAATATCACTAATTTGTGATAGACTAATTGAAAAACAAATTACGTGTTGTGTTAGATTTTATAACACAAGGGGGGTTTCTAATGAAAGTACATGAGCTTTTAAAGGTCCCGGAATTAGAGGGAATGGTTTTAATCGCAGGGACCTTGGGTAAAAACCGCGAAGTCGAAACAGTTAATATGATGGATGCGCCTGATATTATTCACTTTTTGCATCAGCATGAATTCCTTGTCACAACAGCTTACCACCTCAAAGATGAACCCGACAGGTTAATCGCGTTGATAAATGCCATGGCCGTTCAAGGCTGCGCAGGATTAGGGATTAAGACCAAGCGCTTTTTGCAAGAAGTTCCTATAGAAGCCATCCAGTTGGCGGATGAATTGTGTTTCCCCATCATCGAACTGCCGCTTGAATTATCGCTTGGGGAAATTGTCAATCACACACTAAAGGCCATTCTGAATAAACGAGCAACAGAACTGGCTCTCGTTTTGGAAACCCATAAAGAATTCACTAAAATTATTTTACAAGGAAAAGGGATTGACTCACTGCTTCAGGATCTATCCAACTTAATCCATCATCCAGTCCAACTAATGGATGAACATTATAAACAAATCTATCCAACCAGCACAAGTGCAAACTTTTCAATGCTTTTAGACGGGTTTTCGGCTCCAGTAACGAAATCACCAATATCCTTTTCTATTTTGTCTATAAAACAAACCTGCACCTTATTCCCTGTTCCAATTAGCGAAAAGAAAACTGGTTATCTCGTCATCATCGGAGAACTGGAAACCAATGATCAACTGGCTTATTTGACCATTGAACAAGCAGTGAACGTTATTTCTTTTACACTAATGAAGGAAAATGCTCTAAGACAGAAGGATCGAGGCATGCGCAATGATTTCTTCCTCCATTTTTTAGATGGCACTTTTTCATCCCCACAAGAAATCATTGGCAGGGCCAGCGAATTTTCAATTAAGAATGAACAGAAATATATTTGCGTTGCAGGAAAACCGGATGGCCAGGACCACCTGCCAACCTTTACAAAACACCATGAAAAAGTCGACGATATCTATGATTTTATCGAAGCCGAAGTCACCGCAACGAATCCGAAAATCCACTTTTTCACAAAAGGCAAAACCTGTATTCTTCTTTTTGAAATCCAAGAAATCACGACAAATTATATGGACTACACAAATTCTATATTATTGCAGCTGCAAAAAAGAGTTTTAAAGTATTACGGTACAACCATCTCATTTGGGGTCAGCAATCTTAGCCATACGTTTTTACAAATCAAAAATGTCGAGAAGGAGGCAACAGACGCTCTTACTCAAGGGAATCTCGTAAGGAAAACGCAATTTATCCAAACCTATCAAACCAAAGACGTAATGGAAATATTACGGCAAGTCCCCCATGATGATCTAAAAAACTTTTATTCCTTTGCACTAAGCGGTTTTTTTGGCACAAAGTCGGAAGAAGAACAGTCGTTGCTTGAAACATTATCCGTTTATTTAGAAACGCATTGCCAAATCTCCGAAACAGCAAAAAGGTTGTTCGTCCATCGGAATACGGTCGTTTATCGAATTGAAAAATGCGAAGAACTCTTAGGCAAAAGCCTTAAAGATCCCGAAACAACCTTACAAATCAGGCTGGCATTAAGAATTAAGTCCTTATTGGAAATCTAGGATTTATACAAGTTCAATAAGCCGATACAGAATTTTTAGTTATTGTACACAATGACAGTTCAATGTTAATTGATTAATATGTAAGCATTAGATACATCACATGTTATATTTCATTACATTTTGACTCTGCTAAATTTGGCTGTTGATTTCCACTTCAGTCGTTCAGCGAACCGCGGGGGTCTAGCTCCTTACGTTCCAATCAAAGTATTAAAATTCAACATTATCGGTTTAACAGAGCCAAAAATTAAAAGGAAGGAACTGCTGTTATGTTGACCATCAAGGAAATTAACCAGGCCACACATGAAGAATTTATGGCGATAACGGATGGGATTTTTGAAAATTCTCCTTGGATTGCGGAAAAAGCAGAGACCGCTAAACCATTCGTTTCTTTACAGCACTTACATCAAGAAATGGTTCGCATTGTGGAATCCGCTTCGACAGTAGAAAAACTAGCACTGGTTAAGGCGCATCCCAATTTGGGCGAGCGGGTGGCCATGACGACCCATTCCATTCGGGAGCAAGAAGGAGCTGGCTTGCAAAATCTATCCCCCGAAGAATACTGCCTGTTTATTAGCTTGAATCAACAATACATGGAGAAGTTCGGATTTCCATTTATCCTGGCGGTCCGCGGGAAAAACAAGCAAGCGATTTATAAAAACATGGAAATGAGGCTCCATAACTCAAAAGAGATCGAGTTCCAAAGAGCTTTGACCGAAATCTATAAAATAGCCTTTTTCCGGTTAAAAGAAAAAATGAACGATTAACCTGATTTCTGCAAAACAAAGTGCCTTTTTACCTAACGACAATCAAGGGAGATTGATGGATTATTTAACTTAAAAAGGATGATGGACATGAGTTTAGAAATGTTGAACAAACAAGTAAAAAGAGATCTTTCCTATCTTGCATTTGGAGGTACCAATTGGGTTCATCCCCTCAGCCATCCGGATGGCCATGTATATGACGTAGTTATTGTCGGAGGAGGTCAATGTGGACTGGGAGCAGCCTTTGCGTTAATGCGTGAGCGCATCTCCAATATTCTGATTATTGATGAAAACCCGGTAGGATTGGAAGGACCGTGGGTGACCTACGCCAGAATGGTGACGTTAAGAACACCCAAACATTTGACTTCAATTGACCTGGGAATCCCCTCCCTTACCTTCCGCTCTTGGTGGGAAGCACAATTCGGTACAGATAGCTGGGAAAAGATAGATAAAATTCCCCGGGGCGACTGGATGAACTATCTCCGCTGGTACCGAAACGTCCTAAATCTCCCCGTCATAAATGAGGTCAAACTAAAGTTAATCGAACCAACGGATGAAGGGATCCATCACTTGCATATTGAAGGTGCAGGCGCACCCTCCGAGAAGCTGTTGGCCCGTAAAGTCATTCTGGCAACAGGAATTCAAGGTGGCGGGGAATGGCATGTCCCTCCTATGATTTCCGAAAATTTGCCACGGCATTTATATGCCCACACCTCTGAATCCATCGATTTTTCGAAGCTAAAAGGAAAGAAGGTTGGTATTCTAGGAGGCGGCGCTTCTGCCTTTGATAATGCAAACTTCGCCCTTTCCGAAGGTGTTTCCGAAGCACATGTGTTTGTCCGCCGCAAAGAGATGCCCCGTATCAATCCGATTCGTCAGATGGAAGTTTCCGGCATGATAGAACGCTTTTACACATTGGTTGATGAAGATAAGTATGCGGCAATTTCTCACTTTTTTAATCACAATCAACCACCGACCAACGACACCTTCCATCGTGCCACCTCTTGGCCCGGTTTTAAGCTTCATTTAGCTTCGCCCTGGTTAGAGGTAAAACCGACAGACGAAGGAGCACATGTGACCACGCCACAAGGCCAGTTTACTTTTGATTTTCTCATCATCAGTACCGGTCTACTCACCGACCCAGCTTTAAGGCCCGAATTAAAACTGGTGGATAAATATATAGCACGGTGGAAGGATTACTTCCAAGCACCTAAAGAAAAAGCAAATTCGATTCTGGATGCCCATCCGTATCTCAGTCCCGGCTTCTCCTTTTTAAGCCGCGATGAGGCGGGTAAAAAACGACTTCACGGGTTATTTGCCTTTAATTATTCCGCTTTAATCAGCTGCGGCATATCCGCCTCCGCCCTCTCCGGCATGAAATTTTCGATACCGAGGCTTGCAACGGCCGTGGCGGATCAGTTGTTCCTTGATGACAAGGAAAGGATATTGAAAAGTTTCTATGAATACAGCGTCAACGAATTCACGGGGGAATGGCCAACCAAGAATTCAGCTGAAAACGAGATAATAAAAATCACAAAAATTGTATAAATGGAGCTTGGAGGAAATATGACTGGTTTAACGACACATATACTAGACTTAACGAAAGGCGCACCTGCCGCCAATGTGACAATCGAACTTTATTTTCAAGATGAAGCATCTGTAGAATGGAAGCATGTAAAAACGGCGGTGACCAATACAGATGGACGGCTGGACCTCCCTTTTCTCACAAATGAGGAGATGAAACCAGGTACCTACGAACTTATCTTTCATCTCGGGGAATATTTTCGGGGGAATAACATAGAACTGCCAAATCCCCCATTTTTAGACAAAATACCCGTCCGCTTCGGCATAAACGAACCCTCTGTCCATTATCACGTTCCATTGTTGGTCTCGCCATTCGGCTATCAAGTGTACCGCGGCAGTTAAATGGTAATTATCAAGGTCGTCTTTTTAAAGGCGACCTTTTATTAATACGGATTTTTATTTAGGCTTTGTTAAACGGTATGGTTATTTTTTCTTAACTCTGTTGATTGAAGCGGATAAGCCCGACTCCTGCGGGAGTGCGAGGGCGATGAGGCCCACTGGCACCCACGGGTTCACTAAGCTCCTTTCGCTGTAATCAACAGCCATATTTTACAGAGCGCTTTTATTAAAAAAATATAATTTTTCCTTTTTTAATAGCTCGTATACGGTTACAATAAATACATTAGGAATAATTAATATCCAGTGTAGAAAATGGGGCTAAAAAAGGAGTGGCAAGATGGCAGAGGAAATAAATCTTTGCCCAGAGGTTGAAAGAACTTTTGAATTAATAGGGAAAAGGTGGACAGGTCTAATCATCTATGTATTGTTAAGCGGACCAAAGCGTTTTAGCGAAATGAATGTACTAATACCTGACCTCAGTAAACGAATGCTGACTGAAAGAATGAAAGAGTTAGAAGAGCATGGAATTGTTTTACGTCATGTGATTCCTGAACGTCCAGTTAGAACAGAATATGTCTTAACACAAAAAGGCAATGAGCTCGGTAAAATTCTCAGACCAATAAGCCAGTGGGCTAACTGTTGGATGAAGGATTATCAAGAAATAGCCAAAGATTGAATGAAATTCTAAACATGAAAAACCCTTACCTTTCATAAGATAAGGGTTTTCTTTTTTCTTAAAAATCTTGCGACTTATAGCGAGTTTTTCCAATCCGCAGCAAATCTTTCAATTCCTTGGTCGGTTAAAGGATGTTTCGATAATTGTTCGATGACTTTAAATGGAATGGTGGCAATGTGGGCACCAGCCATCGCTACCCGAGTTACATGGTCTGGATGACGGACAGATGCGGCAATGATTTGCGAATCAATATTTTGAATCCGGAACAATTCAGCAATTTTCGCAACAAGCTGGACTCCGTCTTCACTAATGTCATCCAAGCGGCCCAAGAATGGGGAGACATAGGTTGCCCCAGCACGTGCTGCCAAGAGGGCTTGGTTTACCGTAAAAATAAGGGTAACGTTGGTTTTTACCCCTTTTTTTGTAAGATAGCGGCATGCCTCTAAGCCATCCAATGTCATAGGGAGTTTAATTGTGATTTTCTTGTCTCCCCCGTTAATTTTAATCAGTTCGTTTGCTTCCGCAATCATTTGCTCAGCAGTTAAAGCATTTGGCGTTACTTCAGCAGATACCGACTCTGCATCAGGAACAATATTAAGGATTTCAGCAATACGATCTTCGAATTTAACCCCTTCTTTTGCAACCAAGGAAGGATTTGTCGTGACGCCTGATAAAACTCCAATTTTATAGGCCTTTTTAATATCATCTATATTTGCAGTATCAATAAAAAATTTCATGTCCCTTTCCTCCAAAAATGATTATTTGTTTGATTTTTCAACGGCATGTCCGCCAAACTCATTTCTTAAGGCAGCAACCACTTTTCCTGTAAAGGTGTCATTCTCTAAGGAACGATAACGCATCAATAACGATAAGGCAATAACAGGAGTGGCAGTTTGAAGATCAAGGGCCGTTTCCACAGTCCATTTGCCTTCGCCTGAAGAATGCATGATTCCTTTAATTTCATCCAGATGAGGAAATTTAGAGAACGCGTTTTCGGTTAACTCCATCAGCCAAGAACGGATCACAGAACCGTTATTCCAAACTCGGGCTACTTTTTCATAGTCATAATCGAAATCACTTTTCTCCAGTACTTCAAATCCTTCCCCAATCGCTGCCATCATGGCATATTCGATGCCATTATGAACCATCTTGAGAAAGTGGCCGCTTCCCGCTTTACCTGCATAAAGATAGCCATTTTCAACAGATGTATCTTTGAAAAGAGGTTCGACAATCTCCCATGCTTCCGGATCGCCGCCAACCATATAGCAAGCACCGTGCCGGGCCCCCTCCATTCCGCCGGAAGTTCCGGCATCCATGAATCGGACACCCACTTCCTTCAACTCGTTATAACGTTGAACTGATTCTTTATAATGGGAATTCCCCGCTTCTATGACAATATCCCCTTCATTTAGAAATGGGAGGATTTCACCAATAACGGAATCAACCACCGCGTGCGGAACCATAATCCATAGGATTCTAGGCTGTTCTAAGGATTGAACCAGTTCTTTAAAGCTAGAAACTCCTTTAGCCCCGTACTTTTTCATTTCTTCTACCGCACCAGGGTTGACATCGAATGCGACCACTTCATGATTGTGCTCAATTAAATTTTGTCCCAGGTTAAAACCCATTTTTCCTAGGCCGATTAAACCTAACTTCATTTTTTATTTCCTCCATGCTATTACTTATTTAAAAGCAATTTGGTGAGATGAACGACATTTTCAGTTGTAAAACCAAAATGCTTCATCACGGAACCGCCGTCTCCGGAAGCACCAAAAGATTCGATCGATAGGATTTTTCCATCAAAGCCAACGAATCGTTCCCAACCTAAACGGATGCCCATTTCTATGGCCACGCGTTTTGTGACTGAAGAAGGCAGTACCTCTTCTTTATACTCATCTTGCTGTTTCTCGAATAATTCCCAGCTTGGCATTGCGACAACACGTACAGAAACATTTTCTTTTTCCAGTTCAGCTTTTGCGTTTGCGGCCAATGAAACCTCTGACCCTGTGGCCATGAAGATGACATCTGGATTTGAATTAGTTTCTGCTAATACATAAGCACCTTTTGATACATGATCCAGATTGGCTTTTGTTTCGTTAAATACAGGCAGATTTTGACGGCTGAGAATCAATGCCACAGGTCCTTCTGTTTGTTGAAGAGCATATGCCCAAGCGCTTGCTGTCTCATTTGCATCACTTGGTCTGATAACAGTAAGGCCTGGAATGGCACGAAGGGCAGCCAATTGTTCCACCGGTTCATGTGTCGGCCCATCTTCCCCGACCGCAATTGAATCATGTGTAAATACATAAATAATCGGAAGTTTGGACAATGCTGCCAAGCGGATAGAAGGCCGCAAATAATCATTGAATACAAAGAATGTGCTGACAAATGGCTTCAATCCGCCATGATAAGCCATCCCGTTAGCTGCAGCACCCATGGCATGTTCTCGAACTCCGAAATACACATTACGTGCACCATAGGATTCAACGGCAAAAATTTGTTCCCCTTTGATTTCAGTCATCGTGGAATGGGAAAGGTCTGCACTGCCGCCAAAAATCGCCGGCACTGTTTTGACAAAATGGTTAATTGCCTCTCCGCTTGCCACCCGAGTCGATACAGCTTTGCCGCTATCAAACGTTAAAATATCATTAGCATCGATGAGCACTTTTCCAGAAATCGCATTTGTTAGCTGTTCTGCCAGTTCTGGATGTTGTTTTTGGTAAGAAGCAAACAATTGGTTCCAGCTTTCTTCCAACTCATTTCCTTTTTGCTTTAATTGTTCAAAATGGTCTCTGACTTCTTGTGGAACATGGAAGTCTTCGTCAAAAAGCCAATTGTAAGCTTTTTTGGTTGCTGATGCCTCTTCAGCCCCAAGCGGTGCTCCGTGGGCCTTATTGGTTCCCGCAACCTTCGGGCTGCCGAAACCAATGATGGTTCTGATTTCAATCAAGCTTGGCTGATTGGTATTTTCTTTTGCTGATTGGATTGCCTTTGTAATTGCCTCGATATCGTTGCCATCTTCTACTCTTAAGTAGTGCCAATGGGCTGCCTCTGTCCTTTTTTTGATATCTTCGGAAAAGGATACATTCAATTCCCCATCAAGGGAGATATCGTTGGAATCATATAGAACAACCAGCTTTCCTAGCTTCATATGTCCAGCCATTGACATGGCTTCATATGAAATACCTTCCATAAGGTCGCCGTCACCAACTAATGCATAGGTGTTATGGTCAATGACAGGAAAGCCTTCTTGATTAAATTTAGCGGCTAAATGGGCTTCGGCCATTGCCATGCCCACCGCATTGGCAATACCTTGTCCAAGTGGGCCCGTAGTTGCTTCTACACCAGGGGTATAACCGAATTCTGGATGCCCCGGTGTTCTGCTGCCCAATTTTCTGAAATGCTTTAAGTCATCAATAGAAACATCATATCCAAATAAATGCAGCAAGCTGTATAACAGACTGGACCCATGCCCTGCAGATAAAACAAACCGGTCACGGTTGAACCACTTCGGATTTTTAGGATTGTGATGTAAATGGCTCGCCCATAGGGCATAGGCCATTGGCGCCGCCCCCATCGGAAGGCCTGGATGGCCAGAATTAGCCGCATTCACTGCATCAATCGATAAGGTTCGAATGGTTGTGACTGCTAAATCGTTGATATTTTGGGACATTTCTTTTTCCTCCTAGAGATCTGTTACTTCTCATGTACTATGTCTTTATTTTCTTCCACTTTTTTATCAAGCCACCATGAGTACCCCTCTTCAGCCAACAGAAGCTCGGCGGCATGTGGTCCATAAGAACCGGATTGGTATTCCTGAAGAGGCAGCACATTTTCCTCGAATGCCTCCAAAATAGGTTGTACCCATTGCCAAGACAATTCCACTTCATTCCAATGGGCAAAAAAGGTGGAATCTCCGATCATAGCATCATAAATAAGCCGTTCATAGGCTTCAGGCACCCCTGATCCAGTTGGTTCTGAATCTTCACATGAAATACTGATTCTTACGGGTTCAATTTTGCCGCTCACTGGATTTTTTCCATTCAATTGCAAAGTGACATTTTCATCTGGGCTGATTTCGATAATTAACAGATTGGGTTCGACTTTTTGGTCTTTGTTATAAAGGAGCTTTAAGGTATTTTTAAATTCAATGACGATGCGGGTGGACTTTTCTTTCATCCTTTTCCCTGTCCTTATATAGAAAGGCACCCCGCTCCAAAGGGGATTATCAATCCATAAACGGGCAGCCACAAAAGTATCTGTTTGAGAGGCTGGGTCCACTCCCGGTTCCTGTCTGTAACCTGCCACCGGATGCCCATTTAATTCACCCGAAGCGTATTGTCCACGAACAATCTGGGTTGTAACTTCTTCCTTTTTAACGGGACGAAGGGCTTCCATGACTTTACGCTTTTCACTCCGGATTTCAGTCGCATTAATCTTGTAAGGAAGGTGCATTGCGGTCATCATCAGCATTTGTAGCATATGGTTCTGCACCATGTCGCGAATGGCACCTGAATGGTCGTAATAACCGGCTCTTTGTTCCACTCCTACCGTTTCACTCGCTGTAATTTGCACATTGGCAATATGGTTTTTATTCCAAATGGATTGGAGGACTGGGTTTGCAAATTCCAATGCTTCGAGGTTTTGCACCATTGGTTTTCCTAAGTAGTGGTCAATACGATATATCTCTTCTTCATCAAACGCTCTGCTAAGCCGTTCATTAAGCTCCCGTGCAGATGTTAGATCGTGGCCAAATGGTTTTTCAATGATTAATCGTTTCCAGCCTTTTGTAGCGCCAAGGCCGCTATTTTTTATATTTAGGGCAATATGATCAAATAGTTCTGGAGCTACTGACAGATAAAACATGCGATTTTCTGGAATTTGCAATTCATCTTCTCTTTGCTTAACAACTTGAAGCAGCTTTTTAAAATCCTCTTGTTTATTGACATCGAGTGTACAGAAACGAAATGCCTTTAGAAAACCATCCATTTCACTTGCATCGTGTTCTAATCGGCGTGAAAACTCAAGGACCGATTGTTTCACGTTTTCTTGAAAATCATCATGAGATAAATTGCCTCTTCCAAGCCCGATAACCGATATGGGCTGCGGCAGCTTTTTATCGATGTATAAATTATAAAGAGCTGGGTAAATTTTTCTCTTCGCCAAATCTCCCGTTGCTCCAAATAATACAAAGGTCATTGATTCCATGGTTACTTCTCCCTTATAGTTGAAAAATACTTAACGCAAACTACATATTATTGTTCCACTTCCGAACCCGCCTATTTTCGCAAATTTATGTCAATTCCTTTACTGGCATTCATGGTGATTACGATATCAGCCATTCCAACAAACAGTCCATTATCAATCACACCGGGTATTAAATTTAAATTTTTCTCTAATGTCCCGGGATTGGTGATATTCTGAAAGTTGCAGTCCAATATATAATTCCCATTATCTGTTAGATAAGGGATTCCCTCTGTTAGCCGCAACTTGGTGGATCCGCCAAGTTCTTGAATATATTTACTGGTCATCTCTACTCCAAAAGGCAGCACTTCAACTGGCAGTGGAAAGGTTCCTAACTGATGGACCATTTTGTGTGAGTCCGCAACCACAACGAAGGTTTTCGATGCTTTGGCGATAATTTTCTCCCGCAAAAGGGCTCCGCCGCCCCCTTTTATTAAATGTAAATCAGGGCTCACTTCATCAGCACCGTCTAAGGCCAAGTCGATTTGCTCGACTTCTTTAAAAGAAACTAGCGGTATGCCTAATTCCATAGCTAATTTTTTTGTTTGAAAAGAGGTGGGAATCCCTCTTATAGAGAGCCCTTGCTGGACCAATGTTGCGAGTTTATGAAGCGTATAATATACCGTAGAACCTGTTCCGAGCCCTACTACCATTCCATCCTTGACGTAATCTACCGCTTTTTCTCCAACCTCTTTTTTCTCATTCAAGGGGACCTTTTCCTTTCATCATCTACTAGGAGATATACAATTACATCCAAATAGACCATCGTTATTAATAACCTTGTTATAGCCAAATTATTTCCTCATACTATGCGATTATCCCACTTGTTTATTGAAAGGCCTTTAAGCTTAGTAAGTTCGGGTTACAAAAAACACATTTTTAATACCAGGTAACTTTTAATAACCAAAGTTATTTTCGTACCCATGATACTCTCATGGGTTATGACCGTCAAGAAATCAACTCATCGGATCATACCCAAAAGATTATCTAGCAGCCAAATGCCTTTTTTTCGGATGTCTCTGTTAAAAATGTCAGTTGATTTCCCCTCCAGGCACTCACTCAGTGAAACCGCGGGCGTGCCAAGGAGACACCTCGTGCTGTACACCCGCAGGGGTCGAGCATATTCGCCCCAATCAACAGAGTTTAATAATTTGTTTACCAGAGCCTTTGGATTTTAAATAAGGTTAAAAGGTTACTGTTCCATCTAGGTTTTCTTAATGGGCAAAATAAAATCGCACCCTTTTTCTATAATGAATGGGTGCGATTTTTTATGAAATAAGTTACAGGACACAGGCAAGTATTTTGTACAGAAAAGGCTTTCCTACATAGTTCCCAGCGTGACACCAAGTTCTTTCAACCAGCGTCGATAAGCAACCGACAGTAAATCGGCTTTATGATTAAGTTCCATTTGCAAATCAAGCGGCAGCAGTTCTGGTTTTTGCGTTTCAATGATCCACTTATCTTGTTCAAAAACCGTGTCTTGAAACCTCATGAAATCGGCGTCTGACACCTCAAAGCCATAATTCCGGGAAACCACCATGAACACTTTACATTCTTTTTCGCTTACAGGCAGGACAGTCAGCAGGATCCACAAAGTTTGCCCGGTTTCCTTGTCCTGTTTCGATAACCTGGCTGCGAGCGGGTGGAAAACTTCCTTTACATAAACATAAAATGTTCCGTTCTTCGCATCAGAACCAGAATGAGCAACAGGCTGAAAGATTGGCACTTCTGAGGTATATATTCGGCCGGGCTCTTTTGTGATGGTGAATTCAGGCAGCTCCGCATAATCCGGATGCCCCAAAAGACCGCTGTGGACATACATGAGGTGGGCATAATCGGTAAAGTTTTCTACCACGCGGGTTCCTGCTGCTCCTACTTCATATGGACCACAAACCAACGGACGTCTTGAATCATCTTCAAATTCCTCAAAGTCTGGCAAATCCTTTGTTGGCTCACCTAGACACACCCAGATGATTCCATATTTTTCTTGGCAATGGAAGACTTCCGCTTTCGCTCTTACAGGTATTTTTGTCCCATTGCTTTGAGCAGGAATCTTCACACAATTTCCATTGCCATTGTATGTCCAGCCGTGGTAAGGACAAACCAAACAGCCATCTTCAACATACCCTTCAGAAAGCATCGCGCCACGATGAATACACAAGTCTCGGAAAGCATGAACTCCTTTATCCGAACGATAAATCGCAACCCTTTCGCCCATGACGATAACGCCAACCGGTTTTTCCGTTAATTCACTAGATATATAGACAGGATGCCATTGATTCTCCAACACCTTATCCTGGATTCTTCCTTCAAAAGCCAATTTCACCATCATTCTCTCCCCTTTTTGAACATCATATTAAGAAAAGCTTAGTATCTCTAAAGAGAGGCACTAAGCTAATGCTTTCATCATGTTGCCTAGTTTTTTGGCAAGAATTCCGTTGTAAAAACTGTTTTTGCATCAAATTTTTCTTTTAATACCCCTAAATCATGAAGCTGTTCGATCAGGGTAGACCAGCGCTCTTCGGTCATATAACCGACTCCATGCTCTTGTGCATCACGTCCATAAACGAATTCAGCCTGTGATTCAGATTCAAAATCCAATGCTTCTAATTTGATATCAGGATCGTCTTTTTGGATGAGTTTATTTATATCTTTATAAGAATCTTTGTACTGATTCCATCCTTCCACAAAAGCCGTTGTCATGGCTTTAACCGTCTCTTTGTTTTTCTCCAGGTAATCTTTGGTCACGTACAGAACGATGTTATATGGATCATAGCCTGCATCAGAGATTAACTTTGTTTCCACTTCGGCCCCTTCTAATTTGGCGAAGTATGGTTCAGATGTCACAAATGCCTGGGTGACGGCATTTTCATCAGCAAGGAAGTTGGTTAGCTGTCCTGTATGAGTTAACTCTTGTACTTTGCTCAAATCGTATTTTGACTTCAGATACTCCCAGTACACAATGCCAGGTTGAATGTACACCTTTTTGCCGTTTAATTGCTCAAAATCTTCAATGCCTTTGCCCTTATGAAACATAAAGGCCTGCGGGCTGCCCTGCATGGCTGCTGCAACAGCAACCAGTTCAATTCCTTCATTTCTCGCATTGACGATTTGGTCAGCATGGGCTAGACCAAATTGAGCTTTACCGGATGCCACCATATTGATAGAAGAAACTTGCGGACCTCCTGGTTCAATCGTAACGTTTAAGCCATTTTTTTCGAATAAACCATTTTCCTGTGCCGCATACACACCGCCATGCTGCGCTTTGGCGAACCAGTTTAAGACAATTTTGACATCTGTTAGTTTTTTCTCCCCCGAGCCATCCCCAGCAGACGAACCGCCCGTCTTTTCCCCGCCGCATGCGGCCAAGATTAGCATCAATGCCATTCCCACGAAGAGTAGTTTTACTTTTCTGAATGCTTCCATTTCACGTTTCCCCCTTTTATATGTAGAGCATCTATTTTTCAACCTTCATTGCTGACTCATGCCATGACCGCAGCATCATATGGGATATCCAACTGACAAGAAGGTAAAAAACAATTCCGAAAATCGCGCCGCAAATCGCGCAAGCAAACAGATAGGGTGTTTTCAACTGAACAGCAGCGACGGTAATCGCATATCCCAAACCGCCTTTTCCGCCGCCAATCCCGGCAACAAATTCCCCGGTAATCGCTCCGATAATAGCCAATGTACAAGAAATCTTTAATCCTGACATGATATAGGGCATGGCAGCTGGAATTCTAAGCCTCCACATTGTCTGCCATTTCGAGGCGTTGTATAAGGTAAATAAATCGTTCATATTTTTATCGACCGAATTCAGTCCCATCAAGGTATTGGAGACAACCGGGAAGAACCCGATCAGGAAGGCGATAATGACGATTGAATTGTAGCCTGAACCAAACCAAATCACGATAATCGGAGCAACAGCCACAACCGGTATGGTTTGCAGAATAACGGCATATGGGTAAAGGCTGATTTCGATGATTTTGGAACTGGCTAATAAAACGGCTCCCGTTATTCCCACGACCGCACTGACGATAAATCCAATCACTGATTCCGTTACAGTTATTTGGATAGCCGGCAACAATAAATCCCAATCTTCCACTGCTGCATTCAGGACGTCTGTTGGTTTCGGCATGATAAACGGTTTAATGTCTAATAAAATCGGAACAAACTGCCATAGAGCAAGAAAAATAATAAGAGCTGCGATGGGTCCGATATAGGATAACTTAAATCTGAATTTCTCCCTTTTCATGCCACTTGACTTAGTGACAATCTCTTGATTATTGGTGGCTGCTGTTTGGACAGACATTAGACCATCTCCTTTCGACCCATACTATGTTCGAGGCTTTGCGAAGCAATTTCAACATAATCATTAAAGCTGCCGATTGTCCTCTCCCGCGGATAAGGCAGATCGACATCGATCAATTTGGATAATCTGCCCGGGCGCGCGGACATCACAGCAATTCGGGAAGATAGGTACACTGCTTCATAGACATTATGGGTAACAAATAAAATGGTTGTATTTTCTTTTTTCCATATATCCAAGAGATCCATTTGTAAGGTTTGCCGTGTCATTTCATCTAACGCGGCGAAAGGTTCATCCATCAGTAGCATTTTTGGTTTTGCCGCAAATGCCCTGGCGATTGAGACCCGCATTTTCATACCGCCCGAAAGCTGTCTAGGATACGATTTTAGATAATCTTTTAAACCAACCATCTCCAACGCTTTAATGGCCGTTTCCTTTCTGGACTTTTTATCCGATCCCCTTAATTCAAGGGGGAGAAGGACGTTATCCAAAACGGTTCTCCAAGGAAGTAAATTGGCGTCTTGGAAAACAAAGGCGATATCATTCGTATGACGGATCACATCTTGAGGATCTTGTCCAAACACCTCCACTTTTCCGTTTGTGGCGTTGCCTAGACCCGCAACCATTCTTAGAGCTGTTGACTTTCCGCATCCAGAAGGTCCCAGGAAACTAATAAATTCTCCTTCCTTGATGGCCAAATTAAATTGGCTTAGGGCAACAGTCCCAGTGTTGTAAATTTTATCGACATGCCGAAAGGAAACTACTTCTTTTTGGATGGCTCCCATCGCCGCCCCTCCTTTTTATAGATATAGTTTGTTACGTTTTAAGGATGTTAGATTTCATTACATTCAATTAACTCGTTGAACACTGTCATTGCTTTTTAATTTTTATGTTACAAAACCTAACATCATCTGTAATATAGTCACATTATATAGTTTTCTGAATCATTTGACATTAGTTAATTGTGACAAACTTTTTGATTGTTTTTAGTCACTTCAGCTAAATTTTTCAATGTAAACGTTATCTTTTCTGACACAAAAAAAGAGGGAAGAAAAACATAAGCTTTTCTTCCCTCTTTTTGTACAGTGACAATTCATTATTATAAAAATAGTGCCCCGAAGGTCAATCCACCAACAATAACAAAGGCGGGATGCACCTTCCATTTTTCTAATAATGCTAAACTTACAATCGTGATGAAAAAAGTAATCCAAATACCATTAGAAGCATATGCGGTTTTAAAGAAATCAAAAGTCAAGGATCCCATCAGGATGGCAATGGCCGGAAGGACAATTTTAGATAACCTTTTTACCTTTGGTGAATCTTTATGTTTATAGATCAGCTGCAGCAGAACAATCATCAAAACCAATGAAGGCCCAACTGTTGCGAACAGGCCTACGACAGCCCCAATAACGCCGCCAATTTCATAGCCAATATACCCTGCCATCTTAGTCGCAATAGGGCCAGGCAGAGCATTTCCCAAGGCCAGCACTTCACTAAATTCACTCGTTGTCATCCAGCCATAGCGGTTGACCACTTCATGCTCAATCAATGGAATCGATGCGGGCCCGCCGCCATAGCCAACAATACCAGGTATAAAAAAGGCTAGAAATAGATGCCAATAAATCATAGGCTCTCCCTTTTCCCTTTCATCGGCAATTCCAACTTCGCTTTCTTCTCCGGCATCAAGAAAACTGTAACTAATAACACACCAATCACCACGCCAGGATGGACTTTTAGGATTTCGATGACAATAAAGCTGCCAACAAGCAACAGCCCACCTGTCTTCCAGCCAAAACCAGCCTTTGTTTTTTTGAAAAATTCCCATGTTAACATTCCTAACATAGCACCAACAATCGGGACCACCGCATCCGTCATCCCTTGAACTCTAGGATTATCCTTAAATTGGTTAAAGGAGGTCAATAAAATCAGCATTAAAAGAATAGTCGGTAAAACCGTGGCCAGAAGGGCAACTACCATGCCCAAAACACCTCCAACCCGGTAGCCGATATAACCGGCCATCTTGGTCGCAATGGGCCCAGGCAATGTATTTCCCAAGGCCAATATATCACTGAATTCCTGATCATTCATCCATTTATACGTCCCGACCACTTCTTTATGTACTAAAGGAATCGCCGATGGGCCGCCGCCGAAGCCTAACATACCAGAACGAAAAAACGCAACAAATAGATCCCAGTGCCGTTTCACAGCATAACCACCCTTTTTTGGATTCACATTTGGATCTTTCCAATAACGAAATCTAGATGACTAGTATCCCAGTGCAGCGCCATCTCCTCTTGGGTCCGCACCACCATATTTTATTTTGCTATCGGGATCGATTTTAATGACTCCGGCATGGCCCATCACGTCTGTGAAGTCTTGTAGACGTTCTACTTGGTGCCCTTTTTCCTCCAATGACCCCACCACATTTTGCGGCACTCTTCCTTCGATTTTCACGCTATTGGACTCTGCCCCCCATGTCCGGCCATATAACCATCTTGGAGCTTCAATGGCCGCTTGAACCGGGTAGTGATAGTCGAGGATTCGCGTTACAAGGGCAGCTTGTGTTTGCGGCTGCCCCTCGCCGCCCATGGTCCCGTAAACCAAATAAGGCTGATTGCCTTTAAACAACATCGCTGGATTAAGGGTGTGGTACGTCCTTTTCCTTGGCTGCAGGCAATTGACATGGTTATGGTCCAATGAGAAGAAGCTTCCGCGATTTTGCAGAACCATCCCAGTACCTTTTGGAATGATGCCCGAGCCATACTCATGATAGATGCTTTGAATCATCGAAACCGCATTGCCCTCTTTGTCAACCACACCGAGCCAAACCGTATCCCCTTTAGGGTCTAATTGCTTCTCAAGATTTTTTGATTGAGTAAAAAGGATTTTGGTTGCCAAGTCCTTGCCTCGTTTTTCCGATAATAATTCCTCCACTGGAATGCAAGAAAAATCAGGGTCGGTTAGATATTGATCACGATCTTCAAAAGCAAGTTTAATTGCCTCAATTAACAAATGGTAATACTCAACAGACCCTTCCTCAATGGAAGGCAAATCAAATTGATTTAAGATATTCAAGATAGACAAGGAAGCGAAGCCTTGGGTATTAGGCGGTAAATTGTAGACGCGATAGCCCCGATAGTTGACGGAAATCGGTTCCACCCAGTCTGACTGATGGGAAACAAAGTCATTGTAGGTTAATAAACCTCCTTGGGATTGAAGATCTGCCACCATCCGCTTTGCCCATTCCCCGGAATAGAATATCCCGCTTCCTTCTTTCGCGATGGCTTCCAATGTGAGGGCTAAGTCTGTCTGTTTCATTACTTCACCGGCATGGTAAGATAGACCGCTTGGTTTGGTGAAGATTTTTTTGAATTCAGAAAACCGTTGCAGATGCCTGAATTCATCATCTGAATCATCCAAGTTCACGCTGGTCCAATGCTCTTGGCTGGGTGTGACCGGAAAGCCTTCTTTTGCATAATGGATGGCTGTTTGTAATAATTGGTCCCAGTGAAAGCTCCCGTTCAATCTAGTACTTGAATAATCAAAAGCCTTATTCCAGCCGGCAACTGCCCCTGGGACGGTATTAGCAGCAAGCGCTCCTCGGGAGGGGATTTTTTGCAAACCTTTCGATTGATAGAAATGAGTCGTGGCATTTTCCCCGGAACGACCGCTGCCGTTTAATGCGGTCAGTTCTTTTTCACGGGCATTGTAGATTAGCCAAAAGTTATCGCCGCCAATCCCGTTCATATGGGGATACACCACTCCGATCGTTGAGGCGGCAGCGATGGCCGCTTCGATGGCGTTTCCGCCCTCCTGCAATACTTTCATTCCGGCTTGGGAGGCCAGATAGTGTGGAGTCGTGATCATCGCATTTGGGGCCATTGTGGTGGGCCGATAGGAGATAGGATACTGCCTGTTCATACTTTTCCTCCATTCGAAGACAGTCTAGGAAACTTTTATTTTTTCGTTAAGCAAGGCCGTGAACCGTGCAACCCATTCGAGTAATTTTAAGTCTTGGTTTTGATTGGCGATAAATGATAACCCGATTGGGAGCCCATTTGCTTTTACTATCGGTATCGTGACTTGCGGGAAGCCGGTCAGTCCTGCAATACAGGTGAGCTTCATCGTTTTGGAGCGATATTGTTCCATTTCTCCGACCGATAAGTTTCGTAACGGTGCTTCCCCTGGGGCAGTTGGAATAATCAAAAGGCCATTATCTCCAAGCAATTGTGACAAATGTTTTTTTAGTTTTGTTTTAATGGAATATAGAGAATCATATTCACTGGAATTCAACTTACTTGCCCACTGGAATCTCTCGGCAATTCCAGGACCAAATTGGGGGGATACCTCTTGTATCCAGGCGCCGTGTTCTTTCCAGATTTCTATGCCTTGAATCTCCCTAAACAGCTCAGCCCAGTTTGACAATCCCTCCTCTGCCGTGTTTATATACCGATGGTTTGAGTTTAGCTCTTTCAAAAAATCCGTGACTATCAATAAACTCTCCTTCGTATCCTCTTCAACATAAGACCAAGCTTCCGTTTCAAAATAAAATTGCTGAAAATGATGATTTTCCTTACTATGCTCCGACTTAGGAATAAGGGTTTTACCTATCTCTCCCAATAATTTAGGATCACGTGCCATCCAGCCGACCGTGTCAAAACTTTTAGCGAGCGGAATGACTCCTTCGATATTGACTAGTCCGTGTGTTGGCCGGATACCATAAAGTCCGCAATAAGAGGACGGAATCCGGACCGAACCACCTGTATCCGTCCCTAACGCGAAATCAACAAGACCTGCGGCAACAGCTACAGCGGACCCACTTGACGATCCTCCAGGTATCCGGTCTCTCCCCTGTGGATTAATCGGAGTCCCGTAGTGGTAGTTCTCGCCGTTCAAACTATACATCAATTCATCTGTATGTGTGGTTCCTTTCAGGAAAGCCCCTTGTTTCAGTAAATCACGAATAACCGGGGCATAGCTTTCACCGGGCGGATGGGTTCGCAGCCAATCAGGATTTCCAGCGCTGTTACAAATATTTTTTATTTCAAAGACATCTTTTACGGCGAAGCTGAGCCCTTTTAAACTCCCGAAGGCAGTTGGGCTAATATTTAACTCTCCATTTATAAAGGCACCCCAGTTGTCTCTCATCTGTTCCCTCCTGTCACTTTCTATCAGATTAAATATAATACCATTTATTATAATTTGAAAATTCAAACGCGTCATTGGTATTTTCACTAAATTACCAAGTTAATTTTGTTTAAAATTTCAAATACAAATAAACAAAAAAGAGCAGCTTTGTTCTGCTCTTCGAAATTTTTGTGCACTATCCTTTTAAACTATTTTTGTAATGGTCATACTCGGTTTTTATGTAGTGAAAGGCTGCCGGATTTCCGCCATGATCCGGATGCGTTAGTTTCAACAACCTTTTAAATCCTGCTAAAACCTCCCTCTGGCCTGCCGTTTTTGATAGACCTAATTTCTGGTAATAATTGAGTGTATTTAGGGTTGGCAATTTCTGAGGCGTTTCTGGTTCCACTTTACCTTGTCTTGCCATTTCTTCTTTAAGTCGGAGTAATTGCTTACGTAAATCAAGATTTTCCTGCAGTACTTTTTTGGTTTCCGCCTGCAGCTTTCTATTCTCCGATTCGAGGTTAACGAGTTCTTTATGTAATTTGTTCCTTTGCTGGATCAGTGCCTGGACAGATGTTTTATGGATATCTTGGACTCCTTTGATATGCTCATCCTGTGCTTTAATTTTCAATTTTAGATCACGAATGACTTTATCCTGTTCGTTTTGTTCAGTGTTGAACCGGTTTCTATGGGTCTCATCAGAGATGTATTCCGCAATTTGAGTTCCCTTTCCCATCTTTCTAATTTTCCCTTCCTGCAGCCAACGCTTGACCACTTTTATACCAATGCCGGGTGCGACCCCTGCGTCCTTTAAAAGGTTAATTGCCTCATCGGTATCGTTCAAAATAAAGTCTGTATTCGTCCCTCCTGATTTGCCCTCATAGCTGATTTTTTGCTCGCGAAGCCAGCGCCTCACTGTTTGGATACTCATATCATCCGCTACTCCAGCGGTTCTTAATAGGTCAAAAGCTTGGTCTGTATTCATCATATCCTCCTCAACTTGTTTGGTACGTCATTTAGAGGTTCCTTTAATTACCCACTACGGGAATACAGTCTTCTATCATACTCAATAGTTATCTTAAAGGAGTTAAAGAATAAAGTGAATGGCTAAAATAGACTAATAGAATAGCCACAATTAAGGAAAACTTAAGGAAAAATAACTATGGATTTTTTAAAAACCAAATAACCAAGTTAACATAATATCGTTATATTACCTTAGGCGATGCTAAAAAAGAAGGCTAATGTTTATGTTAGCCTTCTTTCCTATCAATCTATGATAATTGTTTAATGAGCATTTTCAACGCTGTCCACATGGGAAATGTGTGAGCGATTCATCAAAATAAACAGAACAGACAATAGGACAAAACAGCCGCCTACAATAAACGGTACATGCGGTGAAAACCATTCTGCGAGTTTACCGGCTAAAAACGGTGCGACCGCGCTTCCTAGGTAACGCAAGAAACTGTATGCGGCTGATGCGGTTGACCGTTCAATCGGGGCTGCATTCATTACCGCAGTTGTGATTAACGTATTGTTGTTCCCAAGCAAAGCTCCTGCCAAAATGACCGCAGCTATCACCCACCATTTTGTATTCGTCCATATTCCCATTGAAATTAATAATAAGGCAAATAAGAATAGCATCATACACATAGATTTTATCGTCCCAAACTGTTGTTGAAGTTTAGGCGCCATGAACACGGAGGTCACCGCAAGCAGAACTCCCCAGCCGATAAACACATAACCAAGGCCATGTTCATCAAGCCCCATTACAAACGGTGCATAGGCCAGCAACGTAAAAAAGCCAAAGTTATAAAGACATGCAGATAGTCCAAATACCAAAATCGAGCGATGCTTCAACGCACGGAATGGATCAAGCAAGGACGTGCTCTTTGCTGCTGCAGCTGGCCGCTCTGCATTCAATTTCTTTTTTCCCGGCATGAGAACCGTTAGGAAAATAAAAGCAAGCACCATTAATGCTGCGACCCCTAAAAATGGGCCTCTCCAGGTGATGGCCCCTAACTCTCCGCCAAGAAGCGGGCCAACCGAAATTCCCAGACCGATGGCAGCTTCATAAAGAATAACCGCTTTAGCCGTGCCAGAATTCGACAATGTCACGATAGCAGTGAGGGCAGTTGCGACGAAAAGCGAGTTTCCTAGCCCCCAGCCTCCGCGCAGTCCAACGATAGACCAAATATTATGGGATAGACCGCCTGCGGCAGAAAAGACAGCAATAATGACCACACCAGATAATAAGGTCATTTTAATACCCAGACGGGAAGAAACAACCCCAGTTATCAACATGGCGACTGCCATGACGGCATTGTAACTGGTAAAAAGCAAGGTAACTTGACTAGGTGTAGCATTTAGTTGTTTGGAGATGGCCGGAAGAATAGGATCGACAAGCCCCAACCCCATAAAAGCAATAATACTGGCAAAAAAGACAGCCCAAACGGCTTTTGGCTGGCCTGCCTGTTTCCCTTCCCCAAGGACAGATGCTGTGGATAAAGACGGTGATGACATTACAATACCCCTTTGTATGTTATTTTTTAACAATTATACAAAAATCTAACGTTAACGTCAACGTTAGATTTAAGGGAAAATAGTCCTGGATTTAATTGATGGTAATATTTTTACATGGTTTCAGTGGATTTATCAATTCTCTCGATTGCGGCTCTTGCCCGCTCCCTTAACGTCACTAACTCTGTCTGGACACTAAGAATCTTACCAATCTTTTGTTCTAACAAGGCCAATTGTTTATCAAGAATTTGAATCATCTCAGCCAATTTTTCCTTTTGATCCCTTGGGTTGGATACCTTCTTGTATTCCGCTTTCTGGCTTTCAATTGTATCTGTAAGGGTGATGAATTGTTGCACTTCATGTAATGTCAGGCCCAAAACCTCTTTGGCAACCGTAATTTTTTGCAAAAATTCAATATGCTCCTGGCGGTAAAGCCTGGTGCCCCCTTCTGTACGTTCGGGGACAGGCAAGATACCAATTTCTTCATAGTATCTGATCGTCCGTTTGCTCAAACCGCTTTGTTTAGCCACATCATCAATTTTTAAAAACTCTTCCTTCAAATTCCCCACCTCCTGACAGGTTTACCCATATTATATCTGCATCATACGTTAAAGTCGAATTGATTATGGTCAGGTTCAATTTAACTTTGGAAAGGCTTCTTGTTTGGAAACCCGGATAGCTTCACTAGGAAAGTATTTTGAAAAGTACTTTTCCACCCTGACATGGATATCCTTAAGGTACCACTTTGACAACCCATGCTTCTCAAATAACGCAGTCATTCCTAGCCTCTCTGAACGTTTTCCCATTAAACCATCCCCCGATACTTAGTGTATCAATCCAAATATGATCCACAATTCCATCCAAGATTTTTGGAAAATCAGGGGTAAAGGGCAATACAGGGGAAATTGAAGCCTGGGTGGGAATTCCCGCCTCGTGAATTTCTTTTAAGGCTTTGATTCGTAATTTAATACCAGGAGCATAGGGAGCGAATAGCTTCTTCATATCTTCCCGGTCGGTTTCCACCGTCATAGATACCAGGACATCACATTTTTCTTTCAATTTCATGATCAAATCCAAGTCCCTCGTAATGAGTGGGCTTCTTGTCTGGATCTGTAGAAAATCAGGAGGATTCTCGATCATTTCTTCCAATAAATTTCTAGTAATGTTGGCTTTTCGTTCCATAGGCTGGTAGGGATCGGTGGCGGAAGACATAAAAATATTCACAGGTTTGTTTTTCTTGCGGAGCTTAACCATTTCATTACGATAATTTTCTGCTGCATTCGTTTTTAAATCCAGCCATTCTCCCCAAGGAGTTCCTTTAAATTTTTGGATAGGCATTTCTCGAACATAACAGTACCTGCAAGCAAAGGCGCAGCCGCTATAGGGATTCAAGGAATGGGTAAAGCCGATATCTAAATAGCCCTTTGCTTCTGTAAGGATTTTCTTTGCCTGAATATCATTTGTTTCCAATGGAGCGTCTCCTCTTCCAAAAGAATCGTTCAAGTTTTAGTAATTAATAATATTATTTTTATATTAATAATTATTATATAAAAATTGGTATGTTTATGTTATATTTTCCTTATAAAAGCAGGACTTCTATAGTAGATTAAGCCCGAACAATAGGATGGTAGGTTCCTATTTTTTATAAAATAGAGAGAAGGTTTGTCATGAAGAATCATGTACTAACAGATGTTGAATATAAAAATTTAGGACAATTTCTTATCGAGAATGAGCAAACCTTCTTGCATTTTTGGGAAGAACAAATTATCGTGCATGACATGCGAGACAATAAAGAAATGATAAGAAAAAACGGTTATTTGATGTACCAAATCTTAACATCTACCATTACAAACGGTTTTTCAGAAGATGATGTGAAACAATTGGCTTACAAAGTGGCTCAGGAGCGGGCCGATGCTAATATCAATATCGGGGAATTTGTTTATAATGTCAACCTTGGCAGAAGCATCATTATAAAATATGTAAACCGTTCTGGAATCATGGTTGAAGAGCTGCAGCTAATTATTGACATAATCAATAAGCTGTTTGATTTATTCTGCTATGATGCAGTGACAAGGTACACCGAAATAAAAGATATGAAACTCCAAGAAAGAAACCTATTTATTACCCAAACACACAAGGACCGATTGGCCATCCTTGGACAAATGTCCTCTAGCTTTGTTCACGAATTTCGCAACCCGCTTACCTCTGTGATGGGATTTATTAAACTTTTACAGAACGAAAGTCCTGATATTCCTTATCTGGATGTGATTAGTAAAGAATTAGATCAATTAAAGTTTAGAATAGCCCAGTTTCTTCATACGTCCAGGCTTAACACTGTGATTGAAAGCAAGAATGAAGATTTTCAGATGAATCGATTATTAGAAGAAGTCATTGATTTTCTGTACCCCAGTATAGTGGATGGAAACATCCAGGTAGATTCTACTATTGATGGTGATATAAAAGTGCACGGCGATCGGGATGAGTTAAAACAAGTTTTCCTGAATCTATTAATGAATGCGGTTGACGCTGTATGTGAAGAACTAAATGAGAGAAAAATTACTCTCTACACAGAAGTGGATGAAAACCAGATTAAGATTAACATCTCTAATAACGGCCCAACGATCCATCCTGATTCAGTCAAATATATTTTCGAACCATTTTATACGACAAAAAAATTAGGAACAGGAATCGGTTTATTTGTTTGCAGGAATATTATTGAAAAACATAATGGGAAAATTTATTATGTTTCTGATGATCATTTAACTACCTTTCAAATCATTTTACCTATTAAGAAGAATTAATCTTTCTATCATTGATGACGTGCAAAAAGAAAATGGCGTGCCGATGGCATGCCATTTTCTTTTTTTAAAACATCTTCACGCGGGAAGTTTATGATGCTCTTTGGATAGTAATCTTTTTCCCTTCCTTGCGACGTTTTCTAAATTCGGCTGTTGCTGTGAACAACACGTCTGTTGAAGAGTTAATGGCGGTTTCAAAGGAGTCTTGTAAAACACCAATAATAAATCCCACTCCAACTACCTGCATGGCGACATCATTTGGTATTCCAAACAGGCTGCAAGCTACCGGAATCAACAATAAGGAACCACCGGCAACGCCTGATGCACCGGCAGCACATACAGCAGACAATACACTGAGAATGATGGCGGTCGGAATGTCCACATGCATGTCCAGAGTATGGACCGCTGCAAGTGTCAAAACCGAAATCGTCACAGAAGCACCAGCCATGTTGACGGTCGAGCCCAATGGAATGGAAACCGAATAGGTGTCCTTGTCCAATCCCAGTTTCTCGCACAATCTCATATTCACCGGGATATTGGCTGCTGAGCTTCTGGTAAAGAACGCGGTTATCCCGCTCTCCTTTAAGCAAGTGAACACAAGCGGATACGGGTTTTGACGGATATTTATATAAACAATGATAGGATTCACTACTAGCGCGACAAAAAGCATGCAGCCGATTAAAACGGCAAGTAACTTTCCATAGCCTAGAAGCGACTCGACCCCATTCGTGGTAATCGAATCAATGACAAGCCCCATAATTCCTAACGGCGCAAACTTAATGACCCATGAAACCATTTTGGATACCGCATCGGAGAAGTTGGCAATTAAAGTCTTGGTGGTATCCGAAGCGGATTTTAACGCATAACCCAAAACGACTGCCCATGCTAAAATTCCAATGTAGTTCGCGTTGTAAATCGCTTTTACCGGGTTATCAACCACGTTCATCAGTAAGGTTTTAAGAACCTCGACTACACCCCCTGGAGGGACCAAGTCATCAGCGCCTTTCGTGAGAGTGATACTTACTGGGAAGAAAAAGCTTGCCACTACAGCAATAGCCCCCGCTAAAAAGGTTCCTAAAAGGTATAAAATGATAACCGTCTGCATATTGGTTTGATGGCCTTTTTTATGCTGCGCTATGGCCGACATCACTAAAAACAGGACCAAAACGGGCGCAATCGCTTTTAAGGCCCCAACAAAAAGGGATCCGAATATGACAAGTGGCTTTGCTCCATCCGGAATCACCACAGTCAAGATTATTCCTATAACTAAGCCGATGGCAATTTGCATCACAAGGCTTAGTTGATACCATTTTTTGATAAGTTGTTTCATCACTATAGTCCCCCTCACATCCATCATTATTTTATCTCTATAACGCTTTACCCTATTGAAGTTTAATAAATAGTATTATAGTTAATATTTAGATATTTTACAATAGTATTAGTTTTATGCAAATGAGAGAAAATTCACAATTGTCCTGATATATGTTTGTCATAACGTTTTCATTCGCTAAAATAAAGACCTCTATTAAAAATTATTGTGAATCTGATTTTACGGAAGGTAAAACTTGGTCATTTCTAGAATTTATATCATATTCTATCCGTAGGAATGATATTTCACGATTGTCACTTCAGTTATATAGGAGAAAAAGACTATGAGAGTGAAAGAAATGAAGGTATCCAAAAACTTTTCTGCAGATGATTTAATCAAATTTATTAATACGGCGAATAGCTTTGAAAGTGAAATATCAATTAAAAGTGCCCATTTTACGATTGACGCCAAAAGTATTCTTGGCATCATTACTTTGTTAATGGCGGGAATGGATATCACGATTGTGACAAAAGGAGATGATGAGGAAGAGGCATTAAAGGCTATTTCGAATCTTTTATGAGATACTAGTCCTTCAAGTATAACCATAAATAAAAACACCCGAGACCGGGTGTTTTACTACTTATAAATGGAATTTATGGAAGTTTAACAGTGATTTGACTCAATTCTGTACGGGATGAGTATTGAAGCTGAAGCTGTTCACCAATTGGCTGTTCATAGGCAAGAGTACCCGTTGTACTGGCGCCTGGTTCCAGTTCTCCGGAAGGCAGTGTGGTCTCGATATCAATCATAAGCAACGGTTGGAAAATATAATCCCCTTTATGATTACGAAGATTAAAATAATCCGGACTATACTCTAGATTTTCTGTTCCGGTATTCGTGATTTGTACGGTCACAATGATAAATTCATTTCCTGATTTTGGTGTCTCCTCACTATTTCCTTGTGATTTTTCCACCTTGGTTATGGTTAGAGTGGAACTCGCTAATTTTATCTCCTCCCCGACCGAATAGACTTTTTCTTCCTCTTCTTTTGATGGTTTCTCAAGTGGCGGTAATAACTGGGAAGCTGCAGACTTACTTTGGGCCGTCGATTTAGTCTCTGTTTTCGATTCGGCTTTATCTTTACTTTCAACCAGCATAATTACACCCAAGAGCAAGACGACCGCAACACCAACCAGTATTTTTTTGCCAAAGAACCTCCTGCCGGTTTCTATCGTTTTTACATCAGAAGACACTTGCTGTTTCACTTCGGCAAATTTAAATTGATCCGGCGTAAGGCGATTATATTCCGTGGCTGTCGTTTGGCCAGCTTTGGCTGGTTTCTTCTTCCAGACAAACCTTCCATTCATATTTGCTTCAAGCTCTTTTTTCATCATGTTGATAATAAGGATGACAACCAGATACCCGATGATTGGCACAAAGACGACCCAAGGAGCCCTGATAAAATCATTAAAATTCTGACCGACTAACCCTGCCCACTCATTCGATAACGATGCGGGCTTTGGGGGTGGTTCCTCATACCCAAACGTTCCGCCAATCGTTTTGCCTCCTAAAAAGAAGCCGAATATGCCAAGATGCATCGTCAACTGCAGAGTGCTTAGCAATTGCTGAAAGACGAGCAAGACCCCGTAAGATTTGAAATAAGGCAGCAGATGCGTACGGATCATATGAAACTTACTGGCACCCATTAAAAAAGAACTTCTTACGAACGATTGCCCCATCAGCTCATCCGTTAGTTCTGAAGTAAAAATAGCTGCCGTTGGGAACCCCATAAATACCAGTACGATCAGCTGATAGGCGACAACGGAAACAAGCGGCTTTTCAAACGCTCCAACCGCTGGCACCATTAAAATAAGGCACAGGAAAATGGAGGGAATATATCGAAAAATAATAAAAAAGTCCTTAAAATAGTTTTTCAACCAGGGGGTATAAACAGACAGGAAAACCCCGGCCAGGCCCCCGAAAACAACCCTTAACAAGGCCACACAAATGGCTGACATGAGGGTGTATTTGGCACCGTACAATAGGAGCAGGTGCATATCCTGGCCGTTTCGGTCCGTTCCAAAAATGTGATCCGATGACGGAGGAAACGGAGCCCTGCCGATCACTTTATGATTCTCATCATAAACTAAAATTCCTTTGTTAAAATCATCAGGACCATAAAACGGGTACAAATAACTGACCAGAAACAATAGGAGAAGAAGGGCAGCACCAATGGTTGTTTTTTTATAGCTAATCATAAACTGGCCGCCCCCTTTCCTTTATAGAACTTTAACACCAAGAAACTGATGGCTTCGATGATTAGTAACGGTAACATAAACAATAGGAGCAAGATAACCATTACCAAAAAATCATCCTTGCCATAGGAAATCATAAATGTTTTCGTGAATCCCGGAAGGTTAAACATAAACTCCAACAGGTAAAGGTTGGAAAGCAGAACCCAGAGGATGGTTCGCAAATGGATGACAAAGAGTGGAATAATGTTCCGAACCATGTGAACAAACAAGATTCGAAACCGGCTAAGCCCTTTTACCAGGCTGTATTGGACATAATCTTTTGACTCTTCCTGTTCCAGTTCTTTGATTATAAATTGCATGAGCATCATAGCCGGTAAAAAAGAAATAGTAGCAATCGGAACAAATAATGGCTTTTGGCCAAATATGCCATATAACTGGAGGATTTTTAGCCCTGTCTCTTTATAAAGAGTGATGATGACAAACTGAAATAGGAAAATGATGAATAAATCCGGAACCACTTCAAAGAAATCAATCACTTTCTTTAATGGCCGGCGGATGATTCCCGGCGCCATTTGCAACAGGATGGCCAAAAAGATACCTGTCAAAATCACAACGAACAGGGATACAGATAAAATCGTCATCGAGTAACGATAAGATTCCCCGGCATTTAGCTCGTCCAAAAGAGCCAAAGAGTTTGGCTTGATAATTTGCGTTAAAGCCCACACTCTTAACTTGATAAAGCCCCACAGCGGTTCTAACGTGAAGGTTAGGGTATCCCCTACTTTAAATAAGTAGGGGATAGCAAAAAAAGAAATGCTTCCGGCAATCATAAATAAAAGCCTCAGGGGAAGCTCCAAGGTCTTTTTCATTCTATCACCTCTTTAATGTAGGAATGTTTTTATAGTATTTTTCTACCTAAATAGATTAGACGAGACATTGCCTATTTATTGTTCACTATTTGAAAAATATTTTTTATTTTCAAAATAATATTATCATATCGGTTATGTTACATGGGGTTTTTTTATTATTTTTCTATTATTTTTTTGCACATTTGTGGTAAATGATAGACTTATAATACTATAAGGCTAGTGTTATATGAACTATGCTATGATATAAAAGCAGATTTATCATTATACAGGGGGTTTGTCCTTTGCAACGTAGAGAAAAAGCAATCATTTTGGGTGGCGGAATATCGGGTAAATTGGCGGCACGGGTGCTGTCTGATTTTTACCAGGAAGTCATTGTATTAGAACGGGATTCAGAACCGTCCGGACCGTTTCCAAGAAAAGGGGCCCTGCAAGGCAACCATATTCATGCACTCCTTCACGCTGGTGAGCATGGTCTTGAGAAGTTATTCCCTGGCATTACGGAGAAATTTTATTCCACCGGTGCTGTAAAAATCAATTCCACACAAGACCTTGCTTGGTTTCACCATGGAGTGTGGAAGCATCGTTATGACGGCGGGTACACGACAACGCTTCAAACACGCCCGCATCTGGAATGGCATATCGGAGAATCTATTAAAACGTTACCCAATGTAACCATTCATTACAACTGTTCTTTTAAAGAATATATATATGAAGAAAATGAGAATCGTATAGTAGGTGTCGATTGCACTGAGGGAGGTTCCTCCAATAGTTTATATGGCGACCTCATTGTGGACGCAAGCGGTGCGGCCAGTTTTACCACTGGCTGGTTAAAAGGACGCGGTTTACATATTTCTGAAGAGAAAGTAAAGATTGGATTAAGCTATATTAGCAAGAAATTCCAACTTCCCGATCACCAAGACAGGGATTGGACCATTAAACTTGTGTATCCAAATCCTCCGCAGGAAAAAATAGGAGGAACGATTTCAAAGGTTGAAGGCAATCAATATATCGTTACTTTCATAGGCTATCATGATGAAATAGATGAAAAAGAGGTTCTCAGAAACGAGGATAGTTTTATAGAGTTAGCTAAAAAATTGCCAAAATCCGACATTTATCAAGAATTAAAGGATGCTGCTCCATTGTCTCAGACATCGGTTTTTCGTGTCCCCCATATCACTTGGAGGAAATATGACCAAATGAAGCAGCTGCCTGAAGGCCTGCTGCTCATTGGTGATACAATCTGCAGAATTGACCCTGTTTTTGGACAAGGCATGAGCATTGCTATATTAGAAGCACTTGCCCTGCAAAAGTTGCTCACGAAGCAGAACCAGTCGCAACAACACCTGATAAGAGCTTTTCATAAACAAGCGGCTAAAATCATTGCTCCTATCTGGAGTATGGTGCTTACTGAAGACTTTCGCTATCCGTCTACCACCGGGAAAAGGCCCATGGGTCTTTCCTTTTTACAATGGTATTCAAGAAACATCTTTCTTCTATCCGCCGAGGATAAGCGGACCTATAATTCATTTATAAAAGTCATGAACCTTGTCCGACCCATGACGATATTAATGACCCCAAGGATTTTATGGAGAGTGTGTAAAAAGTCCATCTTAAAATAAGGCTCTTTTCTAAAGGATTGTTGCTTTTTCTACAGTTAAAAAGACTGCTTGGAATATGTATAGCGATAAACGACCGTTCGCTTGGAAAAATTACCGGTACGTTCGTTAATATCCCTTATAGGCGACCACACACTTTGAAAAAATTCCAGTACGGTCGTTTATACATCCTACGGAATCCATATTATTAGAAGAGACGATTTATCTTTCAATACCTATTATTCTTTAATAAACGTAAGAAGGAAAACAAAAATATCTACGAAAACAGCTTAAAATAAATACTTTGAACTAAAAGACAAAAAATGCTGCTGTCACAATCGACTGCAGCATTTTTTGTTTGTCGCTCATTCTCTGTGCCCTTCCACCTTTCTAACGCCCTGTGCCCAAATAACGACCGGGATAAGAAGCAAGGACAAAATCCCACCGCCAAAGGCCAAAGCAGTGAAACTCGACTGTGCCACAATTACCCCCGAAAGCATCCCTCCGGAAGCGCCGGCTAGTGCGATAGACACATCCACTGTCCCCTGTGTTTTTGCCCGGTTGGATGGGTTGGTGGCGTCCACAATAAGCGCTGTTCCGCTGATTAACCCAAAGTTCCAACCCAGTCCCAGTAGAGTAAGTGCCAACACAAAGATCAGCATGGAATCCGGAGGCGCGGCGGCTGCCACTACGCCTGCGGCAAGTAGAGTGGCACCGGAGGCAATCGCCATCACCGTGCGGCCAACCTTATCAACGAGAATTCCGGTCACGAAAGATGGCAGGTACATGGCGCAGACATGAATGCTAATTACGAGTCCGACCTCACTCAAACCATGGCCATGGTGCCTCATTTGCACGGGAGTCATTGTCATGATGGCCACCATGACCAGCTGGGTCAGTATCATGATGGTGGCGCCTACCACAACTCCCCGTTTCCGTGCTTCTTCTGTTACGGTACCGTTCGTATTTTTGTGCTCTGCTTCGCTTCCCTGCTTTAAGGCAATGGCATTTGCCACAAGAAGCGGATCGGGGCGAAGGAATATCAGCAACACCAAACCTGCCAAAATATAGGCGGCGGCTGACAAAATGAACGGTCCGGATAAAGACGGTACGCCGATGGATACGGCAAATTGTCCCATTGGTCCCACTAGGTTGGGCCCCGCAACCGCACCTAATGTGGTCGCTACCATGGCGATACTGATCGATGTGGCCCGCTGCGTGGAATTGGCCAAGTCGGTACCGGCATAGCGTGCCTGGAGATTAGTCGCAGTACCGGCACCATAAATGAACAGGGAAGCAAATAGGAGGATAATACTAGAAGTGATAGCTGCGATCACCACTCCAATCGCACCTGCTCCCCCAATTAAAAATCCGACTCCAAGGCCCAACCTGCGCCCGAATCGCTGGGAGGACCGCCCCACCAGGAAGGCAGCAAGTGCTGAACCTAACGTGAACAACGCAGTCGGGACACCAGCATACCCGTCGGTGCCAAGCATAGCTTGGGCAAGCAAGGCACCCACTGTTATTCCAGCCGCAAGGCCAGCCCCGCCAAAAATTTGTGAAAAAACAACAATCAACAACGTTCGTTTGTAGAGCTGTTTTTGCTTTAAAGGAGAGTCAATATAGTGACTAAACGAGTTCGGTTGACTCTCCAGAGCCATGGGATTATCGCCGATTTGGGGCACCACTCATCCGCCTTTCATTAAATCTGTTTTTGTAAATTTTTCCTATTTTTATTCTCTATTAAACTTAATTAAATTGCAATGAGGAAATGTAGAAAATGTCCAAACATGATGAAGTAGGACGGTACCCATGACCAGGCAACCACTTGAACCTAATTTCCCAGCGCTTCCTTGTTGGTGACGCACTAATAATGGCACTTCCAACCCTGCTTGCCGCAATGCCTGGTTGTAGTATCCAATCTTTTTGCCAAGCAGTCGATTCCCCCAACCACCACTAAAAAGTAAAAATGGGAGGCCAACCAGGTATTATTTCTGGTGACTACGTTACAATAATGGCCAAGTAGTTATCTTAGATATAGTTGAGACGCAAGTGTATGCCATTGTTTTTTATTGGTTCACTCCATACTTCAAGTAACCTTTTTTATAATTTTTAAGTCTTTTTAGTTAGAAGAAATGAAAATAATTTAAAGAGGTTCTTATTATGAAATTTATCCTAAACAAAAACCTATCTTTATTTTTCCTCTTGATAATCGTAAGTATTTTATCAACTGGGTGCGGTTCTACTGGGAAGAAGGTTGAATCAACTGGTTCAGTTAAACAAAAAGTAATAGCTTATCTGAGTGAAAAGGGGTATAAAGACGAAGATTATTCCTTGACTGTTGAATACGAGAAGCTAACAGAAGGTAAAATTGGTAGTCCATTTGCCATAAACGTAACTTTTAATGATGAATCTGACGTAATTTACAACTATAAGTACAACACACACAATGGTGAAATTACCCAAATTGGTGTTTCCCCATTAAAAGGAAGGCCGGCTAACGATAAAAACTTTAAACATCTTAATTAAAGAGTGGTTTTGAAGGTATAGAAAACCTGCTGAGGTAACCCAGCAGGTTATTTTGGTTTATGTTGATCAACTAATTTTTGTTCTATCAGACTCATTCTGAATAAATATTTTAATGTTGCCAACTTGAGATTTTAAATAACAAAAAAGTTCTTGACTTCTTATTTTATTACATCTGAAAACCCTGACAGCATATAGGCCATATGGACAATTCCTTCTTCAAAATCCTTCAGTTTAATAGACTCATTCGGTGCATGCACTTTAGAACCAAACCAGCCTACACCAGTGCTGACAATCGGCAGCTGGAGTTGTTCCCCGAAAATAAACATTGGGCCTGTGCCGGCTGCGCTTGGAGCCAACACCCCTTCCTGCCCATACACTTCTGTTGCTGTCTTCATGACATGTTGGATGAACGGATGATTAAAGTCGGCCCGGTATGCTTTTTGACCGTTAATCATGGTTGCCTCAATATCATGGAAGCCATGTTTTTCAAGGTGTTTCTGAATGCAAGCAAGAATATGATCAGGATCCTGCCCCGGCACTAGCCGGCAATCAATCTTTACTTTTGCGTTCTTAGGAAGTACGGTTTTCGCACCCTCCCCCGTATATCCGCTGATAATTCCGCAAATCGTCATGGTTGGCTCCAGAACCATGGCCTCTCTAGGATCTTGTCCCTTCGCTTTTGTGATGAGCGGCCGTTTTAGACCGTACAAATTGTTAACAGCTTCCTCATCAAACGGCAGGTTACGGACCGCATCCAAAACAGCAGCCGATGGTTCCTCGATTCCATCATAAAAACCACCTACTAAAATCTCATTCTGTTGATTCTTCATGGTAGCAAGCGCTTGAACCAACCGCCAAGCCGCATTATCCACATAAGCGCCAACCGAAGAGTGAATATCAATGTCAGCCCCCACACAAGTCAACTCTATGTATGCCATGCCCTTTAAACCGGCTACCATGCTGATCCTGTCTTGGTCGTTCTTTTCGCCAAACTCCCAAATACAAGCATCAGCCTGGAATTTATCCCAATATTTTTCTAGGTATGGGGCAAGGTTGGGAGAGCCAATTTCCTCTTCCCCTTCTACCATGAACTTGACATTACAAGGCAGGCCGCCATTGATTTTTTGCAGGACCTTAATGGCTGTTAATCTGGCAACCAGGTCCCCTTTATTATCGGCAACTCCCCTGGCAAAAAGCTTTCCATCCTTAATTTCCGGTTCAAATGGTTCGGTAAGCCACTCATCATGCGGCTCGGGAGGCTGGACGTCATAGTGGTTGTAAAAGAGCAGGGTTTTACTAGAGTCCCCAGTACTGCCTGCTGGGAAATAGCCATAAACCACCGGATTGCCAGGTAAATCGTCCAATACCTCTGCTTCTCCTCCGGCTTCAGAAATCATTTTTACCACATATTCCACTGTTTCCGGAATGGCTGATTTCTGGGCGGATACGGTAGGAAAACGCAAATATTGTTTTAATGTTTCTAAAGCTTGTTCAACAGATGCTGCCGTCTCACTTTTTAATTTTTCTAGTTTGCTATTACTCATGATGTACCCCTTTCAATTCTGGAATACCTATTATTTCGACATGCGAAGTAAGAATCCCTTCTGATTATTTTGCTTTTTCAAAAATATTGTCGAAACATATTAGCGAAGGGATTTATTAAATAAGGCTATTGATTTCAACTCCAGTCGCTCAGCGAACCGCGGGTGTGCCGGGGATCCTCCCCAGCCCCGTACTCCCGCAGAGGTCGAGCTTATCCGCTCCAATCAACAGAGTTTTTAAAATATCAATATAACAATAATGTTTACCAGAGACTATCAAAAGTACTATTTTCTGGAGATTCCCTTACCCGTTTTTCTTTACAATTACCCCGCACTGCTGTTCCAATGGCTGTATCACGGCGGACATGTCCATATCACCGAGGCCTGTCTCCGTTGCATGGCGAAATGCTTGTTCTGCCAATTGTCCGCTAAATTGCTTAATTCCTGCTTCTTGAATTAGCTGATTGGCCAATCGGACATCTTTATGAACGTATTTCACGGCCCCGCCTGGTGCAAATTGACGATCAAACACGTATTGCTGCATATGCCTTCTTAAAATCCGGCTGTCGCCATAGCTTGTTGTTAAAATTCGGTATAATTGTTCAGAATCCAGCCCCAACGCCGCCCCTGTGACCATGGCTTCCGAAGCCGCAAGCGAATGGACAGCGACAAGATATTGATTGAGAAGCTTGGCCATGCTCCCGGAACCGGATGGACCTAGATATTCAACAGTGTCTCCCAAAACATCCAATACAGACAAGTTTTTTTCAAATGCCTGCCTTTCTCCCCCAACCATAATCGTCAACGTGCCGCTTTCAGCTCCCTCCGGCCCTCCGCTTACTGGGCAATCGAGATATTCAATGCCGTATTTTCTTGCCTCCTCGAACACGGTCTTGCCCGTATCAGCCCCGGCCGTCGTCAGGTCCATACAAACCGTTCCTGGACGCGCATTTTCAAGAATGCCGGACTTGCCTGAATAGACAGCTATTACGTCCTCCGGCATGGATAAGCATGTCAAAATTATGTGGCTTTTTTGAGCTAGCGATGCTATAGATTCTTCATGAATGGCACCTAGATGAAGTAATGGTTTCACTTTTTCCTTGGTGCGGTTATAAACGTGCACTTGGAACCCATGATGAAGGAGCCTTTGGACCATTCTTGAACCCATCACACCTGTGCCGATGAATCCGATATTCATATTAAATCTCCCCCTCTCCAACCAACCCCAAGCAGCCAATCGAAACTATCTTCACTCATTCCGCTGGGGATATATTCAAGACCAATGTAATCTTTATATGTATTTTTTAGATAGTGGAATATCTTTTGATAATCCATCTCTCCCGTTCCAGGCTGATGCCTGCCCGGAACATCCGCTATTTGAACATGTTCAATGATATCAACGTTTTGCTGGAACAAGGAAAGCGGATTTCCATGGATTCTTTGAATATGGTAAAAATCAAATTGAAGCTTCACGTTTGACAGATTCACCTCGTTTAAAATTTCCTTTGCCAACGCCAGATTGTCTAAAAAGTAACCGGACATATCAGTCGTGTTGATTGGCTCTATGAGGAGTGTCAATCCGTACTTTGCCATTTCAGTCCCCGCATAATAAAGATTCTCTAAATAAACCTCTTTTGCTGTTCGCGGTTCCGAATTGGCAAGAACACCAGCCATACAGTGAATTCTCGGAACCTTCAATGGTAGAGCATAATTGATCCCTTCCATGACTGAATGTTTAAATTCTTCAATCCGATTCGGGTCAATCGCTAACCCGCGGTCTCCTCTTTCCCAATTTCCAGGAGGCAGGTTCAATAACACCATCGTCAATTGCTGTTGGTCCAGTTGCCGCCTGATTTCTTCTACCGGATAAGCGTAAGGAAACTGGCATTCCACATGAGAAAAACCACATTCCCGTGCTTTTTTGAAACGCTCCAAAAAAGGAACTTCGGTAAAAACAGTTGATAGATTAACAGCCAATCTGTTCATAAATATCTCCATTCAAGAAAGTTTTTTTCCTTTTACCAATTAGGGAATTCGACAAAACTGCCGTTTTTCCTTTCCTGCTGGCTACATTGGAAAAAGCTGCAGGAAAAACCACATCATTAGAATTTCATGGTGCGGTTTCTCCTGATAATTTCGGTCCCTGCCATAAGTAAATACGGGCCAGTGCAAATGACACCTATCAAGTATAGGACTACTGCTAAGTAAGCAGGCAATAAGTGAAGAAAATCCGTATAGGCAATGAAAAAATGGGTAAGGATTCCCGCTAAAAAGGCCGGGATGGCCCCGATAGTGAAGGTCCACCAGACCCAGCTTTCCCCTTCGCGGATTCCCCATACAGCGAGCATCAGGACGAGTAAACCCACACTTAGGAGAGCACTGCCAAAACCGGCCCGGTCATGGGCTATCACAGGGATGAGAAGCTCATTAAATTCATCCACCATTTCCGGCGAAAGGCACAAAAACGTCAGGTCGGTTGGGACAAAGACACTTGTCGCCCCAATGACAGAAATCACCATTCCGCCAACAGCGAGAGCCGCCCCCAATAGAACGAATGCCAGCTGTCCGATCAAACTCAACCTCCACAATCGATGATTATATCGGTTAGTGCCGGCTGGCGCTGCAGTCGCCTTTGTTGATTTTACATATCCCCAAAGGAACAACGGCAATAAAATTAGCCAAAACAAGCCATGGAGCCAATCAAAATAACCGTATCCGATAAACAGCAAGATTCCCAGGAAACCAATAATGCCGGCTGTATTTACCGCTTTTCTTGCCCAATGGAGGCCATGCTGGATTCCATTCTTAGCAAGCTGCATATAAATCACTCCGCCGGAAATCATCGTTCCCGAAAGCGTCATCCGGTCATGGGCCATGAAATATAAAATAGCAGGGTTGAAATTCAGGATATCGGTTCGCAGGATTCCTAAAAAAGACTCATCGTACGGAAGGATCACCGTGGTCATGCTAAAAATGAGCGCAATAATACCCGCAACTGCTATGGCCAAGCCAAACAGCCAATACCAGCGCCAGCCCTCAACCAGCACCTCTTTCCTTTGCAGCCTGCGGCTGTATGCCTCATTAATCCGTTTTGGCAGACCCGGTCCGGCAAATACATAATCAAAGCCTAACATGACTAAGGAAGCCCCATGTTCCAATATATGAATGGCATCTGCGGGTTCCTTAACACCGCCTGATGTGATAATCGGGATATCCTCGGGTAATATCCTTTTGGCCGCAGCCAGCACATCGATCATCCTCGAAGGAGAACCATACCCTTCTAGAAGAATACCACTTGGATAATAGTTTCCCAGTTCTTTTAAATGTGCAGTATCCTCTGCTGAATAAACCAAGATAATCGGTTTTCCTGCTATCTCTCGTAATCTTTCATATTGTTCAGCTGAATCGAAGGCATGGAAGTCCATTATATAACCATCACTATATGGCGAGAGTTGTTCGCAAATTTCTTCGATTTCTCGGAGTGTTCCCTCCACTCTTATGAAGAAAGGGAGTTTCTTTTTTGAAGTGTGAAGCCGGTCCTTAACTGTCGATAGTTTTATCGGTAAACCTGTATATCCCTGTATCTGTTCCAGCTTGGGATCCACGTGGAGTTCTTCCTTCCTCACTGGATCATGTAGCGAAACGGGACCTATTTCCAGGAAGCCGAAACCAAGATTTTGAAAGGCTGCCAGTCCGGATGCCTGGGGGTCGATTTTACCGCTTAGCCCGACAGGAGAAGGAAACGGAATGCCGAATAAGCTTCTCTCCAGTTCTTTCGAAGGTGTCATGTGTCCCAGAAACTCTATTAACGCTTCTCCTATTGCCGTTGAAGACAAGATGCTCATTCCATGGTGAATTAACTCCCTGCTAAAGCGTGGTGGCAGCTTTAGAAGAATGGATTTGAATAAAGGATGATAGGACCAATCCGGCAAGTACCACTCCCCTCCTTTCCTTATTACTCAAAATGTATTCACTTTACTGATCAGTTCCATTTACTCATTTACAATTTATATTCACATTTTATCACACTACAGGGAAAATTAGGTTTTTAGGGACGTTTTATGACTTTGCGATTATGATAGCTAAGTATTTTCAATATGTGATACTCATCACAAAAAAAAGGAACGCCATATGCTATATTGCTATTGAGAAAACTTATCAATAAGAACACGTTTTTCTATTCCTATAAAATAAGGAGATTATTCCCATGAGTGAAATCATTAATAACCGTGAACAAGACATCATCAGTCATACTGAACGGCAAACAATATTAAAAGAAATTATCAAAGACTTGCATATTGGCAAAAGTGTCGAAGAAGTGAAGGCGCAATTTGAGGAAGCAGCTGGCAGCATTTCCGTAGCCGAAATTTCCCAACTCGAACAAGCCCTCATGGAGGAAGAAGGTATTCCGGTTGAGGAAGTGCAGCGTTTATGCTCCGTCCATTCGGCCGTTTTTAAAGGGTCCATCGAAGAAATACACCGATCACAAAAGCCTGAAGATCAGCCGGGCCATCCGATCCATACCTTTAAAATCGAAAACAAAGAAATCGATCTGCTGGTCAATTTTAAATTGCAGCTCCATTATGAATGGTTTGAAAAAGAAGACAGCGAACAAAACATCTTGAAACTTCTCGAGGATTTAAACCTGTTGCTGGATATTGATAAACATTACAGCCGCAAGGAAAATCTCTTGTTCCCTTATCTGGAAAAGTACGGAATTATGGGCCCTACCCAAGTCATGTGGGGCGTGGATGACAGGATCCGTGCAGCCATTAAAGCGGCAAAAGAGAAATTGACCAACTATTCCGGCGAGAAACAACCGGTTTTGGATGATCTTTTCTTTGTTATCCAAGAAGTAACGGATATGATTTTTAAAGAGGAAAACATCTTGTTCCCGATGGCGTTGCAGACTTTAACGGAAGACGAATGGGTCAAAATTGCCCGTGAAAGTGATGAAATCGGGTTCTGTTTAACCGGACCCGCAGGTATATGGAAGCCGGAACGTAACGAAATCAAAGAAGATGCCATGACGTCAGGGTTTATTAAATTGGAAACTGGGATTCTCTCGCTAAAACAACTTGAACTCCTGTTAAACCATTTGCCTGTGGATATTACCTTTATTGACCAGGATGATGTGGTTCGCTACTTCTCCCACGGAAAAGAGCGAATTTTTGCAAGAACGAAAGCGGTCATCGGCCGGACTGTGCAAAATTGCCATCCGCCAAAGAGCGTCCATGTGGTGGAAAATTTATTGGCGGACTTTAAGTCGGGTGTCAAAGACGTTGAGGATTTTTATATTAAATTTAAAGATAAATATGTTTATATAAGATATTTTGCCGTTCGGGATGAAAGAGGCCAATACATGGGTACTCTGGAATTCACCCAAAATATCGCCCCAATTCAAAAAACTTTCCGGGGAAAAACGGATTCTTGAATAATAGGAAAAAAATAGACCTTTATTTTCATAAAAATATTGAAAAGGCAGGAATTTCTCCTGCCTTTTCAAATGTTAACTTGCCCGTGTATCTGGTGACAAACTGCGAAGTTCACGATTTCGTTTATTGGCCATTTTGGAATTAGGCATGTTCGGTGCCTTAATTAGCATGGCAATTAACACTGAAACAATGCTCAAGACCGCAATCAATTTAAATGTCGGGATAAAACCGCCCAATGAAGAAGCGATAAACGAACCGGAGATGGCCCCTATGCCAAAGCCCTGATAAATGATTCCGTAGTTTTTGCTTTGATTTTTTAAGCCAAAGAAATCGGCAACGATGGCTGGAAAGACTGTAATATTACCTCCGAAGCAAAAGGCGATGGCTGCTACACAAGTAAAGAACAAGCCATAGTGGAGCTCGGCAAAGCTTAACACCGTAACAGCTGCTGCCGTGACCAGCAAGGCGAAAGAAACGACCCGCAACCGGCCGAGTTTATCGGACAGTGCACCGAGAATAATCCGGCCGCATGTATTAAAGATGGCCACTAATGCCACCGCATTGCTTGCTGTCGCAATATCAAGCCCGGCCAGTTTCACACCAATGTCTTTTACCACTCCGATTAAGAATAAACCGCTCATGCACGCTGTAAAGAAAATCCCAAAGAGTAAATAAGCTTCTTTTGTTTTTAACATTTCTTTTACTGTGAAATCCTTCTGTAAGTTCTTATCTTCAGTTTGATTCTCATTTATTAATTTTGCTTCCCGTACCAAGAAAGAACCGCCTACTACCAAGACCATGACGATTAGTCCCCAATAAAGAAAAGCTTGATTGACACCAACCGTCTGGATAAGAGCTCCGTTCACGAATTTAAATAACAAACTGCCTGTCCCATACGCTCCAACCGAAATCCCGGATATCAGCCCTTTGCGTTCAGGAAACCATTTAATCAAATTAGATAGTGACGTAATATACGCGGTACCATCAGCCGCTCCGACCACCACTCCTGCCGTAATATAGAGCATCCACAATGAAGATGCCTGCGAACTGATGATTAAACCCACTCCAAGGACCACACCGGCAACCGCGATTAAGCGGCGGAGTCCCCATTTATCTTGAAGCTTGCCGGCAAACAATGTGGACAGGGCCAAGGCTAAGCTCGTGATGGAAAAGGTTAATGCAACGGAATTTAATTCCCAACCAAACCGATCGACTAACGGCTGGTTGAACAAACTCCAAGTATAAATCGTCCCTAATCCCATTTGTACAATGATGGTCCCCACCACAATCAGCCAGCGTTTTTCTGTGCTTGTTCTCATGTTGATCTCCTCTTTTCTTCTATTTCAATAATCATGTTTTAGTATTGTAACTGTTTACATGAATATCTTAGCACTGAAAAAAGAAGAGAAACCGTTTTCCGAATGAAATGCTTATATTCCGGAATGAATGGCGGTTATAGTTGCATAATTTGGCGAAAGCCTTTTACTTTGCTTCGGCTAACCGGAATTTCTACACTCAGATCCTTCAAACGGAGCTTGTAAGTTTGATTAAACCACGGGACAATTTCTCGGATTTTCGTCAGGTTGACCGTGTAGGACCGGTGGCACCGGTAGAAAAGTTCCTCTGGCAGAAGGGCTAAAAATTCCGAAATACTCATCGGCATTGTGTACTCCTCATTTTGGGTATATACCAATGTCACCTTCTCCCGGGCTTCTGCATAATAAATGTCATTGACATCCGTAACGATTATCTTATCGTTCTTTTTTAGATTGATATGTTTTGATGCCTTAGGATGGGATCCCTTTTCAGAAATAGGTTTTGTCCCACTTGATTCCTGTTTCCCCGCAGCCGGCATCCGGTCGCGCTGAAAGGCAGACTCGAGTCTTGCTAGAACAGAGGCAATCCGTTTCTCATCATATGGTTTTAAAATATAATCAAACGCCTCCAACTCAAAAGCTTGGACGGCATGTTCTTTATAGGCCGTTGTAAAGACAATATAGGGCCTGTCCGAAAATTTGCTGATGGTACTGGCTAACAGCATCCCATCAAGGGACGGGATATTAATATCCAGAAAGATGACGTCCGTATGATGCTCCTGTAAAAATTTCAGCACCTCCAGCCCATCCTCAAAACAATTCGTTATTTCAATTTCACTATACTCTTCTATTAAATATTCCAGTTCTTCGCGAGCTGGAATTTCGTCCTCAACAATGATGGCTTTCATACTTTCTCCTTTTCCATTTCAAAAAAGACTTCTGTACCGGGGTCGAGCCGTTTAATGGTGAGACCATGCCCGTAGATGAGTTTTACGCGTTGATGTACATTATACAAGCCGATTTTGTTGGCCGGCACCGCATCTTGCTGCATCTGTGTGATGACTGCTTCGCTAATTCCCAAACCTGTGTCCTTCACGCTTACTCGGATTTTATCTCCTATATCCTTAACGGAGATGGTGACAACTCCTGGGCTCTTCTGTTTTAAGATGCCATGAATAATGGCATTTTCCACTAAAGGCTGAATTAGCAGACTAGGAATTTTAATGTCAACGTCATCGAGGTCATACTCGACCGTTAACCGGTTACCGAACCGTGCCTTCTCAATTTCCACATAGTCGCGGACTTGCTCGAGTTCTTTATTAATATCGATGAATTCGTCATTTACCTCTAAATTGTAGCGCATATATCCTGATAAGTTGATAATCAATTCACGTGCCCTATCCGGGTTTCTTCGGGTGGTCGATGCAATCGCATTAAGGGCATTAAACAAAAAATGAGGGTTAATTTTTGTCTGGAGCGCCTTCATCTCCGCCTTATTCGCGGCCTCGCGAATTTGTTCAATCCGCGAAATTTCCATTAGGGTGGATATAATTTGCGACAACCCGATCGCCATCGTTTGGAGCGAGTTGGTCATTTTATAAGCTTTCCGATAGTAGATTTTTAAAGTTCCGGTCACTTCACCGTGTTCCTCAAAGGGGACTATCAAAAGTGAGTGAATTTGTGGAGTATGATGGTCAGCCACTTGGTTTCGCATAATGATCTTCCCGCTGCGAACCGCCTCTTTTGTTAAGTCACTAATGATTTCCTGCCCGATCACATACCGTTCTTCCCCAAATCCCACATAAGCAAGCACATCATGAATATCCGTGATTGCCACCGCATCAGCTTTAATATCATCTTTAATAATGGTACAAATCTTCTTTAATGATTCTGAGTTGACTGAACGAAAATATGGCAGGGTTTTGTTGGCAATATCCAACGCCAGCTTTGCCTGCTGCGCTGCGATTGTTTCCTTTTCCCGCTCCACACTCATAACGAGCAAAACAATCAATCCGATATTGATTTCGCCGGCAATCATAGGAAAACCAATCTTGGACACGATATCGATACCAAGTGAAAAAGGATGAGCCATAAGAAGGATTAACAGCATGGTTAACACTTCACAAAACATTCCCGCCGCAATGCCGTAAATCCAGCGCAACGACCTTTTTACCCGGCGATTGATGTAACCCGACACGACACCGGCAATGATGCTTGTAATCAGGCATGGAATCGAGGTAATCCCCCCGATATCGATTAAATACCGGTGGACACCGGAAACAATGCCTGTAATGATTCCTACCCAAGGTCCGAACAGGATTCCTCCCGATACCACCGCGATAATCCTAACATTCACCAGCGAACCCTCAACGTTTATCCCGGAGTAAGTACCAAAAATAGCAAAGGCGCAAAAAACGACGGTAAAAATAGCGCGCTCTCCAGGGGAATGGCGGCCCTTTTGCAGGGATTCCTTGAATCTTGGAATCCTGATCATAAAAAACAGGCAGATCAAAAGCAAGGCAGCCCGCTCAAATAAGTCAATTAACATTTCCAAATTAGTATGCATCCGATGTTCCTCTCTCATGATGAAGTTACCTACTAAAGATACACCTTCTTATCCTGATTGAAAATATGGCGAAGGCCTTTTACAAGATATTGTTCGAAAGCAAGTCTGCTGACTAAGACAATGTTGCATAAAAATACAGCTGGTCATTCATCTTGGCCAGCTGCTCCCCAATTTAATAGAAGAATTCTTCTAGGTTTTTGTTATTTTTCAGGACGATGCCATGAAGGTTCTCGTCTCAGAACCATTTTGAAATCTTTGCTTTACTTTCTTTTTCAAAATAATGGTTCCAATTAAACCTCATCTTAAACATGCTAAGAGACGACGTGTAATTAGCTTTTTCTATTCTAGATTTGTCGTAAATACCTCTTAATGAACCTATTTTATTTTTACTGGATAGGACGTGTCCAAAAAAATAACGATGTCTCCATTTTGAAAACTTTTTAACGCCAAGCGTTGGTATGACACCTTCTATAATCCATCTTTCTTAACCTTTAATTTGATTTGGGTTTTACAATCGATCCCCCGATGGATGTCTTACCATACCACATTATCAAGCTGATAATAGGGTATGGTATACTTTCCGGAAAAGAGTACTAGCCAATGTGGTTTTACCACTTCCTACTGAGCCGATAATCCGGATCTTGGAAGGTAATTTTTCTTTCAATTTGATCACTGTCCTGACAGCTGTTACCATATAACTCTCTAGAACATTCTTATCATTTTAAATATGTTTTCCCTTTACACTTTTATAACGACATGGTCATCTTTCTGCTATTGGTTTTCATCCCTAGGCTTTCATAAAATGATATGGCTTTGTGGTTAAACTCCCAAACATTTAAATCTAAGGACTCAGCGCCTTTGTTCTTAGACCATTCTACACAGGCATCGAATAAAGCTTTTCCAATACCAATTCTTCGGTATGTGCTTTTTACGCCAAAATCATTGATATAAGCATATGTTCTAGGTGTTAACGAATCAAAAGGCGGGGATAGTTTTAGTTCCACAACAGCAAAGCCAACTACATTCGCACTTACTTTTGCAACAAGGATGTCGATTTTGGGATCCTCCAACAGTTCGCAAAAATAGGTTGATGGCATGACTTGATCGACCTTCTGAAATATATGCGGCAATGCTTCGGAATGCTCATCTTGACCTTCTTTTACAATTAAGTTAACAGCATCAAAATCCCTAATATTAGCGAGTACTACTTCAATGTTCAATTTTAACCTCTCCAATGTTTACCATTTATTGATTCTATTTTACACCATTTAACAATGTAAAAAGGCTTTTTCTTTGAGTAAAATTGGTTTCTATATGTTAATCATCTAAACTCATTTCGATTATGTAGTCGTCTTAAAACGCCAACAATTATGATTATTATTGCAATATCCAACACTGCCAGTACATCGATCCATTGATGTTCACGCCCAGTACACTCTCTATATATAATATGGATTTTTGATATCGGGTCTTTTATTATATTTAGTAATGCAATATGTCCAATTAATCCGCATGCAATAATTTGAGCGAACGAAGTATCAATCAATATTCCTGAAAATGATTCAAAAATTAAAATCACGGTTGTAATACTCAAAAAAATTCCGGCAGCAACGTAAATGGGATTAAAGGATATGCCTGATGCAATCATGACACTATCGATGCAAACTGAAAAATCCGTGATTAGCACAAGAAATATCATCTTTAATTTGGAAATGTCAGGTACTTGTCTAACACCCTTATCCTGTTGAATTGACCATGCCAAATGGAAAGCTACCAAAAGCATAATCAATCCTAATAATACTCGTACCCCCGAAATTTCTGTCAAATAATGAAAAGTCATAACATATATGGTTCTGCTTATTGTTATACAAAGTATACTATATATCAGTGGTTTTATCTGATAACCATGCTTCCTAATTACCGTTGAAAATAATTAAATAATTATCGAGTTTCATTTATAACACTCATTATATAAATCTTTTAGGATTCCCCAAATCCCAGTCACTCCTGCCTTTTTAGAATCAATTTATTATGACTGGAATTAAAATATGCAGATTGTCCTTCTTCCCCACTTTATTTGCATAAATAAAATTCAACATCTTATACCATGAAAGACCATAAGCACAATTTGGATATTATTTTTAATTCGGACATAAGTATATAAAAATAGAGCAGACAAGCAGTCTACTCCATTCTTTAAGTCAGATTATGTTGAATGTGACCTTTAGTAGCTACCAATGCTACTTTGCAGTAATGCTGATGAACATTTTTCAGGTCCATGATTGATTAGTTATAGCAAATATTCCATTTTTAAATCCTAAAAAAAAGAGCCATCCTATTAATCAGGTGGCTCCTTCTTTTGCCTGGCAACGTCCTACTCTCACAGGGACTTGCGTCCCAACTACCATCGGCGCTGAGAAGCTTAACTTCCGTGTTCGGTATGGAAACGGGTGTGACCTTCTCGCCATTGCTGCCAGACTATTTTGCTTGAGATCGCTCCTCAAAAACTTCGGGAAGATAATCAGGAAGAAACTTTATAAAACGAGTTCGCATTTTCATATGACTTGGTTAAGTCCTCGATCGATTAGTATCAGTCAGCTCCACACGTCACCGTGCTTCCACCCTGACCTATCAACCTGATCATCTTTCAGGGATCTTACTGGGCTTGACGCTATGGGAAATCTCATCTTGAGGGGGGCTTCATGCCAGATGCTTTCAGCACTGCACATAGCTACCCAGCGATGCCTTTGGCAAGACAACTGGTACACCAGCGGTGCGTCCATCCCGGTCCTCTCGTACTAAGGACAGCTCCTCTCAAATTTCCTGCGCCCACGACGGATAGGGACCGAACTGTCTCACGACGTTCTGAACCCAGCTCGCGTACCGCTTTAATGGGCGAACAGCCCAACCCTTGGGACCGAGCCCCAGGATGCGATGAGCCGACATCGAGGTGCCAAACCTCCCCGTCGATGTGGACTCTTGGGGGAGATAAGCCTGTTATCCCCAGGGTAGCTTTTATCCGTTGAGCGATGGCCCTTCCATGCGGAACCACCGGATCACTAAGCCCGACTTTCGTCCCTGCTCGACTTGTAGGTCTCGCAGTCAAGCTCCCTTGTGCCTTTACACTCTGCGAATGATTTCCAACCATTCCGAGGGAACCCTTTGGGCGCCTCCGTTACTCTTTAGGAGGCGACCCGCCCCAGTCAAACTGCCCACCTGACACCGCGCTCCCATCCCGATAAGGGATGCGGGTTAGAATTTCAATACAGCCAGGTAATCCCACCGACGCCTCCACTGAAGCTGCTCCGGCTTCAGGCTCCTACCTATCCTGTACAAGCTGTACCAAAATTCAATATCAGGCTACAGTACTCCATGGGGTCTTTCCGTCCTGTCGCGGGTAACCTGCATCTTCAGGTACTATAATTTCACCGAGCTCCTCGTTGAGACAGTGCCCAGATCGTTACGCCTTTCGTGCGGGTCGGAACTTACCCGACAAGGAATTTCGCTACCTTAGGACCGTTATAGTTACGGCCGCCGTTTACTGGGGCTTCGATTCAGAGCTTCGCTTTGCAGCTAACCCTCCTCTTAACCTTCCAGCACCGGGCAGGCGTCGTCCCCTATACTTCGCCTTGCGGCTTCGCAGAGACCTGTGTTTTTGCTAAACAGTCGCCTGGGCCTATTCACTGCGGCTTACCGAGGCTATTCACCCCAGTAAGCACTCTCTCCCGAAGTTACGGGTCATTTGCCGAGCTCCTTAATTCATTTCCCGCTCACCTTAGGATTCTCTCCTCGCCTACCTGTGTCGGTTTGCGTACGGGCACCTTTTATCTCGCTAGAGGCTTTTCTTGGCAGTGTGGAATCAGGAACTTCGGTACTCTATTTCCCTCGCTGTCACAGCTTGAGCCTTACGGTGAACGGATTTTCCTATTCACCAGCCTAACTGCTTAGACGCACATAACCAGCAGTGCGCTTACCCTATCCTCCTGCGTCCCCCCATCACTCAAACGATAAAGAGGTGGTACAGGAATAGTCAACCTGTTGTCCATCGCCTACGCCTTTCGGCCTCGGCTTAGGTCCGACTAACCCTGAGCGGACGAGCCTTCCTCAGGAAACCTTAGGCATACGGTGGATGAGATTCTCACTCATCTTCACCATACCGGCATTCTCACTTCTAAGCGCTCCACCAGTCCTTACGGTCTAGCTTCAACGCCCTTAGAACGCTCTACCACTGACATCGAAGATGTCAATCCACAGCTTCTGCGATACGTTTAGAAGCCCCGTACATTTTCGGCGCAGAGTCACTCGACCAGTGAGCTATTACGCACTCTTTAAATGGTGGCTGCTTCTAAGCCAACATCCTGGTTGTCTAAGCAACTCCACATCCTTTTCCACTTAACGTATACTTTGGGACCTTAGCTGGTGGTCTGGGCTGTTTCCCTTTTGACTACGGATCTTATCACTCGCAGTCTGACTCCCACGGATAAGTCTTTGCATTCGGAGTTTGTCTGAATTCGTAAACCTGATGGGGGCCCCTAGTCCAAACAGTGCCTCTACCTCCAAGACTTCTGACTATCGTGAGGCTAGCCCTAAAGCTATTTCGGAGAGAACCAGCTATCTCCAGCTCGATTGAATTTCTCCGCTACCCACACCTCATCCGCGCACTTTTCAACGTGCGTCGGTTCGGGCCTCCATCCAGTGTTACCTGGACTTCACCCTGGACATGGGTAGATCACCTGGTTTCGGGTCTGCCGACTGCATACTATTTCGCCCTACTTAAGACTTCGCTTTCGCTGCGGCTCCGTCTCATCAACTTAACCTCGCATGCAATCGTAACTCGCCGGTTCATTCCCATAAAAGGCACGCCATCACCCATAAACGGGCTCTGACTACTTGTAGGCACACGGTTTCAGGATCTCTTTCACCCCTTCCGGGGTGCTTTTCACCTTTCCCTCACGGTACTGGTTCACTATCGGTCACTAGGGAGTATTTAGCCTTGGGAGATGGTCCTCCTGCTTCCGACCGGATTTCACGTGTCCGGCCGTACCAGGATCCACTCAGGAGGGAACGAAGTTTCAACTACAGGGCTGTTACCTTCTATGGCTGGCCTTTCCAGACCGCTTCATCTACCCCGTTCCTTTGTAACTCCATGTTGAGTGTCCTACAACCCTGAAAGGCAAGCCTTTCGGTTTGGCTGTTCCCGTTTCGCTCGGCCGCTACTCAGGGAATCGCGTTTGCTTTCTCTTCCTCCGGGTAATTTCAGAGCAAGCAGCTCCCCGGGTATGCCTTCAATAATTCCCATGTATTCAGGTAAAGATGCTGCCCCATTACGGGCAACGGGTTTCCCCATTCGGAAATCTCCGGATCAAAGCTTACTTACGCTCCCCGAAGCATATCGGTGTTAGTACCGTCCTTCATCGGCTCCTAGTGCCAAGGCATTCACCGTGCGCCCTTTCTAACTTAACCTAAAATGGTTTAAAACCTAAAATGGCGATTACTCGGTTTTACTTGGTTTCTTCATATTGATGATTATCCAGTTTTCAAAGAACGAGCTTGAGAGAATGTTTTGAATTATACCTTACGGTATAATCCTCACAGAAAAGATTGCTCCCTCAAAACTAAACAAACAACAGAGGTCAACTGTTTATCAGTCCATATGGACTGCATATTTCCTTAGAAAGGAGGTGATCCAGCCGCACCTTCCGATACGGCTACCTTGTTACGACTTCACCCCAATCATCTGTCCCACCTTAGGCGGCTGGCTCCGAAAAGGTTACCCCACCGACTTCGGGTGTTACAAACTCTCGTGGTGTGACGGGCGGTGTGTACAAGGCCCGGGAACGTATTCACCGCGGCATGCTGATCCGCGATTACTAGCGATTCCGGCTTCATGCAGGCGAGTTGCAGCCTGCAATCCGAACTGAGAATGGTTTTATGGGATTGGCTTCACCTCGCGGCTTCGCTGCCCTTTGTACCATCCACAGCACGTGTGTAGCCCAGGTCATAAGGGGCATGATGATTTGACGTCATCCCCACCTTCCTCCGGTTTGTCACCGGCAGTCAGATTAGAGTGCCCAACTGAATGCTGGCAACTAACTAAGGGTTGCGCTCGTTGCGGGACTTAACCCAACATCTCACGACACGAGCTGACGACAACCATGCACCACCTGTCACTCTGTCCCCCGAAGGGGAAAACTCTATCTCTAGGAGTATCAGAGGATGTCAAGACCTGGTAAGGTTCTTCGCGTTGCTTCGAATTAAACCACATGCTCCACCGCTTGTGCGGGCCCCCGTCAATTCCTTTGAGTTTCAGCCTTGCGGCCGTACTCCCAGGCGGAGTGCTTAATGCGTTAGCTGCAGCACTAAAGGGCGGAAACCTCTAACACTTAGCACTCATCGTTTACGGCGTGGACTACCAGGGTATCTAATCCTGTTTGCTCCCCACGCTTTCGCGCCTCAGCGTCAGTTACAGACCAGAGCTCGCCTTCGCCACTGGTGTTCCCTCCACATCCTTACGCATTTCACCGCTACACGTGGAATCTGGGCTTCTCTCTTCTGCACTCAAGTCCCCCAGTTTCCAATGACTCCTCCACGGCTGAGCCGTGGGCTTTCACATCAGACTTAAAGGACTGCCTGCGCGCGCTTTACGCCCAATAATTCCGACAACGCTTGCCACCTACGTATTACCGCGGCTGCTGGCACGTAGTTAGCCGTGGCTTTTCTGGTTAGGTACCGTCAAGGTACCGGTACACCTGATACTTGTTCTTCCCTAACAACAGAGCTTTACGACCCGAAGGCCTTCATCGCTCACGCGGCGTTGCTCCATCAGACTTTCGTCCATTGTGGAAGATTCCCTACTGCTGCCTCCCGTAGGAGTCTGGGCCGTGTCTCAGTCCCAGTGTGGCCGATCACCCTCTCAGGTCGGCTACGCATCGTCGCCTTGGTGAGCCGTTACCTCACCAACTAGCTAATGCGCCGCGGGCCCATCTGTAAGTGTCAGCTAAAAACCAACTTTTAGCCTTTCCTCATGTGAAAAAAGAAATTATCCGGTATTAGCATCGGTTTCCCGATGTTATCCCAGTCTTACAGGCAGGTTGCCCACGTGTTACTCACCCGTCCGCCGCTAATCAAAAGGTGCAAGCACCTTTTGATTCGCTCGACTTGCATGTATTAGGCACGCCGCCAGCGTTCGTCCTGAGCCAGGATCAAACTCTCCAAGAAAGTTGATATAGCTCATAAAAGTTAAAACGTTGGCTTCGTTTCGAAAGAAACGAATGTTTATTGTTGACGTATTGTTTTGTTTAGTTTTCAAAGAACAATTTCTTACACTGTCAAAAGCGACAGGAACAATAGTATATCGCTTTTCTTCTAACCTATCAATCATCAATTTTTACCAATTGTGAATGACGTTAGCTCTTTTTTTAGAGCAACGGGTTTTATCATAGCACCAAAACAGTGAAGATACAACCAGAAGTTATTTCCAAAACATTTATTGTTTCGCTCTTCAGAAGCGACTTACCTATAGTAACACCAAAGAAGGTATGCTACAACAGAAAGTTTTTACCAAATTCACAGTTTTTTTCTTAACTGATTCATACATTTCCTTCTGAATAGCGACAAGAATTGAACATTACGGCTTAATTATTTTTCAACCCGGCATTATTTTCACATCATAATAACAGCATTAGTATGTTTAATAAGAATACCGGGGATATTATCAATACATCTTCAAATGCCAGTCAATCTGTTCCGGTAACAATTGAAAAATACAACTATGTACATATTAATTATTGGAGGTAAAGAAATGAATGAAAAAAACGAAAAGCTACCCGAATGTAAGTTTAGGCGGTGAAAGGGCTAAGGATAAAGGTGAGGTAGATTCTGGACAATTGCGATATGGTGAAGAAAAAGGTAATAGCAAAGGAAAGTCAAAATAAAAATCATGATGTTTCCTTTCTAGTTCAAAATGACTGAAAAAAGAGTAGACCCAGGGGGCTACTCTTATTCTTTAGATATCTACTGTACCATCACAATCAATCTATAAATTTTTATTATAACCACCTAAAGAATAGTGTCCCTTATTATACTTTGTTGTTCCCTCTTTTCCTGATGTAATTGATTGACCGGAAACCTTTTGGCTATTCCTGCTTTTCCATTGATCATAGGTTAATAGTCCAGAACTACATGTCATCATTTAAATATTTAATATAATCATTCCCATAAATATAAATCAAAGGAATCACCTCCACTGGTTACTAATAATGTATGCGCTTTCATTTATAAACAACACTGTTATGTTAAAAATGTGCTCATTTTGACTTGAAGGTAATTCTAAGGCATTTGACACTTGTTAGCATAATATTTTTCTTGGCAATAGGGACTACAATTGATAACATCCCTTTAAATGCGAACTGCTACTTTTTCAGAATCCCGCCATGAATCTTACAATCCGAGAAAATATGAGACAGGACATGAACGATTCAGGTGGATAGCAACTCCCTACACTTACTTCACCCAATTCCTGGTGTGAGGCTAACAGTTCAAGATATAATTAAAGATCCTTCATATTCCTAAGAGTGATTAAACTTTCCTTTCTAATAACGTTGAATTCAAGGAGTATTTGCGTAATAGGAGTTCTTCACTGTTTAAGTCGATCAAAAGGAGGAAATTGCTTTTTAGTTCCAGCTTGAAGAATAAATTCTAATCGTGAAATCCAGTTATTGTTCTCAGCCTCAATGAGGTGCTAGACTACCTCGCGTGCATTCCATGTGCCTTCACCGTCTTTATTATTCAGCCATCCTGTAGACAAACCAAAAAGAAATTACTCCAGCATCTGTGGTGCGCGCTCCAGAAATTCTAATTTTCTTCTTTCGTGATATTCAAATTTTTCTCCTTTCAGTTAACTTATTTTCATATTGGAATCTTACCCTATAGTCAAAATCTCCGTTAGTCTCAATGATGTCGCTTATCACTTCCATTTCGAACGGTTTTTGTCGTAAAATAGTTTTGCTCTCTCCCTTTTCCTCATAAAATATTTATGTAATCGGAAATTGAGATATTTGTAACTTGATATTAAAACAAATGAAAACAAAATATGGGATAATGACTACTTCAAGGGGAATAGGAATACATAAATTAGTAGGTTACTCATTCAAAAAAATAATGTTATCTAGCTCTAGGTGGTGCAAAGTTTGACACGTTCGAAGAAAAACAGAATCAGAGTAAGATGGAGGAGAGTTTTTGGAGCCCTTCTTTTATTAAGTATATTAATGGCAGGTGTTTTTCAAATATATCAGTACGTAGAAGGTAAAATCTATGCCGAAAGCCAGCCGCTAAAGAAAGTGGAAGGAAAGCAGAGTTTACAAGGAGAAAAGAATAACCTGGAGGAAATCAATGTCCTCTTATTAGGCAGTGACTCCCGGGGAGAAAAACAAGCCCGTACCGATACAATTATGGTGGCCCATTTTGATCCACAAACCCATAAGATTAAACTTATCTCTTTTATGCGTGATATGCTAGTGTCTGTCCCAGGACATGGGCAACAAAAATTAAATGCGGCCTATTCGTTTGGCGGCACTAAATTGTTAAGGGAAACCATTAAGGAAAATTTCGGACTGGATATTCCATATTATACGATTGTCGATTTTAAAGGATTTGAAAAAGCAGTGGACCTCCTCGTACCAGATGGTATCGAAGTAAACATTCCTTATGAGATGTCATATGGTATTGACACAAAGCTAGAACCTGGCAAACAAACACTTCACGGTAAAGAACTTCTGGGATACGTCCGTTTTCGCCACGATCGTTTAAGTGATTTTGGACGGATACAGAGACAGCAGGAAGTGATTTCAAAATTGACAGATGAAGCCATTAGCCTGGAAAGTGTTGTTAAACTCCCTAAGCTGATCAGTCTTATGAATACATACATCGATACAAATGTCGATAAATCCACAGTTTTGACAATCGGAAAAGATATTTTAACAAAGAAAAGCAAAAATGTAGAAACCATGCGTATCCCTGAAGATGGCAGTTTCGAAAATAAACGAGATGAAGCACTTGGTGAAGTATTAGAAGTAGACTTTGATCAAAATATCGAATCACTTAATCAATTTCTAGAAGGAAAAAACGTTGCACAAAATGAGGAATAGTTATTGTGTTGCAAAATAGGTACATAAAAGCGTGGGTCAACTGTTGAAGCCCACGCTTTTTTATTTAAAACTGTGGTACGTTGTATTGAAAAACAACCCTTACCGTTGCATTTAATGTATTTTCACCAGGTTGAATGGGAGTGGTTGTGCTTTTAGCTGCAAAAGCCACTGATTCCGCGCTCACCGGGGTAAAGAAATGCGGGGTGGGAATTTGTTCTATTACTCTTAGTGGGATCCGATTTAAGTTCACTCTGATGGTATGGGCAATTTGCTGTGCTTTGGCTAGAGCGTCGTTGACAGCCAATGTTAATGCCTGCAGATAATGGAAATCCTCTTGCGTATTTTGGAATTGGATGTTTCCCGATCGGTTGGCACCTTCTTTAATGGCTAAATCATAGACCATTCCGACTTTAGATAAATCTTTGATCGTTATTTGAAGTTGGTGCTCTACTTCATATCCTTTGAATACCGATTTCCCTTCCACAAAGTCATATCTCGGATTGACGGAATAAACCGTGGTTTTTATGTCATCTTGTTCGATTCCCGCCTGTCTGATGCTAGCAATGATACGATTGGTGATGACCGCATTTTCTTGTTGGGCCGTTTGTACATCTTCATTCGTTGTAACGACCCCAATGGATATGTTGGCTTGGTCAGGCTGCACAGTGACCTTCCCTTTCCCTTCTACCGTAATCGTGTAATCATCTTTATTTGGGTTAGGCAAATGATGGTTTTCCCTAAAAAATGCCACTTTTTTCACCTGCTTTGCTTTATGATAAAACTAATATATGTATAGACCCTTGAAGTGTAATCAAACAACAGCATCATGGTTTCATTTCCCTCTTTTACAAAAAGAAGGAAGCAGCTGAGTGCCACTCCCTCCCTACCTTCCAATATTTACCTACTCTTTATTTTTCATTATACAGAACAGTGGTTCGGATTCATCCCAATAGGTGAAATATTTTTCCAGCCGAATGCTAACTCCGTTAATTCTTTACCTGCAAAATCAACCGCTATACTAGTAATCACTTCGCCACCCATCTTTTCATAAAAACGGCAAGAAGAATTATCCTTTAATACCCATAACATCATTGATTGAATATTTTGTTGTATTAAATCTTTTGTAACAGCCATTATAAGACTCCTGCCTATTGTACGTCCTGGAAGCTCTTTAAAATATAGATGGCATATAGTTCACCTTGATATTCGGGGAAATCTCCTGTCCTTTCTTTGCCGCCGTTAGCAAATCCGATAATTTGACCGTTTATCTCTGCCACAAAGACATTTTCCTCCGGTATAATCCCTTTCCATAATTCTGCCCGTTTTTCATAGGTCAACGTTTTTAGGTATTCATCGTGAATAGATCTGCATAAGTGGTCTTCCAAGCATCCACGTGCACTTTCGCTATTCCCTCCACGTCTGCTAATCCCGCTTGCCTGATTATCATTTGATCACCTCATCCAATTTGATCTAAATGTCATCAATCTATACTGTGATTTTATATGGAAATATATCTTACAATCTTTGTGACATAAAGTAACTTTTCCTATAAAATTTCTAATAATCAAGATATTTATGGGAGATCTCACCTTTATTAAGTAAGGAGTGATTGCTTTGGATTTTAAGCGAGCAAGAGTAGGAGATAATATTGTCTCGACGAATGGAATAAAGGGCAAAGTGGAAAAAGTCGGAGAAAATTCGGTGGTAGTGGAAATCATCGAGAATTACTCAGGCCAAAGTTTTAAAAATAATAGGACTGTTGTTTCCCATAGTAAATATGTGGTCCTTTTAAGTTAATCTCAAAATTCCTGCATCAATAAAAATACCTAAAAGAATAAGGCAACCTCCTGGCCATTCCTCATATGACGAAAGGCGCCGGAAGCTGCCTATTTTAATGTCCTTTTACCCTGTACACTTTTAATCCAACGTCCCCAAACTGATAATCCATCGTTTCCCCATTCTCATGAGCGTATTTTTCCAGGTTTCGCATAAAATGAACCCCCTCACTCAGCTCGTCATTCGTAATGATGTCAAGAGCGGGTGACAGCAGCTGTCTGGATAGGAATACGATTGTCTTGCTTCTGCCTCTTGTGATAGACACATTTAAACGATTGAGGCTGTAAATAAACTCTCCTTCCATTACCGCCTGTTCGAGGTCCGCTACACCATAGCTGATGATGGCGACATCACTTTCCTGCCCTTGCATTTTATCTACAGTACCGACAAAGAATTCAGGTCGCAGCCCTTGTTCCTCCAGCTGCCTGTTAATCTCCCTGATTTGAGCATGATGCGGGGAAATGATGAACAATCCTTTCTGCCAGAATTCCCTGTCACCGAGTACACTATCCTCGTACAGATTTCCATCCTCGTCCTTTAACGAATAACGGAACTCCTTAGATAATTGGGCAACCCATCCTGCTTCCATGGCATTGGCTTGGGATTCCTGGATCCCATCATAGACACAGACAACCAATGGATAATCGGGGTCGGCAATGGTTTCCACCCATTCCAAGCTCGGTTGATTAGTCAATTGGATTTTTTGGTTCGCGATGCCCGAATTAAAGGCCGTGTAGTTTGGTCCGTAGATCATCGATGCAGGATATCGACAAAGCACTTCGTTCATCCGGAAGTTTTCTGTTAACTGACAGGTATACTTTTGATCAACGTCCAACTCGAACAATAATTTAAAAATAGAATCATAGACATTGGGTTCGTTTTCCTTGACCAGATAATTTCCTTTTACAATAGGCGGTAATTGAAAATGGTCTCCTACAATCAGCATCCTCCCTGCAGCCTTCAAATGGCTCAGCGCCAATAAGGAATCAGATGTTCTGACTTGGGAAGCCTCATCCAAAATCACGACGTCAAAATCCAATTCATTCCAGACGTTATCGTAGGTTTTTTGAATATTGTAAAGGGTTGCTCCAATAATGGTAGTGCAATCGTCCTCCAGCCAGTCCTGTACTCCTTTTTCATAAACCATTTCGATGTCCCTGGCTTTGGCAGTGGTTACCTGATTCAATTTGCCCACTTTGATTTTCTCTTTTTTATGAAGCTGTTGGATTTTCACCAACACATTCTCAATAGCAGCATGGGTAAATCCGGATACGAGTATTTTTAACGGCCTTCTGTTTTGATAGATTTGTGACAATAGGAGAACCGAAGAGGCAATAAAATGGGTTTTGCCTGTTCCTGGCGGTCCCCAGCAAAGAGTGAGCGTTTTGTTCAAGAAGTGCCGGAACGCCTTCCGCTGGCTTTTCGTCAAGCCCGCCTGTTTGACTAGCTGTTTCACCTCTTCGTCATCCCATTTTTTCATTAACTTCCTGCTCATTTCAGCAGGGTTGTGAAAAAGCCCCAATATCCGGTGATCTTCTTCATCGATCATATCGAGTGCACCAAGGACTCGTTTGCTGGTCCAATCGGTATACCGTTTCGACACCAAATAATGCTCACCCTCATAAAACTCAAACTTGGTTTCTCTTCTCGGCATCTCTAACTTTAAAAATGCCTTGCCATTTTCATGAACGATGTCTTTGATTTTAGTATAGTACAGATTCGCACTTTTAGGCGGATACATGACGTTTCGATACCGATAATCATTAAACTTCAGCTGTTCCAATTCGCCAGCGGCATTTTTTTCCGTTATAATCCAAGCGTCACGCGTCTCCAACTCAGCTGCCACTTGAATGTTATGCAACTGAAAAAGTCCGTCTTCCACATAAGTGAGGTTTAAGGTAGTGCCAGCTTCCTCTCTTTCCTTCAGGGATAGGGCCCGTGCACTGCGGATTTCCAGATAGCTTAATAGGGTCTCATATCGGGTGGCAAATGCCAGCTTGGATAAAACAGCATGCTTATAGTGTCTGACAGTAGGCAGTTTAAACTTTTCAGGCCAAGCAAACAGGAGCGAACGGCCACTCCGGTCTTTTGCGGCAGCACGAATCCCGGAAACCACGCTGTTGGCTAGGTTTAGTCGTCTGTCCAGTTCTCTTTTAATCCAGTCCAGCTTTTCTGTTTCCTTGTCATTCCATACCTCGTGAATAATATCCGATTTCATGACGTTTGTAAGTTTGAAAGATAAATATTCCTCAGACTTATATTCAAAAGGCCAATCGCTTTGGGAAGCGATATAATCTGATAAATCTTCCAAACGATAAGCAATGTGGGCCGGCAGAGCAAACAAGCGGCTAACCACAGTAGTGAGGACAATGATAGGGAATGGAATCATATCCTCCGGATGTTCATCCGTTTCCGATAACAAATCACTATGAAAATAAAACATTAGGTGTAGGGCCTTTTCTTGATACTCTGGATCCTCCAACAGCACATTGAGAATTTCCTGGACATTGTTCCATTCATAATTGTCGGTTACATAGGACTGAACACTCTTTTGTTCCTTCCAATCTCTTTCCATGTTATACGAATGGACGGTTTCCAATATGTCATAAAGCTTGTCGACAAATCGGCGGATGACAAGGGACTCCTGGTCAGATGTTTCGGCAATAAAGTGGAATTTTTCCGACTTGCTTCCAAACAATTCACTTCCGCTAATCCGGTAAATGGACGCCGCATACACCCTTCCTGACACCTGATCCCGCTGCACGGTCAGAATCAATCGTATGTTTTCCCCAATCGGCATATCGGTGGCAAAGCTTTCATATGGAATCATTTCCCCATTTTTCAACGAGTCCAGCTGCTTATCAATCCGTAACACCCGGCCTCTTAAACTAGCACTTTTCTCAAGCAGTTTTAATTGGTCCTGATCGGTGATATAGTCAGCAAACTCTTCGATAGTAAGCGGTAAGCCGTTCTCCCGGATAAACCGAGAACCTTGGCTTGAAAGGTAAGGCAGCAACAATACATGCTGCTGTTCCTTCGCTTTTCCTAAGCAATAATCAAATAAACTGCACCACTCACAACGATAGTCCAAATGCCAGAAAACTTCTTCGAGCTCTTTTTCAGGAAGTTCCTTTAACTTACCCATCAAGAAATCTTCCAAATATGGAACCAAATGCTGAACGGAAATATATTGCGGATTTTCCTGTTCATAGAGCCAAACACCGGTTTCTTCTATTAATATTTCGCCCTTAATTTGATGTTCTTCGAGGATGGACTGAAGTATCATCGCATAAAGAGCCGTTTGAACCCGGTGGGATACTTTTAGGGCCTCAGAGGATTTGACATCAATAATCCGAAATCGAAAACCGGATTCTCCGGGAAGGCATTCAATCAAATCAGGCCGGCAATCGGAGAATGTGATTGTTTCCCTGTCGATCTTGTATTTTTGATAGAAACGGTCAGGAATGGAAAAGGTAGGCTGATATATGTATTTTTTGCTTGGGTTTTTTAACTCCTGGACCAAATCGTCAAATTTTATGTAACGGTTGGAAAGTGGCATGTCCCCTGTCCCAATCACCACATCGTCACCCAAATAGTCGGTCACCACCTTTTCTTCCCATACAATCCCTCCAGCCGTGATTACAGTATTGGCATTTTGGTTTTCGATGATTTCTTTGGGAATATCCAACTCAAGTTTCTCTTTCTTGGAGAGAGAATGATAGTATAGAAATCTTTCACATTCATGATAAAAAAAGCTAGCAATTTTCGACGGTGAAACGAAAAGCAAAATGAACATCCCCTTATTTAAACGAAAATTCTGTGTATATTTCATTATAAAGCAAACCAAATGCCAAAAAGACATAAAAAATTCATCAATGTAGTAGACTTGATGGATTTTTTATTGTTTCTTAAGAAAAGCTTTATCGATGTTATCTGTTTCTTTTCTAAATGTTGCTTTGTGCTAATTGTGCCTTAAAGTTTTCTTTGTTAGCTTCATACTGTTTCTTTCTATGGCCATTTGCTCCCGATGGATGAGGAAAATCGAAAAGAATCGTTTGATTATGAATTTTATTTTCCTCGACTAAATAGCGGAGTACATCGGAAACCGCTTTGCCTGTTGGTATGATGATTGCGTTTGGAAGACTGTTTATTTCAGGTACGAGCACTTCGTTCATCATGTTTAAGAATGCTTTCGTTTTTAACATCTTTGGCTTGCTGCCTGTATAATTTTGCCCGTCGACAAAGACTGGATATCTCATTACCGAGGTCGTATGCAGCAAGTGGTGCTGATCCCCAAATAATTGTTCACAGCTATTAATATTCAAAGCATGATGAAGCCCAATACCATCCAACATATCATAAAGGTTTTTCCTCATGGTCGTCCCGCCAAAGCTTGCATTCTTTTTGGCATTGCAAAGCATTTGTTCCCATTCTTCTTCATGGATGTGATGGCGTACATAATTAAAAGCAAGCTCCATTTGTGTCCAGCCGGGCGTAATCCCTATAATAATTACTTTCGCCTCTTTGTTTATGTATTCGAATGGTGCCCAAAAGACCTCGATATTGTCTTCCTTTAACATTAGAAACTCCTCGGTCCGAAGGTCATCTCTCTCATAAGCAGCTTTTAATGGCAACTGTAGTATGTTTTTTTCAAATTGTTGAAAGTACATGTTCATTCCCCCAAGTATGTATTGACCATGTTGTCGTGCATTTTTATTAACAACATTTTATTATTTCGTTAATCAAACTATAACGTTCGTTATAATTATTGTCAATATTTTTATTATTATGTTATAATTCATCTAACTTATTGTTATGAAAAGGGTAAACAAATGACAAATTCAAATTCCATACATGAACGAATAAAAAATAGAAGAAAAGAATTGAAAATGTCCCAAACTGAATTGGCCAATAAAGTGGGATTGAAACCACCTGCCATTAGCCAATATGAATCTGGGGTCAGAAAGCCTTCATTTGAAGCCTTAAGAAAATTATCGTTTGCTTTAAAGGTTTCGACGGAATATCTGGTTTCCGGTTTTAACCAATCCCAAAACCAGGACCCCCTTGGAAATTCTGATCGTGCCTTTCTAAAAATCATTCATTCATTAAATGCCTCTGATAAAGAAAAATTATTAGAATACGCAGCTTTTTTGGCAACTGGGAGGAAAATAAAAGTCGATATACTTTTTGACTCCCCTTCCGATTACGCGGACCATCTGCTGGAAGAAAGTACAAATGACCAATTGCCAATCGATTTATACCAACTGGCGCGAGAATTAGGGTTAAAAGTGTTGGAGGATGAATTAGAGGAAGGTGAAGGCATTCTTATTCAGGGCGACCATCCGATCATTCTTTTAGACCGAAACATAACCTTTCCATCAAGAAAAAAATTCACAGTAGCTACCTTGATCGGTCATTTTATAATCCCATGGCACTTAAAGCCAAGCTATACTTCTAGAAGGTACCTGAACAAAAACGATGAAATTTTAATGGGGAATTCCTCTCTTTTAACGGATGAGGTCGAGGAAATGGAAGCCCATAAATTTGCATCCAACCTGCTGATTCCATCAAAGGAACTAAGGAAAGAGCCGTTTAACCAAAGACCTGCCATAGAGGAACTAAAGAGGATGGCGGATAAAAAATATCAGGTATCTTTATTTTCACTGTTAAACCGATTAGTGGATTTTGCAATTGACAAGTACGCGGTTGTTCAATCCCAGCATTCTAAGATCATCAAAGTGTATCAAGGAAAGCGGATGCTAAAGTCCTTTGATGTGGAAGTGGATGCGAGAAGTATGGCAGCAACTTTTTTTAGTCAACCAAGCGCACAAGAAGAAGTCCGTGAGGGAGAAGTGCCGGCGGCTTGCTGGCTGCTGGATTCCAAGGAAAATGAAATGGTGTATGAACAATCCATCTATAATCCGAAGGTCGGAAGAGTATTAACTTTATTAACCTTTAAGAACCAGGATTAATACTAGGTATCAAATTCCAAAAGGGATTGCTTTGTGGAGCAGTCCCTTTTGTTCTACCTAATTCATTTATTCAAGAGGAATGGTTTCTAATTTCGAGATGATTCTGTGTTTTTAAAGGTTGATTAATTTCAATAATTGGTGTCTCTGTTTCATTATTATTAGTTGCTTCGTTGATTGGACTCATTTCTGATGGTTCACCCATGTCATTCATGGCTGTAGGAAATTCATTTTGTTTATCCAATATCCACACCTCCATGAATAGTATGGCTATTTCTTGGTTCTTTTAGTTCATAAACTTTTCTATACCAAAAGGGTAAAACCGGTCATCCAGGAAAAGGAATCAGTGATAAATAGATTTATGAAATAAGCGTCTGGTATTGGATTTAGGAGATGTACTTTTTTAACGAAAAGCCCCTCTTTAACGGATCAAATAAAGATATCAAATTTAAAGGCTCACGCCGTCATCTATACCAGTCCGCTTTTTCCATATGGACAAACGGTATATCGGTATCCACTTCCCCTGCAATCTGTTCGAGGGGCAGGTCTTCCCCGTTCAGCCACTTAGAAAAATCAAATTGCACCGGCATCTGGTCCCCGCCTAGCGCAAACCATGCTCTCAATTCCTTGGGAAAATAGCCTGAAGTATGAATGGTGCCTGCCCAGCTTCCATAGAGTTTTGAAAAGACCCCTTGTTCAGTGTCATTTAAAAGATTGAATGCTTCGGATGCGCCCAAATCTTGTACCCGGTTTTTTTCCATTGTTTCCAGCCTTTTTTTCGAATCATCCAAATGGTGGCGGTTTTCTTCTGTCAGGATATGAAAATGATTGGTACAGGAATATCCCCGCCGGACTTCCACCCTTCTCGGTGAAGTTTCCACAATATACGGACTTTGACATTTCTGATCAAAAAAGGTGTAGCTAAAGGAATGGCGGTGAGGAATCTCTTTCATAAAATCGACTGCTTCCTCCGCTGTGGCGCATAGCTCCAGTGCCAGCCTGCCAATCATATTACAGACGAAACCGTCTCCAGGGCGTTTGCGGTTCATAAAGGTATAACCCATTGTTAACCCTTTTTCATTCAGGCCATCCATCCGTCCGGTCACTTTCTGGCCCGGCCCGATGACCGCATATCCCCCATCAGTCGGTTGAAAAACTGTGAAACGACCATCATAGGTTTTCGGATGGTAATCATAGTTACGAATCAGATAATCTTCCCCCACATAAATGGAACAACCAGAAGGGTGAATGTTCACCCGGTAACCCCCAAATTCCAGCAATACGCGTTCCAGCGGCCACTTCAGAGCATCCTGCAATCCCAAAAATTCCTCCCAGATATGCGGGGCCAAACTTTTATAGACGTGTTTCGTCTCCTCTGTATCAATCCGAAAGAGCGGTTTCCGGACTTTCCATTGTTGTTCCCGGTTTTTTACCATGATGGAATCCTTCATGATTTCACCTTGCATAAAACCAAATTCATAGTGGGTCCCGCGAAATTGAATAATGTCTGCAAATACTTTCTTCATGCTGGTAACCTCCATTGCTGCGATACTATAAGGATACCTGAATGGGTGCAAAAAATAAAAGGACAAGCCTTCAACCAAGCTGTGCCTGGCTTGCCTGTCTAGAGTTGTTTACTATTATTTCCATATTAACGTGGTATCTCTTGAAGGCTATTGTAACTGACAAGCGAACCAAGATGAATAAACGACTCGATTACTTCCTCTAACAGCACTTCCGCATCATGGTAAGCTCCAGCCGGAAGGATGTCCAAATGACGGTGACCCATATTACCGCAGCAATATACAAGCAATAAGGTTCTCGTTTCCCAAATTTCAAATCTAAACCGATACCAATGGTTCGTTGCTTCGAGATGCCGCCCTGTATGGAACTTTTTGTTTAGTAAATGGTGAAAAGCAAACTCGGCTTTGGCTCCTTTCAAAGATTTCCCTTCCACTAGAAATGGGTTACTATTTCTCGTATACAGGTACTCCAAGCCATCTATGGTGGCTATGCCTGTCTCCTTTTTTGTCGCGAAAATGACCGGGGAACGTTTATTTTTTCCCAATTCTTGAAAGTCAATGATATCACTCTGATCCCATTGGACATTGAGATCAGCCTCATGCAGCAAATTTGCCCATTTCCCTAAATCTCCAGGATTCTCCAGTCGTTCGCATGAAAGATAGGCTCCATCCTCAGTTAACAAATTTTCCACGATTTGCATATAGGTTCTGTCACCATACATTGGAGCTCCCTTCAAGTATTCCGCCAGTGACCAATACTTGGATATCAAAACAGGCCCCATTATCTCATGAAACGTTCGCACAGATATAATAAGGTCAAACGAGTCCTCCAAAAAGTATTCCTGCAGCTCCGCAAAATCCATTTTAAAGAAACTTATGTTATTCAATTCGAGCTGACTAGCCAATTGTTCGGCACATCGAATGCCGTTCTTTTCTTGATCGATGCCAATAATCTCCGCATCTGGGAAATGAGTGGCATACCAGCAAGCCATCAGCCCATTATCACAACCGATTTCCAAAATCCGTTTTGGTTTCAGTTGCTTTTGACTGTTGAACCAGTTGAGGAGGGCTGTATGAAATGATATGGTCCATGATTCTACAGCTAAACTGAAGGATAATGTCCGGTTCTTCACCTCATAAAGGTTCCCATTCTTTTTACGGCTGAAGAGCGGTTCAAGTTCCTCAGATAAAATGGGGTCAACTGCCGAAACATGTTTCCAGAAATCACTCCTACTTGTGCTGGCCTTGATTCCCGTTGACTCAAAAAAATCGGAAATGGTAGTTTTCTTTTGAATCGGTTCTATTAACATCTCTAATCTCCAGTTATCGAAAATAGTTATGACCATATATTAGGACTTGGTAATAATTATGGTTCGTTTTAATAATAATTTATTTTTGCAGTTTTTTCAAAAGATTTTATTTAACGCGTCTTCCTTTTGAATTGTTATGGTGCAAATATGGAGTATGTTGAACAGTTCTTGAAATGGTTATTGATTTCAATCAATGGTTACTTATGATAGCCTAAGAATAGAAGAAAAAAGCTATTTGTTAGGGGGGATAAATTGATACTAGAAGCCGCTATGCTTCAAGTCAAACCGGGAATGGAACAGGAATATGAAGATTCGTTTCGTAAAGCCTCAAAAATTATTTCATCTATGAAGGGTTATATATCACAAGAGTTACAATGTTGTATGGAAGAGAATGGCAAGTATTTGCTTCTAGTTAAATGGGAGAGTTTAGAAGATCACACTGTGGGATTTAGACAATCAAGTGAATACGAGGAATGGAAAGCACTTTTACATCACTTTTATCAACCATTTCCAACCGTAGAACATTTTGAAAAAGTAAATCTGAATTCTTAGTATGAATCGGGGTCTCCTGTACATAGGAGTCCCTGTCCGGTTTACTATTAACATGCTTCATTACCATGCCAAAAAAAACGCCACCAGTTAGGTGACGTTCGACTTTTTTATGTATGGAGGAGAGCAAGGGATTTGAACCCTTGATACGCGGTTAACGTATACACGATTTCCAATCGTGCTCCTTCGGCCACTCGGACAGCTCTCCATTTGTGGTGAAAAGACAGAAATCAAAATTCCTGTCTTTCGCCTGGCAGCGTCCTACTCTCACAGGGACTTGCGTCCCAACTACCATCGGCGCTGAGAAGCTTAACTTCCGTGTTCGGTATGGGAACGGGTGTGACCTTCTCGCTATCGCCGCCAGACTATTTCATTGAGAGATCATTCCCTCAAAACTGGGTAATCAGAAGAAACTTTGGTAAAACGAGTAGTCTGCTTTATTAGTGTTGTCTAGCTCCAGCGCACAGCGTCTAGTGTCCTTCTCTCATCTCCCTACGATAAGTCAACATCGAATCGCTACACTCTCCGTGTTTCCTTTATCTCAGTCGATGCGTTCCACAAGTAACGCTTCGGCAGCATAAGCATCGCACTAACAAAAAGCGATAGCTTTTTGTAGGAGGCCATACGCTGCTAACCGTGCGCTTCCGCTTTTCTTATTGGTTAAGTCCTCGATCGATTAGTATCAGTCAGCTCCACACGTCACCGTGCTTCCACCCCTGACCTATCAACCTGATCATCTTTCAGGGATCTTACTAGCTTGACGCTATGGGAAATCTCATCTTGAGGGGGGCTTCATGCTTAGATGCTTTCAGCACTTATCCCGTCCGCACATAGCTACCCAGCGATGCCTTTGGCAAGACAACTGGTACACCAGCGGTGCGTCCATCCCGGTCCCCGTACTAAGGACAGCTCCTCTCAAATTTCCTGCGCCCACGACGGATAGGACCGAACTGTCTCACGACGTTCTGAACCCAGCTCGCGTACCGCTTTAATGGGCGAACAGCCCAACCCCTTGACCGACTACAGCCCCAGGATGCGATGAGCCGACACGAGGTGCCAAACCTCCCCGTCGATGTGGACTCTGGGGGAGATAAGCCTGTTATCCCCAGGGTAGCTTTTATCCGTTGAGCGATGGCCCTTCCATGCGGAACCACCGGATCACTAAATTGACTTTCGTCCCTGCTCGACTTGTAGGTCTCGCAGTCAAGCTCCCTTGTGCCTTTACACTCTGCGAATGATTTCCAACCATTCTGAGGGAACCTTTGGGCGCCTCCGTTACTCTTTAGGAGGCGACCGCCCCAGTCAAACTGCCCACCTGACACTGTCTCCCATCCCGATAAGGGATGCGGGTTAGAATTTCAATACAGCCAGGGTAGTATCCCACCGACGCCTCCACCGAAGCTGGCGCTCCGGTTTCTCAGGCTCCTACCTATTCTGTACAAGCTGTACCAAAATTCAATATCAGGCTACAGTAAAGCTCCATGGGTCTTTCCGTCCTGTCGCAACCTGCATCTTCACAGGTACTATAATTTCACCGGGAGTCTCGTTGAGACAGTGCCCAGATCGTTACGCCTTCGTGCGGGTCGGAACTTACCCGACAAGGAATTTCGCTACCTTAGGACCGTTATAGTTACGGCCGCCGTTTACTGGGGCTTCGGATTCAGAGCGTCGCTTTGCAGCTAACCCCTCCTCTAACCTTCCAGCACCGGGCAGGCGTCGTTCCCTATACTTCGGCCTTTGCGGCTGCAGAGACCTGTGTTTTTGCTAAACAGTCGCCTGGGCCTATTCACTGCGGCTTACCGAGGCTATTCACCCCAGTAAGCACCCCTTCTCCCGAAGTTACGGGGGTCATTTTGCCGAGCCTTTAACGAGTTCTCTCGCTCACCTTATAGGATTCTCTCCTCGCCTACCTGTGTCGGTTTGCGGTACGGGCACCTTTTATCTCGCTAGAGGCTTTTCTTGGCAGTAGTGGAATCAGGAACTTCGGTACTCTATTTCCCCGCCGTCAGCAGTTGAGCCTTACGGTGAACGGATTTTCCTATTCACCAGCCTAACTGCTTAGACGCACATAACCAGCAGTGCGCTTACCCTATCCTCCTGCGTCCCCCCATCACTCAAACGATAAAGAGGTGGTACAGGAATATCAACAGTTTGTTGTCCATCGCCTACGCCTTTCGGCCTCGGCTTAGGTCCTGACTAACCCTGAGCGGACGAGCCTTCCTCAGGAAACCTTAGGCATACGGTGGATGAGATTCTCACTCATCTTTCGCTACTCATACCGGCATTCTCACTTCTAAGCGCTCCACCAGTCCTTACGGTCTAGTCAACGCCCTTAGAACGCTCTCCTACCACTGACATCGAAGATGTCAATCCACAGCTTCGGTGATACGTTTAGCCCCGGTACATTTTCGGCGCAGAGTCACTCGACCAGTGAGCTATTACGCACTCTTTAAATGGTGGCTGCTTCTAAGCCAACATCCTGGTTGTCTAAGCAACTCCACATCCTTTTCCACTTAACGTATACTTTGGGACCTTAGCTGGTGGTCTGGGCTGTTTCCCTTGACTACGGATCTTATCACTCGCAGTCTGACTCCCACGGATAAGTCTTTGGCATTCGGAGTTTGTCTGAATTCGGTAACCCGATGGGGGCCCCTAGTCCAAACAGTGCTCTACCTCCAAGACTCTAACTTCGTGAGGCTAGCCCTAAAGCTATTTCGGAGAGAACCAGCTATCTCCAGTTCGATTGAATTCTCCGCTACCCACACCTCATCCGCGCACTTTTCAACGTGCGTCGGTTCGGGCCTCCATCCAGTGTTACCTGGACTTCACCCTGGACATGGGTAGATCACTTGGTTTCGGGTCTACGACTGCATACTATTTCGCCCTACTTAAGACTCGCTTTCGCTGCGGCTCCGTCTCATCAACTTAACCTCGCATGCAATCGTAACTCGCCGGTCCACTTACAAAGGCACGCCATCACCCATAAATGGGCTCTGACTACTTGTAGGCACACGGTTTCAGGATCTCTTTCAATTCCCCTTCTTCCGGGGTGCTTTTCACCTTTCCCTCTACGGTACTGGTTCACTATCGGTCACTAGGGAGTATTTAGCCTTGGGAGATGGTCCTCTCCTGCTTCCGACCGGATTTCACGTGTCCGGCCGTACTCAGGATCCACTCGAGGAGGGAACGAAGTTTCAACTACAGGGCTGTTACCTTCTATGGCTGGCCTTTCCAGACCGCTTCATCTACCCCGTTCCTTTGTAACTCCATATTGAGTGTCCCATAACCCCGAAAGGCAAGCCTTTCGGTTTGGGCTGTTCCCGTTTCGCTCGCCGCTACTCAGGGAATCGCGTTTGCTTTCTCTTCCTCCGGGTACTTAGATGTTTCAGCTCCCCGGGTATGCCTTCTATACCCTATGTATTCAGGTAAAGATGCTGCCCCATTACGGGCAACGGGTTTCCCCATTCGGAAATCTCCGGATCAAAGCTTACTTACAGCTCCCCGAAGCATATCGGTGTTAGTACCGTCCTTCATCGGCTCCTAGTGCCAAGGCATTCACCGTGCGCCCTTTCTAACTTAACCTAAAATGGTTTAAAACCTAAAATGGCGATTACTCGGTTTTACTTGGTTTCTTCTATATTACGATTATCCAGTTTTCAAAGAACGAGTTTCTTGAGAGAATGGTTTCGAATTATACCTTACGGTATAATCCTCACAGAAAAGATTGCTCCCTCAAAACTAAACAAACAACAGAGGTCAACTGTTTATCAGTCCATGTGGACTGCATATTCCTTAGAAAGGAGGTGATCCAGCCGCACCTTCCGATACGGCTACCTTGTTACGACTTCACCCCAATCATCTGTCCCACCTTAGGCGGCTGGCTCCGAAAAGGTTACCCCACCGACTTCGGGTGTTACAAACTCTCGTGGTGTGACGGGCGGTGTGTACAAGGCCCGGGAACGTATTCACCGCGGCATGCTGATCCGCGATTACTAGCGATTCCGGCTTCATGCAGGCGAGTTGCAGCCTGCAATCCGAACTGAGAATGGTTTTATGGGATTGGCTTCACCTCGCGGCTTCGCTGCCCTTTGTACCATCCATTGTAGCACGTGTGTAGCCCAGGTCATAAGGGGCATGATGATTTGACGTCATCCCCACCTTCCTCCGGTTTGTCACCGGCAGTCAGATTAGAGTGCCCAACTGAATGCTGGCAACTAATCTCAAGGGTTGCGCTCGTTGCGGGACTTAACCCAACATCTCACGACACGAGCTGACGACAACCATGCACCACCTGTCACTCTGTCCCCTGAAGGGAAAATCCTATCTCTAGGAGTATCAGAGGATGTCAAGACCTGTAAGGTTCTTCGCGTTGCTTCGAATTAAACCACATGCTCCACCGCTTGTGCGGGCCCCCGTCAATTCCTTGAGTTTCAGCCTTGCGGCCGTACTCCCAGGCGGAGTGCTTAATGCGTTAGCTGCAGCACTAAAGGCGGAAACCCTCTTCAACACTTAGCACTCATCGTTTACGGCGTGGACTACCAGGGTATCTAATCCTGTTTGCTCCCACGCTTTCGCGCCTCAGCGTCAGTTACAGACCAGAAAGCCGCCTGCCACTGGTGTTCCTCCACATCTCTACGCATTTCACCGCTACACGTGGAATTCCGCTTTCCTCTTCTGCACTCAAGTCCCCCAGTTTCCACGACCTCCACGGCTGAGCCGTGGGCTTTCACATCAGACTTAAAAGGACCGCCTGCGCGCGCTTTACGCCCAATAATTCCGGACAACTCTGCCACCTACGTATTACCGCGGGCTGCTGGCACGTAGTTAGCCGTGGCTTTCTGGTTAGGTACCGTCAAAGGCACCGGCAGTTACCCGATACTTGTTCTTCCCTAACAACAGAGCTTTACGACCCGAAGGCCTTCATCGCTCACGCGGCGTTGCTCCATCAGACTTTCGTCCATTGTGGAAGATTCCCTACTGCTGCCTCCCGTAGGAGTCTGGGCCGTGTCTCAGTCCCAGTGTGGCCGATCACCCTCTCAGGTCGGCTACGCATCGTCGCCTTGGTGAGCCGTTACCTCACCAACTAGCTAATGCGCCGCGGGCCCATCTGTAAGTGACAGCTTGCGCCGTCTTTCAGCTTTCCCTCATGGGAGGAGAAGAATTATCCGGTATTAGCATCGGTTTCCCGATGTTATCCCAGTCTTACAGGCAGGTTGCCCACGTGTTACTCACCCGTCCGCCGCTAGCTTCGAAAAGCAAGCTTTTCCAAGTCCGCTCGACTTGCATGTATTAGGCACGCCGCCAGCGTTCGTCCTGAGCCGGGATCAAACTCTCCAAGAAAGTTGATTAGCTCAAAAAAGTTACGTTAGCTTCGTTTCGTCAGAAACGAATGTTTATTGTTGACGTATTGTTTGTTTAGTTTTCAAAGAGCAATTTTTTTCACTGTCAAAAGCAACAGGAATAATATTATATCGCGTTTCTTCTAATCTATCAATCATCATTTTTTTCAATTGCGACTGATATCGGCTCTTCTTTTAAGAGCAACGTTTAGTATCTTAACACCAAAACAGTGAAGATACAACCAAAAAATTATTTCCAAAAGCAATAACTTGTTCCACTCTTTTTGAGAGGGACTTTATATCTTAGCACTGTTAACTCCTTTATATAATGGAATTTCTTTCCATATAAAAGAGATAATGTTTCGAGTATTTTTTGTCGCTCACGAAACAGCTTACTAATAATATCAATGATACAGGAAAACATCAACATGTAAAATATTCCATTCGTTCACAAACGCTAACTAACATTCCAATGAATAAAAAAACGCTAAACTCTAACTGTATAGAGTTTAGCGTTTATGTTCTATGTAATAGCCCACACAATTTCACTAATTATGGCTGCTGCGTTCCCGCCCTGACCCGTTCTTAGTGGCCTTGTTGAACTATAACTCCGCAGGTAGGATTCGAACCTACGACCGATCGGTTAACAGCCGATAGCTCTACCACTGAGCTACTGCGGAATAAAATTTATTTAGTATGGCAGAGAAGAAGGGATTTGAACCCTCGCGCCGGTTACCCGACCTACACCCTTAGCAGGGGCGCCTCTTCAGCCTCTTGAGTACTTCTCTGTATGTTAAAGAAGAACTTACAACAGAAGTATATCATTCCTACCATATAACAGACTAGCTGTAAATCCTGGTAGTTCAAATTTACTACAGGAAGGTATCCCTCTAAACGATATGATGCTTATGAAATGGCTGTAAGCCAGGTTTTGTTCTTCCGTACTCCAAACGGCAGCAAGCCTTGTACCGGAAGCAGTAGTCATCTATCTATCGGCCATTAGCCGATTCATCCGTTAGGTTCATTTTCCGCTGGATGATGCCCCTACCTTAATTTGGGTTGCTCGCTCGTGGGGTTTACCCGTTCCACCTTTTCCGTTTCCAGATAAGCACGTCACTGTGGCACTTTCAGGTTACTATCAGCATATCCCAAAGGACTTAGCATGAATTCACCGCCGTCAGCCAATACTATAATTGACTGCCCACCCTTGCAGATGGCACGAACACTACAGGCATCTCAGCACTGTGCGAGCCTGGACTTTCCTCAGTTCCTTAAAAGGAACCGCAACTACTCACCATTTCATATTGAGTTATCGTTCATCGCTCGTTGCGACAAGAGATACTATATCAGGTTTAGAGCGATAAATCTCTAGGAGCTTAATTCCATTCTTTCCAATTGGCTTCGTTCCTATGGATTGTCTAAGCAGAAAGATAACTTTTTCACATTATTTTTTCCGTTCACTTTAATGAAAAAAGGAAAAACAATTAAAACGTCATAAGCTAGTCTTTATCAAAAAAGGAATATCTTCTTATTTCTTAGAAAGAGAAAGCCCTTCTGCAATGGAAAATTCCGCACTCGATATCAAGTTATTGACTGCGCTAAACAACGCTTTAACGGAGGAAGACATGATATCCGGATCGATTCCACAGCCCCAATAAACCACACCTTCCAAGGATGTAATCCCCACATAGGAAACAGCGTTTGATTTAGATCCAATTTCTAAAGCATGCTCCTTATAAACTAAATCCTTAAATTGAATACCGAGTTGATTCTGTATCACACTGCTGATCGCATCTAATCTGCCATTTCCAGTTCCAGTAAAATCATGAACTTCATCGTTTATCCGGATCGAAACAATAGTTTCGTAGTGATCATTGTGTGTCGAAGTATATTGGATGAATTCGACTGGTGTGCCAATATTAATATAGGTGGATTTGAATATTTCAAAAATCTCATTTGGCAGGAGCTCTTTGTGCAATTGGTCTGAGACATTTTTAACTTGATATCCGAAAGTTTCACGCATTTGAACGGGCATATCCAGGCCAAAATTTTGTTCCAGTATGTAGCCAATTCCGCCTTTACCGGATTGGCTGTTAATCCGGATAATATCCCCTTCATACTCTCTGCCAATATCCTTTGGATCAATCAAGAGATATGGAACAGACCAGTGCTCAGGTTCTTGATCCTCACGCCACTTCATCCCTTTGGCAATCGCATCCTGATGGGAACCCGAAAATGCGGTAAACACCAGTTCCCCGCCATAAGGGTGACGCTGATGAACCTGCATTCTAGTTAATTCTTCATGCCTAACAATAATTTGAGGAATATTTTCAAAATGCAGGCCTGGGTCTACCCCATGTGAAAACATATTTAATGCCAGTGTCACGATGTCCACGTTCCCCGTTCTTTCCCCATTACCAAACAATGTCCCTTCCACTCTTTGGGCACCCGCAAGCATACCAAGTTCCGCATCTGCCACTCCTGTCCCCCTGTCATTGTGTGGATGAACAGATAAAATGATATGGTCTCTGTAGTTCAAATGATCACTCATATACTCAATTTGGCTGGCATAAACGTGCGGCATGGACATGGAGACCGTAGCCGGCAAGTTGATAATCACTTTGTTTTCAGGTGTTGGCTGCCAAATATCAAGTACCCGGTTACAGATTTCAAGAGCAAACTCCATCTCGGTCCCCGTAAAACTTTCCGGTGAATACTGAAATTGAAAGTTTCCCTCCGTTTCAGCTGCATATTTCTTCACCAGTTTTGCTCCAGTTACGGCAATGTCGATAATTTCTTCTTGCGATTTTTTGAATACCTGCTCACGCTGGGCCACTGAAGTCGAATTATAAAGGTGGACTACAGCCTTGTTCGCACCTTCAAGTGCCTCAAACGTTTTTTTAATGATGTGGTCCCTCGACTGTGTTAACACTTGAATCGTCACATCATCTGGAATCAAATTCTGTTCAATCAATGTCCGCAAAAACGCATATTCTGTTTCGGATGCGGCAGGGAAACCGACCTCGATTTCTTTGAAACCTACCTCTAGCAGCAATTGAAAATATTGTAGTTTCTCTTCCAGATTCATGGGAACAATCAAGGCCTGATTGCCATCCCGAAGGTCCACACTGCACCAGATTGGCGGTTCTGTTATATACTCTTTTTCAGTCCATTTCAAGCTTTTTACGGGAGGCATAAAATAACCTCTGGCATATTTTTCGGTATTTTTCATCGTAACTCCCACCTTTACTTGTAATAATTTATTGACTAAAAATAAAAAGCCTATCGTCTCTTAAGAGACGATAGGCATTACCTACGTGGTACCACTCTTTTTGATTCATTAAAAAAACAAAATGAATCCACTTTGTGACTTGATTACGGGGTCAGCCGTTAAGACCTGATTATCAGCCTTACCACTCCTGGGTGAGTTGGGGGAATTATTGACTGTCTTTCACCGGCCGACAGCTCTCTAAACAATAATGGATCCTTAATACTCCCATTCATCGTGTTTCATCCGTTAAATTGTATGATTTTTCTCATTTTATAATGAATTTTGATAATAATCAAGATGTTTCTTATTTTATATACAAATAGAAATTTTATTTTACTGTATTCACTCCACATTATTGAATACAAACTTATCATCTTCACGCGATTCCAGAGTTACGTTGTTAAGCATTAATCCTCTAATATTGTTCGCTTTGAATCCATATTTGCCGACTGCATTTATATTTTCCAACCTTATACTTTTTAACGGACTTTCCGGCAGACCCGTCAAATAGATGGCATTACCTGTAAGAGTTTCTAATGTGATATTTTTAAATGAAATATCCCTAAGGATGGAAGTACCCTCATCCACTTCTTCTGCTTTATCCGGATCAAATTCCCTATGGCTGTAAAACTGATCAATGTAAATGGCACCCCTGAACCATTCACAGTCTTCATGTGATAAATCGTAGTTCTTAAATGTAATATCTTCATACTTTATATTTTCTACGATTCCGCCTCTTCCCCTTGGAGCCTTTATGCTGCCAACGCTGTATACATCTTGAAAATCACAGTCCTGTACCAAGACATTTCTTACACTCCCGGACATTTCACTGCCGACGGCCACGCCAAAACCACTTTTAAATTGGCAATTGGTAATCCTGACGTTTTCGGTAGGGATTCCCACCTTTCTGCCTTCAGCGTCCCTGCCAGATTTAATCGCGATACAGTCGTCCTGACTGGCAATCATCGAATGAAAAATGTAAATATGGCTGGAAGAATCGGGATTTAAACCATCGCCATTGACTATATCCATGTATTTTTTTCCGTCCTCATCATGTTTTGAATAAATCTTTACATTATTGACGCTAACATGGCTACAGTAGATAAGGTGTACGCACCATGCTGGTGACTGCTTTATGGTAATATCCTTAAGATAGAGATAATCAACATTTCTTATGCATACTGCTCTCCCTGGCTTCCCTTTCTTTTCTGTGATTTCTTTTCTTCGAAGAGCACTTCCATTGGCATCTATTTTACCGGGTCCCTCAATCGTGATATTTTCCGATCTTTCTTTGTTTGAAACGCCTGTATTGATAAGGCTTGCGTAGCATATCGTTTCCAAGCCTTCCCATCGATATTCGAATAAGGGATAATCGGCGGTGTCACTACTTCCAAGCAGCACTCCACCTTCATCAATAAAGAGGGTCATGTTACTTTTTAAAAAAATCGCTCCTGTTAAAAATACTCCTTTGGGAACATAAACCGTGCCTCCATGAGTACACTCGTCAATCGCCTTTTGAATGGCCTCGGTATTTAAAGTTTTTCCATCTCCAACTGCCCCAAAAGAGGTAATGTCAAAGGTTTCTCCTACTGGTTTTGTCGTCACTTTAACCTTATTGCTTTCCAATGATAATTCCCCATTTGTTAAGATGGAGCGAATATAAATTTCATATTCCTGTAAGCTTTCCAGATTATCAACGGTGTAATCTGTGCTTTGGCTGCTTCCATGTATTTCACTGTTAACATATATTTGATAGCCCACAATATCTGATGATTTTTCCGGTTTATCCCATAGAATGGCGATACTTGATTTATTTTGAGAAGCAGGGGGTGAAAACAGATGAAGCGGCAATATTTCTTGGTTACTATTGATTTTTTCCATACTATGTAATCCTCTCTATATAATTTCTTATTTTTTACAACTAGTGAATACCAATCAGCAAAAAGTTCATTTATTATCTGATGCAAATGCCTACAACCATATTGTATTTTAGTGCAAAATATTTTGAATGAATTAATCAGACATTTCTGTTCAAATATTAGACTAGATTCATAATTAGCTTGTCGTGGATCAGAATATATTTTTGATAAATTTAAAAGACCGAACATGCTAGCACATGTCCGGTCCTGCAAATGTAATTATTAATTCATCTGTTCTTTACTATCAAAATTTGGGCATTCATCACTTTCTTCCATTTCATCTCTCGTTAAACCATACGGCACACCATTTTCCGTATATCCTGCAATAAAGTAAAACATACCTTCCCCATCATCCTCAATCTGCTCCTTTTCTCTCCTCCTTTGTTCCTTTTGTTTTTGTCTGGCTTCGATTGACTTTTTTACCTGTTCTTTGTATGTTTGTTTAAATTTGTAGCCCAGCATTTCGAGTTCTGTGATGGCACAAATCAGGTCTACTCCAAACCAATTGCTATAACCTTTTGCAAGATTTTTTCCATTATAAATTTCAGCCCATTTTTTTGCATTCTGAAGACGATCTTTGCGGTTATACCGTTTTCTTCTCGGCGTGTTATTTGTATTATGTTTCTTTTTTGCCATTTGGTGCCTCACTTACGTAGTAATTTACATAATATTGTTATGTAGTTAGTATGTTGTATGACTTATCAAAATAAATACTGGTATTTTTATATTACCACAAGAGCCCGTGCCGTACATTCACACACATTTGTGCATAGTTTCACATAATGCACAAAGTTTTTAAATCGGCTTTATTGCTTTTGATGTTGAATGTGCCAACGTTCGAAATACTCTTTCACTGACCCCAATTTCATACCTCCTCAAAGGTTTAACAGTTTCCATAATCTAAAACAACACAGGAGACTACTGTAATAATTTGGATAAAATACTTTAGATAAAAAAAGAGAACACATTTATGTCTTTCAATGTGTTCTCCTATTCATTTATATTCATTTATCTCTTGAGCGCCGATTGTAATCTCTTTCGATTCCTTGCTTCCAGCTTCGGTCAATCTTTTTGCCGCTTCGAAGATGGATTACCGCTTCACTTACTGCTTTAAAATTTAATTCCGTTCCTTGTTCATCCGCATGATATTCAACCGCAAAATCCTCATCTATCCCAAATCTTGCAGCAGTAGAGATGGCATCAATATTCGCTCCAAGGAACAGGAACTCCCAGCCAAACTGCTCTTTTTGGTGCTGGACCATCCTTCTGATTTTTTCAGCCGTAAACTCGCGGCTGGCATTTTCCATCCCGTCCGTGGTAATCACGAATAGAACCTTTTCCGCCCGCTGGTCTTCACTGGTCCTCTTTTGGACATTGACGATTTTTTGAATGGTAAAACCAATGGCATCCAACAAAGCGGTGGTTCCCCCTACCTGGTAATCTTGATCCGTTAAGGGTGATATGCCTTTAACATTGATTCGGTCATGCAATAATTCGTATCCGTGGTCAAACAATACCGTGGTCACAATCGCTTCCCCATCGGCATTTTGTTGCTTTTTCAACATTGAATTATACCCGCCAATGGTGTCCCCTTCCAGGCCTGCCATGGAACCGCTTTTGTCCAAAATAAACACTAATTCCGTTAAATCTTTTTTCAAAATCATCATCCTCCGTTCTTTATAAACAAAGGATACCAAGAATCAGAAATAATATGGTCGCTTTGAAAGCGACATTTTAAGAACTCAATAATGGTTGGTCAAAAGCAAACAATACCTCATTGTTCTCAAGTATATTTTATTGGAGCAGGTCTATAAAGTTTTTAAAAACTGGAATATCTTATCGTTCAATCCTGGTAATTCTTCATGGCCAAAATCAGGATATACTTCCAGCTGAACAGGAGCAGTTATTTTGTTAATAGCCGCAAATTGGGTGGACGGTGGGCAAATATTGTCCATCAATCCGACCCCGATCAGAACTTCTGCTTGAATGAGGGGAGCCAAATGCTGAATATCTATGTACCCTAGCTTGGTAAAAATTTCTTCTTCCCGCTTGTGCTGGGGATCAAATTTACGGAAGTAGGTTAGCAGTTCTGCATAGGCATCCTTTGCCAAATCCATTTCCCACACTCGCTTGTAGTCACTCAAGAACGGATAAACAGGCGCCGCTTTCTTAATCCTTGGCTCTAAAGCAGCACAAGCGATGGCCAAAGCCCCACCCTGGGACCAGCCCGTTGCTGCAACCCGGTTAGCATCTACCTCTTCAAAATCCATCACAATGTTAGCAAGCTGAACCGTGTCGAGGAAAACATGTCTGAACAACAAGTTCTCAGGTTCATCATCAAGTCCGCGGATAAAATGCCCATGGTGAGTATTCCCTTTGACTCCGCCTCTATCCTCTGACTCGCCACCTTGTCCCCTTACATCAAGCGCGGCAAAAGAAAACCCCAGTGCCGCGTATGACAGTTTACTCTGCCAATCCCCCGAATGACCAGTATAACCATGGAATTGGAGCACGGCCGGGTGAGGCTCAGCTGAATTTATTGGCCGTATATATTTAGCATGGATTCTTGCGCCTCGAACCCCTGTGAAGTATAAGTCAAAGCATTCCGCATAAGGCACAGTAAATTCGGATGGCACCAGCTTTATCTGCGGATCCGTTTCCCTCATTTCCCTCAGCGCGGCATCCCAATACTCTTTAAAATCCGCCGGCAGCGGATTGCGTCCCTTGTACTCTACTAAATCTGATAATGGCATGTCTAATGTCGGCATATCCTCTTCCCCCAAACAATTTATTCTCTCTTGCTTTGTAATTTTTCACAGCAACCTTTTCTATCTTCTACTCAAAAGGCCCAAACTTATTTAAGCACCCAATAATGGCTGGTCAAAAGCAAATAATACTTCATTGATTTCATGGATGTCATAGTTGGCTTGCTGGATAAAGTATTTGATGATTAAATCGAATTTGCTGCTATGTGACAAGGTATAACCAGCCGCTTCCAGCAGGTCGTGAGTCTCTTCTAAATTCAAACTTAGTGCGATAGCTAAAGCAATGGCCGTCTTCTTCTTTGGAGAATACTCAGCCGCGGTGCGGATTTTGGAAAATAAGCGCCGGTCGATATTGGCCCGTTTATATGTCTCCACATCGGTCATTCCCTTGTCGTCAATCATCCGAAGCAGCTTTTCAGAAAAAGATTCATCCATTTGATCAAATAAGAAGTCTAAAGAACTTTCAGCTTCTTTCTGTTCCGGAATGACGACTTCGTGGACCGGTTCTACTATACTTCGTAAGCGATTAAACTGAAAGGTACTCTCTAGTTCTTCCACATAATGCTCATCAATGTATTGATGAACCGATGCAAAAATCTTCTGGCTGACACCGAACGATTTTTTGTCAAAAACGACAAGATAAACGTGCAGGTCTTCCTTTAATAAAAAGGTGCTGATGGCGGAAACTGCAATTTGTAAGGCCTCTTCCTTTGGATAACCGTAGATACCAGTTGATATCAGGGGAAAAGCGATCGATTCACATTGATGATTTTTTGCCAGTTCCAAAGAGTTCGTGTAGGAGGCCTGTAGTAAATCTGCTTCATGATGGTTTCCTCCTTGCCAGATCGGTCCCGGAGTATGAATAATATATTTAGCATCCAAGTTAAACCCACCGGTAATAACGGCTTCTCCTACCTTGCAGGCGCCAATTTGATCACATGCTTCTTGCAACTTCTTTGGCCCCGCCGCATGAAAGATCGCTCCACACACCCCTCCGCCCATTTTCAACCCGGTATTAGCTGCATTGACAATTGCATCCACCTTCATCTTTGTTATATCTTGGCGAACAATTTCTAATGGCATAATCGTATCCCTCTTCCTATGCTTGCAGATGATTTTCCTCATAACTTCTTTAGAAAAATATATACTTTTATTTTACAAAAATATTGAAAATGATGGCAGTGGCAATTTTGCATAAATAGGCTGTTTTTTTGAATTGTTCCCGTTAATAGATTCATTTGAAATAAACGGTCCATGGGGTCCCATTAAACTTTATTTACTCTGTACACTGAATTTACATGTCATTAACAATCTGATGATATGATTGGTTTACCAACGAATGAGGAGGCAGGTTAAATGAAAGTGCGTGCAATATTTATTGATATGGATGGTACACTGTTAAAAGCCTCAAACACCATTTCCCACCGAAACAGGGTAGCCATTAAAAGACTCATGCATCAGGGAGTTAAGGTTTTTCTGGCAACTGGTCGACATTATGAAGTGACCGCCCCCTACCATAAAGAACTTGGATTACCCACACCTATGATTTGTTTGAATGGGGCCGCTATTCATGATGCAGAAACAGGTAATGCGCTGCAAATGAAAACGGTCCAACTCAACGAAGAACGCTTCCACAAATTGACGGCAGAAAATTCTTGCAACGTCATTATCCATACAGCAAATGGAGTCTATTGCAAAGAAACAAATGAAGAAATCGAATATTGGACAAAAGTGGGAAAAATTTCACCACGGTATATTGGAGATTTAAAACAAGCAAATTATCATGATGTTCTTAAATATAGTGTTCGAACCGGTGCACCCTGCCCGGAATTTTCTGCAATGTTTAAACAGGAAGCGGATATCATCAACTGGAATGACGGGTTTGAGTTGGTCGCCCCGCATGTATCCAAATGGTCTGCTATAAAAAACTTACTGCTCACCTATAGAATCAGTCCAAATGAAGTCGTAACCATTGGAGACGGCCCCAATGATATCGAGATGGTTCGCCATGCCGGTTTGGGTGTGGCAATGGGAAACGCTAGCGAAAAGATAAAAGATGCTGCTGATTTTGTGACAGGACACCACGAGAATGACGGATTAGCGGAGTTTATAGAAAGTTATCTTCTTAATGTCTATAAATCAAATGTTATGTAAACATATAAAAACGACAGGTGTGGCCTCGTTGGGTTCATTCCTGTCATTTTTATATAGTCTCTAAGTTTCTATAGTTACTTATCATTCAATGCCACTGCTTCTTGAATCAGTGAGGCAAATGCTTCAGGCTGGATATCATCGATCTTTTTTATTTTAATATGTCTCATCATTTTGGCTGTCCCTTGCAATAATTTGTTCGTGTCCTTTTCTTGGAGTTCCGTCCCTCTAAAGAAGCCAAGATTCACATAATTTTTTGCTGCTTGGATATAGCAAACCAATCCGTTAGAAGAATAATTGGGCATCGACCATTTCAATTCTTCTATAAGTTTAGGCGATGAATCGAGGATGATTTTTCTTAATGAAACCACTATGTTTCGAATATCCTCTGGAAATTTTACAATCAACTGGTCTACTTTCTCGTTTGTTCTAAGTTTATTTGTCATAACGCTGCTCCTATCAGATTTATAAAAGTCTAGCAAAAGAGATTTAATCATTAAGTGTCTATATAGTTGAAGCTGCAGGTTTCTTAGCATCACCTTTTTATGTCAGGTTTATTTTACCATCGAGAACTAGAAATATCTCATAGATTAAATAATTAGTCGGCAAGATTCATTTTCCGTTAAAGAAATAAACCTTTTGCTATAAGAGAAAAAGGCTAGACAAAGTAGTACTTTGGCCCCAAGAGCCAACCACGTGGTAAAATTCAACGGCTTATTAAAGTTGCTGCTTCGTTTGAAATGATTTCTTTTATCTCTTTGTTTCCAACCACACCCACATGGAACGTATTGGAATTGATCCAATATAGTTGTCTGAAAGAAACCCCATTGTTCAGTTCCATTTCTAAAAAAATACGTTCTCCTTCAAAACTTCGTTTTTTATATAAGGCTTCAGGGTCTTCTAACTTTAATTGGTACCATTCATGAATGAATTGATTTGTAGATAAGGCTGAAAATGTATGGATTCGGCTGCCGTCTTCTGTGCTTTCGATATGAATGTTTTTACCAGGCCTTTTAATGGGTATAGATCCCCGGCAGTTTTTGCGTTTTTATTCTGTTCTGTTACGTATACTTTTTCATCCGCCAAGATTATCAACGATGATGGGTAGCCTTTCAGTTCATATATGGGGGTGCCTTTTTCCAAATAGGCAGCATTACCATTTTTCATTTTGTGATCACTGCATGCATAGTCCGCCATCTTATAGGTTACTTTTCCAATTTCTTTCCCTTTTTCAACGGTAAGAGGAACTTCTTCGTCAGTTTGGTCCGGAATATGATGCTGGTATTTAATATCGTTAACCATGACCAAATCTACCCATTCAATTTCGGCATCTGGGCAACCACCAAAATTATCCCAAGATTTTAAACTGCACGAGCACAACAACAAAATGAAAACTCCAAGGATTGATAAGTTTATTATGAATTTCATGACTCCCCCTCATCCTAATATTACCAAATAACACTCTAAACTTATATAACCGTTATGGAAATCCTTTAATATTTCAATCAATAAGAGAACCGTTGATGATGGAAAAATAAAAGGCATGTGCCCGGTCCAATACCGAGCACATGCCCAATATATTATCCATTGTCATCGAATTTGTCAGATCATGGTAGCATTGGCAATAGTGGTTACTCCTGTTACTGGCGGTTCACTGTTCCCAGAGAATGTGTTATTCATAAGAGTGATGCTGCCATCCGGAGAAATATTTGCAATGGCCCCAGCCTTGTTAAGCCCTGCGGTGTTACCAATAAATGTGCTTCTAATAACGCTTGCATCTTTTGTATTGGCTATAGCCCCACCGCCAAAAGAACCGTTTGGAGCACTGTTATTGGTAAACGTACTTCTTGTAACCATGAGTGTCCCATCATTCGTAATAGCCCCGCCATTGCCATTCAAAGCTTGGTTATTAGAAAAAGTACTATTGGTTATATTGGCTGTATTTGTAGCGAAATTACCTATTGCCCCGCCAAAGTTAGCGATATTACCAGAGAATGTACTATTCGAAACATTCACCAGAGCCGAATCATTATCATTAGAAGTATTATTATTCGCAATCGCTCCACCCACACTATTTGGAGCACTGTTGTCAGCGAATATACAATTGTTAATCATGACGGTACCTGAATGATCATTTGAAATAGCCCCGCCATTACCAGAAACTTGATTGCCGGAAAACGTGCTATTGGCAATGTTAACGTCACCCGTTTGAAAATTTGCTACTGCCCCGCCATTCGATGCATTATTTAAAGGTTTACTCCCAAAGAATCTGCTATTGACTATGACAACTGTCCCAATATTTGCAACAGCTCCTCCTTGATCAGAAGCCGTATTCTCAGTGAACGTGCAATTGGTAATTCGGGCCATGCCATCATTTACGATGGCTCCGCCAGTTCCAGCGGCAGCCCTGTTTTTAGTGAAAGTTGTATTGGTAACAGAAACTATACTAGGAGTAAAATTCCCGATAGCCCCGCCGAAATTACCTGTGTTTTCAGTGAATATGCTATTGGTCACATTAACTGTACCGGAATTCTTATTCGCGATTGCCCCGCCTGAGGTCGATGTAGTGTTGGTTAAGAACGTACACCTAGCCACATTCAATGTGGCCGCATCGTTAAGAATGGCCCCACCACCATTTCCTGTTGTATCATGACCATTTTGAAAGGTTAGGCCGCTGATGGTTACCTGATTGCTGGAACCACTAATTGTAAAAATACGTGTAGTGATCCCACTGATCGTTGGACCAGGTCCGCTGATGGATAGTGTTTTTGAAATTGCGATTGGACTAAATAATGTAATCGTACCAGATACTGCAAAGACAATGGTGTCACCTGTACCTGCCATATCGACAGCCATACGAAGTGAGCCTTGACCGCTATCATGGGTATTTATAACTGTTTGAATTGCCAATTGATCCTCTCCTTTTTTTGTAATTCTGGAACTTGTCCAGAATTATACTATTCTAAGAAAGGATAATGGGGACAGGCATTGACCTAAGATTCCATTAAATAGGCAGCAGGCATCCTCTATTCTACTTGTACATTCTGGAATCATAACTTATCTTTGATATGGAAACTTTAATCAAGGAAGTTTGTCATTGAAGGTGAAACGGAGGAAAATAAATGAGTAATCAACCATTGATTGTGACAACAGAATGGTTAACAGAGAAGTTAAACGATCCAAATTTAAGGATAGTTGATGCCACCACATTTTTAAAAATTCCCGATAAAGAAGGCGAAGAGGTTGGCATGTGGTCCGGGAAGGATGCGTATAATCAAGGTCATATTCCCGGGGCGGTATTTGCGGATTTAATGAATGAATTATCAGACCCCGATGCTCCCCTCCCGATGACGGTTCCGCCACGGGAGCAATTTGTCAAAAAAATGGAGGAATTAGGGGTCGGTGACGAAACGTATGTGGTTATTTATGATCAAGGTGCTTTAGTAGGGAACCCGGTGGTCGCTAACCAGTGGGCTTCACGATTAGCATGGCAGCTTCGATATGAAGGCTTTGATGAAATTTCTGTGTTGGAAGGGGGTTACCATAAATGGAAAGACGAAGGACGCCCCACCACAACGGAGCCAGGCCATTATCCTCAAGCGAAATTTACGGGTAAGCGCCGTCCAGAACTATTGGCGACCAAAGAAGATGTTGAGAAAGCCATAGATAATGAAAACATCGTCCTCATCAATAGTTTGTCGCCGGAAGATTTTAGGGGTGAAACCAACACGTATCCACGTAAAGGCCATATTCCCAGCAGCGTGAATGTTTTCTTTGGAGTTCATGCTGACCCGGAGACAAGGAAATTATACGATATATCCAGATTGCGGGAGACCTTTGAAAAAGCGGGCGCATTGGACGCAAATAAAAAAGTGATTACTTATTGCGGAGGCGGGATTGCTGCTACATGGAATGCACTTCTTCTCAATATGCTCGGGCAAAAAAACGTTGCGGTATATGACGGATCGATGAATGAGTGGGCTAGTGATTCTAATTGCCCGCTGATTACTACCAGCTAAAATTCAAAAAAGATGGGAGATACCAACCTCCCATCTTTTTTATTGCGTTTTTACTCGTTTCGAATTAAGAATTTCTTATTTATTATTAAAAACAACTCACTCTATCCATAGTAATCCGAGCGATTTTATCACTAAAGTAGTTGGGCGGTTTGTTTCTTACAGGCAAAAAAGGTTGACCTTAAAATATTAAAGGGGTACAATAAAACATGTGTTTATCTTACAAACAAAAGTTTAATCACATCATGGGGGGTACATATTTTGAAAAAACGTAAACTTGGTCTTGCACTATCACTTGTACTTGCAGCAGGTACACTTTTGGGTGCTTGTGGAAAAACTAGCGACAATAAGGAAAACAAAGCCGATGCTAACACTTTCTCAGTAGGAATGGTAACTGACGTTGGTGGCGTGGATGACAAATCCTTTAACCAATCTTCTTGGGAAGGTCTCGAAAATTTCGGTAAGGAAAACGGCCTGAAAAATGGGAAAGGCGGATATGATTATCTTGCATCCAAATCAGATGCCGATTATACGACAAACTTAAATACCCTTGTCCGACAAGGATTTGACTTAGTTTATGCAATCGGGTTCTTAATGCCGGGAGCTCTTGAGGAAATTGCCACTCAACAAAAAGATGCGAAATTTGCCATCGTCGATGCGGAAGTAAAACAGCCGAACGTGGCAAGTATTCTTTTTAAAGAGCAAGAAGCAGGGTTCCTAGCAGGAATCGCCGCTGCCAATGCAACAAAATCGAACCAGGTTGGTTTTATTGGCGGAATGGAAAGTTCTGTAGTTGAGCGCTTCGAAGTTGGTTTCTTGGCTGGGGTCAAAGCTGTAAACCCAGAGGTAAATGTGGATGTTCAATACGCCGGTGCATTTGACAAGGCTGAGGTTGGCCAGACAATCGCTTCGAAAATGTATTCATCGGGAGCAGACGTGATTTTCCACGCAGCGGGAGCTACTGGAGCTGGTCTGTTTAAAGAAGCCAATGACCGGAAAGCCAAAAATCCTGACAAAGATTTTTGGGCAATTGGTGTTGACCGCGACCAAGCCGATATGGGTGAAAATGTGGTTCTAACTTCTGCTTTAAAACGGGTTGACGTAGCGGTTAAGGATGTTGCCACACAAACAAAAGACGGTAAATTCCCTGGCGGTAAAGTTGCATTATATGGATTGGCTGAAGATGGAGTTGGCCTGGCGCCAATCAATTCGAAGGTGGCAAACAAGGCTGATATTGAAGCAGCTGTCCAAGAATGGGTTGAAAAAATTAAATCAGGAGATGTAGTTGTTCCTGAAACAAAAGATGAACTAAAAACTTTTAGCCCACAAAACTAACAAGATATTCATTATTCACTTTCTTACTCTATGCAATATCAACATAAAGAAAGCAGATTATTCCTGCTTATAATATGTCCGAATAATAATTGAAATCCACCCTGGTGTTTAACTCAAGGGTGGATATTTTTTACCCATCAACATTCGATTGACACCATTATAACGAATTTAATACTTCCTTTAATTTTTGTACCTCTTCCCTTGTTAAGGTAACACCTTTCCCCATCTTTTCGTGATTATCTGACCAATCCCGAACATCATACTTTGGTTCTCTACCATTCCAACTTATTAAGTTGAGCTCTTTTCGCCACCCCTTTGAAGATTCGGAAAGTACCGCGATGGTTTGGTGAATTTCATATTTAATTTCTGCCATTGTATAGCCTCCTTATATGTACGCTTTCTAATATGCTAAGTTAAACTTTATTGCCAATTTAGCCAGAATGAAAAATTCTCCAATTAGAAAAGGTCAATAATTGTTAAAATGACTTCCACCTTATACCTCATTTTATAAAATTATCTAATTTAAATTTTACCATCAAATGGATTTAGTAGAAATAAAATGTATTACTTGTCTTGAAAAATTCCAACTCAAAAAGCCATCCCTTTACTAATAAGTGAATCGTTACCTTGAAACATATGGATTGTCTGTAACCCAAAAACGCCATGGATAGTCCTTGGCTTCCCCCGAATTGTTTATGCCAATCCTTTTTCCAGACGATATAGCTTCCGGAATGATTCCTTTTGCCACATATAAAGGGGGCTGCGTAAGGGGGTGTCCATAGTCTTCCATTGTAATTCCTAGTGATTTGGTCAATTTTCCGGGTCCGTTAGTCAGATTAATAGGATTTTCAAGGCCCCGTCTCTGTTTCATCAGTTCGATACCGACAACCGGTTCCAATGCACGAATCAAAACCGCTTCCGGTTTCTCCTCTCCTCCACTGACAATATTGAAAAGGCAGTGTGTATGCATGGTGTAAGTATATGCGAGACCTGATTGGTGGAACATAATCTCTGTTCTGGGAGTGCGTCTGTTGTTGTAGCTGTGTGCAGCCCGATCACCCGGTCCTTTGTAGGCTTCCGTTTCTACGATATATCCTGCCGTCATCCCATCCATCGTTTCTTTTATAAGAAGGCAACCAAGCAATGAATTTGCTAGGTCAAGAGTCGGCTGGTCATAAAATGTCTTGGGCAATGAAGCGAAATCATTATCATATTCCACCAATTTCTATTCCTCCCAAAAATTGATACTGGGTTTCATAACAAAGTTACAATTAAGTATAGACGTTTCTCCGATTTATTATAGAAAAAATTCACACTCTATACGATTAATGTTTATTGTTTACATAATATTATTATAACTAACAAATATCATCACTGTTCGCTATAATTCCTTGTTAATAATAAAAAGGCAACTCCCTAGTGGAAGCTGCCTTCTTTGCCGTTAAAGTGACCTTTAGTGTTGCGCCAACAATGTGGAGATTGCTTTTACGATACGGGCTGGCTGTAGGTCTCTACACCTCCACGCTATGAAGACGTATGATTTCATTAAAAATCTTGATTCCATTAAATAATGATTCAACTTCAAATTGCATGTAAGGATGATGCAATCCTGGCTGCAAATCACATCCTAATCCGATCATGGTTGCTTTTAACTGTGGCTTATTCACTTTATAAAAGTGAAAGTCGTCCCCTCCTGAAGTGACCACTGGCGGTTCTAGTTTTTCTTCTCCTAATACATTTCCAATTGCCTTGGCCGCAAACTCCTGTGCCCCTTCGCTTGACTCCGCCGCCACAATTCCGAAATCACCTGTAATCTCAATTTCAGTTTGGTAAATGTCTTTCGCATTTTCGATAATCTGTAGAACATGCTTATGCATTTCATCCATAAGTTCGTTGGTTTGGGCTCTCATATCAATGGCCAATGACGCTTTTCCAGGAATAATATTCGTATTTTTTCCGCCTGCGATAAACCGGGTTACTTTCGCCGAGTGTGGGATGCTCGGATTAAAATACAATGAATGAATCGTGTTAATCAGATAATTGCCAATTTCAATGGCATTATGGGTTAAATGAGGTCTGGCTCCATGCGCATCTTCCCCATTAATCTCAAACTCAATGGATCTTGTGGCACTATGAATCAGCGCAGGCGAGGCAAAACCTGTCCGCATTTCCTGGATTGGACGGAGGTGAATGCCATATAAATAATCCACGTCATCCACGATTCCTTTTCCCACAAATTTTAGCGCCCCTGCCCCGACTTCCTCAGCCGGCTGGAATATAAAACGGACACCGATTTGTTTTTTCAATTCCTCATTTTGATGAATGCTCCACAGGACGCCTAATACCATGGTCATATGGGCATCGTGGCCGCAAGAGTGATTGGCTTGCATTTTACCATGTACTTCTTGATATAAAGCATCCATGTCCGCACGAATGGCAATAATCGGCCGGTCCCCGCTAAAGTTTCCAAAGTCACCGTATACACCGGTGCAATCATCAAAGGTGGTCACTCGATGGCAGCCTGCGTCTTTTAGGAGTTGGGCCACATATTTAGTCGTCTCTTTCTCTTCCCAGCTAAGTTCCGGGTTTTGATGGAGGTATTGAAACGTTTCATTGATTTTTTTAATAAATGCTTGATTTAAAGCTTGTGTTTGAGTATCCACTACAAACATCCCTTTCTTAATTGATGTAGTACTTGTTGATTGGATTCACTAATTCTTTTTATTCGATTCTTTGGGGGCGATAGGGTGACAATTAAAAAGTTGACAGGTCCCTTTTCTAGGATTGATTTTTGCGCTTTTTGAATCGATAACACATAATCTCTCAATTGGCAGATTAGCGCTAAGTTAGAATCCGTTATGATGACCGTATTTCTGTTTTCTTCCGCAATTCTGATTGAATCAAGGCCGTAAAAATAATGGGAAAATTAACAACACAATTTCTCTTTGTTCTGTATACCGACATCTGTTTCAGGCCGATACAGCGAAGGTATTATTTAATAAACTATTAAAATTAAAGGAAAACCAATGGGCATAGGAAAGATTGATAGTAACCACTACTTTAATATCCTTTGCCGATAGGAGGTGTTACGATTTGTACTGCTATACTCCAGTTTATGTTGCCAGGTGCTAAAAGGATATTTGCGCATCAACATACATGATGCTTTCAAAAGAGTTGTCCTAATATCCCCATTTATACGCCGGATGTTGCCGTTGAAAACCCTTTTTGCTTTTTGCTCTGATGAAGTCTGTGGACGTGGATTCCCATTCATCCAGTCTCTCCCCTCATTTCTACGATGTATAAATACTATTCCAATATTATAAATATTAAAAATTGTCTTCATTATAGTAAATGATTTCTGTTAATACAATAAAAATGCACGAAAACATTTACTTTTTAGAAATTCCGTGTGTGAGTGATACTAACAAAACCTATGGTTGAAGACGATGCAAAAAAAGAAACCAGCATGGCAATATGCTGGTTTTTACGTTCTACCATCGTGTTTCCTTACAGTCAATAATAATCGGTACCACTTGATGTTCAACCATCTCTCTAAATAAATTCAATTTAATTCATATGGGTCAGTCTGCTGATTGTTTCTGCCAGCAAAGCGGTTCGTACAGGTAACGAAGGAATCTCCAAGTACTCATCATCTCTATGGCCATTCCCCCCGATTGGCCCCATCCCATCGACCGTGGCTAAGCCCATGGAACTGGTGAACGACCCATCAGAACAGCCGCCCCTAAATTCCTCCTTGATATCCATTCCCATTTCATTGCCTATCTCTTGGACCAAGTGGATTAATTGTACCGATTTTTCGCCTTTCACCATAGGCGGACGGTTAAGCTGGCCTGCGACCTCGATTTTTGTCCCTTGAATATGGGGTTCGGCACATATTTCTTTAATCATGCCTTCAACCGCTTTGATCTGCTCCAGTTTCATGATCCTTACATCTACTTCCGCTTCGGCAATAGGTGCGATGGTATTGGCGGAGGTTCCTCCTCTCAGCAAACCCACATTGACCGTGATCCCTTTTTCATAGTCGGTGATTTTATGCAATTTAATCGTTTTATAAGCTATTTCTTCAATGGCGCTGCGACCCTTTTCATGCTCGGAGCCTGAGTGGGCGGGCACACCTTTTACTTTAATTTTGTACCTCGCTCCCCCTTTGCGCTGCGTGACGATCGAACCATTTTTACCTGCAGGTTCTACAATCAAAGCAAACTCTTTATCTTTGCCCACTTCCTCAATTAATGGTCTAGAGTGCCTCGAACCGATTTCCTCGTCACTATTCAGGACAATTTCAACGTTTTTGTAGCCTTCGTCTTGCCTTTCTACCAATGTTTTCATGGCAAATAAAACAGACACCAAGCTGGCTTTCATATCTACTACGCCAGGGCCATAAGCATAGTTACCTTCTATCCGAAAGGGCCGCTTTTCTGCCGTCCCTTCCGGAAAAACGGTATCCATATGGGCAACAATGATCACCTTAGGACTAACCGCCTCCGGATGCCTGATAACCAGGTTGTTTCCTCGGTTTTCTTGGGGATGCACATGGACATCGAAACCGATCGATTTGTATTCCTTTGACAAGACAGCCCCCACCTTGTCAATCCCTTGCTTATCATAACTGCCGCTATCCGTATTAACCAGCTTTTCCAAGAGCGCCAACATTTCCTCCAGTTTTCCTTTTACTTTTTCAATCAACCACTTCACTCCTCACTTTACATAAAAAATGGATTACGTACTTAAAACTCATGGATGACCAGTGCAGCAAATTTGATCCCTTCGATGAAGTCATCAATAAAAATGTTCTCATTGGGTGCATGATTTTGGGAACCCGCATGCCCCACACCAAATCCGACTGCCGGAATTCCGAACTTTTGACAAAGGGTATACATCGGACCGGTTCCAGCCTGAGACCGCATCACCTGTGGCTTTTTATCAAAAAATTTCTCGGCACTGCTGACCACTTTTTGAACAAGGGGGTCTTCCAAATTTGTCAGAGCAGCACGTTGACCCTTCAATGGAACCACCTCAATATCGGCAAACCCGTGTTTGTCCAGATGTTTCCTCAGCAGCCTCAATATTTCATCAGGATCTTGTTCCGATACTAACCGGAAATCAATTTTTGCTTTGGCAACAGAAGGCAATACAGTTTTTGAACCCTGGCCCGTATAACCTGATTCTATTCCGCAAATGGTACATGTAGGCTGAAAAATGAGCTTTTCTTTGAGATCGAATCCTGATAAATTGTTTAAATACTGTTTCAGTCCGAGCTGTTCCAACTCTTCTGCTTCTTTATAATCAATGGACTCTGTTAAATCCTTTTCTGCTGTTGACAACTCTTGAATTCGATCGTAAAAGCCCTCGATTAAAATTTCTTCCTGTTCATTTTTTAGCGTGCTTAAGGCCCAAACCAGCCTCCAAGCAGGGTTCGTGATAATGGCCGCTTTGGCGGAGTGTAAGTCGACATTTGCGCCTTTTGCGTGGAGCTCCACATAAAGCATGCCCTTGCATCCAAGCGTGATTTGCAGCCTGCCATCGGTACTTTTGAAGCCATTTTCCCAAATACACCCGTCCGTTGCTAATTTTTCGGGGTATTTTTCGGTGAATTCACTAAGATGGGGACTGCCAATTTCTTCTTCTCCTTCAATAATAAACTTTAGATTAATTGGCAACTCATTATATACCTGCTGATAGGCATGAATCGCACAAATCCTTGCAAGCAGTGTCCCTTTGTTATCCGCTGTCCCCCTGGCGAACAATTTCCCATCCCGGATTTCCGGTGAAAAGGGTGGACTTTCCCATAATTCAATTGGATCCTCTGGCTGCACGTCATAATGATTATAAAAGGTAAGCGTTTTTCCTTTTCCTGAATTAAATTCTCCATAAACAATCGGATTTCCGGATGTTGGAATGGTTTCAACCTCAAAAGAAAGTAATTGTAAATGCTCTTCTACCAATTGTACCGTTTCCTTGATACCCCGATTTTGTGCCGCCACACTCGGCTGTCTGCAAATATCCATTAACCAACCCAAATACATTTCTTTGTGGTCTTCGATATATTCATAGATTTTTTCTATCAAAGAGAAGCCCCCCGTTTCTTTTTATGGTCAATCAGCTAAATGCTTCATAAAAAATTCAATGGTATTTTGATGCATTACAATGTGATTCGCCCGTTTCTCTGTCTGATGGCCTTCATTGTTGAAAATAGTAAAATTCACTTCCTGACCGTGTTCTTTCATTTTCTTCACAAGCTGCTCCGATTCGCTGATTGGGACACGAGAATCATTCAGTCCGTGGAATACGAGCAACGGGACCTTTATTTTATGGGAATGATGCAAAGGAGCAATTTCGTCAAAGAAGTCACTGTCCTGTTCGAGGAACCCATACTCACACTCTCTTAACCTGCGTCTCCATGGCCCTGTATGGGTTAATAAGGTTCTCAAATTGGATATCCCGACAATGTCCACCCCGGCTGCCCATACATCAGGATAGTGAGTAATCGCGGCCAGTACCATAAAGCCCCCATAACTGCGCCCCATAATGCCTATTTTGTTTGGATTGACTTGGTGTGTTTCGATTAAGTCCTTTACCAGCCAGACGAGGTCTTTGACCGAATCCATTCTTTTGCGGGCATCATCCAGTCCTAAATACGTCCGGCCGTATCCGCTGCTACCGCGGACATTGGGCGCCGCGACCGCAAAGCCTTGACTGGCTAAATACTGAATGACAGGATTAAACTCTGCTTTCGTCTGCCCCTCGGGTCCGCCATGTACATATATCACTGCAGGCTTATTGGGTTCCTGTCCCTTATTGTAAAAAAAGTAGGGCACCTCCAATTGATCAAAAGAGGTAAATGTGCATATTTCAGGATTTAGGCAATTGCGGGTAACCGGTTCTGCATCACTGACAAACGTTAATCTAGTCACTTCTTCTGAAGTCAGCGAATATTGCCAGATATCACCTGGGATGGCAGGAGTTTTTAACGCAAAATTAAATTCGTCATTATTTCTCCATGAGATCGAATCCACGACGCCAGAGGGAATTCCTACAACTTCTTTCTTCCTGTTTGTCTGTGGATGGTACAGCCACAATCGGGAAACTCCTTTTTCGTTCACGGTCAATGCCAGCCATTCTTCATTAGGCGACTTCTTGACTTCTTCAATGTCCCACTCTGGCCAATGAAGAAGTTTATCGAACTGATCAGGCCGATCAAAAGAAAAGCTGCATAAATAGAAGGTTTCTTCTCCTATATCCGTAAGTAAATAACCGCCTTCCTTGTTTTTTCGTGTTAGAACATTTTTATAGCCTGCGGAAATTTGTGAGTTTCCTATTCGGGTTGTTTCGCTGGTTTCAAGGTTTATTCGATAGATGGCATTATCCAGGTTTGATTCCACCACACTAATCAATAAATTTGCCTGATCGATCCAGCTCAACACATTACAATTTCCATCATATTGAAAAGCGGCTTTCATTTCCTTTGACTCTACATCTACAATAAATACGTCGAAGAAACCAGGATGGCGACGGTTGCTGGTGAAGGAAAAATATTGGCCATCGGGTGACCACCCGCCCCCATAATGAAAGTGCTCAGGTGAAACGACCAAAGGCTCCAGGATGGATAAATCTTGTTGATATAAATAGAATTGCTGCCTCTCGTCCCCATCGCAATCCATTCCAATGATGGTCTTTTTCCCGTTTGGAGAGTGAAATATACTCAGCGTGCGGTCCTCCATGCTGGTAAACAGCACCGGATTTTGCCCGTCATCCAAGGTCCAAATTTGTGGAAGGCCTGTCTTATTGGAAATAAAAGTGAAGGAACCTGTGCCGGGAATGGTTTGTGATTTATAGGCTGAAGGAACCCGTAAAAAATCTTGTAGAAGCTGTTGATTCATCATCATTTCCCCCTTAGCTTAAATTCTATTATTTTGTTTAAAAGAAACTGCCCTTCCCGCTAATCAGGCTTAGATTGAGAGAAGAGCAGCTTTTTTAGGCGAACCTACTCAACCTTTTTTACGTTCCAAGGAATGGCACCTTGAAAAACAGTTAGGTCCTTAAGATTTTTGGACGTTGTTAGAATCGTAGAATAGTGGCCAAAAAGGGTAAATGGCAAATAGTTATCCCACATATAGCTTTGTAATTCTTCCCAACCGTTTTTAGCCTCTTCTTGGGTACCTGCCGTTCGGATGCTAGCAAGCATCTCTGTCATCTTTTGGTCGTTGGTCCAGCCAACATAATTAGGATTAACAACCAATAGCTGTGATGGTGTCGTGACATACCCTGTACCCACGACCATCAAATCCCAGTTTTCCGGATTTTCTCTTCTTTCAATAAGAGTCGGCCAGTCAAAGATTTCTAGCTTTACCTTCATGCCGATTTGTTCCAGTTCTTCTTTTATAACAACTGCGGAATTGTACATATATTCGTAATCCCGCGTCGAATAAATAACAATTTCTTCGCCGTTATAACCGGCCTCTTTCAGCTTATTTTTGGCAGATTTCGGATCGGCCAGATTATAAGACTTTTTACCCGCGTCAGTAGCCCAATCCACTTGATCCATACTCATATAACCAGGACTTAGTTTATACAGATCCTTATTTCCGTAACTTGCGAGCATGATCGCATCCAAATCCAACGCTGTATTCACAGCATCTCTCATTTTTTGATTGGAGAATAAACCATGCTTTTTGTTATAAGTTAAATTCAATGTACCTTGATCAAAGGAAACATAAGTTTTTAAATCTTTGTTACTTTTCAAATCCTCATAACTGTCGTATGGCATAGCTGTCGCAATATCATATTCACCCGTTTGAACACCAGCCATTCTCGTGGACGGATCGTTTACAATATAATAATAGACTTCATCGACATAAGCCTTTTTCTTACCGGCTGTACCGCTAGATTCCTCATCGACAGATGCATAATCATCAAACCGTTTCAAACGGATATACTGATCTTGTTTCCACTCCACGAATTGGAAAGGCCCTGTCCCAATATACTCGGTGATGCCATCTTTTCCGGCCGATTCAATGACTTCCTTTGGCATAATGGCGGGAAATTGGCCTCTTCCTGCCATTATGTCTAATACATCGGCCACAAACGTTTGTAATTTTAGTTCTACAGTATAATCATCCTTCGCCTCGAATGTCGCCCCGCTCAACAGTAATTTTGCCCTGGATGATTGCTGGAGCCATCGGTTCATTGATGCTAATACATCCTCTGCCTTCATTTCCTTGCCATTATGAAATGGAACCCCTTTTCTTAAATGAAACGTGTAGGTTAGACCATCGTCACTTTTATCAATGGACTCTGCTAACATCGGGACTGGCTGCTGATTGGCATTTTGAGTGACCAGGGTTTCAAAAATATTCCTGGTCACCTCCAGAGCAACTGTTGTCGTCGTTAAATGAGTGTCTAGAGTGGGAGGCTGCGCATTAATCGCTATTTTTAAAGTTCCTCCCGTTTGTTCTTTATTACTTTCTTTTTTCGTGGAAGTAGAAGTGGTGTCACTGCTGCACCCCGCCAACAAAACCAATACAGTCAGGATCAAAAAAGCCATTTTTTTCACTATCATCATCCTTTCAAATGTATTTTTAGGAACTTTATACCTATTTTAATAACAAATTTGTTATTATAGTATTTGAATATAGATAATATTCTGAATTGAATATCTAAAAAATTTCTAAAGGAGGTAGCAATGGATTATCATCTTCTCACTTTTGTTACTGTTGCCGAGAAGAAAAACTTCACACGCGCAGCCGAGACATTACATATTTCCCAATCTGCCGTTACTTTGTCCATAAAGGTTCTTGAAAAACAATATGAGTTAAAATTACTGGACCGGAATAATAAATATGTGCGCTTAACAAAAGCCGGGGATATTTTGTATCATCATGCCAAACAAATACTCTCCCTTTACGATCGGATGAATCGTTTAATAGAGGATTTGTCACACTCAGCTAGCGGGATCATTACCATTGGTTCGAGTTATACTTTTGGGGAATATTTGCTGCCAAAAATCATCGCAGAATTTACCACAGATTTTCCACTCATTAAGCCGAATATCGCTATCAGAAACTCGCATCGAATTATTTCACAACTGCTTCGCGGTGAATTAGATTTAGGCATCGTGGAATGGATAGTGGAGAATCCAAAATTACAGTTCCAGCCATTTGCCCAAGATGAAATGGTTCTCATTGTTTCTCCTAAGCATCCACTTGCATCCAAGCAAGAAGTGGAGCTGCATGACTTAAAAGAAGAAACATGGATTATCCGGGAGATTGGTTCTGGTACCCGACAAGCCATCAATCAACTTTTCTCGGAAAACAACTTCTCACCCAGTGAAGTCCGCTCGTTTGGAAGCTCACAAATTATTAAAGAATCGGTTGAAGCCGGTTTAGGGATATCCATTTTATCCTTGCATACGATCCGTAAAGAATTAGAATTAAAAACATTACATACCTTACGAATTAAAAACAACCCAATTGTCCGCAATTTTTACTTTGTCATTCCTAAAATGGACATTCAACCGAAATCTGTCAGCTTATTTTTATCCTTCCTAGAAAACTATTCCACCTTAGACATTTTTGCTTAATACATATTGGTCATGAATTTATTATCTAGAAAAATATAGCTTTTACCTGTTTTCCATTTACTTGAGGATGGCTTCCTCTTTTTGCAAAATCGGAACCTCAACAGAGATGGTATCTGGATATTTAATTCCCATACCCGTATTTAAGGCAACAACTACATCCTGGTCTTTAATCCATCCTTGTTCTCTCAGTCTGCGGGCTGCTGCAAAAGTGGCAGCTCCTTCGGGACATACAAACGCCCCTTCAAGGCCCGCCAGCTTCTTTTGTTCTTCCAGCAAAACGTCATCTTCAATCGCCACTGCGCAGCCGTTGGTTTGATAAATGGCATCGAGCACTAAAAAGTCCCCCAAAGCCTTTGGCACATTAATTCCAAATGCTACCGTTTCAGAGCCATTCCAAAATTCGGATTCAGACTTGCCATCTTCCCATGCCTTAACGATGGGGGCACAGCCTTCCGCCTGAACGGCGACCAAACGGGGAAGGTCTCCTTCCACCCAGCCTAATTTCTTAAGCTCATTCAGTGCTTTATAAATACCGATAATTCCTACACCGCCTCCTGTTGGATATAAAATAACATCCGGCAGCTTCCAATCCAGTTGTTCAGCAATCTCAAGCCCCATGGTCTTTTTCCCTTCTATACGGTACGGTTCTTTTAATGTCGAGGCATCAAATAAACCAAATTCCTGAACGGATTGTGCTACGATTTTCCCCGCATCACTTATAAGTCCATCCACCAGATACAGATTCGAACCCGAGATGGCCGATTCATTTCTTGTAATCTTCGGGGCATCAATTGGCATGACAATGGTAGATTGAATCCCTCCCCTTGCCGCATAAAGGGCCCAAGCCGCTCCGGCATTTCCATTGGTAGGCATAGCGAGCTCTGTTACCCCTAATTCTTTCGCTTTGGAAACACCGACTGCTGCACCCCGGGCTTTAAAGGTTCCAGTAGGTATGATGCCTTCGTCTTTCATCAGCAAGTTGGGGATATTCATATCCGCACCCATCGCAGGCATGGGTAAAAGCGGGGTCATGCCCTCTCCAAGGGTCACGACATTTTTTTCATCGCAGACGGGAAGCAGCTCATGATACCGCCACAAGCTGGGGACCCTGCCCGCCAGCTCTTCTTTCGATAGCACCTTGCCCAGCTCTTCTAAATCGTATTCCACCAATAAAGGCGATCCGCAGGCGCATAACTGATTCTTTTGTTCATGTGAATAGGTACTGCTGCACTTAGGACAATATAAATGGGATACATAACTGTAGTTCATTGATACCACTCCATTTCGGACAATTGACTAGTATTTGTAAATCATCATACTTGATAGTTTAAGATATTTGAAATGAATATTTTTTATTGGAATCATATAGAATTCTCATGATAAATTTTCTTCCAAAATGAAATGATATAAAAGGGACTGCCCCCTTGGACAGCCCACACATTACTTTTTAAAACAAGGCTCTGTTAAATTTGGCTGTTGATTTCCGCTTCAGTCGCTCAGCGAACCCGCGGGCGTGCAGGAGAGCCTCCTTGGCGCTGGAAGCGCCTGCGGGGTCTCCCCTGCCCCGTACTCCCGCAGGAGTTGAGCGCCTTCCGCTCCAATCAACAGAGTTAAAAAAATCAACATTATCGCTTAACAGATCCTTAAACAAAAAGACTTTCCCTTAATTTGGACGGCTTGACTTCGGCTGGGATTGGACATTTGTATGGATGTACGGCCAGTTGTTCTTGTAATTCCTGTTTGGCCTGTTTGATAATATCTTGATTTTCCAAAGCTTTAATGGCTGTTAACGCTAAAACTTTGGCTACCTGCAGCAGCCCCTTGTGGGAAATGGATGACTTCCCTTGGGTGACCATCTGCCAGCTATGAAGGACTGTCCCTAAAGCAGAAGTCGTATACATGCACTGCGCCGTCGGGGTAATCCAGCTAACATCTCCCACATCGGTGGAACCGGAAAGAAATCCCTTCCCGTCAAAAGGAATCGGCTTTGCCGTCAAGAAAGGTCCTTCGGAAGGAATGGTGAGGTTTTGTAAACATATTTCCTCGCAATACCCGGCATTTTGTTTTTCTGCATCCGTTAAAGTATCCCAAATGCGTTCGGCAAAATCGTACTCTTCCATGGTATAGGAAGGCATTCCCACCTCTTGGATGGATTGTTCCAGCACGTTACCCAATGTATGGTTGGGATTATAGTTGGAGCAAGCTTTATCAAATACAATCTCGACCTCGGTTTGCGTCATTAAAGCGGCCCCTCTGGCAATATCGCAAAGACGGTCATAGATTTTCACTGTCTCCATCATGTTTTTCTCCCGCACTAGATAGAGAACCTCTGCTTCTGACTGGACCACATTTGGCGATATGCCGCCAGAGTTCGTGATGGCGTAATGAATCCGCGCTTCTTGATTGACGTGTTCACGCATAAAGTTTGCACCGATATTCATGAGTTCCACCGCATCCAACGCGCTTCTTCCTAAATGAGGGTTGGCCGCCGCATGGGCGCTTCTTCCCTTAAACCGAAAGTAAGCCTGGATGTTGGCTAAGGAACTACAGCCTTGAACACCTGTATGGCTTTTAGGATGCCAGCTTAGTGCGATATCCACATCATCAAATACCCCTTCACGGGCCATAAAGGTTTTTCCCGATCCGCCTTCTTCACCGGGACAGCCATAGAAGCGGACGGTCCCTTTCACTTGATTTTCTTCCATATATTTTTTTAAGGCGGCAGCAGCGGCCAAAGCACCGGTCCCTAATAAATTATGGCCGCATCCATGGCCGTTGCCCCCATGCTGTATCGCCTCCTGGTAGTCCACATCACATTTCTGGCTCAATCCAGACAAGGCGTCAAACTCACCCAAAAAACCAATGACCGGCTTTCCGGATCCAAACTCCCCGATAAAAGCTGTCTCAATGCCGGCTACTCCAGTTATAACCGAAAATCCCTCTTTTTTGAGCTGCTCACATAAATACCTGCTGGATACATATTCCTCAAATCTTGTTTCAGGATTTTCCCAGATAAAGTCACTAATCGACGTCCATTTCTCCTGTGTTTGTTCGATAAAATCATGTAACCAATCTACTTGATTCAAAATCATTTCTCCCCCGTTCATTCGTTTCATCTTATCACTAGACAAACTTGACCTCCGATGCCATTTTTTCAGATGTCACTTTCCCATATATCTTCCCGATTCCATCCTCAATGATGATGTTTGTTCCGAACGGTTCGGATAGCTCTTGCAGTCTTTTTAATATCGATTCATTCTTCGTAATTTCCGGAAATCCGTTTTGATGGCGTTTTTTTCCATGCGAAAGTTCTAACGGGTATAAGGTTATTTCGATTACTTCTCCATCCTTCATGGTCCAGAAGGGCAGGACGGACTCCATCATTTCCGGAATACTTAACAATCCCTTCGTGCCATTGAACGACTTTTTGTCCATTGCCTGCATGACACCAAATTCATTAGGGATTTTATGATTGTCGTAAAAATCCTGAGGCAAGGCATCCAGCGTTTCATTTTGGAAAATAAAGTTCCCCAAGCTGTGAAAAATCGGCCTTCCACGGTAAATTTCAATGCCCCTCATGGTGTGCGGACCATGGCCAATCACTCCATGAGCACCCGCATCAATAAACCGTCTCGCCGCTTTCCCCACAAAGTCAGCGCCAATCCGCTTATTGGTCCCCTTCATTTCATGGGCATGGAAGTTGACCATCACATAATCTGCTTGTCGTAAAGCATCATCAATGACCCCTTCGATGCGTTTCATATCATTTTCATTGGGTTCTGTTATAAGACCCTGCTCTTCTCCCGTTTCAAACACCATCGGGTATCCGTATTGATCCCTGCCAAATGGCAGCGTGCCTTCCGGAAAGGGCAGCATAAACGCTTCTTTAATCGACATTTGCGTGAATGAATTCACCTCTGTTTTATCGGCAATCGTCTTCAACACCGCAAGTTCTTCTGAACTGATGATATGCCTGCGTATATGGCGAAGACCATTGATTCCCGGGCGCCCCTTGATATTATGCCTTTGTTCCGTTGCCATGTGGGTCAAATGGGAAACGACTGAAACCGAGATAAACCCAATCCGCCCTGCGGTGGTATCTAGAAAAACGGGCTTTCCCGCTTCATATAAATTCTCTCCGGTGCCTGTATGTAGAATGCCGGCTTCGTCCAAGTGATGGTTTGTCGCTTCGAGTCCGTCAAATCCATAGTCAAATGCATGATTATTAGCTGTACCCACAAGATTAAATCCAAACGCCTTTAAATCGTCCAGCCGGTCTGGCGTGGTTCTGATATGTGTCCCGCCTGGAATCGCTCCGGGGGTACCTTCCTTGTTCAAAATGCTAATCTCGAGATTGGTAATCCTTCCATCCGCTTGCTTAATAACTTTTTCGATATTTTTAAAGCTTGCATCCTCATAACTGGGGATCCGTCGTGTTGGCAGATAATCACCGGTGGCTGCAAAAGAAATCGTTTCCTTCATATCCTGGCACCCCTATCTCTTTTTTTATTTTTTTATTAAATATGGCTGTTGATTGCAGCGAAAGAAGCTCAGCGAACCCGCGGGCGTGCCGGAGAACTTCCTCGGTGCTATAAGCGCCTGCGGGGGGCTCCCTGTATTAGAAAAATATTAAACTACCGCTTTATTTACCTTCAGGTTTTTGGCATTCAAAACAAATTGGGCCATTACCTTTACGCCGATTTTCATACCCCGTTCATCAATATCAAATCTTTCATTATGATGACCGGCCGCAAGCGTGGTTCCTACGATGCCAAAGGTCGCTAAGCCCCCGTTTCTTTTGACTCTTTCCATCATATAGGTCGCATCTTCAGAACCTGAGCTTTCATTCGTAAGTAAATGAACCTGCTCAATTTCCTCAATATTTTGGATGGATTGCTGAACATATTCCGCAAGTTCTTCGCTGCATTCCACCGATTTGGCCTCTCCCACGATGTCAATGTCAACATCCACCTGATGGGCCATCGCTGTTCCTTTCAAAATCTGGATAGCATTGGCCAAAATAAACTCATTGACCTCAGGGTTATCACCACGGGTTTCAATCTTTAACTTGGCGGAGGACGGAATAATATTTCTTCCGGTTCCGGCGTTTAGGACCCCCACATTGATTCTGGAGTTGCCGCCGCCATGACGGGGAATTGCATGCAGGTTAAGGACCGCAGAGGCCGCTGCAAGCAACGCGTTTCTGCCGTCTTCCGGTTTTTTGCCTGCATGGGAAGATACTCCAGAAAAGGTGACATCGATTTTGGTTGTCGACAAGTAGCCGTTATTGGAGCAAACTACCTCTCCTAGCGGAACGCCTGTCCCGATATGATTGGCAAAAAACACATCCACATCATCCAATACACCGGCGGCAACCATTGATTTGGCGCCGCGGACTCCCTCTTCCGCCGGCTGAAAAATCAGCTTAATTGTTCCTGACAATTCCTCCTTTATCTCGGAAAACAATTTCGCCACGCCTAATCCAATCGAGGTATGGGCATCATGGCCGCAGGCATGCATCATCCCTTCATTTATGGAACGGAAACCCATGGCTTCCGGGACATGTTCCGGATCGTTTGCTTCCACTAAATCCAGCGCATCCATATCAAAGCGAAGGCCAATCGTTGGTCCGGGGCGACCGGTTTCAAGGATTCCCACCACACCGGTATATCCGCCTTTTACGGAATCCAGCCATTTGGCATTGGCTCCTTGCGCCAGCGCCCGTTGTTCATGCAGCCGCAAGACCTCCTCTGGAGGAACCCCCATTCTTGCTTGGGTATCAATAACTTCTTTTCCGATTTTGATTTCATACCCCCACTCTTCCAGTTTTTCAGCCACTAAAGACGCGGTGCGGAATTCGAGCCATCCGGATTCAGCATGCTGATGAAAATCCCTTCGCCACTCAATCATCTCTGAAAAAATTTCTTCTATTAAATTGTTCATCTCCGTTTTCATTTCTTCACCCCATTTGTATTTTTTGAGGGACTATTGCTGTAAATGACATGCCACAAAATGGCCCGGTGCCTTTTCAACCCTTTCCGGTACAACTTGTTTACAGATGTCTTTCGCCAAGGGGCATCTAGTATGGAAAGTGCACCCAGACGGAGGATTAATAGGAGAAGGAATTTCTCCTGTTAGGTTAATCTTTTCTTGTTTCATTTTCGGATTTGGGTGTGGGATGGACGATAATAATGCCTGAGTGTACGGATGAAGCGGATTGGCAAAAAGCTCATCCGTCTCTGCTTCCTCGACCATTTTTCCCAGGTACATGACGCCAATTCGATCGGAAATATGCCTTACAACACTTAAATCATGCGCGACAAATAAATAGGTCAGTCCAAACTCTTCCTGTAAATCTTCGAGAAGGTTGATAATCTGCGATTGAATCGATACATCAAGGGCTGAAACCGGCTCATCACAAATGACCAGCTTGGGGTTCACGACCAATGCTCGGGCCAGACCAATTCTCTGCCGCTGGCCGCCAGAAAATTCATGGGGAAAGCGATAATACGCTTCCGCATGGAGACCCACCTTTTCCAGAATGTCAAAAACCCGCTCCATCCGCTCTTGACTGGTTCCGATTTTGTGGATCACCATCGGTTCGGCGATACTGTCTCCAATCCTTTTTCTCGGGTTTAATGAAGAATACGGGTCCTGAAACACCATTTGCAGGTCTTGCCGTTCTTTCCTAAACTCTGAGTCTGATAGTTTAAAAATATCCTTTCCCCCAAAAAAGACTTCACCTTCCGTAGGGGCGGTCAACCGTAAGATGGTCCGGCCCAGGGTACTTTTTCCGCAGCCAGACTCGCCAACCAGACCGTACGTTTCTCCTTCGTATAAATGAAAGGTGACATCATCGACCGCTTTCACAAATTTCTGGGTGACCCCTATCGAATTTTTAACTGGAAAGTATTTTTTAATACCTTTTATGTCTAGAAGCTTTTTCTCCTTCTCTGGTTCCGGTTGTGGCTCCCATTTTACCGCTTCATGTTGCATTCGATACAGCCTCCTCTATCTCTTTATAGTTCCAGCACATAATTCGTTTATGGTTATCCAGCGTTTCTAATTCCGGTTTTTCGCTCATACACTTTGCACTTGCATAAGGGCACCTTGGAGCAAATCGGCAGCCTTTTGGAATGTCATTCAATGAAGGGACCATACCTTTGATAATTGAGAGCTTTTGATTCCGGTCGCCTGTGAGTTGGGGAATCGAATTGATTAGTCCTTGCGTATAGGGATGGAGCGGATTTTCGAATAAGGAATCCACATCCCCTTCTTCCACCACTTCCCCTAAATACATAACGGCAACCCTTGTACAGTGCTGGGCGACGACACCTAAATCATGGGTAATCAGCATGATGCCCATGTCCAATTTCTGTCTCAGGCTGTCTATCAATTCCAATATCTGCGATTGAATGGTCACGTCCAAGGCCGTTGTCGGTTCATCCGCGATCAGCAGTTTGGGCTGACAAGCAAGGGCTATGGCGATCATGACCCTCTGCCGCATCCCTCCAGATATTTGGTGAGGATACTCATGAATCCTTTGCTCAGGCGCCGGAATCCCGATTAATTTCAGCATTTCAATTGCCCTTTGATGGGCTTCTTTTTTCGAAAGCTTTTGATGGAGCATAATCGGCTCCATGATTTGGTCTCCAATCGTAAAAACAGGATTAAGGGAACTTAACGGATCTTGGAAGATCATCGATATGTCGTTTCCCCTAATTTTTCTCATTTCAGATCCGGACACATTCAAAAGGTTTTTTCCTTCAAAATTAATTTCTCCATCATAAGTGGTGACCCCATTTTCTTCAAATAAACGTAAAATTGATTGTGCTGTCACACTCTTTCCGCATCCGGATTCCCCCACAATGGCTAACACTTCACCACGGTCTACATGAAAGGAAATTCCATCAACAGCCGTGACCTTTCCTCTTTCAGTTTGGAAATGAGTTTTAAGGTTATTTACCTCTAGCAGGTGATCTCCCATTTTCAAATGCCTCCTTCATCACTCGATTGCCCCAATTATTTCTTCGCCCGGTTTGTATGCGGGTCTAATAAGTCTCTTAATCCATCGCCAAACAGGTTTAAGCCCAATACACTTAAAATAATGGCAAACCCCGGGAAGAAGGTCATCCACCATGCATTAAAAATAACCAGTTTTCCATCATACAGGATGTTTCCCCAGCTCGGATCCGGTGCCGGTACGCCTACACCTAAAAAGCTCAATCCGGCTTCGATAATAATCGCATCCGCAAAAATAAAGGTTGCGTAAACAATCAACGGGGATAGAGTATTGGGCGCGATATGTCCCCAGATGATTCTTAGCGACGAAGCTCCTTGGGCCTTCATCGCTTCAATATACGTCTGTTCCCGTACGACCAGTGCCGCTGAACGCACCACCCGTGCGACATAAGGGGTAAAAACGGCACTTAAAGCGATAATGACATTTTCTACTTTCGTCCCTAACGCTGCCATTAAAGCGATAGCCAGCAAAATCGCCGGAAAGGCCATCAAGCCGTCACAAATCCGCATTAAAATATGATCCAAAATTTTATAATAGGAGGAATATAAACCAATGATCATTCCCAGGATCGATGTGATAATGGCAACAGACAATCCGACACCCATGGAGGCCCTTGCCCCATAGACGACCCTTGCAAATAGGTCGCGGCCCAAGTTATCGGTACCAAGCAAATGATCTGCACTAGGTGCTTTTAACCTGCTCGACACGACCATTTCATAGGGAGTATAAGACGAGAGCAACGGACCTACTAACGTAATAAGCAGAGTCAACAGGAGGATGACACTTCCTGTTACCGTCAATTTATTTGAAAAAAATCGGCGGACAAACAAACGTCTTCTTTCCCGGTTAATATCCCGTCTAAAATCGCTCAATTGCCGCTTTTTTTCCACAACCAGTTCCATTCCAAAACCTCCATTCAGGACAAAGTATGTTTACGCTTCTTTTTTCAATCGTACCCGCGGGTCAATGACACCATAGAGCAAGTCGACGATTAAATTGATCAGAACATAGGTGACGGTAACCATTAGAACCGTACCTTGGATGACCATATAGTCTCTTCGTTCTACTGAATTAATGATCAATTGGCCAATGCCGGGAATGTTAAATACCGTTTCGGTAACGGCCGCCCCGGCCACGAGTGTTCCAAAGGTTTGTCCAATAACCGTTAAAATTGGGATAAAAGCATTTCTTAAAGTGTGCTTATAGATCACTTTCCGCTCATGGAGCCCTTTTGCCCTAGCTGTTTTAATAAAATTTAAGTTCAGGGTTTCCACCATAGACGATCGGGTCATCCGTGCAATCAGTGCGGCTTGGCCAGTGCCCAAGGCAATCGCAGGCATAATGAGATATTTAAGATGTTCCCAGAATCCGGCACTTAATGGGCGGTATCCAGCTACTGGAAGCCACCTTAAATTAATGGCCAAAATAATAATCAAGAACAGTCCGAAGAGGAAATGGGGGATGGAGATTCCTAACAAGGAAATTCCCATAAACGTTTGGTCGGTAAGAGTGCCCCGCTTTCTGGCCGCGATTATTCCTAAAGGTAAGGCGATCAGAATGGCGGTAATTTGCGACAAAATGGCTAACGAAATAGTCGGGCCAAGATGCTCCACTATGGCAGCCGTTACGGGTTTATCCATAAAAAACGAATCGCCTAAATCTCCTTGGAATACCCCTTCGACCCAATGGAAATATTGTTGATAAACTGGGTCATTCAGTCCCAGGTCATTCTTCAATTGCGCGATATCTTCCTGGCTGGCTTCAGGACCGAGCATCACGGCTGCCGGGTCACCTGGGGTCAAATGGATTATCATAAAAACCACAATCGAAACAATTAAAAGAACCGGTATGAGTGAGAAAATCCGTTTTAAGATATATGATTTCAAATAAAACAAGCCTCCTTCAGCAGAAAAATGAACAGATTATTAGAGGCCGGCAAAAAGCAAGGTGAAACCTCACTGCTATAAGGTCCTAGTTGAACGTATGGCTCCAATGTCCATATGGTTTCAGCAGTGAGGGGCATCCCACCCAAGACAGCCTCTTGTTATCTAGTAAGTGATTATTTTGTCAGACTTGTATTCCAAAGAATCATTCCTTCAAAATAAGTATTTCCTTTGATTTCTTGATTTCTATAGGCATGGAACGTATAGTAATCGCCAATTTTGATGTATGGGACATACTCCTTCCAGGCATATTCCTGCATCTGTTCCCATACCTTATAGGCATCTTGATCTGACGCAGCTGTCCGAATTTGTTCCGTATACTGCTGCAGCTTTTCATCCACCGGCCAGCCAGCATAACCAGGGTCTAACGGCAAGGTTTGTGTCGGCAGTGAGACAGGAGAGAAACCGGTAATGAACGCATCCCAGGAAGCCGGGTCATTTCGTTTTGTGGTTAGTGTTGCCCAATCGACGACGTCCAGCTTTACCTTAATCCCGATTTTTTCTAATTCTTCTTTCAAAACCACAGCGGAATTATAGCTGTACTCGTAATCACGAGTTGTCAAAATGCGGATTTCTTCCCCTTTATAACTTGACTCTTTTAATAATTGTTTCGCTTTTTCTTTATCATGTTGGTTGTAATATTCTTTTCCGGCATCTGTGTACCATTTGGCTTGGTCTTTGTACATTAAGCCATTATCCAACCGATAAAATTTATCATTGCCAAAGGCTCCCATCAAAACATCCTTATTATTAATGCCAGTGTTAACCGCCTGGCGGAGCTTTTGGTCGGTAAATGGGCCCTGTTTTTTATTAAACACAAAGGTTAGTCCGCCATATAAATTTAAGATTGGTTTCATGTCGGAGGAACTGTCGACTTGTTCATAGTTATCATTTGGAATTTGATAGGCAATCTGGTACTGGCCAGTTGTTAGACCACCCATTCTAGTAGAACCATCCGTGACTACATTAAAGAAAATATTGTCCACGAAAGCTTCCTTTTTACCTGCCAAGCCGTCAGACTTAGCTTCGACTGGCTTGTAATCATCGTATTTTTCTACTTGAATATATTGGTCCGGTTTCCATTCCACAAGTTTAAATGGGCCTGTCCCAACAATTTCCTTAACGCCTTCTTTAGGGGCATTTTCAATAATTTCTTTCGGCATAATCGCGGCAAACTGATTGGTGGATGCAATAACATCCAATACGCCGACGGTTGGCTTTTCAACTTTTAATTCAACCGTATATTTGTCTTTTTCGGTAAATTGACCTTTTCCAATCGCATTGGCTGCACGTGTCGATACGGTTAACCAGCGATTCATGGATGCCACAACATCCTCAGCTGTCATTTCCTTGCCATTATGGAATTTAACACCCTGTCTTAAATGGAAGGTGTAGGTTAACCCATCATCACTTTTGTCGACTTTCTCGGCCAGCATCGGCTGCACTTCATAATCCGGATTCAGCACCAGCAATGTCTCAAAGATATGTCTGGCAATTTCTTTGGTGGCAGTGGTGGTGGAAACTTGGGGATCAAGTGTTGGCGGCTGTGCATCAATCGCAACCTGAAGGTCTCCCCCTTTTTTCACAGCAGAATCACCGCTGGCTGGTTTTTTTTCTCCGCTCGTGCTGTCCGAACTGCATCCGATTAGGGCAGCAGATAGCAAAAGAAGAACGGTGAGGAGCCAACTGAACTTTTTAAAACGTTTTGTCATAAATAAACCCCCTTTTTTTAATTGGTTATAAAAAATTCGGAAAACGGTATGTATAGTTGATAAAATAGAATTCTATTAAATTAACATGCGTTTTCCGATTCTTACCAAAAGTTGAACGGCTAATGGCAGCACAGCTTCATCGATATCAAATTGATGATGGTGATGCGGGGCTGGCAGCGGAGAGCCGATATTCATATAGGTTCCCTTCCCGCCTCTTTCCTGAACCCGCTTAATTAGGAAAGAAGCATCTTCACTGCCCAAACTAATGTCACAATCTTCTTTGAAACTAGTAAACCCATCAATTTGCTTGGCCTCTTCAAGAACGACGGAGATCATTTCGGGATCCGGCTGTATCGTCGTGGCTTCGCCAATGACTCCGATGCTGGATGTTAACCCGTGCATCAGGGCACTATGCTCGACAATGGTTTTAACTCGCTCCGATAGTTCTTCCTTTATGTCACCTGAATCGGAGCGGACCTCTATCACCATGGAAGCTTCGCTAGGGATAATGTTGGCCGCGGTGCCGCCTTCTAAGACTCCGACATTTACCCGGGTTGTCCCGCCGCTGAACCGAGGTATGGCATGGATATTTAGCAAGGCCGTGGCTGCCCCTAATAAGGCATTTCGGCCTTTTTCAGGAGTTCCTCCGGCATGGGATGGAACGCCGTAAAAATAGGCTTTCAGTTTAGAAGAAGCCAAGAATTTGGAATTTCCCCCATGAACTTCACCAAGCGGAAGGTCCAAGCCAAGATGCGAGCAAAACAGGTAGTCCACATCGTCGACAATCCCTTTTTGGGCCATGGCATACCCGCCGCGTCCGCCTTCTTCTGCTGGTTGAAAAATCAATTTCAATGTGCCGGCAAATTCCCGGTCTGCCATACTTTCAGCCAGCAGCAGCCCCATTGCCGTATGCCCGTCATGGGCACAGGCATGCATATTTCCTTTGAACTTGGAACCAAATTCCTTTATATTTGGATAATGTTCGTCAGCTTGGCTTTCTTGGATTGGCAAAGCATCGATATCAAATCGGAAAGCAACTGTCGGACCTTCCTTTTTGCCTTTTAACACGCCAACAACTGCTGTATGGCCGCCTTTCATTTTTTCCATGATGGCTGGGTCTGCCCCATTTTGTGCAGCTCTTTTAAACGCTTCCTCTAATTCATGCTCAGAAGGAACCCCTCGTCTTGAGTCAGAATCGATTGCATCCTGGCCATATAAGACGTGATAGTCTAATGATTTCAGTATTTCCACCACTTTAGATGCTGTTCGGAATTCAGTAAACCCTAATTCGGGATAACGGTGAAAATCTCTTCTTAACTGTATGACGTCCATGAAGTTTTCCCCCTTTTCTTTTCAATTTTTGTAAGACTTTGTCAGATACTTTGACAACCTGTCTTTAATTTATTAGAATAATAACAAAATTGAGATAATAAGAAAAATTAGTATTCTATATCATCAAGATTAGTTTTTTTAATCGTTGTCATAAATTTGGATAATTTTGCATAATCTTTTTAAATATCTTCCTTCCTGTGAAACAAAATAAAAAACTGCTCAAGTAACTTGAGCAGCCTTTTCATAAAACTACATTGTATATCTCATTGATAGTGTAATAATTTGGAGGTTTAATAAATCTATTAGAATAATGGAGTTCATAAAAATGGATTTTATTACAGTAAAAAAAGGAAAGAATAGCTGGAAACGGTATGTGTCTTCTTTAATTGTCATTGTTCTGTTTATCTTTGCCGGAGGGCTTCCATATGTCATGATTAGTGACTGGATCGTGGATACAGATGGAAACCCACATACCTATTTTGATTTTGAAAAAGAAGATTTTGTAGGAATTAACCCGTTACTGTATTTCGCCTTGATGAATTCCCAATTTTTGTTTTGGCTGTTGGGCCTGTTTGTTGCGATTCGTTTCATTCATAAACGAACATTCACATCTCTCATTACTCCCTATAGAAAAGTAGATTGGAAGAGAATTGGTTTCGGATTTATTATCTTCTTTGTAATCCAGGGTCTGACTTCCATCATCGATGCTATGTTAAACCCTGGGGATTACTCATTCAACGATATTAGAGTTCCCGATTTTTTAATTTTATTTGTGCTCGTTCTGGTTTTAACTCCCATACAGACGACTTGTGAGGAATTATTTTTCAGAGGATATCTCTTGCAGTTGATCGGGAAGTGGATTCGCCTACCGTTTCTTTTATCTCTAATAGCCGGTGCGATTTTTGGCGCCCTCCATTTCGTCAATCCCGAAATGGGATACTCCCCGATATTGGTTGGAGCGGATTATGTGATAACCGGATCCATTTGGTGTTATATCACCGTAAAAACGAACAGCAGTGAATTGTCGATTGGAGCGCACGCTGCGAATAATATGATGTTGGGGTGGTTCTTCACGATGAAGGACTCTGCCTTTGGTAACATTCCATCCCTATTTGTTATCCACAATATTAATCCTGCCACCTCACTCATGTGGACCCTCGTTACTCTTGGTCTTTTCCTATTCTTTTCATTGAAGAAATACAAATTCACCAGACTTTAGAAAAGAGGACAGTGGCCTTCCAGAAATGGCAAAGTCACTTTCCTCTTTTCTTGATCATATCAAAAACGTAATTAGATAAAGATATGTAATTCTTGATACTATGCCTTTTTATATCATTTTACTTAATAGCTAAAAACTAAATTTTCTCTTTAAGTTGTTTCTTAACGCTTACGTCCAGGTCCATTTCGTCAATCGTTTCTTTCATGGTATAGAACCAATTCTCCGCCCTTTCTGGAGCAATCTTGAAGGGGTGCCTCTCTTTTACCTGAGAAACGTGCGTTTCATTCCCCTCTGAAGCATCTTCGGAAACTAAGCGGTTAATAAACATCCGTTGGCGCTCCTTCAGCTGCTCAATATCCACACCCCTTTCTTTAAATATGGAAACATAGTAAAAGTCATTTAACAGTTTTTTATAAAAACGATCCACCAACTCGTTTACTTTTTCTTGTTCCAATGCAATCGTCATAGTCCTATCCCTCTTTTAATGAAAATGTTTTTCTACTATTAGTATAGTGTAAACCCAATAAAGGATTTGTGATTTATATCATAACATAACAAATTTAATCGGAAAATCATCTTTTCCCACGAAAAAAAGCCTTTCATCCGTTTTTACAACAAATGAAAAAGCCTTAGTCTCGTTTGCCTTTTCTATTAGGCTCTGTTAAACGATATTGTCGCTTTTTTATATACTCTGTTGATGGAGCGGATAAGCTCGGCTCCTGCGGGATTACGGGGCTGGGGAGACCCCTCAGGCGCTTACCGCGCCGACGAGGCTCCCCGGCACGCCAACGGGTTTGCTGAGCGACTGAAGCGGAAGTCAACACCCTTCTTTAATAGATTTTTCTATTTAAAAAAGAAAATGATATTAAAATACAAATGCTAGCAGGATACAAGAAACGATTACGGCAAATAATGAGCACAATACGTTAAAAAGAATTGATTTTTTAAAAGTAATGTCACCCTTTTTATACCCTAAATAAAAGGCATAATCGATAAATACGGTAATGATGATAATAATAGCGACAAATGCTAACAGAGTCATTTGAAGAACTCCCATTCCCTTCATACCCCCTTTTATTGTAAAATGGCAATAGTGTTTTGAGCCGCTGCTTTTTTTGCTGGAACAAAACTGAATACAATCCCAACAATAGACGAAATGCCAATAGCCAGCAATACTGTAAAAGAATCAATTTGAACATGAAATGGGAAGAAAATGGACAGGAATTGGGATAATAACCATCCAAAGAGGAGGCCAATGCAACCTCCCAATAAAGAAATAAGTATTCCCTCTAAAAGGAATTGATGCATAATCTGTTTTTTAGTAGCACCTAAAGCCCGTTTTACACCAATTTCACGCCTGCGTTCCGAAACGCTAGTATACATCATATTCATAATTCCGACACCGGCAATAAATAGGGAAATGCCGGCGATGGAGGCAACCACCATCGTAATGACGGAAAAGAGTTGGGAGATATTTTTAGAAACGGCAGATGTATTGGTAATGTCATAGGTTCCTAAGTGCCTGTTGATCCCCTCACTGGCTAGCTTCTGCTGTATCTCATGGATGATGGCATTGATTCGGTTTGGTTCGTTAACATAAAATTCTACATATTGAAATTTATTATTCTGGCCAAAATATTGATTAAATGTATTCTCAGGTACGAAAATAGGATTGGAGCCCGTGAGCTGATCTTGGGCCTCATATATACCGATAATCGTAAAAGTCTGTTCGTTTAGTTTGATGGTCTTGTTTAAAAAAATCGAACTATGCCCCAAATCCGCATTCAACAAATCGCTCGGAATCATCGCTACCTTTGAATGGTACATTTCATCTGTATCCGTTACCGTTCTCCCAATATATTCTGTTTCGATTGTTTTTGTTTGTTTTGAGACATCTGTGGTTCCCTGTAATTTTTGCTCCAGGTCATAATCTACATTGAGGACTTCATTGTCGTTTTCTTTCATCCTTACCTTATGAATTCCATCGATTGATGTTAGTAAGTTGACATCACGTTCATCAAAGAACGAAAAGTTATTATGATATAACTCCTCATTTTCTGGAAAAAAGTTGACCACTATCCGAATGCCATCTTCGTTCTTTCCTGTCAGATTTTCAATCGTATATTTTTCAAAACTTCTTCCGATTGAAACAACAGTAATGACAGCAGCCACACCAATCACTACTCCAATAATCGATAGGATGGCCCGATTGATATTCTGTTTAAAAATGGCCTTTACAGCCATGTACATAACCGGTATCGTCTTCATGTATTTACACCATTTGAGTAATGATTCCATCGGATAAAAAGATGGTTTTCTCTGCATAATCGGCTATCTTCTGATCATGCGTAACAAGGATGATGGTCGTTCCGTTCTCGTGAATTCTCTTAAAGATTCGCATAATTTCCTCTGATGTCTTACTATCTAATGCACCGGTGGGTTCATCAGCAATAATGAGCTCCGGATTATTGATGATCGCCCTGGCAATCGCAGCCCGTTGGAGCTGGCCGCCAGATAATTGGGCAGGATATTTATTGGCTTTATCCTTTATACCCACTTGATCAAGTGAAAGCAAGATGTCTCTTTTTCTTGAGATAAAATGGTTACTGTACAGCAACGGCAGTTGAAGATTTTCGTATATGGTGTAACGGTCTAGTAAATTAAATTTCTGAAACACAAATCCGATCATATGATTTCTCAATTTGGAAATTTCCTTATCGGATTGTTTGGTTATATCCCTGCCTTCCAACAGAAATACACCATGATAGTCATTGTCCAATAAACCTAATATATTTAAAAGTGTGGACTTACCTGACCCTGACCTGCCCATTATCGCAATAAATTCACCTTTTGCAATATTTAAATTTATATTTTTTAAAACGGATATCTTTTCACCCTCGACAAAATATTCTTTATCCAGATTACTTAACTGTATCATGTTCATCACCAGTGCCCAGGACTTTAATTTGTTCATTCATCTGCAGGCTTTGATCATTTAACTGACAGATTTGGTTAATCGTCTTTTCGCAAGATATTTTTCTTTTTAAATCCTCGTTATTTTTTTGTTTAAGGTAAACATATTGATTTCCCTGCTCGTCTTCCTCAATGGTATTTAGCGGCAGGTCAATTTTTTCTGATTTAAGCGTGACTACGACATCATATCCAATCTGAATATCGCCTTCTATGGCAAATATAACTTGGAATCGGGAAGATTCATTGCCAGCATCTTTTGGCAAATGAAGTTTTTTCAAAACCTTTCCCTTGAATTCACCATTAGACACAATATCGCGAATGGTTACGGGTGCATTTTCGGTGATTTCTTCAAAATCGAATTGGGAAACTTCGCTTAGAACAATTAAGGGATCCGATACGATTTTCAATAATTCATTCGTTTCAGGTTGGCCAATGTAATTGTTAAAATAAACCGTTCCATTTTGCTCAGCAAACACTTCATTTTTCATTCTTTTCGTTATGTATTCATTTTGGTTAAACAGTTCTTCTTTTTCTGCTGTTAACGCCTCAACGGAATCGATTTCGACCTTTTGTTCTGCCTTCTTCTGTTCGATGTCCATTTTCAGACTTTCGCGCTTGTCCGTTAAGGTTGCTAATTCAGCAGTCTTCTTTTTCAACAGGACGTCCTGTTCCGTATTATTGGTACCACTGTTCGGAACCTGATTGGTTTCATCGCTGTCAGCAGTTACTTGAGTCTGAACCGTCGAAGTACTGTCAATTTCCCGAGTAAGGGTTTGGATTTGCTGCGATATGGTTTGCACATCACTATCTAACTTTTTTAATTCATTCGATAGGCTTGCTATTTGAGATTCTTTTTTCGTAATATCATTTTGTAGTTTTGCTATCTTATCATCATTCATTTGTGCCTGGTCTTTCATTTCCTTATTAATGGCGGTTAGAATCAAGTCACCCTTTTTGACCAGCTGCCCATCCTTTACCGCAATCTCGGTTTCATATTGTTCATTGAATAATAGCTTAGTAACGATTTGTTCCTCTTCTGGATAAATCGTTCCATCTATTGAAATTGGCTCAGGACCTTTTATGGTATAATACTTGCTTTGTTCCTTTGCTTGAGTTGATTTCATTTCAAGTGGTTTTAATTGCAGGATGATAAAGTAGATAAATGCCGCTAATAAAACCGCCAACAGAGAAATGATGATAGTCCATAATCTTTTGTTATGTAGAAAACCTTTTCCTTCCATCCCCGATTCACCCTAATTCACTAAGTTCAGTTAATATAGCTGCGTTCAAATCTTGTTCATTGGTTAGCTTATATTTATGTTGTAATTTCGATGCCTTTCCATTATTTAAGATATATATTTCATCGGCTATAGAATGACAAAAGGCCATGTCATGTGTGGTGATAAACAGGGATTGGCCTTGTTTGGCAAATTGTAAAATATGTGATTTCAAAAATTCAATACTAACAAGATCCAATCCAATCGTCGGTTCGTCCATGACAATTAATTTAGGATTGATGATATCAATAAAACAAAGAGCCAGTTTTTGTTTCATGCCTCGAGAAAAGTTTTTCACCAATTTACGATTTTTTCCATCTAATCCATAGGCCGCTAATAACCGTTCAAGCTCTTTATTTGGGAGATTTTTCTTATATAGAGCGCAGTAGTACTGTAAATTTCCAAGAGCGGATAAGTACTCGATATATAATGGCTCATCCGGCATGTAACCAAACTCTTTTTTCACTTCCGTTGGAAAAGGCTGTTTCAAGGTTTGGTTTTGAAAAATGATTTCCCCCTCATCGCAGCCTAAAATCCCTAATAGGATTTGGACTAATGTGGTTTTCCCCGCCCCATTTGCCCCAACCAGAAAAACAATCTGCCCTCTTTTAATATTGATGGAAATATCATCAAGAACCTTATTAGTTTGATTATAGGTTTTTGAAATATTACGTACTGCTAATACATCTTCCATATGTAACACCCCGATTAAATGATCCACTGAAAACATAATTGAACAAGGAAAATCAAACTGTATAAAATAACCGGAAACAATAAAACCCGATATTTTTTAAACAGCCCATAGATGATGATCCCTACCTGGAGCAACGTAAATAGTCCCCAATAAGGTAGGTAGTAACGATTGTCCAAAATATCTACTGTATTGTGTGTGGAAATCATGATCACGACTTGAATCGCAAAGTTTAACATAACAGCATATAAGCTAGTATAGTAAACCGTAATAATGTCGGAATAACTTAAATTCGACAGACTCTTCTTCTTCCATCTTTTTTGCACCCTCAGGCCCACGTACAAAATAAAACTAGTAACATATAAGTTAAATAATGTATTGATAAATTGGACCGGAATTTGGAAGTACATACTATTGAGCATTTGGAAAAACTGCTGGATTTTATTGAGCTCCGCTTCAGAAAAACTCGATTGTAAAGTCTGTTCTAAATCACGATAAATAAAAAAAATCCCTGTTGTAGATCGTTCATAAAAAAAGGCATATAGGAAAATGAACATCAATAATAGAACAACAATGAACAATCTATTAGATAGAACATTTTTCGCCATATCATATCCCCCCTATAACTTCATTGAAATATTGGCCTCAATCAATGCAGCAAGAATGTTTAACAAACAGACGGCCAATAGCGCGAAAAAAATGTACTTTATGTAAAATTTAACGTTAATCCTGTTTTTGCTTCTCCCCATTTGAATCATCAATAATATTGGAAGAAACCCTACTGAAATACTAATAATCATCGATGGAATTTCAAATATTCCATGAGGGACTATTTTTAACAAGCTATCGAATATTCCCCAATGGTTCACTCCATAGGAAAAGACGGAGCCAATGGTGAATCCATTTAAAATGGCTAATCCAATATTGACCAAACCCAAACTAAGGATTCCCAAAAATAATAGAAAGGAAAGGGTCATATTATTGACCAAAATTTTGGCAAAGGAATACGTCATGTTATCTTTCATATGTGTATCCTCGGAATAATATCCACCTATAAACGATAGGGTTAGAATGAAAATGGTAAGAATATAACTTATGACAATGATTTTATCTACCCTTCTAATAGACAGATTTGGCGTACTCTCCATAAAAATTCTTCCAGCCCTTTTTGATTTTTTGGATAAATACCAGATAGACGGCAAAATGCACAAGGAAACCGAAGATCACGATGAGCAATGTGGCAAAAGGATTAGGGATAAGTGTCTTTATGATAAACATAAAGTTAATATCCAAATATACAATGAACATCGAAACGGCAATACTCTTTAATGATGCATATTTGTCGAGGATGGCTAAATCATTTTGATACGATGTTTTATATGAATTAAAATAGTTTACGGCGAAGCTGTACAACAAAATAAAGGTTCCATAAACCGGGATAAGACTAATGGATGATAGCCAATTGATCCGAAATATGATGGATAAAAATAAAT
>NZ_JBUCKX010000004.1:167500-754617 GCF_054950115.1 Neobacillus camarae | reverse complement strand
TCCAAGAAAGTTGATATAGCTCATAAAAGTTAAAACGTTGGCTTCGTTTCGATAGAAACGAATATTTATTGCTGACGTATTGTTTGTTTAGTTTTCAAAGAGCAATTTTTCGCTGACAAAATAATATTATATCTTGTAATCTATTTAATGTCAATCACTTTTTTAAAACATTTAGTGGCGACAGGAATATATATTACATGATACAAAAGATAATGTCAATACATTTTTTAAGCAAATTAATTTCCCCAGCGGGAATTACTATATTACTCTTCTAACCTATTACTGTCAACATTATTTTTACGGATTAACTCATCTACTGTACTCTTTTCAATCCTGAACTTCTTGACCAATTTGTTTAATGTTTCTTTGCTGGTGCAGAGCACTAGTTAAATCGTTCTTTTTCAGAAAGTACAGGAAACAAGCCAATACTCCCTCAAAAAAAGTCAAGACGCCCCACACCACTTTTTTATACTCTAAAAAGGTATAATCCAAAACCCATAGTTTCTCTACCCCAATTTAGGTAGGATGCTCTCCAGGCCCGAATTTTCTTTAGCATGTCCTCACAATCTGGGTCTTCCGGATTTTCTAAACAATAATTTTCAATAGATGAGGAGTAGAGCCACTCATAGTCATCCCACTCGTCTTGTGTGGCCGTATACGACCAAAGGGGAACAAGACCGAGATCTGTACCTGCCTTTACGTTGTCCGCATGGCTTAACAGTTCTGACTCCTCCGCTCCCCCAAGAGCCTCTAGATAATCAGGGCTCGGTTTTTGCTTCCAGTAGCCTTCGCCAATCAATATGTATCCATTTTTCTTAACCAGATGTCTAAATGTCTGGAGTGTCGGGATTAAGCCGCCCAAGGCATGGGTCGAACCGATACAGATTCCAATGTCGTAACTTCCCTGTGGAGATTCCTGCGCTGCTTCCCCAGCATCACCAATGATAAATTCTATCTTCCCTTCAGGAATTCTATTGCGTGCTCGTCTCTTTGCCTCTTCGATAGCACCTTTATATAATTCAATAGCTGTCCCTTCTATATTATATTTTTCAACAAGACGGATTAGCAGTTCGCACCTGCCCGCCCCAATATCAATCACTTTTTCCTGCGGATCCGGCGAAATGATTTGGAACATTTTCTTGATTTTGGCTTCACTCATTGGATTATAAAAAGCATGATCTCTATGGGCTATACTGGAAAATTTATTCCTGTCCATTTAGACTCCTCCTTTTTTTTCGTTAATTCCATCTTACAAGAAAAAGGGTTAATTTAATATTGAACACTGCTCTTTCTTCATTAAAGTAATCTACGATAATCTTCGTGTCATTTTGGAGTGGTAGCTCTTGTCTCGGGGTCCTTTATTATTTCCTTCATCTTCATGTAAAAAGGAAAACTCTTAATAAGAATGCTGCTATTACTGTTACTTTCTAGCGCAGACATGTGTCTGTACTTTTTATTTTACAAAAATGGCGGAAAGTGAAGAGATCCTTTATAAATTACACAAAATACTTAGTGAGGAGGCTTGCCTATGGAATTTTTCCTGCTTGTTTTACTACTGCTTGGGATTATTGGCTTTTCTAGTTTCATCAATCACTTATTGCCATACATACCGGTACCGCTTATTCAAATTGCTTTAGGAGTGTTGCTTGCCTCACTTCCCTTAGGCATACATGTTCCTATGGACCCTGAATTATTCTTTGTACTTTTTATTGCTCCGTTACTATTTTATGACGGAAAAAATGTTTCCAGGAAGGCACTGTGGAAACTGCGGAAACCCATTTTGCTGCTGGCACTGGGCCTGGTTTTTGCCACTGTTTTTGTCATCGGTTTCCTTATTCACTGGCTTATCCCGTCGATTCCATTGCCGGCTGCTTTTGCTTTGGCAGCTATCCTGTCTCCGACTGACGTCGTGGCTGTAGGGGCAATCTCCAGCAGGGTGAAAATCCCAAAGACCATTATGCATATTCTTGAAGGTGAAGGGCTGATGAATGATGCCTCAGGTCTTGTCGCCTTTAAATTTGCTGTTGCTGCTACTGTGACCGGAGTTTTTTCCATAGTAGATGCAAGCTTGAGTTTTCTGGTCATATCTGTAGGCGGGTTGGCAAGCGGAGCCGTGCTCTCCTACCTTGTTATCAGGCTAAAGATCTTTATTCGACGGCTGGGCATGGAGGATGTGACACTTCATATGCTGATTCAAATACTTACGCCCTTTGTGATTTATTATTTGAGTGAGAACCTCCATTTTTCAGGTATTTTGTCTGTTGTGGCGTCCGGGATCGTTCACAGCATTTACCGCGATCGGGATCAATCCCCATCTTATCAACTTCAAACGGTCTCTCGCAGTACATGGATCGTCCTTATATATATTTTAAATGGGCTGGTATTTGTCTTGTTGGGACTGCAAATCCCTGCAGTAACAGGAGAAATTTTTCAAGACCCGCTGTTTAATAATTGGAAAGTATGTATGTACATCGTCATTATTTCAGTGTCTCTTTTCCTATTGCGTTTTTTATGGATTTCTTCTGTTTGGATTTTAGAACGGCTTTTGAAGGAGCAAGTCCAAATGCCTTCGTTCAAGGCGATTGGTATTTTGACTATTTCAGGCGTAAGAGGGGCCGTGACTTTAGCTGGAGCTTTTACGATTCCTTATGTTTTGGAAGATGGCAGTCCCTTTCCCGAACGTTCGTTGCTGCTTTTTATTGCTGCTGGGGTCATTTTAGCCACGTTGCTAGCGGCTAGTATTTTTTTACCGATCCTCGCTAGAACTGAAAAGGCCGACACCGATGAAAGACAAGTGGAACTTGAAAGAACCGCTATGCTCCAAACAATCGAGGCAGCCATTCAAGCTGTTCGGGGGATGATGAATGATAAAAACCAAGGTGCAGCTGTTTCTGTTATTGCGAACTATAACAAGATTCGAAATCGAATCAGCTTGCAAAGCGCTCAAAGCTCTGAGCAAATCAGATTGGCAGAAACGGAAATACGCATGAAGGCACTTGATGCGGAGGCGGACTATATTGAAAAACTGGTCAAAGCTGGCCAAATTAACCGTGATGCCTTGATTCTCGCACAGGAATATGTTCAGCGAATAAGGCTCGCTATAACGAATCGATTACGGTTTCGAGGATTGTTCATTTGGTCGCTCCTTAAGGGAGCCATCTTTAGGTTCTTCCTAATGTTTTCACCCACGTACCAAGAACGGATTGAAAACCGCCGCTTCAAAGCTAAGAAAGCACTCCAGTTAAGAGTAATCATGGCCAAAGCGGCTATCCGCTTTTTGACAGCACAAATGACCTCTGAAAATGAGTCCATTTATTTGAGCATTATCGGAGAATACAATGAGATGATCACAAAACTGAAACAGGCCAAAACAGGGGCAGACCGAACCCAATTCAATCTGTCAAAAAGAGAGCTCCAACTTAAGGCCTTCCAAGCAGAACGGGACCATATACAAAACCTTTACGAAGAAGGACATATCACCATCGACACCATCCGAAAAATACGCAAACAAATCAACATAAGAGAAGCCTACTGGGAAGAAAAAATCCTTCATTAATAGGGCAGTCCACCATTGCACTAAAGCATCACTGTACTGGGGGACAGGCCCCCGCTGCTTTAAAGCATTACTGCAACGGGGGCCTGTCCCTTCATAAATTATTCACATATTATCATGAATTCCCCCATTCTTCTCTTTCTTAGGGGGATATAATACAGATGCGTGACCTTATTAATATATTTTAAGGAAAGTAGGCTGGTGCTATGTCAAAAGACAGTAAAACCTTGAAACCTCCTGGGTGCAATGGGCTGGAGATTAAGATTTATTCGAAGAATTTTAACATTCCGGTCGATCAAGAGGAATATTTAAAGAATTTGGCCATTGGTTCAGAATTTGAGTTGCAGCCTCGTGGCTTGTTTGAATTTTACGGGATGGATTTGATTGCCTACAAATCCGAAAAACGCTCCGACAAAAGACGAAACGAGTTTCTCCGGGTTATTGCGAAACTAATGACCAGCCATTTAGAGAATGACTGTCCCCTCTCATGGCTGCAATGTCAGCCCTCCTTTTGGGAAGAATTAATTTTTACGGCTTTCCCCCATATGATGCGAATTTCACCAAAAGAGCAAGAAACCGAACAATTCTTAACACAATTACAAATGTTTGTCCAATGGCTGGATGATCGTGTTGGTACTGATTGGCACCCCCTAATCGAAGACCTTGCCATAAAAGCAACTCCCGAACTCAAAGACTGCGAACATCTGCTTAATGCCCTTTTTTTACGAGATTTCCCCCGCATCCATCATGCAGATTGGAATCCACAAAATGATATTGAAAAAATCAACCTCAGATTCAGCCAGTGTAAAGAAAAATTGGACAGTTTATTTGAGGTCACCAGCAGAATTGACAAAACTATCGTATTAACAGAATTTGCGACCAACAATATTTACTATGTAAAAGGTCTGCCCGTCAAATGGGCAGTTCCAGGGATTATTATGAGTGGAGTCATCGGCAAACAAGCGGGCGAACGAATTTGGAGATGGTTCCAAACCGAAGGTATTTATTCGCAAAGAGGAGGAAAATACCTCTCTTTAAAAATCAATCATTAATCTGTAAGGGCCTGTCCCCCACTGCGTTAATAAGTTAAAGCACTGGGGGACAGGCCCGATTTCTCTTGTAATTCTACTTTTTTAACATTCTATATACCTGCTCAATTACCTTACCCTACCACCAGACAAGTTAACGATAATTACATAATCCGGTGTCATTTGTTTTTGCAAGCTTGACCGCATGGGTCACTGCATGAGATCTCTCAAGCGCCCCGGAATAACTCTTTTTGTCTTGCTAAGCAAAAGAAAGGCATCTAGAGTCTCTTGTCCGGTAGGCATGACATACCGCCCCTGCTACTTGTTTTTAAGAAGCTGTGTTCCGGACCGACACCAGGGCAATCAATCCCAGCAGCAATTGAGTAGTCCGGCTGGGAATTCCCGTTTTCATCTAATAAAGTCAAACATTTAAACCCATGGATTATGGCCGGAACACCTTCTGTGAGGGATGGTGCCTCTGCTGGTACCAAACCGATAAAGCGAACATCCTTTTCTTCAATATAATAGGCAAACGCGCCAATTGCATTACTGCTGCCTCCGCACCCACAGGCATTCACGGCTCTCGGCAGCTTTCCGTCTTTTCTCGAGGTTTCGCTGATAATCCCCTGAAAATATTTAACCATGGTTAGATACGGGCGCGGACCTACGGCAGATTCCAATATATATTAGCAACTATAATTGACTTACACACTCGCTTTAACGCAATGGGGGACAGGCCCCCACCGCGTTAAAGCGGTAAAGATTGGATATGAATGTTTTTGGCTGTTTGTGATTGATTTTTGACAAAAATAGCTGTATGATATATTAGTTGCACTGTAAGCGTTATTTTTAGGAGGTGGCATTTTTGTTAGAGACAGAGCGCCATCAAATTATTTTGGCAGCGTTAAAACAAAAGAATACCGTAAAGCTGCAAGAACTTGTGGAGTTAACAAATTCATCTGAATCTACGATTCGGCGTGACTTAACCCAGTTGGAAAATATGAAGTATTTAAAAAGAGTTCATGGCGGTGCGGCCCGTCTTCAGGGCAAACTGCAAGAACCAAGCATGACTGAAAAATCATCCATAAACCTTCAAGCTAAGCAGCAGATTGCAGAATTTGCTGCCAGTTTAATTGAAGAGGGAGATTCCATTTATTTAGATGCCGGATCCACGGTTTTAGAAATGGTTCCTTTCCTGCCAGTCAATATAGTGGTAGTGACCAATGGACTCACGCACGCTAATCAGCTTCTGGACAGAAACATCAAGACGTTTTTAATCGGAGGTTACGTAAAACCGACAACCAAAGCAATGGTTGGCCGAGGCGCCCTAGAAAGCTTGGTGCAATACCGGTTTGATAAATGCTTTATGGGGGTTAACGGAATTCACCCCGAACTTGGCTTTACGACACCCGACCAGGAAGAGGCCATGATTAAACAGCAAGCAATGTCATTGTCCTGTGAAGCCTTCGTTTTAGCTGATGATTCAAAGTTTTCAGAGATTGCCTTTGCAAAAATCGCCAATCTCCATGCAGCTACCATCCTAACAAATGAGTTAGATACCGACATAAAGGAACAATATGATAGTAAGACAACAATAAAGGTGGTTACATTATGATCTATACAGTAACGTTAAATCCATCTCTCGACTATATTGTCGAGCTTGACCAAGTAAACGTTGGGGGGTTAAACCGCACCAAAAACGAAACCAAACTACCTGGTGGTAAAGGAATTAATGTATCACAAGTCTTAAAAAGACTCGATGTCGACAGTCAAGCACTTGGATTTATCGGCGGCTTTACAGGCGATTATCTAAAGTCATTGCTAGAGACCCTGCAAATCAGCACAGATTTTGTAAGAGTCAACGAAGATACTAGAATCAATGTCAAACTAAAGTCCGATACAGAGACAGAAGTCAACGCCAAGGGACCTGCGATTTCCCCCGAAAACTTTGAATCCCTTAAGGCAAAAATCAGAGAACTGACAAGTGAGGATATCCTGGTGTTAGCAGGCAGCATCCCTTCCACCATGCCAGCGGACACATATGAAGAGCTTGTAAAAATTTGCGGCGAAACCGGTACGAAGTTTGTGGTGGATGCGGAAGGTGAATTATTGAGAAAAGTACTCCCATTTAAACCCTTCCTTATTAAGCCGAATCATCATGAACTTGGCGATTTATTCAATACCGTAATCACAACACCTGAAGAAGCTGTTCCCTATGCCAGGGAGCTGATTAACCAAGGAGCCCAAAATGTCATTGTATCCCTTGCAGGAAATGGCGCCGTCCTCATCAATAAGGATATGGCCATCGTTTCTACTGTTCCAAAAGGGGAATTAAAGAGCTCGGTTGGTGCTGGGGATTCCATGGTAGCCGGATTTATTGCAACTTACGCTAAATCCAACTCCATTGAAGAAGCCTTCCGTTTTAGTGTGGCTTCCGGAAGTGCTACCGCCTTTTCCATTGGCCTATGCACCCCTGAAAAAATTGAGAGTTTACTGCCACAAGTAAAGCTACAACAGATCTAACAAAGGAGAAACGTCATGAGAATAACCGAGTTATTAACGAAAGATACCATGAATCTTGGTTTAACCAGCAGTGAAAAGGCAGATGTCATTGAAGAGCTGGTTACTGTTTTGGATAACGCCGGCAAATTGGCCGACAGAAACGAATATAAGCAGCAAATTTTAAATCGGGAAGCACAAAGCACAACCGGTATTGGCGACGGGATTGCCATTCCCCATGCGAAAACTAAAGCGGTGAAGCAGGCAGCGATTGCCTTTGGCCGTTCCACTGGCGGTGTCAACTATGAGTCGTTCGATGGCCAGCCTGCCCACTTGTTTTTCATGATTGCGGCAACTGAAGGGGCAAACAATACCCACTTGGAAGCACTTGCCCGTTTATCTACTATTTTAATGCGTGAAGAGGTACGCAAGCAGCTTTTAGAAGCAAAAACTGCTGATGAGGTTTTAAACGTCATTAACAGCCATGATGAAGAAGAGGAAGAAGAAACCCAATCCATGGCCGGTAAAAAAGACTTTGTTGTAGCAGTAACCGCTTGTCCTACAGGTATTGCCCATACGTATATGTCTGCTGATGCCTTAAAAGCCAAAGCAGCCGATATGGGTGTCGATATCAAGGTTGAAACCAATGGTTCCGGCGGGGCGAAGAACGTTCTGACCGCTGAAGAAATTGAAAATGCGACAGCCGTTATTGTCGCTGCTGACACCAAGGTTGAAATGAACCGGTTCAATGGCAAACATGTCATCGAAGTGCCGGTTGCGGACGGTATTCGCAAGCCGCAAGAATTGATTGAGCGTGCCTTAAAACAAGATGCCCCCATTTACAAGGGCGGTGTTTCTGAAAAAACAAATGATGAGTCCGGCAAAAAGGGACGCAGCATCGGCTCAACCATCTATAAACACCTAATGAACGGTGTTTCCAATATGCTTCCTTTTGTTGTCGGAGGCGGTATCTTAATTGCCATCAGCTTTATTTTTGGCTTTAATTCCGCGAATCCCGATGACCCGAGCTATAATGAATTTGCTGCAGCGTTAAAGACCATTGGCGGCGGTAATGCTTTTGCCTTAATGGTACCGGTGTTGTCTGGATTTATCGCCATGAGTATCGCGGACCGTCCAGGTTTCGCAGCAGGTATGGTGGGCGGTATGATGGCTGCAAGCGGCGGTGCAGGCTTCTTAGGCGGCCTTGTCGCAGGTTTCTTAGCAGGTTATGTAGTAGTGGGATTGAAAAAATTATTAGCAAACTTCCCAACCTCTTTGGAAGGAATTAAGACGATTCTATTATATCCGTTATTGGGTATTGCCATTACTGGATTAATCATGTTATACGTAGTAAACAAACCAGTTGGGGCATTAAATACCGCCATTTCTGATTGGTTATCCGGTCTCGGAACAGGAAATGCTGTTTTACTTGGGATTGTCCTTGGATTGATGATGTCCTTTGATATGGGGGGTCCTGTCAACAAGGCGGCATATGTATTTGGCACAGGATTGATCGCCAATGGCGTTTATGGACCAATGGCTGCCATTATGGCCGCTGGAATGGTTCCTCCATTAGGAATCGCGCTTGCGACTACTTTCTTTAAAAAGAAATTTAGCCAGCAAGACCGTGAAGCAGGAAAAGTAAACTATATCATGGGGTTATCGTTCATTACAGAGGGTGCGATTCCCTTCGCAGCAGCTGACCCAGTTCGCGTTATCCCTTCCGTCATGGTCGGCTCAGCGGTAACCGGAGCCTTGACCATGTTCTTCGGCATCGGCCTGCGCGCCCCGCACGGCGGAGTATTCGTCTTCCCGCTAGTTGACGGCAACTGGCTGCTCTACTTGTTGGCAGTAGTCATTGGAGCAATTATCTCAGCACTTCTACTAGGATTCTTGAAAAAACCAGTAACAAAATAACAAAAAGTTGGGGACAGGCCCCCGTTACGTTAATGCTTTAACGTACTGGGGGCCTGTCCCCTTTTTCTTCTTCATACTCTTTCCGTATCATGCTGATATTTTCTTCATGAGATTGTTTGGTGGATTTAGATGGGTAGGCCATTTCGTTGGCTAATTCGGTCATTATACTTGTTTCCTCATGCTGTACAGCTGCCATTAATCGGTCCAGGTAATTATCTGATCGTTGGATTCGCTGTTTGATTTCCTCTTTAGTAGCAGTGGTTTGTCCATGTCCTGGCACCAATATGTCTATTTTATGATTTTCCAGTATCCTTTCGGCTTTGCGAAGGGTTTCCTTGTACGCTCTGGCGCTGTGGGAGATAAATGGCAGTTCAAAATTGGAAAGGTAATCTCCGGCCAGCCACACACCAAGCGGCTCTATTACAGTAAATATCCCGTCATGGGTATGGCCTGGAGCCAGATAAAAAGTCATCGTTGTATCCCCAATGGCAAGTGTTTGGCCATCTTTCTCGACCACAATGTCCACCTCTGGAAATTCAATCGGATAAGACCGGTCAATATAGTAGTTGTTATCAAATTGGCGAATTTCCTCCACTGTTTGCTGTTTTCCCGGATGTTCCGTAAATCCTTTACTGGCAATCACTTTTGCTTTCGGAAAAGCCCGATAGCCGATAATATGGTCAAAATCGCCATGTGTAAACAATAGCAAAAGCTGTTTCTCCCCTTGAACTCTCGCAACATGCCGCTTAATTTCCTCCACTTCATTGGGCAGCCAATTAGGGTCGGTAACTAAAACAAAGTCCTCAGTCTCAACAACTGTACTGGTGGTTTGATATAAACCACTTTGAAATACCGTAATCGAATCTTTTTGAAGTTGGATCATATTCGCTTCTCCTTATGAAAGTTAAGAAAGATTTAACAATTGATGGATTAGGAGGGTAGTATTCTATGCTAGAGTATCTTTGTTGAGTATTATTGCGTATTCCCACTGTGAAAAGATTCTAAAAAATTTGATATTGGAGGAAAACACCATGAATCGATTATGGCTGTTAGTGGCCTTATCCCTCTTTCTTTTAGCCGGATGCTCTGCTAAAGCAAGCGAGAAAACATCCTTGGACGGAGAAGCACTCTATAAAGGCAAGTGTTTAGCCTGCCACGGGGCAGACTTAAAAGGAAGCTTTGGCCCACCTGTATTAAACATGAGCAGCAAGTATACAGACCAAGAATTAAAGAAAATCATCACAGAAGGTACAGGCAAAATGCAAGGCCAAAACGTAACCGATGATGAAGCAGAAGAACTAGTAAATTGGCTCATCAAACAATAATCTTTTAACGCGTTAATAAGGCGGGGGCCTGTCCCCCGCCCTATTAACGCATTAACGCACTGGGGGAAAGACCCTACAGGAGACCGACCATTTGGAGGCCGTGGTAGATGCCGTCGTTTTCTACTGATTTGGTTATATATTTTGCAGCTTCTTTTGCTTTGTCTTCGCCATTTCCCATGGCTACGCTGTTTTCTATTGCTTTCAGCATTTGTATGTCGTTCAGGCCGTCACCAAAGGCGAATTGACGCTCAGGCGGGAACCCCAGTTTTTGGACGATTTGTTCAATGCCTTTGGCTTTTGATCCCCCCTTGGGCAGGACATCACAGGAAACCGGATGCCACCTGACGAAATCAAAATCCTGAAACTCCAGCTCGTACTGTTTCTCCTCCCCTTCTTGACAAAATAAGAGAGATTGATACAGTTCACGGCCTTTGTAGTAATGAGGGTCATAGGTTGGAAAAGTGCCGATTTTTAAGGTGTCAATACTTTCTTTAATATAATCATGTTCCGGGACATTCGCTTTCATATCTTCATGGTCCATATACACAATCGGATGATTGTTCTTCAATGCCGCCTCTGTCAATTCTAGAAGGGAGGAAGTCTTCAACGGATTGGTATACAGCACTTCCCCGTTTAACACCACATATTGTCCGTTATAGCTGACATAAGTATTAATATCCAATTCTTTTCGCAAATCCGCAAACATAAATGGGGCCCGTCCTGTTGCGATGGCAACCACATGCCCAAGCTCCTTTAATTTGAAAACCGCTTCTTTCGTTGACGGGGGCAATTTTTTGTCATGGTCTAACAAGGTCCCATCTATGTCAAAAAAAATAACGCTTTGCTCTTTCACTTTTATGCCCTACTTTCGAAGTATATTTTTGCGCAGTTCGAGTCTCCACGAGATTTTAATCATCATCCATTAAATTAGCCATAAAGGAAAATCCCAGATTTGAGACACGAACGCTAATTGCATTGCCTGCAGTCCCACAAGAGAGAGCCCGCTTGGATCATTGCCTTTTTCGCTCCCCCCTATTACACCAAGCGCAGTCCTTTTCTAAAAGTGTAATATATGAAAGCCGTTTCATGTCAATGAATATCATCGAATATATTGTCCCCAAAGAAAAAATACAATATCACCCCTAACCTTCCTATGTTTTAAAATCTCAGGTGACGGGTATCTTAATAGGCATCATGATGTAGGAGGCGTTTAAATATGGAGATGCTGCTTAAACATCAGGTTGCGATCGTTACCGGTGCTGGATCAGGCATTGGAAAAGCCGCTGCATTAAGGCTGGCCGAAAATGGAGCCAAGATTGCCTTAGTTGATTTACATCAAGAAGAATTGGTTGAAGTGAAATGCCAAATTGAAGCATTAGGCAGTGAAGCTCTTATTTTAAAAACCAACGTTGCTAACCCAGAGGAAGTACAAAGCTGCTACCAAAAAATCATCGACAGTTGGGGAAGGCTCGACATTGTCTTTGCAAACGCCGGTATAAATGGCAAGGTAACACCCATTGAAGACTTGGAGCCCAGTGAATGGGATTTAACCATTACCAATAACCTAACAAGTACCTTTTTAACCGTTAAATACGCGGTGCCCCATTTGAAGAAAAGTGGCGGGAGCATCATAATCACCAGTTCAATAAATGGAAACCGGGTATATCGTAACATAGGAATGTCTGCTTATAGCACCTCAAAAATCGGCCAGATGGGCTTTGGAAAAATGGCAGCGTTGGAACTGGCCAAGTACCACATTAGGGTCAACATCATTTGCCCTGGTGCGATTGAAACCAATATCAGCGAGAACACCTGGAAAGAGAGTGACAACCTGAAAAAAGTGGAGGTCCCTATCGAATACCCCAAAGGCAGCCAGCCGTTAGAAAACAGACCAGGGAAGCCGGAACAGGTTGCCGACCTCGTGCTCTTCCTTGCTTCCAGCAGGTCTAGCCATATCACCGGCAGTGAACTGTATATTGATGGAGCTGAATCCCTTTTATAGAAGTCAAAAACCCATGAGCACACCAACTCATGGGTTTTCAATTTGGAGAAAAAAAATGAGGTAACTACTAAACTCCATCTGTTTAAATAATCTGAATTTTGTCCAAACTGGTGAGGAAAATTTTAATTATTTTGAGGTGGTATTGTGAGAAAGTCAGTCATTTACAGTACTCTAGGAGTTCTGTTCGCAGCGGGCTTAGGGACTGCGTTAGTCTGGAATAATCAGAAAGAAGATCAGGACGCCAGCAAAAATCAGGGGTCCCTCCGGCAAGATGCGATTGAAGTAATGGAAAAAACAGTTGAGGTTGTGAAGTCGGATGATGGAGGCGTAAATGCCAATCATTTGTATATCCCATGGACCATCAACAAAAATGGTAATTTGTTTTTCTTAAGCCAACGGGAAGGCTCCGTTATCCAGATTGACGGTGACCTCGGTCTGGTAAAAGTGCAGCAAGTGAAGGTCTCAAAGGATATTGTACATGAAGGAGAAGGCGGCTTCCTCGGTTTCGCACTAGCGCCGGATTTTGAGAAATCAAAAATGGCCTTTGCCTATCATTCGTACAAACAAGATGGCAAAATCCTAAACAGAATTGTTTCACTGAAGCTGGCAGATAACACCTGGAAAGAAGAGAATGTCCTATTGGAAGGGATACCTGGCGGAACAGCGAATAATGGCGGCCGGATTAAAATTGGACCGGACGGAATGCTCTATGCCACGACTGGTGATATTACCCAGTCGGACAATGCCCAAAATCTCAACAGCTTAGCCGGCAAGATTTTAAGAATGGATTTAAACGGTCATATTCCTGCTGACAATCCATTTAAAAATTCCTATGTTTATTCATATGGCCACCGGAACCCTCAAGGGCTTGCCTGGGATAGCAATGGTAACTTATATAGTTCCGAGCATGGAGAATCAGGTCATGACGAAATCAACCTGATTCAAGCTGGCAAAAACTATGGATGGCCTGTCATTCAAGGAGACGAAAGCAAAGAGGGCATGGTCAAGCCGCTAGTGCAATCCGGAGATCAAACCTGGGCTCCTTCCGGAATGGCCTTTCATGATGGAAAACTTTTGGTCGCTTCTTTAGCCGGGAAAAAACTGTTTGCCTACGACCTAACAAGCAAACAGTTCCAGGAATTTTATGGTGATGCCGGACGTTTGAGAGATGTACTCGTAGACAATAACGAGTTATTCACCATAACCAGCAACCGTGACAACCGTGGAAATCCAACCGATAAGGATGATAGGCTGATTCATTTAACTTTAACTGAAAAAGCTAATGCAAACTAATATGTAAAAAAAGGTAATCGTCGTGATGACGATTACCTTTTTTGTATTATCAAACGGTTATCCTCCGCCAAGGCTCTTTACATAATCGGCTACAGCTTCAATCTGCTCTTTTGTCAGCGTATTTTTAAATGGAGGCATCCCGCCGCCACCATTGGTTACCTGCTTAATTACACCAGCCCTATCCAATTTTGTCTGTTGCAAGTTTGGTCCATTATGCCCTCCGGCGCCTTCTGCACCATGACAGGCCAAGCAGTTATTAGTATAAATACTTTCTCCGTCATCCGCACTATCTTTTTTCGAGCTATCATTTTTCTCCTGCTGATTAGCCTGTTTGTTCCCTTTATCTTGGACAGGGGATACATTGATTTTATCCTTAGGAACATCATTCACAGAACCATATTTCCCCTCTAATGAGAAGGTATAAATCTTATCACCATGTTTGGTTCCAGCCAATGTATTACCAGCCGCAAAGATGGTGATATACTGTTTCCCATCCACTTCATAGGTCATCGGCGGTGCATTGGCACCAGCATCCATTTTGAACTCCCACAATTGCTCACCGCTTGATGCATCATAGGCAAGCATCCTACCGTCATTGTGCCCAGTAAGCACCAGGCCGCCTTTTGTGGTTAAGATACCGCTATAGGCGATGGCATCCCATTTCTGCTGCCAAACGATTTTATTGGTTTTAACATCGATGGCCGTAACGGTTCCGCGGCTCGGAGATTTCTCCACCGGCTGCCAGACACTTCCGATATACTCTTTTCCTTCCTTATAGCGGTTTTTATCTTCTTCAGCATAATGTGCATACGCAAAATAATTGTCATTTCCTAATACATAGAAATATTCAGTGTTAGGGTTATAGGCCGATGGCGGCCAGTTTGCCCCGCCTTGAGGCGTTGGTTTAATCGTAACAGGCTTATCCCAGAATGGAGTAAAAATGCCGCCAAAGTCCCCTTTAAAATCGGCTGGCAAGTCACGTTTGACATCTTCTGCCGTGACGGTTTGCGGTACAAACGCATCCCCGACTGGAATCGGCTGAGTAGGGGATGTTTTTTGATTTTCGTTTTGCGGCACCGGTTTTTCCTCAATGCCAATCAGCGGTTTCCCATTTGTCCGGTCCAAAAGATAGACCCATCCAGTTTTTCCCGCCTGAGCGATCCCCTTTTGCATTTGTCCATTCAAATTCACATCAAATAAGACAACAGGATTGGCAGGATCCATATCCCAAATATCATGATGGACTTCTTGGAAATGCCATTTATAGGCTCCCGTATTCGCATCGACTGCAAGGATGGAATTTGCAAACAAATTGTCCCCTTCCCTGCTGCTGCCATCCAAATCAGGGGATGCATTCCCAGTCGCAAAATACACCATGCCCAGATCCGGGTCAACCGCTGGTGTGTTCCAAACCGGCGCACCGCCTTTTAGCCAGTCCTTATTATCCTTCGGCCAGGTTTCACTTCCAATTTCCCCGGGAGCAGGCAATGTATACGAACGCCAGATTTGCCGGCCCATTTCGGCATCATAGGCTGCAACATACCCTCTAATGCCATACTCGCCTCCGGCAATACCCGTATAAACTTTACCATCATAATAGAGCGGAGCACTCGTAATGGTATAGCCTTTTTTCCAATTATCCACTTTGGTTTCCCAAACTACTTTACCTGTCTTTTGATCCAGGGCAACCAGTCTTGCATCCAGCAAACCAACAAAGACTTTTCCGTCCCCTATCGCGACCCCTCGGCTAATCCATCCACAGCATACTGTATTAAGACCGTTACCAAGCTGCGGACGGTATTCCCAAATCATCTTCCCAGTTTTGGCATCAAGCGCTTGAACCTCATCCGCCCCAGTAACTGTGAACATCACTCCATCATAAACGAGCGGGGTGGCTTCTCCTGAATATTTGAATTCCAAACCAGATCCCAGACTAGTGACCCATTCTAATTTTAAGTTTTTAATATTGGTTTTATTGATTTTGTCCAGTGGCGAATAGCGGCTATTACGAATATCTCCGCCGTTGGTAATCCAGTTGCCTGACGGAGCGGCGGCCAGATCATCGGCCGAAAATTTTGGTGCCAATTTTGACTTGTAATCCATATGCTGATAGGCCTGATAATCATTATCCTCTTCGTTGTCATTTCCCTTGTTTTCATTCTTTGCCGTTGTTTTCGTCTGTTCTTGTTTCTTGGCCGTTTTAAAATGCGGCATATGAAAATCAGCATTGGCAGCAAATACACCAGCAGCGACAACAAGCAACAATAGAATCACAAGCACTTCTGACTTTTTCACATATGACACTCCTTTCTAAGATTTCTTTGAGAGTAATTTACCCGGATAGGAATAAATTAACCAAACAAAGAAAAAAGCAATAATCATACGGCCAACTGGCGAAAAACTCTTTTTTAAAGCAAAAAAAAGAAGCAAGGGTTTGCCCTAAGCTCCGATGATACATTTTTATTGAGGTTCCTAATGCTTCGAAAGTTCTCTTATTTTATCCACCCAGTCCTTAAAACTGTTGTACTCTTTTTCGTCAAAGCCAAAATGAGTTTTTATCATTCTAACTGAATCACGTTCTAAGTCATGAAACACACCATCTGCAAAGATTAGTTGAAATAGTTCTGCCAATACTATTTTTTTCGAGCGTTCGCTATTAAAGTGCGGCAGGATTTCTTCTAAAGCAAGCCCTTTTGTTTGATAGTCGGTAAGATCCATTTCCTTCCGGTATTTATCAAGTATCGATGCCTCAAAAATGGAAAGATTTCCATCAATCTTGGCTATGCGGGAAGCCAACTCAAGAAATGCCTTTTTCTCTTCCAACTGCAGTTCTGCCAGGAACATATTCTTCACCCCCTACTAATGTTGTTAATCTAAAAATCGTATCGACAAAACAATTACCATTGGCCAGATTATTTCTTTGGAAAATTATTGCATCGGATCGGCGTAATCATTAACGAGGATCTGAACTTGATCTCCCGAAGTGATTTCTCCGATGCATTCAACGGCACAGACGATGCCTCTTCGCTTGTATCCCGCCTTCACAAAACGGGAAGCAAGTTTGGGGTGGTCCTGATACTGCTTCTGAACCTCCGCCCCTGGCAATGTACACGGTTTATTTTCCCCCATACAAATCAATCCCGCTCCGCCTGGAAACAAAATGCGAGAGCCTATGGGAAGTTTCGTTAAATGGGGGACTCCTATTAATAGAATATTAGCGCCCAGCCACTCTGGCTCAATCTTTTCAACCCCTAATTCTTCTGCTATCAATGCGAGCTCCTCTTCCGCCACAATGGTAATTTGCCGGCGGTTCAAAATCTCTGTGCCTCTAGGATACATCGGCTGTCTTGAATCAGCCAGGCTTGTCATGCCAAAATGCCTGTCTCCCCTTATTCCTCCAAATTCCAAAAGAACGCTTGAAATGTTCCTAGTCACAAATGTTTCCGGCTGGTCTGCTATATATATCCCCTTCACAATTGCTTCCAATTTTTCCATTCAATCCCTGCTTTCTAAAAATAATTATAACACGTTTTGTCCTGTAACCTGGACTATTCTCTTGCATAAGAACACCTTAAGTCAAATATGATAATGATAAGAGTTTAATGAAGGGGTTGTTGTCGTGATTATTTTTAATAAAATTGCCGTCTTTTTCGTCGTTTTATATTCTATCTTCATTATTATCAACACCTATTTAGGAGAAACAGAGCGAGTCCAATCAAATGTTATTTACTTTTTGATGAACGGGTTTGCTTATATTGTATCCGCTATTGAAGTGGAGAAAGGAAAACAAAAGCCGGAAACTTTACAACATATATAAATCCTTGGCACAATAAAACCTTTTCAATTGTTCATCATCATCACTCCTCACTATATTACACAAAAAGAGAACCGATTGACGAGCCTTTAAACTGTGAAGACAGAGATATAGCTTGTCGAAAAGGCCAGCATTTGACTGCGATGCTGATACTTCAAAGCCTTGCTAAGGGCACAATGGTTTTCTTATAGCTAAAAAAACAAGCCCATCTCGGGGCTTGTTTTTTATGCTGATTCTCTTGCCAATCTAGCTTTTTTACGCTTACTTTCAGCCCCAAGGACTCTAATTGATAAGTAAATCCCTGTTCCAGTCAAGATCATCATGGCAACGGCGGTAAGGTCAATTAACCATTTGATATTAGTCGTGCCAATTCTGCCTTCATGAAGACCCCTGATAATTCCCATAAAAGATTGTGATGAACCTTCTCCGCCAGAGAATCCAGTTCCGCGGCCTCCACTTGGGAACTGACCGTTTCCTCCAAATTTCCCATTCATTTGGCCGCCCATTTGCCCGCCAGTTTGGCCATTCGTTTGACCGTTCGTTTGGTTATTCGCATTTCCCTGTGTTTGTCCTGATGACTGTGTAGAATTAGTTGTTGTACCCTGCTGCCCAGGCATCTGGCCCGGCTGGAAATTCCCTCGCTCCGTTGCTGTTGCTTGCCCAATTAACCATGGTTCATTCATGAGCAAGCCGGTAAGGGACTCCATAAAGATAAAAATCGAACAAATTAATCCAATCCATAAATGTACTTTTCTTGCGCTTTTCATAAAAATGCTCCTTTTTCATTTGAATTTTTATATAAAAATACTTCATTACCCCAGATTTTTATGAAAAATAGAATCCTATACGTACATTATTCATACCGCAATGCTTGAATAGGATTTAATTTGGATGCCTTGTTGGCCGGGAAGACCCCAAAAACAACACCGACAGCCAGTGAGAATAAGAACGAGGCCAAAATGATGTTTGATGAGAAGGATATGGTCAAACTCATCACGGATGAGAGAATTTTCCCTACCCCAAGGCCTAATAAGATACCGACGATTCCGCCCATGGCACTTAAAACAACCGATTCAATCAAGAATTGCAACAGGACATCACGCCGTTTGGCACCAATTGCCTTCCTGATGCCGATTTCCTTCGTCCGCTCCGATACCGAAACCAGCATGATATTCATGATCCCGATACCGCCAACCAATAATGAAATACTGGCAATACCGCCAAGAAGCATCGTCATCGTATCCGAGACTGATGTCATCGTATCCATAACATCCTGTTGGTTTGTTACACCATAATAATCACTTTTTCCTGGATAAAGGCTTGCCATCTTCATTTTGACTTCATTCATGACGAAGTCCATTTGGTCCGCATCCTTAGCTTGCAAATAAACGGTACTAATCACAGTAGACCCGACCAAGCGCTGGCCCGTACTTAATGGAACAATCACAACATTATCCCCGCTTTGGCCCAGCGAGCTCCCTTTTGAGGCTAGTACCCCCACGACTTTAAAAGAGGTACCCTCGATTTGAATATATTGTCCAACCGGGTTATCAGCTCCAAAAAAGGTAGAAGCAGTTTCGGATCCAAGAACCACGATCTTTTGACGGTATTCCACGTCCAAGTCCGTGATAAACCGCCCCTGGCTGACATCAGTATCCCTCACATCAGAATAGGCGGCATTAGTTCCCGTTAAGGTGACCTGGGAGGTGGTCTTTTCTTTTTTAACATTGACACGGCCCGAAACGACAGGCGATATCGCTTTTACCCCGGATAAATCACCCAATTCACTGATTTTGTCCTCGGATAATTCTATATCCGTACTGTACGTATTGACTGTTAACAGGTTTGTTCCCAACGAGTTAATGGAATTGGTCACACTTTGGGTGGACCCTTGTGCAATCGATACTAGAACAATCACTGAGGATACCCCTATAATAATTCCGAGCATGGTCAACACGGACCGTAGTTTATTGCCTTTAATACTTTTTAACGCCATTTTAATGGATTGCAAAATGCCCAAGCAGCTCACCCCCATTTTCAAATAACTGGCCGTCCTGAATGCTGACCATCCGTTTCGCTTGTTTGGCAATCTCCAGATCGTGGGTGATTAAGATAATCGTGTGACCTGCTTCATTTAATTCCTTCATCAGCTGAAGGATTTCCTTGCTGGTTTTGCTGTCTAAAGCTCCTGTCGGTTCATCGGCCAGAAGAATCGCCGGCTCGCCGGCCAGGGCCCGCGCAATCGCCACCCGTTGCTGCTGGCCCCCTGAAAGCTGGGTGGGCAGGTGGCCTGCCCTTTCACTCAGCCCGACTTTACTTAAACTCTGCAAGGCCTTTTCGCGGCGATCTTTAGCCGATGCCCCTGCATATAACAAAGGCAATTCCACGTTTTCCAATGCCGTGAGCTTGGTCAGGAGGTTAAAGTTTTGAAAAATAAACCCGATTTTCTGATTTCGAATAACTGCCAGCTGATTGTCATCCATTTTCCCTATGTCTTTTCCATCCAGCTTGTAGGTACCTTTGTCAGGTCTGTCCAGACAGCCAAGCATATTCATTAGCGTCGACTTACCCGATCCGGATGGTCCGATAATCGCAAGGAATTCTCCCTTTTCAATCTCAAGAGACACATTGTTTAAGGCATTAACGGTTTCACCGCCAAGCATATAGGTCTTCATCAAGTTCTTGATTTCAATCATTGGAGAGCTCATTATTGACCGCCTCCACTCATACTGCCGCCGCGATTGCCGCTTGGAGGCATGCCGCCGCCAGTCATTCCACCCATGCTGCTGCCGCCAAATCCTTGCATGGACCTTCCTGATGTAGTGCTAGAAGTGGAATTGCTGGTTGCCAGTGCCGGCAATTGAAGCGTATCACCTTCGCTTACTCCTTCAGTTATTTCTACATTATCCTCATTGGCAATACCTGTTTTCACTGTTTTTTGTTCAGTAGAAGAACTATCGGACCCTGAAACGACGATCACATATTTCTGGTCACCATTTGTATAAACAGCATCTACTGGCACGTAAAGGGCATCATTTTTGCTTTCTGTCAGAATGTTTGCTTCTGTACTCATGCCAATTTTTAAGTTTTCAGGGTTCTCAATATGAATCGTGACATCAAACGTCGAAACGCCATTTGAGGATGTTCCCTCTTCTGCAACAGCCGTTACCTTTCCGGTATAGGTTTTGTCAGAAAAAGCACTTGCCGTGATCTCAGCTGTCTGATCGACCTTAACCTTTGAAATATCCAGTTCATCTACTTGGATAACCGTTTGGAAATCACTATAATTCGTTAGATGAGCGACTGTTTGTCCACTTGTCACGCGCTGCCCTTCAGCAACTGATACAGTTGTAATCGTTCCTGCAGCAGGTGCAGTGATCGGGTCGCTTCCATCCGTGAACGTGACAAGCTCGTCACCCGCGTTAACCACATCTCCGGCTGCGACTAACACTTCATCAATCTCATTATTATCATTAGTTGCCGTTACATCGGAGTTGGTAACAGAGGCCACGGTCCCTGACCCGCTGATTTTCACCTCAAGTTTTCCCTTTTGCACGGTAGCGGTCCGCACCTGTGCCGATGCTTCCTGGGCGGAGGTTTTCGAGTTGAAATATTGAAATCCAACAAATCCAATGACTAAAACACTTATGACGATCCATATCCATTTCTTCATTATCATTTCTCCTTTTTATCCACGGCCAGCAGCGCACGCTGAACCAGGGTAGTTTTATTTTGATGTACCCTATTATCGTGGGAGTTCCTTAACTTATCCTTAAGAAAAGACAAGCAAAAAATAAAAAAGTACACATGAGAATCCTTTAAGAATTCTCGTGTGTACTTTTTGGATTGTTCTACTATTTTTCGTTATTGCGGTGGGCTTCGGTGAGGTGGTATTTATAACATGTTACTCCTTCCACTTGCCGAAAACCTTCCTGAATGTATAAAGCTTTAGCACGTTCGTTTTCACCATTGACCGAAAGGATGGTTCGAGAATAGGCGTTTTCCTTGGCGTAATGAAGAGCGCACCGAAGCAGACACCGTCCCAGCCCTTTCCCCTGATATTCTGGAAGAATGGCAAGCGGCCCGATATTCATAATCGGGGCTCCCTCATATTCGTCGTCTGCTCCCCTGACAACACCGACTGGTTTTTCCTGATGGAATAAGAGCTTCATTCCGCCTTCTAGGTACTCCTTGCTTTTTGTCTGATTTGCAATCATTTCCGGTGTTATCGGTGTCTCATTTCCCTTCAGTGTGGCAAACGCTGCGTTACGGACTTCACACCATAGCTGCTCGTCCTTCCCCCGCTTAAAACTCCTAATCTGATAATCTTCTGGCAATGAGATCTCGGGAACCTCCATGTCCTCTCTCATCAGCAGGAAGGCAAATCGGTCTACAGAAAAACCAAGCCGCTCAATCATAGCAGATAATGGTTTATTTATAAGCGGCACGAAAATGAACAAGTTTTCAATCTCCTTAATGTGTGGCAAAAGGGTGTCCAAGAGCATCGAGTAACAGGCTACATCATCCATCTCAGAATGAAAGATTCGGAACCTGGCCCGCTTCCCTCTCTTTTGATACTCATCCATGATCAGCGAGGCTGCCGCAATTATTTCTCCTTGATGGTTCGTTATTATATAAGTAGGGTTTTCTTCGTTAGGCTCAAATTGTTGTATATCCTCATCATATAAAAAGGAGTCATCGATGGAACTTCGATGTTTCTTACAATAGAGGGCAAAATCTCTTGTTCTTTCATGCGTCAAAGCCTCGGCCTTCATCGTGCACCATCCTTATCCCTATGCATGCTGGGTGATGCTTGGAACAAAAATTTTATCAAACCGGTAATCTCCATCCTCTTCATAAACCTTGATGACAGAGGCATTTTCCACTGGTTTAAACTTTTCTAAACTCTCGATTGGCCAATCCATAAGAAAGGTTAACAGCATTTGAATAAATGCTGCATGAGTCACGATCACTACATTGTCATAGCGCTGCTGCTTCTTGATCCGCTCGATTTTCGTGTTCATGAACGTTGCCGCGCGTAAATACACATCCGCTAGTGATTCGCCATTTTGAAATCGAAAATAAAATTGGCCCGCCGCCTTAAATTCTTTCTTTGCTTCTGGAGTACGGTTATTAAAGTCATAAAGATTTCCCAGTTCCCACTCTCTTATCAACGGATTCTCAAGAAACGGCACCCCTTCAGGGAGCGAGGTGTGGATGGCCTGTGCCGTTTGCTTTGTCCGTAAATAGGGTGAAACAAATAGTACAGTTTTTTCATTTAAAATGGTTTTCATAAATTCGCCGGTCTCTTCTGCCTGCTTAAACCCCAATTCTGTTAAACTATGCTGTGAATCATGGGTATGGGCCATAACGGTACGGTCTACGTTGTGCTGTGATTCCCCATGACGGATGACATAAATATTCAACACGTTCCACCCCTTGAATGATTACTTGTTTTTAGAAAAAACCAATACATGCCAGCCTGCTTTCATTTTGATTGGCTTTTTATTCCATTTTAACACGTAGGGAAAGATATTTTGTTATATTTTAAAATTAAGCTCGTTCTAGAATATACTTCAGTTTCTTTAAATCGTTGTTATTTTCTTTTTTCATCATACCTGACATAAATGGAGAAAGAATTTTAGAGAAGCCAGTCGGAATTCCTTTGTTTCGTAACGTCATTCGAGTGCTGTTGTCAGACAATTCTTCCCAAGTATAGGTTGTCTCCATTGGGAATGGGCCATTGGAAGTTCTCATGACGAGCTTTTTCCCAGGGATATATTCGACAATTTCATAAATATAGGCAAGTTCCCGCCCAAGAAACTGAGCTTTAAAGGCTATTTGTGAACCTAACCTCAGCGGTTTGGCAGTTTTCCATTCAGCTGACTGGATATTGACATACCAGTTTGGCGCATGATCCGGGTCCGCTGCATAGGCAGCCACTTCATCGATGGGGCGTTGTATATTGATTTCCGTAAAAACATCTACCATTGGATTCCTCCTGGGTTTTGGGGCATTAAACCTGTTATTGCTCCATGTAATTTTTCAGCGTTGTACCAAGCAGATACTTCCATCCTTCCCTATGTTCGTGCTCCCCGTTTTCCGGATTACACAGTGTAGTATAGCAAAATTGAAGAATTGTTCCTCCAGCAGAAGGTAGTTACAACCACTTTTACCGTTTTCTTAACGCATCCTTTAAAAAGTTATTGAAAGTGGATACTTCATCAGTTTCTACTTTTGTTATTAAATAAGTAGAAGATGTGGGAGGAATAATGTTGCCTGGCTTAATTTCTATCAATTTTTCCCGATCGATTTCATCTTTAACGGCAGTAGCAGGTAAATAGGAAACCCCAAGCCCTTCTTCGATAAAACGCTTTGTAACCTCTACTTGGTCAACTTTCATTGTGTGCACAGTCGGATAATGCCTCTTAATATCATCCAACAGATGTTCCCAATAGTCTGGATGGTTATGGGTTATTAGTCTATATTTATGTAATATTGTTTGTTCATCAAGGTTTGTACTATTTTTGCATTCATTTGGAGCAACTAATATGACAGATTCTTTATGCACAATCTGGCTCTTTATATTGGTTTGCATTGGTAATATTCTCGTTAGTCCTACATCTGCATTCCCTGCACTGACTTCCTCCCCTATTTCATAAGACTTGAGGACATTAATTAAAACTTCTATATGAGGATTTTCATCCATAAATTCTCTTAATATTGACGGCAAGATTGAGGAGGCAATTTGTGGGGCAGCAGCAATAATTAACCTTTGATTATACCCTTGTTTCCACGATTCAAATTCCATCACTCCTTGCTCATATTTTGAAATGATCTCCCTTGAATAGGAAAGAAACTTATGACCTGCTGGAGTCAGAACCACTTTTTTGCCTGTCCTTTCAAACAACTGAATGTTAAGGTACTCTTCCAACCTTTTAATATGTTTTGTGACAGCAGGTTGAGTCAGAAAAAGCTCCTCTGACGTTAGGCGAAAATTTTCGTACTTAGAGGCAACTATGAAAGTCTTTAACCATTTAATATCCATTTTGTCCCCCTATCTAATAACAATTAGTTATTAATTTTCTTTATTTTCGTTAATATTCATTATTTAATTTTTCAATTATAATCTATTTAAGGAACAACATACAGTCTATTTTGATAATTAGGAATTTCCATACCGAAGGGAGAGAATAATTTTGGAAAAAATCAAACCTGCAAGCGATAGTTGGAATGCAAAATTATATGATAACAAGCATTCTTTTGTTTCAAAATATGGGAAAAGTTTGATTGAATTATTGGCTGCAAAGCATGGGGAGAAAGTTCTTGACCTTGGTTGTGGAACAGGGGATTTAGCCAATACATTATTTGAAAATGGTGTAAAAGTAATCGGTGTAGACAAATCTGAAAATATGGTGAAACAAGCCATCCATAAATATCCGCATATAGAATTTCTGGTTCAAGACGCAACAGAATTGAGTTATCACAACGAATTTGATGCAGTGTTCTCTAATGCAACAATTCATTGGGTACAACCAGCTATCCAAGCACTACATGGTATTTATCGATGCCTAAAAAACGGAGGTAGATTCGTTGCTGAATTCGGAGGAAAAGGAAATGTTCAAACGATAACAAATGAAATCATTCATCAAATAAATGAAGCAGGGTTTGATTTTAAAAAGGAGCAATTCCCTTGGTTTTATCCAAGTATTGCCGAGTATTCTGCTTTAATGGAAGAAGCAGGATTTAGGGTAACTTTTGCCCAGCACTTTGATAGACCAACTCCATTGAATGGGGATCATGGATTAAAAAACTGGATTGATATGTTCGGTCATAATCTGTTTGAAGGTATCCCTGAACAATCCAGAAATGAAATATTGACAAACGTTGAAAATAATTTGAAAGAAGTTTTATACAAAGACGGTAATTGGATGGCTGATTATAGAAGAATACGTGTAATTGGAATAAAAGAATAATGGACAAAAGGGGATTCAACGGAATCCCCCCTTTAATCTTTTCCCTCCTTCACAATCTTGTCCGGTAGTCAAATAAGTTCTTTTTTTGAAGGTTTAACATAACAAAAAAACACAGCCTGCGATAAGCTCACGGCTGTGTTCACATAGTACTGCTCATTTTATCGGACCATTCGCTAAACTTAATAGTGATACATTAAGATTTGCCGGTCTTTATGATGCTCATAAAGCTTTTCGATCATTTGCTGATGGAAAGCATCATCTCGTGTTACTTTACGTTTTGATATATGAATGGTTAGAGATAAAATATGAAGATTCATCCCATTTCCCTTCCTTTCACTGTCTTTTGTTTACTGGTCATGGAAACTAGCATGATACTAAATACAACACAAGCAATTCCCACCATGTGGTACCAAAGCAGCTGTTCCCCTAATACGAAAAATGATACAAGGATGGCACTTACGGGCATAATGGCTGTAAAAACGGCTGTTGAACTTCCCGGTAAAACTTTTGCCGCCTGATTAATGAATAACACCGCCACAACGGAAACCGGTACAGCTGAATAGAAGACCAAGGCTCCATCACTCCAGGAGATGGTAGAGAAATCAAAGTCTATGGCTTGGGATATGGCAAACGGCAAATTGAGAACGGCGCCAATGGTGATGACGATGGTGCTGACCGCAAGCGGGCTGATCTGTTTGGAAACCAGTTTTCCAAAAGTAACGAAAAACGCTTCCCCTGTCACCGCCATCAGGATCAGGATGTTGCCCAACAGCGAGTAGACCGTCCATGACATGTTGCCGCTGATGCCGAACACATTGATTAAAATGGCGCCTGCCAAGGCCATCGCGATCCCCGCTTTTTGAGGGCTGCTAAGCCGTTCTTTAAATATGATGACAGATACGATTGCGACTAAAGCGGGTGTTAAGCTCGTAATAATGCCACTTTCGATTGCACTGGTATACTTGGAACCTAGCAACAGGAACATACTAAATAAGAATACCCCGAGGAATGCCTGGATAAACAATACCAAGACATCCCTTTTGTTGAGAGTGGGAAATTTTGATTCTTTTTTTAATAAAATCAAGCTTAGAATCAAGGCGGCAATCCCCAGCCTTAATTCTGAAAACAAGAAGATGGGCAAGGCAGCCGAGGCTAATTTGTTTAAGGCCACAAATCCGCCAACAAGGATCATCGCTATGACCGTTTTGAAATAGGCACCTGCTTTAGCAGACATTAACATCACCCCACCGCCAGTTGTCTTTCATCGGCAGATGGCTGATTTTGCTTTGAATATAACTCTTGATAATAGCCGTTTCTTTTTAATAGATTTTGGTGACTGCCGCTTTCCACGATTTCACCATTTTTGACCACAAAAATCATATCGGCATTTAAAATAGTGGAAAGTCTATGGGCAATCATGATAATAGTTTTATCACTGTCAAAATGGTTAATCGATTCTTGGACAAGCTTTTCACTTTCGTTATCCAGCGCGCTAGTCGCTTCATCCAGGATAATCAAAGATGGATCCTTTAAGAATACCCTTGCAAGGGCAATCCGCTGTTTTTGCCCGCCGGAAAGCTTGATGCCCCGCTCGCCAATTTCGGTGTCATACCCATTTGACAGGGCCGAAATGAAATCATGGGCAAATGCCTTCTGGGCGGCAGCAATGATCTCTTCATCTGTGGCATCCAGTTTTGCCATTTTAATATTGTCTTTTATAGACGTGCTGTACAGGAAATTGTCCTGTGTGACGATCCCCATATGTTCTCTCAAACTGGCAATCGAGTAGTCTTTAATATTGACTCCATCGATGGTGACTTCTCCCTTGGATGCATCATACATTCGGAGAAGCAGCTGCAGGATTGTGCTCTTTCCGCCTCCGCTTTCACCGACAAATGCATAGGTTTTCCCTTTTTCTAAGGTCAACGTAACGTCTTGCAGGATTTTCCTTTTCCCATCGTAAGAGAATGACACATGATTCAATTCAATGGAATCGTTAAACTGCTTTAACTCAACAGGCTGGGCTTTTTCTTGGATGGATGATGGGGTTTCGAAGAAATCGAATATTCGCCTTAACGCCACATTTCCCTCCGTGATAGTCGGGTAGGCATTGACCAAGGCAGCGACTGGACTTCTCATTTTATCGACGTAAGCGAAAAAGGCAATCAGGCTGCCAACGGTTAAACTTCCATCAATGACATACAGGCTTGCGACGATGGCCACAATGAATGGGGTCATATCACTGAGTACGTTTACCAAGGACAGCATGATGGCATTTATTTTTGCATGCTTATCAGTTAAGGTATCGAAATGGTGTAAATGCTGATTCAATTGCTCTTTATCGTGTTTTTCACTGGCAAACAGTTTGGCTAGAAACGCCCCTTGTATTTTTTCAAAAATAAAGCCGCTCATCACCGACCGATATTTCATCATGTCACGGGTGGATTGTTTAAATCTTTTGGATAAAAGATGCGCCAAAACAAATTGGAAACCAACCAGCAAGACGGATAAAATTGCTAATTTCACATTGAGGGTCACCATGACGATGATCACGAACAGCAGAACAATCATTTCAATCCAGATGTTTCCGAAAACAGCTGTGAGAAAGCCGCGTACTTTTTCAATATCATCGAAGAACCGGGTTCCGATTTCACCGCTTTTGTTTTCCACAAAATATTTGGCGTCGAGTGCGTGAACTTTTTGAAAGGCGTCCTTGCGAAGCTGTTTGATAATATTGTTGTTGCCTTTATGGATGCAAAATTGGCGGACGTATTCCATGGGTGTCCGGATGAAGAGGAATACCACAATCATTCCGCCGGCAATATACAATAATTGTTCCAGCATCTCCGTGCGTGTCATGGCCTCATTTTGCAGCAGTGAGTCGAAGATGTACTTTAGAATTAATGGTACAAACAACGGGATCAGAAAGCGGAACAGGCTCCCGGCAAATCCAATTAAATAATACCGTTTGACTTGATTGACATAGGGTAAAAAACGCTTAAAATCTTCCATTTTTCAATTTCTCCCTTCCCAATAAAGGTCTCATCTATTTGATGATTTCATTCTACGGCAATTTCCCCCCTGCCAAACCGCAGACTTCCCGCATCAAAAACGCACAGTTTTATGGGGCCCACCGCAAGTTTTTTGTGGTGGCCCGCGAAAACCTGTAAAAAACATCTTATCGGAGGCTCGATTACTCTCGGATACTTTGCGTTTACTCTCGGATGGGACCGTGTTACTCTCGGATGAGACCGTGCGAGTGACTCTCGGATGGGACCGCGTTACTCTCGGATATATCTCTTTTTCTCTCGTTCTTTGGTTTTAATCTCGTTACTGCACGGTAACCTAACATTCACTCAAAAAGAAAACACCTTAACAAACCGTTAAGGTGCCCGATCTTTATTTGCTCTCTATGCTCTTTGTACTGTCTTCTTTCTTGCTCCCTCGCTTGATAAGAAAAGAAATGATGCCGATTCCTCCAATTAGAATCACGGCTAAGAATAGAATAATCATATAGGTTGGCAAGAATAAATAGGCAATCGCTAACCAGGCAAACAAAAGGGAAACAGGACTGGTTGCCCGCAAGCATTGATAAATGAATCTCATCCACCCCGTCTGAATAAACGGAGTGGCCTCCAATAACAAAATCGTTGGATTCATCATCGCACCAAAAATAAACGGAATCAGGATATATCCTGCAAACTCGATATTGGCAGCAGCCCCTATTAAATAAGCAAAGCCCGCACTTAACGCCTGCATGAAGTAATCTACGTGCGCTGATTTTAATTTTCGATAGTTCACAAAAATCGTTTTCAATGGCGAGTTCTTTTGGTAATGAACAGCTGCCAATGGCAGCGACAATGCAAGGCCAATCATAAAGGAAAGTAACCCCCATTGCAGCAATACGGTATTCATATCAATACGTCCCCTTTGATTTTTTTAATAAAACCGAATGATAAAAATGGCAAAAATAATGTCATACACCGCGCATAATGGGGGAAACCATTTTACAACACTCGTTTTTACAAGTTTCGGATGGTGCAGCATATCCCATATTCCGTGAAGTAGAAACCCTAGCGCGACCCAAATGGGGGAATACACCATTCCCAAAAAGGCAAGGTGAAAGAAAACCAGCGATACTAACGTTTCGATTGAGATCCACTTCACCCGGGAATCTGATAACGCAGCCCCAGGATACACGCAAGCGGTATAGGCGAGGAAAAGTGTAAATAATTGATAGGAAAGTGGAAATTCAAACGAGTAAAAAAGCCGGATTACCAATAGTGAGAGTAAAATACCTGCCACTATACTTTTCACATTTGTTTTCATTTGGAAATCTCCTTCCATTTATTAAGTTATAAACATCATAAAACAGAAGAAGACTGTCCAAACCGCAAACAATGATATCTACCCCCGCAATTCTTTGCGTGTTTCCCGCATTCGATTCATAAGAAAAGGCTCTTTTCTAAGGAATTGTTGCTATTTTTACATTCATAGACCATCGGACGAGGGTGTTAGCAGATTGGTCTATTATTAGCTACCGATCTCTCGAGAAGATCGCGAGAACGGTAGCTAATATCGTTATATTAACGACCGATTTCTTTGGAAAATCACAAGAACGGTAGCTAATAGCCTTTATTAACGACCGATCTCTCGGGAAAATCACGAGAACGGTAGTTAATAACCTTTATTAACGACCGATCTCTCGGGAAAATCACGAGATCAGTAGCTAATAGCCTTTACGACAAAACACAAGTCCGGTTGATTATACCCCTAATTGGATAACGAGTAATTCAAGAAAACAACAAATATCCCCAAAAACAGCCTAAAAAAAGGCCGGATCCCCGGCCTTCTTTAATACAAATCTTCTGTTGGCAGTATCCCCAGGCTCTTCGCTTTTTTGATTGCTTCCACCCGCGAATTCACATTTAACTTTTGAAAGAGCTCCGTCAAGCTATATTCCAATGAGCGCTGGCTGATTAAAAGTGTCTTGGAAATCTCCTTGTTGCTGTGGCCCTTTGCCAATTCCCGAAGCAGGTTTTCTTCCTTTTTCCCAATCGTCGTTTTTTCATTTTCTTTATCACCTTGGACGACAATTTCCTGACGCCTCAGCTGCTTCAATAGCTGCATTGGGACAATCGCTTCCTTTCTGGCCGCACAGCGGATTGCCTGGACCAATTGCTCCCGTGTCGAGGTTTTAGGAATAAAGCCCGAAACACCGGATTCCATCAGCAGATTAAAATGCGGAGCAATATCAAATCCTGAGTAGATCAGAATCGTGGCATCGGGTACCATATCCAGTACCTTGCGGGCCAAATCCGCTCCATTAATATTGGGCATATATAAGTCAAATAAAATGACATCAAAATGTTTCAGGCGCACTAAATCTGTCACCAGATAGACGTCCGTTTCCACCGTCACATTCATATCCTTCTCCGCTTCAATTAACATTTTGGTCCCTTCGACAACGGATCTATGATCATCAACCAACAATATTTCCATAGTGATCACCTTTTTGCTTTTTTATATAGGGAATATAAATATCAACCTGCAGTCCTTCCCTCGGAGCAGAATATAACTCCACCTCTCCGTCGAGGCTAAGTACCCGATTTTCAATACCGGCAATTCCCATATGTTTAAACGAGCCTTCCTTTAAGTCTGTTAAATCCACCCCAATCCCATCGTCCATATAGGAAAAATGAAAATGGTCATGGTGGCTGGTTAAGATCATGGTTACCTTTTCAGCCTTTGAATGCTTGTTGGCATTGTTAAGCAATTCTTGCACAATCCGATACAGTCCAAGGATTTGATCCTCATTAAGCGGATGCTCCAAATCTCCAGGTTGAAACTCAATCTCATAATTGGAAAACATTCGCGCATAAGAAAACAAGCTTTTTAACGATTCAACCAGGCCCATTTTTATCAAAAACGGAGGGCGGAGTTCATTACACGTAATCCGGATTTGATGGATGGCATCCAACAGTCCCTCTTCAATTTGAATTATTTCCTCTTTTGTCTCATTACTGAAGGGGGAAGAAGAACGCAAGGATTCCAGCTTGCGGTACCAGATGATGAGATCCTGTAATACGGAATCATGCAAGTCGCTGGACAGGGCCGCCCGTTCCTTTTCGGATAAACGAAATAACAGTCTTAACATCCATTTAGGCGTTTGGTTATCTGATACCATCACTTCAAGGCGCTGCATTAAATCTTCAATCAGCTGAAGGTTATCATAAAGTAGGGAAACATAGTGGACAGCCATTTCCAGCCACTCCTGCTCCATTTTTAGTAAAGGCTTCGATAAGGCAATTCTTAAATAAACTGGATGTTCTTTTTCGGCAATTTTCATCCAGGTTTCATGGCTGTTTTCTAGCAAGGACACCTGATCTCTCGTGATTTCTTCAATGGTTACATGGGAAACAGGCAGAACGTTCTTTGCCTCATCGATCAGTCGATTTTCCAATTCAGCGACTTTCATGACGTTGGTAAGATCGTGCGAAAAAACGTTGATGCTATGCTGAAGTGTCTTGTAACGTTCCTCACTTTGAATGAGCTCCTGCTCCTCCTGTTTTCGCTCAGTAATGTCTTTGACGATGCCGTGGACTCCATTAAGTTCGCCGGAAAGCATAATTGGCACAAAAGTAATGCTCACAATTCGCTGCACGCCATTTACGGCGCGAGTAATCCTGCACTCTACATCCCCTGGTTCTTTCATCTGCATAACTTTAGATAATACTTGATAAACCGATATATGATCCTCATCATATATCAATCCGACAAAACAGCGGTCGGAGAGGTTTTCTATTAAAATGCCGGTTATTTTTTCAAATGTCTGGTTGGCGTCAACAAAGTTTCCAAATAAATCGATGGAAAAGACCCCGTCCAAATTATTCTCAAATAAAGATTTATATCTCTGTTCGCTTTCTTCTAATGCCAGCTCGGCCTGCTTTTTTTCGGTAATATCCAAAAGCATGCCATCGAGTCTCTCAACCTCACCTGCGTGATTCTTGTAAGGTCGCACCAACAGATTAACCCATTTGGTATGATTCTCCATATGAATATAGCGGATGATTTTGTTAGCAGGCAGTCCTCGATCTAGGGCTGACTTCAGTTCTCCCATCATCATGGCATTATCATCCGGATGGATATGGTCGTGCAGCCGAATTGGGTTATTCATAATTTCCCGTCTTGCAATTCCTGAGATACTTTCAATACTATTGGAACAATAATTGTAAAAATTAAAATCTTTATCGGTTGACCAAACCGCCGCATTAACGCTTTCCAAAATGGATTCGAGCAGCTGCTCCGTTTGTTTACGGGCAGAGATATCACGAACAACCGCGACAATATATTTGACATTCCCCAAACTATCCAAAACCGGTTTTACACTAGTCTCAACGTAAACCGTTGAACCGTTTGCATGAACCAAGCGGTACTCCAAATGAGTCGCAGTCTTCGTTTGAACTGCTTGGTAGTGGGTTTTTCTTACAAAATCAATATCTTCTGGATGAGTGTGTCCGAAAGCCGTTGTACCAACGTATTGATCACTCGAATACCCAAGCATTCTCTTGATTGATGGAGAAACGTATCTGAACATCTCTCGATGATCCACGAGCACAATCACATCCGATGTGTTATCCGCCACGATTTTGTACATCATATCCTGTTCGTCTTTTGGGGGATAGTACTCTTTTAAAACTCCTGTGTATCCTACCACGCTCTTCTCATCGTTTAAAATGGGGACAAGCTGCCGTTGTACGGTAATGCCAGACCCATCCTTACGGTGGACCAGGGTCCGGCAAAAATCATCCTTGGCGGAAAAAATCAACTGGGAGAACAAGCTGTCCCAACGATTAACGTCCGAACCGAATTGCTCTGCAAACAAATTATTTACCCACACTACTTGATTTTCGAGGCTAATGATATACATAGGGTCAGGTAGGTTTTGCATCAATTGCTGGGCACTCACAATAAAATCCTTCACTTGGTTCATTGCATACTCCTTTCGGGGGTTTTCCATGATTATCCTGTTAATCTCATTATAAACGGGGCAACTTTATAAAAACACGCAAAAATATAGGGAGTCTCCGCAATTCTAACCTCCGTATACGACACAAAACTGACTGAATATATTTAAAAACTTGCATACGATTCATTTTCATAATGGAATACTAACCATATATTTGAACTTTGGGAGGTTTTCGTGATGGGAACCAATAATAACAACCTGTCCATTTTCGCCTTGGGCGGCATTGATGAAATCGGGAAAAATATGTATGTGGTCCAATATGGCGACGATATGGTCATTATAGATTGCGGCGGCAAGTTTCCGGATGAAAGTCTGTTAGGAATCGACCTCATCATCCCGGATATTACCTATCTGGAAGAAAACCAAGATAAAATTCGCGGTTTGGTGGTCACCCATGGGCATGAGGATCATATCGGCGGGATTCCTTATTTGCTCAAAAAAATCAATGTACCTATTTTTGCGACCAGGTTTACATTAGGTTTGATTGAATTGAAGCTGGAAGAACACCGGTTAATTAGAGATACCAAAATGACAACCATTAATGCGGATTCGAAACTCGAGCTCGGAAAATTGACAGTTTCATTTTTCCGGGTCAGCCACAGCATTCCGGACTGCCTTGGCATTGTTTTTGATACACCCGAAGGAACCATTGTCCATACAGGGGATTTCAAATTTGATTTGACTCCAGAGAATAATCAATATACGGATATACATAAAATGGCGGAACTGGGCCGGCGCGGTGTGCTCGCCTTAGTGTCGGAAAGCACGAACGCCGAACGCCCCGGATTGACCCCATCCGAGCGAATGGTCGGGGAAAACGTTTATGAAGCGTTTATCCGTGCGGAAGGGAAAATCTTCATTTCCACCTTTGCTTCGAATGTCAATCGCGTCCAACAGGTTGTCGAGGCCTGTATGAAGACTAACCGCAAGCTGGCACTGCTTGGCCGAAGCATGGTGAATGTCGTGGATGTGGCCATCGAACGCGGTTATTTACTAGTGCCGGAAGGAATGTTGATTGAGCCGAATGAAATTGAAGCGTATCCACCAGAACGGGTGGCGGTTCTTTGTACCGGAAGCCAAGGGGAACCAATGGCCGCGCTGTCCAGGCTGGCAACCGGAAACTACCGGGATGCCTCGATTTACCCAGGCGATACTGTGATTTTGGCGGCATCCCCCATTCCCGGCAATGAAAAAGATGTATCCCGAATCATTGATAATTTGTATCGGGTTGGAGCCAAGGTCATTTACGGATCGGGAAGTTCCACAGGCATGCACGTTTCCGGACATGGATATCAAGAGGATTTGAAATTGATGCTAACCCTCATCCGACCAACCTATCTCATACCGGTACACGGTGAACACAGGATGCTGCACCATCATAAGCAGCTCGCGGAATCGATTGGTGTGGAGAAAGGAAATACCTTTATTATTCGAAATGGCGATGTGGTTGACTTTGAAAACGGCATTGCCAGGCAAACTCGGTCCATTCCAGCGGGAGACACGTATGTGGATGGTATGGGAATCGGCGATATCGGCGACATTGTCCTGCGTGACCGAAGACAGTTGTCTGAAGACGGAATGCTCGTAATCGTCTTGACGTTAAGCAAATCAGAAAACAGAATCATTTCCGGTCCTGATACGATTACCCGAGGATTCGTTTATGTCAAAAACTCTGAGGACCTGATTAGGGAAGTCAACCGGCTTGTTAAAAAAACAGTCGACGACCTATCCCCGGAAAATGTCCGCCAGTGGAGCGTCTTGAAACAGGCCATCAAAAAATCCATCGGTCAGTACTTATACGCCCAAACCAAACGCAAACCGATGATACTTCCTGTTATTATTGAGATTTGACGGCAAATAAGGACGGTGGTGCCACTTCTAGCTTTAGAAGCGGTACCACCGTCCTTTGCGTTTTTAATTTGTGGTTTTTGCGGAGAAGCCGCAACAATTTGGGGCTGGGGTTGCGGAAACATTGCGGTTTGGAACTCTTTAAACTGGCGTATGATGAGAACAACTTAAACGAAAGGTGTTGTTCTCAATGAGCAATCAAGCACAAGTAAAAGGCCCGTCAATGGGGGCGTTGTTCTCAAATCGTTTTATCCAGGCGATTTTGTTATCCGGATTATTTTTGCAGCTCGGGATTTGGGTCCGAAATTTTGCCATTCTCCTGTTTGTGACGGAACAGACCAACAAGGATCCAGTGGCCATCTCCTTAATTTCTGTAGCTGAATTTGGCCCAATCTTTTTGTTTTCCTTTATTGGAGGGGCATTTGCGGACCGCTGGAAGCCGAAACGTACGATGGTTCTATGCGACCTCCTAAGTGCTGTATCCGTCTTTGTCGTCTTATTTGCCCTGGTTTTTGGAGGATGGAAAGCGATTTTCTTCGCTACCTTGGTTTCGTCGATTTTATCCCAGTTTTCACAGCCTTCCAGCATGAAACTGTTTAAACTTCACGTGCCTGAGTCGTTAATGTCCATCGGTATGTCCATGCATCAAACAATTTCATCCGTTTTCATGATATTGGGCCCGATGATTGGGACGCTCATTTACTTTACATTTGGTATCAATGTCGCTATCGCCATGATGGGAGTCTGTTTCTTGTTATCCGCCGCCGTGCTGGCATTCCTGCCCGCAGATAAAGAAGTGGAATCATCCGGTTCAGTCAACGTCGCAAAGGAAATGAAACTCGGCCTGCAGTACGTGTTCGCCAATAAAATGTTCCTCTATATGGGCGCCTTCTTCTTGGCTGCCGGAATGGCGCTGGGTTTAATCAACCCGCTAGCCATTTTCCTGGTTACAGAACAGCTTGGTTTGTCGGCCCAGCAGCTTCAATGGTTTACTGCCGTGAATGGCGTCGGAATGATCCTTGGAGGGGTCGTATTCATGATGCTTTCTAGAAAAATCTCTTCCCAAATGATGCTGTTGGTTGGTTTTATCACGAGCGCCGCCGCAGTGGCGTCACTTGGCTCGACACAATTGATATGGTTTGCCTTAGTAGCCCAACTCGTTTCCGGACTGATGGTTCCGTTTATCCATATCTCTTGTAACACATTGGTTATCAACAACACAGAGGAAGCCTATGTCGGCAGGGTGAGCGGCATTTTAAATCCTCTGTTTATGGGCGGAATGGTCCTCACGATGAGCTTAGTCGGGATTTTAAAAGAACAACTCCCGCTGACCGCCATCTATCTGATTGCCGCTGGATTGTTTGCCTTCAGTGCCCTTTCCATGCTGCCAATGTTTCGGGTAAAACAGGCGAAACAACTGAAAGTCGAAATGCAGCATCATCATTAAAAAATAGTGAGGCAGGTCATCCTGCCTCGTTTTATTTTGTAAAACAGAGACCCGCTCTCCTCCGTTACTTCAATTTAATATACCCTATTTTCTCCACCAGCTCTTGGCCTTGGGAACCTTGCATCCATTCCAGGAAAGGCTGGATGGCTGATTTTGTGTTGTCCTTTAAGGTAATGGCATACAGGGAAGCGGTAAATGGATAGTGGCCGGTTGAGATATTCCCCGAGTCTGGCTTGACCCCGTTGATGGCAAGCAGTTTGATGTCGGAATTGGGGTTCATTCCGGTGGCAAAAAAGCGGAAGGAATATCCGATTGAATTGTCATAGTTGCGGTAATCGGCTACTTGTTCAATAATGCCTCCCATCCCTTCAGGCACATCTTCTTTTAAGGGTTCGATGATTTTAGTGTCCCCCATGATTTTTTCCAAAAGCGTCTGGCTGCCGGAATTTTTCGGACGCTGAAAGGCAATAATTTTTTCATCCGATCCGCCAAGTCTTGACCAATTGGTGATTTTACCTGAATAAATGCCTTTTATGTCATTGACCTTCAGATTGTTAACAGGATTATCTGGATTGACGAAAAACACGAATGCTTCTTTTCCAATCGGTGTCAATACGAGTTCTTTTCCCTCTTTTTCGGCCATTTCCCGCTGCTCTTTGGAGGGCTCAGCACCAAAGTAAATATCTACTTCCCCTGATAGCAACCGTTCATACGCATAAATGGTGTTGGTGAACGTAACGACTTCCCGTCCGTTTTCGGCCGGATTCGGAATCTTTTCATAGACAGCATTAGCAAAGGCGGAATAAACCGGGAAGGCTGCTTCCGCCCCGTCCAATACAGGCATTTCATTGGGATCCTTAACAGAAAATGTTGAAGCATTGTCTAGTTTGGGAAGCTTATTATCAGGGTTTGTCACTTCATACGGCGTCAGGTCTGTGCTGGAATAACCGCCTCCATATTGGAAACCATATGAGGCAGGTAGTACCGTTTTGCTCCGCTGCCACTGTACCGCTCCGCCGGTACCCATTGCCAGAAAAAATACACTCAAGACCGTAATCAATTGTTTTCGATTAATGGATGGATAGGCTTTTTTTAGGATAGTTGAAATTATCATCCCACCGATAAAGGCTAATTCGTAAGCCAACGGTGCCCAAAGAAACAATCTCCCTTCCCCCATTAACATGGAAAAGAAATAAATCGGCGCCAGTCCAGCATGAAGGATCCCATACACCAGCCAGGCTTCGTCACCGTAAAAACCACCGGTAACCAGCATGAATACCGCCCACAAAACAGCCGTATAGGCAAGCGGCAAAAGGAAAAGGATAAAGCCAGTGCTCGTTTTGCCGAATTGGAGTTTCCTCCCGGTAAAAATTCCCGTCGCACCCCCTCCAAGAACAAGTACCATAAGCGATGCCATCAGGATATGATCCATACCAGTAAACATGATTGCCAATGTTATAAATGCTAGAATCAAAGGAACTCCGCCAAAATAACCCGCCAACACAGAAATTTTTCTCCCCATCACAGTCCTCCTCACGTCAAACCAATCATTTCCATCTGTTTCTATTAGTGTAATTTTACACTTTCTCCCCCCCAATTTACAACAAAAATATGTACAAACCAAAATACCCCCACAACCGAATTGGTGTGGAGGTGTTCTTTAACGCATTAACGCGCTGGGGGACAGGCCCCCAACCTGTTAACGCATTAACGTACCGGGGGACAGGCCCCCTAATCCGTTGTAAACTTATACCTTAGAATAGCTGCTAACCCGGCGCCATGGTTGAATTGACCGTTGATGGTCATTTCTTTGAGGTCTTCCATTTTGATTTTATGCAGTTCGATTTGTTCGCTGCTTTCTAGGTTGGGCTGGGTTTTGGTTAGTCCCGCTGCAGCAAATAAGAAGATTTCTTCACTGGTGGAACCAGGGGATGGATAGAAGCTGCCCAGGTCCATCCAGTGCTCGGCTGTGTAGCCTGTTTCTTCCTCCAACTCCCGCTTTGCGGCTTCAAGTGGCGAAGCATCTTCCAGGTCAATCATTCCGGCTGGGAGCTCCCATTGCCAGTCTTTTAATGCGTGACGATATTGTTTTAAGCACAAGATTTGATTATTTCTAGCAATCGGGAAAATGCATACCCCTTTCGCAAAGTCCACATAAGAAAAAAGCTTTTCCTCTCCGTTTGGCAATTCCACTTCATCGATCGTAATCTCAAACCGGTCAGCCTTTTGTTTCGTCGAACGATTTACTTTCCATACCATTCTCCTTCACCTCACTGGATACTATTGTATCACGAGTATTTCTTTTTATGGATTGACTTTATACAAAGTCTTTACACGTTCTTAACTTAAAGTTAAAAAAAGGACATCCCTTCTCAAATATAATAGAGATAAGTACTATTTTTGACAGTTTCATTTAACAAAAGCTTCTGGAAACGATGCTCCGATAGCCTGATCCGTGAGTAGGGATGAATTGAAATCATATGAAGGAGAGCGCAGCAATGATAAGAATATTACATGTGCTTTATGGTTTTGAGTGTCGAATTTTTCATAAGATTAATCGTTATTTTGAGCGGGTGTGGCTGAATCTGTTTTTTCGTAACGTAACACATCTAGGTGGAGCAAGATTTACGATTACAACTGTCATCCTTCTTTTTTTCGTTGCATGGTCCAAAGAAACCCGGCTGCTGGCGATTGCTAGTGCTCTTGCCTTATCGTCCAGCCATATCCCGGTTCATCTGGCAAAAGTGCTGTTTCCTAGAAAAAGACCCTACTTAACATTAGAAAGCACCAAGTTTCCAGAGAATCCTCTAAAGGATCACTCGTTTCCTTCTGGTCATACGACGGCTATCTTTGCCATTTTGACTCCCTATATCCTATCCGTCCCCGAGTTTTCTTTCCTTTTTGTCCTAATTGGTCTTAGTGTAGGGTTATCACGGATTTATCTGGGACTCCACTATCCATCCGATGTCCTTGCCGGTGCCCTTCTCGGCATATGCGCCGGATGTTTTAGCTACTTGTTATTGTGCGCATAAATAAGGACGCCTCTTCTGCTTCACTTTTCATCTAAAAGAAGCAGGAGAGGCGTCCTCTCTATACGATTAGGCTTCCTGAATTGGTTGATTCTGAGTCGCCATAGCTGGTTCCTGCCTGCGAATCAAATAAACCAGCAGATAAACGATTGGCGTGGTCAGAATGGATGCAAAGAATTTAAACAGGTATTGTGTCAAGATTAGCCCGCCCAATGCCGCAATGGGCATGGTGCCATAAAAGGCTATTGAAATAAAGATAGTTGTATCAATTAACTGGCTCAACATGGTGGAGGCGTTATTGCGGAGCCAAAGCTTTTTTTGCCCGTGCTTTGCCTTTAACTTGTTGAACACCAGAACGTCCAGGTTCTGGCTGACAGCATAAGATACTAAACTTGCGACAATGACCCGGAAGCTTCCGTTTAAAATCGTCTCAAATGCTGTTTGGTTTTGAAAAACGGGGGCTGCCGGGAGATGGACCGTGATTGCGATAAAAATCAGCGCCAGAATCTGGGTGATTAATCCGGATTGTACTGTTCTCTGGCCAGCCTTTCTGCCATATACCTCAACAATGGAGTCGACGATCGGATACGTAAAGATATAAACAATCACGGCAGCCGGCAGCATGGCCATCGTGCCAATACTGAATAACTTAACGGCTACAATGTTGGCGAGAATCAATAAACCTACAAAAATTCCATTCAGATAAAATACCATTGGTTTCTCCTCCTCTTAGCGGTTATCTACTTTTTCAGGGTAGAGGTCATGGTTCATCAAGCGGAAATCGGCCATTTTTTCGTACTTCGTTCCCGGCTTCCCGTAATTGCACCACGGGTCGATGGAAATGCCGCCGCGAGGAGTGAATTTGCCCCAAACCTCAATGTAGCGCGGGTCAAGCAGTTCAATTAAATCATTCATGATGATATTGACACAGTCTTCGTGAAAATCACCATGATTTCTAAAACTGAATAAATACAGCTTAAGAGATTTGCTTTCCACAATTTTTTGATCCGGAATATAAGAAATATAGATCGTCGCGAAATCCGGCTGGCGGGTCAGCGGGCATAGGCTCGTAAACTCCGGGCAGTTAAATTTGACAAAATAATCGCGGTCCACGTGGAGGTTATCAACCGCCTCCAACACCTCAGGGGCATAATCAAATGAATAAGCAGTGCCTTGATTACCTAATAAAGTTAAATCGTTTAATCCTTGATCGGATGTGCGTCCAGACATAAAAAAACCTCCTGTAATGGTAGTAAACAGGAGAGTTCTCGTTCAAGCATTCCATAAATAACTAAAGATAACCACATAAAAAGCCACATCCGTATGGACATGGCTGATTGTCATGTATCCATAGTTTTTTATAGAGGGTTTCCGCTATGAACCTCTCCCGTTTATCGGGTATTCACTTCACTATATGATAAAGAACAATCACATAGTCGTCAACACTAAATCTCAAATAAAAATTTTCCAACTTTGGTCCTTTAACGCGCTGGGGGACAGGCCCCCGCTATGGTAACGCATTAACGCGCCGGGGGACAGGCCCCATTATATAATTGGATAATGTTGTTCATACCTGGGATTTGTGTAGTAAGGCGGTCTGGTGCCGATGAGCGGCAGCCGGAACGCGTAGGGGTTGGATGCGTATAGCACTTCTACTTTTTCATTAGAATGATTGATTAATAAGTATTTGACTTCAGGGCTGTAATGCAAGTAGGTCAATGTGATCTCCTCCGCAGATGCTTTTTATTTAACGATATTCAAAAGTCCCTTGCAGCGAGCCCGTCCCCGGTTTAATAAATTGAATGGCAATCCTCACGCCCATGCAATGGCCAGGCACGCATTAAGCCTAAATACCATATGTTACCGCAAACTGTTTTTTTACGAGGAGGATTTATCCGTGCCAGAAGATCAGCAAAATCAATCCTACCCGCTGTATCCCCATTACGGAAAAATAACGCGGTATGAAGATATCCCGCTCACCGTTCCCGAGCAGCGGCAGCTGCGCCAGCCTGGCGTGGAAAGCTTAATGGTTCCCAGGCCCATTATTGAAAACCCCAACTATCGCGGCAGTGGCAAACTGTCCGGAAAAACCGCACTCATCACAGGGGGTGACAGCGGCATCGGGGCAGCGGTGGCAATTGCATTTGCCAAAGAGGGGGCTAATATCGCGATATCGTACTTAGACGAACACGAAGATGCCAACCGGACCAAGTCCAGAATTGAAGAGCTAGGACAACGCTGCTTATTGCTGCCCGGCGACCTAAGAAATAAACAGCAATGCATCGATATTGTGGAACGTACCGTCCAGACCTTTGGCGGACTTGATGTTCTTGTCAACCATGTCGGGGTCCAGTTCCAGCAATTAAGCCTGTTGGACATTTCCGATGAGCAGTTCGACACGACCTTTAAAGTCAATGTTTACTCCCATTTTTATATCACACGGCAAGCCCTTCACCATTTAAAGGCCGGCAGTTCGATTATTAACACCGCCTCCGTCGTGGCGTATTACGGAAATGACCAGCTGATTGATTATTCGGCGACAAAGGCCGCGAATGTTGGTTTTACCCGGGCACTGGCCAATAATTTAGTGGAGAAGGGCATTCGCGTAAACGCGGTTGCCCCCGGCCGCGTCTGGACACCGCTGATTCCTTCAAGCTTTTCAGCCGACCAGGTTCCGCTTGCCGGCAATCCTATGCAGCGGCAAGCACAGCCCTTCGAACTCGCCCCTGCCTATGTTTACCTAGCCTCGGACGATTCACGATTTGTTACCGGCCAAACCATTCATGTGAACGGCGGCCAAATCACTTCATCTTAATATTGATGTAAAGAAGGCACCATCCCTAATCGATGGAGCCTTCGCGCTCTATTCAAAGGAACCTGGAAGCCATTGCTTTGCTTTTTTAATAAATACCATCCCGATCACACCGATGACTGCCATATACAGTTCGATCCCCCATAAACTTTGGGTTTTCCCCATTTGCCAAAAAACGACTGGAAAATCAATGACCGCATGAAAGAGAACCGCATAAATGACATAAATGAATTTCTTTTTTACAACTCCGATTAGTACCAGTAAGCTAAAACCGATTTGCATAAATACGGCAAAGAACCGCTCAGACAGACCCCATAAATAAAAGGAAACACCATGAGATAAGACAGCATCTTTAATCACAGCCATTTGTTCGCTTGGTAATTTGCCCCCCAATTCACTGTCTAATGTACCTGCATTGATCATGAAGGCAAACAGGAGATAGGGTATAACCGTCATTAGCACCAGGGCCACTGCTTCAATACCGCCCCAACCGACACCAAAGGAAATGCCGCCTTTATAATCCAGATATTTTTTCAAAAACCAAGTATATAACAGAAATCTAGCAAACTCCTCGAAAATGCCCGCGGCCAATCCACCGTAAAGTCCGAACAGCCATGGGTGATCGGCGTAATGTGGAAAGTTTAACACGACAATCGTATGCGGTATTTTCTCTAATACCTGCGTAGCAACGATGAATCCTACTGCTCCAATAATGACCGGCTTTGCGGCAATGCCCGTTCTTTTTCGAAAAAATAAAATCAGTCCCACAAATAAAAGAAGTGAAAATACGATTAGTACAAACATCGAAATAATTGTAGCTGTGCTTACCATTTTAAGTCCCCCTTTTATTATCATTATTGATAATGATAATATTATATTTTTTTATTCCCGTCAATAACTTTTTGTAAAATTTTTATTCAATATCCTTTTTTTGTAAATAAAAAGGCTTCACCATAAACTGGAAGCCTTGATATCACGGTTTACATTATTTTTGTGCGAACCAAATCGTCCATCTTTCTTTTTCCACCAAAGGGAATGGTTGTTGGACCCGTTTTGCTATCCGTTCCGCCAGATCATGAACTTGCTCATCGTTTAACTCAAATAAAATCGAACGTCCTTTTCGGGAAATGATTTCCTCTTGCAGTTCCTTAACCGAATCGTATATTTTACGGTGTTCCCAAAACGACACGACCTGAACGGAATCAAATCCAGCTTCCGCCAACAGGGACTGGACTGTTTCAACGGAGTGCCTTCTGGCCATATCTTTTTCCAGCAATTCCGGAAATACCTCAAAAAAATAACCCCTAATATGCTCTTGGCTTCCCGGCAAGCCGCAGTCCTCAACAGTCCGGTCTTGAACAATAAAAACTCCCTGATCCGCCAAGACTCTGGCCGCTTCCTTAAAACATTCCCCGAGCTCCGGTCTTCTTAAATGATGGATTAACGCCCGTTCTAATAGTACATCTACCGACTGGTCCGGAAGATTGGAATCACTCGAATTACCGGATTGGAACCTGATATTATGATAGTCGCGGCAATTTTGCTTGGCTGCCTTGAGCATGTTCTCCGAAATATCAATCCCGATGACACTTTCCGCCCCTAAATCCGCCAAAGCCATCGCATAAATGCCACCGCCCGTGCCTATATCGGCGGCCCGCTTATTCTCGACCTTTACATGGTTCCGGATAAGTTCCATCCAGTTTCGATCCGCCATCCGCTGTGTATAAGTGTCTTTTTCAATTCCATTAAAGAACTCTTTTCTCACCATTTTCCACCCCTTTTTTACTATAAGGGCGACAGGAAATTTTTACTAGTATCCTGTGACAAATAATTGTTACAATTCATGATTTTTATTTTAAAGGGAAAAATATATAATTGGATGGTATCGCATATTTCATGGACAGGAAGTGAAGGAGATGCACCATTTAGCTGGTTTAATTGGGCATTATGGTTATTTTGGGATTACCCTGGCGTTAATTGGCGGTATGATTGGCCTGCCGATTCCCGATGAAGTTCTCCTTACCTACGTCGGCTATAATGTTTATACAGGTAACATGTCATTTCTGCTGTCTCTGTTATTCTCTGTCATTGGAGCGTTTGGTGGAATTACCTTCAGTTACTTGTTGGGTTTCAAATTGGGACTGCCGTTTTTACATAAATTTGGCCCGAAACTGCATCTTACCGAAGAAAGGATTAACCGGACCCATAAACTTTTTGAAAAAATGGGGCCGATTCTGCTGTTTGTCGGTTACTTTATTCCCGGAATCCGGCATATTGCAGCCTATCTCGCGGGGATCAATAGTTACAGTTATAAAAAATTTGCCTTGTTTGCCTATTCTGGTGCCATTAGCTGGTGCTTTACTTTTATAACGGCAGGCAGGTTACTTGGGGAAAACTGGATCCACGTGACTGGCTATTTATCTAAATACAGTATTTATTTGTTTTTCGTCCTATTATTGGGATGTATCGGAATTTATACTTATTGGCGGAAAAAAAGGGTCATCACCAATTAAGTTGGGCCGGAATGCACTCTAAGAATCAAGGGCTTTCCATGATGGAAAGCCCTTGTTTTCACCATATTGATGCAAATGCAATAACGGGGTCACCAGCCGCGGCTGGAACCTCCACCCCCTGACGACCCGCCACCGCCGCCTCGTGAACCCCCGCCACCGCCACTGCCACCGCCTCTTCCTCCACCGTTAGAAAAGATTGACAGAACCAAATAGGTAATGGTTCCTCCCAAAAATTTAAAATCAAGGAACACCAAGACTACTACAATCAAAATAATCAGCCAAAAGGGAATATCCACCCCCTCATCCTGACCTTGCGTATTCAGTGGTTCTGCTCCTGGCTCGGCACTTTGCTGACCGTCTATACCGTATTCGGCAAATACTTCGTTAGCTAAGGCCTTGTATGTTTCCATTACAGCACGGTTGGGCTGTTGGTTTTTCAGGTAAGGAATGGCGTATTGATCCAATAGTCTTCCGGCTTTTCCATCCGGAATCCGCCCTTCGAGACCGTATCCCACTTCAATCCTCACCTTTTTTTCTTTCATGGCCAGCACAAGCAAAACCCCATTGTTTTCCTGTTTGCTGCCAATTCCATACTGACGGAATGCCTGATTTGCATATTCCTCTATTGTCTTGTCCCCGATGGATTGGACCGTTAATACGGCGACTTGAGCCGTTGTCTGTTCCTCGATGCTCCGGCCCAGTTGAACCAGCTCTGATTTTTCTGTTTCTTTTAAGACTTTTGCAAAATCCTGTACATAAATATCCCCGATTGGATTGGGAACTTGAATATCCTCAGCAAAGGCACCCGATGCCCTCAGGAAAAAGGTGATAATCACCAATAATAAGCTGAAGACCTTCCTCCCTCTCATCACCCATTGCCCCCAAAGTCGACTTGGGGCGCCTCTTGCGCTTTAGGGTCCGCTTTGAAATATTCTTTTTCATCAAAACCGCCGACTCCGGCTAGGATGGAGCCAGGGAATCGCTTGACCTTTTTGTTATACTCCGCGACCTGGTCATTATAATCCTTTCTGGCCACGGCAATTCTGTTTTCTGTTCCCGCCAGTTCATCCATCAGCTGGGTGAATTGCTGGTCGGCTTTTAGAGTGGGGTAGTTTTCCACTACCACAAGCAAGCGGCTTAACGCACTTGAAAGTTCCGCGTTTGCCGTTGCTTCTTCCCCTGGTGTATCCGCACCGGCCAACTTGGCCCGCGCATCCGATATCGAGGCAATCACCTCTTTTTCGTGTGACGCGTAGCCTTTTACTGTATTCACTAGGTTTGGTATTAAATCCAGCCTTCGTTGCAGTTGATTTTCAATTTGCGCATAGGACTGATTGACGTTTTCTTCTTGGTTCACAAAACCGTTATAGCTTGACATAAACATGATTCCGAGAGCAACAATGACAACGGCAATAATCCCCAGGACCATATAGCCTTTTTTCAAAATAACCACTCTCCTTTCACTATAGTATATATATCCTGCCAAATAACTTTCTAAAATTAACCATCATTTCATAATTAGTCTTTTTTGCCCATAAAGAAACACCTAAACACAAGGAAAAAACTCCTGTTTTAGGTGCTTCGATCATCCATGAAAAGGTCTTGTCCGGCCACTTACGACTGCTAGTGGGCCTTTTAGCCCATGTACTCCATTGGCGTTTATTTTATCAGGCTCGCGGCAATTGAATCCTAACCATTGTGCCTTCGTTCTCTTTGCTTTCGTAACTAATCGTGCCATGGTGCTGCTTAATGATTTTGTGACAAATCATTAAGCCTAGTCCAGTCCCCTTTTCTTTCAGTGAATAAAAAGGCTCGCCCAAGCGTGGCAAAATTTCTTCGGGAATCCCGCAGCCTTGGTCCTTAATAGATACCACGCAAACGTCTTCTTCCCCTTTTCGAAGCTGGACTTGAATCTGTCCGCCATCAGGCATGGCTTCAATGGCATTTTTAAAAAGATTTAAAAATACTTGCTTTAACTGATTTTTTTCACAAGTGATAATAAAATCAGTATCCTCCGCTTCAATGCTTATCGCCACACCATTCATGTGAGCTTGAGGAGAGATCAACTCCACCGTACTTTCAATCAAATCCCGGGCATCGGCACGAGCCAGTTTGATCGCCTGGGGCTTTCCTAAGGAAAGCATTTCACTGGTAATTGTCTCAATCCGTTCTAATTCATTTAACAACAAATCACTATATTCAAACGCAATATTTTGCGCTTTATACAATTGGACAAAGCCTTTGATTGTCGTAAGCGGATTGCGGATTTCATGGGCCACTCCAGCGGCCAGCTCCCCTACTATCGACAGTTTTTCCGATTGGATTAAAATTTCTTCCGATTTTTTACGTTCAGAGATGTCGCGGCTGATGATGACAATATGCTCGATCGAACCATTTTCCCCTTTAACTGGCATGCAGCGTGACTCAAATTCAATCCAGCGCCCGTCCTTATGCCGGAAGCGGAATTCCATGGAGTAGGATTTCTTTGTATCGAACATGTACTGCACTGTGCTTCTAAAACCAGCTACATCGTCCGGATGAATGAATCCGCATAGTTCAATTCCCTCTAATTCCTCCAACTCATAGCCTAAAACATGTTTATGAGACGGGGAAAAGTATCGGATATGGTGGTCTTTACCCATAACCTTAATAAGGTCGGAGGTATTTTCGGCAATCAATCGGTAATTGGACTCGCTTTCCTCCACCAGCTTATACATAATCGTCAATCGATTATTAAGACGGTATAGCTTTAAGTAAGACTCAATTAGCAGTACCCCTAATATGACGCCAAACAAGACAAACACAACATACTGAACATGGAACAGCGGCTGATCCCGAAATACGTGAAACAATCCTGGAACAGTCACCACGTAGATAACCAGGTAAGCTGCAAACAAGATGTATGATTTTTTTACGGTGGAAACCCTAGTTGTCAGCCAATGAACGGCCATAAAACCAACCGCAATGATCGTCCAGCCTATAATAGCTGGTTCCCAATGGCCGCTGGCAGAAAGTCTTGTCAGAAGGGCAAAACTGCCGGCTATTAGACCGGGAATGGGCCCCAAATAAGCAAAGCTTAAAATAATGGCAGCATAACGGATATCATAGGAATAGCCTTGTTGCTGAAAAGACAATTGCACTAAAATCACAGATACGATACCCGCATATAAGCCCAACCAAAGACGGGCATGTTTGATTGGTTTAATGTTGATAAAAGACTGTATGATTAATGGTAAACTTACCAGCAGAGAAAAAATTGAGAGATTAATAATGTAGTCGAGAAGAAACAAATGACTCCCACCTATATACATTCTTACTCTCTATCATAATGGAGTTGGAACGTTTTTGAAATAGTTTCCTTTAAGTAACAAGACAAAAAAGTGAGGCATCCATTTCAGATACCCCACAGCCATTAACCTTTTAAAAGAAATTCATTTCCGTCTTCATCACTAAACTGGACGAAGGTTCCCCATTGCATTTTTTCTGGTTGACCTTTGAACGTTACACCGTTTGCTTTCATCGTTTCATAGGTTTCTAGGACATTCTCACATACAAAGACAATCGATGCCTTCATGCTTTCATGGCCTTTCATCATCGATTTCGGGTAAATGACAAGATGGGACTGAGCGTTTGACGGCGCAACCTCAAGCCAAAAAGCATTTGGGCCCATTGGGAATTCTGCAGCTACTTTAAATCCGACTTTCTTTGTCCAAAATTCTTTTGCTTTTTGCTGGTCATCCACATAAACGGCAACCGTTGCGATATTTTTAATCATTTTACGTTCCCTCCATATTCTTGTCCAATCAGCTTTACATCGCCTCATCTGGCTTCGGATTTATTGTACCAAAAGTTTGCGGAATACGAATGATAAAGCTAGTCCCTTTTCCTACCTCGCTGGATACGTTGATGGTTCCCTTATGTGCTTCGACAATCCATTTCGCGATGGACAGCCCTAAGCCGTGTCCGCCAATTTGCCGGTTACGTGAGGCATCGGATCGGTAAAACCGTTCAAAGATTTGGCTATAGTCATCCTTTTTAATTCCGATTCCCGTGTCTTGGACGATAATTCCCAGCTCCTGTCCTTTTAGTGCAAGAAAGAGCTTGACCTCTCCGCCATACGGAGTGTATTTTATCCCATTATCCAAAAGGATATATAAAAGTTGGGCTAACTTTTGCTGATCTCCTGTGATCATTATCGGACCTTTCACCTCAAAATGAAGCGATATCTCCTTTGATGCCGCCAATGGACGGACTGACTCAATCGCTATATGTGCCTGCTGATAAAAATCAAAAGTTTCCCTGGCTAGTTCCAATCCATCGGAGTCGGACCGGGCCAACGTCAAGAGATCAGTGACCAAATGAGTCATCCGTTTGACTTCCTGCCTCATGTTCGTCAGCAGTTTATGGGAGAAAACATCCTCACTTGGTTCGATTGTCATCTCCATGGCATCCACACTCGAGAGCATCACGCTTAATGGAGTCCTCAGTTCATGGGAGGCATCCGCCACAAATTCCTGCTGCCGCTTAAACGCACGGCTAATAGGGACCATGGCCCGTTTCGACATAACCACACTGATATACATAGCAACACCAAAGAAGACGGATCCAATGGCCAAAAGAATTACAAGCAGCCAGTGGAATAATTGATAAGCAAAGGAAATATCTTTGCCTATATAAATCTCTCCAACAAATTGTCCTTTATAATATAACGGTTGGCTGGCAATCATGAGACGGATATCTTGGTCTTGTTCGGGGGGGCGAAATTCTCCCTTGTCACCCCGTCCTCTTGAATTCCCCTGGACATGGACCGTTTCTTTGTAAATTCCCCCATTGCTCTGATAATTTTTATTCAATATACCCAGCAGTTGTGATCTCATGCGGGAATTGGATTCATTCCCCATGATTAATTCCCCGTCAGAATTGACCACATAGTAAAAGAATTGATTCGCTCCGGCAAATACGACCTCTTGATTCTGCATGTTGCGGAGATCACTCTGTTGGTTGCTCAATAAGTAGTTTTCAATAAAGCTGGCTTCCTGTTTAATCATCGTTTTTAGTTCACGTTCCTGATTGTTCAGGATGACAAAATAAAGAACAGAAAACACGATGACAATAAATAGAATGAGAAATAGCATAATAAGACCGCTATAAACGCGGATCAGCCGCCCTTGTGTATTTTTAAATACGTCCTTCTCGCGGCGATTCGTAACAGCGCGTATAAACGAAACGAGATTAGTGTTCAAACTTATACCCTACCCCCCTAACACTCTGCAATACACCCGATTTCCCCAATTGATCCAGCTTTTTGCGGATTAACTTAACGGTTGCATCAATGGTTTTCAGCGTCACATCGGCATCCAGCCCCCAAATCCGTTCCAAAATAACCTCACGCGGCAGGACTTGTCCCTTATTTTGCACCAATAAATCCAATAGTTGAAATTCTCGTGGGCTTAAGGTCATTTCATTGGGACCGGACCGAACAATATGGCTTTGGCGGTTTAATTGCAGATCACCGATTTGCACTTCTTCTTCCACGATTGGCGCATAGTTTCTCCTGGAAAGAGCACGCAAGCGGGCTAACAGCTCATCTATTTCAAAAGGTTTGACCAGATAATCATCGGCACCCGAGTCCAGCCCCACGATCCGGTCCTGGACCGAATCTTTGGCAGTCAGCATCAGAATGGCACCCGGATAGCCTTGCTTTCGTAACTTACGGCATGCCTCGACTCCCGTGCCATTAGGCATCATCCAGTCCATGATCAGAACATCATAATGGGCGGAGGTGGCATAAAAACAGGCCTCTTCCCCTTCCATAACCCAATCCACCTTATATCCACCCTTCTTTTTTAACATATACGCAACCAATTCTCCAAGTTGTTGATCATCTTCAGCTAACAGGACATTCATGGCTCCGGCTCCCTTATATATTTTTATCGCTTTAACGCAGTGGGGGCCTGTCCCCCACTGCGTTAAAGCACTGATCCATCCTCATCACAATTCAAATAATAGCAATTGATGCTTAAGACTAGCTTAAAATGAAAGAGAAGCACCCAGGTTCATCAAGGTGCTTCTCTTTTGTTTCCGCGTTACTAGATTGTGATTTTTTCGTTCTTTAGTTTTTCAATTTCCTTATTCAGTTCGTCGTCGTTTAATAGGTTGGTATAGGCTGCATCGAATTGTGCTAAGGGGGCGGCAAATTTCTGCCCGGCTTGAGCCTCTGCTTCCATCAGCATGATTTTTTCCTCAGCCCGGGCTACTCCCCTTGCTATGGTATCGGTCTGGAAGGAGACTGTGGCTTTTTGAACCTGTTTCATTGTCTGGGCAACATTGGCCCTTGATGCTAGCAATATTTTCTTATGCTGCAATTGGTTATAGGTTTCTTTGAGCTGGTCCAATTTTTCGATAAGAAGTTTGGTTTGTCCTTTAACGGATTCATACTGCTGCTCGTATAGGGCAAGCTGCTTTTCGTGGAGCAGTTTTTCCTGGACAGCCAATTTTGCCATCGCCTCCTCGCCCTGCTCGATCGCAAGCTTTGCTTGGCGTGTCCGTTTATCCACTACAGCTTTTGTTTCATTAATGAGTGCGGCCTGTTTATTTTCTACAAAGATTTGTCTTGCCAAGGCTTTCTGGCCTTTGGCAATTTCCTGCTCCATTTCGCGGGAATACTCATTTAACATGGCGATTGGATCTTCCAGCCCATCCAATAATCCATTCAGTTCTGCCATCGTAATTGTTTTCATTCGTTTAAAAATACCCATTTTATTCATTCTCCTTTTTGCTGATTATTTTTTGTTCCCATTGGTCCAATATGTTGGCATTTTGGTTAATTACCGGTGTATGTGAACTCATGATAAATGTGTCAATAAACTGCTGCATCGAGCCTTGCTTTGCTTTTTTTCTCAGCCATCTCACAATCAGAACAACGATCGCCAGTCCGATTAGCAGGGCAAACCAAGGAAAACCTCCATTATGATAACCATTCATCATATGCTGGGGTAAAGCTTCTCCCCGTATCCCCATTCCTCCCGAACCATGTCCGTGCGGTCCGGCAGCAATTGCTGTGGAACTTCCCAAGAGTAATTTGGTTACGAGTACCACTAAGGCAGCCAGCACTCCCCAGAACATTCCTTTTTTCAGTTTCGGATTCATGAAGTTGTTCCCCCTTTCGACTTGATACTTGAAGTCTAGTAAACAATGGTGAAAACTTGGTGAAAGATATAGTTACTTAAAAAAACTATTATTTTTTTAACATATGCGGCCAAGTTCGGCACTGTAGGCTTTCGTTCCCAGAGGTTTGGCACCTATTTGCGAATTTCTGCTGTCTAGTTGCGAATATGGGGATCTTATTTGCGAATTTGCCGTTTTTATTTGCGAATCCCATTCTTTGCAAAAAAATAGCTTTCCCGTTGAACGCGGGAAAGCCTCGTTTCATTCTTTTTATTTTGCCAGTAGCGCTAACACAGTATCCAAAACCACATTTACTCCTTTTTCGCAATCCTCCCAGGTGGTCAACTCCTCCTCACAATGACTTTTTCCATTGATGCTCGGCACAAACAGCATGGCCGTTGGAACGAAGCTCGCAACAAACTGTGAATCATGTCCGGCCCCGCTGACCATCCGTTTATGGGTATACCCCAGCGTCTCGGCAGATTGCTCCAGTAAATCACACAGCTTGGGCTCAAACCAGACAGTATCCCGCTCCCATAATTTTGTCGTCTTCACGTCACAGCCTTCATGATCGCCCAGGTTCGGGAGACCTTCGATGATCCCCTTAACCGTGTTGACGATTGCCATGTCTTTATGCCGGGCCTCCAGCGTGAAAATCACCTTATTCGGGATGACCGTGTGGATGCTCGGATACACATTCACCCGGCCAATGGTAAACACCAATTCTTCGTCCAAGACACTCAAGCGTTTGCGGATTTCGTTGATTAAATTGTTTGCCGCAAACAAGGCATCCTTTCTCATATTCATGGGTGTGGTCCCCGCATGGTCGGATTCGCCCGTCACCTCAATTTCATAGCAGGCCATTCCAACCACACATTCCACTACCCCGATGGACTGCTCCTCTTTTTCTAAAATTGGCCCCTGCTCGATGTGAAGTTCCAACAAGGCCGTGGCCTCCCGCAGCCGATGGGCTGCATCGCCTTCATATCCGATCGAACGGAGGGCTTCTCCGAATGTAACACCATTGGCATCTTTCTTTTGCATCATGGCGGCTTTATCAAATTTACCAGACAGCACCCCGGATGCCATCATCGAAGGTTCAAACCTGGCCCCTTCTTCATTGGTAAAATTCACTACAGTGATTGGCACCCTCGGCTTGATTTGATTGTCCACCAGTGTCCGCACCACTTCCAGCCCTGTCAGCACGCCGAGAACCCCGTCAAACCGGCCGCCTTTTTTCACTGAATCCAAATGGGAACCAATCACTATGGGCGGCCCGTTTTCCACGCCTGAGAGCGTGGCATACATGCATCCCATATCATCGACGGTCACCGTCATGCCCAGCTGCTCACAGCAGGAACGGAAGTAATCTCTCGCACGGCGGTCTTCCTCCGATAGAGCCAATCTAGTGACACCATTGTTCTCTGTCCGGCCAAATTCCGCAAAACGCTCTAGTTCCTCCCTTAAACGTTCCCCATTGATTACTAGTTTTTGTTTTTGCATGTCAGACCTCCCAAGAATCGTTTCCTAACATTTCACCTCATACAAATTTACAGAAATATCCATCCAACTCCATTATATATGACTGGCTGCTATTGTCATTAGACATAATATAAAAACATTCCGGCTAATATTTTTATAGTCTGTATATTTTTTTTAGAAAAAGAAGGTCAATTCTTGTAGTAAAATAGAATATATATTACAATTAGTTGCATAAAAATACAAAAGGAGTCTTCCACACCATGATAAATACTAGCTTAGTAGATACAGAACTAAAAGACTGGGCCATTGAGCAGCGCAGACATTTCCATATGCACCCTGAACTGTCCGGTCAGGAATATGCAACAGCCGCCTATGTGAAAGAACAATTAGCTCAATTTGGCATTCCCGTTGATACGCGATACTCACAGCCTAATGTGATTGGATATTTTAAAGGTACAGAAGGAAAGAAAACGATAGCCCTACGCGCAGACATGGATGCCCTTCCCCTTCATGAGGAAGGAGACAAGCCGTATCTTTCTACTGTTCCAGGTGTCATGCACGGCTGTGGTCATGATGGTCATACAGCCATTCTTTTGGCGGTGGCCAAATGGATGAGCCAAAACCCTAGTTTAGTAAAAAATAATATTGTATTGATTTTCCAAAGCTCGGAAGAAGCCTCGCCGAGCGGCGCAAAGCAGCTAATCCAGGAAGGTATTTTAGACGGGGTTGACGCGATTTACGGAATTCACTTAATGTCGACTGTGCCGCTGGGCAAAATTGGGTTTGCCCCTGGCTTTGCGATGGCATCCAGTGATGACTTTGACATTACGATTGAAGGCAAAGGCGGCCATGGAGGCTTCCCGCATGATGCTGTCGATCCGATTTACATCGCCAGCCATTTAATCCAAGCCTTTCAATCGGTCGTGAGCCGAAGTTTAAATCCGCTTCACGCCGGCGTCATTTCCTTCGGCGGCATGCAGACGGGGAAATCCTATAATGTCATCCCTTCCGAAGTAAAGCTTCAGGGGACCATCCGGGCATTAACTTTTGAAGCGGCTGAACTGATGCATCAAAAAACGGCCCAGTTGACCGAATCGCTTTGCGCCAGCTTCGGGGCCAAGGGACACTATGACTTTATTGAAGGAACTTTGCCCTTGTACAACCATCCGGAAGCATGTGAGTTTGCCAAGGATGTGATCGTCAAAACCTTTGGCGAAGAGGTATTTGTCACCTTGGATCCTGTACTTGGCGCCGAAGATTTCTCTTACTATTTAAAAGAAAAAACTGGTGCGTTTATCAACGTCGGCATGCAAAGCGAAAAGAGCCAATACCCGCACCACCATCCGAAATTTGATATTGACGAAACCGCCATCCCTACTGCTATTGAACTTATGATTCAACTGGCTTTGAACGCATAAAAAAGGTGTCAGGACCTAACCGTGTACGTTATCCGCGGCCGGGTCCTGACACCTTTTTTTTAGTACGACAGTTTGGGTTTGGAACAATGGTTACCTAAAAGCTGCTGTTTCGGATCACGAGTTTGGTGGCGATGTGGACGGTTTTGGCTGTTTTTCTGCCGTCGACTCTTTCGAGCAGCAAATCAACAGCAGTCTCTCCCATGAGTTCGGTATACACCTTCACCGTGCTCAAGGACGGGAACACATACTTTGAAATGCTCACATCATTCACGCCGACGATATTCACCCGGTCCGGCACGGAGATTCCCGCCTCCAAAAGGGCTCTCAGGGCCCCGACCGCAATCGAATCATTGGCGGCAAAGAAAGCGGTCGGCAGATTGTCGCCATGCTCCGCGATGGCCTGTTTCATCAAGTCATAACCATCCGCAACCGAAAATGTCCCTTGGTAAACAAACTCCGGGTTCAAAAGCTCTCTTTCCGCTAAATACCGTTTAAAGGTGGTTTCCCTGGCATCTTCTATCATGGAAGTTTGGTCTTTGAATACCTCCCTGCCGCCGATAAAGCCTAATTTCTTATGGCCTTTCTCCAATAAGTAATCCAGCACCTTCACCGTGGCTTTCTCAAAGTTCACCACGACGGAGTCAAACTGTTCCTCATCAGGGCATGAGTCCACAAATACAACATTTTGGCTGATTGACTGTAGTTCTTCAACTTGCTTAGAACTGAACTTGCCGATCGCCACAAGCCCTTGGATGTCTTCCTGCTTCAAATCCCCTAAATGGTCCTGCGGGCATCTGATCACCTGGATTCCCTGGTCTTGGCAGCGGTTTTCCACACCGAGGCGAATGGACATATAATACAAGTCCTCGAGCTCCTCCTTTTCGGAGTACCAATGGACCAACGCCATTTTTCCTGTCTCCTGCTTTTTCACGGATTTCTTTTTATAAGACAATTCCTCAGCCGCTTCGAAAATCCGCTTCTTGGTTTCATCGCTTACCGAAAGACTGGTATCATAATTCAACACACGCGATACAGTCGCGATGGAGACCCCGGCTTTTTGAGCAATATCCTTAATCGTTGCCATAAAAAACTCCTTATGGTTGGACAAAGAAACGGTAGGTCGTCACCTGATGGTAGACTTCATCAGGTTTTAACACCACAGAAGGAAATTCCGGATGATGAATCGCATCTGGAAGACCTTGCGTTTCTAAGCATACCCCTAAATACTTTCCGGCCGGGACACCCGAGATGGTAAACGGCCCTTCCAATTGGTTGGTCGTATACACGACCACACATGGTTGATCGGTTGCTGCTTCAAGAGCCCGGCCGCTTTTTGCATCACTCAATAAAATCTTGTTGTTTTCCCCTTGCTTGGAAAATACCATTGGGTGGTCGTAACCATTTCCCGCCAGCAGGTTTTGCGGGTGCTCCGATTCTATGCCATCCTTTATCAGCCTGCCCTCGCGGAAATCAAACGGAGTCCCGTTTGTATTCAGCAGGGATCCAGTTGGTATCAGGTCCGGCCCCAGTTCTACAAACCGGTCATTATCAAGCTGCAGCTTGTGCTCTAATACGTCGCGCTTATTATTGCCGCTCAAATTGAAATAAGAGTGATTCGTTAGATTTACCAGCGTTTGTGCATCCGTTCTGGCTTCATAGCTGATCTTAAACTCATTGTCATTATTTAACCAATAGGTGACGGTGGTTTCAAGGTTTCCCGGATAGCCCTCTTCCCCTGCGGCACTGCGGTAAGAAAATTGGACTCCGACAGCCTGTTCATCTTGGATTGGCTCCGCCTGCCAGATGACCGAATTAAACCCCTTTTTACCACCGTGAAGATGGTTTTCTCCTTCATTGAGCGTGAGATGGTAGGTTTTACCTTCCAATTCAAAGCTTGCTCCTTGAATCCTGCCTGCCACCCGCCCGACGACAGCGCCAAAGTATGGGGACCATTTTAAATAGTCTTCCATATTGTCAAAGCCCAGCACGACATTTTCCACATTTCCCTCGCGGTCAGGCGCGAGAATTTTCGTGATGACGCAACCGAAGTTCAAGCAAGACACTGTCATGCCTGAGTCGTTGGTCAAGGAGTATTCAATGACCGGCTGTCCATCATATTGTCCGAAGACTTGATTATCTATTTTCACTCTTTGCCACATCCTCTTCGTTTATTAAGGTTTCGATGAACCGCTCAAATCCCGCTTTTCCGGCTTTATCCCGTTTAAATACACCGGCGTCTTCCAAAACTCTTAAAAATTTCTTTCCGACTTCTTCACGCACGAAGGCTTCAACATTGGACCCTTTCGCTTTTTCGCTATAACGTGCTTTCAGCTGTTGTGCCCAAGCCTCATGGTACTGGGCTACAGTGGATGGTTGGCCAAGAATAAAGTTCTCCACTTCCTTCAGTTCTTCCTTCAACCGGGCCGGTAAAACGGCAAGCCCCATGACTTCAATTAGGCCGATGTTTTCCTTCTTGATATGATGCACATCCGCGTGCGGGTGAAAAATGCCCAGCGGGTGCTCTTCACTTGTCCGGTTGTTGCGCAGAACTAAATCGAGTTCGTAAAAGTCCCCTCTTTTCCGGGCGATTGGCGTAATCGTATTATGAGGAGTTTCATCCGTCCATGCTAAAATGCCGACTGCTTCATCACTGTAATTTTTCCATGATTCTAAAATATGGGCTCCTGCATCGATCAACTGGCTTGTTTGTTTGGAACGCAAGCGAATGACCGACATCGGCCATTTTACGACGGACCCTTTTACGTCTGGATACCGGGACATGTCAAAGTGCCAGTCTGCCTCTGCCTTTGCCATGGCAAATTCATAATTTCCGCCCTGATAATGGTCATGTGATAATATCGAACCGCCGACAATCGGCAGGTCGGCATTGGACCCGAGGAAGTAATGCGGAAATTGTTTCACAAACGCTAAGATCCGCCGGAACGTATCCGGGCTGATTTTCATGTCTGTATGCTGTTCGGACAACACGATGCAATGCTCGTTATAGTAGACATATGGCGAATATTGCAGGTACCATGTCTTTTCCAAAAGATCCACACGGACCATCCGGTGATTGGAACGGGCCGGATGTCCGATTCTTCCGGCATAGCCTTCATTCTCGACACAAAGCAGGCATTTGGGATAGGAGGACTGTTTCGCCTCACGTTCCCGGGCAATGCTTTTTGGATCCTTCTCCGGCTTCGATAAATTAATCGTTATATCAAGCTCCCCGTAAGCCGTCGGCACTTTATATTCGATATTATTACGGATCCGCTTCATTTGAATATAGTTGTTGTTTTTGCTTAACTCATAAAAATACTGAGTGGCTGCCTCCGGACTCTGCTGATATTTTTCAAAAAACACCCGATTTACCTCGGATGGGCGGGCCACGAAACAGTTGATGATTTTGCTTGAAAAAATTTCTTTCTCATCAAATAGATCTTCAATAATTCCTTGTTGAACAGCATAATCCGTGATTTGTTCCAGTACATCCGGAATGGTTTCGGGATTGGCAGATGGAGTTGGTGCCGTTTCGGGAAATTCCGATAGCCGCAGCAAGGACAGCACCTGATTCCTGGCATACATTTCATCTTGCCGGTCGATTAATTCTGCTTCAATGGCTTGATTAATAAGCTGTTGCACATGCTGATAAATCATTTCTCTCACCTTACCTTTGATACCCATTTGGGTGATGCTGATGCCAGTTCCAGGCATCCTGAATGATTTGCCGGATGGACGTTCTAGTCGGGTTCCAGCCGAGCACCTCTGTTGCTTTGGCTGATGAAGCGATTAGTGTACTTGGGTCGCCGGCACGGCGTTCACCCATTTGGACCGGAATGTCGATGCCCGTTACCTCTTTGGCAGTTTCGATGATTTCCTTTACTGAAAACCCTTGGCTGCTGCCGAGATTAAATTTGTTGCTTCCGCCGCCAGTTTGCAAGTAGCGGAGGGCTAATAGATGGGCGGCAATCAAATCTTCGACATGAATATAATCGCGGACACAGGTCCCATCAGACGTGTCATAATCTTCCCCGAAAACCGTAATCGCCGGACGTTTCCCAAGTGCCGCTTCCAATACGACCGGAATGAGGTGGGTCTCCGGGTTATGGTCTTCCCCAATTTGGCCATCATTTCGCGCTCCGGCCACATTGAAATATCGCAAGGAAACATAGTTGATCCCATAGGCCTTTTCACACCAGGCCATCATTTTTTCCATTGTCAGCTTTGTTTCGCCATAAGTATTGGTCGGCAATGCCGCTGCTTCTTCTGTGATGGGCATGACCCTCTGTTCACCGTAAACGGCTGCGGTTGAAGAAAAGACGATGTGCTTCACGCCGAAATCCCGCATGGTTTCAAGCACGATTTGTGTCCCATACACATTGTTGTCAAAGTACTTTAACGGCTCGACCATTGATTCCCCGACTAGCGAGTTGGCGGCAAAATGAAGGATCCCTTCAATCTTTTCTAGTTCAAAAACCGAACGCATAAAATCACGGCTGCGGATGTCCCCTTGATAAAAGCGGGATTTTGGATGAATGGCTTCCTGATGCCCTGTTTGCAGATTATCAATGACTACCACATCGTAGCCTTGGTCGATTAATTGGTAGACAGCATGTGAACCAATATAGCCTGCTCCCCCTAGAACAAGAATGCTCATTTTACTTCCTCCAATTCAATCTCTTTTGCCCCATCGCCAATGCTTGCCACATAGAAGTCCGCTTCGTATCCGATTTTCTCGAGATAAGCTGCTCCCACGTTTGTAATAAAGCTATCTACTTCATTGTTTTCCACTATGGCAATCGCACAGCCGCCGAAGCCTGCCCCTGTCATCCGGGCGCCAAGTACTCCCGGCTGCTTCCAAGCAGCTTCTACTAAACTATCAAGTTCGATTCCTGTCACCTCGTAGTCATCTCGAAGTGAGATATGGGACTGGTTCACCAACAGACCGAATTCTTCCAGATTGCCGGCCCTTAGCGCTTCAAGTGCCTTTATTGTTCTTACATTTTCATAGACAGCATGTTTGGCCCGTTTCCGGACAATTTCATCGGTAACTAGCTGCTGATTTTCATCAAACTCCTGCTCTGTCAGCTGGCCCAGCGCTTCAATTGGAAGTTTTTGCTGAAGCTGCGACAGGGCCAGTTCACATTCGCTCCGGCGTTCATTGTATTTGGAATCCGCCAATTCACGGCGTTTGTTCGTATTCATAATGATAATTTTATGGTTTTCGAGTTCAATTGGCGCATATTCGTAGTTTAATGTTTGGCAATCTAAAAGAATGCCGGCATTCGTTTTCCCCATGCCAATAGCAAATTGGTCCATGATACCACTGTTGACGCCGATGAATTCATTTTCAACCCTTTTGCCAGTTTTGATAAGATCCAGACGGGGAACTTCCAATTGATATAATCCGCTTACCAAAACCCCGGTCAACAGTTCAATCGACGCAGAGGAGGATAGGCCGGCACCGTTTGGTATGTTGCCCTGGATCGCACATTCAAAACCGGTTGGAATTTGATATCCCGCTTCGATGATGTAGCGGATCATGCCCTTAGGGTAGTTCGCCCATGCATGGGCTTTGTCGTAATCCAGTTCATTTAGATTAAATTCAATGATCCCTGTTTCCGGGAAATTGGTTGAGTAAAGCCGGATTATCTGGTCGTCCCGCTTCCTGGCAACCGCATAGGTTCCGTAAGTAATCGCGCAAGGGAAGACATGACCGCCGTTGTAGTCGGTATGCTCGCCAATCAGATTAATCCTTCCTGGAGCAAAGAATGCTTGTTTAGGCAATACTTGAAACAAATCTAAGAACGTTTTGTTGAGTGATGTGATTTCCATATAAAAGGCCTCCTGTGTTCGATTTAAGTAATTGTAATCCCTTACATTATATCTACTGTTATTCTACTCCCCCATCTAAAAACAGACAATGTCTTTTACTAAAATTTTTACTAAAATTTATACTTATTTTTTCAAAAAATAAGCTCTGACCAATTTGACTGTTGTGTTCCGCTCTATTAAACAGTGTAAAAAATAAAAAAATCAACATTATCGGTTTAACAGAGTCAAAATGAAGGGGCGGCATTAACTTAAAGTTAATACCGCCCCTTTCTTATGTTGTCTAACCGGATTCCTAAACCTATTTCTCTCTTATTCTACTGGTACTGCCTCTTCTGCATTTAAGTATCCTGCACCATAGGCATTAGGATCCCTTCCAGGCAGTGAATAGGCCCCATTTACCAGCCATTCTTTTATTTGCTGAGGCGATGCATCAGGTTTATGCTGTTTGATTAACGCGGCAACACCCGCACAAATCGGCGTTGCCATGGAAGTGCCTGATAAAACAAAATAGTCATTGTCTACCCTGCTTGACTTTTGCCATCGATCTAAATAAGAGTTGGGGGAGCGCAATGACACAATATTTACCCCCGGCGCTAATAGGTCCGGCTTTGGAACGTTATAAAGTGTTGGTCCTCTGCTTGAAAAGCTGGCCACCGCATCATCACTATGGCTTACCGTATCCTTATCGTCTAATGCCCCTACGGTAATTACCTTGTCACTAATCCCCGGACTGGCAATTGTTCTGGCTCCTGGTCCTTCATTTCCCGCTGCCACACATACGACAATTCCCGCCGCCCACGCTTCTTCCACAATTTTTACCATCGGGTCGGCATCCTCGTTCCCGTAATTTTGAGCAGGACTGCCAAGCGACATACTAATAATGTCAATCTTTCGTCCCGTATTGCCCTCGTTGTATTGCAAGCACCATTCAATCCCCTGAATGATGGTTTCTAATGATCCCGACCCTCCACTGTCCAATACCTTAACCCCAATTAAGTTAGCTTCTGGAGCGGGACCTGCATATTTAAATCCAGAGGTCCTGCCATTACCCGCCGCGTCACCCGCACAGTGGGTTCCATGGCCGTTATCGTCATATGGGCTGGTCCGATTATTGATAAAGTCTTTGAAACCTATGATTCTATCTGAAACATCCGGATGAGGATAGATTCCCGTATCGACTACAGCAATGGTTACTCCCTCCCCTGTTAAAACCGATTCGTTCCTAATGACATTTTTAGCATTGGCTGCAGGGACTGCGATATTCAAAAGGGCTTGTACTTTGCGGTTTAAATAAACCCTTTTAATATGAGCACAGCTCTTGAGCATTTCCTCTAAACCTGTTGGAGTCACATGGGCGCTTAAACAGGAGATTCTAGCAAACTCCTGCCTGATGCCATTCCTTACATGCTTGCCCATAATTTCCCTGACCTGATGGCATCCTGCCTCATGACAATCTTTTTCAAATTCAATAATAACGGACATTTTCCTGCCCTTCTTGAGAGTACCTTCAAATACTTTGTGGAAAAAGCACGGTGTCCGTTTGAACGGCTTGTATAAGTTCAGGATTTCTTCCCTTAATGGCCTGTCCAGTTTTTCTGCATGGGCCCGTACCATTTGAACCATTGAATATCCAAACATGGATAACTCCTCCTTCATTACGTATCACCATACGTTATGAAAAAGAAGAATTTTGGTAACGGCAGAATACTATATTGCCAAAAATATTTTTAAAAGGGAAAGCAGAACTTTTCCTACGGCTGCATCCCAAATACCTTACTTGATTTCATGACAAAAGTTTGCAATATCTTGGGGATTTAATGCTAGATCGTTTTCAGAGAGACGGCAGTTATATAGACTTTCCTGATAATAATCGTTGTCAAATTGATGCCGGTCCCCGTACTTTTCAAACGTTTTCAAAAGTTTCTCCGGATAATATTCCACTTCCATCCGATACGTATCTAAGGCACGGCTGTTCACAATCTGCCAAAACTGATAGAGTTTCTCCAATTCCACCTCTTTATTGAAAGATGCCGGAAACATCACAATATGGATATACTCATGGGCTTTAAGTGGATGATCCTGATAGATGGACTGATAGGTATCATTTATATCGTATTTTTCTGCGATCTCTTCGGGAAAGGAGCCGAATGCATAGAGTTGCCCCGGATGTTTGAAAAAAGGTTCGGCCATCTTTAGGTATTCCTGCCTTGTCTCATTGCCCCATTTATTTTCCTTAAAGTCATCACTCGTAATTTCATAGTTTTCATTCGCATCTAACAGGAAAGTAATTTCCGGCTTATCGAGTGACCGTGCCTCCACCTGGTAACTTCCTTCATCCTCGCCAAGAATTTTGGAATATTGGACATCGTCTATCTTAAACTGTTGTCCATATTGTTTTTCCAAATACTTTAAGGCGGCATTTTCAACCTTAAAGCCCATTATATTATAATAAACATCTTCTAAAGCATAGATGGCGAAAGCAAAGAGCGGGAGACAAAAAATCACCCCGATTATGATTAAAACCTTTTTCATAATGGACCCCCTTTTTATACCCCTAAAAAGTTGAACGTAGGAATTTCTTCCTATATTGTAACAGAAAAGGAACCACTATCCTTTTGATTTTTCAATGGCAAGTCCATCTTTTTCTCAGACTACGCTCTTATCGGAATAAAGCAGAGTTAAAAAAAATGACAGAGAAAAAATCTCTGTCATTTTGTACGAGTTATTAAAATTATTTATTCAGTGAATCCAAGCTAACCGCAATTTTCGCTCCCAATACGGCATTGTTTTTAACAAGCGCGATATTGGACTCCAAGCTCTTTCCGCCGGTCAGTTCTTTGACTTTTGCCAGCAAGAACGGGGTGACGTCTTTCCCCTTAATATGCTGCTCATCGGCTTCCTTCAGGGCTTGTTCAATCACGTTATTAATGGTTGCTTCATCCATGGCATCTTCTTCAGGAATCGGGTTGGCGATGATGGCGCCGCCATTGATATTTAAATCCCATTTAGCTTTCAATGTTGATGCAATTGTCTCGGCATCATCGACACGGAAGTTGACATTAAACTCGCTTGAACGGGAATAAAAGGCCGGAAGCACATCTGTTTGATAGCCCATGACCGGAACCCCTTTTGTTTCAAGATATTCCATCGTTAGGCCTAAATCCAAAATAGACTTGGCACCAGCACAAATGACAGCTACATTGGTTTGGGCCAATTCTTCCAAATCTGCTGAGATATCCATCGAGGTTTCAGCACCGCGGTGGACGCCCCCAATTCCGCCTGTTACAAATATTTGAATGCCAGCAAGTTCGGCACAAATCATCGTCGCAGCAACGGTCGTAGCGCCCATCTTCTTGGTTGCGAGCAAGTAGGCCAAATCGCGGCGGGATGCTTTTGCTACATCCGTGCTCTTGCCGAACATTTCCAGTTCCTCATCTGATAAGCCGATTTTGATTTTTCCATCCACCAGCGCAATGGTGGCTGGCACAGCCCCAAGGTCGCGAATGATTTGCTCGACTTCACGGGCAGTCTGGACATTTTGCGGGTATGGCATGCCGTGGGAAATAATTGTCGATTCCAAGGCCACAATTGGCTTCCCTTGTTCTTTTGCGGTACGGACTTCTTCTGATAAAGTAATATATTGTTTCATGATTATTCCTCCATGTCTTTGTGCAGTTGCTCTGCTGTTAAGTCTTGACGGACGGTAGAAGCGGATTGCAAAGTTTTTGCCGCATTTACTGTTCCCGCCCTGGCAATATCTTTTAAATTTTTCCCATCGAGCCAGGAAAAAATCGCGGCCGATGAAAAGGCGTCACCTGCTCCCGTGACATCGACTATTTCGTGAATTTTTACAGCGGGTATATGAATAATGCCTTCCTCACGATTCCCAATCATCGCCCCGTTTTTGCCATTGGTGATGACCACATTGGCAATCCCGAGCGAAAGCCATTTTTCAAGGGCTTCTTTCCATTCGTTCTGGTTGGTAATCTCGCAATGAAAATATGTTTCTGATTCATCCCGGTTGGTAATCAACCAGGTCACACCTTTTAAATCATCAGGCAGCCGATTCATTTTTGGAGATGAAACCGGGATTAACACCAGCGGCCGTTCATACTTTTGGGCAAATTGCGTTAAAAATTGCAGCGTGTCTTTTGGACAGTTTAAATCAGCCACAATGCATTTGGCCCGGCTCAATGACATTTCCTGCTTGAGCAAAAGCTCCGGAGTAATCGCCTCGTATACTTCCATATCGGCAAGGGCTATTATCAGCTCCCCGTCGTCATCTAATACGGCCGTATAAGAACCGGTGGACATTCCAGGAAGTTTTGTGACTTGATCCAAGTTCATATAAAAGGAAGAGGCACCCTCAATAGAAGTCCAGTCACTATCTGCCCCGCATGCGGTCAGCAAAGTGACTTCCATCCCAAGCCGGCCTAGATTTTCAGCAATATTCCTGGCCACTCCCCCCACACTCTGCGAGGAGCGAATCGGATTCGATGTCCCTAGCTGCGCATGACTTTTCACCTGCAATTTCCTGTCCAGGTTGGCTCCGCCGATACAAATGATTTGCTGCGATTCATTCACAATATAGGCCCTGCCGATGATATAACCTCTTTTTGTCAGCTTGGAGATGATATTGGCCACTGATGGCCTCGATAAGCCAATGGCTTCGGCCAGCTCCTGCTGAGAAATATAAGGGTTTTTGCGGATTAGTTCAAAAATCACCTGTTCCTTTTCTGTCAAATCATTTGGCAAGCTTTCCCCTCCTTTTATACAAACTTTTGTTTTTAATATAAACTTCTGTTTGTATTGTACTCTCTCAACCCTATCCCAGTCAACTCTATCTATTTACCTTAGCCGAAAGTCTCAGGAAAAATGTATAATTGCCCGGATAGTGACTGGCACTCAATCCATCAAACACTAAGAAAAAAAGGAATACTTTGATACTAGACGAATATAAAAAGTAAGGGACTATTGAAATGGTGCTGAAGGAGGAAACTTGATGGTTCGTTTAGAGGAAATGCAGGAAAAGTTGGCGGAAACGCGGTTTTTGCTATTGAAAGAAATAAGTTCTTTCACGGATGAAGAACTAAACAAGGTACCGGATCAAGATGTATGGAGTGTTGGACAAATAGGCCACCACCTGTATTTAACGGAGTCGGTTTTTACCAAGGCCATTCTATACGGACTTAACAAGAATTATGACCAGGAGTCTTTGCCAACACAAAGACCGATACAGGTCTTAACTGATCGCTCATTCAAAGTGAAAGCTCCCGATCTGGTTGTGCCAAGTGCGGGACCCTTTACCCGGAAGCAAATCTCCCTAATGCTTGAAGAATCTAGGACCAAACTGCTCGACGTGCTAAACGCCATTGACGACGAGCATGTTCTGACCATCAAATCGACCAAACACCCCCTCTTGGGTCAACTGCCTCTTAATCAATGGGTCGAAACCGTTTATTTACACGAACAAAGGCATATTAGCCAAATCAAGGAAATCAAAGCAACAGTCCTTTCAAAATGACCTCCATGTCAGGCACCGGGCTAAACTTACATAGGTAGTTCGATGACAGATGGTGCCTGACGCCAATGTTAAAAATCCATTAAGTTATTTAATAATAATCATACTTGGCCGCCGCTTTTAATAATGTTTAACATTATGGCAAGAGTTGCATCCCATTAGGATTGACAGTCCGATTTTCGTCCAATTACTGCACGCGTGTACCATTCCTTCCATAAGATAACAGTAACAACTCATGCCGAAAATTACTTCTCAGGAAGGGAAAGATGTGGTGGTTTTATGATGAAGAATCCCAGGCCAGCGAGCCTGTTGTTTCAGAATCTCCAAGAGAAAGCGATGTCGTTCGACCAAGTCATGGAGAGAATACTCGAGTTTATGGAAAGCGATCCAAAGGGGAACTACCGGCTGATGGTCGGGACCGATTCCCAGGTCCATAAAACATACACCCGGTTTATTACCGGAATTGTCATCCAGAATGTAGGAAATGGAGTATGGGCATGCATCCGCAAGGTGGTGGTTCCAAGGAAAATGAATCACTTGCATGAGCGGATATCCCTTGAACTCTCCCTAACGGAGGAGATTGTCTCCATGTTTACTGACCAGCAAAAAAACGCCATGATCAACATTGTGCTGCCCCATCTTTATCACGGGGCTACCTTTACCATGGAAGGCCACATTGACATCGGTTCAGGCAAGCGGAACAAAACTAGCGAGTTCGTCAAAGAAATGGTCGCGAGAATGGAATCGATGGGCGTCGAACCTAAAATCAAACCAGATGCCTTTGTTGCTTCTAGCTATGCGAACCGCTATACCAAATAAACAAAAAAACACACTTGAATTCAAGCGTGTTTTTCATATTTTGGGTCATGCTGGAATTGGATTGGGTTTCAAAAGTTTTACGACCTATTTTTCAGCACTTACGTCACATATTTGGTCCTATACGACCTATTTTCAGACCTTTACGACCTAAATTTGGTATATATTGGAAACATTACTCAAATTTTTGCAAATTACTGCTTTTAGTTAAACGCCAAAATAAACATCTTGACTGGATTCAATCACATACTCCGGCTTGGCTGTTCCCTGCTTTGCCTTGTGCCCGGCAATATGTTCAGGGCTTTTCTCCCAATTCTTCCAAGCTTCCTCTGTTTCCCAGCGCATCATCACCATTACTTCCTCATCACCGCGGCGCGATTTTTTCACCAATACATCACGTCCGATAAACCCAGGCTGCTTCTCTACTAAACCACCGCGTTTGGAGAATCTCTCCACGATTTGCTGTGAAAATCCCTCTTTTACGACAAACTTTTTTATTTGATAGAACATAAGTCTCTCTCCTTATAGAAACAGCCAGGGGAGCTAGCTACCTGGCTGTTGCATGATTCATTAGATTGCCTTTTCAATTTCGTCGGCCATCAGCTTAAAGGATTTTAAGCCACCGCCGCTTAAATACCAGGTATCAGGGTCTAAATAGATAATCTTGTCGTTTTTATACGCATTGGTTTTCTCGACCAATTCGTTCTCCACTGCCTTTTTCGCTCCGGCTTCACCGCCAACCGCGACATTACGGTCAATTACAAACAAGACATCCGGATTTTTCTCCATGATATATTCAAATGTTACGGTTTGGCCGTGCGTAGAAACTTCAATGTTCTTATCTGCAGCACCGAATCCGAAAACATCGTGGATTAATCCGAACCGGGAGCTTGGACCGTAGGCACTGATTTTCCCTTCATTAGCCAGGACGATCAGAGCTTTTTGGTCATTTCCTTTTATTTTGTTGTTTACTTCTTCCGCTTTCGCCTTCACGTCTTTAAGTTCTGAGGCAACTTGATCTTCTTTGCCAAAAATCTGGCCGACCAGCTTCATGTTTTTCTCAAATGAGTCCATATAATTGGTGTAATCAAAATCGACATAGACAGTAGGAGCAATTTCCGCAAATTGATCATACAGTTCGGCCTGGCGTCCGGAAATGAAAATGACATCCGGCTGCAGTTCATGAATCGCTTCGAAGTCCGGTTCTTTCAGGCTTCCGACATTGGTATATTTCTTCGTATCCGCATATTCTTTCAAGTATGGAGGAACCGTTGCTTGCGGTACCCCGGTCACTTTAATCCCCAGTTCATCGAGCGTGTCTAAAATGCCAAAATCAAACACCACTACTTTTTTGGGATTTTTCTTCACTTCGACTTCCCCATATTTATGGTTAATGGTAATCGTTTTTCCATCTTCACTTGTACCGGAAGTCTTGTCTTTTTGTGCCTCTTCCTTTGCGCCGCCGCATGCTGCCAACACTAGAATGATGGAAAATAGAATACCAAGCAAACTCCATTTTTTCATTTTCATTCTCCCCCCGAAAAGTTTTTTAAGAATTGAAATACACACAAATCCTGCATCCGCCCATTTGTTGAATCGGAATATCCATGTCATAAATTTCTTTTAACGCATCCGATTGAATGATTTCCTCAGTAGGTCCATCCTTAACAACGTGTCCGTCTTTCATCGCGACAATCCAATCGGAGTAAACCGAGGCAAAATTGATATCGTGCAGCACGATAACCACCGTTTTCCCCAAATCATCAACGAGGCGGCGAAGAATCTTCATAATTTGAACAGAATGCTTCATATCCAAATTATTCAGCGGCTCATCCAGCAATATGTACTCAGTGTCCTGGGCTATGACCATGGCGATAAATGCCCGCTGCCGCTGCCCGCCGGATAACTCATCTAAAAATTGTTCCTGCATATCGGTCAGTCCCATATATTCGAGCGACTGGTCCACAATCTTTTCATCCTCATCCGTCAGTCTCCCTTTAGAGTATGGGAAGCGCCCGAAGGACACCAGTTCACGAATCGTCAGACGGACATTCATATAGTTCGACTGTTTCAAGATGGAAACCCGCTTGGCGAAATCATTGGATTTCATCTTCCGGACATCTGTTTTATCCATCAGAACTTCACCCGTGTCCGCATCCAAAAGCCGGCTTACCATGGACAACAAGGTGGATTTCCCAGCCCCGTTTGGCCCGATAAACGAAGTGATTTTTCGCGGCTGGATGGTGACCGAAATATCTTCGATAACCGCCTTTTTTCCGTAAAACTTTGATAGTGACTTCACTTCAATCATGCCTTTTTCCTCTCCTTCAACAGTAAATAGATGAAATAAACACCGCCGACAAAGTTAATAATGACGCTGAGTGTCGTGGAGAAGGTGAACACCCGCTCAACCACCCACTGGCCGCCGACCAAGGCAATCACACTCATCACCACGGCCCCGCTGATCAGCACTTTATGTTTATAAGTTTTGAAAAATTGGTACGACAGATTCGCAACAATCAGTCCGAAAAAGGTAATCGGACCAACGAGTGCTGTTGAGATAGAAATAAAAATTGCCGTAATAATCAACATTTGCTTCACAACGGAATCGTACGGAACCCCTAAATTGATGGCCGTCTCCCGGCCGAGTGACAACACATCCAAGTATTTGACAAACCGCCAGGCATAAATGATAACGGCGCCGACAATGATTAGTGCCAGCCAGACCAAATCAGCGTTGATATTATTAAAGCTGGCAAACATCCGGTCCTGAACGATTTGGAATTCATTTGGATCAATCAGCACTTGGAAAAACGTCGAGAAGCTTGAAAAGAATGTTCCAACAATAATTCCTACCAGCAGTAAAAAATAAATCTGCTGATCGCCTTTTTTAAATAAAAGTTTATAAAGCAGCATCGCGAATACCATCATCGCCACTACTGAGATTAAGAAATTGATTTGTTTATTGGCAGACACCATATGGTCTGACCCCAAGAAAAAGATAATCAAAGTTTGAAGCAGCATGTATAGCGAGTCTAAGCCCATGATGCTCGGCGTCAATATCCGATTATGAGTGATGGTTTGGAAAACCACTGTCGCATAAGCGATGGTAAAACCCGTAATTATCATAGCAATCACTTTAATCGCTCGGCGCGGCAGGGCATAGTCAAAGCTGCCATTCAAGTCGTGGAACAGATAAAGTGCACAGCATCCGGCTGCCACAAGAACAAGAATCGTCATTTTCATTGAGTTACGCATAAGCCTTCCTCCGGAACAATAAATATAGGAAAATTCCGCTTCCGATTACGCCGACCATGAGACTGATGGAAATCTCGTAAGGATAAATAATCAGCCGGCCTAAAATGTCGCAGATCAGAAGGAAAATGGCCCCGAGAAGAGCAGTATGCGGCAATGTTTTTTGCAAATGATCTCCCTTAAATATGGAAACAATGTTCGGAATGATCAAACCAAGAAACGGTATCATTCCTACTGTTAAAACTACTGTAACGGTAATTAAAGCTACTAAGATGAGACCTATATTAACAATTCGTTTATAAGCAAGCCCTAAGTTTTTCGAAAAATCCTCACCCATTCCGGCAACCGTAAACCGGTTCGCATAAAGGTAGGCGATGATCAGGATTGGAATACTTATGTAGAGAAGTTCGTATCTGCCTTTCATCACTGCCGAAAAATCGCCTTGCAGCCATGCGGACATGTTTTGAATGACATCGGCACGGTAGGCAAAAAACGTCGTGACGGAGGATAAGATATTCCCAAACATCAAACCCACTAGCGGAATGAAAATCGCATCTTTGAATTTGATGCGGTCGAGAATTTGCATGAACAGAAAGGTTCCGGCAAGAGCAAACACCAATGCCACCAGCATCTTTTCCATCATGGTCGCGTTTGCAAATAATAGCATGGCAGCCAATATTCCCAACCTTGTGGCATCCAATGTTCCCGCTGTTGTCGGTGAAACAAATTTGTTTCGGCTGAGTTGCTGCATAATCAGCCCGGCAATGCTCATTCCTGCTCCGGCAAGTAATATGGCCACCAGCCTTGGCAATCGGCTGATCAGGAAGATCTGGGTTTCATCCGAATGGATATTCAATAAGTCTATTGGTGAGATCCGGCTGACTCCAACAAACAGTGAAATCGCTGATAGAACTAGTAAAGTTAGTAGTAAGTATCTTTTCTTCATGAGGGTCCCCAACATTTCTATATTTCTAGCATTTCAGTTGACATTGAAAATCATTATCATTTACCTTCTTTTTTGATTATAACACCCCGTCTCGGTTTGTTCAATTGCTAATTGAGAATTTTTTTCAATTACGCTACTATTAAAAAAATTTGCGCATCCTATTTTCTTTAAAAAGGCTGTGTAAAATTGGGCAGTTGTATTCCTCTCCAGTCGCTCAGAAAACCCGCGGGAGTGCCGTGTGGAGCATCACCGGCGATAGTAGCACCTGCCTGCGAGGTCTCCCCAGCCCCGTACTCCCGCAACCATCTAGCTTATCCGCACCAATCAACTGAGGTAAAAAACCAACCATATCAACTAACAGAGCCTTTAAAAAGGAAAAGGCCAACCGTATGTCGGGCTGGCCTTTGTGGGATGTAATATGTTTTTTACCTTCTAATCGGCAATCTTTCCAGGTAGGTGATCATGCGCCAAACCCATTCCAACGGGCCATAGCGAAACCAACGCAGCCAAACGGCACTAAAGATGAGCTGGACCACGTAAATGAAGATACATACATACAGGGATTGTAAGTAAGTCATATTTCCGGAAAGACCGAAGGCATTTCCTGCTATTAAGACAACGGCCGTTTGAGAAACATAGTTGGTTAGTGCCATCCGACCGTAGCTTTTCAGTGGCGATAAGATTTTTTGAAAAAATGTCCGTCTAACCAGCCATATCAGCAAACAGGCATAAAATGCCGAGACAATCGGGCCGATGGCGATTCCGGCCTCTAGGAATTGCCGAGTTCCCAAATGGCTGCGATCTACATCTGCAGGGGAGTAGTGATTTTGATAAATAAGACCTCCAATGCTTACGGCAAACAAAGCACCGGTCAATACAGCTAGCTTTCTATCATTTATTTTTTCAAAAATCCGATATTGCCCCGCCGCAATGCCCATCAGCATCAAGGGAATGACCATCAAAATCTTGATGGCAAAATAGCCCAATAGGATGAGCAGACAGATGCCAACGAACAGGTTAATCTCTTTTGTGACCTTGTAAAAAGGCATCAGGAGCAATCCGCATACCGCATAGATCGATAAAGCTTCTCCGGGGTGGAATTGCACGTGTACCACCCCCAACATAAACAGGACCAGGATACGTCGCAAAAATAAAGCATAGCCGTTCCTGCCTTTGGCGAATGCACGGGAAAGAAACAGGTAAAACCCGACCCCAAACAGAAAGGTGAAAATTGTATAAAACCGTCCCTCAACAAACAGATACAGAAACCGCGAGTAAGCGGCATCAGCGGAACCAGCTTCCGGGGTTTTTAGATCCAACAGCGGGATGATATTGACAAGGATAATCCCCATCAGTGCAAATCCCCGCAAATAATCAAGGACGTCGATTCGTTTACTTTCTTCCATTGCATTCACCTTACCATCCGGCTAACTATCGTTTAAACTATTGTACCAAATTTAATCGACTTCGCGGATTTCGAACGGATAATCCACTGCCGCTTGCATGGAATTGCCTTTGGTAAATGCCGGTGTGTCCGGATCGGCGATTTCGTAAACAGCATCCTCGATGATTTCTGCCGTCTGTTTCAGCTTTTCTTTGCTGATTTTATCAATTGTATCGGTCGGTTTATGATAATCAGGCTCAGCAGGGGCATGCATGAATAACGCCGCGGGAATGCCCAATTGATGGAACGGCTCATGATCGCTCCGCCCGGATTTTCCATACGGAATCACTTCCGATAAGACCTGTTTGGCTGCCGCAGCACTCAGGTCGGTGACCAGATTTTTCTTTCCATCGAGCGTATACATGATTAAACCGCCGGCAGTATGTTTTCCTCCCGCGTTTTTCGAGCCAATCATGTCCATTTGGAAATGAGCGGTTATTTGGCTGATTTCCTTTTTAGGAAGATGGTTTACATAGTAGGTAGAACCGATTAACCCGCGTTCTTCCGAGCCGAATGTAAGAAAGCGCAGCTCGGTGTCGATTGGCGTTTTGGCAAAAATTTGAGCCAATTCAAGGACAGCCGATACCCCCGAAGCATCGTCGTTAGCCCCCGGCGCCTCAGGTACGGAATCATGGTGTGCCCCGATCGTGACAATTTGCCCAGTGTCGTCCCTCTTATCCGGTTTGCGTGAAGCGATGACATTATAGGATTTGGATTCAACTTTTGTGATATCAATATCCATGTCGGCGGTTACCGATGCGGTTTTAAGCTGCTCCACCAGTTTTAATCCGGCTTCCCGTGATATTGCGACTGCCGGAAAGGTCGTGTTGTCCGGCAATTGGCCGGCAACAACTCCATCAGGGCTGTTGTTGAACATGATGACACCGATGGCTCCCCCCTTGATGAGATTTTGGACCTTTTCCACAAAGGGGATATCGCCCCTTTCCACGAGGGCAATTTTCCCTTTTACCTCCTCATTGATATTCGATTTTTTTGCTTTGCCGGCATAAATCAAGGGAGCTTGGACTTTGCCCGAAGCATCCCCAGTAAATGGTTCTGGGGTTTCCTTTAAGGCTGTGCCGTTTATTTTAACTGAAAGGTGGTTGGTTTTATAATTGTAAATTGGAAATGATTGAACTTCTGTATCGTATCCCAAGCTTTTAAATTGTTTTTCTATGTATTTAACGGCTTTCCGTTCACCATCTGTCCCGGCTGCCCGCGGCTGGGTGGACAAGTACTCAATGGTTTTGTACATATTATCAGCATTCGGAGTCTGGAGTGCTGTCGTTCTTTGCTGTTTTTCCGGCTGATTGGTGCTTGAGTGGACATAAATGGCCCCGGCAGACAAAATGAGTCCTGCAGCAGCTATAGAAAGTATTGTTTTTTGATGCATGGAAATCCCCCTGTATGGATCAGATGAAAAAATGGAATATTTTGTATTTTACCATGATCCATTAATTAATGACAAAGTTACCATTATAGATAAAAATGCTTGGCGCCGTGACAGATGAACAACAAAGTGACTACGGTTTGTGTACTCATGGGGGCTCCATGAAGACAAAAAGCTCTTAGAACTTGCTTGATTTGTCTTCATGACCGCTTCATGAAGACAAAAAGCTCTTTTGACTAGCTTGGTTTGTCCTCATAAATTGCCTATGAATGAATCTACTGGATTTGGCAATTGCCATTCATTATTCCCAATTATGCAATTAGGTACTCATCATTAAAACCAAAATAAATAAAAAAGGGCAGGCATGAAAATACTTCACGTCGACCCTTTTTCTTACAAATACTATTTAACTAATTAAGCTGTCCGACCGGCAGCAGCATCGTGCCTTTCGATGCATAATTCACATGCCAGGAAAAGGCCTTTTCTAGCACATGCGGTGTTTGCCCTCCTCTTGCCAATGCTTCCTCATAATAGTCGCGGAGTTGCTGGCGATACATCGGATGCGCACAATTCTCAATGAGCAGCTCCACCCGTTCCCGAGGCGCAAGCCCGCGCAAATCGGCGTACCCCTGCTCGGTCACGACCACATCGACATCATGTTCCGTATGGTCCACGTGTGAAACAAACGGCACAATACTCGAAATATTGCCGCATTTGGCAATCGACTTGGTGACGAAAATCGCCAGCCTTGCGTTGCGGGCAAAATCACCGGATCCGCCAATCCCGTTCATCATCTTAGTGCCTAGCACATGGGTCGAATTGACGTTCCCGTAAATATCCAGTTCCAGCGCCGTATTAATGGAAATCAATCCGAGTCGGCGGATAATTTCTGGGTGATTCGATATTTCCTGCGGCCTCATCAGAATCCGGTCGCGGTATCGATCAAACGAACCATAGACCTGTTTCATTTTTTCTTCCGACAGCGTAATCGAACAGCAGGAAGCAAAATTCACTTTCCCTGCATCCATTAAGTCAAACACCGCATCTTGCAAGACTTCTGAATAAACCTCTAAATCGGTAAACTCTGAATCTAGCAAGCCATGAAGCACCGCATTGGCTACAGAACCGATTCCCGATTGCAGTGGGGCCAAGCGTTCCGTCAGATGGCCTGCTGCCACTTCTCTTCGCAGAAATCCAATTAAATGATTGGCCATAATTACCGTTTCGTCATCTGGAGGAACAATCGTGGACGGCGAGTCCAGTTGGTTCGTAAAAACAATCCCTTTTACTTTATCGACATCAATGGGAATGCCTCTGGTGCCAATTCGGTCATCCGGCTTTGTTAGTGGAATCGGGCCCCGTTCTCCCTGCTTGCCTGGGTCATATAAATCATGCAGGCCTTCGAGGTTAACCTGATGGGCCAAATTGATTTCGATAATGATAGATTTTGCATTTAAAGCAAAAGACAACGAATTACCAACCGATGTTGTCGGAATGACCATACCGTCCTCTGTAATTGATAACGCTTCCAATATAGCGAAATCGACAGGCTCCATGACGCCTGCACGCAACAGTTCGGCTGTATGTGATAAGTGCTGATCGACAAACAAAAGTTCCCCATGATTGATTTTTTTTCGCATGGTCGGATCGGCTTGGAATGGCAGCCGCTTTCCCAGAATACCCGCCTCGGCGAATAACTTATCGACATCAGAGCCCAATGAGGCTCCTGTATACACATTCACCTTAAATGATTCCGTCTCCGCCCGTTTCACCAACGCGAATGGCACCGCTTTCACGTCACCAGCACGTGTAAACCCGCTAAGTCCCAAAGTCATGCCGTCTTGAATCCAAGATGCTGCATCTTCCGGTGAAACCACACGGTCCCATAAACGCGAATCGCGGATTCTTTCATACTTTAATTCCATTTTAATCCCACTCCCCCATGAGAATATAAATGTATTCTATCTAAAATAGGAACAGCACGGGCAAATCAAAGGATTAATTACGGAATATTCAGATGAAACAGCAAATTTAACTTCCTAACCAGAAAGTTTTTCTAAAAACCTAGCAATCTGCGAAAATAGCTGGAATACGATTGACTGACCGGAACTCTTTCTCCGTTTTTCATTGTCAGAATAAATGTTGAATGGGTATCTGGATGAATTTCACGAATCTGATTCACATTCACAATATAGGAACGGTGGCAGCGGATAAAATAATCCTTCGGCAGCAGAAATTCAAACTCCTGAAGCGTGTCTTTATGGGAACCGCTCACGCCATTTGCCTTTACAAACGTCTTTTTGTCCTTGGCTTCCAGATAAATGACCTCGGAAAACGGAACCGGAATCCAGCCGTCCTCTGTTTTGATTGTCACGACCAGCTTTCCGCTGGTGAGTGCCGGAAAAATCGCCGTGACGCACCCCTCCAGCCGGCCCTCATGAAAAAACGGAACCGCCATCCCATGATAGGGAACACCGAAAACATCCCGATTGATGAATTCCGAAACCTTTTGCTTGGACAAAATGGCTTTATAGGCGATTGTCCCCTCTTTGATTGGGTCACCTTGCCGGATTTTCAAATCAATCCGCCGGCTGGGCCGGTAATAAATGTATTCCTTTGTGTTCGAAACCGCTATTGAAATCTCATCGGAAAATAGTTCGCTGATGACATCCAAAAGAGAAACAACCGTAATGCTTTCCATATGACTCCCCTCCCTATGATTTGAGCCGATAAATCAAAAATCTTTCATTTGGATTATGCTGGTACATATACGGCACTTGAATCTCTTTTTCACACTCAAAAACAGTATAATTTTCTAAATGGTAGATATAATCCTCCGAAGGATAATATAAAATCAATCCCATATCGCGAGGGAATCGTTCCGCTGACAACAGGATATTGTTGACCACCTTCCGGAACACTTGGACGGAAAACGGATTAAAAAAGTAGAAACAATTGTCCAACGGGTCGATGGGATATTCCTCCGCTAAACAACACAAAAAATGCAGCTTATCGGGGCGGGTCTTCGTTCTTTTCAAATAGCTGGTCTGGTTCGCCAACGCCCGTCCATAAAGCTCTTCACTCATTTCAATTCCAACAACCGTTGCGTGATAGAAATGGTGAATATAAAAGTTTAACCTACCCTTCCCGCAGCCAAAATCCACCACACGGTCGCTAGGTTCCACTTCATAATGCTTGAACAATTCTTCCAATCCGCTATAGGGAGTCGGTTCATAGCGGTGGTAATGCAAGGACTTATGAAAGCCCTGCTGCTCATCCCTTGTTTTGATATTCAGCAATTTATCATAATAGTGTTCTTTCATGGTAGCTCCTATCATAGTGTACCTTCTATGTTCACAGAATAATAGAAGAACAAAGAAGAAATCAAATATCATTCTCATAGGCATGATATCGTAAAACCGGACTATAATCAAAATGCCAAGTGATAAAGCCGCTGCATTGCCCTGTCTATTCAAAGACTGAGAAAGCAGTGTTTGTATCTATTACTACTTTTAATGAAAAAAGGCATACAGCCAGTTTCTTGTTAACTGGCCGCATGCCTTTTTTATTATGATTTACTTTTTGCGGATTTTTGCAATTTCGTCGGCGACAAATTGGACGTTTGTGCCCACAATGACTTGAATGCTGTGTTCCCCGACAATATGGATGCCTGGAACTCCTGCAGACTTGATTTTCTTCTGGTCAACAGTTTTCATGTCTTTTACTTCAAGCCTTAAGCGGGTTACACAGTTGTCAACGGAAATCACATTGTCATCTCCGCCCAACCCTTCATAAATAGTCGCAGCTATGGCGGCAAATTTGCTCTCACCGGCAGCTGCTCCTGTTGCTTCTGTTTCATCATCATCTTCCTCGCGTCCAGGAGTCATCAAGTTAAACTTGATGATGATAAACCGGAACAGGAAGTAATAAATCACGGCAAACACTAAACCTTGGACGAGAAGCATATACGGGCTGTTGGCCAAGGGAAGTCTTGAACTTAACACAAAGTCAACCAAACCGGCACTGAATCCAAAACCGGCTGTCCAGTGGAATGCAGCGGCGATCGCTAATGAGATACCGGTCAAGATGGCGTGAACAAGATATAACATCGGCGCCACAAACATGAAGGCAAACTCAATTGGTTCGGTAACCCCCGTGAAGAAAGCGGCAAAGCCGGCTGCTAACATTAACGAGGCGACTTGTTTTTTCTTTTTGTCTTTAGCCGTATGAACCATGGCCAAGGCAGCCGCTGGCAGGCCAAACATCATGACAGGGAAAAATCCTGCCTGGTACATACCAGTTATCCCTTTTACCCCTTTACCGGACCAAAAGTTACCGATATCATTAATGCCGGCTACGTCAAACCAGAAGACAGAGTTGAGGGCATGGTGCAAACCGGTTGGAATCAGCAAACGGTTGAAGAAGCCGTACAAGCCCGCACCAATGGCCCCCAGTTCAGCGATTCCTTTACCAAAAGTAACTAATGCCGTGTAGATGACAGGCCAGATAAAGAATAAAATGGCAGAGACAATAATCATGATAACAGCCGTCATAATAGGCACTAAGCGCTTGCCGCTGAAAAACGCCAAGGCATCCGGCAGCTTAACGTGACTAAACCGATTGTACATATTTGAAGCCACAATACCAGAGATGATACCGACAAAGGCATTACCGATTTTGGCGAATGCCGGATCGACTTTGGCTGCATCGATTCCTTCCAGCAGGGCAACCGAGTTTGCTGACAACAGAGTCGTGACGACCAGGTAGGCAACCAGTCCGCTCAGTGCGGATGACCCATCCTTTCCTTTGGCCATCCCTAAGGCCACACCTACGGCAAACAGGATTGGAATATTGTCAATGATGGATCCGCCAGCTTTAATTAAGAAGGCAGCCATAGGGCTTTCGGCACCCCAGCCATTAGGGTCAATCCAGTAACCAATACCCATTAAAATAGCTGCTGCAGGTAATACGGCGACTGGCAACATCAACGAGCGGCCTAGTCTTTGGAGATATTTCATCATTTTTTATTCCCCCTATAAAATAATGAAACAATAAAAAAGTGTAATACCCGAAACAGACTGACTTTTCGTTATGGAGTTTTGAAGGAACACTACCCCCTTTCAACTTTTTTCCATCAAGGTTATTGGTGATGTCCAACGTGGTTATGGTGCTAGACGCGTTTGCAGTGACAAAATCCCAATCAACCTCAATCAATTCTATTCCTCATTATAAATATGAAACACGCAAGAAAATTAGTCATATTTACCCTCCCCCGCATGGATGGGCACAAAAAAAGGCATGGCAGTAGAATAAAAGGTGCTAAACACCTTTCATTTTACCGCCATGCCTGATCATATCAGTCAAGTGAGAGTAAAACCGCCTTATCCAAGAGTATTCACTCTTTATCCGGGAGTATTTTGCTTGTCGAGAGTAAACTCAGCCTATACGAGAGTATTCACTCTTTATCCGAGAGTTTTCTCCCTGTATCCGAGAGTTTTGCAGTGTTATCCGAGAATAAATGATTGGCCGTTTATCTTCAAAAGTTTCCTGTCCATCTTAATCCTTTAGGATAGTGATTTTTTAATATTCCCCCGGAGACTTTGCCCCAGCCAAGCGAATAACCGTCCACTTCGACCAGATACCATCCTTTTGGACCTTCCACTTGTAAAGCTTCTCCTTTTAGATAGGCAGTCAATTCCCGGGACTGGCTGTCTAAATTCCATCTATGGTACACACTTTCGCCGGTTAAAGATAACGCCAGTGCATGAGAAGGCTCAAAGCGATTCTTTTTAATCGTCCCCAAATGCCAGCCCGGCCGGATGACCTTAAACTGATTGAGCGACAACATGTCCTTCGGGATTAAGTACAATTGGTCACCGAATAGAAGGTACTCACCATTGGGAGGCTGCTTGAGGGATACTTCGGCAAATGCCTGATAGCTTTTTACTAACTTTTTATCAGATAAGGTTTTGACAAATTTCCTTTTAGACGGTTCCTCTCCGTCTGTTTTTCTCAAGACCGCAATAAAATGGCCTTCACCTTGAACCTGATGCGGCCATATCCGAATCGTATGGTCAATATCTGCTGGTGTCTCCGCTGCCCAATCGCAGCGTCCCTTGGCAAAGCCTTCATATGCTTGGACATGTTCGATTTCAAAGTGCCGATTCTGTTCTAAAAACCGGCTGATGGTCCCCTCGTTTTCCTCTGGCGAAAAAGTGCAGGTGGAGTAAACCAATCGTCCGCCGGGACGAAGCATGGTCGCAGCAGATTCCAAGATTTCCAGTTGCCGCACGGCACAAACCTCCACATTTTCCGGACTCCATTCGGCGCAAGCATCGGGATCTTTACGGAACATCCCTTCACCGGAGCAAGGAGCATCGACCATAATCCGGTCAAAATACGCAGGAAATCTTTGGGCCAGCCGTGCCGGAGATTCGTTTGTCACGACGGCATTGGTTATGCCCATCCGCTCAACATTTTGTGAAAGGATTTTGGCCCGGGCCGGATGAATTTCATTGGTCAACAAGAACCCTTGTTGTTGCATTTTTTCAGCAATATGGGTGGTTTTGCCGCCAGGTGCCGAACACAAATCGAGGACCCGTTCCCCTGGCTTGGGATCGACCATTTCGGCCGCGGCCATGGCACTTGGTTCCTGAATATAATATAAGCCGGCATCATGATAAGGGTGTTTTCCAGGACGATCCTCGTTGCCGTAGTAAAATCCTTCTTTTACCCAAGGGATTTTTTTCAATGTAAACGGGCTGATGTTCTGAAACTCTTCCAAGGATATCTTCAAGGTGTTAACCCGAAGGCCCTGGGCTCGGTTTTCTTCATAACTGTGAATAAAATCTTCATATTCGTCTTTTAAAAGGTCTTTCATTTTTATTAAAAATTGCTCTGGGAGCTGCATTTATTTCACCTCAAACAAACTATCGCACATGTAAATACCGAGTATGGCATCCTCTACTAATTTAACCGAATCACAAGTGCAATGCAAAAAAGAAAGGTGTCCGCACTCTGCAGGTAAACGGCTGGTGCATGACACCCGACAACTAATCAGTCAAAATACTTTTGCAGGTCGTCCTCGGTTACCTTCGCCTGGGCCTTCCCTTGGGTTTTTAGCTCACTCATTAGCTTTTGGATAAAGTCAATTTGCAGCTCATAGTGGGCAAACATGTTTTCAAACTGCAGTTTACTAATGGGGTCAATTGTGACATATTGTTCTTTCACCTTTTGCCCCGATTGGAGCAGTCCCAATTCTTTTTCAAGAATCTGCAATTGCTCCTCCAGCCCTGCAAGCTTCTCTTCTAATGTCAGCTCCTGCATAAACGACATCGCGGCATATAAAGTGCTCGGCAGGCTGACCGATTTCTCCCGCAGACTCTCTTTCACTAACAGGAAAAACTCTTCCTTCCCTTTTTCGGTAATCTTATAGATCGCCTTGATCCGGTGACCTGTTTGTTCCACAGAGTCAACCTCTGCCAAGCCTTCCTTATCCATTTTTTTCAATGCGTGATAGATGGAACCTGGCAAAACTCCTGCCCAAATATCCGATTGATTGGTTTGCAGAATCTGCTGAATTTCATAGCCGGACAGCGCTTTAATTCGCAGCAGACCCAGTACCATTAGACGCACCATTGCTAACACCTCAAGTTTATTTAATCAACATTGACTATTACCTTAAAAATAATATACCACTACTCCCTCTTTTAAACAACAGCGCGCTGCCTTTTTTTGGATTTCTTCATTTGAATTTGACCATTGGCATTTGCTTCCCACTTAAAGGTCAGAACGGCTAATATGAGCAACACCGCAGTATAGATTAATAGCACCATGATCGAGCCTAAAGGCGACTTACTGGAAATTCCTAGTACAGACCTTATACCGTGCACATAATAGCCAAGTGGAAACAAGTCTCCCATTGTCGATACCCATTCAGGAGCACTCTTAAGTGAATAAAAGGTGTCAGCGCCAAAGATCATTGGGAAGAAAAATAAATTGGAGATCATATTAATTTGCGCTTCATTGCCAGCAAAATTGGAAATCAGAAAGCCCAAGCAAGTGAAGCATAGGATGCCAATAAACATCATCCCTATCGTTCCTAACACAGCCCCGAAAGTCACCGTAATCTTAAAGAAAATTACGCCAGCTCCCAGCACCACTAAGTTAATCAGAATTCCCAGTATTGTCCTTGCTGCGGTCATTAGAAAGATAAAGCTAATGGTCGAAAATGGAGTCAATTTCAACAGCTTATATACCCCGCGGCTGCGCTGCCAATGCACCTGAAAGGCAATACCGGATACTCCCCAGAATAATGAACTTAAGGCGATGACGCCTGTTACAAGTCGAGGCGTATAGGAAGGATTATCAAAATAGTATCCCAAACCAATGAGCAGTACGATTGGAAAAATGACCGAATAAAACATGGTTATTTTGTCTCTTATTGATGTTACCAGCATCGTTTTGAAAATGGTCCTCATTGTTTACTACCTCCATTTGTTAAGTGTAAATATACTTCTTCTAAACTTTGCACGCCATGTGATTCACACAGTACCTTTGCTGGACCTTCCGCAATCACGGTTCCTTGGTCAATCATCATCACCCGATGGGAAAGCTTGGCGACTTCATCCATGTCATGGGAAGTGAACACGACAGTGGTACCTCTTTTGTTTAGATCTATCACCAATTGGTGGATTTCCCGGCGCGATTTTGGATCCAGCGCAGCTGTTGGCTCATCAAGGAAAACCACCTTTGGTTCATGGACCAAAGCTACTGATATCGCCAGTCGTTTCTGCTGTCCGCCAGATAACCTGGAAGCCTCCGTTTTCATCACGTCTTGCAGTCCGCATAATGTGAGCAGGTCAAGCCCTGCTCGTTTGGAGAGCCTCTTCTTGTAAAAAGCCGCGAAAAGCTGCAGATTCTCAAAGGCGGTCAATCCTGGAAAAAATGGAGTTGCTTGCAATTGGACCCCTACTGACCTCCTAAATTCCTTATCCCAATAAGACACATCCCCTGCATCCTGTTTCCTTAAACCGAGTACCATTTCCAGGGTGGTAGATTTTCCTGCTCCGTTTGGTCCGATGATGGCAAGAATTTCGTTCTCATAGACCGCCATTGAAACCCCATTTACGACTGTTCTTGTGCCGTATTGTTTCATGAGACCTTGAGCCTTCATTAAAATTGTTGTCAACAGAATAACCTCCTAAAATATATTCATCGTTAATTACTCAACGTTGAATAATTGAAGAAATAAAAAGTTGAGGCATCTATACTCAACGTTGAATAAATAAACTTATATACATAATATACCAGTGCTCTTTCCAAATGTAAACATCTAGATGAAAATTTATTCAAAAAATCGGGTGCCAGCACAATGATTTGTGCCTGACACCCTAAAAGGTTATAACTCTTCCATTTTTTGTGCCAATAGTTGAAACGCCTGGGTTAACTCTGGTTTTGGAATCTGTTCATACTGGTCACCGATACTTACCTCGTAATAGACTTCGTCCCCATCAAGTTCGCTTAAGTTTCCAGTGAATCCAACCCCAGTTTTCCCCTGAACCTCCACAAAAATGGATTCCAGCTTATCTTTTGGGGCTTTTAGGTGGACATGAAACATATTTGAAACCGGCACTAACGGTCTTGTGGTAACAGCTGGCAATTGATTATAAAGTCCGGCCAATTCGATTGCCTCTTTATAATACTGCTCCATTTTCGCCACTCGCTGGTCAAAATAATAATCGGCACTAATGATGTACGGATAAAGGCTGATTAAATCGCCGCCATGCCGGCGTTTCCACACTTTCGATTTCTCTGTAAAGGCACGGCCACCTGCTAAAATTGCTCCCGCCACGCCGCCAATTCCTTTATAGAACGACACATATACACTATCAAACAGGCTGCAGATTTCGGCGGCAGACTTCCCGTAATACGGAAGAATTTCAAACAGCCTTGCTCCGTCTAAATGCAATTTGATCCCCTTCTCCCGGCAGTAAGCAGAAATCGACTCAAGAGTTTCATAATCCGGCAGCTGGCCGCCGATTTCCCTCTGCGGCAATTCCAAAAGTAAGCAAGCAATCTCTTCCTTCAGACCGGTAACGTCTTCCAATTGAATAACTTGGTTTTTATCAGCCAGTAACACGGGCTCAATATGATGCAGTTCTTTTAAACCATCCTCCTCATGAATTTCCAGGTGGCATAAGGGATGATACGCGACTTTTCTTACTCCCTGCTCATCACACCAGATTCGTAAGGCGATCTGCTGGGCCATCGTGCCGCTTGGAAAAAATACGGCAGACTCCTTGCCTAAATACTTGGCCAGCTTGGTTTGGAAATCCCCAATTACAGATCCCTTGCCATACATATCGCTCTCTAGGCTGTCCCCCATTCCTTCCAATGCACGTTTCATCACCCCAACATTGCGAAATCCATGGCCTGTTAACTGATACTTTGTCTGTTTAAACGAGTTTAATAATTCGTTCATTGTCTGCCTCTCCCTTCAAGGACACAATTCTGGACTTTATTCCTCCATTATACAGAGTCACAGATCATAATACCCGAAAAAAAGGTGTCAGCGCGGTGTAGACTCATGTCCCAATCCGGCGCTTGACACCCGTTTTTTTAATTCATTACCCATTTATCCTTTAGAAACATCATTCTCCCAATGATAAACAAGACAATCATACAGAGCAGGTTGCTTGTTAAGGCAATCAGAATATGCTGATAATCGATGATGCCAAAAACCAGTTCTTTCAGCAGACTGAACAGGTTCATTATCGGAATCGCAAAGTGCTGGAATGATAACTCGTTAATCCCCATACTAGATAAGCCCATGGCCGGAAACATGGACAGCATTAACACCGGCGTGCTGTAGCTTTGTGCCTCTTTCACGGTTTTGCCGATGATGCTAGCGAGCATTAGCAAGGAAGCATTAAACATGGCATAGATGACTGAAATGACGACGGCCAGCCCAATAATGGCGTACGTTTGCTCCCCAAAGGAAAGAGCCTTCTTTAAATTCTCCGTCAACAGTTGAATTTCAATGACCACCACCGCTAATGTCACAATCCCTGTAACCGTTCCTACTGCGGCAATGGTCAACCACTTGGAGAACAGCAGGGTCGATCGTTTAACCGGGGTGATTAACAAGGCTTCCATTGTCTTCCGCTCTTTTTCTCCGGCAAATAAATCCGCCGCAGCGGGACTGGAGCCTATGCCGATGGCAATCGATAAAATTAATGGGATGAGCATTGCCAATAGTGTTGTGTTTTCATTTTGATCCGCCATTTCTCTTTGTTGAATCACTAATGGCTCAACCAAGCTCGGGTCACTTCCATTGGCTTGCATCCGCTGGGCAATAATTGATTTTTCATAGGCACCCAAAGCTGTTTGTACCATGCCGCTTAACACCGATGATTTCTGGCTGGAGGTATCGCCGACAATCGTCACTTCCGCCTTCTCTCCAGTGCGAATCTGGCTGGAGAAACCTTTGCCAAACACCAACGCAGCTTCCGCTTTTCCATCTTCCAAAACGCCCTCTGGGTCGGCAGCCTCAACCAACTCAATATTTTTAAATCCTGCAAAAATGGCCTCTAGGTCATGATCCATCGATTCTGATACAGCCAGCCGATACTTTTCTTCATCACCGTCAGAAATCAAGTTTTCATAGAAAAAGGTTAGCCCGGTCATCATAATGACCGGCAGCATGACGGTTAACAACAGTGTCCGCCGGTCTCGGAAGCAGTCCTTCAATTCCTTTAGAAAAATATTAAGAAGCATAGTGTTCGTTCCCCCTTACCAGCTTACTCATGAAAATATAGTTCAAATCGCGGCTGCCCTCGGCTTTATACAATGCCTCAAGATTGCCTTGGTAGACCAGTTCTCCTTTATGCATCATGGCCACCGAGTCGCACAGCATCGAAACCTCCTCCATGATATGGCTGGAAAAAATAATCGTTTTGCCTTCCCGCTTCAGCTGATGGACCAGCTGGCGGAACACGTTGGAAGAAGTAATATCCAATCCTGTCGTTGGTTCGTCAAACAAAATGATCTCCGGGTTGTGGACCAACGTCCTGGCAATCGCCACCTTTTGCCGCATCCCCTTGGAAAAACCGCCCACTCTCCGGTTCAAATAATCGCGCATCCCGAACATTCTCGACAAGTCATCAATCCGCACTTTCGTTTCATGTTTACTTAACCCGTACAGGGAGGCAAAGTATTCCAGGTTTTCGCGGGCTGTTAACCTGTCATATAGCCCTGTTTCGCCGCCAAATAATACACCGATTCTTTTTTTCACCTCATTAGGATTTTTCATCGTATCAAAGCCAGCGACTGTGACCGTCCCTTCTGTCGGCGTCAGTAATGTCGCAATCGTCCGCAACAAGGTTGTTTTGCCGGCACCGTTTTCACCAATCAGTCCGACGACCTGGCCTTCTTTTACTGAAAAAGTGACATGCTTTAATGCCGTGACAAACTTCTTTTTATCTTGAAACTTCTTGGTTACTTCATGGATTTCGATCATTTCTCTCCCACCCCGTTTGGTTGTTTCTGATGTCATCATACAAAGAAAACAAATCGAAATCATCAGTTCTGTCGTGAAATGTCCGTTTTATGTCGTGAAAATGCCAAAACCCCCTTTAAAATGGTAAAATATACTTATAGTGTTATTTTGGCAGGATAGGTGGGGCAGCTTATGATGAAGGTCGGTCTGGTCGATGACCGGTACATAGATTTAGATAAATTGACGGCCATTGTCGGCGGCTTACCCGATTTGGAGATGGTGTTTGCGACCACTTCTGCCGAAGAAGCCTATGAACATATCAAAAAAGAAACGATTGATTTGTTGATTGCCGATATTGAGATGCCTAGTTTATCGGGTTATGAATTGGCCGATATTATTCATTCGCACGCACTAAATATCGCGGTGATTTTTGTGACCGCTAACAGCGGCTATGCCGTTCACGCCTTTGAATTGAATGTGCATGATTATATCATGAAGCCTTATACGAAAGACCGGCTGGTCAAATCCATTGAGCGGCTGAAGGAAAAGACCCAATCGGCCGAGATTGCCGGCAGGCTATATATCAAGCATAAGAACGATATTCATATTATCCAAAAGAAGGATATTATTTTTATAGAAAGATCGGGACGTTCCTCCACCATTTACACCAAGTCTGGGAGCATCAAAACCTATCAAACCCTTAACGAACTGGAAGGGGAATTACGCGAGCGGGACTTTATCCGTTCGCACCGCTCGTTCATCATTAACATCCACTATGTAAAAAATTTTTCCCTTTATGCGAAAAATTCGTATGTGGTCACCTTTGAGGGAATCGAGCAACAGGCAATGATTACGAAGGAAAAGGTCGACTTTTTACAAGAAAACTATTTTTAAAGGCGGGAACAGTTTGAAGGAGAAACTGATTTATTGGGGAATAATTGCGGGATTGGGTTTTGCCCATTTCCAGGCGCTGCTGGCAACTCTGCCCTGGGACATTCCGTTTTACATAGGTTTCGTCATTGTAATAGCGGTTGTTTATTATTTGTATCAGAAACTGAACCTCCCTGTTTCCGTTCTAGGACTGAAATGGAATGGGGTGTTCTTTTTCCTGCAGCTTCTGCTTTTCATCCTATACATAAAGGTACACCCTTCATGGGCGTACCTCGTGCCGTTTGCCATTTTTCTCGGTTTGGAAATTCTCAGGTTAAAGGCGGCCAAAAAAATAGCGGATTTTGGCCAAGAGCTTCAATTATTGCAGGAACAAACGGCCCATTTCAATGAGACCTTTCGGATTGTCCGCAGTGAGCGTCATGACTTCCTCAAGCATGTTTCGGCGATTCACTTTATGCTCGAAAATCAATCGTATGACGAGGCAAAAACCTATCTTGATCACTTGGTTGACGGATATGAGGAAACGAATCTCTCGATTAAGGGTGAACGCGGTGCCGTGGCCGGCGTCCTGCACCAGATGTACCGCCGCGCTAAGGGCAGCGGGATTAGTTTGGTTTATGATTTCGATCTGCCCCTATCCACCCTGCCATTAACCGACCAAGACATCGTTGCCCTGATTGGCAATCTTTTATCAAACAGTATCGATGCCTGTGAAGAGTGGCAGAAGCAGCACCAAGACCAAGCCGTGATTACCCTGCAATTTTATAAAAGAAGCGGGCTGTATCTGTTGATTTGTAAAAATAATAGCCTGCCGGTACCCACGAAGGTGTTGGATTCGTTGTTCGAGTCTTTTGGGAAAACAACAAAGGTTGGGCATGAAGGCCTCGGCACAAAAATCATTGATGAAATTATCCATAGCCACCAAGGATTTTTGGATTTTGTCCATAAGGACGAAGAGTTCACTGTAAAAATGAAGTTTCCGGCCATTCAATGATAGAAAAACGGTCAGCTTTCCAACAGCTGGCCGTTTCTTTGTATCCCTATGTTCTTTTTCACCATTGCCATTTGTCAGTTCTGCTGAATCTGGGACGCCCGTTTCGTCTGAACTTTGGCCGGTATGGCTGAAAGTTTGAGAGTCAGCGGGAAAGCGAATAGAAGTAACAGGACAATAAATCCTATGACTCCATGCCAGCCAAAATGTGTCCAGAAAAATCCTCCGGTTGTTCCCGCAAGAGACGAGCCGCTGTAGTAAAAGAATAAGTATAACGACGAGGCTTGTGCTTTTTCCGTTTGTGCCCTTCGCCCAACCCAGCTCGAGGCGATCGAATGGGAACCAAAGAAGCCGAAGGTAAACAGGGCAATGCCGGCAATTTTTAAAAGCAGAGGTGTCGAAAGGGTGATGGCCGCGCCGCTGATCATCATCACCAGACCCATGGATAAGACCTTTTTTCGGCCCAGCCGGTCCGATAATTTTCCCATCCATGTGGAACTGAACGTTCCGGTTAAATAGACGATAAAAATCCAGCCCACAATTGTTTGGCTCAGCCCATATGGCGGCTCCAACAGCTGAAAGCCGATATAATTATATAAGGTGACAAAGGAGCCCATTAAAATAAAGGCAATCCCGTATAAACAAAGCAGCGCTGGGTCTTTTAGATGGCGAAACAACGAAACGAATAATGGTTTTAATTTTAACGGCTGCGGGGTAAAATATTGGGAGTTTGGCAAATGCCGCCAAAACCAAATGCTCAGGATTAGGCTAATCAAGCCAATGCTTCCCATGGCAATCCGCCATGAGAAAAAGTCGGTAACGGTTCCGGTAATGATTCTGCCGGCCATTCCGCCAATGGAATTACCGCTAATATAAATGCCCATGGCCACCCCCAAGCTTTTAGGATCCACTTCTTCCCCGAGATAACCCATCGCGATGGCCGGAAGCCCGGCAAGAACGATTCCTTGGAGGACGCGAAATCCCAATAGAGATACAAAACTTGGGCTAAACGCGGTAAAGATGACGATTAACGATGAGAGCAGAAGCGAAGCGGCCATGATGATTTTGCGCCCCCAAGCTTCCGACAAGGAGCTAGTAATCAGCATCGAGACGGCCAGTGTGAAGGTGGTGACCGATAAGGTAAGGCTTCCCGTGGCGGCGGAAACATGAAATTCTTTTGAGAAAATCGGCATCAATGGCTGGACGTCGTAAAGGATTGAAAATGTGATAAAGCCTCCGGCAAATAAGGCAAAATTGGCCTTGCGGAATGCCGGTGTCCCTTGTTGCAGCTTATTCAACGTAAAACCCTTCTTTCCTATTGGTAACCTCTAACCACTGTATTAAACATTGGCCAAAAACTCAAATGTTTTACCCCAAAAAAGGCCTGGCCTTATACGCGAATCGTGCGCATAAAGGCCAGGCCTCCGTTTGAAAAATTTAACTGTTCACTAGTTCTTTTGCTGATAGCAGTTCCTCAGGAACCTCAATGGAACTTTGAGCTTGAAGCAGCAGTTCATGGCGCTTCGCATATAGGCTTGAACAGGTTGGCTTGAAGCAGCAAGGGCAAGTGCCGCCCATGGTTCCAATATTATAGGCCGTCACTTTATCCCCTTCCACCCGGCAATTTAACATGGCTGTGCGGTCATTTTTGAAGGTTAAAAGAACGTTAAAAGTTGAATTACTAGGCTGTGTATTAAATACTTCTGCGTTTGTTAGTTGCATAGCTGCTCACTCCAATTCTTTTTTAGTCTATCCATTATTATATCAAACAAATATTCTTTCAACATATTAAGTTACTAGTTTGTTTCTGGAAATTTAGTGAGTTTCCACCTTTTGTATGTTTGATAAAATGGACGTGATGATATGCAAAGAGTCCCATTGACCGGAGGAAACATGAATGATCGGGTATTGTTTAGGAAATAATTTTTGTTTTAATTCTTCTGCTGAAAGACCCTCTTTATAAAGCACTTCAACCTCACCACTAAGGTTTTCTAGGTATTCCAGTTTCTTTTTTAACATGGTTTTGCCATTTGGAATGTACCCGGCATGACAGCAAAACATAGAATCAAAATCATGGGAGAGCAGGGTTCGAATGGAGTTCATGATGACAGGAATGGATTCACTGTCCATAATGACTTTTGTCCTTGGGTTGACATATATATCACCTGAAAACAACACACCTGTGTCTTGGTCGAGCAAGGATACATGGTCTTCTGCATGTCCTGGTGTATAGATGACTTTCCATTGGCGGGTCTGTGATTCAATGGTGCCCCCAAGCGTCAGCGCTTGAAATTCCTCACGCACTCCCCAAGCCAGTTGGCGATATTTCGGATAAGGCGATGCTTTGGCGCATATTCCCACCCCCAGTGGATGGACATAGATGGGCACCTGTTTGGTCTTCTGAATCCACGAGGCGTTTCCGGAGTGGTCTTCATGGCTATGGGTTAGAGTTACTAACTCAAAGTTTTGGTCTTGAAAAAAAGAAGTGAAATCTGATTCAATGATTTGCGGTCCGGTATCTACCAGCATGCCGTCCACCAGAAAAGCATACACGGTCCCTAGTTTTCGGCCGGAGTTGACCACACTTCCTTCTATACATATCACGTCTTGGTTCACTTCTACCTTTATCATAGGATTGCCATCACCTCTTCTTTTTAGTTTCATCTGAATATTTTTAAAACAAGTGTATCGTTTAATGAATGAGTAATCAATCATTTTGGATGCAAGGTTATAAAAAATAGCACCCGTTATATGGAGTGCTTTTTGGTGCTCTTTTTATGGACGGATTATTGCTTTACTATGCTGCCAATCTTCTCTAATTCCAAAAGCCGGTTCTTCATCTCCAAGCCGCCGCGGTACCCGGTTAGGGCGCCATTTTTTCCAATTACACGATGGCAGGGCACGGTTATTAACACGGGGTTGGCACCTATGGCGGCGCCGACGGCACGAACTGCTGCGGGTTTGTTAATGGCATGGGCGATATCCGAATAGGTGACCGTTTTACCGTAGGGAATGTTACAAAGAGCCTGCCAGACGTTTTGTTGAAACTCTGTGCCATGATGGTCAGTTGGTAAGGTAAAACTCGTTCTTCTTCCATCGAGGTATTCAATCAGCTCTTCGCTGTAGGGGTTTAGCTTTGGCTCGTCTTGGGTGAGTGGGCTGCCGGGAAAATGTTTGTGGGCCCATTCAGCCAATTCCTCAAATGGCATATTCTGTGAGCCAACGTAGCAAAGGCCAGTATCTGTGGAAGCAAGATACATATTCCAATCCTTGTGGTGGAGAAGGGACCAATAGATTGTAGGTTTGTTATTTGGTTTCATCGGATTTACCTCCCATCTTTACTGTTTTTCTAGTCACAGGAAAGCTGCTAACTCTTCCTTTATTATATCCTATTAGCCTTCTTGAACGAGCTTCTATTTTCCTTAACCTATGATTTTTGGCTGACTCGGGCATTAGGGGCCGTTCTATTTACCCTCGGGCGCATTTTAGGGCTTGCTCGGGTATTAAGGAGCCGCCCTATTTACCCTCACACAGTTTTTGGGACCGGCTCGGGCGTTAGAAAAACACTCTATTTATTTTTATTGCTCTATTAAATATGGCTGTTGATTTCCGCTCCAGTCACTCAGCGAACCCGCGGGCGTGCCGGGGAGCCTTCTCGGCGCTGGAAGCGCCTGCGGGATCTCTCCAGCCCCTCACTCCCGCAGGAGTCGAGTGCCTTCCGCTCCAATCAACAGAGTTAAGAAAAACAACAATATCGTTTAACAAAGCCATTTTTATTAAAAAGTCCATACATGCCATTGGTATTTCCTTCCGCCCCTACGTGACCGAAACGCCATCCTTCCTTCGTTTTCGGTCGCGTATATTCCTTCTACGTTACCCAGACTCAACTTATTTCGATTTCTCGGTCACGTAGACCCTTTATACGTGACCCTCAGCTCTCCTTTTCCTGCTTCACGGTCACATAGAACAATGAGCATAAAAAAATAGGGCCCTTCCACTGGCAGGCCCCATTCAGCTAACAAGACGATTATTTTAAACTACGATTCAAGAATGCCTTTGTGCGGTCATGTTGCGGGTTCGTCAGCACATCGGCCGGATGGCCGGATTCAATGATTTCCCCGTTATCCATAAAGATGACTCGGTTTGCCACTTCCTTGGCAAAGCCCATCTCATGGGTAACGACAATCATCGTCATATGTTCCTCTGCCAGGCCCTTCATTACCTCTAACACCTCTCCAGTCAATTCTGGGTCCAGTGCAGAAGTGGGCTCATCAAACAACATAATATCCGGATTCATCATCAGCGCCCTGGCAATGGCCACTCGCTGCTTTTGACCGCCAGACAAATTCGCTGGATACGCTCCCGCCCGGTCTGTCAGGCCGATTTTCCCAAGAAGTTCGGTGCTGCGCTTACTAATTTCAGCCGCCGATTCCTTCTTCACCAGCTTAGGTGCTAGTTCCAGATTCTCTTTCACCGTCAAATGCGGGAACAGATTAAAATGCTGGAATACCATGCCCATCTTCGAGGTAATCCCCTTGATTTCCTGCGGCTTCGCGTACGATCCATCCTTCACAAGATATTCATCGCCAACCCGGATGCTTCCGCCGTCAATTTTTTCAAGATGGACCAGACTGCGGAGCATCGTGCTTTTCCCCGAACCGGAGGGGCCAATCACAGCGACAACATCATTTTTATTCACATCAAAGGTAATCTGTTTTAACACGTCCAGATTGCCATAAGACTTTTTCAGATTCGTTACTTCCATAATGGCCATGCTAGGACCCCCTCCTTATTCAAACGTAAATCTCCGTTCAATCCATTTAAAGAACATGGTAAGTATAAGTGTCATCAATAGATAAATGACACCCGCCACGACAAACGGGAAAATGGTAAAGTCACGGTTTACCGCAGTCTCCGCAAAGTGCAGTAATTCCGGTACTGCTACTGCATATAGCAGGGCCGTGTCCTTGACCAATGTCACCGATTCGTTGGCAACGGCCGGAAGAGCAATCCTGAACATTTGCGGCAGAATAATTCGGGTCGTCATCTGCCACCTGTTAAACCCAAGAACCTGTGCGGCCTCATATTGACCTTTATCAATCGCCAGCAACCCGCCGCGGAATATTTCCGCAAAATAAGCGGCATAGTTTAGCACAAACCCTAAACAAGCAGCCACAAACCGGTCCAAAACTAAGTACTCCCCAATTCCTGGGATCATCGGCAATCCAAAACAGATAAATAATAGCTGAAGCAATAGCGGCGTGCCGCGCAAAACATAGATATAGGTTTGTGCCAGCCAGGAAAGCGGCTTGAACCTGCTCTGCACTGCCAATGTCAGCAAAAAGCCCAGCGGGATCGAGACAATAATGCTGATAAAGAATAGCAAAATCGTCATTTTGGCCCCTTCGAGCATGGGCATTAGGATGGATACAAAATAATCAAACGACATAGAAGAAATCCTCCAAAAACAAAACAGAATTCCCTTTGGAAATCCTGTTTTGCATTATAATCATTATTTTAACACTTTGTCTTCTCCAAACCATTTAGTTGAAATGTCTGCGGCCGTGCCCTCTTCATTCATTTCATCCAATGCTTTTTGAAGCTTGTTCAATAACTCTTCGTTTCCTTTTTTCACACCAACCCCATATTCTTCAGGGGCAAGTGATTCATCAAGGACTTTAAAGGCATCTTTTTCTTTTGTCATATAATAATCAATAACGACTTCGTCAATAACCACAGCATCCAAGCGTCCGCTCTTTAAGTCGTTCAAGGCCATCACGTTGTCGCCGAACTCGGTTACTTCTTTAACCTTGGATTTAATCGGATTGGCATTCAATGCATCGGCAGCAGAAGATTGTGATTGAAGTCCGACCACTTTGCCTTGCAAGTCTGCCAATTTGGTGATGTCCGAATCTTTTTTAGTCACCACTACTTGTGCATTTTTTAGATATGGTTTTGTGAAAAGAACTTTCTTTTTCCGTTCATCAGTAATAGTATAACCATTCCAAATCAGGTCAATCCGGCCGCTGCTTAGTTCAGATTCTTTGGTTTTCCAGTCGATTGGCTGGATTTTTATATCCATGCCCATCTTTTTAGCCGCTGCTTTGGCAAGGTCAATATCGAAACCAACGATTTTGTTGTTTTCATCGCGGAATCCCATTGGTGCGAATGCATCGTCAATCCCAACCACCAAGGTATCGTCCTTTGCCTTTGTCCCTGTCGTGCTGCCCGAACATGCAGTAAGGAGCATAAATACCGAGGCGATTGCTAGAATCGTAACTGCTAAACGTTTCATATAAAAAACCACCCTTATTGTGTTTTAAATTCGCTTTAGTACGTTACCATATTATCATGCTACTACATTATAACACTATAATATTTTAAAACACAATATCTTTCGTTGGATAAAAATGAAACATATTACTATCCTTATCGACCTTTTGCTGGATCCCAGATTCTTTAGTTGGGCCAAAACTGATTACATAACTTTTTATCTTCCCCATCTTTTTTTTTTCGGACAAATTTAAAGGCAACGGCCGATGCCATTGCCTTTTTTTAATAAAATTATTTTATTATATCCTGCAAATATTTGTGACTATCCACCATCTCGCCGGCATTATACCTGTCTTTCAGGACAACCTCATAAATATAAGGCCGGTTTATCAGATAAGGGATAATCGGTTTCCAATTAACACGCCCAGTCCCCAATGGCAGACCGTCATGCTTCAGTCCCTCACTGTCCACAACATGGAAATATTGAATATAGGAATCAAACTGTTGAATCTGATTGAACAATAAGTCATTATCACCCTTAAACGAGATGAACGCATGGCTGATATCGTAGGCCAACTGCAGATTTAACGGTTTAACGATGTCCTCGAACCAATTTGGATTTTGTGAGGTAAACACACCATTGATGGAGTTTTCCCATAAAAACACATCTTTACCGTAAGACAAAATCTTGTTTAATTCCTGGATGATTTCTGTTGTATTTTCCTTATTGATTGCACAGGTATTCGTTAATATGTAATGTGGATGAATCACACATTTAATGGAATGGGTTGAACAGATCTCCGCGAGGATTCTGGCAGACAGATGATAAAAAAGATAATCTTCTTCTCGCTCATGGTTGATATTAAGGTAGTTGCCATGGTATTTAGTGGGATGATGCAAAAAAACCTGTATTCCCCTTTTTATCAGCATAGAGATGGTATTTTCCAACTGCTGTCTTTTGGCTCCAAACAAATCATCCTCATTTAAGTGCAGTTCGATTATATCTGGGTTATATTTTAACCTGTCATTGAGCTGTTCCGGCTCCCACGAACATTTCAAACCTAGCTTCAGCACTGAAATCACCTCTTTCATAACATCTTATGTCCATGTTAAAATTTGGATTAGTTATTTCGCCTTCCATTATATATCAAAAATACCTCGGGGTCAGTCCCCCACTGCTTTAAAGCGCTGGGGGACAGGCCCCTTTCATGTTAGAATAATAGATATATTGAAATGGGGGATTGATGTTGATGCTAAAAGAAAAAGTCAAGCACCTTCCTTCGACTCCAGGGGTCTACCTTATGAAAGATGGTTATGGCAATGTTATTTATGTAGGGAAGGCCAAAAATCTCAAACGGCGGGTCCAGTCTTATTTTCAGAATTCCAGTTCGCATTCCAAAAAAACTATCAAACTGAAAAATAATATTGATGATATCGAAGTCAGATTAACTGATACGGAATTTGAAGCTTTTATTCTGGAGTGTGAATTAATTCAAAACATAAAACCTTTTTTTAATAGAAAAATGAAAAATCCGCAAGGCTATACTTATATCACCATACAAATGGACCACGAGTACCCTGAAATAAATGTGACGGCTGACCCCTCACCTAATGATCGTACATTGTGCTTTGGACCATTTATCAGTAAGAATACTATAGAGAAGGCCATCATTGGAATAAAGGAATTTTGCAGAATCCTGTGCACTCAGCCTTCTAAAAAGACTTCAACTTGCCTGAACTACTCCCTGGGATTGTGCATAGGAATGTGTGCTGGCGATGCCGCAGCAAAACAATACCGAGCTATTATAAATAATATCATTGGGTTATTAAATGGCACCGACCAGAGTCTGCTTAACCAAATGACGAATAAAATGAACGAGGCCTCTGCTAAGCTTGACTTCGAAACCGCCAGGAAGTATCGGGATGATCTGGATGCCATTCACTTCCTATTAAACAAAGAAAAGGTCATTGGCTTTATAGAAGAAAACAAAAATATCGCCATCCTTGAATATCTTGATGACGACCATTTTAAGCTTTTCCTTATAAGACGAAACAAAGTATTATTCAGTGCTAAGTATGCTATTTTGTCCTATGGATTCGAGGAGATGCTCGCTTCTATTAAAATGAATATGCTTAAGTATTTTACGACAATTAAAATTCAAGACAGCTCAAATCTGAGCAAAACCGAAATTGACACAGCTCAAATCATTTACAGCTACCTACAGAACGGCAGCTGCCGCTATACCATTATCCCAGACGAATGGGTGGAATCAAACAACATTGAACTGGAAAACGCCATTATACAATTTATCGGGGGCCTCCCTTTACCACGTTAATGCATTGGGGGACTGGCCCCATTACCTTCTCTTCATGTAATATAAGCTTCTTTTTATTTCTTTTTCGACGGTTTGGAAGAAGGTATCCAGGCCTTTATTGGAGCCCCCTCCTGTCAGGTGTTTGCCCGCCATGGAAAGTGCGCCGGTCAGCTTGCCTTCCATTTTGCAGGTCAGCCTGGTTGTTCCCGGTTCTTTTTCTTCGAGAAAGATATCGGCAATGGCGTCCACTTCCCCGAGGTTTCCTTTTCCTTTAACCAGCAGTCGGTAATACGATGGGGATGTCTCCGTTTGACGTTTTATTGCCAATCTAAACTCATCCTGGATAGGTCCCAATTTGACGTCGATGGCAGCATGATAAGTACCTTTAGACGTTTCAACAAACGACTTGCAATTGGGAATGGACTTCCTTAGAATCTCTTCATCCTTGATATACTTCCAAACAACCTTCCGAGGCAGACCAAACGTATAACCATACTCAAACTTCAAAACTTCCCCTCCAATAAACAGCAGTCTAGGGATTACCACACATCCCCCAATTTTATTCATATTCAACAGATGACAATTGGGGACTGTCCCCCAGCAGAGTAACGCTTTAACGGAGTGGGGGACAGGCCCCCACTAGAGTAACGCTTTAATGGGGCGGGGGACAGGCCCCCACTAGAGTAACGCTTTAACGGGGCGGGGGACAGGCCCCCACTTAGGTAAAGTGTGTTATAATACTCTTGAAATAATTGGAAATTGTGGAGGGGTTTTGATGACGACGGTTTATGATTTTACGGTGAAGCTGCCTGATGGGACTGATAAGTCGTTAAAGGATTATGAGGGGAAGGCTTTGTTGGTTGTGAATACGGCGAGCAAGTGCGGGTTTACGCCGCAGTTTAAGGGGCTGCAGGAGATGTATGAGAAATACCATGAGCAGGGCCTTGAGGTGCTTGGGTTTCCGTGCAGCCAGTTTCATAATCAGGAATTTGAAAATATTGAGGAGACCACGCAATTTTGCCAGTTGAATTACGGAGTCTCGTTTCCAATGTTTGCCAAAGTGGATGTTAATGGCGACAATGCTGACCCATTGTTTAAATTTTTAAAGGGAGAGAAAAAGGGGCTTCTTACTCAAAACATCAAGTGGAACTTCACCAAATTTCTCGTGGACCGCAGCGGCAATGTAGTAGAGCGGTTTGCACCGACGACAGAACCTGAAAAGATACAACCAGAAATACTCAAGGTATTATAAAGATGACAGGGACCGGCATCATCCAAGCCAGTCCCCGTTTTATCTCCTCTCTATTTTACCTTATCGGTCCCCCGGCTTAAAAAATCACCGATACTAATATTCCCAGCATCATCACGGTCAAATTGATCTGGAATGCCCAGGCTTGCAAACTCCTCTAAATGAACGATTTCCCCTAAACTGTTAACGGTCTTGCATCCGTCCCAGAAATAATTCGTTTCGTCAGCATCTCCGGTAATAAAATCTTTTAGAGTGCCTGCTTCCGTCCGGATGGAGAGGTTATGTTTAAACACCGATTGCTCATCCGGTGTAAAGTATGGACTAATCCTAAAAATGAAATTGCATCTCTTATTATTAAGAGCAATATTGTTCTCCAGCAAAAGTTTTCCGGGATTAAAATTATCCGTAAAGCCATCCAAGTTATTATTGAAGGCAATATTGCCGCGGACAATATGGTCTACCGGCAGGCCTTCCCCGCCCAGTTTAAAGCCGCTTCCGGAGTTTCCATCCTTCCGGTAACCATTGCTGAGCTTGCCATTGGAATAAGAGATATTTCCTTCCAATATGATGGGCATATTGGGTCCTTCATTGGCCCGGTTAAATAAATCCCAGCCGTCATCGATATTGTGGTGCGAAATATTCCCTCTGAAAATATTTCCGACCCCGACACCGAGTTTGGCAGCAAACCCATCGGCATTGTCGTCTGTGGCATCACGATTATCATGCGATTCACAGTTCAAGATTAAATTATGTTTTGGCCAATATTCAGAAGCCGAACCCACGCCGCTGAGGATAAATCCGGTATCGCCGTTATAGCTGAATTCCATCCCCTCAATCACATTTTGGTCTCCACTCACTCTCATCCCGCTCCTGGCCGCCTTCGTGACTTCCATTCCTTTTACATGCCAATAGTCAGCCTCTAAAAAAAGGACATTAGGGAGCCTTTCTTGCCCATCGATGACCACTTTGCTGTTCCCGTAGGCCATTAATGTTTTCAACTGTCCAGCAATGCCGCTATATTCCTTTGGAATTTTAATCGTGGCTGACGGAGTATACGTGCCTTCCAGCAGAAGAATCATCTCACCTGGAAGTACAAATTGAATCGCGGTTTCGAGATCAAGCGGTTCCTCTAATGTTGCTTTTCCATTTGAAGTCCCTTCTGGCGAAACGAACAGACCGGCACCATTCCGGAAAACCCTTTTTGTAACCACCAAATTTTTCGTTATCTGTGTTCCATTGTCTGCTGTAAAAACAACTTCAAATTCAGTGGTTTCCCGCTCCAGTACGGTACTTAAAGAGAAGGCTGCACTTTTCTCAACAAAAGCCCCCCTTGCCACTTCAACCCCATCTTTCAGCAAATCGATATTGCCCTGAACATTTGCCACAACTTTCACTTCATACTCTTCTGAACCCGACGTTGGTGCCGAAACAATTTCCATAACCGGCACAACTGGCTCCGATTCAGCAGCAGCGGGTGTTGGAACAGTACGGGCTTCGCTTAAAGTTACTTTGGTGTTCTCAACCGTCATTTTCGCATTTCTGGCAGCATAGAAACCAAGATACATATTTTCCGGGTCTAGTACCTGAACAGAATCAGCCCCCGCAACCCTATACTCAAAAGTCTTCTCCTCTTTTACATGAGTAAATGTGACCGACATGATAAATTCCGAATCGGTTCTCTCCAACCTTACCCTGAAGGGTGTCCCGCAAGGAACTTGGTAAGCCGGATCAACCGTAAAGGGCTCATCCACCAAAATGCTTCCCGTGTTTCCCCATGGATACATGACTCCTGTCCGGTACAGCGGGCAGACTCCGTGCCGCATCATCCCCACAGCAAACAGGTTGGAAGCTGCCGGAACTTCCTCATATCCGAAAATCATCGGATCCTGTCTCGGGGCACCGATGGCATCCCTTACCATAATCCCTGCACTTTCCTGCCGGTTCGGCCCGGCCCCATTCTCAGGGCCGAACTGTTCAATTGTTAAATCGGCCTCCAGTACAAAATTATGCAGTTGGGGATTTAACTTCGTATAATAGAAGGTCATTCCGTCATGACCAGGAGCCAGCTTGCCGCCCCGGCTTTCCAAAACAATTTTTCCGGCAATTGAACCGGGATACTCTGGTTCCGTGTAATTGACGCCTATTTTTTCAGGCAAAGCCTTCCCTGCGTAGTTTAAATCGGTCGACTGGCCGAACGTGATACTTTGCCATACTAACTCGGTTTCCTGACTTTCCATCCTGGTTTCCTGATTAGACATGGAGCAAAATCCTCTCATCATTATTTAAAGAAAAGCGGCGATAAATGGAAAATTCAGTGGGGAACGCCCTTCTCCACTGAATCAGCACTTGTTCAATTTTAACTTTTTAAAATAGGTCTGCTAATCTTTCTATCAATTAAATAATCACTTATTGGCAGCCCAAGCTCGTTCATCCCCTCAATCACCAACTCGGCTATCTTGGTCGCCCCGTAAGCACTAAAATGCGTGTCATCGACTTTCGGATCACGTTTTTCAGGCTCCAGTTCATACCAAGCGAAAAATTGCTTTGCGGCTTCAGCCCCAACCTGTTCATATAGCAGCTTGGATTTTTCAAACAAATCAATCAGCGGGACATCCTCTGCAGCTGCCAGCTGGCGCACAGCTTCGGGATAATCACCCACTGAGTTGATGACATTTCCGGCATCATCAAACGTGCGGCGATTCACCGAGGTTAACAGAATCGGGATCGCCCCCTTTTCCCTGGCCCCTGCAATATATTGAGATAAATACTTCTGGAAGGTCGTAAACGGGTCCGTGCCCCGCGATTCGTCCTCGACTTTCTGGTCATTATGGCCAAATTGGATGAACAAATAGTCGCCTGCTTCTATCTCATCGAGAATCTCGGCTAACCGGCCTTCCTTCATAAAGCTCATCGTGCTGCGCCCGCCGGCAGCCTTATTGATGAATTGCACCTCATCTGTAAAAAATGGCGAAATCTGCTGGCCCCAGCCTTTTTTAATTCCCTGTTCCGGTTTCACATTTTCGACGGTCGAATCCCCAGCCAAAAAGACGCGTAGCTGCTTTGTCTCGCGGCCTCCCAATGTCGGCCAGCCCTCCAAGGACCCAAAAATCTTTTCCAACGTGTATTCAGTCACTTGTTCTTCCGTTAAAATTTTGGCCCATGGTACCCGTTTGTCCATACAACCCCCTGGACCGCGGCTGTTATACTCCGCGTAAAACGTCGTTTGTTCCGCGTTTGGCTTATCCCAATTATGCCAGCCTTCTTGTTTAATATGATCGCCCATCCATGTATTGATAAACACCGTTTTTGCGTAATCCCGCCATGGCCGGCCTAGATAAACGGTTTGCTCCGCCGCTTTGCTCGATAACACGCAATTAAAAAACACGTAGCCATAATTTTGGCCAAGCGGTGTCGAAGAGGCTGTCACATAGCCATTGACATCCATCTTCCGGTCTAAACTATGAATCTCGCAATTCTCAAAAACCGTTGTGGCCGAGCCGAAAATAAAGTCCACGTCCCCTTCTAGGTAGCAGTTTTTAAAATAACTGCGACATGGCCGTTTTTCAACGCTATCCCGCGGCCCGCCAAACTTGTTTCCTTCGATTGGCTTTGGCGGAAGCGGCGCCGTAAACAATGTATCCTGATAGGCTAAAAACGAACAATCGTGGAACTCAACTTTGTCGGCATCAACATACATCGCTACCGCCTGGCCGACCACGCTGCCTTTGCCAGCATTGTTCTCGAATGTGATGTTCTTGGCCAAAAAGCCATCACCGGTCACAATGCAGGAATAGGAGCCAAACGTCCCCATTTTTTCGCCGTTGTCCAACAGCTTTAAAGCATAGTCATCAAAGGTAATTTTCACTTTATCCCGATGTGTCCCAATGAACGAAACATAAGGTTTATTAATTTCCAGCTTTTCTTTATACGAGCCATCCTTAATATAAATCACCACACGGGTGGTGTTGTCTTTGGGTATACTGTCAATGGCTTCCTGAATGCTTGTAAATTGTCCTGTTCCATCTTGCGCAACTAACATGATTCATCACCCTATAAGTTTTTTTCGAGAAAACGGCAAACTTCCGCTCTCATTCCGGCTGTTTCAATATGGCCGCAGTTATAGCGAACCATCTTCCAGCGCTCTGGTACGCCGGCTTCGGTATAAACTTTTGTCATTTCCTCATTGATGATCGTCAACCCGACAGAAGGCGTGAGCCGGTCGTCATTTCCGGCCAAACTTAAATGATGGCGCGGCACAATCAGACGCTGAATGTCAGAAGTACGAAAATATTTTAATAGTCCGGGAACATAGGAGTAAAAGCCATGCTGGTCCAAACCGCGGTTCGCCACCAATGTTTCGGCATCGACCATACCGGTAATATCGATACAAACCTTCACCCGTTCATCGAGCGCCGACAGCCACCAAGCCATCAGGCCGCCCATTGACATCCCCAAGGTAGCTGCCCTCGATAGATCCACATCTTCCCTTGATTCTAAATAGTCGAGAGCGCGGATGTTATCAAAAATCATCCGGCCCCACATAACCTGTCCTTTCCAAAGCAGATCTTTAAAGATTTCACTTTCCGCCTTGCCCCGTCTCTCCCCGAACCCCAGCATATCAATGCACAAAACCCCATACCCCATCGAGGTCAACTCCTCGGCATACGAAGTTGGCTGGAGATAGGCACTGCTTTGGATCAATTCCGTTTTCCCGACATGGTACTGGCCGCCGTGCGAATGGTTGAATAGCACGACCGGCAGCTTCCCCTCCACAGTTTTTGGACGGGCAAAATAGGCTGGTATTTTCTCATTTTCATAGAGTTCCAACAGCAAAGATTCCAGAATATAATTCCCTTTATCCACTTCGTTTACGGTTTCCGCACCGAGAAAATCGCGATTGGGCAAGTCGCCCAACAGCGAAAATAGTTGACGGCGTTTAGTTTCCTGTGATTCCATCCTATTTTTTCCCCTTACCTTCTATTATTGTGTAACTGTGACATTTTTAAATACCACCATCAGGTCATTCGTGAGCGCCTGTTTCGTACGGCAGCCTGTCACATCAATATCTTCCCCGTTTTCCACATAAAAGGCGGGACCTTCATGTCCAGATACCGTCACCTGATTAAACCGGATATCCCTGACATTGGAGCAGAAAAATCCGCACTGCTTCATCGGTTCAAGCTCTGCCATCATGGCCGGCATGCCAGGCTCCGCATTTTCGGCCATCGCCACGGATACTTGGTCAAACGTGATGTCCTCGACATACATTTCGGCCAATCCGTATAAAAATCCGGCAGCCGCACTGACTTCACGGGCGGTAATATTGGAAAAATGAATCCGTCTAAACGCAGGGGTTTCTTCGGTGATTGGGTAAGGATTCTTGTCCCAAACATATTTGTCCGTGCCGCGTGGCCCACAAAAATAGTAAAGGTTGGCGATAAACGGACAAATGACGCCTTTCATAACAATATTGTTGACTCGCACATCCTCAATGACCCCGCCGCGGCCACGGCGTGATTTTAACCGGATGCCGCGGTCAGTCCCCTCAAACACGCAGTTGCTAACCGTGACATTGCGGATATCACCGCTCATTTCACTGCCCAAAACCACGCCGCCATGGCCATGGATCATCGTACAGTTGGTGATTGTGATATTTTCACACGGAACCTTCTCCGTTGTATCCTCAGTACCCGCTTTGATCGCAATACAGTCATCGCCCACGTCAATATGGCAATCGGATATCCTGACGTTACGGCAGGACTCTGGGTCAATGCCATCCGTATTTGGTGAGTTGTCCGGGTTGAGGATACTGATATTGTGCACTGTGACATCTTCACAGCAAATCGGATTAACGGTCCAGCTTGGCGAGTTGACCATTTTGACGCCGGAAATCAATACACGGGTGCAGGTGTCGAAGCTGACAAGCTTTGGTCTTGGGTATTCATTTTCCTTGCGCCGGAAAATATCCCACCAAAATTGCCCGTTTCCATCTATAGTGCCGCGGCCGGTTACCGAGACATTTTCCGCATTTTCGGCATAGATGCAGGAGGCATAAACCTCTCTTTTTACACCTTCCCAGCGCGAAAGCACGACAGGATATTCGATTACATCGTTACTGAACAGCAGGGTGGAGCCTGCTTCCAAATGAAGATTGACATTACTTTTTAAAATAACGGCCCCCGTCAGGAAAGTGCCTGCCGGGACGAAAACGGTGCCGCCGCCAGCTTCCGAACAAGCATCAATGGCTTTAGAAATGGCCTGGGTATTTAAGGTTGTTCCATCACTAACGGCCCCAAAATCACGGATATTATAAATACTGGTTACTGCAGTTGGTTCCATTTGTTATCCTCCTGAAAACATCTACGAAAATCTTTATGATAAAGATAGCAGAACAGTCCTTCCTTTTTATTCCCAAGTTTCAAGAATGTAAAGGAAAGGACCGTCATTTATTTAGTGATTATTATTTATTGGCTTTTTTATAAGCTTCTTCGTATTCTTTCTTCATTTGGTCGCCGCCGGAATCTTTCCAGTTTTTAACCGCATCGTCGAAGCCTTTTTCATCAAGTTCACCCATGATGTACTTGATGGTGGCGTCGATGATGATTTTGTCCAGCTCAGTTCCGCGTTCCGTGCGGGTTTGTGACTCAAGTGGAACCGTAGGATCCATTTGGGAGAATTTATCATTCTCTGTAATCATGTCATTGACCAATTGTTTATCAGGGTCCGCATCTTTTAGTTTATACGTAATTTCACTTGGTCTAGAACCGGAGAAGCCTTGAACATCTTTCTGCCATAATGGGTTATCCAAAATTTTGTACGCGCCATTTGCATCGATGGTATAGTGGGTATCCTTAATACCGCCAGTCATTAGCATAAAGACATCTTCGTTCATTAAATCATTTGCAAATTGCAGCACGCGTTTTAATTCCGCTTCTGTTTTAACAGCTGATTTCGGGAATGCTAAAAGTCCGTTTACGCCGTTTCCTTCAGACCAAATCCGGTATTCTCCATCCGGACCGGCAATTTTATTTTGTGGAACAATTTCAATTTTATTATTGATGCCTTGAGCCATGTTTTTAAGCTGAGTAATACTGATTAAACCGGCATAAATACCTGCTTTGCCTTGAGCAAATTTTTGCAGCTGGTCATCTTTGGAAGTGACGGCAAAGTCTTTATCCAAGTAGCCATTTTTATAAAGCTTTTTGGAATAATCCATCGTTTCCTTATAGGCTTTCGTTTCGAATTCAGGGGTAAACTTGCCGTTCTTATCCACTGCCCAGCCGTTTGGTACACCAAAGTAGGAAGCAAGTGTTTTGAAGCTGCCGTATCTTAATTCATTCCTGTCACTCCAACCGAATGTATCATTTTTGCCATTTCCATCTGGGTCCTTTTCCGTAAACGCTTTCGCAACTTCGTAAAGTTCATCTAAGTTAGTCGGCACTTTCATGCCAAGATTATCAAGCCAGTCTTTCCGAATCAACACACCGCCACGGGCAAAGTCTTTTAGGAATGGAACGCCGTATAATTTACCTTCGATAGAAGCAGCTTCCCGGCGGTCTTGAGAAATCTTCTTCAAGTTTGGATAATCATCCAAGTATTTGCTTACATCCCAGAATACACCAGATTTTAGAGCTTGGCGGACCGAAGAGTTTGTCATTAAAGTCTGTGGTATAGAAATAATGTCATCCAATTCCCCAGAAGCAATGGCAGCGATCATCCGTTCATCCTTGGTAGCATCCGGTATCCAGTTGAACGTAATATTGGCATTTGTTGCTTCTTCAATTTTTTTCTCAACGGCATCTGTTGGAGCGGTTGCCACATAAAGAATTGGGCTCCAGCTGATGTCTGTTTTGGCATGCAAATCAACTTTTTCCGAGCTTGATTTTTTGGTGCTTGCTGCTTGGTCTTCTTTACCGCAAGCTCCCAATACGAGTGATGAGGCTAACAATGTGCCTGCTGCTAAGATTTTTCCATATTTTTTGATATTCGCCATTTTTACATCTCCTAATATATTTATTGTTTGGAAAAGCAATTTTTTGATCATTTGGCTAAAAGAAGGCGGTTAAGCCCCACCACCTCCTTCAAGGGGCTGCGTGCGATCCTTGGCAGCGATTGCCTCCGATTGCATTTCAATTCTCTTAAACACCTGGTTGGCCATCCACATGACGATGTAGGCGCCAATACTGACTCCAAAAAGGACCATCGTCACCGGCACAAACATCAGAAGAACAAAATACACCGCGGCAAGTGCGACAAATAACATCAACGTATACTGCAAATACGATACACCGAACAACAAGGAACACTTCAGTTTCAGCTTGAAGCCCTTCCAATCATAGTGAACCAATATCGGAAAAATGTAGCTGAGAGAGATAAGGTAAAGGATGCCGATGATAATCATGACACCTCTTAGAACCTGTGATTGGATATGCAGCAAATCTACATACAAAATGGTTCCGCCAGCGATGTACAGCAAACCGAACATGGCCGACTCTTTGAAACCTGTCCGATAAGATTCATAGAATGTCTGAAAAATTGGAACGTCCTGATTGCCCCTAATCCATTGCCTTATAACTGTAAACATCGCATAAGTAGAAGGTCCCACCCCCAAAATAATTAATCCCGTCAAGGTGAATAAGAGCCATAATAGTTGGACGTAAACCAGTTTGAGTATCACGATACATACATTGTTAAACCGTTCTCCAATTCTGCCCATAACCCTCTGGACCTCCTCTCATGTAAAAATAGTAGTTTAATATAATCCTTCCTCGCCAAATTTCTTGGCCAGTCGGTTCGAACCCATGACGAGTATTAAACCTACAATCCCCTTGAATAATCCAACGGCTGTACTAAAGCTTAACTGCCCGTTTTTCATACCGGCCGTATAGACATAGGTATCGAAAATTTCCATAAAATTGCGGTTGATGGAGTTAACTAACAGGTAAAGGTGTTCAAAGCCAAGATCCAATGTATGGCCGATTTTCAGAATTAACATAGTAATAATAACCGGGCGAATGGCAGGTAAGGTAACATGCCAGATTTGTCTTAATCGGCTTGCCCCATCCATTTTTGCCGCTTCATATAATCCTGGGTCAACGGCTGTTACGGCCGCTAGATAAATGATGGTGGACCATCCCATTTCCTTCCATATGACTTGGAGGATGTACACGATCCGGGACCAGGTGCCGTCTGTCAGGAACGGAATCTTTTCCCCACCCAAGGCCGCAATCACTGCATTGATGGCCCCGCCATCCTGGGCTAAAAATACATAACAGATGGAAACGATAATAACCCAGCTCATAAAGTGCGGAATATAAATAATTGTTTGAATCCCACTCTTAAAATATTTGTTTTTCACTTCATTTAACATCAACGCTAAAATAATCGGGATTGGAAAGAAAATGAATAAGTTTAATGCAAACAGCAAAAGCGTATTCCCGAGCAGCATAAAGAATGTAGGTTCTGTAAATAACCGCTCAAAGTGTTTTAACCCCACCCAAGGACTATTGGCAATTCCCAAGAACGGCTGATAGTCTTGAAAAGCAATGATGATGCCTCCCATTGGAAGGTATTTAAAGATGATAAAGTACAACAGACCAGGAATACTCATTATATACAGCCATTTATTCCTTACAATACCGGCAAGAGTTCTGGCCCTGGCCTTTTTTCTGATAGCGTTCTTATCAAGCCCTGGCAAAACACTTTGCTGATCTCCAGTTACAGCTGTGGACTCTCTCACCAAGAATTCCTCCTTTATTAAATTTTCTTCGTGCTTATGTTTTGAGTACATTTCAAAGGTATAAAAAATTCCGTATAACGTCTACAATCATTCGGTTAGATTGTCTGAAATCCAGCACCATGAATGCGCTTTCGTTCCTTTATCGTAAGAAATGATTATCTATTTTCATAAATGAGTATTTGCATATGGAGGTAATTATTGTATACGCTTACAAAATGATTATTGAGGGTGTTCCAATTTTTAGGTCGTGAGAAAATGATTATAGACGTACCATTTTTTCAGTTGCTATAGTGAAATCAAGAAATCATTAACTTAATACGGAGGGATTTTTAAATGCAAGACAAATCATTTGGGAATCGTATGTTTGACTTTGTTAACCATGCGATCTTATTGCTCATTGCGTTGGCCTGCCTGGTCCCCTTTCTAAATGTAATTGCAAGCTCATTTGCAACTACTGAAGAGGTGATCCAAAAGGATTTTATCTTGTTCCCGACTACTTTTTCGCTGGGGGCCTATAAATATATCTTGTCGACCCCGACGATTTTTAAAAGTATGGGCGTATCAATCGTGACCACGGTAGTTGGAACGTTCGTCAGCATGGTTTTAACAGCCTTTTTGGCCTATGCCCTATCGCGCAAATACTTATATGGAAGAGGTGCGATTAACTTTTTAATCGTATTTACCATGTTATTTAGCGGAGGTATGATTCCTACTTACTTAGTGGTTAAGAGCTTAGGCTTAATCAACTCCTACTGGTCCTTAATTCTTCCGGTTGCTGTCAATGCCTTTAACCTGATTATCATGAGAAACTTCTTTTCAGGCATTCCTGATAGTTTGGAAGAATCAGCGAAAGTGGATGGCTGTAACGACTTGAAGATTTTCTTCAAAATCATGCTGCCATTATCACTTCCTTCAATTGCAACCATTTCGCTGTTCTATGCGGTTGCTTATTGGAACCAATATACCAACGCGATTCTTTACCTGACCGATTCAAACAAGTGGCCAATCCAGGTGTTGCTCCGCCAGATTGTCATTGTTTCGAGCGGTATGCAGGCTGATTCCTCTGCAGTGGATGTGATACCGCCAGCGCAAACCGTCAAAATGGCCGTTATTACTGTGGCAACGATTCCGATGCTTATCGTTTATCCTTTCCTGCAAAAATACTTCGTACAGGGTGCCCTGGTGGGTTCTGTGAAGGCTTAATGCATATAAAACCGCAAGCGATTACAAAGAAACAGCAGCCGTTTGGCTGCTGTTTTTAATTAGTTGGCTGCAGGTATCCTCAACTGGAAAGCAGCGAATCATCTCGGTGAAGTTCACGATACTTTCCAGGGGTTGTGCCTTCGATTTTTTGGAACGAGCGGATAAAGTTTTGCGAGTTATTGTATTGTAGTTTCTCGGATATTTCCTTTACAGACAAATTGGTCTCCTTCAGCCATTTTTTTGCCATATCAAATCGGTATAGTGCTAGATACTTACTAAATGACTGGTTAAATTCCTTTTTGAAAATGCTGCTTAAATAATTTTTGTTATAATGCAGGCGTGAAGCGATGGATTCCAATGACAGGTCGGTATCATACTCATGATGAATCATATAAAGCATTTTTTCTGCAATCGTCTTGAATTGCGAATCCGTTCTTTCCACAATCATATCGGTCAACGGATAAACGATCTTGTTTTTGATAAACAGCTCGATTTCCTCCGCTGTATTTCTTTCCGATATCTCTTGATATATGGTTTTCTGGCCATCCACCTCAATGGTGTCCATTCCCATGACTTGCATTAGACCCATTAAATCATTAATAAATCTCATTATGTTTAGTTCTACTTCTTGTGGCGTCGGGCTATGCTTGTACAAATCGGCCAACAGCAGATGCAAGGTTTCTTTGGCCTTTTCACTTTCCCCAAGTTTAATCGCATCAAACAATTGGTTCTCCAACACTTTCGGAAAATACGTATTGATTTGTTTATTATTGTAGATCCCAGAGATACTTTCGTAAAAGATAATCGATCCTTTTCCGACTTTTAACCTGTACTTCAAAGAGTCTATTCCTTGAAGCAAGGCGGTCTTGCTGTCGGTTAAGTTTTCAAATGGTTTGCTGACCCCTATGCTGATTGATAAATTGAATATCTCTTTAATCCTGCTTTGAATTTTTTCTCCAAATTGATTAATCTCTAACACATGCCGTTCATAATCAGTATCCTGGCAAGTAAAAATCGTAGCTTGTGTCTCCGAATCATAGACGGTAGGTGTCAGACGCTCCCATGGCTCCATTAACTCCAACACCATTTGATTGACTGAGAACAGCAGCAGGTCTTTATCATTTCTTGTATACTGACTGTTTTCCAGGCTGTCGAATTGGATGGCAATCACATATAAACAACCCCAGTTTTGGGTATAGTCAAAGCCTTGCAGTTCTTCCTTGATATCCTGTTCATCCATCCGCCCGTGGAACAGATGGAACATAAACAAGGTCTTTAACTGCTCCTGCTGGCTGGTCAGCATATCTTCGAGCGACTGATTTTTCGCCAGTACTTCACGGATGGAGTTACCAATCAGCTCAAACTCGTCCTTGACTCCGTCTTTTTTAGCCAAAGGGATGAACTTTTGTAGTTCACGAATCGGTTTGGAAAGATAGTCCGAGCTCACATAGGCAATAATCAAGGTGATCAGCAACAAAAAGCTGCTCATTAATATAGAAGAAATCATTGTAGCTTTCATATTCTGGGAGAGATCAGCATCACGTATCTTGGATACATACAGCCAGCCATTGTAATCTGATTTGGAATAGACAACTTTATAATTATCTCTTCCTTTCGGGTTTACATCGGTAATCCCCGTCCGTTCATTTTGATTAAATAAGCCTTTAATCACCTGGTGATTAATACTGTCTTCCTTCTTCATGCTGTTTGGATAAAGCAGCTGCCCATCCTTACTGTAAATATATATTGGACTGTTTTCACTAGATTGATAGATAAGATTTGAAAATGACTTTAGGGGAATATCAATAATCATAACACCGTATTTCTTCGATTGATAAAAAGGGGTTCGCTTGATCATTTTGATGGATTTATCGTGTTGTTCTTCTTTTATCCAGGTTGAATCATGCGGGAGTGACAAATAGGCTGCCTCTAGATCTGACTTATCTTGTTCGGTGAGCTGTTTCAGCCCTTTCTCATTGATTCTCCAATTTCCTTCAAGGCTGACCAAATCAACGGATGTTTGGTTTGGTCCAAAAGACGATATATAATTTAATTGTTCTTGTATCGAACGGTATTGATCAAATTGACTGACGGTTAACGGCTGCCGTATATACGATTTGTATGCCGCATCATGAATATAGGAGTTAAACGTATAATCCAATTGTTGAAGCTTTTGCTCAAGTGTATTCATCGTTTGAACGACTGATTCTTGTTTTTCCTTTGTAATTTTCTCCTCAAATGAATTTTTGGTAAACAGATAGGCAAATCCATTGAAAAGAATCATCCCCAAAGTTCCGACGAGTATAAATGGTATAAAAATTCGATAAAAATACTTCGGCTTATGCTTCACTATCTCGACTCTCCCAACCTCATCTTAAGCGCTTTCATATATCAACCTTAAAGAATTCTAGATTTTATGTCAATGTTGTTTCTCACATATAATCATTTTGTCATACTTTTTTCATCAGATATTTTCACAAAAAACTGATGAAATGAACATAGCAAAAAATAATGATTATCCCTTGCGGCCATAGGCTGCTATATAATTTATTTAATAGAATAGCTGTTTTCTCAGTTGTTTTATCCATTTACTTTTAAAAAAAGGGGTTATCATGATGACTTATTCCATCTGGGGAGAGCAGGTCCCTTATCTGCAGCCAGGAGACCAAGAAAATTCCCCCACACTTGTACCTTTCATCGCCGAGGGGAATGCAAATAGAGCGGCCGTGATTGTCTGTCCTGGAGGCGGCTATCAGCACCGGGCCAACCACGAAGGAGAACCGATTGCCTTATGGCTAAATTCACTGGGGATATCCGCGTTTGTGTTACATTATCGGACGGCCCCTTATAAGCATCCTGCTCCATTGGCGGATGCGCAAAGGGCCATTCGGTTTGTCCGCCACCATGCGGAGGAATGGAATCTCGATAAGGGAAAAATTGGCATACTTGGGTTTTCAGCTGGCGGGCATTTAGCCGCATCCGTCTCGACGTTGTCACAGCTTCAGACTACTGATATTAAGGATGGTATCGAGCAGGAAAGCGCCCGTCCCGATCTGACGGTATTATGCTATCCGGTTGTTTCATTATTGGATCATTATCATGAGGGATCCATGATTAATCTGCTTGGTGAAAATTCAAGCGAGGAGCTGCGGTCATTATTGTCGTGTGATCGGAATGTATCCTCTGACACACCACCAGCGTTCCTCTGGCATACAGCCGATGACGCCTCGGTTCCGGTTGAAAACAGCCTATCGTATGCGGCGGCGCTTAGCAAAGCCCAGGTTCCATTTGAAATGCATATTTTCCCACATGGCCGCCACGGATTAGGAATGGCTTCGGAACATCCTGCCGTCGGGCAATGGACGAAGTTGTGCTCTGGCTGGCTCTTACAGCAGGGGTTCTGCTGAGAGATATAGATGAAAAGCTGTCCCATCAGGGGTCTAACCCCTTTGCTTTTGGGACAGCTTGTTTTAATTCGGCGCTCTGTTTAAGGTGAATATTGTTTTAATGGCATTTAAAAATAGGCGGAAAGATTCCTGCTAAATCAGGAAATACACATATTTCTCTACAAATAAGAGGATTTTTTCCTGCTAAACTATACATTTCCACAATTTTAAGGCCTTTTAGGTTATTTAAGCGGAAAATCTCCGCCTATTCCCCTTCCTAACCACTCCTTTTTCTAAATAAACGGAATTCCTCCGATTAAACGAGAACGCTTTCCAAAAATCAACAATGAACAATGACAGAGCCTTTAATTTAAGACTCCGTTGGTCCAAAATATTCAAGGAGTTAGCTAGAATGTTTTATTTGTGACATAATGGGTTACGAATAACAAAACATCATGAAGTTTCCAAGATAAAATGTTTAAATCGATAAAGGAGTAGAATCATGTTTGCAGCCCTGTTAGGCATCGGAATTGGGTTTGGTTTGGCGATCCAAACGGCCATCAATTCTCAATTGAGAAAATTTGTTGTTTCACCTTTTTTAGCTTCAATGGTCTCATTCTTAGTTGGCACCATCTTCTTGGCTATTACGACAATCATAAGCGGTTCTCCGTTAGGTTTTGCTGTAAGCCTCTTCTCCAGCCAACCCATTTGGATCTGGTTCGGAGGTATTTGTGGTGTGATTAGTCTAACCACTAATATACTCCTTTTCCCTAGATTAGGAAGCGTACAAACGACAGTTATGCCTATTTTAGGAATGATCATGATGGGGATGCTGATTGATAATTTCGGCTGGTTACACTCCATGAAACATTCTTTCGGGTTGAACCGAACCATTGGTGTAGTCTTAGTCTTAATAGGCGTAGGTTTAGCTGTAGTTGTACCAGAAATTATTTCCAAACGCCCAAGTAACACAACAACAGAGCAAAGCCAGGGAAGCCAATGGCCATGGCGTTTTCTTGGCATCGGTGCTGGAATGTTAATGTCTGTCCAATCCGCTATCAATGGACTGTTGGGTACAGTCCTCCATTCTCCGACCCATGCTGCCTTTATATCATTTTTTGTTGGTTCTGCAACGTTAGTGATTGTAGTGGGCATAAAAGAGCGGAGTTACACACGGGTCAAGGAGCCGATTAAACAATCAGCACCATGGTGGGTATGGCTTGGTGGTATAATCGGCGGATTATACGTGCTCATTAACGTGTATCTTGTCGGTCATATCGGCACCGGACAGACAGTGGTCCTTGCCCTATTTGGTCAGATTGCCGGCAGCCTGCTAGTGGAACAATTCGGTCTGTTAAAATCTGTAAAGAACCCAATAACACCCATTCAAATAGTGGGCCTTATTTTAATGCTTGGTGGTGTGTTTTTAATAAAAATGGTCTAACAGAAAAATGGCATGCCCTTTTATCGGTGACCGTCCAGCTGCTTTTTTCAGCTAAACGAGAAACAGACTATTATAAAATAAAGCCGGCTACATAAATGTAGTTCGGCTTTATTTTATAAAAAAGTATTTTTATCTATTGGCCTCTGGATTCCAGCCATTTAGCACATTCTCAATTGTAAATTTCTCAGCATCTTCATCCGAAAGCTGCGGCCGGTCAAGATTGACGCCAGGGCCGTAATTTTGGTATTCAAAAAACCGGGCTTCCTTGGCACTGAATCCGGACATGTCGGTCCAGCCTTCCGGATGGATGTGAGAGCCCAGATAGTTATTTTTAAAAACGACACTAGCAATGGCATTGGGATCACCGCCTGGATGCCACGGTCTGCCCAAATAGACGGTGCCTTCGGGCGATGGGCTGACAAACCTGTTGTTGATAAACAAGAATCCAAACGGTTCAGTGATAGGGGTACTGGCGGCCGAGATATATCCGTTATCGGTGTCTGAACCGCGATCTAATGACAATATCTCGCAACCTTCAAATACCGCTCTAGCCCCGCCAAAAATAAAGTCAATGTCCCCTTCGATATAACAATCCTTGAAATATTGGGTTCCGGTCCCTGCGTAAAGGGTATCTTGGTTCCCAAGAAACCGGACCTGATAAAAGGACATTCTTTCTCCACTGGCATAGACAGCTACAGCCTGTGTTTCTCCACTCATTCGCTTGGGGTTAAATGAATTTTCCATGGTCAGATTTTTGGCTGTAAAGTCACTGGCATATAGATAAATGCTGGCACTGCGGCCGGTTCCGATGATGCCGCCCTCAGGGTTTGGCATTTTGGCATGGTGGTCGTAAGTTAAAATCGTATTCTCAACACTTTCTCCGATTAGCGTAATAAATGGTTTTTCTGCTGGAATCGTAAGGCGTTCTTTATAGACCCCATTTTTTATAAATATCTCAACTTTATCCCTATTATTGGCCGGTATGGCATCGATTGCTTCTTGGACGGTTTGGTAAGCACCTCTGCCGTCTTTAGCTACCGTGATTCTTAATGTAACTTTCTTGCCCTGTATGGTTGTCATAGCTCCACTTCTCCATTGATAGATTATTATTTAGCGATGCTTTTCAGAGGTTACCGGCGTTTTTTCGCGGGTTACCGGCACTTTTAACCTATTTACCGGCAAAGTTCACAATTATTACGGAAATTCCCATAAGGTAAAAAACGATAGAAACAAGGTTCTATCGTTTTTCGTTCCTGTTTATAACGTAACGCCAGTTTTAAAAATAGCAATCTCTCTAAAATCATTTTTCTCGTTATTCACAAGTTCACCGCTAGCAACGCTAATAATGTAGTTAATGAACTCTCTTAATACAACATCGGATTCCTTCTCTAACAATACCCCGGCATTGAAGTCAATCCAGTGCGGTTTGTTTTCATAGAGCGGAGTATTAGTCGAAACTTTCATCGTTGGAACGAAAGAACCGAATGGTGTTCCGCGCCCAGTCGTGAACAACACCAATTGGCATCCCGCAGCTCCTAAAGCCGAAGAGGCGATCAAGTCGTTACCAGGAGCACTCAGCAAATTAAGACCTTTTTGCTGCAGGCGGTCACCATATTTAAGTACATCTGTGACAGTCGACGTACCGGCTTTTTGTGTACAGCCTAGCGACTTATCCTCTAAAGTCGTAATCCCGCCGGCTTTGTTTCCTGGAGAAGGATTCTCATAGACAGGCTGTTTGTTTTCCAAGAAGTACTCTTTAAAATCATTGATTAAGTGAACCGTTTTTTCAAACACTTCATGGTCAGCAGCCCGTTCCATCAAGATGGTTTCAGCCCCGAACATTTCCGGAACTTCTGTTAAAACCGTCGTTCCGCCTTGTGCGACTAAGAAATCAGAGAACCGTCCCAACAGCGGGTTGGCTGTGATACCGGAGAAGCCGTCAGAGCCGCCGCATTTCAAGCCGACTTTTAACTCTGAAAGAGGCACCGTTTCCCGTTTATCGTTTTTCGCAGCTTCATAGATTTCTTTTAACAATTCGACACCGGCGTCAATTTCATTGCTGACTTCTTGAGATACCAAGAACTTCACGCGGTCCTCGTCATATTCGCCCAAGCTTTCTTTGAATTCATACAGATTGTTGTTTTCGCAGCCGAGGCCCAGAACCAGGACACCGCCGGCATTTGGATGAAGAACTGCGTCGCGTAGAACTTTTCTGGTATTCTCGTGGTCGTCACCCAATTGCGAGCAGCCCAGATTATGCTTCACCACCATGATGTTATCAAACGGGTTGCTGTCACCGATTTCTTTTTCAAACAGCTTGATCATCCGCTCCGCCATGCCGTTGACACAGCCGACTGTCGGGACAATCCACAGCTCGTTGCGGATCCCGACTTCGCCGTTCTTTCTGCGGTAGCCTTGGAACGTTAAATTCTCGCTTTGATATGGATTGCTATTCAGCTTTTGGCTGAATTGATATTCCTTGATTCCGTCCAAGTTAGTCTTTGTATTGTGGGTATGAATATGTTCCCCAACGGCTATTTCAGTGATGGCATGGCCGATCGGATAGCCGTATTTGATGACATATTCATTGACGGCGATAGGCTGGATGGCAATCTTATGGCCCCTGCTTACCTCCTGCTTCAGTTCAATGGTTTCCCCTTTTACGGTAATGACATGGCCAGCCGGTAAATCCCTCAGCGCGACAACGACATTGTCAATATCGTTAATTTGCGTAAAATCCAACATGGTCTTTCTCCCCCTTTAGTTCGTTGCTTTTTGGCCCAACACGGCCTGAACAGCCTGTTGCATTCCCTTTGTTAGAATGTCAAAAAGATCTTTTGTTACAGCTTCCGTTAAACCAGCTACTTGGTTTAAATCCATTTCCCAGTTCTTCTCGAAAGCTAATACATTTTTCACAATGGATTCGACACTTTCAATCGTTCCATCATATCCACCCCATTGTTCGGCAAACAGTTCAAGGATGTCTTGGTCATCAGCAAGCTTGATGTCCTCTTCCCCGCGTTTTCCTTTATAAAAGGCGATGAGGGCTGCTAAAGAGAATACAAGTTTTCTGGGCAATGCTTGCTTGCGGTTGATGTATTCCAATAAAGACGGCAGATCCCTTGTCGTAAACTTGGACATGGAGTTCAGTGCAATGCTCATTAAGAAGTGCTGAACAAACGGGTTTCTAAACCGATCCAATACCGCACTTGCAAAGGAGTTTAACTCGTCAAGCGGCAGATCCAATGTTGGAATGATTTCTTCATAGACTAATTCCTTGATGTATTGGCCAACCACTTCATGATCAACCGCATCAGCCACTGTATCCAAACCGTATAAGTAAGATACTGGTGTCATCGCCGTATGGGCGCCGTTTAAGATCCGTACCTTTCTTGTGCGATATGGAGTCATGTCATCGACAAACAATGTGTTCAGCCCTGCTTTGTGGGCTGGGAACTCTTCGCGAATCCATTGCGGCCCCTCAATGACCCATAAATGGAACTGCTCACCGACAACCACTAAATCATCTTTATAGCCAAGCTCTTCGGTAATTTCCTCAATGTTATCACGAGGGAAGCCTGGAACAATCCGGTCCACCAAGCTGCAACAGAACGTATTGCCTTCCTCCAGCCACTCCACAAAGCCCTCGCCAAGATTCCAAAGCTCTGCGTATTGAAGCACGATTTGTTTTAGTTTTTCACCGTTGCGGTCTATGAGCTCACATGGAATGATGATCAACCCTTTTTCCTTATCACCGTTAAAAGCTTGATAACGTTGATATAAGAAGGCAGTCAATTTGCCTGGATAGCTGCTTTGCGGACGGTCTTCCAAGCGGTCACCTTCTGCGAAGGCAATTCCGGCTTCAGTAGTATTGGAAAAAATAAACCGCAATTCCGGATTAGCAGCCAGCTCCAAGTATTTGTCATATTCCGTGAACAGATTGATGCCTCTGCTGACGCTGGTAATCGTTGTATGCTCGCGAACGGCTTTTCCTTCTTTCATTCCCTGCAAGTAAAGGGTATAGAGCCCATCTTGCTCTTTCAGCTTTTCCACCATACCCTGGCCGAGCGGCTGGACAATCACAACACTGCCGTTAAAATCTGCTTCTTTGTTCAAAACATCAATTTGCCAGTCCACAAATGCCCGCAGGAAGTTGCCTTCACCGAATTGAAGCACTTTTTCCGGATAGCGTAGTGCATCTTGTAGTAGATTGCGAGTTAACTTTTCCATGAGAAATTCCCCTTTGTTAGTATATTTATGCACACGTTAACAAAATAATATCTGTCTGCCGGCCCAGCCAGCAGAATTTAACGATTTGTTTTAACGATTTGCTGGTGTGACAGATTGGCGGATAACCAGTTCCGTCTCCACAAAAATTTTTTCACCAGCTATAGGTTCTTCTGTATTCATCATTTCCAGAATCTTTTTGGCGCCTAGAGAACTGATTTTTTCTATCGGCCGTTTGACTGTGGTCAGTGACGGATTCGTATACCGCGCGAATTCAATGTCGTCAAAACCGACAATCGAGATATCGTCCGGCACCCTGACACCATGGGCAAAAGCTGCATTGATGGCACCAATGGCCATATCGTCATTAGAACAAAAAACAGCGGTCGGCGGATTGTCCAGTGCAAGTAATTTTTCCATCGCTTTATAGCCGCTTTCCATATCATAATTTCCCTGAATGATGTATTCATTTTTTATCGGAATATTATAATCGATGAGGGCTTTTAAGTATCCCTCTCTCCGTTCCATAGACGACTTAAATCCCTTAATCCCTTCAATTAGCCCAATAGCACGATGGCCGCTTTGCAGAAGGTGCTTGACTACCTGTGTCGAGCCTTCCTTGTCATTCGATAAAATATTAATAATCGACGGATCACCAATATCCCGGTTCAACACGACGCAAGGTATCTCTTTTTCCTTCAGGTAGGCAATGAAACCATCGTCCACTTCACTCTGGCTCATCAAAATAATCCCGTCAAACCGTTTGTTGTGAATCGTCGCGTAGTCGTGAATATCATCAATTCCCCTGACAAACAGGTTATAGTTCTGATTAATAATTTGATTCACACCTTTTACCGTCTCCACAAAAAAGCTCGATGAAGTCCCCTGTGTGATGCTCGTCAAAAACAGTCCAATCGTATAGGACCTCTTCATGACAAGGCTTTTGGCGTTATAGTTTGGTGTATAATTAAGCTGGGAGGCTATCTCCAGTATCTTTTTCTTTGTCCCTGGTTTGATAAGCGGGCTGTCATTTAATGCCCGTGACACCGTTGTATGGGATACATTTGCGATTTTGGCAATGTCTTTTATTGTAACCATGGTTTCACCCTTTACACATTAGCTGTCCTTCATTTTATCATATCAGGAGTGTCCACTTTTGATAGCCGCTCAGCCCTGTATTTTACTTCACTACAGCTTCTTTTTCTTGAAACTGAAAGTATTGTTTCGCATTGTTGTAAGAAATGCCTTGCACGACTTGGCCTAAGAATTCAAGGTCATATGGCACTTCGCCGTTTTCCACCCACTCACCGATCAAAGAGCAGATCAGTCTTCTGAAGTATTCATGTCGTGTATAAGATAGGAAACTTCTTGAGTCGGTCAGCATGCCGATAAACCGAGTGAATAATCCCAAGTTGGAAAGTGCTTGCATTTGCTCGAGCATGCCGGTTTTGTTATCGTTGAACCACCATGCCGTACCGAATTGGATTTTCCCTGGGATGCCGCCGCCTTGGAACGAACCGATAATCGCTGCAATCACGGTGTTGTCACTTGGATTTAGCGAATAGATGATGGTTCTTGGCAGGCCGCTTTCCTCCTCGATGGCATCCAATAACCGGACAAGCGGTTTAGCGATTTGATCATCATTGATGGAATCATATCCTGTATCCGGTCCAAGCTGCTTAAACCCTCTGGTGTTGTTATTTCTCAATGCATTAATGTGGAATTGCATAGCCCATCCAAGTTCGGAATACAGGCCGCCCAAGAATTTCATGGTATACGTTTTGTATTTTTTCTCGTCTTCAAGGGAAACTTTATTGCCTGTTAGCGCTTCCGCAAAAATCACTGCTGCTTCTTCTTTAGTAGTCTCGGCAAACAGCATGGTATCGATTGCATGGTCTGAAACCCGGCCGCCTACGGAATGGAAGAAGCGGACACGCTGCTCAATGGCTTGTAAAAATTGCTCGTAAGAAGTGATTTCAATGCCTGATGCTACTTGAAGCTTTTGCACCCATTCCTGATAACCGTCACGGTTGATTTCCAGGCCTTTGTCAGGTCGGAAGCTTGGCAATACCTGAACATCAAAACCCGCATCTTCTTTTAATTTCAAATGATACTCCAAACTGTCAATCGGATCATCGGTTGTGCATACTACTTCAACCTTGGATTTCTTAATCAAATCTCTTGCCCCGAAGCCTTCGCTGTTCAGCAGGGCGTTTACTTTTCCCCAAATTTGCGGTGCGCTTTTTTCGTTTAAAATTTCATCGATGCCGAAGAAGCGCTGCAGTTCCAAATGGGTCCAGTTATATAATGGATTTCCGATGGTCATCGGGACGGTTCTTGCCCATGCAAGGAACTTGTCGTAATCGCTTGCATTTCCTGTGATGTGATCTTCTTCAACACCGTTAGCCCGCATAGCCCGCCATTTGTAATGGTCGCCGTATAACCAAATCTCGGTGATATTTTTAAAAGTTTTATTTTCGTAGATTTCCTTTGGACTTAAGTGGCAATGATAATCGATAATCGGCATGTCTTTGGCGTAATCGTGATACAAGCGGATAGCCGTTTCGTTGTTTAAAAGAAAATTCTCATCCATGAATTTCTTCATCTCAAGCACCAGCTTTCAATAAAATAGATTTATATGTTTACAAAATGTTCACGTTAACAATTTTGATTAAAAAAATATGTTAACGTGAACATCTTCCTTCCACTTCATTTTACCTTGACTGAATGGTGATAGCAATCATTTTTAAAAATAAATTTAAAACGGTTACAACCCCAAGATATAAGGTTCTATCCTGAGGTTGTAACCCTATTATTCTATTCTATACTAAGCTTTTTCAAATTTTTCCTGCAAATAAGCAATACTGCCATTAATAAAAGGTTCCCTTGTGTCCTCTAATAAAATGTTGATCAGGGGCTTTTGATATTTGAGATATTTAAAGACAGCATCATAATTCAAGATCCCCTTACCAACAGGAACCATTTTAATCCAGTTATCTTCAATGACAATATCCTTGGCATGCACGATCGCAATGCGGTCGCCAAACAGTTCAAAAGCTTCTTCAAAGACTTGTTCCTGATGCTGATAATTCTCCATTGATAAGAAGTTTGCTGGGTCAAAAATAACTTGCAGGTTGTTCGACGGTATATCATCCAGCAGACGCTTCATTCGCTGTGGAGTATGGATGGGGTGATTAATGCCGCCTTCAATCCCAACGATCACACCGAATTTTTCTGCTTCGCTGACCAGTTCACGGACACTTTCGACAACATCTTGATAAGGCTGTTCGGCAAAATTTTCTTCCGTATAATGAATCTCAGCATGCACATTCCCGGTTTCCGTTCCGACAATGCTGCAGCCAAAATCACAGGCATAGCGGATATGTTCTTTAAACCGGTCCAAAACTTTCCGTCTTTCCACCGGGTCGGGGTGAATCATATTAATATAGCAGCCCAACACCGCCACTTGCAGGTTTTCATTGCGGAAGGCGTCCCCAATATGCCGTGCCAGACCTGGACTTAAACTCCCCAGTCCTGTGTTAATATCAGGAAACGACTTGGCCAGTGCCAGTTGGACACCAGTGAGACCTTTGCCGGCGATTTCTTTTGTTAATTCCTCTAAAGGTAGATCCGGCACATCATGGGCTCTAATTCCAATATTCGCTTTCATTCTATATCCTCCATGGGAATATGATTTTTAAAAAAAGGCTCTATAAAACTTGGATTTTCATTTTTGTTCTACGGACCGCTTTTAGGGTTCGTCATAAAGAGGATTCTTAACGACAAGTGCTCCTGATTTCTCTTAGATTTTGCCGCCAAGACATCTATACAACCCTTTCTCGAAGAATACGGTCCAACTGCTTTCGCTAACCCTGTCGAGATATCAAATATAAAATTTAAGAAAGCCTTCTTAATAGGCCGTACCCTTCCAGTACAGGTACGGCCAAGTTTTGTGCTTGATTATCTTGCAAGCCAGCCGCCATCAACGGCCAGAATGTGTCCATTCATGTAGTCAGATGCCTTGCTTGCCAAGAATACAACCGACCCCATTAAGTCAACCGGAGTTGCCCAGTAGCCAGCCGGAATCCGGGCAGTGATTTCCTTTTTTCGTTCTTGGTCTTCACGAATAGGTGCTGTGTTTGCGGTTTCTACATATCCAGGGGCGATGGCATTGATTTGAACGCCATATTGGGCCAGTTCATTCGCGAACGCCCTTGTTAAACCAGCCACAGCATGCTTACTGGCAGTATATGGCGGAACAAACTTGCCTCCTTGGAATGACAGCATAGAAGCCACGTTGATGATTTTGCCGCTTTTTTGCTCGACCATCACTTTCGCCACTTCTTGGCTAAGGAAATAAACGGAATTCAAGTTCAGGTCCATCACAGCATCCCAATCTTCCTGCTTATACTCAAGAAGCGGCGCACGGCGGATGGTGCCGGCATTGTTGACAAGAACGTCAATTCGGCCGTAGGCCTGTTTGCACGCCTGCACCAAATCGGTAATGACCTCGCGCTTGGATAAGTCCGCTTGGAAAAACTCCACACGCCGGCCTTCTTGTTCGATTAGGCTGCGGGTTTGATCCCAGTCACGACCATGGGTAACGATGAACAAATCAGCACCCGCTTTGGCAAGCCCCACGGCAAGCCCTTGACCGATTCCTTTATTTCCTCCAGTAACAATTGCCACTTTCCCTTTTAGTGAAAAATAATCCAATGAAAAATCAGTTAATTGTGATGTCATTTAAAATTCCCCCTGTTGTCATGAATTTTCCCTTGTTCGATATTTTATCATTTGCAAAACCAGCGCATCCCCTATTACGCCGGTTCTTGAAAAAACCGTATCATTCCCAATGATGATACGGCTTCAGGTGTTTTCTTAGGTTATCTTGCAAGCCATCCGCCATCAACTGCGAGGATGTGTCCATTCATATAATCAGATGCCCTACTTGCCAAGAAGACAACTACACCCATTAGGTCAGCCGGAGTGGCCCAGCGGCCCGCCGGAATCCGGGCAGTGATTTCTTCTTTGCGCTCTTCGTTTGCGCGAATCGGAGCGGTGTTGGCTGTTTCTACATATCCAGGAGCAATCGCATTGATTTGCACGCCATATTGCGCAAGTTCATTGGCAAATGCCCTTGTAATACCGGCAACAGCATGCTTGCTGGCTGTGTACGGAGGAACGAATTTTCCGCCTTGGAAAGATAGCATGGAAGCAATGTTAATAATTTTTCCGCTCTTTTGTTCTACCATGACTTTGGCCACTTCTTGGCTCAAGAAATAAACGGAATTCAAGTTAATATCCATAACCGCATCCCAGTCTTCTTGCTTATACTCAAGAAGCGGAGCACGGCGGATGGTGCCTGCATTGTTAACAAGGATATCAATATGGCCGTAAGCTTCCACGCAAGCCGCAACGACTTCTTTGATTGCATCTCTGTTAGTCAGGTCGGCTTGGTAAAACTCGACGCGCCGGCCATGTTTTTCAATCAATTCTCTTGTTTCATCCCAGTTCCTGTCATAGGTAACAACAAAAAGATCGGCACCTGCTTTTGCCATAGCAACCGCATAACCCTGTCCAAGGCCGGTATTTCCTCCTGTTACAATGGCCACTTTTCCTGTTAATGCGAAGAAATCTAATGAGAAGTTATCTAACTGCGTAGTCATCTGATTAAGCCTCCGAATGGTATATTATTATTTTTTTAAAATGCTAAACTAAAAAACTCGGGGATTCCCCTGCACTAGGTGACTGACCTAGGCAGTGCGCTTTCGCTTTTCTTAGCTGATAGGAAAGTTAAACTTTCCTATCAGGCATAAGTGGTGCAACTACGCCTCATGAACCGCCCTTTAGGGCTTGCCAGTCGGCGAGTTTTCTTTATCGCAAATCTTCCATTTTTACAAAATCCATGTCATCGTAAGTAATGTTTTCGCCGCACATGCCCCAAATAAACGTATAGTTGCTGGTGGCAGTACCGGTATGGATGGACCAGCTAGGTGAAATAACCGCTTGTTCATTTTTCATGACCAAATGTCTTGTTTCATTTGGCTGACCCATGAAGTGGAATACGCGGGTATCTGGCTCCATATCAAAGTATAGGTAAACTTCCATACGGCGCTCATGTGTATGGCATGGCATGGTGTTCCAAACGCTTCCTGGGGAAAGCATGGTTAAGCCCATTTGTAACTGGCAGCTTTCACATACATTCGGATGGATGTACTGATGAATTTTTCTCACATTCAATGTGCCTGGCTCACCGGCTTCAAGCGGCTTAATTTTGTTTATATCAATTTTCACCGTTGGATAGGTGTGATGAGCAGGTGTGGAATTGATATAGAATTTTGCTGGATTAGAAGCATCCTTGGAGCGGAACAGCACTTCCTTCGTGCCCCGTCCCACATATAGGCCATCATAGCGCACCATATCGTATTCTAGGCCGTCAAGAATAACGGAACCTTCACCGCCGATATTGATGATTCCTAATTCACGGCGCTCAAGGAAGTAAGAAACCCCCAATTGTTTGTCGAGCTTAATGGTTAATTCTTCCTCAGCAGGCGTAACGCCGCCGAAAATCATGCGGTCAACATGTGTATAGGTTAAATGAACTTGTCCTGGTTCAAAAAGTTTTTCCACCAGAAAATGATTCCTTAACTCGTCTGTATTGTAACGTTTAATTTCTTCAGGATGATTGGCATAACGTGTTTCCATTATCGATTTCCTCCTCTAATATTCGTTAAAAATAATTGGCTATCTGACAATTTTTCCAGGTGCGCTATTGGCAAAGGTGCGAATTTCTTCCGGAGTGAAAATATTGCAGTCGCCATGGACCGTATGCTTTAACACCGATGCGGCTGTTGCAAAGGTGATCAGCTCATCCGGAGCAGCTCCTTCCAAAATTCCGTGAAGGATTCCGGCCGCGAAAGCATCACCGCCGCCCACACGGTCGACAATATGGTCAATTTGGAACTCCTTCGATTGGTAAAGCACACCCTCTTTATAAAAGTTCCCCTGCAGCGTGTTCGTCGAAGCCGAAATCACACCGCGGAAGGTAGAACTGATATAGCGGATATTCGGGTATTGGGCGGTAATCTTTTGATAATAGTAGTCGAGCTTGGCTTCACGGCTTAACGACTCATCCGCTCTCTCCATACCCAATAAGTAAATTGCATCCAACTCACCGCATGAACATATGTCCACATATGGCAAATAAGCTTTAATGGCTTCCCCAGCTTCCTGCTGGCTCCATAGTTTGGCCCGATAATTAAAGTCAAAGCTGGTCATGACCCCAAGTTCCTTGGCTTTCTGCAAAGAAACCAAGACCACTTCCCTCATGCCTGGTGCCAGTGCGGCGGTTATGCCGGAAACATGGAACAGGGAGGCATCTTTGAAAATTTCATCCCAATCAAGTTCGGCCACCGTCAACTGCGAAACACTGGAGTACTTACGGTCATAGGTGACTTGGGCGCTTCGTGGGCCCACTCCTGACTCCACATAGTAGGTGCCCAGCCGGTCTCCGCCTTTCAGCAGATAATCAGTATGGACCCCGTAGGATTTTAAATGATTTTCCACTGCCGTTCCCAAACTGTTATTGGGCACTTTACTGACATAATAAACATCATGGCCAAACAGTGAGAGTGAAACACTGACATTGGCTTCGGCCCCGCCATATAGCATATTGATTTGTCTTGCTTGGGTCAGCCGCTCTCCCACATTGGTCGATAATCTTAATAGAATTTCTCCAAATGTCACGACTTTTTTCATAGTTTATGCCTCTCTAGCCGCTTGTACTTTTTCTACATAAAGACGAGCCATTTCCGTAACTTTATCGAAATCACCCGTTTTAGCAGGCGCTACCAAGTTCCCGCCAACACCTACGGCGACACAGCCATTTTTAATCCACTTATCCACATTTTCCAGGCTCACACCGCCAGTTGGCATGATATTGACCTGTGGAAGCGGTGCCTTAACCGCTTTCACGAAGTCCGGACCGAAGGCACTTCCAGGGAACAGTTTCACAACGTCTACCCCGGCTTCTAATGCTTGCGTCATTTCCGTAATCGTCATGCAGCCTGGCATATATGGTATTTGGTACAAGTTACATAGTTTCGCAGTTTCATCATCAAAGCTCGGGCTCACGATATACTGGGCACCTGCCAAGATGGCGATTCTGGCTGTTTGTGCATCAAGCACCGTACCGGCACCGATGACAACATCTTGATTGTTTTCGTAAAAAGAGGTTAGTTCTTTAATGACGACATCGGCATCTTTCACTGTGAAAGTGACTTCAATCCCGTAGATTCCGCCTTTCACGCATGCTTCAGAGATATTAATCGCTTCTTCTTTAGAGTCTGCTCTAACGACAGCGACCACACCGCAATCTACTAATTTTGTGAGCGTTGTTAGTTTTTTCATCTTATCACCTGCTAGTTATTATTTCCTATTTGGAAATTTGATTTACTATATAGAAACTTACAAGACAATTATATATAATTGTATTGAGGATTACAACGAATATCTGAAATTCTATAAAATTTTCACTTTTATCTAAGGTTCTGTTAAATCGGGCTGTTGATTGCAGCGAAAGGTGCTCAGCTAACCCGCGGGGGTCGAGCTTATCTGCTCCAATCAACAGCTAAAAAAATCAACATAATGGTTTAACAAAGCCTTATCTAAAATAATTTACAATACGAAAAAAGTTGGGTGGAATTATGACGGAGACTAAACAGCTTTACGGCACCGTTCTCATTAAAGCAGATCAAATATTGGCGTATTTAGCCGCAGCGGACACGCCACAGTCACTAAATCAAATTGCAAAAGGGGCAGGTTTGACGAATCCCACTGCCTTAAAGATTCTCGACACCTTAACGGTAATCGGTTATGTCCGTAAAGATGAAGAAACGAAGAAGTTCAAGCTTGGCCCGTCTCTTATCCGGTATGCCAACAGGGCGATGAATCAATATGATATCAAGGAACTTGCCCAACCCTATCTGAAACAGTTGCAAACCGAAACAGGAGAAACTGTCCACCTCGGCATTCAAAACAATTCCCATATCGTGTATATCAACAAATTGGAAAGCAACAAGCCGATTTGTTTATATTCCCAAGTTGGAAAAAATTTACCGTTATACTGTTCCGCAATGGGCAAAGCAATACTGGCGGAAAAGCCCGATTCAGAAATCCAATCTTATATAGATCAAACGGAGTTTAACCGGTTTACTCCGTACACCATTACCGATAGTCAACTGTTCATGGATGAAATCGGCCGGATTCGAAAACTTGGCTATGCATTTGATAACCGTGAACATGAGGACGAAGTTTTTTGCATCGGCATGAGCCTTACCTTAAATGAAAAAAATTTCGGCGCCTTCAGTGTCAGCATCCCCTTTTTCAGGATCAATGAAGCGTTTCTCCACGATATCCTAGCGGCGATGAACAAATGCAGACAGAATCTATTAATAGACTTGGAAGATGCTTTTCCGGTTTAAAACAACAAAAGCTCCATCAGCCAGAGATTGCCTTTACAGCTGATGGAGTATTTTTTTAGAAATTTTTCCGGTATTCTGCCGGAGTATAACCCGTATATTTCTTAAAACAAATGCTGAAATACTGCGGGTTGCTGTAGCCTACCTTTTCGCTGACATCGCTTGTCCTGACTTTGCCTTCCCGCAACAACTCCATCGCTTTTTTCATGCGGAGCTCAAGCAAATAATCCCCAAAGTTAAACCCTTTTTCCAATTTAAACAAGTTGCTTAAATAAGGTGTGCTAACATGGATTACTTCAGCCAACTTTTGCAGGGTCAAGCCCCTGTCATGATAATTCTCTTTCATGTACTCAATGGCTTGGTCAACATGGCTAAAATTATTTTTATCCTTCCGTTTCAACATCGCTGCTGACCATTGCTCGACCAGTTTATTGAGAATCTCTATCATATCAGTAAGCGTTTGCATCCCCATGATGGTTCCATACATTTCCGAGGTGTTAAAGCTTTCTGTCTGTTCCTCATTCCACTTCTCCATTTCAAAAATCAGCAGGGTGCTGAATTTCAGGGCGATGACTCTTAAATCGGCTAACGTAACCGTCTTTGTTTCAAGGACAGCCTGGTTTAGCTGTTCGAGTGTTTGTTTCACTTTATCCGGTAAGCCGAGCTTGATTTGGTTTTCCAGTTTGGCTTGTAAATTCGCCAAATCTGTCTCCGGTTGATGATCCCCGGAAACCGTATCCTCGAAAGAAATGACTCTGCCAGTGCCCATGATATGCCGCAAATCCAAGGCCAGGCGGGATTCCAGATACGCATGGCGGAGTTCAAACAAGTTACCATAGGTTCTGCCATAGCTAATCGTGACAGGCTGCATGGCCTTACGGCTCACAAAGTCAAATAATTCTTGGGCAAGCTGCACCTTGGCGCCATCTTGGTCATTTTCCAATGATAATAAAGCCGCTATTTCATTGGGGCCCGCATCCAAAACAACTGAATCCACATTGGCAAACAAGGCTTCAGTGATTTCTGCCACTAGTGCCTTAAAATTGGGCCCTTCTGCCTCTTTGTTATACTGCACTAGCATAACTGAAAAGTACGGCCCCGCCATTTGAATCCCTAAATCAGCCAGTTCTTGTTCGATATCCATTTGTTGTTCATTAGCCTCTGCCAGCTTTTGAAAAAAGTTTTGTTGAAGCAACGGGATCGTTTCATGGATGCGTTTCTCCTGCGACATTTTCTCTTCCCATTCCGCCGCCGCCTCTTTTGCCTTCTGGAGCAGCTGATCACCTGTAACCGGTTTTAACAGGTAGTCAAAAGCCCTCAATTTAATAGCCTCTTGGGCATATTTAAACTCTTCGTATCCGGTCAAAAAAATAATTTTGGTGTCCGGGCTGACTTCTTTTACATGTTTAGCCATTTCCAGACCGCTCATAAATGGCATATTAATGTCAGATACCACCACTTGCGGCTGTTCTTTTTTGATTAGATCCAGGGCAACCGCACCGTCGGGGGCTTCTCCTGCCAAGATAAATCCATGCTCCTTCCAAGGGATTGCCTGGCATAGCCCACGGCGAATAATCCGGTCATCCTCCACAACGATTACCTTATGCATGTTTCACACTCTCCCCTTTTGTTTTGGGAATATGGACCCTCACGGTGGTCCCAAGGCCTGGTTCACTTAAAATCGTCAGTCCGTATTCTTTACCAAAATGGATCTTGATCCGTTCATTGACACTTTTCAGACCAATCCCGATAAACGTCTTTTCATCTCGGTAAGAAGACTCTACTTCTCTTGTGATTTCGTTCAATTTCTCTTTTTCTATTCCATTTCCATCGTCTGCCACGTCTAATATAATGTCCGTTCCCGATTGATAGCCTTTGATAGTGATATTCCCTTTACCGCGTTTTTGTTTCACGCCATGGTAGATCGCATTTTCAATCAATGGCTGTAACGAGAGTTTAATAATATTATAGGATAAAATTTCCTCATCGACATCTATGTGATAGGCAAAGTCATCCCCATAGCGCATCTCCTGAATGTACAGGTAATGCTGAATATGCTCCACTTCTTCCCGGATGCTGATAATTTCCCGCCCTTTGCTGATGCCTATCCGGAAGAAACTGGACAATGCGCTGATCATTTGACTGGCATCCTTATTCAGCCCCATATCACACAATCCTTTAATTGAGTAAAGAGTATTGTATAAAAAGTGCGGGTTGATTTGCGCATGCATAATCGCGAATTCGAGTTGCCGTTTCTCCTCCTGTTCCATTTGAATCTGCTCCATTAGCGTATTAATCCGCACAATTAATTCCTTAAAACCGTTATGAAGGATTTTCATTTCCTCGGGGCCAGACATTTCATGGTCTAAGTCAAGGTTCTTTTCATTAAATCGCGCCATCTGAAAAGCCATCCTTTCAAACGGTTTTGAAATAAACCTACCGATAAAATGGGCAAGGAAGATCGCAAAAAAGGCCAGCACGACAATTAATAAAATCGTAAAATGCTTGATATAATTCACCTTGTTAAGGATTTCACTTTCGGGGACAACGGCGGCAATTTTCCAGTTGTTCGACTCAAGGGTATCGTAAATCACAATCATATTTCCACCGACATTACTCTTATAGGTAAACTGACCTTTTTCCTTCGACTCTTTTTGCACGGCATGCAACGTTTCTTGATCCAGCTTGTACTCATTTTTTACATTTTTCGATTCAAAATTTCCATCGGGACTAATTAAGGTCAGGTAGCCATTTTTACCAATTAACGATTTATTCAATACCTTTTCAAAAAAATCTGTCCGTAAGTTAAATAACACCATACCTCTGGTTTTTTCTCCTTCCAACAACCGGAACACCGACATGACTTTATTGGTTTTGTCAAAATTGATGTCGGGGTGGAGATTTTCCCAATAGTAACCTTCCCTGTTCCCCTTAAATTTAGAAAAATATTCATTATAATGGATGGAAGGATAGTAATTATAGGAAGTCCGAAAAAACGAATGCTGCCCGTGTTCATATCCAATCAACACAGATTCCAAAATAACGCTATATCGCGTGTAAATCATTTGTAAATTCCGGTCGATATCTATCCTCGTTTCAGGACTCACTTCCGATTCATCCGTTTCCAATAGTGATTGGACCTTTGGGTCACTTGATAGCGACACAAGCTGCAAAAAGACATCCGATAGCATGTAATCCAGATAATTCTTCGTTTGAAAGATGGTATCATTGACATTTTTATAGGCATTTTCTTCAATTTGCGAGGTGGCCAAAACGGAAGAAACCCACCCTGAAATGAATATAAAAATAATAATGATGGGTAAGTACAGCGTATTGATTGTCGATTTAAACGAGTTGAAAAAATAACGGTTAAAAAAGTTCCTGATCTTTGCAGCCATCATTACCAGACTCCCCGTAAGCAGTTCATGGAAGCGTTTGCTCCTACATAAACAATAAACTATATTTGCCGCTTGGTAAACAGGTATATTTTATCTTAAACTGTTAATTAATGAAGTGAGTTTTCTCTCATTTAAGGAAAAGAGAAAGCTTCCCGCCATTGAAAAGCTTTCTCTTTTTAAAAAAAGCTCTGTTAGATTAGGCTGTCATTTCCGCTCCAATCCACAGTACTTATAAAATCTATCGTTTACCAGAACCTTTAAAAAAATATCATTATATTATTTTTTCAGACCATTTCCATTTCCGTTGCTACGGCTAAAATCCTTATTAAGCGTCAGTGTGATGCTCGGGCCAAAACCGCTCCACCTATATCCTGAGACTGCGGCAAGACCATCCGGGAACTCCTCAGTACCAGCTAATCTTTCACGCTTTGAATATTTGATTCCCTTTGCCACTGCTTCGACTTTAAAGGTATATTCTTTCCCTCTCTTAAGACCCGTTATAGTATAAGATGTTTCTTTTGTGGTCATATCACTATTGATTGGGGTAAATTCTGCTCCCTCAGGCTTAATGGGCTGGCCATTAACATACACCCGATAACCGATGACTTCTTGATTGGCAGCTGTTGCCTTGTTCCAAGAAAGGGTTACACTTTTCCCATCGTCCCCCATTTCCGGATTGATGCCGCCCGCAAACTTAGGAGCCCCGATTGCGTAAGGAACCGCTGTTTCCAGTTCATACGAGGAACCGTATCGCGTTTTATTTCCGGCCAGGTCTACTGCTTCAACCTCAATGATATATTTCGTACCAGGCTGGAGTTCCGTTAACGTATAGTTATTGGATTCAGCGAACCCATAGAATTCTCCGTTTGCATAGACGTTATAGCCAGCGATGCCTGTCTCATCCGTTGCCGGCTTCCAACTAACAGATGCCCAAGTGAATCCCGGGTAAACCACATCCACTGCTTGGCCACTAAAGGTGTCACTTGCAGAAATGGCTGTAGTGGGTTCTTTAATCCGGGTATCATTTGGAAGACCTGGTGCTGTGTTATCTGCCGTTCCCTTCGTTGTCACTTTAGTTTCCGGACCTTCGGAAGTGCGGTTTCCTATTGCGTCTGTTGCTTCCACTTTAAATGAATACTCCTTAGCTGGACTTAGTCCGGTGACTGTTAAGCTTGTCGTTTTCGTTGTTGTATAATCTGCGCTGATTTTCTTTCCATCTTTATAGATGGTATATCCCGCGACTCCTGTTGCGTCGGTTGCCCCATACCAGGTTAAAGTAACGCTCTTTCCATCTTCAGACGATACAGCTTCAACCTTTGCGTCATCTGACCATTGAGGTTCTTGGGACGCATCCGCAGGTGCTGCTGTTGTATTGTCAAAGACAATTCCTGTGGAATTCGTAATTCTCCACGGGTTTCCCCTATTATCTTTAACGTTCGTAAAGGACACATTTTTAAAGGTAAAATCTTTCGCGTAATCCATTTTTACGGAATAGACGTTGTCAAATTTGACATTTTCAAAGGTAATATTTTCGTGATAGACTTCCCCTACATCATTATTGCCTTGTACGAGTATCGCTTGCTTCTTACTGCCGCCTTGATTACGGACTGTTGTATTCTCAACCCTTATGTCCTTAAATTGAGATATTTTTTGTGCCGGTTCGTAAAGAATGGCCGCATTGGCATCTTCATAAGAGGATGTAAACACGAATGGTCCATCTCCATCAATTCCTTCTAATGCATTATCCCGGAAAAGGATGTCTCTTGCTCCGCCGCCCATTGGCGTGTTGGTTTTGGCACGCAGGCCGACATCTGTTTTGTACATAATGTTATCTTCGATTAAAAAGTCCTGGATCCAGCTGCCGGTATGGCTGCCTGTTACCACTCCGCCATGTCCTTCACGGATATAGTTGTTAAAAATCCACGCCTCTCCGGTCGGTTCCTCATCAGCAGCGGCTTGTCCCATCCCGGCTGCAAAGTTAATGGCATCATCACCTGTGTCTACAAAGTTATTAAACACGATAATGTTTTGGGAATCGCCAAACTCAAACCCATCGGCATTGTTGGCATCATAAGTTTTTGCTGTTGTGCCATTTACGACAATGTTTTTGCTGTGAAGGTTGACAATCCCATGGAAGGATGGGTTAAGCTGGGTAATTCCTTCATAATACATGCCGTCAACACCGCGTACGGTAATGAGATTGGAACGGGTAGAATAGGCTGACTTAGCAATCATTCCATCCACTTGAGCTGCATACGTTTGGGCTGCTGCCAATATCCCATATGTATTAGGAGAATCAAGGTTGAGCGGGCTCATTTTCCCATTTTCAACTTTAACGTCGCCGGTTACTTTTGAATTGCTGCCAGCCATTAATTTAGGGAGTTCATTCCCGGCTTCATCAATGGTTGGGGAACTCGGATCTTGCTTCCATCCATTGCCATCGATTGTGCCTTTTCCGACAATGCGGATGTTCTTGAGGCTGCCGTAATCATAAGTATGGGCATTGATGAGGGCATAGGAACGCTCATCTGTTGAGTAATCGTACACCCAGAAATTTCCGCTGTAATCTGCAGGGTCCGGTGAGCCAAGCAAATAGCCGTCCACTTGTAAAGTCATATCAGATTTTAGCCAGATGGCTCCAGAGATAAACTTCCCTTCTGGAATCACTACTTTTGCGCCAGGAGTGGCTGCGTCAATAGCTGCTTGAATGGCTTTCGTATCCTTTGTGTCATCATTCGGTGTGGCACCATAATCAACAATATTAAAAACCTTCGGCACAGCCGTTGTTTTTCCAACTATTTTGTTGGATGGTACAGATTCAATTCCTTCAGCATTGACAGAAGTGACATAAAATTCATAAGACTTATTTGGTATAAGATTTTCAACAGTAAAATTATGAATCAGAATATCAACATGATAATTATCTTTATCGATATTTTTATAGAAATTATCGATATAAGTTTTTGCCGGACCACCATTATCCTTTAAAGCGCTTCCAATTTTCTTGTCATTCATATAGACATTGAAGTCAACAATATCTTTGTAATTCTCTGGTTTGTCCCATACAAGAGTGATGCTGTCTTCATCAAAAGCAAGGTTCGGTATCTGCAGGTTAATAGGAGATGCTGGCGCCGGGGTGCCAGTTTCTGCAAGTGTTTTGGCGCCAAAATTACTTAACGCCAGTAATAAAACTAATATTATTGATAGTGCAGCTTTCAACCTCTTCAACATTTTTCCACCTTTCACCGTCTTTTTATATCAGTCTAGTACAATAGTCCTCCTTCCCCCAAAATTATAGAAACCTTTTCCTATGCATAAAAAGTCAGCATAAGAAAAGGTTTCTATCAGCGTTTTTATAATAAAAATTTAGCAGCCATATCCATTATTTAATCAGGTCGTAGTATGCCATGCTTCCTAAAATAAACGCGCCCATCCCATGCAGGTCATTCGTGGATGTCGGGCGTTCCACATAATAATCATACACCCCTGCTGAAGTGCCAATACAGATGCCGTTTAGATCAAGAGTAGTTTCTTTTTCTTCTACCATGTGTTCCAACAATCCCTTATATGCCTTGTCTACGACGGCACGGTAAGAATCGTCCACATAGCCATGTTGAATGGCTTTGGAAATGAAGTAAATAAACAAAGCGGAGCAGGAAGACTCGAGCCAGTTGTCTTCAAGGCCACCTTTATCAACTACTTGATGCCATAAGCCTGATTTTTCATCCTGGAACTGGACAATCGCCGGGATAAAGCTTTGAAGAGACTGGATTAATTGCTCTTGGCCGCGTTTCTTGTCACCAAGAATTTCAATTAAGTCAATCAATGCCGTCCCATACCAGCCAACGGAACGGCCCCAGAATTCCGGTGAACAGCCTGTCTCAGGGTCTGCCCATGGCTGAACTTTTTTCTCATCCCAAGCGTGATAAAGCAAGCCCGTTTTTTCGTCAATCATATGTTTTCTCATCAGCTTTTCCTGCAAGAGAACCATTTGAATCAATTCCTCTTCATGGAATTGCTGGCTGTACATCAGCATGAACGGTCCGCCCATGAACAGGCCATCGAGCCACATTTGATACGGATATTTTTCTTTGTGCCAGAAACCATTTTCGGAAGTCCGGTTAATGGTATCCAGAGCACTTCTTAAGCGTTTTGCCGCAATCAGGTATTTTGGATTCTTCGTTTTTTCATATAATGGAAACAGCAATATTCCCGTCATGGTAGAGTCCAACTGGTCACGCTCAAAACATACATTTCCTTCTTCATCAATCAGATTATCATAATAGGCTTTGATATATTCAAAGTACTCTTCATTACCGGTAGCCAGATACACTCGATAGACCCCATATAGGTAAACTCCCTGATGATAGTGGAAAGCATTGACCGGCGGCAGATCCTCGGCACGGAATTTTTCCATTAAGGCACGGCTAGCTTTTTCCGCCATCATTAACGGCGTTTCAGTTGTGATTTGTTTGGTTGTCATTCTCCTGTCTCCCTTAACTATTAGATTTTTCCGATTTATTTCCACATTTTACAATTTTATTTACGAATTTACTAGTTTTAATTGCGAATTCCAAGGATATAGACAAACTGGGTGTCAATCGAATCAACACCCAGTCAGGCTATCTTACTTTTTGTTAAAAGTCTTGTCGTATTTAGCTTTCGAATCTTCGATTGCTTTTGCCCATTGATCCAAAAATTCCTTAGCGGTCATCTTACCGCTCATAACAGATTGCACACCTGGGTCAACAATGGTATCAAGGATGGTGCGGTAATCTGGCAGATAGAATGGAGGCATATAAACCTTGGTTTTTGGATTATTATAAATTTCAAATGCTACTTTAATATGTTGTGCGTTTTGTACCCAACTATCTTTTAATACATCTTTGTTGGTTGGGATTTGACCAGTTTGTTCGTTCCAGTAACTTTGTGCTTCGTGAGAGTTTACGAATTCGATAAATTTCCAAGCTTCATCCGGATGTTTAGTAGATTTAAACATACCTAAGTTAACAGCGTTTCCGCCTTCCACTACATAGTTGCCTTTATCTGTTGTTGGAAGTGGGATTAACTTATAGGTGCCATCTTGTAGTGCCTTTTTGTGCTCGCCGTAAGAACCTGGGTTGTGGTGAACCATTGCTGCAACGCCAGTATCAAATGCAGCGATCATCTCTTTATAACCATTGGTGATATCGCTCTTTGGAGTCCATTTGTCATAGTAAGAGAAGTACTTTTTAACAAATTCTTCGTTCTTTGGATCATTGATGTTCGTTTTACCGTTTTTATCAAAGTAATCCAGTCCGCTGTATGCAAACATCGCACGTTGGATGGTGAAGGATGCACCAGCACCGCCGCGGATGGTAAAGCCATAACGGTTTTGAGCCGGGTCACGCAGTTTTTCGATGTCAGTAAAGAAGTCATCCCAAGTTTTTGGTTCTTGTAAACCAGCTTGCTCAAACCAGTCAGTACGGATCCAGAGAGCATCTACGTTTTGTGCATATGGAATACCATAAAGCTTTTTATCCTGGGTAATTTCTTTGTTTACATTAACGGCACCTTCGTTCAATTTCTTGCTGATTTCCGATTTATTATAGTAAGAATCAAGCGGTTTCAAAGCTCCGCGGATGGCAAACTCCGGAAGCCAAGTGGTTTGCAAGGAACCAAGGTCTGGAGTATCCTCAGCAGCAATGGCCGCGTCGTATTTTGATTTTGCCTCACTGTTAGGAATACCTACATATTCGACTGTAATATTTGGATATTTTGCCTCGAACCGCTTAATGACTTCCTCCCATACTGGTGTACGTGCAGGTCCTGCGTTTTCATCCCAGAACGTAAGGGTAACCGGTTCATCGGATTTTTCTGCTGTTTTTTTGGTCGTGCTGGCTTTTTCCTCTGTGCTGCCCCCGCCGCAAGCAGTTAGAAACATACTGGATGCTACAGTAAGAGCAAGAGCAGTCGTTGCAAATTTTTTCTTTAACATGAAACTGCCTCCCTTTATTTTTTTGCCGTTAGGAAAGGATAAAACTTTCCTATCAGGCATAAGTGCAACTACGCCTCATGAACCGCCCTTTAGGGCTCGCCAGTTGGCGAGTTTTCTAATATTAACCTTTCACAGCCCCACCCATACCATTGACAAGGTGCTTCTGCGCATAGGCGAATAACAAGATTGCCGGAATTAAAGCGATTACACTTCCTGCTGCCAAAGCTCCATAGTTGACGTTAAACTCACCCAACATTGTACTTAATCCTACTGGGAGGGTGAACTTGTCTTGCTTGTTGGTCAGCATCAATGCGATAAGAAACTCATTCCAAGTATAAATGAAGGTGAATACACCTGTTGCAACTATACCTGGCAGTAATAATGGAAAGACTACATGGCGTAATGATTGTAGTTTGGAACAGCCATCAATCATCGCTGCTTCTTCTAACTCTTTTGGCACGTTTGAAATGAATCCGCTCATTAAGATGGTGGTAAACGGAATTTCAACCGCTGAATAAGTGATTATTAAGGAAAGTGGATTACTGATTAACCCGAGATTCTTGAAAATGATGAACAACGGAATAATCATCATCGCCCTTGGGATAAACTGGGTGCATAAGAGCATGAGCATGAAAACTCGTTTTCCTTTAAACTGGTATCTTGCTAATGCATAACCCGATAAAGTTGCGCAGACAAGAACCACAATCACGGCTGATACACCGACGATCGCACTATTTTTAAAGAAAGTGGCAAATCCGATATTTGTCCAAGCATTGACAAAGTTATCAATCGTCGGATGTGCCGGCAGGTATTGCAATGGACGTTTGATAATATCTCCCTCTGGCTTAAACGCTGTATTAACTGTCCAGTATAACGGGAAAATAGTGAAGCACAGCATAAAAGTGATGGGAAGATACATGGTTAAAAATCTGTCAGCTTTTTTATTATTAAATAACATCCCAGACGTCACTCCTTTTCATAACGGGATAATTTCAGATAAACCATTGCAAAGATTAACAGGATGGCGAAGGAAACGACTGTTAATGCAGAGCCATATCCGAAATTGCTTCCATGGACCGCTAAGTCAGCTATATACATGGTAAGAGTGGTTGTTGAATGTGCTGGACCACCGCCCGTTAAATTAAACAATAGATCGACGTTGTTGAATTCCCAAACAACCCTTAGTAAGGTAGTCAGGACAATCGTATTTTTTAGTTGTGGCAAGATCACATAGATAAAGGTTTTCCATCTGCTGGCACCATCCACTTTAGACGCTTCATATAATTCTGTAGGAATACTTTGTAAGGAAGCCAGCAAGGTAATCGCGAAGAATGGAATCCCCCTCCACATTTCGGCAATGATTACGGCTGTAAATGCAGTAGTTGTACCGGCCAAGAAAGCCTGTGGTTCATCCACCAATCCTAATTTCATGAGCAAATCGTTCAGTACCCCCATATGTTCGTTAAAGATTAACGACCACATTGAGGATGCAAGTACTCCGGATATCGCCCAAGGAATGAAGGCAACCGCCCGCACCAATCCTCTAAGTTTAAAAGTTTGATTTAATAGTAATGCAACGATCATACCAAAAACCAATTGAAGGCCCACTTCTGATACGACCCATTTCAAGCTGTTTAGCAAGCTTGGGAGAAACATTTTGTCTTCTGTAAAGATGTTTTTAAAGTTATCCAAACCGGCAAAACCATTATAGAATGGTGCTGCCACATCATAGTTTTGAAGACTGTAGTAAAATACTGTCCCTATCGGATAAAATAGAAACCCTATGACTAAGACAAGAGAGGGAAGTATGAATAGGTAAGGGGTAAGATTTCCCTTAGTTATCTTTTTCTTTTTTAATGACTTTTCTGTGTTGATTGTGTTTTCTGTCACTCCGCTTGAAACATTCATCTTGTTTCCTCCTTTCTTGACTACATTCTAAATGAAAACGGTTTCTTAAATAATTAAAGATTTTAATATGTTTTAATAAAATTTTAAGATATTAATGTCTTTTTTTGTCGATTTATTCACAAATTCAGCTCGGTTTACATTTAACATAGCTAAAAATACATAAATGGCTTTACATTGTGCTTTTAGTAACAAACTTCGGGCCCGAACATGCGTAATGCCTTAACCGGGGCTGGGCCATTATTTATGATGGTAAAACTGATGACTTGGGCAGGAATAAACAGCTGATCACCTTTTTTTAGATCTTGGTGATGGTCACCTGTCATGATGGCGGCACTGCCGGAGAGGAGATAAAGTCCCGAAAAAACCCCATCACCCTTTATTTCCATTTGATTTTCTACTTCTACTTGCGTCATGCGAAAATAAGGGGTCCGTTTATAGCCGATTAATTCCACTTCGCGATTGCTCTCCGATTCCGTTAAAGTTTCCGGAGCAACTTGCCATTTCCCCAGAGTTTCCTCCCATGAATAGGAATCGTATTTAAAAATGTCAAACATCTTATCAAACCCAATGCCTTGATGAATTAAGTAATCCTCAATATGCAAGCCGGAAGGGGATGTTCTTTCCATGCGGATAGTAAAATCAGTCGGCTCTTGAATCTCGACCAGCAGGCAGCCTGGCCCGATGGCATGGGGAATCCCCGCTTCAATCAGGAAAGTATCGCCGGGTGAAACATAATATTTATGAAGGCAGCTTAGCATGCCCTCGATATCTTGTTTGTCAAACAACTCTTTCCAATATTCTGTTGTAACACCGGATTTAAAGCCAACATACACATGCGGCGGTTCACCATTAATCTCCCGGCCGCCTACAAAATGCCAGCATTCGGTTTTGCCATAACTTGAATCAAAAAATTGCTTTGCTTTCTCCTTATCGGGGTGAACCTGAACGATCAAACGTTCTGCTGAATCAATTAGCTTGACTAATACTCCCGTCTGGGTGCCGAATCTTTCCACATGCCTTTTTCCTAAAAATTCTTCCGGATTGGCTTCCACTATTTCTTTCAACGTAATGTCCGCATCCAGAAGATCGAGCTTGTTCAACCCGTCATCCTCACGGCCAATTGTTCGGCTGGAAACTATGGAAATCATCCATTCTTCCGGGAAATGACTGTCCTTTGGGTTTTCGGCACCATGGAGTTCTTCAATCAGTTTTCCACCCAAATAGGTCCGCCAAGATCTAGTGGGCTTTAATTTAATCGGATTGGCGCTATCAATTTTCACTCGAGTGTCGTTCATAACCTGTCTGCCTCCCTGATAATTGTGTACCTCCCTTTACATGTTACTTGAAAACGATTTCAGGAAAAATGGATAATTTTTTGGGTTTATTATAAAATTTTAAGATAATTATAGAGATGTCTTTTTACTCTGCTAAATCGGCTGTTGATTTCCGCTTTAGACGTTCAGCGTACCCGCAGGCGATCCGGGGAGCGTCTTCCGCTCCAATCAACAGAGTAAAAAATCAACAGTATCGTTTAACAAAGCCTTTTTTAAAAGGGATTAATAGCATATAAAAAAACATACTAACAGTCATGAATCACTGTTAGTATGTTTTTTATGTTTATATTACTTTTCCACTAACTCTTTAGAATCCTGTAATAACTCCTCTATCTTAATCGGACGCTTTTCTTGGACAGAGCGCCATACACCTTCTCCAACAGCTATAGAATAGGCCCCTGCTTCAGAACCGGCTAGGATAGGGTACTTTCTCGCTGGGTCTGGTCCTAGGAATAAGTCGGAAATCAACACGGGATCGCCTCCGCCATGTCCTCCTGCATTTTTCACGACTTCTATCGTCTCTTTGCCGCCAAATAGCGGGTAATACTCAATCGTCTGCTCTGGATATTTAAATGGAATCCGAGACGGTTCATGGTACTCGGTTGTTTCAATCCGGCCTTTTGTTCCATTGATTGCCAAGCGGTAACCTTCATATGGCAGTGAGAAGTTAATGGAATAGCTAAGCAGGCTGCCGCCATCATATTTCACTGTCGCCGTGTAAGTATCCTCAATGTTGATCCCCTCGTCATAGATACAGGCATCCGGGCGATAGTCTGTGTAAGGGACTTCCTTATATACGCCTGCCAAGAGGTGGTCATCCTTTACACTGTTTTTGCCGCTGCGCGGGTTCCAGCGCATAAAGTAATCACAATTAGCTTGGTCTTCACAAGTGCCGCAAAACCGGCTTGGCACTTTTTGCGGATTAAGGCCGCCGTTCGGACCATAATAGTTAAGAGCGCCAAACGAAAATACTTCCTCCGGTTTTTGATCCAGCCACCAGTTCACTAAATCAAAGTGATGGGTCGATTTATGGATGGACAAGCCTCCTGAGATTTCCCGGTACCGGTTCCACCTTCTGAAGTAGCTGGAGCCATGGAAAGTATCAATATACCAGTTTAAGTCAACGGATGTAATTCTGCCCAATTTGCCTTCCAGAATCATTTCTTTAATTTTTCGATGGAAAGGATTATATCGATAATTGAATGTCACGGTCACATTCGCTTTGCTCTGTTTTTCCGCCTGCATGACCCGGTAAGCATCGGCAGCATTCGTTACCATTGGCTTTTCTGTCATAACGTCAATATCCCTTTTTAAGGCCCCTAGAATATAATCCACATGGGAATCATCTCTGCCTGCAACAACGACACAATCCGGTTTGGTTTGGTCAATCATTTGATCAAATTGATCTGGCGAAAAGGTTGGTACTTGTTCAAGCTGTGGAAATTGATTTTTGCAAACGTTAAAGCGCAGCGAATCCGGGTCTAGCAGTCCAACAATCTGGTTTTCTTCTGAAAATTCATTGATGAGGGGTTTAATAAACATATTAATTGCCCGGTTACTAACTCCACAAATGACATACTTTTTCATTCTCTGGCCTCCAAGTGTATGTGTTGAATAATGTTAACGTTAACATTTTAGCGTGCACAAATATGTTATCGCTTTCTTTTATTTTAATAGATTTTGATTTTTATTCAATGAAAAATATATGAAAAATTAGATGGCCGCTATTTTATATAAAAACTTTTCCTATGATTATCTCCCCCCACTCCAAAAACACAGGAGTAAAGGGGGATAAAAGCTTTGTTTTAGCAGGCTAAACCACAGGAGCAGCGTGTCTTTCCGAGTAATATGGAATAGGCGGCCGGGAATTCCTGATTTACGCGCTGGACCTCTTTGGCAAATTCCTCCTCGGTTTTTGGTACTTCTTTTAATGAATCGGCTTTGGCTTGTGTATCGATGTAAGCCCCTGGGGGAACGAACCGGTTGGGCTTAATGGTCACTCCACCAGTTACGACAGCAGTGGATGAGATAAAGCTGCCTTCCCCAATGGTGGCATTATAGACAATCGCTTTAAATCCAATAAATACTTGATCCTCTATTAAACTTGGCCCATGGATGAGCGACCCATGGGCGCAAGATACTTCATTTCCGATATAAATGGAGAATTTTTGATCGTTTTTATCCACATATTTTTCCTTTAGGCCATGAAGGATCACCCCATCCTGCAAATTGGTGTTACGGCCAATATAAAAAGGCGTACCTTCATCCGCTCGTATACTGACGAACGGTGCGGCAAAGGAGTTTTCGCGGATGGTGACATCGCCTACAACAAAGGTAAATGGACTTAATAACGCTGTCTGGTGGATTTTTGGGGTCAACGGATTCGGATTCCATGATGTCGGTGGATTAGAGCCGACGAAGTAACTGTATATATTATATGGCCCATGATGATGAATTGAATGATTTCTCACTATTAAAGGCCTCCTTTCTGCAACTCCTTATGATTAAATACTTACGTACGATTCTGGAATTCATTCTACATTTCTTGGCTCTTAAATGTGTCTGTTGATTGCAGCGAAAGAAGCTCAGCGAACCCGCGGGCGTGCCGGTCAGCCTCCGGCCCCGTACACCCGCAGGAGTCGAGCTTATCCGCTCCAATCAACAGGGTTACAGCTTGCTTAATGAACAAGCTTGAAGTCAACAATTCAGCTAAATTCAGCTTTGGATTTTTCTAGTATAAAACTAATAATCAGGTGAGAGATTAAAATTAGTTACAAACCGTATATTTGACAACGAACATGGCCTGTAATATCTTATTTAAGGTTGAAATTATTATCCCAATATAATAACTAGGAGTTGAAAGACCGTCATGAGGAAAATCGCACTAATTTTAACAGCACTCCTTTTCGCCCTCACTTTGAGTGCCTGCGGCAATAAAGATAGCAAAAAGGGGAGTACTAGCGAGAAACAAAGCCATTACGACCAAATCAAAGACAAAGGTGAAATTACCATAGGAACGGAGGGAACCTATGCCCCGTTTACGTTCCATGATGATTCTGGCAAACTGACCGGTTTCGATGTAGAAATTGCCAAAGAGGTGTTTAAGCGATTAGGCATTAAACCAGTCTTTGTGGAGACGAAATGGGATGGCATGATTGCCGGCCTTGATTCCAAGCGTTATGACATGGTGGCAAATGAAGTGGCAGTCCGCCCGGAACGCTTAGAGAAATACGACATGTCCGATCCGTATATTGTTTCAAAAGCCGTTTTGATTGTCAGTGAAAACAATAACGATATCAAAACCCTGGATGACTTAAAAGGCAAAAAAGTAGGACAATCTCTAGACAGTAACTACCGTAAAATTGCCGAAGAACATGGAGCAACCAATACCGTGGTTGACGGATTTAATCAAGCCATTGACCTAATTACTTCAGGCCGTATCGATGCAACCCTTAACGACAGTCTTTCTTACCTTGATTTGAAAAAGCAGCGCCCGGAACTGCCGATTAAAGTCGCTTATGACAAAATTGAGAGTACAAACAATGCGTTCCTTTTCAGAAAAGGTGAAGATGAACTTGCCAAAGCAGTGAATGGTGCTCTTGCAGATATGAAAAAAGACGGTACGTACCTAAAAATTTCAAACAAATATTTTAACGAGGACGTATCTAAGTAAAGGACTGGAGCCAAATGTTTGCCGATCAAGAACGATTTGACCGTATTGTAGGAATCCTTAGTGATTCCTTTTTTCCTATTTTGAAAGCCGGGATTCAGTTTACCATACCATTAACATTAATCACTTTCGTATTAGGACTTATCCTGGCCTTCTTTATTGCCTTAGCCCGTATAACCAATATCAAAGTACTTAATGGAGCGGCTAGATTCTTCGTTTGGATTTTCCGCGGCACCCCTTTGCTGGTGCAAATTTTTATTTTGTTTTATGGACTGCCAAGTTTGGGCATTACCCTGAACCCGTTTCCGGCCGCCATCATTGCCTTTACCATCAACGTGGGAGCCTATAGCTCGGAAATTATCCGCGCAGCGATCCTTTCCATCCCGAAAGGACAATGGGAAGCAGCTTACTCGATTGGGATGACTCAATCGCAAGCGATGAGACGGATTATTATCCCGCAAGCGGTCCGCGTTTCCCTGCCGCCGCTTGGCAACTCGTTTATTAGTTTAGTCAAAGATACGTCTCTCGCCGCCACGATTACGGTGACGGAATTATTCCAAAAAGGTCAGCAGATTGCCGCGTATACCTATGAGCCGCTTTGGATTTACATCGAAGTCGCCTTCATTTACCTGATATTCAGTACGATTCTCTCTTATCTCCAAAACAAGTTGGAAGTCCGGTTTGAGAGAAGTGTTGCTAAATAATGGAGGTGAAATCATGATTACAATCAATAATTTGCATAAAGCGTTCGACGGCCTCGAAGTTTTAAAAGGGATTGACCTTTCCATCCCAAAAGGGACAACCGCCGTCATCATAGGGCCGTCCGGCTCAGGAAAAACCACCTTGCTGCGCTGTTTGAACCTGCTGGAAACTCCTGATCAAGGCACAATCGAATTAGGGAACCACTCCATTCAGTTTCAATCAGGCATGAAACTGAAATCGAATAATGTGGTTGAATTTCGAAAGAATACCGGGATGGTGTTTCAAGGATACAATTTATTCCCCCATTTGACCGCCTTAGAAAATGTCATGGAAGGACAAGTCGTTGTTCTAAAAAGGTCAAAAGCCGAGGCGGAAGCTAAGGCAAGAAAACTTTTGGAAAAGGTCGGTCTGAAGGACCGGGCGGATATGTATCCCCATCAATTATCCGGCGGCCAGCAGCAGCGTGTCGGTATCGCAAGGGCGATGGCGATGGACCCGCAAGTCTTGCTGTTTGACGAACCAACTTCTGCTTTGGACCCTGAACTAGTCGGAGAAGTATTAAAGGTCATGAAGGATTTAGCTAAGGAAAATATGACGATGGTCATTGTGACACATGAAATGCAATTTGCACAAGATGTGGCAGACCAAGTCATTTTCATGGACCAAGGTGTGGTAGTTGAAAAAGGCACACCTGAAGAAGTCTTCCAAAAAACGCAAAATCCACGAACTTTACAATTTTTAAATAAAGTATCGGAGAGATAATAATCCAGGTCTAACAAGGAAGAAGCTGAACTATTCAGCTTCTTTTTTGTTTTCCAGCAAATACCTCCAGGGGTTATGATACATCTCACAGACTGACGCCCGAGAAAGGATTACTATGTGTAGGTACAACAGAATGGAGGAAATGAACATGGCACGATTTGAACAGCAGAGAAATTTTTTAAAGTCTAACTTTGTTGAATTTAAAAAAATCAGAACGGACAAAATGAACGGTTTTCCCAAACCGCCGAGCATAAAAACTTATGACCCTTCCGCATCTGTCATTGATCTCCCGGAGGTAACAGAAGATGTTGTAAAAAAACAAAATATATATGATTGCATAAAGGACAGGAGAAGCACCAGATTTTATTGTGATCAGTCCATAAGCATAGAAGAATTATCTTATTTATTGTGGGCCACCCAAGGAATAACGGGCACGACCAAATCCGGGCTGACATTGAGAACGGTCCCCTGCAGCGGCGCCACCCATACATTTGAAACGTATCTTTTCATTATGCGGGTCGACGGCATACCACAGGGAATCTATCGGTATTTGCCAGTCGAGCACAAACTTTTATTTATGTTTGAACTCGATGAAATTGACAATAAACTCGATGAGATTACGCTCGAACAGCCGTTTGTCCCTAATTTCGCCAAAAAAGCTGCTGTTGGATTTGCATGGAGCACGACCCCTTATCGCTCTGAGTGGAAATATGATATTTCTGCCCATAAAAAAATTCTTATCGATATTGGGCATGTCAGCCAGAGTCTTTATTTAGCCAGTGAATCCATCGATGCCGGAGCCTGCGCGATTGGCATTTACGACCAAAACATGGTCGATGGGATTTTACAATTGGACGGCGAAGATGAATTTGTCGTGTTCATGGGTGCAGTTGGAAAAAAACGAAAATAAGCATAAACCATAAACAGGCTGACTCGAATGGGTCAGCCTTCGTTTTCACTTACTTTTGATATTTAGATAATTTGGATGTGACAGATTCTGCTTTTCTTTGTTGTTTCACCTTCAGATTGGAGGCCCATTGGATTTTCGATTCATATTTTTGGGAATGTTCTTTGCTTACCAAGCTTTGCAGCCGGTCCCGATTCTTTTCAATCGATTCCACCAGGGCTTTCAGCCGGCGAGCAGGAAAGGACAGACCAGCTAATACCGTGGTGACCGTAGGGTCCGATTCAGTAATATAGGTTCCCTCGAATAATTCCAGCGGTTCCCCGACCGGCTCAAATATCGATGGTGCATTAATCAGTTTCGCCATTGCTTCAGGCCCTTCATAGATTAACCCGGCGCGGATAACCCCGGTGGATTCAACTGGACAGAAGATGGAGTTTAACCAGGATTGCTGGATTTTACCGGTAACATCGGCCGTGGTTTTTGCATCCGTAATGGCGGCAGAGGAGATGACAGTTACCCCTCGTGTACTGAGGATATTCATTAAATCCGTTTCATCAAAGTTCCCATAAAACGAACTCTTTTTCGTGATTTGGATCACGTGATTAATAGCTTCCATTACCTGTCGATTAGAAGATAGATAGATTTGATGTTTACTGGATTGCGGGTTGGCGCGGCGCAGCTGGTCATTGTCCACAAGGAAGACAGAAGAAAGTGAATCAATTTTTGAGATTTCCTCCAGGCATTCAGCAGCGTTAATCCGGTTGCCTGCCAGTACGTTCCGTTCAGGTACAATAGCGATTGCGCCAATTTGGACACCTGGCAGCTGGTCCAATAGAAGATCAATCAATAACGGGCTCATTCCGGACCCTGTTCCGCCATCTGTCGAGAAGGCCACCAACAGCAGACGGATATTTTTGAATGACTTTTGAACAAAGTCAACCATTTCACGGTAGTTTTCATTAACGGCTTTTAGGCCGATGGATCGGTCCTGTCCGGCACCACTGAACCCTGGAACAAAATACTTCTTTTCCACCCTGGTATTAACGGCCCCGTCGCGCTGGTTTGTATTAATCAGCGCCGCCTGATACCCCATCGTAGAAGCGATTTCTGCTATATTCCCGCCGGCTTGACCGACGCCTAAAATTCCAACTGATTTCATCCTATCCCTCCTTTTCTTACTAAAATAATACTCATGTTTTACCAAATTAGACTTGTTCATTTTAAAATGCACGAAAATAGTTGGAGATCTTTCCACAAAAAAGCCGGTCATGGGAAGAGACCCGGCCGGCAAGAAACTTTGAGTATACTTAGGACCTTAATATTATTGCCATTAAGGATTTATCATCCTTAAGGTTCCAATCGATAAAAATATCCAATACAGATTTATCAAAAATATCCTCGAACCGGCCATCCCGATGAAAATATTTCTTTTCCAGCTCATCCTTCGTAAATAGGAGTTCGGCATCAAAACCTTTTTCAAATAATGCCTTTTCAATTTGAATAAGTATACCCACTCTTTCTATTAAAACAATCGTTGGTGAAATCGGATAGGTAATGATTTTATCTGGTACCTTTTCAACCATGAAGCTAATTCGGGCGATTTCCGACTCAATCTTTTGAATATCGATATTCCCTTTAAAGTTCTCCCCGGTCGACCCTTCTAACACCAAAATAATGATGCCGGAGTTATTGGGGAAATTCCAATCCTGATAGTATTCTTTTACCTCTACTCCAAAAGTCACTTGCACAGCACCTTTTATTTCTTCCAATAGGTGATTAAAAATCTCCCTTCTGGCATGGTCTACATACTTGTTCATCCCTTGCTGCAGCAAGATACTTTCCATCGGAGTTAAAAACCCGCGCATACAGGCAACAAGATGGCTCCTCCCGATAGACGTCTGACACGTCTGAGGACCCCTGCCAAAGTTCTTTCTGATCAGCTTACTAATGTAGCTGCTTATGTATTCTTCTTTGTTATGGTCCAACACCATCTTCAGACTCCTTATTTAACAAATAAAAAAGATGCTGACTAGAAAATTCCATCTATTGTATTATGGACGAAAGCCACAAAGTTATTACTATAATGCAAAAAAAAACACATTGTATAAGGAAATCCTATTACAACATGTTTTTTCTTGTACTTTTAGATATTTCGGTTAAATACAAAAACAAGATAATTCCGATCATGCTCATAATCCCATAAAATAAACAAGTCTTCTATCTGGCGGGGAAAAAGATCCCCAAATAATGTTTTGTGCATCAAATAGCCCCGCTTAATCTCTTTTGATTGATACATTAACAAATCCAGGTTCCCTTTTTTATAAACTAACTCTTCCAGCTGCGAGAGGACCCCATTTGCTTCGATGGCACAAATATTTTGGGTGAATTTTACAATCTTTTGGTTAGAAGGACTTTTATGGTAAAGGGAGCCTACCTTTTCTACCAAATTAAACAGAGCATTCTCAAAAGGCATATTGATTTTTTTCTCTTCGTCAAAAGCACCGTTTTCCAGTAGAACCATTCCTGTATTGGTATCATAATTCCAATCATGCAGGAATGAATCAAACGATACTCCCAAAACCTCTGAAACTACCGGAAAAAATTCCTTGATTACTGCGTTAATCACAGTGGACCGGAAATTTTGCGCCAGGTATAGCTCATTATTTTCCAGAAGCACTTCTTCTGCAGGTGTTATAAAACTCCGCATGTAGACATATAGTCTCATTCCCTTAAAGGATACATAACAGGTCTCTGGTCCTTTGCCAAACCTGCGCTTTACCAGTTTGCTGAACACGCTGCTCAGATAGAGCAAATTTTCCTGAGTTGACTTAATAGTTACCCCCCCTTTCGGCAAAAAACAAAAATGGCCTAACTTCTGGGAAAGAAGTTAGGCCACGGCTAAGACGACTATTTTTATAGTTTCTTCCATTTACCAAACAATACTGAGTATTATTTTGTTTTCTGTAAAAGTTTCATATTACTTTCTGCCAATGACTGCTAGACATTAGCCATTATTATTTTACCACGATAGTTCTATGGCAAGCAAACAAATATTACGAAATGACCGGTAGTTTTACTTCAATCCTGGTTCCTTCTCCGTTACTTTCAATATGAATATTCCCGTTATGCTCTTCAATGATCTGGTAACTTACAGGCATGCCCAGTCCGGTACCATGTTCCTTGGTCGTAAAAAATGGTTCGCTGATTTGGTGGATGATGTCACCTGGAATGCCACATCCTTGATCCATTATCCGGACCCTGACCCATCCTTCATCCTGACAGGACCCTTCAATTCGAAGTACTCCTCCATTCGGCATCGACTCAATGGCGTTTTTTGTATAATTAATAAACACTTGCTTTAACTGGTTTTCGTCCCCGATTATGATTTCCTCACTGAAGCTGTACTGTTTTTCTACTTGAATATTATTTAACAGGGCCTGAGACTCCATAATGGCCAATACTTGTTCCAATAATAAGCGGATATTTAGTTTACCGTAATTCTTTTTGGTTGGTTTCGCAAGAACCATGAGTTCTTTTAAAATCACTTCAATTCTGTTAATCTCCGATTCCGCCACTTTAAAGTACATGGTTTCTCCCTTATGTTCACTCATGATTAGCTGCAAAAATCCTTTGATGGCGGTGATGGGGTTTCTGATTTCATGGGCAATGCCGGCAGCAAGCTGACCAGCCAACGCCTGCTTTTCCGCCAGCAATTCTCTTTCCCGTTTAATTAACGTAATATCATCGATTATCACATAGTTTCCAACCACTTCCCGATCAAACAGGATTGGAAAAGCTGTGACATTTACGTCCATCATTTTCCCTGATTTTATGCGGGTTTTCGAATCAAAATTGGCTAATTTCGCCCTGCTTTTCCTACGAAAAAAAGACTGATCATCATTTAAAATTTCTTCACCGAACAAGCTGCACAAAGTCAGCTCTAATAATTCAACCTCATTCACCCCCAAAAGTGTTTTACAGCAATCGTTCATATAAGCTAATTGCCCCGACATATTTACGATAAAGAAAGGGTCTGCATGATTTGATAGAACAGAGAAATAGCGGTCCACATTTACATCAATATAGATTTCCAGTAAACAATTTAGTCGTTTTATTTCCTCAATCTCCTGCTGCATTCAATCCCTCCCCAAAGTCAAAATAAAAAGCCAAAATAAGCACAGCCATTTCTGTGTCTTATTTTGGCTTAAGAATCTAGCATTCATATCTAGAAAATCATTGCCTATTCAAATTAAACCTTTGGCCTCATACAAGCTAATTTTTTTGCCAATAGATTAGAGCAATTTTCCCTATATCCAATTCTAATACTACACTTTTTTGGATAATTTTACTAGTTATTTTTTTTAATTATACAAGCTTATGGGCATACCACTTTTTCCCTTTGAACCTCATAACAAAAATGGTGCCCCGGACGCCCCACTCGACAATCATGGCAACCCAAACGCCGATGATCCCAAACCCGAAGGTAATTCCCAATAAATAACCAAGGATGACCCTTAGCAGCCACATCGACAGTAATGAGGCAACCGATGTGAAATTGGAATCTCCAGCCGCCCTTAATGCAGATGGCATATTAAAACTTGCTGGCCATAACAAGGGCTGGGCAATCGCCGATACAACAATCAGGGTAAAGATGGTTGGGACAATTTCCGCCGGTGTATGAAAAAGTTTCATTAACAAGTGGAAAAACGGCATCAAAATCACTGAAGTGGCCGCGAAAAGGATGGAGGAAAGTGCCATTAGTGATTTAGTAAATTTCCTTGCATCCTGAATGTTTTTTCTTCCTATACATTGGCCAACCACTGTCACCAAAGCAATACCTATGGCATTAGGACCGATTTGAAACAATAATGTGATTGACCCGCCTATGGCATTGGCTGTCAAGGCCAAAGTCCCCAACTGGACAATAAACGTTTGAGTCAGCAGCTTGCCCCCATTAAAGAAAATCTGTTCCGCTGCAAACGGGAGCCCGATAAACATGACTTTTTTTAAGATGGAAAAATCAAGATGGATTGCGTTTTTTATTTTAAAATGAATCGTTTCGTTGTATTTAACCACATAGACCAGCGACGCCGCCATCCCCAACAATCTGGCAGCAATCGTTGCGATAATCAGGCCTTCCACACCCAAACCCAACACAATGATTAACAATACGTTAAGGATCGTGTTAGTCAGGTTTAACAATAACGAAAGGTTCAAGCACGGCTTGGTTTCTCCTACACCCCTTAGAGCGCCCGTTACTGCTTGAAAGATGGCGATGAGCGGATAGGAGATGCAGCTTCCAATTAAATAGATCTTGGCGTTTTGCATGACATCGGCATCCGCCCTCCCAAACAAGAGGGTTAAAAGGGAAGAATGAAATATGATTACGAGTGCGCCAAGTAATACGGAAAAGAGGCTAACCGCTGATATGGCTTGGGTGGCTGTTTTCGAAACCATTTTCATGTTACCACTGCCCTTAAATTGGGCAACAATGACTGTTCCCCCTGTCGCGACCGCAATAAAAACGTTGACCAAAAAGATATTCAATGAATCTACCATACTCACAGCGCTGACAGCCGCCACACCGGCCGAGCTGACCATCGCTGTATTCAATAGGCTCATGATCACCAAAAAAGCCTGATCGACAAACAGTGGAATGATAATATCAATAATCTGTTTGTAATCTATAGAATCGCCAGTCAAATATTTATTTAGTAAAAAAACAGTCTTTTGCTTTGTCCTCAGTGTCAAAGTTTTCATATCGCTATACTTCTTTTTTGGATAGTGTCAAAAACCTTCATTAATAATACGCAATATTATAGCATGATTATCTGGAAAAAACAGTGTTTTTTCGCCTATCTAAATAAATTGTAATATTTTAACAGATCGACATTTCCTTCATACCTGCATTATGTGCAGCAATCCATAGAATGATATAAAATAGGGGTTACCAGCATACATAAGGAAGGAAGATTTGATGAGTATTACATACGAGGTACTATCCGAAGAAAATATTCATTTCATTCAGGATTTATGTAATGATTTAATGGCTTACCAAAAGTCCAAGGCATGTATTCATCCGGAATTCTTCGATAATATGAACTTTGAAACGAGAATGATCCCTTCATTGAAGAGTGCAACAGCGAATTATATCATCGTTGCCAAAGACGGCAGCGAACCGGTGGGCTATGCCTATAGCAATCTTGCTCCAAAGCACACCTACTCCGGGGGCTTTGCAACCTTAAATTGTGACGCCTTTTTCGACTTTGATTCTGTCCCAACGGAAGAAGTTGGCTGTCTGTCCCAATTCTATATCAAAGACGAATACCGAAGTTTGGGAATCGGCAGTAAATTGTTTCAGTTATCGATGGATTGGCTGCATTCATTTGACCACATAAAGGACCATTTTATATTTGTCTCAAACGGCAACGACCAGGCCTTAGAATTCTATCAGCACAAAGGCTTTAAAGTCAGCCATCAAATCCTTGATGGGTTTATAACCGTATTGAGAAATCGTTAATTTCACGAAAAATATTTTTTCAGAATACCACAGTAAAGAGGAACCTGTCTTTAGGACAGGTTCCTTTTTGTTAACTCCGCTAATAAAACAAGTTCTTAAACCATAATAGGACCGGTTTCACGCTATGTCGATAAACCCACCGTATCGGATGATAAATACAAGTCTTCCAGAGCCAGCGGACAGGGTAATAGACAAAATGCAGCCAAAGCCATTTAAGCCCTTTAAGCAGAAGCTTCACAGTTAAACCGCAAATGCGCAGAACTGGAACCAAGACCTCCCGGTAAAACCAGCGCAGGACATATTTCCAAATCAGATAAAACGGATAATAAAGGATGTAATACAAAAATGGAAAAAGCAGATAAAACCAAACAAATTTGCAAACCGGGACGAGAACCTTTCTCCAAATAAAGAAGCAAATCGAATATAAGAATTGCTGCCATATCCATCGAAAAGGAAGGTAGATTAGATAGTGCCAGATCGGAGTCAAAATGGATTTCCCGATGAATCGAAGGATTGGCAAAAAAATCGTGTCCCATAACCATTGAAGCGGTAAAGCAATCAGATAAGACCAAATGAATTTTATAGCTTGCCATAGCAAATAAAAAGGAAAATAAACAATGAAAACGATGCCCCGTAGTATATATATAATGGATGACTCGATTTCTTTCAAAAACTTCACTTCCTTGAAAAATAAACTTTCAATCTTTTATTCTACATTAAATTGGTTCGGATTGCTGGTATGAGTTCAGTAAAAATCTCATAAACAATGCCACCGAACACAACAATTGCCGGGACAATCAGCAGACCAAAAATAATGTAGGTCAGAATCATTCGGCCCCTTGTTTGGCTGAACCAGTTCGTCATTCGATGGACGAAAAAGGATAGAAGAAATCCCCCGATAATGAACAGACCGGAAAATAAACCAATTCCTAACGGGGCTTGGGGTCCAAACAGTTCGTTGTTTGGATTCGATAAAAAGAAGGGAATACCGAGGATGACTAAATTTATACATCCGTATAACAGGCCCTTACGTCCCCATCTCTTCGGCAGGAAAGAATAAATCATGGTAAAAATAATGCTGTTCGCCAGTGTAAAGCCAATTCCCACTACTACTAACATAAAAGTACCCATGAACGTCAATCCTGATGCCATTTGTGGGAATGCGAGGGCAATGATTTTCATGATTAACCGCAGCAGGAGGCCTGAAATAAGTCCCGTAACAATGGCAGCAAGAAAGCTAACCCCGAACCTGCTGGCGATTTTTGAAAATCGTACCGAGGCTGACTCTTTTACCAATGAATCGCTTTGGATTTGGCTTTTCAATAATGGCCACTCCTTTTCATTTTAAAAATGGGATCCAATGAATATGGTTTACCACCTTAATTATATTTTAATGTTCTTCATTAAGAACATGCAATAATATCTTTTTGGGAGCTGTAAGTGGCGAAAAAAAAAAGCAGGAAACCCCAATCAGGTTCCTGCTTTTGAAATGGCTGATTTATTTCCTGTACTCGGTCTTCACGAATTTCTCCAATGCGGCTAATGAGCGTTCCACTTTTTCGGTATCAATACAATAGGCCATCCGGAAATAGCCCGGACACCCGAAACTGTCGCCTGGGACCAGAATCAGGTCATATTTTAAGGCCTTCTTGCAGAATACATTGGCATCTTCCTCGAGCGCCTTTGGAAAAATGTAAAACGTCCCGTCTGGTTTGACACAGGTGAATCCCAGTTCGATTAATTTTTCATAAAGGAGATTCATATTCGTTTCGTAGACAGACATATCGGATGTCAAATCGACTACTTCTGCTACAGCCAGTTGAATTAGGGATGGCGGACAGTTATGGCCGATGCCTCTGGAAATCTGCCCGCACATGCTGACAATCGAACCGGAATCTTTGCAGGCAGGATTGACGGCAACATAGCCGATCCGCTCTCCCGGCAGCGAAAGAGATTTCGAATAAGAATAGCAGGATAGTGTGTTGTCGTAATAATTAGACACATAAATAGGCTTTGCGCCAGAAAATAAAATCTCTCGATAAGGTTCATCAGATATAATAAAAATTTCATGTCCGTATTCTTCTTGCTTTGCACGGAGAAGTTCGGCGAGTTTAGTAATGGTCTCCGAGGAATAAACAACGCCAGATGGATTGTTTGGCGAGTTTATTAGCACCGCAGCCACCTTCTCTGTCAACATTTCTTCAAACAGTGCAAAATTTATTTGAAAATCTTCTGGATTGGGTGGTACAACTTTCAAGACAGCCCCTGTTAAATCAATGTAAGGATGGTATTCAGGAAAGAATGGAGCAAATGTCAGTATTTCGTCTCCCGGTTCCGTCACACATCGTACAGCATGGGCAATCGCTCCGGCCGCACCGGATGTCATAAAAATATGATTTTCCGTATACTCCATCCCGAACCGCCGATTCAAAGAATCAGCGATTTTTCTCCTGATCGAAGGTATTCCCAAACTAGGACTATATCCGTGAAGCTCTGCAGGGCTTTTACTGGACAATAAATGGATCATTACCTGGGTAAATTCTTCCGGAACCGGAACGGAAGGATTTCCAAGGCTGTAATCAAATACGTTTTCGTAGCCGACTTCTTTTCCTCGTTCAGCGGCAAACTCTGCCAGTTCCCTGATAACTGATTTCCCTTGCAGCATCTTCTTGTATTTTTCTGCTATCATTTATTTTTCCTCCCTGATTTTATAATCCGTTGACAACATGATCTGGACGCCTTCCATTTAAGGCAGTTGCAATATTATTCCAGTTTTTCTTGTGTGCGCGGTAGAAATAACTTGTCGTAATCCCGCCAATATGAGGTGAAAATATTATTCGGTCTTCAAATTCACTTGGCAAATTCAAAAGAAGGTTATCACGGGTGGTTGGTTCCGGAGCCACCGTATCCAACCCTGCCCCTTTAATCGTGCCAGTTACTATCGCATCATAAAGGGCTTCATTGTCAACGATTTCCCCACGAGCAGTATTCACGATATAGGAAGTTGGCTTCATATGGCTTAAAAACTCACGGTTAATCATTCCCGTCGTTTCAGGAGTGACCGGACAATGAATACTGATGATATCGCAGGTACGGGCCATTTCATCCAAATCCATATACGACACATGATATTCCTCTTCCATATCTGCTGGCTTTCTGGTTTTTGTGTAATAGTATGTATCACATTCAAAAGGATCCAGTCGCTTGGCTGTTGCCTTGGCAATGTCCCCAAAACCAATCAGGCCAATTTTACAGTCAGCCAACTCGGTAATCCCCTCGACCATCATTCTTTCCTTTATTTGAATCTGATGGCCTTCCCGTTCTGTCCGGTCACCAACAAGGATGTTTCGAAGCAAGGCCAGCATTAACAGAACCGTCTGCTCGGCTACGGCACCAGCATTGGCCCCTTTGCAATTGCAGACATATATGCCTCTTTGTTTCGCTGTTTCACAGTCAATTCCGTTAAACCCTACCCCTTCTGACTGAATGATTTTCAGTTTCGGCATTTGTCGGATGACGTTTCCGGAAAGCTGCGCCATCGGATCTATCGCAATTGCGTCTGCGTCGGAGGCTGCTTGCAACAGTTCCTCATCACTTGCCCCCCTCGGGCAGAACACCATTGTAATCTGTTTCACTATATCCAGATCAGGCATGTATTTTTTATATCGGTCTTCATTTCCAATAATCAATATTTTCACTACTGTGCCCCTTTCTATAAAAAGTATATAAGATTACTATAAACCTTTTAGCAAAAAGAGAGTTAAATGTTTTTTGTTTTTTTATAAATTTAGAAATTTTCCGCATAAATACTATTTATTCAAATTATCATTTGATTTAAACTTCATGACAAATATCCTATATATTTAGTTTTGAACTTAACCAATTCTTTCATCTTTATATAATTATCCCCATATGGGAATAACTTATATCTTACCCCCAGGTTGGGTTGTATAATAGACTTTTACACAATTGTTATACACCCAAGAAGATATAATTCAATAATCTCAATTTATTTAGATGGGGCAGACTTCAATTTAGCGCAAGTATCGAATGACATTTTCACAAAAAATAACTTCAAGATAGAAAAAGCATCCAAAATCTAGTAAGATATCCACATGTAACATTAGATAAGGGGTTAAAAAAATGAGCGTATTAAATGTACAAAATTTAAGTCACGGTTTCGGTGATCGTGCGATTTTTAATGACGTGTCTTTTAGACTTTTAAAAGGAGAACACGTTGGACTTGTTGGGGCAAATGGTGAGGGTAAGTCTACTTTCATGAATATTGTGACTGGAAAGTTGCAACCCGACGAGGGGAAAGTTGAGTGGTCCCGAAAAGTTCGGGTTGGTTATTTAGATCAGCATGCTGTACTTCAAAAAGGCACTACGATGCGCGACGCATTGAGTACTGCTTTTCAATATCTTTTTGATGCTGAAGCAGAGATCAATGAGCTTTATGCCAAAATGGGTGATGAAGGCGCTGATATCGATGCATTACTTGCAGAAGTTGGAGAGCTACAAGAAACTTTAGATAGTAATGATTTCTATCGAATTAATTCAAAAGTTGAGGAAGTTGCACGTGGTCTAGGATTAGACGATGTTGGACTCGATCGAGATGTAGATGATCTTAGCGGTGGACAGCGTACGAAAGTATTGCTAGCTAAGCTCTTATTGGAAAAGCCTGAAATCCTATTACTAGACGAGCCAACCAACTATTTGGATGAACAGCATATCGAATGGTTGAAGCGCTATTTGCAGGAATATGAGAATGCATTTATCTTGATTTCACATGATATCCCATTCTTGAACAATGTTGTGAACTTAATCTATCACATGGAAAACCAAGAGTTGAATCGTTACGTTGGTGACTATGATAACTTCTTAAAAATATATGAAATGAAGAAGCAGCAGCTAGAGTCCGCTTATAAGCGTCAACAACAAGAAATTGCGGATTTGAAAGACTTTGTTGCTCGTAACAAGGCAAGTGTTGCGACTCGTAATATGGCGATGTCCCGCCAGAAGAAGCTCGACAAAATGGAAGTTATTGAATTGGGGAGAGAGAAGCCGAAACCAGAGTTTATTTTCAAAGAAGCACGTGCAGCTAGTCGTTATATTTTCACGACTGAAGATCTCGTTATTGGTTACAATGAACCACTTTCCCGCCCTCTGAATTTGAAAATGGAACGCGGACAAAAAATTGCATTCGTGGGTGCAAACGGTATAGGTAAGTCTACACTTTTAAAAAGTATTCTTGGGTTGATTGATCCGCTGGAGGGTAAAGTGGAACGTGGTGAGTATCAACACATTGGTTACTTTGAACAAGAAGTGAAACAGTCTAACTACAACACTTGTATTGAAGAGATTTGGAGCGAGTTCCCAAGTATGAATCAGGCTGAAGTCCGTGCTGCTCTTGCAAAATGTGGATTAACGACGAAACATATTGAAAGTAAAGTCGAGGTCCTTTCTGGTGGCGAAAAAGCCAAAGTTCGCTTGTGTAAAATATTAAATACAGAAACAAATATATTAATTCTAGACGAACCTACCAATCACTTGGATGTGGACGCAAAAGAAGAATTGAAGCGTGCCTTAAAGGCATATCGCGGAAGTATTGTGATGGTATCCCACGAACCTGATTTCTATCGTGAAATTGCGACCGATATTTGGAATTGTGAGGATTGGACTACGAAAGTGTTTTAAATAAAGATTAAGGGGTACCCACTGGATAAAATTCCACTTGGGTACCCCTTTTTATTAACCATCCAAAATTTTTAATAAAAATATACTTTAGATTTTTATTAAAAGCTCATCCATTCTAAAGTTAGAATCTATTTCAAAGTTAACTTTGCAACAGCTTCCACATGCACGGTATGCGGGAACAAATCAACAGGCTGTACAACCTTTAGCTCATACCCGAACGCTTCCAATTCTTTAATATCAGTAGCAAATGTATCCGGATTGCAAGAGATATAAACAATTCGTTCCGGTTTGGAACGGCCGATTCTTCTCATCACTTTTCCTCCGGCACCCGAGCGTGGAGGATCCAGCACTAATAATTCTGGATTTCCAAAGCTCTCCAACACTTCGTCAATGCCTTTTCGCGCATCTCTAGCCAAGAAATAGGTGTTGATTATTCCATTATCACTGGCGTTTCGTTTCGCCGATTCAATCGAACTCTCGACAATTTCAATGCCGGCCATTTTTCCCACGCGGCTGGCAAATGGCAGCGAGAAAGTACCGACACCGCAGAAAAGGTCAATCATACTTTCCGTATTCTTCGGCTGGCCCATTTCCAACGCTAAATCCACCAGCTTTTGAGCCTGTGTCGGGTTGGTTTGGAAAAACGTATCAAACCAAAGACGGTAACGGTAGCCGCTCATTTCGTCATAAATAAAGTCTCGGCCGGCTAAAATATTTGTATTTTCCGATTGTGTGCGGTCAGCCCAGTCCGTGTTTTCAAGCCATAACAGGCTCTCCACCTGAGGGAACTTTTGTACAATTCGTTTTACTAAATCGTCCGCAGCCTGCTGGTGCACTTCAGGTGCCTCGGTTGCAAATAAAGCCAGCATCATTTCCCCTGTCGCAAATGACTGTCTGACCATCAAATGGCGCAGCAGGCCTTCATGCAAGTCTTTGTTGTACCCGGTCAGTTGATGCTCTTTTGCCCATGCTGCCACTTCCATGGCTGCTTCGACCATTTCTTTCCCAGCAATTAAGCAGGATTCAAGGGAGATAATTTTTCTAAAGTTGCCTTGCTCATGAAGTCCCAGCGAACCATCGGGTGCGAATGTAAACTCCATTTTATTGCGGTAATGCCAAGGATCATTCATGCCAATCGTGTCTTTCACAAGATTTGGGTCAAATCCTTGTGATTCAACTGCTTGTTTCACATGGAACGTCTTCTGATTTAATTGTCCCTGGTAATCCCAATGCTGCCATACACAACCACCGCACGTTTCGAAGTGAGGGCAGGCTGGTCCAATTCTTTCCGGATGCGTCTCGAGGATTTCATCCGGCATTGCTTTTCTTCTTCTGCGATCCGGCTTGTCCACAGTTACTCGGACTTTTTCCCCAGGCAGCGTTTGCGGGATGGTAAGTCTTAACTTACGCTTGTTGCCCTGTTCATTTTCAAGCCATACATTCACTTGACCTGAACCTTTTTCATCTAATTTTTTTATCTCAACAACCATTTCTTCTGGTTTCGTTATAGTCAATTTCTTTTACCTCCTCAAAAAAAAGGAATTCATAAACAATCATTATACTTCAATTAACATCACTAAACTAGTATATCGGACAAAGAAACAAATGGGAATATCACATACTTAGCAGTTTTCGGTAACATATTATACTTTTTTCCATATTGTTTAATAGTTAGACAAAATAACACAATAAAAGCCGGGAACTAGTCCCGGCTTTTACTTTTTATAGGTTTTCTCCATTAGTTGCAATCACATCTTTATACCAGAAGAATGATTTCTTTCGACTGCGTTCCATTGTTCCGCTGCCGTCGTCATGCTTGTCGACATAGATGAAACCATAACGTTTGGAATATTCACCAGATGATGCACTGACAAGGTCAATACAGCCCCAGCTGGTGTACCCCATCAAGTCAACGCCATCCTCGATTGCTTCACCCATCGCTTTAACGTGTTCACGAAGGTAATCAATACGGTAATCGTCGTTGATAGAGCCGTCTTCTTCAACCTTATCATATGCGCCTAAGCCGTTTTCTACGACAAACAAAGGTACTCGATAACGGTCATAAAGCTTGTTTAAAGAAATGCGCAGTCCTTCAGGGTCAATTTCCCAGCCCCAGTCGCTGGCTTTCAAGAATGGGTTCTTCACGCCGCCAATCATATTACCTTGGCCAATTTCTTCAGCTGTCTTATTCTTTTTCTCGGTACGGGACATATAGTAGCTGAAACCGATATAGTCCACTGTCCCTTCCTTGATTAATTCAAGGTCGCCAGGCTGAATTTCCAGGTTGATATTGTGCTCTTTAAAGTAGCGTTTAATGAACGCTGGATATTCGCCGCGCACCTGAACATCACCGCAGAAGAAGTTGAATATGCGCTCTTGATCAAGGGCATACATGACATTTTCAGGGTTGCAATCAAAGGAATACGTCGGTGCGAAAATGATCATACAGCCGATTTGTGATCCAGGAATGATTTCATGTCCAAGTTTAACCGCTTTGGCACTTGCAAGAAATTGGTGATGATAGGCCTGGAATGTTGGCTGATACTTGTCTTCTTCCTTTTGAATCGCAAAACCAAGGCCCATGATTGGCATCATTAAGCCGCTGTTGATTTCGTTAAACGTCATCCAGTATTTTACCTTGTTTTTATAACGGTTGAAAATCGCCGTGACATAGCGTTCAAAGAAGGTCACCACTTCACGGTTTCTCCAGCCGCCATACTCTTTAACAAGGGTTACTGGCATTTCGTAGTGGGAAATCGTCACTACCGGTTCGATACCGTATTTATGAAGCTCGTCAAATACTCGGTCATAGAACGCCAAACCATCTTCATTCGGCTCGAGCTCATCCCCTCTTGGGAAAATCCGTGTCCACGCGATAGACATCCGGAATGCCTTGAAGCCCATTTCAGCAAACAAGGCAATATCCTCTTTATAACGATGATAAAAATCAATACCCTCGTGGTTTGGATAATATTTATCCGGATCAATTTCAAAATTAAATCCAGGCTCTGCCAGAATGCTTAGACGCTGTTTACCACCAGGCAGGACATCGGCAATATTTAAACCTTTGCCGCCTTCATGAAATCCACCCTCCATTTGGTTGGCTGCTGTCGCACCGCCCCATAAAAAACCTTCAGGGAACTTGTATGCCATGGTTTACTCCTCCATTCTTTCCGCTCTTTATTTTGCTAAATCATTGGTGCTTAATACTTCCGCTAGAGAAGCAATTGCGGCATCCTCATCACTGCCGTTGGCAATCACTTTGATCTCCGCTCCTTCACGGACTCCAAGAGACATTACGCCCATGATGGATTTTAAATTAACCGCTTTTCCGTTGTACTCCAATTTGACTTCGGAATCAAATTTGCTTGCTGCCTGTACCAAGACAGTTGCCGGTCTTGCATGAATTCCTGCTGGATCGATTACTTTAAATGTTTTTTCTGCCATGTTGCATTTCTCCTTTCAAATTAAAAAACCTAAATAAGCATGCCTTGGGTAGACCAATAGCATTCTTATTTAGGTTTTGCCTGCCGGACAGTAACAATCCTTAAAAATTAGATTAAATTTTAAAGTTGCTCACCATTTGAGGCGATAACTTCTTTATACCATTTAAAGCTCTTTTTCTCAAGTCTTTTGAGTGTGCCTTTTCCCTCATTGTCCCGGTCCACGTAAATATAACCGTATCGTTTCTTCATTTCACCGGTACCGGCGCTCACCAAGTCAATCGGTCCCCAACTGGTGTAACCAAGGATCTCAACGCCATCTTTAATCGCTTCGCCCATGGCAGCGATGTGTTTTTTCAAGTAATCAATGCGGTAGTCGTCGTTGATTTCTCCTTCAGAAGTCACTTCGTCAACCGCACCGAGACCATTTTCGACAATAAACAAAGGCTTTTGATAGCGGTCATGCAGCTGATTGGCAGTAATTCGCAAGCCTTTCGGGTCAATCGTCCAGCCCCAATCGGATTTTTCAAGGTAAGGATTTTCAATGGATCCGAACACGTTGCCTCCCGTCACATTTTTCAGCACCTCAGGGTCGGTGCTGGCGGTGCGGCTGGCATAATAACTGAACCCAATATAATCAACCGTGCCCTCTTCCAGAAGCTCTAAGTCGCCTTCTTCCATTTGGATATCTAAATGATTTTCCTCGAAAAATCTTAGAGCGTAACCAGGATATTTTCCTCGAGACTGTACATCAATGAAGAAAAAGTTTTCCCGGTCTTTGTTCATTGCCTCAAAAACATCATCTGGGTTACATGTGTAGGAATAGGTTTGTCCAGCTGCCAGCATACAGCCAATCTTGGCATCCGGAATGATTTTGTGAGCTGCCTTCACCGCAAGGGCGCTTGCCACAAGCTGATGGTGCGCTGCTTGATACTTGATTTGATTTTGGTCTTCCCCTTCCTTGAAAACAAGGCCGGCTCCTACGAACGGCAGGTGAAGCAGCATGTTGATTTCGTTGAAGGTCATCCAATATTTCACTTTATCTTTATATCGTTTAAAAAGTGTAGTCGCATACGTTTCAAAAAACTTAACCAACTTGCGGTTCCGCCAGCTTCCGTACCGTTCCACAAGGGAAACTGGAATATCAAAGTGAGCAATTGTCACAACCGGCTGGATCCCGTATTTTAACAACTCATCAAATAAATCATCATAAAATTTCAGGCCGGCTTCGTTCGGAGTTTCATCGTCGCCGTTAGGGAAAATACGCGCCCATGAAATGGATAGACGAAGCGCTTTGAAGCCCATTTTAGCAAACAGGGCAATATCTTCTTTATATCTATGGTAAAAATCAATCGCTTCATGAGAAGGATAAAATTCTCCCTCAACTGGATTGAAAGAATCAAGATTACCTTGAGCAATCTCCCAACGCTTTTTCCCTGTTGGCAGTAGGTCTACAGTAGTCAGACCCTTGCCACCTTCAAGGTATGCTCCCTCTGCTTGATTGGCAGCAATCGCGCCGCCCCATAAGAATCCTTCAGGAAAAGTTGATTTTGTCATATGTTAAACTCCTCTCTAACATAGAAGGAAAGCAACCAATTGCTTTCCTTCTCATTTACTATTTGTTATTATGCTTGGATTAATAATTCTCCGGCTTTTAGTTGTTTTTTCTCTGTAGTAACAATTTTGTATTGATCTGGGTTAGTTACAACAACCGGAGTGGTTACAGGATAACCAGCAGCTTTAATGGCCTCGATATCAAATTCAATTAATAGTTGTCCTTTTTCTACACGCGCACCTTGTTTTGTGTGTGCAGTAAAGTGTTGTCCGTTTAACTGTACAGTGTCCATACCGATGTGAACCAATAGTTCTGCGCCATCATCAGTAGTAATACCAATCGCATGGTTAGTTGGGAAAAGAACTGAAACGGTTCCAGATACCGGCGAAACCAATTTTCCTTCTGACGGTTCGATTGCCACACCTTTACCAAGTGCACCTGAAGCGAAGGCAGCATCTTCAATTTCAGATAATGCCATTACATTCCCTGTTAATGGGCTTGCCACAACTAAATTTGCAACTTTTACATCTGTAGTATTAGCTTGTACTTTCTCATTACCAGATGGTTGACCAGCATCTTTTTCTTTTCCCATACCGAATAGGTATGTTAGAACAAATCCTACTACAAAACTTACTACTATTGAAATAATGGATCCCCAGAATGCCATACCAAGACTTGAGCCTGGTTTGATAAAGGCCGGTATAACGAATACTCCCATTCCGCCGAACATCCATAGTTTACCTGCAGTTGCACCGATAACAGCACCGCCGACACCACCACCGATACAGCTCATGATGAATGGCTTTTTAAGTGGTAAAGTAACACCGTAAATGGCTGGTTCTGTTACACCAAAAATACCGGAAATGAATGCTGGAATACTTAGAGATTTCAAAGATTTGTTTTTCGTCCTTAGCATAACCGCTAAAACCGCACCGATTTGGGCAAAACATACCATAACGGTGGTAGCTAGAATTGGGTCGAACTTCATTGTTGCGATATTGTTCATGGCGATTGGAACAAGACCCCAGTGAAGGCCAAACATTACAAATACTTGCCAGAAACCTCCGAGAAGTAAGCCAGCCACAACAGGGCTTACATTATAGAGCCAAATGGTTGCAGAACCTAGCAGGCTGCCAGCCCAAGTAGAAACTGGTCCGATGATTAGGAAGGTTAATGGAACCATGATTAAAATCGTAAAGAATGGAACTAAGAATGTTTTTACAACGTCTGGAATGATCTTTTTTAAGCCTTTTTCAACTTTTGTAGCAACAAAAGCAGAAAGGATAATCGGAATAACACTTGATGCATAGCTCATTAAAATAACAGGAATTCCTAAGAATTTAATGTATACGGCTGATTCAAAGATGGTACCTTTGAAGAGTGTGGTTAGGGCATCACCTGTTGTCAATGTTGATAATGTTGGGTGCACAAGTGCGGCTGCAATCGCCATACCAACAAACGGTGTACCTCCAAATTTCTTCATTGCTGTGTAGCCCAAGAAAATTGGCAAGAAGTTAAATAAACCATCGCCAGCAATATTCAATATGTTATACGTTCCTGAAGTCGCTTCCACCCAATGCAACGCTAAAACTAATGCCGCAAGACCTTTAATCATACCTGTTGCGGCTAAAACGCCAAGCACCGGAGTGAACACGCCTGAAATCATGTCTATGAATCTAGCGCCCAAGCCAAGTTTTTCTCCACTATCTGAGCCATCGTTATCAACAGGACCGCCGCCGCTTAAATTTCCTACCGCTAAAACAGCTGCATATACATCTGGAACGTGGTTACCGATAACAACCTGGTACTGTCCGCCGCTTTTCATTACAGTCACGACGCCATCCATATTTTTCAAAACTTCTGTATTGGCTTTTCCTTCATCTTTTAACTTAAACCGTAGCCGGGTCACACAGTGAACCACACTGTTAACGTTTTCACGTCCGCCGACATTTTGGATTATATCTTTGGCTAATTGCTCGTATTTCATGTTTGTACCTTCTTCCAATGTTTTTTAGAAATAAAAAACCTGATCCAGATTTGAATTCACACACTGGATGTATGTGTTTTCAATCTAGATCAGGTTATGCCCTTTACAGGTAACATTCCTTCGAAGAAATCATATTAAACTTTATATTGAGATAATAACACGCTTACATTTAGCTGTCAACGTTTTCATATGAAATATTTTTTATTTTTTTCCATCCTCATTTTTATTGAGCTGATGCCTGTTTGTCACCCTGTGAATATGGACCGTCAAGTAGATTTCTTCATCCCTGGACAGACTCCATTTAAAGTTGCTTTCTAAATAGGTAGCGATTTTTTGGGTACAATTAAATGCTTCAGTGTACTTGTGGGCGATCTGCTCATAGAAAAATTCATCAATGGTATCATCAAGCTTTTCTCTTCTTACAAAGCGAACTGCAAAGAACCGCAAATGGGTTAAAAATCGCTCGTAATTTAACGAGCTTTCGTCCAGTTCCATTTTGAAATGGTATTTCACAATGTTAAGGATCGTATTCACCATTTCAGTCACTTGAATAGCCGTCGCCATATTTTCACCAGAAAGCTGGCTGTTAACCAAATGCAGTGCAATTGCTGCCGCTTCGTCTTCTCCAAGCCGCACTCCTGTACCTTCTTCAATGATATCGAGCGCTTGTAACCCTACTTGGTATTCTTGCTTATAATATTTGCGAATTTCCCACTGCAATGGATTCTTGAGCTCAATCCCCTGTTTATGCCGGCTGATGGCAAAACTTAAGTGGTCGGTCAGTGCGACATATAAATAATCATCCAATTTGTACGAAAGCCGGGACTGGGCATATTCAATAATTTTGGATGAGATATTCAAATATTGCTCTGGTGTTTCTTTCAACAATTTAGCCAGTTTTTCCGTCATTCCATGGGTCTCAAGGACAAAGGTCTTCTCTATTTGGGATGCATCAATCTCCTGGCCGATTTTTTTCTGGAAGGCCAGTCCTCTGCCCATGACCACGACTTCTTGGTTTCCTGAATTAGTTGACACGACGACATTATTATTTAAGATTTTTTTTATTTCCATATCGCACTCGTCCTTGATTAATGTATTAAAAAACAAACCTAAATTTGCAAATGAGATTGAAAATGTAATCCTTCACAAATTTAGGTTTTGCCTGCAGAGCAGTAACAATCCGTTTTTTATGGTAAATAATATTTGATTTTATACTTCCTTATCTTTGACTGTCAATCATTTTTTGCAAAATTTGTCGAATTCACTCATTTTTTCTTAGTTAAATTGAACTCTAATAAACAAAAGGCTCCCCTGAAAATAAACGAGCTTAAATAAAGAACAAACATTATTGACAAGTTTGCTTATTTCCATGACCCATGGTGCAATTTTTGTTGCACGGGTGTCTCTGTTGAATAAGGCTGTTGATTTCCGCTCCAGGCGCTCTCTTTCCGCGGGATACGGGAGCTTCCCCGGTCTCCGTATCCCGCAGGAGTAGAGCTTATCCGCTCCAATCAACAGAGTTTTATAAATCAACAATATCACTTAACAGAGCCAAACAAAAAAATAGTCCAATTAGATAAACTGGACTATTTGTGAGATATCAATTTTCAAAGGGATTTAAACGCATATTTTCCTTCACCGATGGTCAGCGTTTTTCCCGCTAATTGTTCTGAGGAAGCCTTATAATTAATCTGGGTCAGCTGATTGGCTTGGCCCCGTGCAAAGATAAACTGTTTGTCCCCAATCGACAATGTCACGGATGACGGGTCATGTGAGTCAACAATAGAAAGGTCAAATAAATTCTGCCAATGTTGTGCAGTGGCTATAGGATCCGAGACGGTAAAAAGAGCACTTTCAATCGTCACCTCTCCAGCCGGATGGGGCTGGATGACACCCGTTTCAGCTAAATTCTTCAAGCGCTCCTCATCCGTTCCTTTCCACTGAATGACAAACGGATAAACAAGCCCTTGAAAATCGCCATCAATGGTTACCATTTTCCATTCAATCAACTGGCCATGTGCATTTAAACGTTTCCCAGCCATAATCGGGGATACCGCCAACCCATTTGCTTTCAATCTTTCAACTGTCTCCTCGATATTGTCCGACCGGATTGCCACCCGGCTCAACGCTTCATGTTCAGGCAATGTCGTTACCGCATCCTTTACCACCCGGTTCGGCTCTTGAATAGAGCTGGCCAATTCACGATTCTCGATCGCCAAAAATTCAATGTACGTCAGACCAAAATAACTGAGGGCGTTATAGGTCCCCCAAAACTTATGTGAGCCGCCTTTAAATGCAATCAGCCCATTGTCTTTAAACACTTGAATAGGTTTTTTGAGGTCATTCACATAATGTACGACATGATCCCAGCTTAACGTTGTCAATTGGATTCCTCTCCCAACTCAGTGGTCCGCTTCACAGCCGCCTTGACGGCCCGCTGCAGCCCCGCGGCAAAATCACTGTTGTTTAATTCATAAAGGGCATGGATTCCCACGCCGCCGGCCGAATTATTTATGTCCAGCAATTGTCTTGGGTGCAGACCGCTTTTCTTTAACATTACGACAGAACCAGCAACGTTTTCAAGTGCCACCTGCCAAGCCTGCTCACGTGATAACCCGGCCAGCACACCAGCATCGGCAAAAGATTCGATGAAATAATAGACATAATTGGGGCCGGCAACTCCAAAGCCAGTAAATACATCAATTAATTTTTCATCCAAATAAAGGACTTTTCCAAAGCCGTTTAAAAATGCATCGACTTGTTCCTTTTTTGCATATGGGTTTAAAGCGGCCCCACTGTAGCCCAAACCGGTATCGGTCAATGTATTGGGAATGACCCGGATAATCGGGCGGGTGTCGCCAATGAATTCGCTCAGTTGTTGGATGGTCACTCCTGCCACAATCGATAAAATAGGAATATTGGAACTCGTATACTGGCGGATGGACTCACCCACTTGCGCCAAATGATCCTGCGGCCGGACCGCAATCACGACCAATTCAGCTTCCGCAAGGGGAATGGTCTGGTCAACGGAGTGACGCACTCCGTATTTATTACTTAACAGCTCACAGCGCTGCACATTGATATCTGCCACACTAATCTGGTCAGCCAGTACTACGCCATTTGCGATTACCGCCCGGATCATCGCTTCGGCCATCTGTCCGCCGCCGATAAAATGAATCTGCTTCATGCTTGCCACCTGCTATCCTTATTTATTCGAAGAATCCACTAAAATAAATCCATCATATTTGTCTTGCGATTTGATATAGTCAGCAAAATCCTTTGATTCATAAGCCGCTTTCAAGTCTTTTGCCCATTGTTTGTTCTCATCCTTCTTATTGATAGAAACAATAATCCGGTGCTGTTTTGGTGTATTTTCAATTTTTAAGGCATCGGTAATTTTCTTGCCGGCATTGGCAATGTAGTTACCATTAATAACCCCATAATCCACGTCTTGTAAGGAGACCATAATTTGGGCCGGATCCAATACTTTAAAGGAAATATCATATTTATCAGGCACAACACTGCTTAAATTGAAATCGGTTGTTCCAGCATTTGCTTTGACTTTCACCCAGCCAAGTTCCTCCAAAATTCTGACGGCGCGTTCCTGGTTAACTGGATCATTCGGAAGGGCCACTGTTGTGCCATCCTTCACGTCATCCAGTGACTTATGTTTTTGGGAGTAAAGGCCTTGTGGAGCTGTTGGCACAAAGGTGATTCCCTTCATGTCCATATCGAGCTGTTCGTTAATCCCTTCCATATAAGCAGTACTTTGGAAGATGCTGGCATCAATCGATCCCTCTTTCATGGCCGGGTTGACCTGCATGTTTTGCGAGAAAGTCTTGATGTTCACTTTGTAGCCTTTTTCCTCTAAAATCGGCAAGATGCCCTTGCTAAATTGTTCTTCATAAGTTCCTACGCCAAACCCCACTGTGATTTCCTTTTTCTCTGCTGATGCTGTTTTCTCTGTTCCGCATGCCGATAAGAATAGTAGTAGTCCAATCGCTGCTAATAAGAATAACTTTTTCATCTTTTTAACCCCCTTTTACAAAATAGTATTTTTTAGTTGATATAAGGCTTCATCTTTTACTGTAATTGGAATGGAACAATTCGGCGCCAGGATAAATGGCTGGCCGGCCATCAGGTGCAGTGCTTCCTTGGCCTGCTCCTGGATTTGCCGGATATCATTTTTCGCAAATAATTCATGGTCCACGCCGCCAACCTTAGTTGCTTTTAGGTCTCCTGTTAATTCCAGGTTTCCCGCTGCTCCCGTATCCCAGCTGATTCCTTCAATCGGATAGTCGTTAAACCGCTCCGGCTGGGAATAGGGGCCGCAGGTATGTAAGACCCGCTTTCCATACGAAGCTGCTTCCAGCACGATTAAGTCATATGGCCGGGAAAATTCATTGAACATAGCTTCATTGAATAGTTTAGGATGAGCCGTGCCAGTTACCGCATAAAAGACCCCGTCTGCTCCAGCCCTCTCGAGTTCTGTCACATAATCAGCAAGTGTTAAACTAATCGCATGCAATGCCTTATGTACCCCGCTTCTCTGCTCCGAAAATAAAGCTTCATACGAAACTGGTTCTTCGATGCCAAAAATGGTTTCATAGACATAGGCGGACCTTCCAGCTAAGAACATCAAAACGGTCAAGGGTGAAAAGATGGTTTGAATGATTGGCGTTTCCGGCAGCCCCTCCCGTATTTGTTTGACAGCCTGCAATTGTTCCTGCAGTGGTGCTGAACCTGCAGCAGATTTTGCTTGGATATTCCATACATCTTCCGGTGCAGCTATGGCCGCATTGGTTTGTCTTGGGAAAACGGTGCGATAATCTTGAAAATCATAGGTATTGCCCCAAATTTCTGATAGATAGGTGGCACGCGGATTGATTTTTACCCAATCCCAATCGTACTGTTTGGTAAATTCAATGGTTGTTTCTGCTAAATCCTTTGCATTTTGCTCTTTATCTGTAAAATGGCGCCAGCCGCTTACGATCGGGCGATCGGCCATTTCACCGGACAACAGCGCATTAAAGCGGTCCTTTTTGTTCCATCCACTCATGGATATTCCCTCCTTGTTGTCTACTAAATTTAAAAAATCTAATTTCTTCTTATTTTTCTAGCCAGATAGTTCCCCAAGGATTGAATCCCTTGGACAAATATGATTAAGACTACAACTGTGGCAACCATAACGAATGTATCAAAACGCTGGTATCCATACGAAATGGCCAAGTCCCCCACTCCGCCTCCGCCAACGGTTCCAGCCATAGCCGTGGCACCGATTAAGCCGATGGTCGCTGTTGTCAATGTTAAAATTAACGAACCAAATGCTTCCGGCAGGAGAAAATGCCAAATGACCTGAAAAGGAGTCGCCCCCATGGCTTCGGCTGCTTCCAAAATCCCCGGATTTACATCCAATAACGAATTTTCTACAAGACGGCCAATATACGGTGCGATATAAATAATCGGCGGGACAATCGCTGCGCTCGTTCCAATGGATGTATGGACAATCAATCTCGTAAACGGAATGATGGCAACCAATAGAATAATAAATGGCAGAGATCGGACAATATTGATAACCGGGTTCAAAAGGCTGTAAACCCATTTATTTTGCAGAATGCCGCCTGGCCGGGTCACCACCAAAAAGATGCCAAGTGGAATCCCAATCAATGCGCCAATGAGTAATGACATCCCTACCATATAAATTGTATCGATAATCGCCTGCCCAAATTGATCTGCGGTAATGGTGGTTGAAATCATATGGCTTGCACCTCCTCTACGTCAACACCTTGCGCCTTCAAAAAGGATACGGCTAGTTGGATCGCCTCTGACTTACCATTCAGTTGAATGACCATGTTGCCTAATGTCGTATCCTGAATTTCAGTTGTGCTGGCAAATAATATATTGAATTTGATATCGTATTGACGGACTAACTCATACAAAATGGGTTCGGAGGCTTTTTCCCCTACAAACTCTAGCTTAAATAAATACTGGGTGGTTCCCTGAACAAGCGATTTCTTCATACTGCCCGGCAGCGAATTTTGAATGACCGTCCGGACAAAATTCTCTGTGGTGGGATGCTTAGGATGGCCAAATACCTCCAGAACTGACCCTTGTTCGATAATCTGGCCGTTTTCCATGACGGCCACCCGATTGCAGATTTCCTGGATGACCGACATTTCATGGGTAATGATCATAATCGTGATGTTATATTCCTTATTGATTTTTTTAAGTAATTGCAAGATGGATTGTGTGGTTTGCGGGTCGAGCGCCGATGTGGCTTCGTCACACAATAAAATGGACGGATTGGAGGCCAGCGCCCTTGCGATTCCGACACGCTGTTTCTGACCGCCGGATAATTCGCTTGGATAGCTGTTTGCCTTGTCACTCAGCCCCACGAACTCCAGCAATTCGCTTACCCTCGCTTGGATTTGTTTTTTATCCTTTTTGGCTAATATAAGCGGCATGGCCACGTTATCGAAAACCTTTTTGGATTCGAGCAAATTGAAATGCTGAAACACCATGCCAATTTTTCGTTTGACCGCCCGCAATTCTTTATCATTGTAGGTATCCAATGCTTTTCCTTCTATTAGGACCTGCCCCTTTGTGGGTCTTTCCAAATAATTCACCAGGCGGATTAGCGTGCTTTTTCCAGCCCCGCTATAGCCGATAACACCGAAAATATCTCCTTTTTGGATCTTTAAATTAATTCCTTTTAATGCCTCATTGGAGATTCCTTTTCGATAGAAGGTTTTATGTACGTCTATCAGTTCAATCATATGCAGTCCCCTCGTTCCCGCAAATTTCTTAGTAAGAAGTAAATAACACAGTTTTTTTATCGGAATAATTGGATGCTATCATTTTCAAAAATATCCTTCAATAGTATGTGATTTTATTCACAAATATGTAAAAATTAGCAGTATATTTCATGATTTTTTTGAAAAATTCTTGACTTTCCCCTCTATTTGATTCTTGGAAAAAAGTCCTTTAAAAATAACCATATACTTTATGTTACAATTGGTGATATTCCGAACCGATTAGGATTTTAAAAATATAGGTGGTGAGTGTTCTATGAAAAAAGTTGGTTTAGTCATGAGGAAGATCCAGTTTACAGAGAACCATGGACCGCGGATTTTTGCGGAAAGGTTAAAAGCGATTTGCCGCGAGTTTGGGGTTGAAATTGTATTTATTTCACCGGAACGGCATGTGAGCGGCTATGACCACCTTCCTGGATACGAACATGAGAAAGGCGATCTGGTAAACTACGATGTTGTTTTGGACAAGCTTTATGCCAAAAACATTGACCATGTGATATATACTGTATCGGGATTTACTTTTTTAAAAATGTTTATAAAAAATGGCGTGCTATTCCCGCATAGTTTTCCTGATCCTGCTTTGACCGGCTATGAGATGATGAAACCCTTTTACTCCATTGTCGACAAGGCGATCGTTCAGACTGAGTTTCTTAAGCGGGAGCTACATTCTAATTTTGGGGTGGATGATATCACAGTCATACCGATCGGGTTTGATGAAAGATTAGCAGAAAAGCATTTTGATCCTGCTCAAATCGTGGATAACCGCGTCCTTTGGATTGGCAGGGACGAAGAGAACCGACAACCCCAAGTAGTGCTGGAGTATGCAAGGCAAAATCCTCACGCAGAAGTGGTCATGGTGTTTGGCGGAGAACGTTACCGAGAAAGCGTCAAGAAATACAGTATTCCAGATAATGTGAAACTGGAGTTTGCTCTTTCGCAAGATGAGGTTTTTGCTCTGATGAACACAGCCAAAGTGTATTGGAATAGTTCTAAGTTTGATACCTTTGCCATGCCGTTAACAGAAGCCTTGGCCATGGGTAAAATTATCGTAAAGCCTTCACATCCTTGTTATAGCCACATAGATTCAAGACATACATTTTCAGGTAACGACCAAAACTGGTTTGAGTTAGTGAACATGGCTCTAGCCTCGAATGCAAAATATTCACTAGACAATCGCATTGCCGGCTTTGAGAGATTTTCAAGCACCGTGATGAAAAAAGGCTACTATGACTTCTTCGATCAATGGCTAGCAGGAGTGGGGCCTGTCCCCCAGCCTACTAACGCCTTAACACGTTAAATCAAAGAATTCCTTCTTAGATACAAGGAGGGGTTCTTTTTTTATAATTTCGTGTTCGGGATGCATGAGATATAATGATATATATGAAAGGAGAGGTGAATACATATGAAATATCGTTCATTAGGCAATACCGGTATACAGGTAAGTGAAGTCAGTTTCGGAACATGGGCAGTCGGCGGCAGCTGGGGAAAAACAAATGACGAAGAATCGCTAAAAGCTATTAACTACGCCATTGAAAAAGGGGTCAATTTCTTTGATACAGCCGATGTCTATGGTGATGGACATAGCGAGGAATTGCTGGCTAAAGCAACAAAAGGGAAAGAAGATCAAATATTTATTGCCACGAAGTTTTGCCGAAAAGGAGATATCCACGACCATAATAATTACTCCTATGAAACCGTAAGCTCTTATTGCGAAGCTAGTTTAAAGCGTTTACAGCGTGAAGCAATCGATTTATATCAAATCCATTGCCCCGCAACAGATATTTTAAAAGACGGAGAAGTTTTCCACGTATTGGACCGGCTTCAACAAGAAGGAAAGATTAGAAATTACGGGGTTAGCGTTGAGTCGGTCGAAGAAGGACTAATCTGCTTAGAACACCCAAATGTGAAAGCTCTGCAAGTCATCTTTAATATTTTCCGGCAAAAACCACTAGAGGAGCTTTTCCCTAAAGCATACGAACAAGGAGTGGGCATTCTTGCAAGGGTTCCTCTTGCAAGTGGATTACTGACAGGCAAATTTACAAGAGACCATGTCTTCGAACAGGACGATCACCGCCGCTACAATGAAAATGGTGAATCTTTTAATGTCGGGGAAACCTTCGCTGGTGTAGGTTTTAAAACTGGAGTAGAACTCGCAGATCAGTTAAGGTGGATTGCCGATGGAAGACCATCGATGGCAAGTGCAGCACTCCGTTGGATTCTTGATCAAAAAGAAGTATCCTGCGTAATCCCAGGTTTTAAAAATTCCGGGCAAATCGACAGCAATCTACAAGCATTGGATACTGTTCCTTTCACTCAGGAGGAACTCGCCAAGCTCAAAAACTTCTACAATACTCAAGTTAAAGATTTAATTCGCGGCGTATATTAATTTAAAATGTTTATATCTGCGATACTACAAGATATGGTGTAGTAAAAGAGCATCCGATACGTTGGATGCTCTTTTATCTGTAATTTTCGTAAGCCCTCGATTTTTTCCCGGGAAATATCGACAAAAAACGAGCAGTCCTTGGTACTTAAACTAGGTGCTAGTTGGAAGAAAACTAACTGTTAACTTACTTAGCGTTATACTTCATCCCCATATAAAGCCAACCAGAATGCAGTTCGTCTAACATTTGCTTCAATCTTTTTTCTCTTGTTTCCGGACGTTTAGCCCGTGTAATCCACCCAATATAATCGTTTTGCTGATACGGAGGCCTCATTTTGTATCTTTCCAGTAAATCTGCTTCTTGCAATCTCGCTTCCACATCGTCTGGCATCGGGTAGACAGCACGTTTTAACCTTGATATGTCCATTGAATCTCCTCCCATCTCATCAGGAACTTAACCAAAATTCCATTGCAACATCCAGCTCTCTGCTTAATTCAAGTTTCCTTTCATAAAGCCTGTTAAGTTCCTGATAGTCTTTTTTTCCGTCAGCCATGACCAAATCTATTTCACTAATTTCCTTCTCAAGACTCTCTATCTTTACAAGAGCCTCGGCCGCAGCGGCTTCCTTCTTGATATCTTTATTACCTTCCCTTTGTTTCTTGACCTTATCAACCTTTTTAACAGGCTCATCATTCTTCTGGGAACTGTGCTTCTCCTTTTCAATCTTATAATCATTATAATTTCCAGGATAGCTTTTCAATAAACAATCCTCTAAAGCAATCACCCGATCAGCCATTTTATTAATGAAATACCGGTCGTGTGAAATAAAAAAGATTGTGCCTTTAAAGTCTTCTAGAGCCTCCTCCAAGGTTTCTATGGAATCAATATCCAAATGATTCGTCGGCTCATCCAGAATTAACAGATTGATTTCTTGATATAAGAGCATCGCCAGCTTCAGCCGGATCCGCTCTCCCCCTGACAACTGTTTTACCTTTTTAAACACACTGCTTTTATAAAACATGAATTTTGCCAAGTACTCCCGAGCCTTGCCCTCAAGAATGGAAACATCCTCCCGAAACGCCTCAAGCACGGTCAGCTCTTCATTTTTAAAAATAATGTTCTGCGGCAAATAAGCTGCCCGCACATTAGCACCTAACTCGACCACTCCGTGATCCGGATGCACCTCACCCAACAGCATCTTTAAGAACGTGGTTTTCCCGCTGCCATTTGGTCCGATCAACCCCACTCTTTCGCCGTAATGAATCATCATATCAGCTTCTTTAAAGATTACTTTGTCCTGATAGCGCTTAGAAAGTCCGGCTGCCTTAATGGTCTCCTTTCCGGATCGATGTGTCGCTTTAAAGTCGAGCCGCATATTCCGCCTCTCAAAAATGGGCTTATCGATTCGCTCCATTTTATCAAGCTTCTTTTGGATGCTTGCCGCTCTTCGGAAGAACTTGTCATTACCTCCGCGCATCGCCCAGTCCCTCAGAGTCGTGACGGTATGCTCCATATTGCCAATCTTTTTTTGCTGTTCTCGAAAATGCTCATATTGAATCCGCAAATTTTCTTCTTTCTGGCTGACAAACGAGGAATAATTGCCCTTGTAGGTGATGGACTCCATATCCTCGATTTCCACGATTTTTGAGACGACATTGTCAAGAAAATATCGGTCATGAGACACGATAAGAACTATTCCTTTATAGTTCTTCAAATACCCCTCCAGCCATTCAATTGATGGCATATCCAAATGGTTGGTCGGCTCATCCAGCAGTAAAAAGTCCGGTTGATGGATTAACAGCTTTCCAAGCACGACCGTTGTTTTTTCACCGCCGCTAAGCAAATCAAAATCTCTATTTAAAAAACTGTCAGAGAAGTGAAGGCCGGTACAAACCCTGCTTATTTTTTCTTCTCGTTCGTAGCCGCCTTTTACTTCATATAAATGGAAAAATTCACTGTACTTACTTAACGCCTTCTCTAACTGGGCACCATCCAATGTCTTCATTTGTCCCTCTAATTCGCGCATCTGCTTCTCGATGCTGTCAATTTCTTCAAAGGCCGAATTCAATACATCGTTGACCTTTAACCCCTCCGGATATACCGGTGTCTGTTCCAGATACGCTCTGGTGGCACCGCGAGGCAGGTGAATCAGCCCCTCATCGTACCCAGGGCTTGAAGTCTGCGGATAACCGGGGTAATAATTCATTGGTTCGATGCCGGCAATTAGTTTAAGAATGGTGCTCTTGCCGCTGCCGTTCGCACCAACAATCCCGACCTTTTCCCCTTCATATGCTTCAAGGCTTATATTCTTAACCACAAGGGTCGCTTCCATAAACTTTTTAACGCCTTGCAACTTCAATTCCAACATAAGAATTCCTTCTTCCATCCATAATATTTCGATTTTATGGACAAGGCAAAAAAAGACATTATTTACTTGAAAAATAAAAAAGACCATAAGAAGAGGGTTCTTCTTACAGTCTTGTGTTCTTGAATATAATTTCATACAGACTAAAGCAAAAATTTGCTCAAAGCATGCGGAATACTTAAATTAAAGTACCCAAAATTATAATCCCGATATCAGTAAAGTAAGTTACCATCTAATTTGCCTTGGTTCCATAAAGAGCATGCCAAATAAACCTGCATAATTAGGCAATTCTCCACTCCTTACAAAATCCTATTAATTTTTTAAAAATTAAAATTGGCAATTAGCTGGTTCCATAAACTTACTTCCCTCCTCTGGTATTTCCTTTATTATCCCATTTTTACATATAATTGTAAATATAAAATCAACCTGCGTAACCCTGGGTTAATTGATTATTATATAGGTTGAAATAGAAACCATTCTTCCTTAATAGCTCATTATGGGACCCTTGCTCAACAACTTCGCCATTATTGATGACCAATATGGCATCTGCCTCCCGGATGGTGCTGAGCCTGTGGGCAATGACAAAACTAGTTCTGCCCTTCATTAGAGTCTTCATCGCCTCTTGGATGTGAAACTCCGTCCGGGTATCTACACTGCTGGTGGCTTCATCCAAAATGAGTACCGATGGATTGGCTAGCACCGCTCTGGCTATGGTCAACAGCTGCTTTTGTCCTTGGCTAAGGTTGCTTCCTTCCGCTTGTAACTCCGTGTCGTAGCCCTTAGGCAGCTTCCTGATAAACGAATCGGCATTCGCCAAACGAGCCGCTTCCTCCACTTCTTGATCCGTCGCATCCAGACGGCCATAACGGATGTTTTCCCGAATCGTTCCGGAAAACACATAAGCATCCTGCAGCACCAGTCCGATATGTTTTCTTAAAAATTGTTTGCCCATTTTATGGATGTCTTTACCGTCAATTAGAATCTTGCCGGATTGAATTTCATAGAATCGCGTTAATAGGTTAATGATGGTCGTTTTCCCTGCCCCAGTAGGGCCTACCAATGCAATCATCTGGCCAGGCTCAGCATGGAACGTAACATTCTTCAGAACAGGAGCATCCGGTGCATACCCAAAGTAAACCTGATCAAAGGTGACGTCTCCAATTATTTTTTGGTCAGACTCCGTAACTTTCTCATCTGAAAATTCCGAATCTAGCTCCATTACCTCAAAAACCCGCTCCGCACCGGCAATGGCCGATTGAAGCAAATTGTATTGGTTAGCCAATTGATTAATCGGCTGGCTGAATTGGCTGGAATAGTTCAAGAAACTCACGATAATCCCAATTGTAATAATATCATGGTAGGTAAGAATTCCACCGACGGCAGCAATAATCACAAAGGTCAAATTACGCGTCATATTCATCAGCGGTCCCATCGAACCGGAAATGCTTTGGGCCTTCAAACCCACTGAACGCAATCGTTCGTTCATCTCGCGGAATTCCTCCAAGGATTTTGCTTCCCGTCCAAACACTTTAATGACCCGCAGGCCTGAGATGCTTTCTTGGACAAACCCGTTGACTTGGCCCAAGCTTTTCTGCTGTTCAGAAAAATACTTGCGTGTATATTTCGTTATTTTTTTCGTTATTGTGGTAATCAACGGCACCGTTAACATGACAATTAGGGTCATCCAAACACTTAAACTCAGCATCATCGCCACACTGCCCACGAGCATGAACACACTGGAAATCAGCTGGACCACTGTCTGGTTCAGTGTATTGGACACGTTTTCCAAGTCATTGGTCGTTCGGCTCATGAGCTCCCCATGTGTTCGTTGGTCAAAAAACGGTATCGGCAGCTGCTGATATTTTTCAAAAAGATCTTGGCGCATTTCCTTTACCGTATTCTGAGCCAACCCCGCTGCGACATATTGCTGGAGCCAGGTAAATACTGCACCTAAAAGGTAAACTCCGAGCAAGGCCATACCCATGAGCAAAAAACCGTTTAGTTGGTGAGGGATAATATAATGGTCAATCGTTTTTCCGATTAAATAAGGTCCCAATAGCGCGAAGCAGGAGACTAAAGCGGTGCAAATGATGACAAGCCACAGGGCTTGCTGCTGCCTCTTTAAAAAGGCCCATATTCTAAGCAGGGTCCTCTTCGCATTCTTTGACCTTTCTTTCGGAACCTCGCCTGGCCGCGGGCCCCGATTAGACATTTGAAAAGGGTTTGGATTATTGTTAGCTTGATTGCTGTTGTTCGACATAATACTCCTCCTCCCTCCCACCATATTGGGACCGATAAATATCCTGATAGACGGCACACGTTTCCATCAATTGTTGATGGGTCCCGATACCTGCAATCGCACCATCCTCCATGACAAGAATTTTTTCAGCGTTCATCACGGACGAGATTTTTTGGGCGATTAAGAATGTGATGCTTTCTTTCATTCTATTGGCTAAGGCATCACGGAGCCGTTTTTCGGTCCCCAGGTCCAGGGCACTCGTGCTGTCATCCAAAATTAAAATGGGAGGCTTGACCAGCAGGGCTCGGGCAATGGCGAGCCTCTGTTTTTGTCCGCCCGACAAATTGACGCCTCTTTGCCCCACCTTTGTTTCATAGCCGTTTGGCAATCTGGTGATAAAATCATGCGCCTGGGCGATTTTGGCAGCATTCTCAATCTCTACTTGTGTGGCATCTGGTTTACCAAAGGAAATATTATCCTTTATGGAACCTGTAAATAAAAATGATTCTTGGAGAACCATCCCGATTTGGCCTCTCAGCTCTGGCAAGGGCAGCTGTCGGCTATCCTTCCCATCTAGCAAAATCGAACCAGCCGTGACATCATACAATCTCGGAATCAGCTGGACAAGCGTGGACTTGCCGGAACCTGTCGACCCGATGATGGCGACGGTTTCTCCTTGAACGGCTTCAAAGCTGACTTCCCGCAAGATCGACTCTTTTTGATTAGACAATCCTCCATATGAGAATCCAACCCTATCAAACTTGATATGTTTTGCTTGAACGTTGGAGTCCTTTGCTATTGGATTGCTTTTAATAGTTGGTTCCGTTGATAGAACCTGTTGGATCCGTGTGGCAGAAACATTGGACTGTGAAATGTTCACAAGCAGGGTACTCACCATTAGCAAGGACGAAAGAACTTGTGTGACATAATTAATAAACGCCACCAAATCCCCCACCTGGACAGACTTCATCCAAACCAAGTCCCCGCCGTACATCAAGATGCCAACCAAGCAGGCATTCATGATGAGTGTGACAATCGGCGTATTCATCGCAATGACCCGAGCCGCTTTTATGGCCGACTGTGCGTAGTTTTTATTGGCCTGTTCAAATTGGTTTTTTTCATAATCCAAACGAACAAAGGCTTTGACTACCCTGATGCCGGCCAAATTTTCCTGAAGCCGATTGTTCACGGCGTCTAGTTTAGCTTGGACGTTAGCAAACAACGGATAAGAATATCGGATAATGACAATCAGGATGAAAACCAAGACAAACAGTGTCCCTAAAAGGATGAGTCCCAAATGGAGGTTCAGTAATAGCGCCATGGTCACGCTGCCGATTAATAATCCGGGTGTTCGGATCAATGACTGCAAAAATATTCTCAGTAAATTTTGGACTTGGACGACATCATTGGTCATCCGTGTAATTAATGACCCTGTTTGAAAGCTATCCAGATTTTCAAACGAAAAGGTTTGCACCTTTGTGAATAGGCCTTCCCTAATATCGGCACCAAAATTCTGCGATGCTCGGCTGGCAAATATATTGCATCCAACGCCTCCCAATAAACCGAGTATCGCCACTATCACCATTAGGGCTCCTGTATGCTGTATGGTTTGCAAATCTCTCCCGACCACTCCCTGGTTGACGATCTTGGCCGCAAGGGTCGGCTGGAGCAAATCCGAAAACACTTCAATCAGCATAAATAAGGGTGCGATTAAAACCGATTTCCAGTATGGTTTTATGTAGTGTCTTAATCCCCACATGTTTTTTCTCCTTTACTAAACATTCATATCTGCCTCTCGGGCATTTAGGGCTCGCACTCCTCGTTAGGGATTATTCGATGACCCTTCATCCTCTAATTCTCCCAGTCTAGCGCTCTTTGTCCTATCTACCACTTCGTAGAGTTCAAATTGCTGGATAAATTCCTCGATAATAAGCTCAACCGCTTTTAACTCCCCAAGAATAACCGGTTTGATTGCTTGGAACTCTGGCGCCTCTACTTGCTGCTTTAAGGACACTTGTTTTAAGCGAAGCTTTTCTAAAAAATCCAGTGCCCGTCCGCGGCGGAAGGTTTGTGCCCCACAGCGATCCTTTCGTTTATGCCTCCCTCCCTGATGCTTTTCACCTTTCCAATGACTATTCATATCTTCGTTCTTCATCTAGACCCCTCCAGTGCATACAATTGTATACATTCATTTTATAGATTAATTATTTGTGGATAAAATGTCAATATATTCTGTTATTAATGCAAACTAAAAAAAGGCTGAAAGAAGACAAATCTCCTTACAGCCTTTATAACTACTTTTCGTCAAACTTTGAACCACCATATAGGATACCTTTTTGACTTTTTAAGATATCAGCTTTTCCTGAGGGAAATAACTTTCATTTATTGAAGCGGACCGCCCGTTTCTTCAACATCCGTTAGTTTAGAGAACTTTTTATAATTATGGCGGAACTTCATCGAGAGTTCTTTGGCTTTCTCAGCGTAAGCTTTTGGATTCTTCCACGTTTTATGAGGCTGGAGAACATCATCTGGAACTCCTGGAACATGAAGCGGAATGCACAATCCGAAATAGGGCTCTTTGACCGTTTCAATATGGTCCAATGCCCCTTCAATAGCAGCATTCACCATGGCTCTAGTATAGGAAAGCTTCATTCTTTGGCCGACACCGTATTCTCCTCCTGTCCAGCCTGTGTTAACGAGAAAAACATTGGCGTTATCCTCGATAATCTTTTGAATAAACATTTCTGAATATCGAGTGGCAGGAAGCGGCAGGAAAGGTGCTCCAAAGCAGGTCGAAAAGGTTGCTTCAGGAGCTGTAACACCTCGCTCGGTTCCAGCCAGTTTCGATGTATAACCGCTTAGGAAGTGATATTCGGCCTGTTCCTTTGTTAATTTGGAAATCGGCGGCAAAACGCCAAAAGCATCGGCTGTAAGAAATATAATCGTTTTAGGGTGACCCGCCAGGCTTGGTTCAACAAAATGAGTAAGCGCATCAAGTGAATAAGCGGCACGCGTATTCTCCGTCAAGGTAGAATCACCAAAGTCAGCTACCCTCGAATGGGTGTCGGAAACAATATTTTCAAGAACGGTGCCAAATCGGATCGCGTTAAAAATTTCAGGTTCTTTTTCTGGAGATAGGTTAAGCGTCTTCGCATAGCAGCCGCCTTCCATATTAAAAACCCCATTTGCTGACCAGCCATGTTCGTCATCACCGATTAGCCAGCGGTCTGGATGGGCGGATAAAGTGGTTTTTCCTGTTCCGGACAAACCAAAGAATAGGGCAACGTCATCTTCACGGCCGACATTCGCCGAACAATGCATAGGCAAAACACCATTTTCAGGGAGCAGATAGTTCATAACCGAAAAAATGGCCTTTTTCATTTCACCTGCATACTCTGTTCCACCAATAAGGATGGTCTTCCGCTCAAAGGAAACTATGATAAAGACTTCAGAATGGGTCCCGTCCACCTTTGGGTCGGCCTTGAAACCAGGAGCACAAATGACAGTAAACTCAGGTTGATGGTTTTGTAACTCTGCTTCATTCGGCCTGATAAATAATTGATGGGCAAATAGGTTGTGCCATGCATATTCATTAATGACCCTTATGGGCAATTGATAAATAGGATCAGCACCAGCAAATCCCTCAAATATAAAAAGTTCATCCTGTTGGTCCAAATAATGTATCATCTTATCAAGAAGCTTGGAATAGTAGTTTTCAGAAATCGACTGGTTAATGGAGCCCCAGGCAATTTTGTTTTTGGTTGTTTCCTCCTCGACAATAAATTTGTCGCGGGGTGAACGCCCTGTATATTTTCCAGTGGCCACACTGATGGCACCCACTGATGTTAGTTTCCCCTCTTTACGCTCTATTACCTTTTCAACCAATTGTGGGACCGATAATTGTTTGTGCACGTTATCTTTTGACAAAAGCTGAACTATTTCATTCGTAAAAAGAATGGAATTCATATGGCGGGTACCTTCTTTTTTATTTTATAGAACTGCCGTCATTTCAATTTGCACCCTGAGTCCTTCTCGTAAATTCTTAACAGATGTATGCCTTGCAGGACGATCGTCTTCATTCGGGAACATTTTAAGCCACTCTACATTAACTATTTTTTTATATTCACGGTCCGTCACGGATACACTTAAATGAGCAATATCGTCGGTCGTCCCACCGGCAAGCTCCATAATCTCCCTCATATAATGAAAAAGATTGGCCACTTCGTCTTCCACCCGTTCTGGCATCTCGCCTGTTTCAGGGTCCGATCCAATAATGGCTGAAGTGTAGACCATATTTCCAATTTTTACTGCGGTGGGGATTGGGTTCTGGTGGTTCGATCCTTTCACATGTAAAACTTCACGTTTCGCCATACCATTCACTCCTCTCGAAATAGTTAAGCTCGACCGTTATCTCAATTCAGGTACTAAATGTTTTTTAAACTCCGCTTCATCCTCATAATAAATAACTTGTTCATTTTCCAATGTCGGCCTTAAGTTGTAAAAGTCTACACTTAATTCGCCTCTGGCAATTTTCTCTTTGGTTCCTTCTTCTGTTAGTAACCGTTGCTTAGATGAATCTAATGCAAACTGCAGATCTGACTTTTTGACCACCACTACCCCGTCATCATCTGCCATAATCAGATCCCCCGGCTCGACAGATGTCCCTCCGCAGACAGTTGGCGCATTCACCCAGCCCCCCTTTATCTTGGTAGTTCCTTGGGAGAAAACAGCCTTCGTCCAAATGGGAAAGCCCAGTTCACGGATTCTGGCGACATCTCTTATTCCTGAGTCAATAATGACGCCTTGAACTCCGCGCTTCATCAAAGCGGTTACAATTAATTCCCCAATCATTCCGGCTGTCCCTTCACCAATGGTTGTAATGACGAGGACATCACCAGGTTTGCACACTTCAACGGCAGCGTGAATCATCAGGTTATCGCCTGCAGGGCAAACGACTGTAACAGCAGGACCGCAAATCATCCTATTGTTTAAAATAGGCTTCAATTGATAATCCATGAGGCCAAGTTTTCCCTGGGCTTCGTAAACGGTGGAAACATCTAGCTGTTTAAATTCTTCGATGATTTTTTCGCCAGGACGGGTAATGTTTTTGAGGACATATTTTTGCATTAGATAAATTCACCTCCAACATAAGGGAAAAAGCGGCTAAATGCTTCCGCATACTTATAGTCATTATTGCCGGAACATCTTCGGGCATGGTTTCCGCGAAGCTGGGCTTTTGCTCCGTAGTAATCTATTAAATGTTTTTGGGCTTTGAAGCAATTCATGGCGGCCTGTTTTTGTTCAAAGGTTTCCGTGATATCGATAATCACTTCAGGCTTGAAGTCGCTGATTTCGGATTGGTGTGGTTCAAAGCCGAATATGCTTGCTTGTTTGGCCGTTTTGGTGCCCTCGAGTCTCACACCATTGGAAGTTGATAAAACGCCTGCATCAAATACATACTTTGAAACCGTTTCGTGGTCCGGATTAAAGGCATCCCGCGGCCCATGTGTAAGAATATGATGTGGCCTAACCTCTCTTATCTTACGAACCAGGCAATCCATTCTCTCAGAATTAATTTCCATATGATAATCCTGATAATCCCAAATTTCAAAGTTTTCCACACCCAAGCACTGGGCAGCTGCTTCAATTTCACTCTGGCGATGGGCTTTCACATTTTCCATTGTCTGACCTTCAATATTCCAAAGGTCATTGGATTCTCCCCTTGCCCCGTAGCTTAAAATAACGAGGTGTACATTGGCGCCATGCTTAACGTATTTGGCAATTGTCCCGCCGCCTCTCCAAACAAAGTCGGCAGCGTGTGCGCTAACTACTAATAGATTCGTATTATGATCAATCATGTGTCTTCCCCCAGTTTTTTTATAATCTATTATTCCGATATTGTTGAACAATTTTGTTTAAAATCATTATAAAATGTTCAATATATCCGTGTCAATAATATTCACTAAATTCAGAAAAAAGGTTTGTTTAAAACAAAAGGCAGAGATTGCTCCCTGCCTCCTTTTCTACTCCATGGTGAGATTAGCTAATGCATTCAATACTTCACGATAGTCTTCAGGGACTTGGTGGTTTAACTGTCCCCTTAAATCTATTTCTACCAATCTCATTAACTTTTCCTTGGCCGCTTTAGACATAGACGAGTCCACCTCCAGCATGTCGAGTGTTTTGATGACTTCTCCCATCTCCGCTACCCTGCGTTCAGCATGGATGGCCGTTCTTGTCATCAGCATATTTGCCGTCTCTTCAAATGATTTTTGCCGAAACGTTTCAGCCAATGAATCCATAATCATTTGGTCTGCCCCGTATTTGTGTGAAGCCTGCAGCGTTTCAAACAGCAGCATCGTATACCCTTTCATAAAAATGCTTCTAAACATTTTGATTGCCGATGAACTCCCGGCTGTTTCATTGATCATTGTAAGATTCATACTAAAATCTCGGCCGAACTGCAAGAATTCTTTTGCCCCGCTCCCGCTGATAAAAATGGGAACTTGATGTTTTCTTAATGGAACCGGCTCCATTACTGCAGCATCCACAAACTTGGCACCTGTCTCTTTGACCAAAAGCGCAATATTTTCCTTTACCATAGGTGAAGCTGCATTCAAATCAATATAAATTTGGTCTGCTGCCAAGTATTCCTTTGCTTTAACCGCAATTAATTCCGCCACTTTCGCACTTGCAGCACAGAAAACAATGGGACAATTTTTAACCAAATCGGCTAATGAGTCTGCCAGACTAATATTTAATTGGGCCGCACGCTCCCGAATGGTTGGACCCAGTTCTGCATGGTGGGCATTCACGTCAAAAGCGTGAATTTCTATTACCCCTTCACCTTGAAGACCTTGGGCCATTAAAAAGGCTGCTTCTCCTAAGCCAATAAATCCGATTACAGGGACTGGCATGGGAATTCCCCCTTACATTTATTATAAAAACAATATTGTTCAACAATCGCAGATACAGCATTTAGTATACTTCCACACTTTTATTTCTGTCAATATAGAATTATCTGAAATCTATTAAGCATAAAAAAATGGTGAAATCTCTCTCACCATTTAAATAATAAAACGTTTTAAGACAAATAGGCATAGTGGGTTTGTATCGTTTTCCGGATGTTGAAGATATGAAGCCTAACCGCTTTGTCCGCCAGCTCTTCATTACGTTCCTTTAACGCCTTTAGGATATTTTGATGCTCCGTCAGTGATTCCTGGTTTCTGCCGGGAATCAGGATAGTTCTGAGCTGATATCTTAACAATTGGGTTTTGATAACGTTGATCATTTCTACCGCTTGTTTGTTTTCTGATGCCTTATAAATGATACTATGAAACACTTTATTTAAACTGGAATATTCATCATACCGGTTATTTTCAAGGTGCCCCTTCATTTGCCCAACAATCTTCTCCAATTCTTTCAAATCCGGCTCCGTTAAATGCGCCACTGCTCTCCTGGCCACTAATCCTTCCAAGACTTCCCGGACTTCCATATAATTGAGAACTTCATCAAGACTGTATGATTTGACATTGGCCCCTTTATTTTCTTCAATGTCCACTAAATGCTCCTGCTGCAGTTTTAATAAAGCTTTCTTGATGGTATTTCGGCTGACGCCAATATCCTTCGATAAATCAATTTCATTCAATTTTTGTGATGGTTTATAGGTACCATCCAATATTCGTTCTTTTATGAATTGATAGGCAATATCCATCGGTCGATTCATTCCTATATTCCCTCATTTACCAATATTGTTTAACAATTCTATTATACATAATTTTATGATAAGTTTCACTACCAATTAGTGTGGCAAGTAATATACTTCAGACTATTTAGATTATTGTGTTGACTTGTTGTAAACGGTGTCATATACTCGAATTGTTGAACAATAATGTTAAAACATAGGAGGGGAGATAATGGTTCAACGGGAAGAGCCGATACATGATATTGCGCACCTGGGCCATGTGGAACTGTTAACGCCAAAACTGGAGGAAAGCGTTTCTTTCTTTACCGATATTCTTGGCATGCAGGAAGTGTATAGATATGGAGAGTCTGCCTATCTTCGCTGCTGGGGAGATTATGAAGAATATTCCTTAATCCTGACCAAATCAGCTCAGGCCGGAGTAGGCCATACTGCCTTAAGAACGATGAGCCCGCAGGCCTTGGAAAGACGGGTAAAGGCCATTGAAGCGACTGGACTTGGAATTGGCTGGATTGATGGGGATAAAGGACACGGCAAGGCTTATCAATATAAGGGTCCTGACGGCCATTTAATGGAGCTTTATTATGATTCCAATTACTATGACCCGCCAGAGCACCTGCGGCCAACCTTAAAAAATCAGCCGCAAAAATTCACCGGCCACGGTGCTGCTGTAAAAAGCCTGGACCATATCAATTACTTGTCTTCTAACCCGGAGGCGGACGGCGATTTTGCAGAACAATTCCTTGGTTTAAAATTGACCGAACAGATCCAGCTTGATAATGGCCGCCGACCTGGCGTATGGTATAGGGCAGCCAATAAGTCCTATGATGTCGTCTATACACAGGATGCAACCGATTCCAAGGGCCGCTTCCATCACATCGCATTTGCGGTTGATACGAATGAAGGGATTTGGCGGGCCGCAAACCTTTTTGTCGACCATAACGTGTTCATCGAGTTCGCTCCAAGCAAGCATGCCATCAATCAGACCTATTTTGTATACGTTTACGAACCCGGCGGCAACCGAATTGAAATATGTTCCGGCGGCTACTTAGTGTTAGCGCCAGACTGGAAACCGATTACATGGACAGAAGCGGAGCGCAAGCGCGGACAGGCTTGGGGTAATCAAACCGTCCCGACATTCCACTCCTATGGAACTCCCGTTGTCCCGGAAAAAACTCCTATTGAAAAATAAACCGACATGGTCCCAAGAATGATGGGACCATTTCCTGTTTCATTTACCAATTTAGACAGATGCTTCAATTTTATTTAATAGTTTTAACAAAAAAAAAGGAGGAGAATGGCATCGCCCGCACCAGTTCTCTCCTGCTATTTTTTCAGCAATAAATAAATAAAATACGGAGCCCCAATCAAAGCAGTCATGATTCCGGCGGGAATGCCATCCGGTTCAAGGAGATTTCTTCCAATCGTATCAGCAAACACGAGCAGCCAGCCTCCGATTAGAACGGCAATCGGAAGATATAACTGATGCCTCGGACCAATTAATGCTTTAGCAATGTGGGGTGCCATTAATCCGATAAATGCGATTCCTCCCGTTACGGAAACTGCCGATGCAGCTAGACCGACAGCGGCCAGCAAAAGAACCATCCGTTCTTTCTCTATCGATAAGCCCATGCCTATTGCAATCGGGTCATTTAGATTAAGAAGGTTGAGCCGGTTTGCTTTATAAAGCGTATAGGGAATCAGGATTACCAGCCATGGCAAGATCGCCCAGATGAACGGCCAATCCGTTCCCCAGATATTCCCTGCAAGCCACCTAGCGATAAAGTCCACCTTTTGCTGTTCGGCCGATGAAATAAGGACAATCATTGCTCCTGACAGAGCCATCGAAAACCCAATACCAACCAAGATTAACCGAACCGGTTGAAAACCCAGGCCCTTTTTATAAGAAAACAGATAAATAAGCAATGCCGTGACCAAGGCACCTACGAACCCAACGGCTGGAAGTAAGTAAGCAAATGAGGCAGCATCAATCGGAAAATATAAAAAGAAGACAGCAATCCCTACACCTGCCCCGGAATTAATCCCAATGATACCTGGGTCGGCCAGGTCATTTCGCGTCAACGTTTGCAGGATGGAGCCAGAAACCGCCAGCGCAATCCCGGCAAGCAGTGTAACGACAATCCGCGGCAGCCGGATGGAAAACAACACAAATTCCTCTTTAAACGTACCATTGCCAAGGATTGCGGGGAGAATCCGATTATAGGAAACGGACGAGTATCCCAGACCAAGGCTTACCACGATAGTTCCTAAGATGAGTATGGCTAGTAAACACAGAATGATTTTTTGTTTTCTGAGGATAGATGGATGAATCATGAAATGGTCTTCCCCCCTCTATGGACGATGAAAAGAAAGAAAGGCAGACCAATCATGGAAACAATTGCATAAACAGAAGTTTCATAAGGCGCATTGATGGTCCTCCCAATTGTATCGGCGGCGAGCATAAAGGCAGCCCCAATGATTGCCGACATGGGCAGGACAAAACGATAATCCGTCCCGACGATCATTCGGACAATATGTGGAACCATCAGGCCAAGAAAAGCCATATTTCCGACCAGGGCCACGGAAGCTCCTGCAAGCAGAACAATCATGACAAACAGGATGAATTTGATTTGGGTCGTTTTCTGCCCTAATCCTACTGCAACCTCTTCGCTTAAACTCAAGATTGTCAGCTGTCGGGAAAGATAAAGAGATATGAGGATGCCGGCCACAATAAACGGAATAATGATTTTCACCTGGTCCCACGAGGTGCCCATAAGTCCTCCGGCTGTCCACATGGATACATCTTTAGAGATTTTGAAATATAAACCGGTGCCTTGCGCAATGGCATTCAAAAAGGCAGTAACAGCTGCACCGGCAAGCACAATCCTTAATGGAGAAAAACCGCCTTTTTTCATCGTCCCAATGCCAAAGACCAGAATCACTCCCACTGCTGCTCCAATAAAACACGCAATCGTTATGGCTAAATATCCGGCTGAAGGAATCAAGGCCATTACAAATGCCAAGGCTGCATTGGCACCTGCTGTTAGTCCCAACAGGCCTGGATCTGCGAGCGGATTACGGGTCATTCCCTGCATGATAGCTCCTGCAACAGAAAGCGCCGCACCAACAAAGATGGCGGCAACCTCCCTTGGCAGGCGAATTTCCCGGATCATCGTAATCGTATCTGTTTTTTCATTGGAAGCAATCGCCAGCCAAACTTCTTGCACACTGGTTTCTGCCGCACCCAATTTCATCGCTGCCAAAAACGCACCAATTAATATAATCAGTCCAAGGATGAATTTATATATCAGTGAAATGGCATTTTTTTGTGTCACCATAGGCATCACATCTTTCCGATTAGCAAGAAGAGGAATTCACCGGGAATTCCTCCTGCCAGTATTTATTAGTCTAAAAATGATTTCTTAAAGAATTCCAATTGATACTCCAATGAAATCGGGTCATTGAAGTAGAATGCCTTCGCATTGGCTTCAAATACATGCTTGTTCTTTACAGCAGGGATATTCTTATACGTTTCGGTTTGTTGGAAGGAAGTGTCGTTATCGGCATTTTTACTAAAAATGATATAGTCCCCGGCATAGTCTGATAAAACCTCAGGCGAGATGGCATAATATCCTGGTTTAAGCGCGTCGGCTTTCACTTTTTCAGGCATATTCAGTTTCATTTCCTGGTAGAGGATTTCGGTTCCCCGCGCCCAGTTATCCCCAAAAACATATAGCTGCTTGTCAAAGTTTTCTATGACAGACACGGTCGCGTCCTCACCAATCTTCGCTTTTATGTCTTCCCCTGCAGCAGCAGCGTCCTTTTTAAACTGTTCTACCCATTTCTTCGCTTCATCTTCTTTATTTAGCAGTTTTCCAATCTCAATATGTTGATTGAGGTAATCCAGTTTTCCGTACGTAAAGGTAACCGTTGGAGCAATTTCCTTTAATTTATCTACGTTTTTAATGGTAGATAGTCCGATAATCAAGTCAGGATTTAATTCAATGATTTTCTCAAGGTTTTCATCGGTTACTTCTTCAACATCTTTTAGCTGTTTAAATTCCGGGTTCATTTTTGACCACGAATCAACCCCGACGATATTTACCCCAAGTGACAGCACGTTACCTGCAAAAGAGGATAGAACAATCACTCGTTTGGGATTGGCGGGCACTTCCACTGGACCGGTCTCTGATTGGTATGTAATGGTATCAGTTCCTGCTGTTTTCTTATTGTCTTTTGACCCTTCCGATTGATTTGCTCCTCCACAGGCACTAAGTATGAGCACCAGAATAAGCAGGATAGACAGGACGGACTTCTTCATTTTCATCTTCTCCCTTAAGTAAATTATAGGTGATGCACATTGGCTTTTGGGTGCGCGGATCCTTTCCAATCACGGCATCCACTTGAAACACATGTTTTAACACTTCCCGGTTAATCACTTCTTCTCCAGACCCGGTCTTTATGATATTTCCATCTTTCATGGCGATGAGATGGTCGGCAAATCTTGCGGCTTGGTTCAAATCATGAAGAACCATAATGATGGTTCTTTGCTGTTCCTGATTTAGATGGTGCAAAAGTTCGAGGATTTCGAGTTGATGAGCCATGTCCAAGTAGGTAGTTGGCTCATCTAGGAAAATCATATCGGTCTCCTGTGCCAAAGCCAAGGCAATCCAGACCCGCTGGCGCTGGCCTCCCGATAGAGAATCAACCGCTTGGTATTTGTAGTCGGTTGTTCCCGTCACATCCATTGCCCAGTTAATCACATCCAAATCCTTTTTGGTCAGTCTCCCGAATCCTCTTTGATAAGGAAACCGCCCGTAGGAAACCAATTCCCCTACCGAAAGCCCCGCTGCGCTTTCCGGAGTTTGCGGAAGGATGGCCATTTTTTTCGCCAAACTCTTGGTGTCTTCCTTGGTGATGCTTTCCCCGTCAAGGATGATGGATCCGGATTGGTGGGAAATGATTCGCGAGATCGCTTTTAACAGGGTTGATTTGCCGCATCCGTTTGGGCCAATGATGATGGTAATTTTTTGGTCAGGAATTTCAACCGACAAGTCTTTCACGATTGTTTTTTCCCCATAACCCACTTCCAAATGAGAGGTATACAACCGGACCATTACGTTGCCTCCATTTTTAAATTTTAATTGATAATGATTATCATTGTCGTTTATAATGACACTATAAAATGTTTTAATAAAACCGTCAATCATATTTTATGAAAAAATATAAAAACTAAACTTTGGTGGTGTTGATAAACATGTCACAAATCGAAGTATTCGATGTAACCATTATCGGAGGCGGGCCTGCGGGGCTTTACTCTGCGTTTTATGCAGGGCTCCGTGAAATGAAAACGAAAATAATCGAAGCCCAGCCCGACCTTGGCGGCAAGATTCATGTATACCCCGAAAAAGTCATTTGGGACGTCGGAGGCTTAGGGCCAACCACAGGACTTCAACTAATGGAGCAGCTAAAGGAACAGGGATTAACGTTCCAGCCGGAAGTGGTTTTAGGAGAAAAAGTAGTCAATATTTCCAAAGATGATAAAGGCTTATTTCTGTTAGAGGCTGAGTCTGGTTATTATCATTATTCCAAAACCGTGATTATGGCCATCGGGAGCGGGATTCTCAAACCCCAAAAACTGAATCTTGAGGGGGCCGACCGCTATGAAATCACCAACTTGAACTATACCGTTCCTTCGGTTAAACGGTTTAAAGATAAAACGGTCCTGATTTCTGGAGGTGGAAACGCCGCCATTGATTGGGCCAATCTCCTGGAACCCGTGGCCAAAAAAGTCTATCTTGTTCACAGAAGAGGTGCCCTTCAGGGACATGAGTCCCAAGTTAGCCAGTTGTTAAGCAGTTCTGTGGAGTGTATTCTCAACTCCTCCATTACGAACCTGATTGCTTGTAAAAATTATCAAATCATTGAACGGGTTGAAATCACGAATGGTCTGAATGGGGAGCCCATTTTTCTAGACGTTGATGAAGTTCTCATTAACCATGGATTTGACCAAGATACCTCCCTTCTTGATCACAGTAAGTTGAATGTTGAGCGAATCGACAACTTTTATATAAGCGGCACCCCGATGAGTGAAACCTCGATTCCTGGCCTATTTGCCGCTGGAGATATACTTAAGCACGAAGGAAAATTGAACTTGATTGCCGGGGCGTTCCAGGATGCCGCAAATGCAGTGAACAAAGCGAAGCAATTTATTGAACCGCAAGCAGAGCAGGCAGCAATGGTCTCCTCTCATAACGATGCCTTTATCAATCGGAACAAGGAGATTCTTTTTCAAATGGTAAAATAGTGCCCTCCCCTTGTCTTTATTCGTGTTCACCGTGCATGCACATCATTTCCCCTCGGTATGGTACACTGTAAAAGACATATCATATGGTTTGCAATAGAGGTGGCAGAAGTGAAAACAGCAGTGGTCATTGGCGGGGGGATTACGGGTTTATCCGCCCTTTATGAATTACAAAAATGGAAGAAGACAACTGGTGCGGATATCCGCCTGGTTCTCATAGAAGCATCTCATAAATTAGGTGGGAAAATCCGTACCGTCAAACAAAAAGGCTTTGTTATGGAAGCAGGTGCGGACTCGATTGTGGCCCGAAAAATGGAGTCCTCACCTTTGATTGAAGAACTAGGTTTACAAAACGAAGTAGTCTACAATGCAACTGGCCGTTCTTTTATATACATTGACGGAGAATTGAAGCCGATCCCTGAGGATGCAGTCTTTGGAATTCCGGCAAGCATAGAATCCTTAGTTTCGAGCACCCTGATTTCAGCGGAAGGAAAAGTTGCCGCGCTGAAGGATTTTTATACGAAAAATGAAACGTTTACCAAAAACGATTCCATTGGTGCGTTTCTTGAGCATTTTCTAGGGAAGGAAATTGTTGAAAAGCAAATTGCTCCTGTGCTTTCCGGCGTCTATTCAGGAAATTTGCATGACTTGACCATAGCCTCCACCCTTCCGTATTTGCTTGATTACAAGAACCAGTACGGCAGCATCATCAAAGGGCTGGAAGAGAATAAACAAAGATTCAAAGGCGGGGAAAGAAAATTTCTCTCTTTTAAAAATGGCTTAGATTCTTTGATTGAGGCATTTGAGGAAAAACTGGATGAAGCGGAAATTTTTAAAAACACGAAAGTAAATAAAATACTGAAAACCGATAAAAATTATCAAGTATATCTTAGCAATCACGATGTGATAGAAGCGGATACTATCATCCTTAGCATCCCGCATACATCTACGGAAGGCTTACTTGATGATTCGGAGCTTCAAACTGAATTTTCCGGATTGAAAAACAGTTCGCTGATTAGTGTGTACCTTGGTTTTGACGTTCCAGACAGCATCCTTCCAGCTGACGGGACGGGCTTCATTACCGCCAATACGGATGAATTGTCGTGCAACGCCTGCACATGGACGAGCAGGAAGTGGGAGCATACCTCCCGTTCCGGAAACCTGCTGGTCAGACTGTTTTATAAAAGCAGCCACCCAGCCTTTGCGAAGCTGAAAGAGATGAATCACCAGGAATTGCTTGGGGCTGCGCTTGAAGATATTCATAAAAGCTTTGGGCTAAACGCCCAGCCTGTTGTTAGTGAAATAACCAAGTGGACCAATCAGATGCCGAATTATTTGATTACCCATCCGAAAAGTGTGGAAGCACTTGAAAGCAAGATGGCCGTTTCCTACCCAGGAATTGTCCTTGCGGGTAGTTCCTATTACGGTGTGGGTATTCCGAATTGTATCGAAAACGGGATTATTTCAGCAAAGAAGATTATTCAAATGTTACAGTAATGTACCTGTCATGCCCGAATAGCCAAACCAGTAATTTTGGCTTGTTTCGGGCATGATTTTTTTATTTGAAACCCCAGTTGACGATTACATCGAAAAACCTATTTACATTGTGAAATAGTGAACATTTTATGAATTGACATATTTGAGTGACAATTGTCATACAGCCTTCCATTATCAGATTGCTAACATTATTAATGTGAAAACAAATAATACAAATGGAGGCTTAGTATCATGTCACTAAATTATGATAAGCTTTTTACTCCTTATAAAATTGGAAAAATGGAAGTGAAAAACAGAATTGTCATGTCTCCGATGGGGACCAACTCAGCATCACCTGACGGCAGAATTTCTGAAGACGAAATTGACTATTTTGAAACTCGTGCCCGCGGCGGTGCCGGCATGATCATCATGGGCTGCCAATTCCTAACCGAGGACTTAGCCCAAGGCTCACTAGAAGGAATTTTAGAAAAAGACTATGTCATCCCCTTATTAACCGATATATGTGAAGCGGTCCAAAGATATGGGACTAAGCTTGTGGCGCAAATCAGCTGCGGAACAGGTAGAAACGCTTTCCCTAATATGTACGGCGAACCGCCAGTATCAGCTTCGGCCATTCCATCCACCTTTAATCCGGATGTGCTTTGCCGCCCACTAACTGTGGAGGACATTCAAAAGATTATGGCTCAATTTGCCGACTCAGCCAAACGGGTTAAAGCAGCTGGTTTTGATGCCATCGAAATTCACGGACATGCCGGTTATTTAATCGACCAGTTTATGTCACCGATTTGGAATAAGCGTGAAGATGAATATGGCGGCACATTAGAAAAACGGATGCGTTTCCCTGTGGAAATTGTCCAATCCATCCGCGGTGCAGTCGGACCAGACATGCCAATTCTATTCAGGATTTCCTGCGACCACCGTTTTAATGGCGGCAGAACGATTGAAGAAAGCATGGAAATTTTAAAAATTCTTGAAGCCGCCGGTGTGGATGCACTCGATATCGATGCTGGTTCATATGAAACGATTGATTATATTTTCCCGCCAGCTTATTTAGGCGATGCGTGTATGGATTACGTTTGCGAACCAGCCCGCCAAGCTGTCAGCATTCCGCTTTTAAATTCAGGAAATCACACTCCGGAAACCGCCTTGCGCTTAGTTGAATCAGGGAACGCTGATTTTGCGATGTTTGGCCGTCCGTTGATTGCCGACCCGGATCTTCCAAACAAATTATTGGCGGGCCTTCGCGAGGATGTACGTCCATGCATCCGCTGTAATGAGGAGTGTATCGGAAGAATTGCCGGCCGATTGACAAAACTAAGCTGCGCAGTGAATATCCAAGCATGTAATGAAAAACGGTTTGCGATTGAAAAAACCACCTCTCCAAAACAAATCGTCGTGATTGGTGGAGGCCCTGCTGGAATGGAGGCTGCCAGGGTGGCTGCATTAGAAGGCCATACTGTTACGTTATTTGAAAAAGAATCTGTTTTAGGCGGCCAGCTTGCGAGCGCGGCAACACCTCCATTCAAAAACAAGCTTCGCGAACTAATCGGCTGGTATGAAACCCAGTTGGCTAAACTTGGTGTGACCGTAAACCTGAACACCCTTGTATCCGCGGACGATCCGGTGCTGGAAGCATGTGACCAAATCTTTATCGGAACTGGCGCTGTTCCAATTATTCCTCCGATTCCTGGAATCCGTGAGAATACTATCGGAGCGATCGACGCCCACTTGCAACGCGAATCTGTCAAGGGTGAGCACATCGTGATTGCCGGCGGCGGATTAACCGGCTGCGACTTGGCATTGGAGCTTGCGATGGAAGACAAAAAAGTAACGATTGTCGAAATGAAGGACGCATTAGCACCAGAGGTCTTCTTTATAAATGCGGCTTCGTTAATGCCGATGCTTGATAAATATCAAGTGCAGCAATTAACAGAGCACCGTGTGCTCTCCTTTGAGGAAAATGGAGTTCGTGCCCAAAAAGCGGATGGCAGCGAGATATTTATTGAAGCAGATACCATCATCAACGCTTTTGGCATGAAGCCGAACACTGATACTGCAAACCCAATCAGTGTAAAATATCCTAGCAAGACCCGCAGGATTGGCGATGTTGTCAATATCGGCAAGGTTGGAAATGCTGTCCGTGCCGGATTCTTTGCAGCACTATCCATTGATGCCGTTCCAGCTAAGCAACGCGAATTGCAGTATAACTGATTTTTTCTTTAATACCGGTGTCCCTATAGCAGAATGCATAGGGACACCTTTTTTGCGAAGAGGAAGGTTTTTAATAATTTAAACTGGTCTAATCTACTCTCGGATAGCTTGGAATTACTCTCGGATAAACGGTAAATACTCTTGCATAAAGCAGATTTACTCTCGGATAACATATTATTCTCGGTCGGATGAGCTGCATTAACTTCGGATAGGACAAGCTTTCTCTCGGATAAGCCACAATTACTCTCGCAGCCATACGATTTTTCATTATATTATTACATACAAAAAACAAGGCACGAACCTCGATAGGAGTTTCGTGCCTTGTTTGTGTTGAGAATTTTTTATATCTGGATTACAATTCATCCCCGTTTGTAGCGATGACATTTTTGTACCAGTCGAAGGATTTTTTCTTTCTTCTTTCCAGCGTGCCGTTGCCGTAATCGTCTTGATCGACATAGATAAATCCGTAACGTTTGGACATTTCGGAAGTGCTCGCACTGATTAAATCAATACAGCCCCAGCTTGTGTAGCCCATTACTTCTACTCCATCTTGAATAGCTTCACCCATTTGATCAATATGGGCCCGCATATAGTCAATCCGATAGTCATCGTTGATGGAGCCGTCTTCCTCGACTTTATCGTATGCTCCTAAACCATTTTCAACGATAAATAATGGCACTTGGTAACGGTCATACATTTTCTTCAAAGTAATCCGAAGCCCTTTAGGGTCAATTTGCCAGCCCCAATCCGATGCTTCTAAATAAGGGTTTTTGACTCCCATGAAGAAGTTTCCAATTTCTTTTTCTTTATCCGCACCGCTGGCAACCATAGACATGTAGTAGCTGAAGGATAAGAAATCTACTGGATGCTGAAGAAGAAGTTCTTCATCGCCAGGAAGCATGTCGATTTGGATATTATTTTTCTCAAAATAGCTTAGCATATAGCTTGGATAATAGCCGCGTACTTGAACATCGGTAAAGAATAGGTTCTTCTGGTCTTCTTCCAATGCCGCTAAAACATCATCTGGGTTGCATGTTTCCGGATATACTTCCATACGAGCCAACATACAGCCGATTTGAGCACCAGGAATCATTTCATGGCAAGCCTTTACAGCTCTTGAGCTGGCAACAAACTGGTGATGCAGCGCTTGGTAAACCGCTTGTTCTTTATTTTCCACACGGTCAACCAGGATCCCCGCACCAATGTATGGTGAATGGGTAGAAATATTGATTTCATTAAATGTTAACCAGTATTTCACTTTGTCTTTATAACGCTTGAATACTGTTTCAGCATAATGAACAAAGAAATCTACCAAGCGGCGGTCAGTCCAGCCGTTATATTTTTGCACTAAATGAAGTGGGATTTCATAGTGAGATAGCGTTACTAACGGTTCAATCCCATATTTTTGTAACTCATCAAATACCTTATCGTAGAAAGCTAAACCTTCTTCATTTGGCTCCAATTCATCCCCGTTTGGAAAAATCCGAGGCCAAGAGATGGACAAACGGAAGGTTTTGAAGCCCATTTCCGCAAACAACGCAATATCTTCTTTATAGCGATGGTAGAAATCAATACCGCGGCGTTTCGGGAAGTTGCCTTCGCCTTTGTCAGCTAATAATTCTTCTAATTCTTTTTCGCTATATACATCCATCGAGAAATTATTCCCGCGCTCTTCCTTTGGCACAAATTGAACCATATCAAAAATCGACAGCCCTTTGCCGCCTTCATTATAAGCACCCTCTAATTGATTGGCAGCTGTAGCACCGCCCCATAAAAACCCTTCAGGAAAACGACCTTGTTTCATTGGGATTCCCTCCTGTTATCTATTAATAATTCATCTAAATTTAAAACCACGCATTAATCTTAATCCGAATACCCAGCTTAGTAAATAAGCATAGGTAATCTAGTTTATAATAACCTCAATCGTCACTTGTTACATATTTGTAACACCTTGTTTCACACACTATATGTTACAATATGCTTATACACTCTGTAGGGAAAGTCCCCAACAGAGTAACGCGTTAAAGGAGTGGGGGCCTGTCCCCCAGCAAGGCAACGCGTTAATAGAACGGGGTACAATCCCCCCCTAGAAGGGAATTTTATATGTTTTCTAATGACATCATTGCTTCTTTCAATGAGTTGGAAACTTCTATTTATAATTATATTTGCCAGAATGGAGATAAAGTTGCTTATATGCGGATTCGGGAGCTGGCGGATGAGACGCATGTTTCGACAGCGACTATTCTGCGGTTCTGCCGAAAACTGGATTGTGAGGGCTTTTCTGAATTTAAAGTGAAGCTGAAGATGTATTTGGAGAAAGAGCCGAAGACTTCTGTTAAAAGTTCCCAACACTCAATCGTGGAGTTTTTTGAAAGGACTTTAAAAGGCGATCTAGATGAGAAAATTAAACAGGCTGCAGAGTTGGTTACCCATGCGGATAGCGTTATTTTCATTGGGATTGGCAGTTCCGGCATCCTGGCTGAATATGGGGCCCGCTACTTTTCCAGCCTAGGGAAGTTTTCCATGTACATTAAAGATTTTTCTTTCCCGATTCACTCCAAGCTCCGGCACAACAGTGTAACCATCGCCTTATCTGTGTCGGGAGAAAATGAGTTTACCGTCACCCATCTGAACCAGCTTAAACAAATTGGAAGTAGAATCATTAGTATTACGAATGACAAACTTTCAACGATTGCCAAAATCTCCGATATCAACATTCCTTATTTTGTAACGGAAGAATATTTTGAATATACGAATATTACCACCCAAGTTCCCGTGGTTTATATTCTTGAATCCTTGGCTCGTGAAATACACAGACTGCAGCAATAACTCGCTTAAAAATAACGGGCTGGTTTCTAATTATACAGCCCCTTCTTAATTTTCCACGCAGAAAATTCAATTGGCCAAACGAATTCTTAGGTCTTAAATTTTTTCACAAAATTGACAATATTTCGACATCCGCACCTAATGTTTGCTTGATATAATATAGTTGTGTAAGCTTAACCTTCTATTTTTACCCCTGCGAACCACTAAAATACCCTTGTTGTTTATACCCTTTCGCCAAGTGAATTGATTAAATAGGTTTTACACCTATTTATATATATCTACCAAAACAAAGGAGGTTTTTTATTATGGAAGTTTGCATCTCTTGTGGACAGGAATTGGCGATAATGGAAAGGAATCGGGCTGAATGCTGGGAGTGCCGAGATAAAGCCATTGAGTCCTACTCGGATGATGAAGATATGGGATTAGCAGGATCTGAGTCGGTCCCGCCTCAAAATCACCAAACCACTAATCAATCAATATTCCACCAACACGTCTAGGCCCTAAGCCATCTCATTTTATCCCAATAATAATTTCATAGGTGTATTTTTCAAAGCAAAAGCAACGCATCGCAGTGCGTTGCTTTGTTTTGTTATGGTCCATTACATGATTTCCCTTTATTCATCAACAGGGGTGGTACAAGCCTTCAAAGCATCTTCTACGTTTAAAAGATATTTACTCCTGTCTTCTTCCGGCCAATGGAAACAATCCTCCATGTAAGCAATGACATGACTTCCCCATTTTTGGACGTTTTCAATGTTAAATAGAAGATCTCCTGTCCTGCGATTCAAGAAATCAATCGGGGTAGCCACCATTTCATGTTCTATCGCATAGACAAGCCGGGCAAATAACTCCAAAGGCAGATTATACTTTTCTGCACCTTCCTTTTTCGCGGCTAACAGGTCAAATACAGTATAAGAATTAGAGCCGTAGATCCTTGTTAGCCTTAGTGCCTCTTCCTCCGATAGTCCAGCTTCCATTCCTTTGCCATAATGTTTAGAGATATAGGATGGATAATTCTCCGATCCACCTACATTCCCTCCTGAGATTGGCAGGTGTTTCGTTTGGCAGTCTGGAAAACTTTTTTCTTCTTCCTTATGGAATTTGGCCGCTAAAAGGTCGACCACGGTTTCCGCCATTTTCCGGTACCCGGTCAGTTTTCCACCGGCTATCGTAATCAGGCCCGAGTCGGATTCCCAAATTTCATCCTTCCGGGAAATTTCCGAAGCACTTTTCCCTTCCTCATAAATCAGCGGGCGAACGCCGGCCCAGCTGGACTCGATATCCTTTTCACTGATCTCCACAACCGGAAACATGTAGTTAATTGCCTTGATAATGTAGCTGCGATCGCTGACAGTCATATATGGATTAACGGCATCTTCATTATAGAAGGTATCAGTCGTGCCCACATAGGTTTTGCCGTCCCTAGGAATGGCAAACACCATCCGGCCATCAGGTGTATCAAAATAAACGGCTTGTTTCAAAGGAAAACGGGATTGGTCAATGACCAGGTGGACCCCTTTGGAAAGCTGCAGTATTTTTCCTTTTTTTGAACGATCCATTTCTCGGATTTGGTCGACCCATGGTCCAGTGGCATTGACGACTTTCTTAGCCCGGATTTCATATTCTGCTCCTGTTATTAGGTCCTGTACGAGGGCGCCGGCGACTTTGCTATTTTTATAGATAAGCTTTAATACTTTTGAATAGTTGAGGGCGATTGCCCCTTTTTCAACGGAAGCTTTCATGACTTCAATCGTTAACCGGGCATCATCGGTCCGATATTCGACGTAATAACCGCCGCCCTTGAGCCCAATCTTTTTAATTAGCGGCTCTTTAGCCAGTGTTTCCTCTGCGGACAACATGGTTCGGCGCTCTGATTTTTTAACACCGGCGAGAGAATCATAGACTCTTAGACCAATGGATGTTGAAAATTTGCCGAACGTCCCGCCTTGATGCAGGGGCAGCAGCATCCATGCCGGGGTGGTGACATGGGGGCCGTTTTCGTATACAATCGCCCGCTCTTTCCCGACTTCGGCGACCATCCCAACCTCAAATTGTTTTAAGTAACGGAGCCCGCCATGGACCAGTTTGGTTGAGCGGCTTGAGGTGCCGGCGGCAAAGTCTTGCATTTCCACGAGTGCTGTCTTCATGCCTCTAGTCTGGGCATCGAGGGCGATTCCCGCTCCGGTGATTCCGCCGCCGATAACCAGCACATCATAATCATCTTCTTTAAGTTGCTTCACTATTTCATCACGATATAAGTTTGAAAATTTCATGGTTTTTCCTCCTAGAATTAAGAGCCATTTATTTTATGCTTAACAAACTTTATTGGATATAGAATGAGGTCCTTTCTGACGAGGGCGGCCAAGGGCCAAGCCCTTAAGGTTTTTCCATGAAGACAAATCTTAGGCTGTTCCCGTCACTTTTGTCCTCATGACGGCTTCATGGAGACAAATCTTGGGCTGCTCTCATCGTTTTTGTCCTCATGACGGTTTCATGAAGACAAATCCTAGGCTGCCCGCATCGCTTTTGTACTCATGGCATGGCCACTTCATGACGACAAAACACCAGGCCGTTTCATGATTCTTGTCCTCCTGACGGTTTCATGGCTATAAAACCTGGGCCTAATTGTCGGCTTTATAACCGTCCTGTCTATTTATTTTTTCAGGCACTTTTGTGCTCCTCTCTCTGTTACCAATACCCACCATTTTTCCGCATCACGGGCACAGTCACCCCTTCTCGTTGACCGTCCCCCCTTTTTTTCTGCTTCACGGTCACTGACTATTCCAATAATCATAAGGACAATAAAAAAGAGACCACAAAAGACATTACTGTAATAAGTAATGTTTCGTGGTCTCTCCAGGTCTCCTGACAATTATTAACTTGCTATGATTATATCACATAATTCATATTGTTTATGTTTTTATTTGAAAGCGATGGCCGCTTGAACCGCTTTTTTCCAGCCATTATATAACTGATGGCGAGTATCTTCAGGCATTTTTGGTGTGAATTGCCGCTCCACTTTCCATTGTTTAGAAATCTCCTCTTGGTCTTTCCAGAAACCAACAGCAAGCCCCGCTAAATAAGCAGCGCCCAAAGCGGTGGTTTCATTAATAACCGGTCGCTCCACCAGAACGTTCAAAATATCACTCTGGAAATCCATTAAAAAGTTATTTTTCACTGCGCCCCCATCAACGCGGAGAGTTTTTAATTCAATACCGGAATCAGCTTCCATTGCAGACAGGACATCTTTTGTTTGATAGGCAAGCGATTCCAACGTAGCCCGGATAAAGTGTTCCTTCGATGTACCGCGCGTTAAGCCAAACACGGCTCCGCGGACATCACTATCCCAATAAGGAGTCCCCAGGCCAACAAATGCAGGGACTACATACACGCCGTCTGTCGATTCGACCTTTACCGCATATCCCTCGCTATCCTTAGCATCCTTAAGCATCCTCAAACCATCCCGCAGCCATTGAATCGCGGATCCAGCCACGAAAATACTGCCTTCAAGCGCATATTCCACTTTGCCGTTGATCCCCCAGGCTATCGTGGTTAGCAAACCATGCTTGGAATCTACTGCCTGCTCGCCAGTATTCATTAACATAAAGCAGCCCGTACCATAGGTGTTTTTGGCCATTCCCTCTTCAAAACAAGCCTGGCCGAATAAGGCTGCCTGCTGGTCCCCAGCAACCCCGGCAATCGGCACTTCCCTGCCAAAGAAATGATAATCCACCGTGTTCGCATAAACTTCCGAAGAAGGGCGAACATCCGGGAGCATCGATTTGGGCACGCCAAGGATTTCCAATAATTCATCGTCCCACTTGAGCTCATATATATTGAACATCAAGGTCCGCGATGCGTTGGAATAATCGGTCACATGGGCTCGGCCGCCGGAAAGCTTCCAAATTAACCAAGTATCAACGGTGCCGAACAACAGCTTTCCTTGCTCCGCTTTTTCCCGTGCCCCCGGAACGTTGTCCAGAATCCATTTGACCTTTGTGCCTGAAAAATAAGGGTCAATCAGAAGCCCCGTTTTTTTGTGGAACAGATCATCATAACCGCTTGCCTTTAATTCATCGCAAATGGCGCTCGTTTGCCTGGATTGCCATACAATCGCGTTATAGACCGGCTGACCCGTTTCCTTATCCCAAACCACTGCGGTTTCCCGCTGGTTCGTGATCCCAATGCCCGCTATTTGTTCAGGCACGATCCCCGCTTCCGATAACACTTCGGAGATCACCGAAAGGATCGAGCCCCAGATTTCATTCGCGTTATGCTCGACCCAGCCCGGTTTTGGAAAATATTGCGTGAATTCTTTTTGCGCGCTAAAAACACTTTCTCCTTTTTGATTAAAAAGGATTGCACGTGAACTTGTTGTACCCTGGTCCAAAGATAGAATATACTTTTCCACTTTTTGGCCCCTCCCGATATGAATGACTGATTTTATCATTTTAACGTTTATCTGCAAAATAGTCCCATAAGTCCCGTTTTGAAGTGGTAATTGCCTCTGCACCAGCCTCTAGTGCTGCCAGAACTTCTTCCACTGAACGAATTAATCCGCCCGCAAATATCGGGATTTGTACCCGTTCTTTGACCTCCATAATCATCCACGGCATCGCGCCAGGCAGCACTTCAATATAATCCGGCTGCGTTTTCTCAATCAATTTATAGCTTTTTTCCAAGGCATGGCTGTCAATCAGAAATACGCGTTGGATAGCCAGCACTCCTTTTTGTTTCGCCGTTTGAATCACGTTAGCCTTGGTTGAAATCAGCCCATAGGGTTTATATTCCTGACAAATATATTCCGTGGCATACTCATCACTTTTCATTCCACGGATTAAATCCACGTGATAAATCATTTTCTTGTCATTTTGTCTTGCCATCAAGTGGATATTTTTTAATTGTGCGATATGCATATCCAGAAACACACCAATCTCATAGGGGCTTTGCAAAAATCGTTCGAATTCCTTCATGTTGCCCGAAGCAGGCAATATTTTTTGATTCATGAATACTAGCAGCCCTTTCTTGGTTTACACAAATTCCATGCCTCACAGATGGGCATTTACCCAATCCATTATATCCTTTTGTACCTCTTCTTTGTTGATTTCGTTTAGTAATTCATGACGGGCATCCGGATATAGTTTTACTGTGACATCCTGTACACCGGCCTGTTTAAATTGCTTCACAGTCTCGATGACGCCTTTTCCATTCTTCCCTCCGACAGGGTCCTTGTCTCCTGAGATCAGAAATATCGGAAGCCTGGCTGGTACCTTATTTATGTTTTCTAGAATATTGATAGTTCCAATCCCATCCAGAAAATCATAGAAAAAGCCGGCAGTAAAAATGCCTCCGCATAACGGGTCCGCGATATATCGATCGACCTCCTTTTCATCCCTCGTCAGCCAATCAAACTCGGTCTTGTTGGGACGGAAAGCCTTATTGTAATTTCCGAAGGTCAGGTTATTTAATAAGGGGCTGGGCGTCTTCCGGCCCTTCTTTTTGCCCTCTCTCGCCGCAATCATTCTGCCGATTTTCCCCATCAAGCCGGGGTCCCCGCCGGTACCGCACAGAATGACGCCGGACAGCCGGTCACCGTACAATTGGATATATCGTCTGGCTAAAAAGGATCCCATGCTATGGCCAAATAAAAAAATCGGTACATCCGGATAGTCTTTTTCAATAATGTCAGTCAGTTTCCGCATGTCTTCAACCACTTTTGCAAACCCGTTTTCGTCGGCAAAATATCCGATACTGTTTGTCTTTTCCCCTGTCTCCCCATGGCCGCGATGATCATTCCCAAATATAAACACATTCCCTGAGACCAGTGCGTTTGCAAAAGAATCGTACCGGGCAATATGTTCAGCCATGCCATGTGAGATTTGAACGATGGCTTTTGGTTTGCTCTTGCTTTCCAAGGACCACTTTTTCGCAAAGATATCGGTACCATCGTCTGATTGAAACGTAAACCCGGATCCTCCTGCCATTGATACATCTCCCTTTGGTTTGATATTTTAAAGCGATTCGCAAAATACAGCGCTTACATTTTAAAAATTTCCTCTCCCTTAGAATACAAAAAGAACAGCAGATATTAAAGAGCCAACCACTCCTATTCTACGAAATTTTTTCTTTAGAATAAAAGAGGTATATTTGAAACTATCAACTACGAAAACCTTCACATGCAAAGGAGAATCACCATCCTTCAAACCTAATAGCTTATATTGAAAAAACCCGATAATCTTATGAAGGAGTCTCGGGTTTTTTTTTATACACCAGTCAGCCTTTGATGAAGGGTCTTCCTTTTACTCTGTATACTTATAGAATAATGATTGGCCGTATTCTTTTTTGCCGAAATTCGCAATGACGTCTTGTGTTTGATGGTCTACCATGAATTCGACAAATTTCTTCGCATCGGTGCTATTGATTTTGACATCTTTGTGTTTATCAGGATTTACCTGCATGACGTGATAAATGTTCATTAAATCATTGCCACCCTCAACGACAATTTTTAGTCCGTTCAAATTTTTCTCTTGTGCAAGCCATGTAGCGCGGTCGGTTAAAACATAGCCTTTTTTCTCAGCTGCCACTTGCAAGGTTTGTCCCATTCCCTGGCCGGTCTTTACATACCATGTACCAGCAGGCTGCACATTTACCTTTGTCCAGATATCTAGCTCTTTTTTGTTCGTGCCAGAATCGTCGCCTCTAGATACAAAAACGGATCCCGTTTCAGACAGTTTTTTGAAAGCCGCCTGAATGTCATTACCACTCACACCGGCCGGATTTTCAGAAGGGTCGTTTAAAATGAAATCGTTGTACATGACTCGCTTGTAGTTAATGGCATCGCCGCTATCAATCAGTGGCTGCTCTGATTTTGGAGCATGCACAAGCATAACGTCTGCCGCTCCCTTTTGTCCTAAAGCAAGTGCTTCACCCGTTCCGACTGCAAGGGTTTTCACTTTTACGTTGTTTTGTTTTTCAAACATCGGGATCAGCACATCAAGTAAGCCGCTGTCTTGTGTACTTGTAGTGGTGGCTAGGATCATTTCTGTTGGCGCCTTCGCTGCTGTATCTTTCGCTGTATCCTTTATATTAGCATTACCGCAAGCTGATAACATCAGGAGTAATAGAGCAAACAGGATGGCCAAGTAACGATTTTTAAACATGTTGTTCCCCCATTTATGAAAATATTATTTAACCGCTATCAAGTATAAAAGGTGTTTGGCTTTGTACCTATTCGTTATATCACTAGTGTCGTCAAGTTTCATTCAGTTTCGTTGAGTTTTGTTAAGTTTATGTGACGATTCTCTCGTATTTATTTACTAAATATTGTAAACATGATGAAATAATCTTAACTAAATCTTATTGAGGCGAGAAAATACATGTCATACAAAATGGAAATTCCTCAACAGGAACAGGAAATAACCCATCTATTTTTGAGTATCGCTTTGGGCGGCCATTCCTTTTTACATCCTTATATTGAGGAATGTTATCGAAAAAACGAGTGGGAATTTTACGAAGCATATCAAGGAAGCAGCTTGAAAGGAAATCCTTTATTTTCAACGTACACGACCAAAAGTGAGGAAAAAATCCGTCAAGCGGCTGGAATCATTGAATGGAGTAACCAGAATCAACAATTTCACCACGTTGATTACTTGATTAAAAAAGGATACAAATTTGTTTTTCAATATTTACAGCAGCATCATCAAATTGAATTCGAACATTTTATGCGAAACTTCGCTAAAAGACAAAAGAGCAAGCCGGTAAAGGAAATAGAATTAATCTACCAAAATATCGTCCTTTGGTATCTTTGCGTTCGGGAAAATCGATTTTACAATACAAAAAGTGTTGCCTGGAAGTCTTTTCAGAAAGTATTATACACATCCCTGAATGACATGAGAATGCAAGAAGTCATGTTCTCGAAGACGGCATGTGAGAATCATAGAGACGAAATTGATAGGCTTTATGAGGAATACAAAATACCTCAAAATATACGTTTTGATTCGTTGGGTGTTTTTTTAGAATTTATGATTAGTTCTAATGTTAAAAATACGAAGGAAACCAATCCTCATTGTGATATGGAGTGGGTGGAGCAGCACGTGTTTCAAGTCTCTCCCACTAAATTTATCGGAGCACTAGGCGGCTGGCTCAAAACATTGGGAATTCATGAGTTGGATGCAACCGAACAAATCCCTTTTACCAAAGAAGATTTGGATCGGGTATTTATGGAGATCTTGTATGCTCAAAAATATAATTGCCTGACAAAAGAGGAGCAGGATTTGTTTTTTATCACCTGCCTTTACCAACAATGCCTTAGTTCACTTTATCTGGAAACGAAAACGTTATATCTGGATCAGTCAAAAGAAGATTTTTACCTAAGGATCCGTGCCAAAGAAGCAAGAATTAACGAGCAGGAGGCCCATTTACTACGAAAGCAGCAGGAATGGCGATTTACTTATAAAAGGCAGCAAAAAGAAATAGAAGGATTAACAGAGGATTTACGGGCGGCAAACGCCAGAATCCGTCAATTGGGACAGCAACTGGAGAATATGGAGGATTTTGCTGAAGAAGTGCATGCCCTTCGGAATTTTGTGTATCGAGAAGAAGAGGAAGATGACCATCCTCCTTCCTTATTTAACATGGTTGAGTTTATTCAATCTAAAAATATAGTATTATTCGGCGGCTCCTTGAATTGGCAGCTGAAACTGAAAGAGATCCTCCCTACCATAAAGTTTATCAATGCTGGTGAGAAGAACAGAGATATTTCCAAGATACAGAGAGTCGATGCTGTCTTTATTAATACCACGGTATTTGCCCATGCCTTTTATAAAAAAATCATGAAGGAATTGAGTTTAACACAAACCCCATTGTTTTATTTAACTGGGCAAAGAAATATGGATAAAACCATTCTAGAAATTTACAAATGGCTCACAGAATAAATCTAATTTAATCGGATGCACTGGCATCCTTTTTTATTGTCTCGGAAGAAATACCTTTATTTAATACTTGTATGCATTCGGTTTCTGTTTATAATCATATACATGTGATGGAAATCTATTAAACTAATCGTTGGAGGAAACATGTCAATACAAGTTCAAGATTTAAATAAATCTTTTCGCGTCCATGTCCGGCAGGAGGGCTGGACGGAAGCGTTACGCAGTTTGTTCAAACGGGAATACGAAACCGTTCAAGCGGTGAAGGACGTGTCCTTCACCATCAATACAGGAGAAATTGTGGGTTTTTTAGGGCCCAATGGAGCCGGAAAAACCACCACGATGAAGATGTTAGCCGGCCTGCTGCATCCTACTTCGGGTTCTATTGAAGTAGACGGCTTTAAACCACAGGAACAAAAGAATGAGTTTAAAAAGACTATGAGCCTTGTCATGGGACAGAAAAGCCAATTGATTTGGGATATCCCGCCGATGGAGACGTTTCTCGTCAATAAGAGTGTGTATGAAATTGATGACCAATCATTTCGCCAAACCCTAGACGAATTAGTTGAATTACTGGAATTGGCACCCTTGCTCGGGCGCCCCGTCCGGAACATGAGCTTGGGACAGCGGATGAAATGTGAACTGGCTTGCTCGTTATTGCACCGTCCATCCGTTCTGTTTTTGGATGAACCGACGATTGGATTGGATGTCAATACACAGGAAAAAGTGCGTCAATTCATTGCCAACTATAATCGGGAACACAAAACAACGATTCTTCTAACCTCCCATTATATGGGCGATGTCACCGCCCTCTGCGACCGGGTCATGATTATTAATCACGGGAAACTTCTTTACGACGGAGAGCTGCAAGTTTTATCAGAAAAATTAACTCCTTATAAATTGCTAGAGGTTCGTCTCCCTTCCAGCACCCGTGGTCCTTGGGAATCTTACGGTGAAGTGGTTTCATTCGAAGATGGAAGATTGACGCTGCGGGTTGCAAGGGATCGTGTACCCGTTGTCTCATCCGAGCTTCTGGCCAACTACGAAATCAATGACCTCAATATCCAAGACCCGCCAATGGAAGAAGTCATTACGCTGGCATTCCAGGAGGAGTCCCATGATCACTAAGTATCGGGCGATTTTACGGATGAAATATGTTGAGATGTTTGCTTACCAGCTCTCTACCATGATCTGGATGTTCGGTACGATGGTCCAGCCTTTGATCACCATGATGGTATGGATGAATATTTATCCCGATCAAGGAGAATCTTTCATTTTATATTTTGTGGCTCTGATTATGGTAGAGCGCATGACGAGTGCTTGGGATGTTTGGGAAATGGACCGGCAAATACGGGAAGGCACGTTTTCCTATCAGATTGTGCGGCCCTTTCATCCAGTTCATTGGGCAATAGCTGAGAACATTATTTATAAAGGATTATTTTTAGTGGTCCTTGTCCCTTGTTGGATCATTTTAGCTATTTTTATTCCTGTCCTTCAGTTGCATCTACCGATAAGCGGATGGGGGTTGTTTCTAGCCGCACTATTACTCGGGGCGGTTATCCGGTTCGCGATGAGTTTTTTATTCGGAATCTTATGTTTTTGGATGAACAAGGTGACCGCCATCTATGCGATGTTTGAAACAGTCTCGTTGTTTCTGTCCGGGCAAATCGCGCCGTTTTCCCTTTTGCCGCCCGTTGTCAAACAAATCAGCACCTTCTTTCCATATCGCTATATGATCGGCTTCCCTTTGGAAATCCTGACAGGTACAGCAGATTCTCATACCCTCTTGGTCGGATTCTTAGGCTCGTTCATTTGGGCGATGGTTCTGATTGTGGCAATCGGGGTGCTGTGGAAGGCTGGTTTAAAGAAAAATCAGGCGGTGGGGGGATAACATGAGGCGTTATTGGCGTATATTTAAGGAATTCTTTCGGACTTGTCTGGTAGAGGAACTCGAATACCGCAGCGAATTTATGGGAAATCTCTTTTCCAGTCTGTTGGGTATCATTGTTTCAATTTTAATGGTTCAAATCTTCTTTTATCAAACAGATCAATTGGGCGGCTGGGTCTATGCGGATGTATTGATTCTTCTCGGTATTTTCAATACGTTGCAGGGGTTGATTAATTTCGCACTCCGCCCCAATATGCCGCGGCTTCTTTTGCATATCCGGATGGGCACTCTGGATTATGTGCTGACCAAACCGGTTGACAGCATGTTTTTCGTCAGCCTAAGGCATCTTGTTTTCTGGCGCTTGATTGATGTGGTGTTGGGAATAGGACTCATTATCTATGGTCTGGTTCAAAAGCACTTCATCCCATCTCTGCTTGATGTCGGGTTCTTTTTGGTTACCATCCTTGCGGCGTTGCTGATTATTTATTCGTTATGGATGCTGTTGATGACGACCGCTTTTTGGGTAATCAGGATGGATGATTTATCCTTCCTATTTAACTCCTTTTTTGAAACAACCCGGTTCCCGATCACGATGTATAAAGGATGGCTCCGGATGGCGTTAACGTATGTACTTCCGGCCGCATTTGTTACCTTTACACCCGCGAGTTCGTTGATTGGCAAATGGGATGGCGTGACAACCATAGCGTCCCTGCTGGTTGCGGTGATTTTCCTTTGGCTGGCCCGCCGGTTTTGGAAATTTGCTTTGGCGAATTACACCAGCGCTAGCAGTTAAAAAATCGGGGCCTGTCCCCCACCGCTTTAAATTGGTAACGCGGTGGGGGACAGGCCCCCTAACTATTTCTTTACAAGGACTTGTTGAAAAAAATTCAACACTTTTGGGAAAGCATCCCTTGCTGCCACCACATTGTAGGATGCCCTATTATCATTAAAAAAGGCGTGAGGGGTGTCTTGATACATTTCATATTCAAAGGTCTTTCCGTTCCTCTTCATCTGATCCGCAAAAGCCGGAATATGATCAGAGATTCTCTTATCAAGTGCACCATAAAAACCATATAGAGGACAATTAATGTTTTTAATCTCTTCCTCAGAAGGCGAGTTTCCATAAAAAATGACGGCTCCTTGTAATTGGGGATCCCGGCAGGCAAGTAACCCAGATAGAGCGCCGCCCATACAGAAACCGATGGAAGCCACACCTTGGCCTTTTGAAGCTTCGCATTCATTCCGTAAAAATGAAGTAGCTGCTAATAGGTTTTCGATATAAACAGAAGATTGGATTCCTCCAAACATTTTTTCAAAGGTCTTGGTAACACGGGTCTGCTTACCTTCTTCAAGTTGACGAATGGCTTGCTCCCTTTCTCCTGGATTATTCCAAACCGTATGTGGCAACGAATCTAAAAACTCCCTGACCTCTACGACTCGTTCCTCTTTTAAATCTTCCATTCTACTCCCGTTTTCTGCATAAAGATCTGGTGCAAAAGCAAGGTAACCTGCCTTTGCAAATCGTTCGGTTATATCTTGAATATGAGCATCTATTCCCCATATTTCTTGAATAACAAGAACCGCCGGCAGATTTTCATTTACCCGATCCTGCTTTGCCAGGTATCCAATATATTCTTGATTTTCCCCATAACGAACCCATTTCGTTCCCAATGCCACTTCAAGTCCTCCATTCAATAAACATTAGCTAATTATACAGGTAAAAATTTCTTTCTCTGCAGACAGCCTGGTATTTATTACTACCAATACCATGTATTATAATTTAACCATATTTATCCCAATATTCCAAAGGTGTTATATTCCGATTATCAGTAAACAAAGGCGGCCTAATCTTTATTGTTATAGTTTCTTACATTACTGTAGATAGTATGGTGCATTACACTTAAGATTTAAATTAGGGGGGTTTTTTATGGATATTAAAAAAGATGATTTAACTGGGGCCGAAGTGGCTGAATTAATACGTGAGCATCTTCATGGCATGAAGTTGAATTCTCCACCGGAGAGCATCCATGCTTTAAATTTAGAAAAGCTGAAACAACCGAATATCACCTTTTGGAGCGCCTGGGATGGCAATGAATTGGCAGGCATGGGAGCGCTAAAAGAACTTGACCAATTTCATGGTGAGGTTAAATCCATGAGAACATCTTCCTCATTTCTAAGAAAAGGTGTAGCCACACGAATGCTCCAGCACATTCTTGAGGAAGCCATGATGCGGGGGTATAAACGGGTCAGTTTGGAAACGGGGTCGATGGCTGCTTTTGAACCGGCAAGAAAACTATATGAGAGGTTCGGCTTTGAATACTGTGAGCCCTTTGCAGACTATATCGATGACCCGAACAGCGTTTTTATGACTAGAGAGCTGGGATAAGCTATGCTATGCTGCGACTTCCAGCCAATAAGGAGAAATATTGTATAGATCACGGTGCAGATTCCACTGCACCATTATTTTTGATTGCTTTTTCATATTAAGTGCACTAATATCCTTTAACAAATGCTATCTTTGTGAACCCATAACGAGAATCCTGAAAACCCGTGTTGATTGCTAAAGTACGCCTGCATTGACTCATTCTTGTTACCCTATGGGTCAGAAATAAGTCCCATAAAAACGATGGCTCCGGATTCCTCCTCCGTAATAGCAAAGAAAAATGGCCGGTTCACTTCCATATAGAACGGTCTTTCACCTATCCTCGCTGACTCCTTTTTCATTTCAACAGAGGTTGCTGCAGCTGCTTCTGTCCCTTTTTCATTAACTTCGATATAGGTTTTATGTTTCACTTTATCTACCCATATCTGATCCTTCTCTTTAATCATTTTTGAAAAGTTAGCGAGCTGGCTGTCAAAAGCTTTAACCATTCCTAGTTACTTCAATGTTTCATTCATGGTTAGCTCATTGTCTAACTCAAATTTTGGCAGTAGAATGCTCCCTTCTTTTTCAGCAAAATCTGTTTTCCGCTTTTCCCATTTTTCAGGCGTCAACCTGTTCTGTAAATCTTCTAAACTGGAATTCTCCCTTGGAAGAAATACGTTCATGCTCCACTTCCCGTCACCATATGGAAGGGAGACTGCTTGGAAATCTTCATTTTCTAGATAGGATAACTTTTCATTCAATCTCATAAGGGATACTTTTTTTGTAGTTCCATCCGACAGATAAAAAGTCCGTTTTTCCGTTTGCTTTTGATTAAATTCATGCTTCCAATTTCCTTTAAAATAAATCGCATTAATGAGGATGGCCACTAGATTGGGATCTAATGGAGACTCCACCATTTCTTTTATTTTTCCATTGGTCGACTTGTTTACCCAGTCATTAATCCTTTTAGGGGATTGGCTATCCAACATACTGATTTCCTCGATCTTGGCGTGATAATAATCCTTGCTGCTGTTGGCGAAATCAGTCTGAAAGTGATTTTGTTTATTGATCCAGATAGAATTTGCTATGTCTATATGTATTTGTTTCGAATTCCGTTGCAGCAGTGACATCAGGGAAGCATTCGCTTTACTCATCTCATTGGGGTCCATACCGGCAGACTGTAAGACCTTGCCTATTTCCTCCTTCGTCTCCCCATCGGCGCCGTTATAAACCATGGATAAGGCCATGAACAAACTAACAGGGGAAATAAGCGTGTTGCCACCCCCAGTACCGCTGATTATTTTTAACATGTCCATTCCAAATTGATTATTCGAGGCAACGACTTTTTTGTAGTCTTCATTGTGAAAGGCGGTTTCGCTTGGAAATCCATGATTATTAACGGAGGATCTACTTGAGTCCCCTTTAGCTCCGGAATTTCCGCCAACAGCCCATACTGAAAAAGTTAAGACACTCATTACAACCATTAGAACAATCCATTTCTTCAAGCTCATCACCCTCCTTTACCAACTTAGACTATCATCGTAAGCCCAAGGTTACACAGCTAATCCAGTTTTTGTCTATTCATAAAAAAACAACGCTAAACCGCGTTGCTTCTTTAACTATTTGATTTTTGTGCCAGATTGGTTGCAGTGTTGGCAGCCGTCAAATCAACCTGCAGCTGTTCACTTAATTCATGCGGATGATAAAAACCCTTTGCCACCATAAAGTTGGTAATATCCTCATGGGTTTGGATGGCGGCCCGCAAATGATCTCTTAGGACAGCCCGCAGTTCAGGAGTAGCCGATTCGGTTATGGCAACCGTATAGTTTCTGACAGCTGCCTTTGCGGATATAAGAAAATCTGTCGCTATCACTTGGTCGGTCATTCCGCCCATCCCGATCATATTTTGGATAAATTGGTTCATTGTTGTGCCTCCCGATTGGTTAAAAATTGCTGCAATTGCTCAATATGCACTTGGCCTGTTGCCGCATCGTTTGCCAATATCGTTTTTAATTCCTCATCCACCGCTAATGCGCTCATCGTGGCTGATTTGGTTAAACTGAGATTTTTAAAAGTCAACAACTCGTGAAGGTCCAGCGTTTCATGCAGTCCTAAATATTTGGCCATTTTTTTCACTCCAAAATTCGTTATTTACTTCCTTATCATTTCAATAAGTGGAGGTCGATATTCTCATTTTTCGATCAGCCAGTATTGTTTATTCCCGTTCATTTGCATAAAAGAAAAACCTGGTTGGGGAAAATAAGTTTGTTATTGAAAGATCATGGAGGTGAGGAAATGGATCAAGATATGCTTGCTTTACATGAAACATTAGAAACACATGAAATCATTAATTTTAAAACCGTCTGTTTACTAAGATCCAAATTAATGCAGGGAATTTGTTTTAATAATGAGTTAAAAGAATTGATGGAAAAAGACGTGAAGCAAACGATTCAAGACATCAATGAATTGCTTCCATTTTATAAACAAAGTCAAATACTTCATTAAATTCGGAGGTGAAAAAATGCAGGATTACCTAGACCCGAGAAACGCAGAGGGTATGCCCAATTTAGCAGATTCTACCTTTGCAATGGACTTTTTATTATCGGTTAAAAACGGGATTCGCAATTATGGTTTTGCCATTACAGAGACGGCGAACCCGGAACTGAGGCGAGTTTTAGCAAAACAACTTGAAGCGGCAATTGATTTGCACGGGGATATTTCGGATTTGATGATAAAAAACGGATGGCTCAATCCTCATGACTTTAAGGAGCAGTACAAAGTCGATATGAAAGGGACAGAAACCGCTGTCCAAATTGCCCAGATGACCCTGTTTCCAATTGACACGGACCGTGGCGGAATGTTTGCGACACCAAACCAATAAAAGGAGGGATATGCCTAGATGAAAGCTGTTACCTACCAAGGGATTAAAAATGTAGAAGTTAGAGATGTAAAGGATCCCTCAATTAAGAATTCAGATGATATCATTGTGAAAGTCACGTCCTCAGCCATTTGCGGATCCGACCTCCATTTAATTCACGGAATGATTCCCAATACCCCAACAGATTTTGTCATTGGACACGAGCCAATGGGAGTGGTTGAAGAAGTAGGGCCAGGTGTCCGTGATTTAAAGAAAGGCGATCGGGTCATCATCCCTTTTAATGTCAGCTGCGGATCCTGCTGGTATTGCCAGCATGACCTGACCAGCCAATGTGACAACTCCAATCCCCACGGTGATATGGGCGGTTTTTTTGGATATTCCGAGACGACCGGCGGCTATGCTGGAGGTCAAGCCGAATACATGAGGGTACCTTACGGGAATTTTACTCCGTTTAAAATCCCGGAAGATTGCGAAGTGGAAGATGAAAAACTCGTATTGCTTGCAGATGCGGCGGGGACAGCCTATTGGTCCGTTGACCATGCCGGTGTCAAAGATGGAGACACTGTCATCGTCCTGGGCTGTGGTCCTGTTGGCTTACTAGCGCAAAAGTTTGCTTGGTATAAAGGCGCAAAACGTGTGATTGCTGTCGACTATATTGACTACCGTCTGCAACATGCGAAACGGACAAACAATGTAGAAATTGTTAACTTTGAGCAGCATGAAAACACAGGCCTATACTTAAAGGAAATCACAAAAGGCGGAGCCGACGTTGTCATTGATGCTGTGGGAATGGACGGAAAATGGACACCGATGGAATTTCTGGCCAGCGGGCTCAAGCTTCAAGGCGGGGCAATGGGCGCCATCGTAATTGCTAGCCAAGCAGTCCGAAAAGGCGGCACCATCCAAATCACAGGGGTATACGGGGGACGCTATAACGCTTTCCCACTAGGGGATTTATTCCAGCGTAATATTGACCTTAAAATGGGTCAGGCACCGGTTATTCCTTACATGCCTTTCTTATACGATTTATTTGCTTCAGGAAAAATCGACCCTAGCGATATCGTGACACATGTCCTGCCATTAGATCAAGCCAAACATGGCTATGAAGTTTTCGATACAAGAACCGAGGACTGCATTAAAGTAATACTAAAACCATAAAAAACAAACCCAGTTTCAAAACATTTAGTTTTTGGCTGGGTCTTTTTTTGGTAATCGTATTTTTCATAATATTAGCAAGGTTGGTTAAACTAACTCAAACATTCATGGCAGGGGTAAACTTCATGGACAAAAACCAATTGCGGCATATCGAGAAACTAAAACAATTAGAACTGGAACATTCACATAGCTATTGGGATTATTGGCTCCAGTATTCCGCTTTAAACCAGTGGCACTTTTGGGCGGTCCTGGCTTTGTTACTTGTTCCTTTAATACTTCTTTTACTATTTATGGATCGAAAAAAGGCCTTATTACTTGGTTTTTATGGATATAATGTCCATGTGTTTTTTTCCTATATCGATGCATTTGGGGCCAACAAGTCATTTTGGTTCTATCCTTATAAAGTATTGCCTGTTTTTCCATCCAGTTTTTCACTCGATGTCTCGTTTGTTCCAGTCTCCTATATATTTCTTTACCAATGGACCCTAAATAAAAATAAAAACTATTACCTTTACATGATTGGACTGGCAATGATTCTATCCTTTATTTTCAAACCAATCCTCAGTGCTTTGGAATTATTCCAACTAGACAGAGAGGCCAACTACTTTCATCTATTTCTGGGTTACGTACTAGTTGGTATCGTAGCCAAACTTGTCACAAATTTGTTTCTTTATTTGCAAAGACATCCTAAAAGGAGTACCTAATGTAGATATGGGGCCTGTCCCCCAATCCACTAAAGTTTAACGCGGTAAAGCAGTGGGGGACAGGCCCCCACTCTGCTAAAGTTCAACGCGGTGAAGCGGTGGGGGTCAGGCCCTCAATAAATTCAAACTGATGTTTACCACTGCTGACATTAACTCTTACGATCAAATCATTCGATGTTTCTTGTTGTTTTCCATTGTGGGTAATACTACTGTTTCCAGGGAGTACGACTGTAGCTGTGGTATTGGCTGGTATTTCAATATCTAGTTTTATCGTTTTATCTAATTTTGTCCATGCAGAAGTTAATAATCCGTAGCCGGTTTTAAGTTCTGCTTTTGCTGCAGTTAGCCCACAATCGATATGGGGTTCAATGATACTGGTTTTATATCCTGGTAGGTCTGGCTTTATTCCGGCAATATGGCGGTATAGCCAATCCCCTACACATCCAAATGCATAATGGTTAAAGGACATATGGCCAACAGTTCCATCTTGTGCGATTGCAGACCACGACTCCCATATGGTCGTTGCCCCATTTTCAACCTCATAAAGCCAGGATGGGCATTCCGTTTGATAGAGTAAACGGTAGGCGATATCAGCATGGCCATCTTGACACAGCACATCTAATAAATACGGTACCGAAAGGAATCCTGTATCAAGTTTATAGCCATTTTCCTTTATTAATTCTCCTAATTGCTTTGCAACTTGCAGACGCTTTGAGTCAGAAACCATATTCATTTGAAGGGCCAAAATATAGATGCCCTGAAAATGGGCACTGATTCGGCCATTGTCAACGATATACTCTTCTTCAAACGCTTTTCGAATTTTACTATTTAAATCTTTATACATGGCAGCAAGATCAGCCTTGCCAAGTAGTTCAGAAATAGAAGCCATAAGATTCACAGAGTTTGCGTAGAAACAAGTGGCTACAAGTTCTTTTGTCCTGATGGCACTTTCCATAGGATTACCTATGCTCGGGATGAGCCAGTCTCCAAAATGAAACCCTGTGTTCCACAAATACTTCTGCCGTTCTAGTCGAGTTGAGTCGGATTCCTCTAAACCTTCCGGAATCTCCGTTTCCGCTATACTCCGCACATACTGGATCCACTTTGTCATCGCTTCATAATTTTCTTCCAGAATTCGTGTATCTCCATATCTCTCATATAATACCCAAGGAACTATTATAATGGCATCGCCCCATCCGGCACTCGATAGCTGGCCCATGGCGGAGCTTTCCCGGACATAGTACTTGCCCGTGGGGACAAAATTGGCGATTTGCCCATCAGGGAATTGTTCCATCCGTACATCACCCAGCCATCTCGCAAGGAAGGAGTAGACATCCATGTTAAACGCGGCAGTTGGGGCAAATACTTGAATATCTCCCGTCCAGCCAGCGCGTTCCCGCTGAGGGCAATCGGTAGGAATCGATAGCATATTCGTTTTTTGACTCCATTGGATGTTCTGCTGCAATTGATTCAATCTAGGGTCGGAACATTCGAAGTTACCCGTTCTCTCCATTTCACTATATAAAACAATGGCTTGTACATCATCGGTTTGAATATCTTTAGGATGACCCGTCACCCGGACATAACGGAACCCATGAAAAACAAAACTAGGTTCAAACGTTTCAGGACCGTTTCCTTTTGCAATATAAATATCGATTTGGTCCTTATTGCGGCCCATGATATTCATAAAGAACTTTCCGTCTTTATCAAGAACCTCACTATGTTCCATGCAAATCGTGGTACCCTCAGGGACATCCATGCGAATACGAACCCGTCCTGCAATGATTTGACCGAAGTCAATAATCTGCGCCCCTTCCTCTTCGCGGTGGATATCACATGGTACCAATTCCTCCATCGCCCGGACACTTGGTCCATATTGGGCCGTTAGGTTTTCAAGGGAGTATTCTGCCAAAAGGGCCGGAGTCCACTCACTGTCATTAAAAAGCGGTTTGCTCCAGTTGGTCTGCTCCAGGCGGGCATCATATTTTTCACCGATAAATAGATCGGCATATTGCCAAGGACCTGTGCTTGAGACAAATTTGTCATCCGATATGATAGATTCCGTTGTTCCATCTTGGTATTCCAATTCTAATTGCAGCAATAAGCCCAGTTTGTCACCAAATTGACAGCTATGCCCTGTCAGCTGGATACGGCCAATATACCAGCCATCAGCCAATATGGCACCGAGGACATTGCTTCCTTTTTCAATTAAATCCGTGACGTCATAGGTCTGATATTGCAAATGTACACCATAGGCAGTAAAATCGGGTGCGAACTCAATATCCCCCACTCTTTTTCCGTTCAGTTCCAGTTTGTATATCCCGTGACTAGTGACATACAGACGTGCTTTCTTTAGAGCTTTTTCTGCTGAAAAGGCGCGGCGCAATAATTGCGGCGGGCGAAGGTCTTTTGCTCTTTCCTCAAGACTAGTAACCTTTAAGCCGCCGGAAAAGATATCTTGCACAGTGATAAAAGGCTCTTCTACTGCCTCCTGCTGCACTGGTTCAATCCAGTTTGCCGCCCAATCTTCTTGTTTCAATAATCCCATTTCCCAGCAGGCCCGTTCGCTCCACTCTGACTCATTCCCTTGGTTGTCCCATAATTTAACCTTACAGTTATATTGCTTACGGGATTTTAATTGGGGACCTCCGTACTCAACCCAAAGTGATTGGTCACTCTCAATTTTCCCAGTATTCCATACCTCATCCCCATTATCCTCTGTCACTATTAGGTGGTAAGCCAATTGTAAAATCCCCGTTTGATTTGTCTGGATGAGCCAGCTAAAACGTGGTTTAGGGACATCAATTCCTAAAGGATTTTTCTGATTTTCTACTTTTAAATCTTTTACAGCTAAACGATTATCCATTGATCACACCATCTTTGATTGTCTTGTTTTTTGTTTCCGTATGATTGGTTTTATAGAAGAACATCAACACCGCAAAAATAAGAGCACAGGCCGCAGGAACTAACGCCGCGGTCACCAAAATCCCTTCCAGGCTTCTAGCAGTAGGAGCACCGCCTGATTTATAGCCGTATGCAGCTAGAATAAAACCTGCTAAACCACCAGAAAGAGAGGAACCTAATTTTTGAATAAAGTTATAAAGAGAATAATATACACCCTCAATGTGCAGCCCATTTTGTTTAATCGAATACGAAATGGCATCCGGCAGGATACCCCACGCAGCAAACATAGTTAAACCTGTAAATGCACCAGCCAAAATATTAAGGACCAATACGATTGGTGGATTGCTGGTTGGTGCGAAATAGATCAAAAGGTAATCCAGAATAGTCAATACCCCTATGGAAATATAATAGTTTTTCATTCCGATTTTCATGACTAAAGCAGGAGAGAGGAATGTCAGGATTAAACCGACGATTCCGCCAACAGCTGAAACAACACTGAATAGGTTGGCATTCCCAACATTGTAGATAAAGTAATAGATTCCCGCGGCTCCGCGTACACCTAAACTCAATTGTGCCAGCAAAAAGGCTGCACATAATATGACATAAGGTTTATTGGTAAAAATCGTTTTAATCGCAAGCTTAAATGGAACTTGCTCACTAGTTTCACTTACTGCCACCTGCTCTGCGGTCCCTTTAAAACAAGTAAGAATCAATATAATCGCTAGTACACCGATAAGGACCCCCATGAAGAAATAACCACTTTTTTCACTTGGGAACAGACCAACAATGGGAACGGTAATAGCACCAGCGACAGCAGCAGCTATGCCCGAGAAAATGATCAGGTATTTCGATAATTGCGTTCTTTCTTGGACATTGTCCGTCATGACCGTGTTTAAAGCAGCATGAGGGATACTAACGACGCTATATAAAACACTTATGAGCAAATATAAGGTAAAAGCATAGAATACCTTTCCTGAACCAGAGAAATTTGGTGCGTAAAAGAGGAAAGCAGCTACGATACCATAGGGGATTGCACCGAATAATAAATAAGGCCTTAATTTCCCCCACTTCGTTTTCGTTTTGTCGACTAAAAATCCGAATGGTATATCAAATCCGGCATCAATCAACCGGACCAATAGTAAAATAGAGCCTGCTGTCGTAGCTGAAATTTTCAATACATCTGTAAAATAGTACAAAATATACATGGATATAAAAATATAAACAAAATCCTTACCAAATGCACCCGATCCAAAGGCTAACTTTTGTTTTAACGAAATACCGGACGGATCCTTCTTCTTCATTTTCTCAACTCCCTTAAAATTGTTAATCGCTTACAAATAATGATTTAATAACATTATTAAACTTTTTTTCGAAACCTATTTAGCAACTAAAATGGTAATAAAAAGTGCTTGATAGTTTGGTGTAAGCGATGTCATAATTATCTTACCTGATATTTTCTGAATTTTTTATATCAAATTAAGCTGTGTTTTATGACAAATCATAACTTTTTTAATAGGAATTTAGGAGTGCAAAGATGCATAAAAAAGAGTTGGAAACATTACTAAAGTCTTACGATGAAATGGAAACTATATCTATTAATCATGATATAAAATATCTAGAGGAAATCTTAGCAAGGATTCATCAACAACCTGTGGAAATGTACAAAAGCGATATACTTACTGCAGATATTTTGATGAAAAATACGGAGAAAATTTCGTTTATGAAGCATCCGCGTTTTGTTGAAATAAAAAAACATAAACATGATTATTTAGAGATGAGCTATGCATTCCGCGGCAATTTTACCCAAGTGATCAATGACCAAGTAGTGGAGATGAGCGAAGGCGACCTCACGATTCTAGATACCGATGTCGTCCATAGTATCAACAGAGTAGATAAGGATACCATCATCATTAATATTCTTCTAAGAAAGGACTACTTTAATCAGTATATTTTATCCCATCTGGCAGAAAATGACCTTATTTCAGAGTTCGTCATTGATGCGATTTATCGCCCCAATATAACCGGCAGGTATCTTTACTTTCCTGCCCATGGTAATAATAAAGTCAGACACTATATCAGTACCGCCATGTGCGAATACTTGGATCCTGACCTTGCCTCAGTGGAAGTAGTAAATTGCAACATCATCCTGCTCTTTACTGAATTATTGCGGATTTCCAGAAGAAATAAACTTCAGGTTAATGACGAAATGCCTATTAAGACATCCTTTGTGGAAATATTAAAGTACATTGAAGAAAATTATCTAACGGCAACTCTCACGGAAGTCGCCATTCGGTTTCATTTTCATCCCAATTATTTAAGCAGAATCCTGAAGGAGAACTTAGGCAAGACGTTTAGTGACATGATTCAAGAGCTCCGCCTCCGTCAAGCTAAGCTTTTACTCGAAAATACTGAACTTCAAATTAACCGTATTGCGGAGGAAGTGGGATACTCCAATTTCCATCATTTTTATAAAAAGTTCAAGGAATATTATCATGTCACTCCTGCAGAGTACCGTAAACAAATCAAAGATTAATAGATTAAGTTAATTCATTAACGGTACCAATTAAAGTATTTTTTCATGTTACGCGTTGTTACACTTATGTAACAAGTGACTTTTGCCGTTATTTTAGTCTAGATTATCCCCATATATATACCAATAGTTTTAATTGAATTAAGATATCTTTAGAGTTTCTTATATTATTTTTACTATGAAGTGATTAAACACGATAAAAATAGATTTAGTAGGTGTCAAGATGCATAAAATTATTTTCTTGGATATAGACGGAACACTGGTAAATCATCACGGCGTTATGCCAGAGTCAGCGAAACTTGCCGTACAAAAGGCAAGGGAAAATGGACATCTTGTGTTTATAAATACGGGGCGATCTAAATCACAACTATTTCCTGAAATACTCCAGGTGGGTTTTGATGGAATCATTGGAGCCGCTGGCGGGTATATCGAAATAGAAGAAGAGGTTTTATTTCATGAAGGGATTAAAAAAGCCGATGTTCAACTACTGGTGGAATTTTTTATCAAGCATGAAATTGACTTTTTTTTAGAATCAAATAACGGTGTATTTGCCAGCCCGAACAGTAAAAGGTATTTTCAATCTATAATAGACAAAATGATATTGGAAAAACCTGAGGCAAAAGCAGATATTGAAAAAGGGATCCAACCATTTTTTGATTTAATCATAGTAGAGGATGATTTGATTAGGGATGATATTAATAAAGTCTCGTTTTTTAGTTCGGATTTCCCCCTCGAAATCATAGGGCAAGAATTCGCGCCGAGATTCACAGTCATTCCCAGCACAGTGTCTGCTATGGGAAGGAATAGCGGAGAGCTATCGATTCAAGGCATTACCAAAGCAACCGCTATCGAAAAATTGATTTCCCATTTACATATCCCAAAAGAAAATACCTTTGCATACGGTGATGGTTACAACGACATCGAGATGCTTGAATTTGTCCAACACGGAATTGCTATGGGAAATGCACAAGAAGCCGTTAAGAATGTAGCTAATGATATTGCCGATTCAGTTGATGAAGATGGAATCTATAATAGCTTTAAGAAATATGGTTTAATCTAATGAAGTCTGTCCCTCATCGCATTAAAGCATTACTAGGGTGGGGGCCTGTCCCCCACCCCAATAAAGATTTAACGCGGTAAAGCAGAAATCATTAAGATTTGGCTATTCATGGTTATTTTGAGGATGGAAGTGAGATTTCGTCAGGATTTCTTTCGTTGAGGTCCATTTTGTATAAATGCCATTCCCCATCATTGTCTTTTCCGAATTTGGCATCGACCATGAAATAAACTATCTCCCCGTCAGCAGCAACAATTGGGTGTGATGCATAACTGCCCATTTTGGTGAGCTGCTGTTCCTCCTTGTTCTCCATGCTGTATGAATACAGCTCATACTGGAAAGTGCCGCCGCTGTCCGGGTTAGCGACCGATTGGAAAATTAAATTCTTCCCATCAGGTGTGAAAGAGAAGTCAAATATATCCGTTTCTTTCTCGGAATCTGAAAAAACATTGTATTGCTCCGGATGATCAAGCGAAACGGAGAAAACCCGCTGCTTCGTTTGGAATATTTCATCTGCATTTTTCGCTTCCGAATCATCATCACTTTGAAAATAAAGGGTACTGTCATCCCCGGAAACCACCAAAGACGTCATGCTGTATTTCTTCGTATCTGTCAATTTTTCGATTCCTTTTGAATCGAAGCTGTATTCAAAAATATCAAAATCATGCGGCCTTTTCCCTGTAATCGGCGAGTAATTGGTAAAGGTACCGGCACCGAGGAAAAACAAGGACTCACCATTCCTTCCAAACTCCACTTCGGTCACAAGGTCTTTGTTCGAGAAAAGTTCCCTCGCCTTTTGGGTTTCAAGGTCAATTACTTGAACACTTGAATAAGGATGATTTTCCATGTCCTTGCTAGCCACAACAAAGGCCAGGAGTTTTCCATCCGCTGAAAAACTGGGGTCCAATATACGCTTATCATTTTCTAGTTCCAAAATTTTTTGACTCTCGTCATTTTCATTCTTAAAAAGATTCAATATCGGTTTTCCTTGTTTATAAGATACATAGGCAATCGTATTGTTTTCGGATACATCGTATTGGTTAGTAAGACCTTCATCCTTTTCGTTGTCTTCCTTTGCCAAAAGGAGACCGGCTGAAAGAAGGGAAACTAGCAAAAGCGCCGGCACACTTAAGACCAGCATCCATTTTTTCCTGTTCAATAATAGCAACTCCTTATGTAAATAATGGCAGCAGCAAATAACCGACAATGATAAGGGATAATAAAACTGGGAGAACTGGCGTCCATAGCACAATTCTTTTGTGTTTTTCCCACTGGACAAGCTGCAGCCGGTACAATGCACCCCAAATAGCCAAAGGCGTTATAAACACCAACATCATAAAATGCAACTTTCCTATCATCATAAGACCGCCAAAGATAAAAAATAAACATGCCGTACAAATAATGAGGCCTGTCGTAATATAAAGAATGTGTATGACCTTTTTGCCGCCCGGAACTTTTGTTTCTTGCGCGCCAGGCAAAAGCGCTGTTTGATAAAGCAGGACAGCCGTCAATATAATATTCAGCCAGGTCAAAAGCAACATAATGCTTTCAATCGCACCACCTGAAAGATTCGCAGCACCAAGCAGGCCATACGACCACAGCAGCAGATGGGCCACAAGGATAAAGATACTCCAGCGCTTTCTCAAGGTACTCCTGAAATGGGAAAATGCCAAGACCAGCAGAATGGTTCCAAGACCGATTGATGAAATCAGCCAGTCATACTCTGCATCCCCATTAATCAACAGGAAAGCAAGATAGAGCCCGGAAGCGGAAAATAGAGATAGCATGGCCAAGATGATAAATAATTGCTTCCGGAACGGATATAACACTTGCTGCATTTCCCGGCCGATGTTTTCTTCATCACCAAACTGCTTGATCGCCATTTTGGCTGCCTCCTGTTCTGAAAAGCCTTTTCCTATGTACTCCTCCATCAACAATTCAAGATGGACAAGCATTTCTTCTGCCATGTCCTCCTTATCTTCAGGAGTTCCGTCAATCCCTGCGACAATCCTGTTTACATAATTTTTGAGCCGTTCGGTCATGTCAGTCCCTCTTCCACACGACGAACAAGATTCTGGACCAAACTCCAGTTTTTCCGCTTCTCCTCCAATTCAGCCGCACCATTATCTGTAAGATGATAATACTTCCTTCTCCCGGAATCGGTATCCGTCCAATAGGACTCGATCCACTCCTTTTTTTCGAGCCTTTTAAGTGCGGGGTAGAGTGTCCCCTCCCCCATTTCATACTGTTCCCCGCTCGTCTCCCTCAGGATTTTCATGATTTCGTATCCATACAAATCGCGCTGGGAGATCAACGACAGCAGCAACAGGTCGATACTCCCTTTTAGCATTTCTTTGTCCATAGAGACCACCTCTTATTACTGATTAACTATATCGTATCACCCTGTATATCGTATTACAAGGTATATAACAAAAAATCCCAACATTTTTAGTATCTAAAGAAACTCGCCCTCGTGAGGATAAGGATAGCCTATCCGCCGCCCCGTTTAATTATTTCCTCCTTAAGAACTGTTCTCAAAGACAGTTCTCCTGATTTTTCCCTGGCTTTTGTCGTTAAGATCCTCCTTAACGACAATTCCACTGATATTCCAATAGTTTTTGTCGTTAACGATAAAAAAATGGCACAATCAGCAAATCCGCCAATCGTGCCTCATTAGAGTAAGTGCGTTTTCCATAATGAGAATCGCACTAGGGAATTAATTTAGTAGCCTTTGCCCTTTCAGCCGTGCGGTCCAACCAAGGGCTAAGAGGCTTTTTCAACACCAGCGCGACTAAGAAGCTGAAACCCGCAAAACCAAGCAAATACAGTATATCCTTGATAACCACTTCCTTTATCATCCCGCCAACGGTCTCCCGCAGCATACTAACCGCATAAGTGAACGGCATAAACGGATACAATTTTTGAAAAAAGGAAGAAGTCACGACGACTGGAAAGGTGGCCCCTGAGCTTGAGATTTGCAGCACCAAGAAGATAATCGCCAAACCCTTTCCAATATTTCCAAACACCGAGCATAAGGTGTAAGTAATGATAACGAACACGATGCCGATAAAGACACTCAATAGGACAAACCAAAGCTTGTCGACCACGTAGGAATGGAGGATATACAAATCCCCAAGTGATACAATAATTGCTTGAAAGATGCCGATGGTAAGAAACGTGAATAGCCTGCCAAAATAAAGCTGGTATTGTTTATACTGCTTCTCCGGATTTTCCACATCCACCCTTAGGGAGGAGATGAGAAGCATCCCTCCGACCCATAGGGCTAACATTGTGTAAAATGGCGTCATCGCAGAACCATAATTGGGGATTGGAAAGATGCGTTTCGTCTTCAACTGGATAGGGCTTGATAAAAAATTGCCTTCTGCCTCCGGGTCATGCGTTAAAAATTCAATCAAATCATGAATATTGACACTTTGATTAAATTGTCTGATCCGGCCTGCCGCCGTCCGTATTTCATCTTCGAATCCCGGAAGATCATTTCTTGCCAAGTCCGCTGCCTTATGTATGACCCTTACCACTTCTGGCAACTTCGTTCGGATCAAGTCCGCCGCTTTCCGGATATCATCCTCCACTTTAGGCAGATCGTTTCGAACGAAATCGGCTGCTTTATGGATTTTCCCCTCAATTGTCGGAAGATCATTTTTCACAAAATCAGCTGCCGTATTAATGCCTCCCACTACTATGTCCACCTGCTGTAATATATCATTTCGGTGGTCTTGGATATCTTGATGAATGGTCTTCAATTCGTTAAAAAGGGAATTCAGCTGATCCTGATTGGCGGATGTGTCCGATTGGTTCGCCTCACCCAAGCTATCGATAGCTTGGCTGATTTTTGTTTCAATTTCTGTTAGATTTGAAACCACATCACTCATAATGGCCGTTGTGCCCTGTATATCAGAGAGCTTGTCCTGCAATGCCACGATTTGCTTCCCTGCCTCCTCTACCGTCGGCAGGTTTGCCTCTACTTTTAGAATACTGTCCCCAGCACTGTCCAGTTCTGGGATTCTCTGTTCAAGTTGAATGATTTGCTGGCCTTTTTCTTGTATCTCCGGCAGCTTTCCTTCAAGCTCGATGGCTTTATTTCCCATGGCTTCAATCTGCGGCAAAGCCTTTTCCAAGTCAAGGATTTGGCTGGCAACGTTTTGGATGGATGGCCATTCTTTTTGGAGTTCGACACCGGCCTGATAAAAAGCTGAAAAAATGGCATCGCCGACAGTTTCTGTAAAGGCATCACTAATCTGAGCAGTAACACTGGATGCACCTGAGCTGGTAATTTTCGGGGCAATCGCATTGATTTTCTCATTTACCCCGAAAACAATCTCAGGTTTCTGTGGGTTCGCTTCGATAATGCTCGCCAGTTTCTTGGAAAAATCCTTCGGGATGATGAGGTAGGCATAATAATCCCCATACTTTACTCCCTTTATGGCTTGATTCCGTTTTACAAACACCCAACCCAGCTTCCGATTTTTTTTTAACTTCTTAACGGTCTCAGCTCCTGCATTAAATTTTTTATCGAGGACTTCTGCCCCCTCGTCCTCGTTCGCCACCGCCACTTGAATGCCTGATGTATTCCCGTAGGGGTCCCACATCGACTTAATATTAAACCAAGCATAAGCAGATGGCAGGACCATCAGTCCAGCCACCAATAGCAGAACAGTTGGTACGCGGAATATATTTTTCCAATCCGTTATATAGATGTGCCAAATCTTGCCCATTTTTCCCCACCTCAACCAATAAGCGCTAGTTTTATTATTAGAAGTGGCTAGGTTATTATCCATTCATTTCCTTGTAGAGCAATAAAAAGCCGGCACAAGTTGGAAGAAAACCGATTCAGCTGCCTTTAAAGATATTCACAAAAAAACTTGAAAACAAGTTACGTTTTCAAGTCTGCTTAGAATTTGCAAGAATATTAGCCTTCAGATGAATGAATAAGTTCATTCAGGGTCCGTCGTACTGCCCCTGGACCTTGTATAAGAAGTTTAAAGTATTCTTCTACTCTTCTTCCCATTCCAACCTCATATAAATCTACCCCAAAGATTCTTTGGTTAGACAGAATGGGGGTTAAGTGTTGACCTACGGATTCTGGATTGCCGAATTCTATATTTTTCATATATCGCTGCACTTCTTCTAAAAGAGGGTCAGGACTCAGCTTCATTTCTCTCCCCTCATCATTAATACCCTTGAGGTAACGGCACCAACCTGCTAACGTCAGTGGGATAAATGTTAAATCATCGACATCTAAGTCGTCCCTTTGGACATACGATTTTACGGTTTCCCCAAACCGAATGGCGAGCTTTTGGGAGGTATCGGTTGCAATCCTTTGTGGCGTATCCGGATTATTTGGATTAGGGAATCGCACTTCAAGGACTTCTTTAATAAAGTTCATAGGGTCAATGATACCAGGATGGGTGACCGTCTTCATCCCTTCCACATATCCAATTCTTTCAACCAAGGCTTTTAGGTCGTCATCCTTCATTTCGTCCGAAATCAAATGATAATCCAGCAAGCAGCCAAAAATAGCCAATGCAGTATGAAGCGGGTTCAAACAGGTGCATACCTTCATTCTCTCCACTTGGTCCACAATGTTTCTTTCCGTAAAATACACGCCGGCCTTTTCCAATGCAGGACGGCCATTTGGAAAATGATCTTCAATCACTAAATACTCCGCTTCCTCTGTATTCACAAAGGACGCAAGTGCCGGCCGATTTGGTTTTGGATAGATCAGCTGAGCGCTGCCATAACCTAACTGTGTCAATTTATCTGCCACGATTTTAGATGGCTGGGGTGTAATTTTATCAATCATGCTCCAAGGGAAGGTGATTTTTGTTTCATCAGCCAGATAATTTATGAACCCTTCATCCACAAAACCAAGCTGCTTCCAGATGGATGCTACTTTCAATATCGCCTCTTTCAGCTTATCTCCATTATGGGAGAAGTTATCCGTACTGACTAAAGCTAACGGCATTTTTCCATTTTGATACCTTGCATGCAAAAGGGCCGCAATCATAACCATTGTATGATTGGGGTGAATCAGTCCCTTTTCGATTTCCGTTTTTACATTTTCACGAATTTCCCCACTAAAGTCTGTTAAGTCATAACCTTTTTCTGTGATGGAAAAAGTAACAAGTTGAAGAGATGGATTTTGAAAAATTTCGTTTAAGCGCTGCCACGATGCAGGATTATTTTTTGTGGCGATGCTTTCCGCCACGCTGGCGATCACTTCCATATCGAGTGCCCCATCTAGTTTCATGACGACATTCAGGCTTAAATTATCATGGGGACGATAGATTTTTTCAGCCACCTCATTGCTATGGGTGGAAACCACAATAATTCCTTTGTCGGTTTCGCCGTTTTCGATTAAACGCTGTTGCAGGACTGAATGGAACGCTCTAAATAAGTTCCCAGGACCAAAGTGCACCCAGACCGGCGATTCTTTGGTGTTCTCCCAGATTTCCTCAAAATCATAATTAGGTGTCTTAATGCCAAGTGTTAAAAACTGGTCTTTTTCCTTTTTGAGTTGTTCTTTACCTAAATGAAGCAATCTTATTACCCCTTTGTTTATATTTCTTATAAACATTTTCATAAGTTTGTCCAGCACTTGTACCAATATAAGCTAATATCCTCACCAAAGATTGGAGGCGTTTCCTTCCTCTTGGTTTTATTTTACAGGTTATATAACAGGATTTCACTATTAAAAGTTATGGTGATTGATATGAGTTAATGTTTGCGGCAAGTCGGATATAAAAAATACCCATTGATGGGAACTCTTATGAGCGTCCTATCTATGGGTATCCTCTTCTCTTAAACTACTTCCCTAGCTCTTTCTTTATTAGTCGGTGCAATCGAGATACCGGTTGTTTCTTCAAAGTTGTAGAGGCTGACGGGCAAATCAGTAAATCGCTCTAATTCGTTATAGGCAGGGATCCCGTGATACGACATATCCAAGCCTTCCTCTTCCTCGCGTTCAGTTGCTCGAAGGCTGACTGTTTTTTCACATATTATGGCAATGAATGTACCCCCGATTAACCCCCAGAGGATGACTACCACCGCCCCTAAAGCTTGGGTTTCCAAAAGAGAAAAGTTCCCCGTTATCAGAAAGCCATGGGCAGTATCAAACAATCCAACCGCAATCGTTCCAAACACCCCGTTGAAGCCGTGAACCGCCACTGCCCCCACCGGGTCATCAACTTTCAAATTGTCCACAAATAATGTGGCATAAATAACAATAAATCCACTCACAACACCTATTATAATAGCACTCCATTGAGAAACGTAGGCGCACCCCGCTGTTATGGCCACTAATCCTGCCAGTACTCCATTGATCGTCATACTCGGGTCAGCTTTGCCAAATTTTTTCATGGTCAAAAACAAAGCGGCTGTACCTCCGCTTGCCCCGGCAAGCATCGTGTTAATGGCAATGGAAGGCAAGGCACTGTTTGAGGCATCCAATGTGCTTCCCGCATTAAAAGCAAACCAGCCAAACCATAAAATAAATGCACCTGCCGACGCCAAAGGAATATTACTAGGGGCAAAGACATTGACGCTGCCGTCCGAGTTAAACCTTCCTTTTCTAGGTCCCAACCGTTTTGCCATCGCAAGAGCAGTAAAGCCTCCAAGCGAATGGATGGCTGCTGACCCGGCAAAATCCTTCATTCCCAGTTTCGCCAGCCAGCCGTCACTATTCCAAATCCAATGGCCAGACAGGGGATAAACAATCGTACAAATAAGCGCGGCTGTTACTATATAGGCTTTAAAATTCATCCGTTCGGCAACCGCACCAGAAACAATCGAGATACATGCCACTGCAAATCCCATTTGGAACAGCACATAGGCAGCGCTTGGTAAATGAATCGATAGGGAAATCTTTTCAGGATTGCCGAATAAGGTGGTACCAATCAAGCCGAATGCATCATGTCCATACATCATGCCAAAACCAATCATCCAAAAAGCCAATGCCCCAACGGTTAAATCGACAAAGATTTTCATGGTGACATTGACTGCATTTTTCGTTCGAACAAAACCAGCTTCTAGTAAACTGAATCCACCTTCCATAAACAACACCATGGCGGCAGCCAACACGACCCATACGGTATTTAAAAACATCAGTTCCACGAATGTTATTCCTCCTGGTTTAATTCATCAATATCAAAGTCTGGTTTTCCTGTCCGTATATTATAAGCTTCATAGATTGGATAAACATAAATCTTACCGTCCCCATCCTCTCCGGTTTGGGTATTTTCCACAATGGTTTTGATTGTGCGCTCCACCATGTAATCAGAAAGGACGATCTCCAGTTTTACCTTAGGGTGGAGAGTGACGTTATAATTCTTCCCACGGTATACCCCTTGGGTATCTTTTTGTTTTCCTCGTCCAACCACTTGAGATACGGTAAATCCAGTTACCCCTATATTTTTTAGACCCTTAATGGTCTCAGTGAGCTTTTCTGGCCTTATAATGGCCTCAATTTTTTTCATTCATGGTCACCTTCTTGCGTACGTTAGGTTTTCTTACATGATATGTAATATCATATAACGTTTATATCATTCCGTCAATTAAGAAAAAAAGGCATTTGTTTCATATTTCTGAATTTTAGCCCCCCGCACAAGAATAGGCCCCATTTCATTAGGATAAAAAGCTGCAACAGAAACAAAATAATGGTGGAATATACAGATGAGGTGATGAAAACGTATGAAAGCAATAGTCATTGACCAGTACGGCGGCAAAGAAGAACTCAAGGAAAGGGACGTGCCCAAACCGGTTCCCCAAGAAGGAGAAGTCTTAATCGAAATGCACGCCGCTTCCATCAATCCAATTGACTGGAAACTTCGAGAAGGACACCTTAAAGAAATGCTGCCCTTTCAGTTTCCTATCATTTTGGGCTGGGATGCGGCGGGTATCATTTCGGAAATCGGACCCCTTGTAACTAAATTCAATGTGGGCGACCGTGTATTCGTAAGACCTGAAACTACCGCACAGGGAACCTATGCAGAGTATATCGTGACCCAGGAACACCTGCTGGCAAAGATTCCTGACAATATCAGTTTTGAAGAGGCAGCAGCTGTCCCCCTTGCAGGACTGACAGCTTATCAATGTTTGGTTAATTTTGCCCAATTAAAAGCAGGTGACAAAGTATTGATCCATGCCGGCTCCGGCGGCGTGGGCAGTTTAGGAATCCAAATTGCCAAAAGCCTTGGTTATTATGTAGCCACAACTGCCAGCAGCAAAAATGAGGAATTCCTGAAATCATTGGGTGCTGACCTGGTCATTCCATATGATCAACAGGATTTCGAAAAGGAATTGAGAAATTATGATTTAGTAGTCGACACGATGGGGGGCGAAATCCAAAATAAAAGCTATCAAGTGTTAAAGAAAGGTGGTACTCTGGTATCGATAGCGCAGCCACCGGATGAAAAAACGGCCGAGGAAATAGGGATTCACGTTAAATTCCACTGGCTTATTCCAAATGGAAAACAACTAACTGAATTAGCCGATTTAATGGAGAAGGGCAAATTAAAGCCAATCATCGGAAATGTGTTTGATCTTAGTGAACAAGGTCTCCGGGATGCCCATGCCCTCAGCGAAACCCATCATGCAAAAGGGAAAATTGTTATTAAAATTAAATGATGCTTGGAAAAACGCAATGTTCCATGTTTCTATGCCCCCTCCCATTCTTTCCCCCAAGATCAAGTAAGAATTAGGGTGTAATTGTTGAAAAATGGATAATTTCGCCATAAAATTAAATCGAAAGGGCTTTCAATAAACTAGGAGGGTTTTTTTATGAAGCTGTCTAATAAAGTTGCCATCGTGACGGGCGCAGCATCCGGGATGGGAAAAGCCATTGCTGAGTTGTATGCCAAAGAAGGGGCAAAAGTCATTGCAGCCGACCTCAACATTGAAGGGGCAAAAGCGGTTGTGGAGGCCATCACCAATAACGGCGGTACCTCCATTGCTGTTCAGGCGAACGTAGCCAAATTGGAAGATATCGAAAACATGATTGACACCGCTGTGAAAGAATTTGGGACTTTAGATATCTTGGTCAACAATGCCGGCATTATGGATGGGTTTGAACCTGTTGGTGAATTAACGACGAAAAATGGGATTTAATTTTTGACATTAATACCAAAAGTGTTATGCGTTCAATGCGCAAAGCGATTCCTATCTTTTTGGAAAAAGGAAAAGGCGTCATCATCAATGTCGCTTCAACCGGAGGCTTAAATGGGGCTCACGCAGGCGTTGCGTATGGTGCGTCCAAACATGCTGTAGTCGGTCTGACAAAGAATACCGGGTACATGTATGCCAACAAAGGCATTCGCTGTAATGCCATTGCCCCAGGCGGCGTAAAAACAAACATTGCCGCCTCGATGAAGAATATTAATGAATTCGGCATGAGCCGTACACAAGCTGTACAGGCTGTCATGCCAAGAATAGGCGAGGCAGACGAAATTGCCCAAGTAGCTTTATTCTTAGCTTCAGACGAATCCAGCTTTATAAACGGAACCGTTGTGGTTGCCGATGGCGGATTGACTGCAGCGTTTTAATTAGTTGACTGTAATCTATATTATAAAAAATAACGTTCACCGTAGTGGACGTTATTTTTTTCCTTATACCAAAAAACAAGGATGAAATGAACCTTCAATTAAACTCTTATTCCAAAGTAAAAGGAGGAACACCTAACGACAATAGGCGCACCTCCTTTTTTAGATTCTATTAAACTTATTTTAAAACTCTAGAAGCACTGCTGAATTTTGATGGGTCGAATGATGCAATTTTTACTACATCTCCCGTTTGTGGAGCATGGATATACTGTCCGCCTCCAATATAAATACCAACATGGTAGGCTGGTGATCCTCTAAATACTAAATCTCCGGGTTGCACCTGGCTTAAAGGAATCTTGGTTCCAAAATTTTGTTGGGAGCTTGAAACCCTCGGAAGACTAATGCCCACTGCATTTCTAAATACATAGGAAGTGAATCCGGAACAGTCAAACCCGCTTGGTGTCGAACCACCCCAAACATATGGAACACCTAAAAATTGTTTTGCATAAGCGATGAGCTTGCTTGCAGCTTCTGGGCTTGCTGCACTGACTGGAGCCACTGTTGGTGCCGATGATGCAGCAACAGATGCGGTTTTGGCAGCGCTGGTGGCTGCAGCTGGCTGTACTGATGCAGCTTGGCGCTGGGCTTGCTGTTGGGCTGCTAATTGAGCTTGACGCGCTGCCTCTTCCTGGGCACGCTGCTGGGCTAATTGAGCTTGGCGTGCAGCTTCTTCTTCCGCAGCTTTCTGACTTTCTAGGGTTTGCAGATTGGATTGCGCACTGGTTAACGCTTGGGCAATTTCTTGCTTATCAGCCTCAATCTTTTGCTGCTGAGCAGCCAATTCAGTCTTGCTTTGCTCCAGATTGTGCAATTCGGTATGTAACTTTTGCTCTGCATCATCTAAAACTTGCTGCTTATCTTTTAGACCTTGCAGTAAGTCTGTGTCACTTTCAATAATTTTTGAAATCGCCGTAAAGCGGGTTAAAAACTCGGAAAGATTTTCGGAAGTGAACAAGATCTCCGCATAAGTAGCAACGGACTGTTTTCCCTCTGACTGGATGCTTTTTAACCGTTCAGCATATACCTGCTTATGAGCATCCAAATCTTTCTTAGCTTGATCAATTTGAGTTTCTGTTTCTGTTATTTTTTGTTGCTGCGTATCAATTTGACTGCTTAGCTTTTCGCTCTTGTCGATTGCCGTACTGATTTGGTTGTCTAATTGTTGAACCTTGGTTTCAAAGTCCTCAACTTGGCCTTTAGCATCATCTATTTGTTTTTGAGTCACAGGTGCGGCAAAAGCAGGTGTGACGGATAGTTGAATCATTGTGGCGAGAATGGCAGCGGATACAGTATATTTAAAAAACTTTTTTTTCATTGAAAGTCTCCTCTTGTAAAACATTAGTATTTCCTGTCCTAATATATTACTAGTTTAAATGGCATAGGGAGGAAAAACAATGATACCGTCGGATTTGTAATATAAATGTAATTTTATGTAGAATATTCTGTTAAAATTTCGACTTATTTTACATAACAGAAACAAGAAGTAAAAATGCCTGCCGCCACCCGATGCGGCTGAAAAAAATTCGACAAATCACGGGTAGTATCAGGCATTATAATTTAAATATTTCTATAGCAAATTGGTTTTGAGGTGACTTAATGCCAGAATCAGCAATGAGACTATCAATAAGATCAGACAAATATAGGCCGTTTTGAGTAGTACGGAACCGTTCTTTATGGAGTGAATGATATTTTTCGCCTGCTTGTTAAACTGGTAGAAATAGCTGAGGAATCTTGTCCCAATTAATTTCACCAGGCTTCCCGGCGATCCCTCCCTTGTAAAAAAGCTCCAGGTTATAATAGTTGCAATCATTAAAAATCCGATCAGTAAAATCCCTTTGGTAATGATGACTTTTTCAAGCGACCATGACCAATGTTCCATTATATAACTTAGAACTTTATCCGTTATGATTAAAGGAATAAGACCGAAGAAAATTAGGAGTATATTCATTCTTTTTGTATAATTCATGGTCAATGACCGTTCTAATTCATCCAGGGTGGTTCGGATCTTTTCGGAATCCTTCAACACCCCCATACTATCTTTAACCATACTTTCCAAATTCCCAACTTCCGCTATTCCTGCTAAATTTAAATTGGATAATATACTATTCAACTTATCTCTTTTCACAAAAAAATAGCGATTATTCCCCTCGTAAACATTTAATTCTGGCAAGGCAATGTTTAACAGATAGCGCAAGATGGACACATTCTCCAAAACAATTAACGGTCCATTATTTAAACCCGCTATATCCGGTGGATTTACGACGGAATCTCTGCTGTTTTCTATATTGTATAAAGCGGATCTTTTATGATGGAATCTAGCGTATTTTTGGAATAGCTCACTGCTTGTAAAATTGAACATTAATACGGTGTGGTCGAAACTAAAAATATTAAAAAATTCCCGTGAATGCCAAGATTCTAATGTTCGCTTGGAGGCCACATCCTTCGGAACAAAAGGATAGCCGCTATCACCGGCCAATAGCCCATATATGTGATTCGGGTACTTTTCATAGAACTCTCCCTCCATCACTTGACCATCTGTGTCTACTATTTTTCTAATTTCAATCATGGTGGAAACCACAATGTTTTGCTCAATCGGATGTGTTGTGAACGTTTGAATAATTTTCTGAATATATGGTTTGCAGACTTCGTCTCTAATGGAATGAATTTCTTTTACCGGAACAGGGCTTATGCACGAAGGAGCATCCTTTAGGAACATTTCTGTTTTTGCAGAGTGTATAAAGGCAGATCTTACAAAAATGATGTCATCGGCTGTACATTCATTGATTGATACCTGAAAAGTTAAGATGGCTATTTCCAACTCAGGATAGATGGTAAGAAAGGGGCGGGCTTTAGTCACTGGACACACCTGATGGAAATATGTACTATTCGGCCATTCAACCTCAAACCCTTCCAGTTCCAGTCTAAATTTCTCTTTGTTTTTATGAAAGAACCTTTCCATATCCGCAAATTTTTCAATATAATCCGGGTTCCACCAAGCATGCAGCCTATGTTTCTCATCCAATTTCTTTATGACCATCTCTTCGGTTAAATAGATATGCTTTGTTTTTTCGATAAGGCTTTCTGAAATGCTTTTTAAAGAAAACACATGCAAAAAACCAACCATAACATTATGGAATATTGGGTTATGACTCGTCATATTAAAAGAATTCAAATCAGAAAGCATTTGGTCGATATCAGTTTCCAGCAGCAAAAAACAGAACCCTCACTTTCCTTATAGCAATCTTACAAACTTCACTTCATTCGCCATTATTTCTACGTTGAAGAAATATGCTTCGTCCTTAATTAGTATAATTTTCCTATAATCTTCAAAGATTATCAATATTAAATTGATTGATTAGTTCATACTGTTCATGCAAAAATTTTCTTCTCGAATTACTTGAAATATTAGTTTATACGCCTTATAATAATTTCAATTTATTGAAATCAATGGCAATGATGAGGAAAAGTAGAATGATGATACTTTCAACAGAGAGCTTCGGGAGCTGAAAAGAAGCAAAGTGATTCATTTGAACAATGGCCTCTGAGCCCCGTACTGAACCTGACTTTTGTTAAGTAGTAGGCTGCGGCGAGTGTTGGTACTCGTTATCAAAACCACAGTATAAGTGCCTTTCATTAAACATGGCTCCGTACTTGCAGAGGCTGATTGTGTGAGCAATTAGCGAATTAAGGTGGTACCACGCGGATTAATAACCCCGTCCTTATCTATTTTTAGATATGGACGGGGTTTTTTGTTTTTACTAAAAAGGAGGAATTTGAAATGACTATTTATATTGGAGGAGCTTGGCCTTACGCCAATGGCTCCCTGCATCTCGGCCACATCGCGAGCTTATTGCCAGGAGATATTTTGGCTCGTTATTTTCGTCAAAAGGGGGAAAGAGTTTTATATGTTTCGGGGAGTGATTGCAACGGCACGCCGATTACGATCCGGGCCAAACAGGAAGGCTTGACTCCAACGGAGATCGCTGACCGCTATCATCAGGAATTTGCGGATAATTTTAAAAGACTCGGTTTTTCCTATGATTGTTACACACGAACCGACACCCCCCACCACCATCAAACCGTACAATCGATTTTTCTTGAGTTGCTGAACAATGGCTATATTTATAAAAAGTGGATTGAACAAACCTTTTGCACGACCTGTGATCAGTTTCTGCCTGACCGTTATGTGGAAGGAACCTGCCCCAACTGCGGACAGCCGGCACGGGGCGACCAATGTGATTATTGCTCTGCTATCCTTGATCCCGTTGAATTAGCGGATAAAAAATGCAAAATTTGCGGCACCACTCCTATTGTGAAGGAAACAGAACACTTCTATTTCTCATTGGATAAATTCGAAGAGCCTCTGAAACAATTGGTGGAGGAAGCGAAGAAGAGTTCTTCCTGGCGGGAAAATGCAATCCATTTATCTGAACGGTATATTCGGGAGGGATTACAAGATAGGGCAGTATCAAGAGATTTGCCTGTTGGTGTCAGCGTACCAGTCGAAGGGTATGAGGACAAAAAAATTTACGTTTGGATTGAGGCGGTTTCCGGCTATTACTCTGCCAGTAAAAAATGGGCAATCGAATCAGGAAAGGATGACGCTGAATTCTGGGGTAAGGAGGCCCTTTCCTATTATGTTCATGGAAAGGACAATATCCCGTTTCATACCATCATTTGGCCGGCTATCCTGTTGGGAATCCATCAGCAAAAACTGCCGGACCACATTGTTTCCAATGAATATTTAACTTTGGAAAAGAAGAAAATCTCGACAAGCCGGAATTGGGCGGTTTGGGTGCCGGATATGTTAGACCGCTACCATCCCGATTCCATTCGCTATTTTTTAACTATCAATGCTCCGGAAAACCGCGATACAGACTTCTCATGGCGGGAATTCATCTACAGCCATAACTCCGAGCTGCTTGGCGGATACGGGAATTTAGTCAATCGCACTTTGAAGCTTATTAGTAAATACTATAATAGCAAGATACCACAGGGTTCGGTTGATCCTGCTATAAAAAATAAAATCAAATCCGTGTATGAGTCAGCGGGGAATTTAATCGAGGCAAGCCACTTCAAGCGCGCATTGGAGGAAATTTTTGAGCTGGTTCGTTTTGCAAATAAGTACTTTGATGAGCAAAAGCCTTGGAAACAAATCCTTGAGGAACAAGCAGGATGCGACCAGACGATTTTTAACTGTACTGTCATCATTGTAAATCTCGCACAGTTGCTGTCGCCTTTTTTACCCTTTACCAGTGAACAACTGAATAGATTTTTGGGACACAAGGAACTTCATTGGAACTTTACGGACTCTGTTCCAAGTGAGATTGGAGAAGTAAAACCACTGTTCGAGAGAATTGATGCCATCGCAATAGAACAAGAAATAGAAAGATTGAATCGCCAACTTACAAAATAGCCTGGACCTGACCTTTACTATTCTATTATCGCGGTTTAAAAGGCTTAACTAAGGACCCTCTTAGTTAAGCCTACTCTATGTTTTTTAAAGAGCCTTTTTAATAAAATCTAAGGTGCCGTCTATAATCGCTTGCTGGTCATTATCGAGTGTAGCGACATGGTAGCTGTCTTTTAGATATCGGATCTCCTTTATTTCAGAACGAATGCCATCATAGATGATTTGGGCATTATCGGGTGGAACCACATGATCCTCATCCGATACAAAAATGAGTGCCGGACAGGTAACATTGGTTAATTCCGCTTTTACCTCTTCCATAAAGTTTAAAATCTCTTTTACGGAGCGGACAGGTGTCTTTTCATAAGCCAGTTCCTTCACTCCCGGCTTTTTAATGTCAGATCCAATGGCATCTAGAAATCGAATATCTTGGAGTTGGCGGACCGGTTCCATCCCAGGAACACTGACGGCGGCATTAATCAGGATAATGGCACGAACCTCTGGATGATTTTCGGCCATGTATAGTGTCAGCGTCCCTCCCATGGACAGACCTGTCACAAAAATGGTATCACATCGCTCTTTTAACCATTGGTACCCTTCTTCAATTGAGAGGATCCAATCCTGGTAAGTGGTTTGTTCCATCTCTTCATAATGAGTGCCGTGCCCTGTAAGACGCGGCCCGCAAACCGTATATCCAGCGGCAGCGTATGCCTCACCTAACGGCCGCATGCTCTGGGTGGACCCCGTAAACCCATGGGAAACTAATATCCCCACCCGGTTTCCTTCAAAATAAAAAGGTTCAGCACCTTCCAAAACTGGATAACACTCTGACATTAAACTTCCTCCTTTTTAAACAAAGACGGAGCTCACCATGATTCTATAAGAATCAAAATCAAGTGAGCTCCCTATCTCCATCTCGAATATTAACTTGTTACCAATATATTACAATATGAAAACGTTGTCAATATGATACACCATGTTCACAACAGGCTTACAAAATTGGAAAATATCCTCTCTCCTAATTGAAAGAGGATATCATGACTCTAGAAATTAAATGGAAGGCTTATAAAATTTTGCACAAAATAGAAGCCTGCATAAACGGTCTGACCAACCAGGGCCAATCCCAACACAATCGCGGGAACAAATTTTGTTTGGACAAGCGCAATCTTCCTTGCCGGGTTGCTTCTTGACATAAAGCTTTGCTTGCAGACTTGGACGGCACAAATAACTGACTGAACAAACAAGACTGAAGCTAGAAAAATACTAATATGAACAAGAATCATTTCATAGTTAATTGTGAGAGGCAAGTCCATTTGATACCTAATAAAGGACGGTAAGGCCGTTTGGAAGTGGAAGTAGACCGGCAAGGCTAATAAAAGTGAAACAGAAAGTCCCCAAACGATTCCAAACAGGTTGCGGATCCACAATAATAAGGCCAATACTGTAAGCCCTAAAAATAGATAAATAACCAAATAATAGCTGCCACTTACAACCAAATAAAACAAACCAATCGCTGCCACCGAAGCGCCTGTATAGCCCACATAAGAGATTAGAGCTTTCTTGAAGGTGGACTCCAGGGTCCCGGTGGTCTGTGCTGACCCATCCCGTTGCAGGTGGATTTTGTTCCTGCCGCCTTCCAAGCAAACACTAATGACTTGGCTGACCAGGTTATGGACATGGGCCAAAAACACGCGGATAAAAGGAAGCCTGCTCCCGATAAGCGCAATTCCCAAGTAAATAAGAATTAATGTAGTCGTACTCATTCTACATCCTCCTTTCTTCATTATTCAGGAATAGAAGCACCAAACCTTTCGTGGTGGCGCCTCTCTTTCGTGAATTATAATGCTGCTGCTTTTTCCTGCTTTAATTTTTCCATTTCGTTTGCTAATTCTTCCTCGCTCACATAGCTGCTGAAATTCGCGTCAAACTGTGCTGCCGGAGCGGGAAACTGATTCCCCGCCTGAACCTCCGCTTCCATGAATAAAATCTTTTCTTCAGCACGGGCCACGCCTCTGGCAATATCATCGGTGTTGAAGGATACCGTTGCTTTCTGGATTTGCTTCATGGACTGGGCCACATTAGCACGAGAAGCCAACAGGATTTTCTTTTGCTGCATTTGGTTATACGTATCTTTCAGCTGATCCAGTTTTTCGGTGAGGATTTGGGTCTGACCCTTAATCGTCTCCAACTGTTCTTGGTAAACACGCAGCTGCTGTTCATGGTGAAGCTTTTCCTGTACAGCCAATTTAGCAATCGTTTCGTCCTCTTGCTCAATTGCCAGTTTAGCCTGACGGGTACGCTTGTCCACCATTGATTTCGTCTGATAAATGAGCTCCTCTTGCTTTTTCTCCACAAAAATTTGTTTTGCTAAAGCATACTGGCCTTTAACTATTTCCTGCTCCATTTCCCTAGAATACTCATTTAGCATCACAATCGGATCTTCCATCCCGTCTAAGACTCCGTTGATTTCTGCTGATGTTATCGTTTTTAATCTTTTAAAAATACCCATGTTATTCATTCTCCTTTTTGGTTAATAGACTTTTTTCCCATTGGTCCAACAAATTTGCATTCTGATTGGCCACTGGTATATGTGAACTGACAAGAGAGGTATCAATAAACCGTTGCATGGAAGCTGCCTTTGACTTGTTTCTTAGCCATTTTACTAATAAAACGACAGCCACTATTCCGATAATAAGGAAAAGCCAAGGAAATCCTCCTCCGTGTTGGTAGGCGCCATTCATCATTTGATGTGAAGCGAATCCATGATGCATCATTTCTTTTCTCCTTTCGTTACTTGATGTACTAAATATTAATAGAGATTGGTGAAATCTTGGTGAAAAGGGAAAAAACAATTTTAATAATAAGGAGATGATTTTGCCCATTCACTTGAACGCTAGCTATCTAAGATAAAAGCTGTTAAAATGGTTGAAATTCAACTAACAGGAGCATCCAGCATGAAACAAATTTCATTTTCTTCCTACGCGGTTATTGGAACGATGTTGTTCGGAATGTTTTTTGGTGCGGGGAATTTGATTTTCCCGATTCAAATGGGACAACTTGCCGGCACGAACTTCTGGCCGGCATTAATCGGTTTTTTGGTTACAGCCATCGGTCTCCCCTTCATAGGAATATTGGCGTTTGGCCTGTCAGGAAGCAATGGCTTGCGGGAATTGGCAGGGCGCGTCCATCCCTTGTTTGGCCTTGGCTTCTCCATCGCGCTTTACTTAACCATTGGACCTTTTTTTGCGATTCCACGTACGGCTACGGTCCCATTCGTGGTCGGTTTTGAACCTTATATGAATCCTGGACACACTAGTGTATATCTGGCTGTCTTTAGCTTTTTATTTTTTGCCATCGTCTATTATTTCTCATTGAATCCGGCAAAAATCATTGACTATATCGGCAAATATTTAACACCCGCGTTTTTAGTGTTTTTATTCCTATTAATTGCCGTTGCCATCATCAAGCCGATGGGCAGTTTCGAAAAGCCTGTGGGAGACTATAAAAGTTTGGCCTTTATCACTGGCTTCAAAGAGGGATATAACACAATGGATGCTCTGGCATCCCTAGCATTTGGCATTATTGTGATCCATGCTATTAAGGGGCAAGGCATCACGGATAAAAAAGAGATTGCAAAAGCCACTTGGAAGTCTGGCATTTTTGCCATGGCACTCATGATGCTGATATACGGACTCATTACCTATATGGGAGCTTCGAGCGTAACAGCAACCGGTACATTCGACAATGGCGGGTTGATTTTTGCTGCGGTGGCTCAACATTATTTCGGGCCATTTGGGGCTATTTTACTTGCGATCATTATCGTCCTGGCCTGCTTAAAGACTAGTATCGGTCTAATTACGTCATGCAGTGAATTTTTCCAAACCGTATTTCCGAAAGTAAGCTATAAATCATTTGTACTCTTCCTTTGCCTTGTATCTTTTATCATTGCTAACTTCGGCCTGAACAATATCATTCAATTTGCCGTTCCTGTATTAATGTTGTTGTATCCGTTAGCGATTGTCCTGATCATATTGACTCTCTTTTCACCACTATTCGGCCATAAGCAAAGTGTGTATGCGGTGTCTATGTTCTTAACTTTCTGTGTCAGTCTTCTTGACGGATACAGCACGTTAGCAGGGAGTTTACCAGGGGCATCCGTTTCTTTGTTCGAGTCATGGAAAGCATTCTACGAACATTATCTGCCGTTCTACCATCTTGGTCTTGGCTGGATGCTGCCGGCTGCAGCAGGTGCGGTTGTCGGCTATCTTTGGCCAAAAACAAAAAAGGAGAAGCACTAACCGTAAATGGTTGGGCTTCTCTTCTTCTATTACAATTTATTGTTGAGCTTATCAATTTCCTGGTTTAATTCTTCCTCGCTCACATAGCTGTTATATGCCGCATCATACTGGGCTAAAGGAGTAGAGAACTGATTTCCTGCTTGGACCTCGGCTTCCATGAATAAAATCTTCTCTTCGGCACGGGCGACACCTCGAGCAATATCATCCGTATGGAAGGAAACCGTTACCTTCTGGATTTGTTTCATCGACTGTGCCACATTGGCACGGGAAGATAGCAAGATTTTCTTTTGCTGCATTTGGCTATACGTATCTTTCAATTGATCTAACTTTTCGTTCAGGAGCTGGGTCTGTTCTTTAATCGCCTCCAACTGCTCCTGATAAACTTGTAATTGCCTTTCATGATTGAGCTTTTCTTGAACCGCCAATTTCGCTACAAGGTCATCCTCTTGACCGATCGCCAGCCTCGCTTGACGAGCACGCTTCACTACCAACTCTCTCGTTTCTCCAATGAGAGCTTTCTGTTTATTCTCGACAAAAAGTTGTCGGGCTAAAGCCTGCTGGCCTTTAGCAATTTCCTGTTCCATTTCTCTGGAATACTCATTTAGCATGGCAATCGGATCTTCCATCCCATCCAATAATCCGTTAATTTCTGCTGAAGTGATTGTTTTTAATCGTTTAAAAAATCCCATGTTGTTGATTCTCCTTTTTAATTAAAATATTATTTTCATTGGTTACTCGTATATTCGAAAGTAGAAGAAGACTTCTATTTTTTCCTTAGACATTTGATTACAAAAACCAGAACAGCCAATCCGAAGATAAGCGGAAGCTTTCCCAATAGAAATTGGAATACATTTAAGGCAAATAATCCGGCGGCGATAAGCATTCCCCAGAAAACAGCTTTTTTGACTATTGAATTCATTTCATAATCTCCTTTCGTTACTTGATGTAATGAATAATATCGAAGGTTGGTGAAATATCGGTGAAAAAACAAAAGAATTTCGTTTGAACCAAATTGAATGGATTGATCAAAAAAGGGAAGCACCGTCCTCAAACGGTGCTTCCCTTTCCTTTAATTAAATACCACGGATTTTTCCTTCTTTAACTTTTCAATTTCCTGATTTAGCTCTTCCTCGCTCACATAGCTATCGTATGCCGCATCAAACTGCGCTAATGGTGCCGCAAACTGATTTCCTGCCTGCGCCTCTGCTTCCATGAATAAAATCTTCTCTTCGGCACGAGCCACGCCTCTTGCAATATCATCCGTATTGAAGGAAACCGTTACCTTCTGGATCTGTTTCATAGAGTGAGCCACATTGGCGCGGGAAGCCAACAAGATTTTCTTTTGCTGTAGTTGGTTATACGTGTCTTTCAATTGATTCAATTTCTCTGTCAAGAGCTGGGTTTGTCCCTTAATCGATTCTAACTGCTCCTGATAGACATGTAGCTGTTTTTCATGGTTCAGCTTTTCTTGTACGGCCAGTTTGGCAATCGTGTCATCACCTTGGCCAATCGCAAGCTTTGCTTGGCGTGCCCGTTTCGCCACTAAATCCCTCGTTTCTGCAATCAGGGCTTCCTGTTTTTTCCCCACAAAAATTTGTCTGGCTAAAGCATGTTGGCCTTTCCTGATTTCATGTTCCATTTCCCTGGAATACTCATTTAGCATGGCGATTGGATCTTCCATTCCGTCCAATAGTCCGTTAATTTCTGCTGATGTAATTGTTTTTAATCGTTTAAAAATACCCATTGTTATTCATTCTCCTTTTTAGTTAATAGATTTTTTTCCCATTGGTCCAAAAGATTAGCATTTTGATTGGTTACTGGTATATGTGATCCTACAAGAGAGGTGTCGATAAACTGTTGCATCGAAGTTGCCTTTGATTTGTTTCTAAGCCATCTTACTACTAGTACTAGAACAGCTAGTCCAATGATTAGGAAGAGCCACGGAAATCCGCCGCCTTGGTGAGGGGCATTCATCATTTGATGGGAAGTGAATCCCCCGCCATGCATTCCCCTGCCGTCAAAGCCATGTCCTTGTGGACCTCTGGCATATGCGCTGCTGCCTCCTAGTAGAAAGTGGAACACATTGAACGCGATTACCATAGAGGCAACGATAGCTCCCCAGAAAATACCTTTTTTAAGTTTAGTATTCAATCTCATTTCCTCCTTTCGTTCCTGATGTAATGAATAATAATAGAGAACGGTGAAAACTTGGTGAAAAGAGAGAACTATTTTTTCATTTGTGGCTTATTAAAATAAAACGACTATTTCTTCTTTTAGTATAAAAAAAAGAACCTATCCGGTTCCTTTTTTTATAGATGTATAGCGTACGCCTTTTTGCAATAAAACTTCTAATCGCTCTCCTTTACAGGATCAGCTGTAATAATATCCTTCACGGGTGAAGAACCTGTTCCATTATCAATATAAACAGGTGAATTATCATAATCTATTTGGGTATATTGGAATACCATTTGGTCATCATTCCCCTGTGAATCAATTGAATTTGCCACAATAGAACCTTTAAAGGAGGCATTTAGGTATACTTTTGCCAAAGGGGCATAAAGCATCTTCCCTGGGGCACTTGCAGAAGTATCGTTACTCAAGATACTAACATTGATTCCACCTGTAATTACATGACCTGTAACGCCAACCCCATTGAGATTGTTAATAATAATATCGGAATTTTTGGCATAGATAGACCCATTAATCAATCCAGATAACAGAGTTCCTTGTCCACTATCTAAGAAAATAAATACATCTTCAAAATCGCCGCCTGCATTCATAATACTTCCAGAACTCATAGAAAGCGACTTCGTATAAATGAATAATTTTCCGGTTCCTCCATTATTATCGATAACAATTTTTGCATTCGTTCCTAGGCTAAGTTTATTGATTACTAGATTACGGTTATAGGTTCCCATTTTTATGGACAATGTACTATTGTTATTAACTGTAAGATTATTAAAAGCCTTATCTTTATCCATCGTTAAAGTTTTGTCATTAAAATTTGAATAATTGGCGGGTGGATCAAAGGCTGGGAAATCTGGAAGCGCTAGACTGGTATTTACATATTTATTCATGCTTCCAGATATACTGGCCTGCCCGCCTTGTAAGGTAATGTTGCCGTTTGAACCGACTGAACCCGTTACTTTATAGTTTTTGACCGTGTAACTTTCCTTCGAAAAAATGACGGTACTGGCGGGTATGGTTACTTTACTTTTTGGCTTCCAAGTAATATGGATAACCTTCGAAACTGTTCTGGAGCGGTTATTAATCGTGCCTGTAGACGTTATCTTGTAGGTTTTTGAATAGGAAACTAGAGAGTCACTCGGCAATTTTTCTATTTTCACATTGGCCTTCGGTTCCTGGCCAAAAGAAGAATCAAAATCAGTGTAAACAACGTTTGTACCGAGATTAAGGGCTGCATCGATGCGATTAAAGAAATTTGTTATATCCGTTGCAGGTGCGTACGCGGATTTTAATTGCGGACTAATATCATTCACTCGTGCATTGATCCCTGACTCAGCAATGTAATAGGCAGATTGATAATTGCGGTCCCCAGTGGCCATCGTCATATTCGATGCGGCCAAACCCAGAATGGCCAGCCCCAAGATGGTGACAACTATAAAAACCATTAAAACAACAACTAATGCTGCACCTTGCTCATTGTTATAAGATTGAAGACGATTGAGGCTTTTTTTCATCCTAACACCTATTTCCTTAAATAGATAGTTGTCGTTAAATTAGTGGCTGGCAGAGAAGCAGAGGTAACAGTTATGTCTACATAATCAATGGATGTGCTATTTGGATAAGGGCTAAAGGAGCAATTTTGTAAATCCGTAATGAGTGGCTCACTGTTCTTCTTTAATGAGTTATTTTCGAACTTATAAATATCGGTTCCAGTGGAGTTGGCTATGGTTAATTGATTACTAGTGTTTGAGACAGCTATACTGTCAGCACTTCTGATTTCTTTCGTGAGAATATCCATGGCAAGCCTTGCATTCGATTGATTCTGAGTATCAGTAGATTGCTCATTTGATTGTTTTTGGCTAAAAAAATAAAAGGAACTGGCAGAAAGAGTGATGATTGATAAAAGGGCGAGGCTTGCCAAAAGTTCCACTAAAGTAAATCCCATATTCTTTTTTAACATTTTCATTCACCTACTGCTGCTTCCAAGATACTAACATCTCCATCTGTGCTTCCAACTTACTCATTGAGCTATCTTGATAAACTTTTACTTTTATACTAATCATCGGACTTGTCTTCGGCACTAAAACAACACGAACAAAATAACCTGCCGGATTAGGACTTTTTTCAAAAGTAGAGGTCGTTCCTGTGACCTTGCTGTACCCGCTGAGCGAAAGTAGGTTTAAATCTGAAGGCTGAACAGTTGTGGAAATTGTGTTATTTACTTCCTCCATCGCTTTTACGGCAATATAGGTGGCACTTTGCATCTTTTTTGTGTTGGTATTAGCCAGAGAAGACTGGGCAAAAAAGGACATTAAGGAAATAACGATTATAGATAGAATGACAATGGAAGCCAATATTTCAATTAATGTCACCCCTTTTTGAGAGGCCAAACCCCTAGTCAATTTTTCCATATCTATTACCCAACTCCCCCAGAACTAGTTTAGGCCATTTTTTTCGTAGAACTAAACTGCAATAACACAGTATCTTTGTCATGTTTATTGTACATAGAAAGACAATTTATTATCTATTTCATCAAATTTCGACAACAAGAGCAACAAGAAGTTATTGTAAAAAACAACACTTTTCTTCGTTATTTTATAGCTAGCTTTAGGTCCACTATATAATGTTACTAACATGAATACATTAGTTATATATGACAGATTTTCGACAGTTCCAAATAGAGTCAGGAATTTTCAATCTCACTCTACACTATGCTAAACAAAAAAGCTGCCGCAGCAGCTTCTCAATTCAAACATTATATTCATTTTTGAATTACCTTTTAAATGAAAATAAATGCCGTCTCTTCAATATTTACATACTATCATTTCTCCCGAATCCAAACACTCATCTCACCAGGTTCCCGGTTTCCCCATACAAAGTACGGAACGGCTTTAATACGTTTTTCTTCAAGCACTTTTGGCTTGACCCTGTAAAGCGTATGCCCCCAATCGGATTTTTCTTCTTGAACAGCACACGCTTCTAAAGTCACCACACCGTCAAGAATGGAAGCATCGAATTGATCCGTCAACAATGCATCATCTGGCAAAAGAATTGAATCAATCGTTTTCCCGTTGTCCACTTCCTCTAAACAATAAACGAACGGTCCCCTTTGTAAAGCGGTTTTTCCTGCATTTGCCCTTACTTCCGGATGAGCGTACAGGCGTTGTATTCCCATATCCATTTGCAGTTCTATCTGATCCCCTTGTTGCCATTGGCGGTGAATATAAGCATAACCATCACGGATTTCCGGAATCAGTTCTTGACCATTGACAACAAACTTAACGGCAGAGGTCCATCCCGGTACACGGAATGCCAAAGTAAAGGAGGAGGATTGTTCGGGATTCACGGTAACCTGCACATAACCGTTCCATTCATAATCACTATCCATCACTAAATGGATGTTACCTTGAGCAAGCGTAACATTTGTTTCGTTACCTATATATAAATGGGTGAATATTGTATTCTCATTGTTTGTATAAATATATTCACCTAAAGACGTGATGAGGCGGGCTACATTCGGTGGGCAGCAGGAGCAGCCATACCATTTTTGCCGCACCGGTTTCACATGTCGTTTTCCCGGGTCCTTTTCACTCGCTTCAGGTAAAACTTCAAGAGGATTGACATAAAAGTAATGCTTCCCATCGGCTGACATTCCCGCAATTACGTTATTATATAACGCTCTTTCCAGTACATCTGCATATTCCCCCTTCGCTTCCAGTTGAAGCATCCGTTGGGCAAAGAAAATTAATCCGATTGATGCACAAGTTTCAGCGTAGTTTGTATCATTGGGCAGGTCATAGTTAAAAGTAAAAGCTTCACCTTGATAAGTGGAACCAATGCCTCCAGTAATATACATTTGCTTATGAACCATATTTCCCCATAGACGTCGGCATGCTTCAAATAAGCCTTCGTCATTGGTGTATTTTACAAGGTCGGCCATTGCCGTATACATATAGACTGCACGGACGGAATGGCCAACCGCTTCCGTTTGTTCCCGAACCGGTACATGTGCTTGATTATACTTCGGATAATGAGGTGCAGGGACTCTACGCCCAGCCCAATGGGACATTCCACCACGCTTCTCCCATTCCTCAACAAAGAAATTAGGCTCTTTGCCTCGTTCATCAATAAAAAATTGACTTAACTTTAAATACTTTTCATTGTCTGTCACTTGAAATAGCTTTACCAGTGCAAGCTCTATTTCCTGATGTCCATCATAACCACGGATTTTTCCAGGTTCTGCTCCAAAGTACTCATCGATATGATCGGCAAATTTGCACATCGCATCAAGCAGTTTCCGTTTTCCTGTTGCGCGATAATAAGCTACCGCTGCCTCCATCATATGCCCGGCACAATACATTTCATGACATTCATACAAATTTGTCCATCTTTTGCCTGGTTCTTTAATGGTAAAATAGGTATTTAAATAACCGTCCTCATGTTGCGCATCAACTATTAGATCAATCACTTCGTCCGCGGTTTTCTCCAGGGCGGGATTTCGTTCCACAGATAGTGAATATCCGACTGCTTCAAGCCATTTCGCCACATCACTATCCTGGAAAACCATCCCGCCAAACTCACCTTTTTTTCTGTCTGCTGCAATTTCGAAATTACGGATGGCATAACTTGGTTCAGCATCTTTAATCCGATCGTTTAATGCCTCCCACTGATACGGGATCACAGTGTCTTTTACAAGATTCATATACTTTGTCCAAAATGAATCGTTTATTTGGATTCTCTGGAGAGAAACCGCTTGATAGCTACCGTTAAGACTTATTCCCATTATTATCACCTTTATTATTAATAGTTTTAATTCATCCTTTTGTATAATTCCTTTCCATTATAACTCCTAACTGGATATAAATGCCATTTACAAAAGTATTATAGTTTAGTCATCCAAAATGAAAGAGGCCAAATGCCACATCTTGAAAATGGCACCGGCCTCTCTTATTTTTCTGTAAAGGTGAAGTATTAAAATTATTGGGTACAGAATTTAACTAATTGTTAGGTACCTCAACCAATCCATCTACTGCTGCCTGTAAAGAGGTCTTTGCAGCTACCACTTTCTCTAGAGTGGATTCAGGATTTTGCAATACCTCTTTGGCTGATTGAAATGCTTTATGGAAGGTTTTCCAGCTTTCATCAGTGTAATTCTTTTGGTCTAGACTAAGATTGGCATCATACACTTTCTGAAGTTTGGTTTTATCGACTTCCACTTTATTTCGGCCAGTAATGACATCAATACCGTCCAAAGTAAAGGTACCACCTTTAATCACAACTTTAGCCATATGCTTGGCATCCTTTAGTCCACGGACATTATAGGAGGTTTGCCGGTCGCTTTTTGCGTAGATTCTGTAATTCTCATCTATCAATTGGCCATCAACATAGACGTCAATCAAAGCATCCGGAGTTGCACCAAACAAATTGAAACCAGACCCATCAAAATGGAAGACCATGCTGCTCTTAGGGCTATCCGCTTTTGGTGTGCTATAGATGTTGACCCCGCGATAATCCATGAAGGTTTCGATTCTAGCATTATCTTTAAGAGATACCTTTAACGTATGCGCCTTTTCTTCTAGACCTCTGACTGAATACATGACACCGCTGGCATTAACACTAAAGTTGCCTGCATCTGTACCGTCAAGTTCAAAGTTATACTTTTGCGCAGCATTAGGTTGAGCCAAAAAGTCAATTCCTGAACCGGTGAAGTTGATAAGAACATACGGACTGTCATTGAAATTCGCCCATGCATTTGTGCTATTAGATCCCCAGTCAGATCCTTTTCTGAAGAGATAAACCGTGTTTTCTTTATTTTCAATCTTTGATTCATCTGATGTTTTAACAATATCAGTCGGTCCTAATTTTTGGACAGCTAATACAGGATCAGTCGTTTCAACCTCAGCTTTGGTAAAGCTAATATACTTCTCTTTAGCCACCACTTTCAGGGTATGCTCTTTGTCTTCCAGATCCGCAGCAGACCAAACCATTTGCGTCACACTGCTATTATTTACGTAATTCGCTTCACCGACTAACTGTCCATCGAGATATACATCACCCTTGCCGTTTGATGGATTGGTTTCGCCAAATAATCTGATTTCCGTTCCTTTAAATTTAATTTCAAGCGACCCGCCAACGGAAGCCCACGCATTGCTGCTGTTGGACGACCAGCCTGAAGAGTAGAACACTTTGTTCAGTGTACCTTGTACCGCAGTAGAGTCCTTGTGTCCTACGGTTACACCGTTCCAAACCGGTACATCGGTTTTTGCAGTCATTTGAGTACGGTTAAAATGGGCATATCCTGCTTGTGTATAATCCCATGGGCCAAGATAGGCAATAGGATTCAAGGTATCTTGATTATTCAAAGCCGCCTCTTCGGAATCATATTTCTTGCCTTGGGCACTATCAATTTTATCTGAAGTATAAGTGTAGCCTTTAACTGGATCAACACGGAAGTTGTCCATCAGAGTTTCGTAATAACCAGAACCGATTGTTACTCTTCCTGCCATAACGCTGGAATCCTTGTCCGTATAGGCATCGACTTCTTTCCCATCTAGATACAGGGTAAATACATTTTCTTTAGCTTCAAAGGCTAGATTATGCCATACCTTGTTATCGAAGTTCTCAATCGTTCCGCTCTTTTCCACTTTTCCAAGCTTAAGAATTTCATATTTACCATCGGCAAAGATGCGGGCATTGTATGGCGCATTGGAATCCGTGCCGCCGGCTTTTACCTGTCTTACTCCAATTAAGGCATAGTTGCTTCTGCCTAGTGCTTCTGGTGTATGCGTATCTAGTAAAAAGTCATAGGAAGCTTTGTAGTTGACCCACCGATGGTCACCGATATTGGTAAATGGGTTGCTTGAAGATGCGGTTCCATCCTTTCCGCCCCAAACGGCCCAATCCGCTCCAATAATGTCTGGAGTCATTTTTTGCTGCAGCATGTTTCCATGAGCCTTTGCATCCGGAATTTGCAGATCAGTACGTGCAGCACTTCCACTTGCTGCAGGTTGGGATGCTTTTTTCACAACTTCAAAAGCGCCCATTTGGTCCGTTGTGTATCGTGGAGTTCCGCCGCGGCGGTCCACATAATCCCGGCCTTTTTCATCGGCAGGATATTTTTTGTATTCAAAATCATCGGTGTACGGCAACGGCAAGATGGTGTCTTTCGAAACATCTACTGGTTCCGGTTGATATTCAAAGTCTTCCACTTCCGACTTCTTGTCTAATGTAGAAATGGTTACGATAGAATACGGTTTTACTTCAATTTCGTATACACCGTCGTTTGGTGTTACTTTGCCCACATTTTTAAACCAGTTGGCATCCACGTTTTCTCCCTTATCGGAACCGCGGGTCTCCCAAACATAAACAGGGGCATCTTCTTTTCCTTTTAGATTTTCAAGTTTAACCGTATATTTGCGGGTATTTTTTGTATTATTGGCAAAAACGGTTGAATAGTCATTCGTTTTCGGATCTTTTAAGGTTAAATAATTGTGTGTACTCGTATCGACATCGACACCGCCGTCAAAGAAGGCACCGTCACTATAGGTGGCTCCTTTTACATACATCCAGCTCTCATCTTCAGGGGTGGAGGGATCGTCCTCTCCAACAAAGTTCATCACATGACGGACACCTTCTAAACCGCCATCAGCTTCATAAAAACCGGACCATGGGTCGTACGCGCTAATCAGGTGTTTTGGATTATAGGCAGCACCTTCATAGAAAGCTGCGACAGAAGGCTGGAAGTCAAATGAAACGGCATTAAGCGGTGTATTGCCCGCACCGGTCCAGTTGTAGACAGAAATAATCCTTGACGTGACATCAATGATTCCTGCTTTTCCTCCAAGCCCATTATAATTCGGCTCCATGTTTTCACGGTACCGTGCGTTAATCATTGGGGCAATTCCCTCTGACACCCAGTTTTCTTTTGGCTGTTTGCCCTCTGAAATCAATTTATTTTGTAATTGGTTGAGTTCATTTGACCCCGTCAGTCCATAATGGGAGCTGATGACATCAATTTCATCGATTAAATCCGGATTATTAAGCAGCACTTGACTAATGGACTTGGTGTCACGATAGCCATCGGCCGCAACTAGTTTAATACCTTTATAATCTGTATCATAATTAGGTTCTTGCTTGATTCTTGAAGTAAAAAATTTCAGCCAGTCCACTTCGTTTCGGCTGTCACTAACACTATTATTTTGGGTTTTCTCATTTTGAGAAATTCCAATATAGTCTAGTTTAAAACCATACTCTTTATAAACCGCATCGAAAGTCTGCTTATACCATTGGTAGCGGTTCTCGTATTCATTATTCGCTGCTCCGTTCCAAGTCCAACGCGGCTCACCCCAGCGCAGGATTTCAACCGTGATATTTGGATTGATTGATTTGGCGTCAGCGGCAAATTGGAACCCCGCCCCTCGCAGCACATTGGCCGGTTCATCCTGATAACGCATCGTGGCAGGCTCCGTACCCGATGAGGAGTTCACATCGGCTCCAAGCTCTACTTTAATATGTGTTAACCCGGCTCCTGTGCCTTTATTAAACAGTTTGTTCATGATTTCCCAGTATTCTTTTGGATGCTCTTCCTTGTAATCCAGCAATAATCGGGATGTATTGTTGGCCGTTACCGTTCCAAAACCTTTAAAACGATTATATTGATCTGTATCGTTGCCATTTATTGTAATGGTTTTCGAGATGACATCCGCCTTTGAAACATTGGCACCGACAAATCCAACGGATCCCAATACCATGGAAGCCGCACATAAACTCCTTAATATCTTTTTAGCCTTTTTTCTTCCCACTTTTATAATCTTCCCCTTCTTTTCGCTCAAGACAAAAAAAACGAAATCAACATATGATTACGCTATTTTCTATTAGAGTTTTATGAACTTACCTGGCGTTATTAAAAGATTCTGAGGTTATTCTATGGAGGCGTGTTAACATGTTGTCATTCTAAGGAGTCAAAATGGTAAACATTTGTAAGGATTCTTATCATAGCCCTCCTTTTAACTTCGATTTTCCAAAGGAATATTGATAACGCTTTCATTATTTCATAGATTCTTTTCGTCCTTATAGCATTATATTGACTATATTCATTGTTTTTTTTACATCTTCTTCCTTCTATACTTTTTCAATTGGGCCTTCTGAAATACAGCTGTTGATTGTGACGAGAGGAGCTCAGCGAACCATTCTCATTTGTTGATTATCGATTTGACTTCATGCTCTTTGTCACAACACTTATCCTATTCCCAATATACTCCTTACTATTAAATCGCCTTGTTTTTGCGGGCGAGGCCAATCCATTTAGAAAAACAACCTATCCCTTTTCACTCTTATGCTTAATCGGTATCGGCTGCGCCTTTATGAGCTGGTCCATGATACCGTTGATTTATGAACAGTAGACAGCAAAAACGCCTCCCTGACTGCGGAGGCGTTCTTACTTATAAATAATTCGTCGCAATTACTCTACTACATGCCAACTCTATGAATCATAAACTCAAATTCCAGGTTCTCATTCGCCTTGAGGAGGTGCTCCTCATGAACCGGTGACCCCCAGCTATCATCCCCGCCGACTCCCATTTGCTTGCCAGCCACGGTGACAACCGTATAGTGGACGTTAGGCAGCTCGTAAACATGCTGAGCGTTCTCAAGCTCGATAGCTGTATAAGGAGAAAAATTGCACTCCAATGGTTCTGTTAAAGAACGAATTTCAATTCCCTGCTGGTTTCCGTCCGTTAAGCTTACTCGTCTGACACCGGTACGATTGCCGGACTCTTGCGGCATCACATATCCTGATAAATTGTCTGTTACGTTATTTTGAAAGATACCGAGTCGTGCTCCCTTGTTTCGATCAGAGTAATTCTCTTCCGGCCCCATTGCATACCATTCTAGTTGGTTATAATCTGCAGGAACCTTAAAGGAAAGGGCAAAAATCGGCAGCTGTGGTAGACTCTCGGCACCTTTATACGCCGATTTTACCCGTACACTAGCATCAGAATAAACCGTGTACGCTGTTCTCACCTCTATCTCCTGGTTAATTGAGAACTTATATGTGAAGCTAACAGTCACTTGCCCCTTGTTTTCCTCGACTTGAATATCCACGCATTTCCTTGCTAAGCTGGCAGCATACCAAAGACCAGAATGGAAGCCTTGGGAAAATCCCCGATCATTGTCGGTGGTTGCTCTCCAGAATAACGGTGCCGGCGGCAAGGCAATCATCTCTTTTCCAGCGTAATTCAAGGAAATCAGACTTCCTTGCTGCTTTGAAAACATGACCGTAAAGTCCTTGCCATGTACACCAATATTGACATCTCCATGAGCGACCCGCAATTCACCTTTAGGGAGGGCTAACTCCTTTGAGCCGGACTGGTACACATATTGCCCAAACGCAATTTCATATCCTTCTTCCGCCCATGCCGTGCTCTCCTTCAGCTTTAAAGCTGTATGGACACAGTACTCGCCATTAACTTCCGTGATGCCTGCAGGCCAGGTAAACTCAAAGCGTCCCGTGCTTTGCGGTCCAACAGCGGCCGCCAGCGTGTTACGGTACACTTCCTGCCCCTCCAGGTACAGGGCATATTCCAAGACATAGTCATCCGTATTAGAGAATAGGCTTTCATTTTTAATGGTTAGACCGTTTTGGTCAGGTTGAAGCTTAAAGTTTTGATATAAAAATTTGACCTCCTGCATCTTGGGTGACAGCTCCCGATTGGCATACACTATCCCATTTGTACAGAAGCCATAATCTGTCGGCCTGTCCCCAAAGTCACCGCCATATGCGAGGTATTCATTGCCATACCGGTCCTTCTTATAAATGGCCTGGTCAATATAATCCCAAATAAACCCGCCTTGATACATGGGATACTTTTGTTCTAAAGCGGTGTATTTGTACATGCCGCCCACCGAATTGCCCATTGCATGCATATATTCACAGCTGATGTACGGCTTCTCCGGGTTTTCCGTCAAATATTTTTCAATAGCGGCTGGCTTTGCATACATCCGGCTTTCCATATCGCTTGTATCATTATATTCGCGGTTATGGAATACCCCTTCGTAATGGACCAAGCGGCTTGGGTCGGTTTTTCTGAAATACTGGGATACATTCAGAATGACCGACCCAGCATAGGATTCATTGCCACACGACCAAATGAGGATCGAAGGGTGGTTCTTATCCCTCTCCACCATCGAAATGGCACGGTCCATGACAATGTTTTCCCATTCGGGCCTGTTTCCCGGAACGTTCCAAGATGGTTCTACTTTGCCCATCTTTTGCCACGAGCCATGGGTTTCCAAATTCATTTCATCTATGACATAGATACCATATTCATCACATAATTGGTACCAATAGCTTTGATTTGGATAATGGGACGTCCTTACCGCGTTGATATTATTTCGCTTCAACGTCTTAATATCCCATAGCATATCTTCCTTTGTAACGGCACGGCCACGGCGGGGATTGAATTCATGGCGGTTTACCCCTTTGAAGACAATCCGTTCCCCATTAATCCGCATGATTTTATCAACAAGCTCAAATCTTCTGAAACCAACCCTTTGCGGAACGACTTCCACCAATTGTCCTAACTCGTTATAGAGCTGGATATGTAATTTGTACAAATAAGGATTTTCCGCGCTCCACAGATTAGGCTTGTCTACAATGATGGAGAATGACCATTTGCCGTCCTTCTCGTTCCCGGTGGCGCTGGCAACAAGATTCCCTTTTGCATCCACTACCTCGGCTGTTATTTTTGAAGGAGCCAGCCCTTGAAGCTTTAAATCTGCTGCCAATGTCCCCTTGGTAAAAGTGGAGTCCAGTTCCGGACGGACAAATACATCTTGGACATGAATTTCCGGCACCGTGTAGAGAAAAACATCGCGAAAGATCCCCGAAAATCTCCAAAAATCCTGGTCCTCCAGCCAGCTTCCCGTACTGCGCTGATATACCTCAACGGCAAGTTTATTCTCTCCTTCTGCCAGATAAGGAGTCAGTTCAAACTCTGCCGGAGTGAACGAGTCCTCACTATATCCGACAAACTCTCCGTTTAACCAAACGAAGAATGCGGACTCGACTCCTTGGAATGAGATATAAACCGGCTTATCTTGAAAATGGGCCGGGACTTCAAAATACTTTATATAGCTCCCAACTGGATTATGTTCGGCAGGAATCTCCGGCGGCCGAATCTCTTCGTGCCCATCCCATGGATACATGGTATTGACATATTGTGGTTTCCCATAGCCTTGCAGCTGGATATGGCCCGGAACTGTGATGTCTCCCCAACCGGAGCATTGAAAATCTGTCTTATAGAATTCAGCCGGGCGGATGCCCGGGTTCACACTATAGCTAAACTTCCAATTCCCGTTCAAATCCTGACGGAATCTCATGGGAGCACCACTTTGAGCTTCTTCCACTGATTCATAATATTCATGGTCCGAGTGCGCCGGAACACGATTAACCGCAAACACATTGACATCAGTCAGCCAATCTATGGTTGGAATGGTTTTTCTTATGTTTGGAATCACCGTCATACTTTTCACATCCTATCTATTTTATATAAAAATGGGAAATAGAATTCTACCAAAATAATTCCTTGTACCCTTTTAAACTCGCAAGTCCTTCGACAAAAAAGTAATCCCCATAAATCAACGGATTATCGGTGAATTTTCCTTCAGGGAAATGGCTGGTACCATGGAGAATCAGTCCCTCTTCCATCCCTTCCCAATCACCATAATTTTTATATAATGATTCAAGAATTTTCTCCCCGGCCTTTTGATAAACAGGTGATTCTTCCGTCCGTACTTTTTTTGCTAATAACAGGAGACCGCACGCAGCAATGGCACCTGCGGAAGAATCCCTTGGGGACTCGACTTCAGCTGGAAGTCGGAAATCCCAAACAGGAACAAAATCCTCTGGCAGATGGGAGATAAAGAAATGGGCGACCCTTTTGGCTGTTTCTAGGTATTTTTCTTCTCCTGTATAGTGATAGCTTAATGTCAGACCATAAATCGCCCAAGCGGTTCCTCTTGCCCAAGCAGAATAAGGGGCATAACCTTGCCCGCCTAGCGCTTCCACTTTTTCACCGGTATCAGGATCGAATCGAATAATATGATGAACCCCTCCATCACTCCGGATAAAATGTTCCAACACTGTATCAGCGTGCCTTTTGGCAACACTTTTGAACCTAGGATCACCGGTTTCCTCGGTAGCCCAGTAAAGTAACGGCAAATTCATCATGCAATCAATGATTGCGACCCCTCTATTGTCTTCTCCTTCACTCCACGGATTCCACGCACGGATGAAGTTTCCATTGGCATTGAAGCGCCCCATCAGAAGGTTGGCAGCAAGCAAGGCCCGCCGTTTGGAATCCTCATCCCCAGTAATCTTATACTGAGCAATACTTGTTAATGTCCACATAAACCCCATATCGTGATCAAGACGGTAATAATCATTTTGGACCTTATCGAGCTTATCCTCGCATTCTTGAGCCAGTTGCTTTATTGCATCATCCTTTGTTTCCCGATACACTTGCCACAGAACACCAGGCCAGAAGCCTGCCGTCCACCAGTGCGGTTCTTCCAAAATATACTCCCCTTTATCACTTGCATGGGGAAAATTGGCCCCTATCCTCTTGCTTGTTCTCGTTACTTTTTTCGTTACTTGCTCCCACGCCTCATTAATCCAGTGCAATTCTTCTGCCATTTTCCTCACCTTTCCTGTTCATCCAGGAAACATATGAAGCTGCGCACCTTTAGGAATCGCTTTCAAAAACGGCGGCAACCTGTTTCCTAGGTTATCTTTTTTAGTTTCATTATAGGATAGAGGCAGATTGGATGATTAACGCTATTTTGATAACTATATAAACATTTTTGACCATTCTTTCCCCTTTTAGATAAAAAAAGCCCAGTCATGCACTGGACCTGAATACGGAGAATACTTTACCCCACTGAAACTTTTCCGCTTCGATACTCAACAGGGGTGACTCCCACATGGGTTTTAAATAGTTTTATAAAGTAGCTTTGATTATCGTAACCAAGACGTTCGCAAATTTCCCCAACTGAGCCAGCCGTTTGTTCTAGCAATTCTTTAGCCCTGGCGATTTTCATTTTGGTCACGAATTCAACAAAGGTTTCCCCCATCTCCTTCTTAAACAATCGGCTAAAGTAACTTTGGTTTAAGTACAGGTGACTCGCAACCTCCTCAAGGCTGATTCTCTTTTCCAAATGAGCAGACACATAACTAATGGCATCCAAAATTTCCTTGCGTTTCGTCCGATTGTAAACTTCATTTAAGAAGTGCAGTAACGTTTTAAAATAATCTATTAGCAGGGATTTTAACTCACATAAAAAATCGCAGGTCAGGATTTTTTGATGGAGGCATTCCATCGAATGCCCGGAACGGAAATAATGGGATGCCTGCAATCTAATCTTAAGATCTAACAGAAGCTTTAGGATCCATTCCTTTACCTGCTCGGAAGAGTAATTCTTTTCTTCTATCAGTTGTATCCATTTGGAGAAAGTGGGATCTAACTTGCTTTCATCTCTCGTTAGCACCAGTTCCTTAAAATCCGCCGATGCTTTATCGTAATAGGAAAACAAGTCTTCCGACACTGCGGGAACAACGGTCTCCCTTTTTACGATGGAGCCTTTCTGCATATAAAAACTCTGATGCTTGGCATTTAATAACTGGGACAGCTCCTGCCTTAATTCAGGTAAGTTGGAGACATTCCCGCCAATTAAAAAAGATATCTCAATATTCAATATTCCCTTTAACGCCTTCTGGATCTTTTTCATATTTTCATAGGCTCTGTCAAAGGGATCTAAATTGATGGGTTGAGAATACGGAAATAAAAGGATGAACTCTTTTGGACTGAAGCAGAAGTGAAGAGCGTTCCAGTCCAGCTCTGTTATTACCTCTTCCATGACATTATTAAGAGCAAAGGTGAGCATATCCTCCGTCAGAAACCGTTCGTTCACTTTGTGAAAATCATGGACCAATAGAAGCGCGGGCATGTACCTTTCATCATCTAATTCCAGTCCCAGGGCCTTGGCATCCATGGACCATTCCTTTTCAGAAATTTGTGTTTGCTGGATGGTTCTCCGGATGAATTGGTCTTTTACATTCTCTCTATTTCTGTCTAACAAATGCTGCATTTGAAGCTGCTCGAATGTCTGCTGTTTTTTTTCGTCAAGGGACTCTTTTACCTTTTGGATTACCCGATACAAATCTTGAGGATCAAATGTATCTTTTACTAAATAATCTTGGACCTGAAGTTTTAGCGCTTGTTTGGCAAATTCGAATTCAGAATGGCAGGACAGGATGATGACCTGCAGGGCAGGATTGATCTCCTTTAAGCGTTTGGTCAATTCAATCCCACTCATTTTTGGCATGCCGATATCCGTTATCAGTATATCAGGCATTTCGTCCATTGCTTTTTCATAAGCGCTTACACCATTTTCATGCGTACTCTGAAGAGTTACTCCGAGTTCTTCCCACTCAATCGCTTCAGATAAAAATTCCACTACCGGATAGTCATCGTCAACTAGCATTACTTTGTACATTAGACCTGATGCCTCCTTTAGGTATGGATAGGATGACTTGAGTTCCCTTACCTGGTTCACTTTTTATATCCATTTTGAATTCCGGGCCAAACGACATATACATCCGTTCATACACATTCGACAAACCCATTGAAGAAAAGCCCTTTTTATTGCTGCTATTCGAGTAATCAGTGCCGTTTGATAGGATGAGCTTGCTCTTCAACTGTTTCAAAGTCTCTTCGTCCATCCCTTGCCCATCATCCTCTATCGCAATCATTACCCTAGAGTCATCGATTTTTGTCGTGACTTTAATGGTCCCGGCACTCTGATTAAGACCATGGATAATGCTGTTTTCAATGATTGGCTGCAGGACAAACCTGGGAATCATGATGGAATTCGTTTCCTCCTGTATCGATAATTCCACATTTACCTTTTCCTTTTGCCGCATATTCATAATATTGATAAAGTCTGAGACAATCTGGATTTCCTCATGAAAAGCAATGGTCTTTTTCTCTTTTGATATTGTCATGCGCAACAGTTTTGACAACGAACTGATCATATTGGCACTTTCTTTGTCGCCTTTTACCATAACCTTCATTCGGATGGAATTCAGGACATTAAACAGAAAGTGTGGATTGATTTGCGCTTGGAGCATATCCAGTTCTGCTTTTCTTTTTCTTTCCTCCGTTATGGTAATTTCCTCAATCATTTCATTGATGCGGTCGAGCATCAAATCAAAGGATTTTGATAATTTCCCAATCTCATCCTTGCTGTAAATCCGGGAGCGAATCGTTAAATCTCCTTGCTGGACGTTTTCCGCAACTGTTCCCAGACGGGCAATCGGCTTTGTAATGGTCCTTAATAAATAAATCATAAGGGCGATAAAGATGGCGAAAAACAGAACTTGAACTAAAATGACTTTGTTAAAAATGGAATTCACTTTATTGGTTGCTTCTTTATAAGGGACAACAGAGACTAGTTTCCATCCTGTGAATGAAACTTTATGTTCTGCAAGGATATAGTTCTTCTTGGAAACCTGGAAAATATTAGAGTAGTTCTTTTCTTTTAATTGGTCTCTGTACTCGAATAATTTGCCAATTTTTGAATGATTGCTGCTTGAAAGCATGTGATTAGAAGAATCCAAGAGGACCATTTCTTCTTGGCCATCCATGTTTTCGAATATTTCACTGATTTTACTTTCCATGATTGTCACGATGACATAGCCATATATATTTAAATTTTCATCCCTTAATGTCCGGGCAACAGAAATTTGATAGGGATTCTTTTTTTTCTCTGATTTAAATACGGTTGGCTGGCTTCCAATCCAAACGGATTCATATCCCTTTGTTTGATTCAATTGCTTAAACCATTCTTCATGGAATAAATCATTCGGATTATATTCATTAATAGAATAGTTGGTATACGATTGACCATTTTTTAAAAGGATTGTGACGTAGGATTTTCCTCCGAGCAAAGTGATATTTTCAATCGTTTCGTTGATTTTGCTATCATCCATAAATAGTTGGTAGCTTTGGTCAGGGGATGTCCCTACAGTATTTTTTGAATTTCTTTTCAATAGGGTATTCATCTCAGCATCCACTTGGATAAAGTTTGTAATATACATCATATCCTCGAAGAGCTTTTGCACATATTCATTCGCTATGGTCAGCTCCCGATTGGCATTCGATAATGCTTGGTCCCTAATGGTATCTTTCGTTAAATAGTTATAGATAAATAACGTCATCGCTGCCGGTATGAGCAAACAAATGATGGAAATGAAAATAACTTTATAACGAAATGAACGAGCCGACAGTATTGTTTGAATCTTGTTCACCATTTGCTCAGTCCTTTAATCAAAGTAGGTCGACTAAAATACCCTTACTACTCCGTATTATTGATTATTCTCGATAATTTCTTGAGTTCTTGCTTGACATGCTTTGATTGTTTCATCCAAATTCTGTTCCCCAAAAATTAACTTTTCATATTCTTCGTTGATGACCTTATAAATTTCTTCCTGGTAAGGAGCGGGTGAAATAAACTTGGATGACTTCGCATTCAATAACACACTTTTTAAGGATTCTTTATCCACTTTTTCAGGATTCTTTGTTCCACTGATGACCTTGTCAATTATATTGGTTAACTCACTGTTACTGGCCTTGTTCCAAGATGGGATATTTTTACCTTGTACGATTTGCCCTTCCGTCGTATACCAGCGTATAAATGTATAAGCTTCTTTTTTATGTTTGGAGTTGGCAGCAATTGCCATATAGTCTGTTGTGACCAGCGTATAACCGCCAGTATCTGTTTTTTTATTTTTCGGGAAAGGAGCAACTGCCACATTAAAATTTAGTGGATATAGGTCTGTTCCACCCAGTTCTGTGTTCATCCAGCTTCCGATTATAATGGAACTGGCATGTTGATTAAAGAACTCCTCCCGGTAATGGAGTTTTTTGGAAATTGTTTCTGCATAGGGAACAGCAGATTGATCTTCTTTTTCCATTTTAAGTCTGATATCCAATGATTTCTTAAACAACGGGTTGTCTAAATTTGATTTCCCGTCCCCGGTTACGAATTCAGAGTTTTCGGGCTCACTTGCAAGCGCGAGCCTCATATACTCCAGCCAGCCATCGTCTTGCGGTCCATGAAAGTATGTTCCGTAATGGCCGTCTTTGGTAAGCGCTTTAGCATATTCCAAAAATTCATCCCAGGTCCAATCTGTTGGCACCTTAAGTCCTGCTGCATCCAAATGGTCTTTGTTTAACAGGACATACCATGGATTAAATTTACCTGGGAGTGCGTAATACTTTCCGTTTATTTGCGTATCTACTTTGTATTCCTCTGAAACTTGATATCCTTCTTGATGAATGAATTCATCCAAGGGCGCGGCCATCCCCATGTTGACATGCTGAGCATAGCTAGCGGAGTCACTGAACATCAGAACATCCATTTGTTCTCCCGTTGCTGCGGCAAGGTCCAGTTTTTTGATGGACTCCCTCGTGTCCCCCTTATCACTGAGAACCACTAAATCAATATCAATGTTTGGATATTTTTTTTCAAATGCCTTTATGGTTTTCTTCCAGTTGTAATTCGCCTCGGTCCCGTGGGAATAGAATTTCAATGTGATTTTCTTGTCCTTTTTTGGAGCTGACGCGGCCTTGCTTTCGTTGTTCGAACAGCCGGCAATTAGACCTGAAATGAGTATGGTGCTAATCAATAAAGGCCATATTTTTTTCTTCATTCTACTACCCCCAGGAGTCGGGCTTCCATAGAAAGCCCTTTCAAAAATCCTATCGAATTTTATCGAACCAGTATAAGCTTATTATACTAGTTTAGGAGAAAATATGACATGGTATTTTCCTCCCGGAGGAGATTGGGGGTGAAGCTTCATTATTGTTGCTTCGAAACTTCCTCTTTATTATAAGTGAAACCAAATTTTTCAATTTAACGTTATTTTGATACATTCAGCTATATTTTTTACCATCTTGCCTAGTCATTCTTCCTGATGACTTAGTGGTTATTCTATGAATAGAAAAAGACCTTTTACAAAGAAAGGGCTCCCCCTTCTTGTAAAAGGCCAGTGCTTATTTGATCAAGAAGTCTTCAATTTCATTTTCAATGTCTAATAAGTGTTTAGGGATCAAAACCGTCGCTTGGCCAACTGATAGAACAACCTCTTTCTCTCCAACAGAGCATTTCGGTTCAAGAATCATATCTCCCACAACATCCCCATAAAAGCCATGGATGAATAAATGACTGCCTTTTTTAGCTGTATCCCTTGCAGTTGGAATATAGGTTTGCTGGCTCATAATATTGGAATTCGGCTCACCATAAACAAATTCCAATTGTGATTGGTGACTAAAATCCAACACCCCTGCCTGATGTTCACCATTGGTAACCTTATAATGGCCAGGCTCCTCTACCCTATTTTTCTGCATATCAACGCCGTCAGTATCAAACCCAAGCGCAAAGCCTCCATCGGCTAGATAAATCGTCTTATCTGTTTCCACCACATGGATGCGGAAGTGGAATGGTGTAAACGGAACAATGATGCTGCGAATCTTAACACCATCATATGGATGCCACTTGGTTACTAAATAATCTTCCGTTATTTGATAGGCTGCTTTTTCATAGCGCATTTTGTAATATCTTTCCGGGTCCAAACTCACGGCGAGTGTATTATCAAAAGCCCCTTGCCGTAAATTAAGCTGACCTTTCGAAACACTGAAGCCAAATACGCTGGAATAGACGAACTTTTCATATTTCGCATCACAATGGGTATGTGGCTCACAATGCAGCCCGACGGTATACAACTGAACTTGGTGATTGCTTTGGTCTCGTGTCACCAACATCCGCGCCGGAGCAATTAACTTTTTCGCAGGAAGGCTCGGTGCCTTCTCAGGTATCGACCAAAAAGGATGGTCTTCAGGGAGACCCAATAACAAAAAGGTCTTAAATGCCCAATAAGGTGAACCAAAGGCATTGTATCCTTCCGTGTACACCTGGTTTCGATAATAGTACCCCACTGTCAGCAAACCTTCATGGCTAAAAATGGGTTGTTTCATCCAATGTTTTAAGTGCTGGACCACCAACCACTTCATTTCAGCATATGGCAATACTTCCACCTCAGCGAAGATGGCGGCACTAAAGAATGCCACTTGGGAAAAACGGTAAGTCATACTCCGGCCAAATGGGACGGCTGCCCCATTCCCATCAAAGAAACAAGCGAACGATTGGGCAAATTCCTTGGACCGCTCAATAAAAATCTTTGCATCCGGATCATCTGCAGCCGCTGTTTTGGCATACACCAAACCGTAGAAATGGAGGGCAAACGCCACATAATAGTCTACTTGGTCGGGATAACCGTCGACATACCACCCTTCAGCGCGATAAAACGAGTGAACCGTCTCCAAGTCCTCCTTCAGCCTTGCTGCATCATAGGCAAAGCCATTAAGACGAAACCCATGATTGATTAAAATCCGGAAGAAAAGCCAATTGTTTCTTGGAATATTTCGTTCATTGATTTGATTAAGCCAGGCATGGAGCTGTTTCTGTTCCGATTCTGTAAAGTAACTTAACCACTTATCCCCGCAAATGCATAAGGCTAACCCAATCACGGCCATTTCCACAAGGCGCTGGTCATAATCATTCGTTTCTCCAAAGTAATGGGGATGCTCCGGATTAAAGCCATCCTTAAGTTTGCCGATAAATGGCTCCAGTCCTTTGTATTCTGTCCCTCCGGCAAGCAATGGGACGATTCCCCACAGCGGCCTGAACAAGGCCTCCATTTGACGCGTCTTTTCACTGTAATGCGTGCCGCCTGTGTCAAACTTCAGTCCCGGTCCCCCTTGGTCAAAATGCGGTAATAGGGGATCCGCCAATTTTTCTAAAATAGCAGTAATATCTTTCCTGCTGGTTGCGTTCATCGTTTCTACCTTATTCATCCTTTTCACCATCCAGCCAAGTTACCTTTATATCATACTCGAGTCTTTTGTGATCCTTAGAAATAAGCTTCAGATTGTAGACCGTTTCCTTTTCGCCAAAGTGATTGCTTATTTCCAACTCTTCCAGCTCTACTTTAAATAGATCTTTCTCATAATGGAGAGTCCATTGTCCATGATTCCAAGAAAGCGCTCCCGAGAGAACATCCGGCTTCATTCTTGTGATAAAGTGTGTTTCATAGGGAATTGGTTGCGTAAAAGCATCTTTAATCCACAGTTCCCGTTTATTGACGGCTAATGTGTAGGTACGTGTATAATAACTTTCTCTGGTGATTGGATAAGCTTTATGAAGGTCATACACAACCGAAAATTGACCGGGTCTCTGGCTAATCTCTACAATAGAAGATTGATAGTCTGCGCCTTCCCTTTGTTCTTGATGATCTAAATATGGAACAGAATGATAATAAGATCTTGTATGGGCAAATTCATAACGCTTCTCTCCAAAATAGTCAGCCGTGTAAACCGGGGCACCTAAGTCATCCAATACTAATCCCTCGGCATTCCCTAAAATAAAATGCCCCAAATCATTGTGGTTATGGGATTCGTCATTATGGCCGCCTTTGGCGGCAAAATAGAAATCAGGCTGCTTCGTTATGACCCATTTTGCATCATCGAAAATAAACTCACCATTTAGTTGTTGAAAGGAATCTCTTACTTCCTGCTTACTCCACCACAAAATCCGGCTAAGGTGGCCCCAGCGGTAACAATGATCAAAGTGGAAGTCTGTTACGGCAGTTTCTTGTGCAGGAACAATCCCGAACTTTTTCATAAAAAACGCATTTAAGCCGGATGGAATGGTCACTTTATCGGGTGAGTCCGAAAAAGGAAGATATTTTCCCGAAGGCATCATGGCTTTTAGAGGAAACGCTGCAATGTTTCGCCATTTGGGTGCGGTAAATAAGTCCTTTCCTTCCACTTGCTCATACATGTCCGCGAAATAGCTATAGTAACCTACACCATATACCCAATAGCCCATTCCTTCCACGCAGGCTCCATCTTCCCCATATCCTTGCAAGAAGCATTCCATCGCCTTTTCTACCCTTTGCAAAATCCGGCGCATTGTTTCCCCGTCTTCTACTAAAATCATCGCGGCCATACCGATGGACCCGGCACAGACCGCACTCCAGTTATTCGTAAGCCTCTCAAACTTCCAATCCTTATTCACGAATGGGGTTAATACCCGTCTTTGAATTTCCGTTTTCATCATGCACAATAATGCTGGAGTTAACTTGTTTTTAAAAATAACCGTACACTCTGCCAAAAAGTGTGCCGTTTCCGATGCAAATAAATCTACCGTTTCATATGCCTCTATATAACTATTTTTTTCGTCACTGATCGAAATGTGGGCAGGCAGGGCCCAGCTATATTCCTGGCAAATAGAAAATAGCATTTCTTCAAACAGTCGCCATTTTTCTTCATCTTGGTCCCATTGCAAATAAAGCGCTAAAGATGTGGCATCTTTTCTGCGCTTAAAATAGACCTCCTCTAACAGCTTTCGATTCCCTTCTTCCAAGTACGCCAGATAGCCTTCGAACTTAGGAAGTAGAAAAGTTTCATCACTGTTCAGTGTCTTAATATGCTGTTTTACTTCATCTTGAAATACCTTTGTATAGGGTTGATCTATGCGATGACCGGAGAAATACTCCTCTATCGATTTCAATTTTGGGCACTTCCTTTAATGATTGTCATTTCATTCCGAAAAATTGCTGAACTATTACGCACTATCAAGAAGAAAATGAGACTCGGCAGCACCATGAGGGCAAATACCGGCTTGATAAATAAAATGAGCAGGAAAAAGCTTGCCAAAAACAGATTCAAAAACGTAATATAAAACTTTTTGATAGCATAATAGAACGACAGGATCAAAAGTGTTTTTAAGGTATGTTTCGTTTCTGTAAGGATCACCAAGCCACATATTGCCATATTGATTAATAGGATGGCTAAGATAATAAATAAGGGAGAAGCAATCGCAAAAAATGACTGATTAGCAAACATCGCCATATCCATTGCTAAAATGAATAGCAGGGCAAGAGTAACGAGCCAAAGCTTCATGGAGCTTGAGAAATTCCCCTTATAAAATCTCCAAAAGTCTTTTGTTACACTAATATCTTTTTCAACTACTATTTTTTTCAAGGCCGCAATTAAGGCTGCAAGGGCTGGGCCCATCGGAATAAGGGCAGCAAAATAGTAAACTATATTGGATGGAACCAGCTGCAATAGCACGAAAGCCGCTATCAACGGAATATTGGCAAGTGCAAAATATAGATTTAACATGAGAAACCAATAGCCATAATTAAACAATGCAGCATATTGAAAATGTGACAGGTTCATTCGAAACATACAGATCAGCCTTTCATACCAGTCGTTGCAATTCCTTCAATAATGTATCGTTGGGCAAAGATGAACACAATGGCAATCGGAATAATCGATATCAATGAAGCAGCCATAATCAGCGCATACTGGGCATCATACAAAGTGACAAACATCCGCAAACCTAACTGAATCGTTTTCACTTCGGTTGAATTTAAATAAATAAACGGCCCCATGTAATCGTTCCAGGTATTAACGAAAGTTAAAACGGCCAGAGTGGTTAGGGCCGGTTTTGATAACGGCAAAATAATCTTAAAGTAGATTCCGTATTCGTTTAGCCCATCCACACGGGCGGCTTCACTTAGTTCCTCTGGAATACTCATATAAAACTGTCTCATTAAGAAAACACCAAATGCACTAAAGGCCTGCAATAGCACCAATGACCACAATGTATCAGTCAGATGCACTTCCCTCATCATGATAAACTGGGGAATCATATACGCCTGCCATGGAACCGCAATCGTGCCAATATAAGCTAGAAACAGTGTATCTCTACCCTTAAACCTCATTTTAGAGAATCCATAAGCAGCAAAACTGCTGGTCAACACTTGAATGATGGTAATGACTACACTTAAAAAGATCGTATTTTTAAAGAAGGTTAATAACGGGATTTGATCCCAAATAACGACAAAGTTATTCCATTGTGGTTTGGAAGGAATCCATTCCATTGGGATACTAAATACCTGGTTATCTTGTTTTAATGAGGATGAAATCATCCAGAAAAATGGGATCAATACCAACAAAGATAGTAAAAGTAAAAAGATATACGTAATGGCATTTCCGATTTTTTCTTTTGTTCTTCGTGACATCACTGGGCTTTTTGCCGAGTTATCCATTGTTTTTGCTGAAGCGTCCAAGTTGTTCACCCCCTAAAAGTCTGTATTCTTTTCCTGAACTCGGAATTGAATAATCGTAATTCCTAAAACAATGATGAATAATACTAATGAAATGGCAGACGCAAAACCAAAGTCATAATTGACAAATGCTTCGTTGTAAATGAGGTAAACTAACACGTTGGTAGCACGGCCCGGTCCACCCATTGTCATGACCTGAATCAAGTCAAATACTTTAAAGCTGGAAATGGTCAATAAAATTAATACTAAGAAAGTAGTTGGTGCAAGCATTGGCAATGTCACATGCCTAAATTCCTGCCAAGTATTTGCGCCGTCAATTTTAGCAGCTTCATATAATTCCCTCGGTATACTTTGTAATCCTGCTAAATAGAGGACCATGTAATAGCCCATTCCGCGCCAAACACTTACGATAATAATGGCTGGCATCGCCCATTTGGAAGAAGATGTCCATCCCGGAGGATTGTCAATTCCAATCCAGCGTAAAAAGTCATTTATTAGCCCCATATCTGGGTGAAATAACATATTCCATACCACGGCAATAGCGACTAAAGAAGTGACATACGGGAAAAAGATGGCGGCACGAAAGGTGCTGATTCCGCGGACTTTTTTATTAAGTAAAATGGCTAACAGCAAAGCGGCAATTAAGGTCAGTGGTACGGTGCCGATTGTATAATAGACCGTATTCCAAAGGGAGATCCAAAATGTCTGGTTGTGAATCATTGATTTAAAGTTCTCAAAACCAACAAATTCTGGAGCGGAAAAGGCATCCCACTTCATAAAGGCAATAACAAAGGAAGCTATTACAGGGACTAAGGTAAAAATGGCGAATCCAAGGAAATTTGGGGTAATAAAGGACCATGCAATTAAGTTATTTCTTCTTCGCCGCTGCTTTTCTGTGACTATTTTTGGAGTAGTATTAAGCATCAAGTTTGTATTACTCATATTGGCCCGCTGTTTTTAATTTAGCGGTTCTCTCCTTTCAACAAAGGGGTTAAATGGGGACAAAAGCGAGGATACATTCCCCCTCGCTTTTGCCCCATTTATTGTGTTTCTACTTTTTCAATACTTCAGATTTTACACGGTCTTCCATTTCTTTGAGGCCTTTATCCACACTGTTTTCGCCAATCATGATTAAGTCATGTTCTTCACCTAAAACTTTGTCAATGGCAGCAGAGTTTTTGTCCATTGGCATTTCAATATTGAAGAAGTCAGGCTCGAACGCTTTCTTAGAAAGTTCATCGCTTGGCATTCCAGCAACTTTAAAGTAGGTGTCATTAATGGCATCCGTACGATATGCCGGCACGACGCCAACTCCCGCAACCACTTTTGCACCCTCTTCGCCAGAAGCCCATTTCACAAACTTTTCAGCTTCTTTGCTGTGGGCAGCATTTTTATTAACCGCGAAAGCAGTTGGTGATCCCCAAGTTTTTACTTTGCCTTTTTCTGCTTGCGGAAGTGGTGCAATTGCCCAATCTACATTGGTTTTACCTGCGTTTTTCGAATTAAGGACACCAGCCATATACCAAGTACCCATTGGAAGCATTGCAGCTTTTTCTGTTTCAAATTGGGATGCATAAGTCGTGTTGGTTGATTTTGCAGTACCATAATCTAGAACACTCTTATCTTCCTGCATGCCTAAGAAAGTTTTATACATATCTTTAATGAAGCTATAATCGCCTTTTACTAATGCATCTGGCTTACCAACAACTTGTGCGGCAGCAGTAGAGTTTGTAATGGATCTCCAAACATGGTTATAAGCACCGTATACTTTTGTATCTCCTGAGCCAGAGGTTAGTTTCTTCGCTAAGTCTCTGTATTCTTCCCAAGTGATGTTGTCCGGATATTTTACGCCTGCTTGGTCAAACAGTTTTTTGTTGTAATAAAGTACCCAGAAGTCGTTCCGGTAAGGCAATGCGTAGATTTTTCCATTATCATCTTTCATATAATCTAAAGTGCCCATATACTTTTCTTCGTCTAATGTTTTTGCGTAGGAAGTCATGTCTTTTAATTGACCACGGTATGCATAGTTGGAATACCCAATCAAGTTTTTCATGGTTAATACGTCTGAATCATCGTTACCAGCCAGCATAGTAGTTAGTTTTTGGTCATACTGGGCTGCTTCAATATCAACCGGTTCGATGGTGACATTAGGATTTTCCTTTTCATAGGCTGTGAATAAAGCTTTGAATTCAGGTGTTGTATCGTAGTTCCATACTGTGACTTTTAATGTCACTTTTTCATTGCCACCCTTGGTATCTTTTGAATCGCTTGATGCGGTATCTTTTGAACCGCAACCCACCAATACACTACTCATTAACAGGATGAGTGTAAATATTAAGCCGAGACTCTTTTTCATAATGAACCTCCCATTTTTGATTTTGAAAATTGTTTTTGAAAACCTTTACATTTAAAGATTATCAAATTTGACTGCTCATCCTATAAGATTAATTTTACTGGTTATATGATTTTTTTGACTTTATTGCTCCAATAAAAAGAGGACTTTGTTACTCCATATTCGTGGAGTAAACAAAGTCCTCTATATCCAAATACCTATGTAATGTTCATCAAGCAAGACTTCTGGCTGTCACAGCACTTTTTATTTTGCGGTTTCATCCGGCTGATGAATACCAAAAATATTTCCTTCTGTATCTATGTAATAACCTTGCCAAGCCATTCCTGGCAGTGCGTATTTAGGCAAGGCCACCTTGCCGCCATTGTTTAGTATTTTGGCTTCCGTTGCATCATAATCTCCCACGCCCATTGTACAAGCATAGCCGTTTAATGGCTGGTTTGATCCCGGGGGAGGACTTTGACGTTTCATCAGCGCCCCATTGATTCCAAGTTCGCTTTCATCTCCCGTTACGGCCCCATAATAAGGCATTCCCGCATACTCACTCCAATCTTGAAATGACCATCCGAAAACCTCTCCATAAAATTTCATCGCCCGTTCCATGTCATCCACATGAATCTCGAAATGAACTAATCTTCCCATGATAACCTCCTAAATTACTATGTTATAGTCTTATGCTCCTCTCTATTATAGCGTAAGAATAATAAATATATTCAATCTTCAAAAAATAGATAAGGTTTATTAAATGTGGCTATTGAACCGCTCCAGTCAATCGCCTTCTGCTCCAATCAACAGATAAAAAAGCAACAAAATCGTTTAACAGAGTCTATGAAAAAAGCCAATCTTTCACCTATAAATGGGTGTTGGACTGGCTTGATATCATTAAGCTGCTTTTACTTGTAAGACTCTTTTTTCTTGTGTTTCCGGGAAGGTTGCCACCATAAAAATGTAAATACTGGATACCGCAATAAAGAAGATCATCGCCGGTGTATAACCCGCAGAACCCAAAATATAACTCCAGATTATCGTTGCAATGGTTTGGCCGGCGTAAGCAATCGCCCAGAACAGGCCAAACATAATCGTCAATTTTTGCGGTGTCATCCCTCTTAATTCGTGAGGAAGATTTAAAAAGATTGGGTACTGGATATACATCACAAACCCGGAAATAGCGATCATCATATAGGAAAGGAGCGGAACACTATTAGCAAATAGGATTGCCAATGCAAAGGTTCCCACCATAGCAATACCAGACATTATCAGGACATGTTTCCGTTGCACTCCTTTGTTTCCAATGGAAATCCCAGCAAAAGTCCCCAAGATGCCAAAACCGGATATCAATAAGTTGGTCACCGAACCATTTAATAGTGTATATTGATCGAAAATCGCTTTAAAGCTGACAAGCGACAAAACATATAAAGTTAAAAATGAGGCAAAGGCAATGCCGTAGCGCCATAGAAACCCATCCTTGATGGCATCTTTATATCCATACACCTCGTGTTTGGATGACTTTTCTTTTGTTTCAAAGTTCTCAGCTTTCCAGAGCCAGCCAGCAAAAAACAAAATCGTTAAAGAGGCAAAAAAGGTTAATGTAAGCCGCCAATTGGCCACCATTTGATTAGCAAAAACAGTAAACAGGACAGCGACAATGAAAGCACCGGCATTATAGGCAACCGTATTCGCCGCATTAATCCGCAGTTTTAACTTTGAGTCAGTTATATAATGGGCAACAACCGGATTCATGTAGACAATGACCATCGAACCGCCAACTGCCATAACCATCCGGGCTGCTGTATAGGCCCAATAGTTCGGAAGATAAATGGCTACCAGTCCCATGATCAATAGTCCGATAGCTGTTCCAGCCGCTTTTTTCGGCCCTAATTTCATTAAAACCATCGCAGCTAAAATGTTGGCAAATACCCGCGCCGTCGTGATCGAGTAGTTGACTAGTTGAGAGATGAGCGGATTAACTGATCCTCCAAAAAACGTCTGGGTTATTTGTGGGGTAAGCGATGAGCCTGCCACCCAGTTCATAGCAAAAGTTACATAGGACAACCATAAGACGGCCATCATAAACAAGCCTTTTTTTGTATCATTTGATGTATGCATCATAATCACCTTTCGATTTTATGATCTAATGAATTAAACTGTATTATCAAGTTGACTATGTTAGTATATCACCGTTATTGTGAAGTATTTCACATGATATTTGACTAAAATATGAACTTTTAATAGTAGTCCCAAACACCTCATTTTCTAAGGAGGTTACCCGAATACTGAAAAAGGGAACCAGCCTATTTTAAAATAGTTGATTCCCTTATCCTTGCCATTCTAGTTTGTGCCAGAATGCAGCTTTCTAAATCATGACTTTCTATTTATAATGAAAACCTTGCTTCTTTAAAGTAGGGCTGGAGTTTTTTTCGTATTGTTCAAATCCCATATCATAAAAACGGGCGACTTTGCTGGACCAGTCACTGTTATCTTGCCCACCCGTCCGTTCAGACATATAGGAAGAAATGGATTGGTCATATTCGTCGACGATTTCCATTTGGATTTTATTATCATAGTGTTCTTTCTGAAGGGTGGCCTTAAGAGGCAGCCGTGGTTTTTGCCCGGGGACCTTTCTTGGATGACCGATGACCAGGCCAGTAACCGGGAAAACATATTCCGGAAGATTCAAAACCTCCACAAAGGTTGGTGAGTTTTTCCTGATTCCTCCGATTGGAACCGTCCCGAGTCCCATCGATTCTGCTGCCGTAACCGCGCATCCCAACGCAATTCCTACATCTGTCGAACCGACAATAACGGCCTCTATATCCTCGACGATCCTAAAATCAGCACCATTTTTATCAGCGGCCAGTTTCGCCCGATAAAAATCCATGCAAAAAACCAGAAAAACTGGAGCCTCTTCAATCCATCTTTGGCTGCCTGCAGCTTTTGCCAATGCCGACTTCCTTTCAGGATCCCTCACTTCAATGACGGTCACCTGCTGTCCATTAATCCAATTAGGGGCAGCCAAAGCCGCCTGAACAATCGTTTCAATCTCTAGTTCACTTACATCTTTTCCCGGATCAAAATCCCTTACTGAGCGATGGTTTATTAAGGTTTTTATGGTTTCATTCATACAATCACTCCTCGTGTATACGATACTACACGAGAGGCTATCATTTCAAACCCAGCTTTAGAACATGCAATGAAAAAAGGAATCTTCCATTGGTATGGATGATTCCCTTTTTCCCTAATCCGGACATATTACTTGTTCATTTTGTCATCCTCAAAAAATCCGTCCAGTCCTTGCCTTTCCAATTCTTCCACCACAATTCTTGCCAGTTCGGTGGCACCTTTTCGGTTCGGATGCAAAGTGTCAGGCATATAATGCTCAAGGGTAGCTTCAGGGCCAATAGAGCTGAAATATACAGAGCTTAGTACATTCAGGTCTACCAACGGAACATTTTCCTCCTGGGCCAGAGCAACCGTGGAATGACGGTACCATCTATCTACAGAAGAATGAATTCCCTGTTCGTTAAAATCGATGGCCTTCCCCTGCGGTGCTGATAAAATAACCGTGGCCCCTTTCTCCTTGACCTGGCGGACCATATCCCTCATGATCTCTTTAAATTGTTCCTCTGTGGTACTATTTTTGGCCGCGGTATCATTAATACCAAATTGCAGGATAAAATAATCTCCTGGTTTGATATATTTTAAGATTGCCTCAAACTGTCCGTCGTCTCTAAAACCTCTTGCAAACTGACCGCCTGTGGCCATGTTTCTAATTTGAAACTCATCCGTATTTACAAACTCAGGAAGCAGTTGGCCCCAACCAGCCTGTACACTTGTATCCAAAGGATAGTAGTTACAAACGGTAGAGTCCCCGCCAATATAAATCGTTCTATTGGTTACTGGATGACGTGATAACTTCCTAACTTCCAAAGCACTTAAAGTAAAGGCCGTTCCAGCCTTTCCTTCTGTCACTAGCAGGTTTAATTGACCATCAGTGATTGGTATTTGGAAAGTATCGGCAGCGCCATTACCGGTCATGTTCATCACTTGGAAAACGCCTTCTGCCGCGATACTGGCTCTCGCTGTATTTCCTAAAGTTACTTTCACCTCATACAAGCCATTTGGCAGGTCGACATTAAAGGTGTTCTCACTTTTTGTGCCAAATTGAAGAAACCGGACAGCATCACTGGCAACACCGGTTCCGGATGCCGAAACATCGATCATGTTCTCGGGAGTATTAAAGCCATAACGTTTCTTTTCATCATATTTATCTGACGCACTCACGCCAATGTACCCTTTTTCTACCTCACCATTGCCAAAGTCAAACATGTAATGGCTAGGCTCTGCATATGCAGGTGCATTTCCCCAACCTGAAACTAAAACAAGAATAAACATCAGGATGCTGAATCCCTTAAACCAAAATCCTTTTTTCATCATTTCCTCCTTAAGTTTTTTTTGCTTTACCGGTAAATTTTCCAGTTTATGTAAGTGCTTACACATTTATTTTACTAAATGTAAAAAAAATCCAGATATAATTTTCCGGTATTTTTGTTCAAAATTCAGTGGTATTTAATTTTTTATTATTAATCCCTAGTACATTTTTTTGACAGCAAATAACCTGCCATTTTCAAGGCAGGTTATGGTTGCATATTTTATTCTCCAACTATCTTGGCGTCCTTAAGCTGATCATCCTTTAGAATAACTCCCTCTTCTTGGGCTGCCTTTTTGTTGATATACAGCTCTAATTTATCAGGGAACCCTACTGGAATATCACTCGGTTTTTTTCCTTTCAAAATGTCCACTGCCATTTTTCCGGTCTTAACCCCGAGATCATGGTAATCCAGTCCATAAGATGCGAAGGCGCCGCGCTTTACGGAATCTCCTTCTCCTACAAATAACGGGATATCTTGGTCGTTAGCTACCGTTATGACAGATTCCAAGGCCGAAACTACAGTATTGTCTTTTGGAATATAGATCACATCCACGCGCCCTACCATTGATTCAGCTGCCTGCTTTACTTCGGAACTCGCTGTTATCGTGGTTTCCACTGCCTCAAGCCCAGCTTCCTTTAAAGCCTCCTTGGCATTTTTGACATTGACGACAGAGTTAGGTTCACCATTGTTATAGATGATTCCCACCTTCTTGGCGTCTGGAACAAAGGTTTTGATCGAGCCAATCGTTTTCTTTATGGCATCCGGGTGTGTGTCAGATGTTCCCGTCACATTCCCGCCAGGCTTGTCCAAGCTTTTCACAAGCTGCGCCCCGACCGGGTCGGTAATAGCCGTGAATAAAATCGGAATATCCTTTGTCGATTTCACGACCGCTTGGGCGCTGGCAGTGGCAATCGCCAAAATAAGGTCATTCTTGTCTGCTGTCAAGTTTTGAGCAATGGACATGTTATTGTTCATGTCGCCTTGGGCATTTTGATAATCAAGCTTCAGGTTCTTACCTTCTTCATAGCCGGCATCCTTCAAAGCCGCTATAAAACCTTCCCTTGCCGCATCCAAGGAGGGATGCTCGACTAGTTGGGTAATTCCGATTTTCACCACTTTCTCTTTTTTCTCTCCAGCCGTTTCCTTACTTCCCCCTCCGCATGCCGAGAGCAGCAGTAACAGTCCACACATTACTAGTGCCAAACTCTTTTTCATGGTTTTCCCCCTTATTGTAAGAAAATCTTACAAATAATTTATAATATTCAGATTTTGCCACATGTTGTAATTATGGGAAATAGAAATGTTTGTGTCGAATGATACTTTTTTCTAAACTAATTTTATCCTTGTCTCTTTATTGAAAGAAAAATGCGTTAAACCTCTATTAATGAAGGTTTAACGCATTGGGGCCCCTTTTTTTAAAGGCAAGGGAATTTTTTGATAAAGTTAGGAAGGACTTTCATAAAAGCTTTAATTTAAATGTGAGTTTATTGGGAAGGCAACATCAATCGTTGTGCCTTTATTGGGTTCACTCACAATCGTTAATTCACCAAATTCTTACTGATTATAAAGCCTAATCCTGTTCCTTTTTCTTTTCTGGTATAAAACGGCAGCCCTAGTTTGTCGAGGATTTCTTTTGGCATCCCCATACCCTCATCCATGATGCGAATGATGATTTGATGATTGTTTCGTTTACCGATTTCAATCGTTAGCTGTCCGCCTTTAGGCATGGCTTAAATGGCATTCTTAATAAAATTAATGAATACCTGTTTTAATTGATTCTCGTCACATCCAATTTTCGGCACTCCCGTTTGGAATTCTGCGACAATCTCTACATTGTTTTAGATGGCTTGTGTATCCATGAGGGTAATTACTTGTGATAACAATTCCCTAGGGTCTTTCGTATTATACCGAAAGGATCCAATCGGAAAGATCATTTATCACTTGCTTGTCTACATTTTGTGGAATCTTATATTCTTTTTGCACTTTTAATAATTTCCCATAAATCGATGGCATAAACAAATGATTCAAGTTTGGATAAAGTTTAAAGGTTTTGTTGGGCAGTCCGCCCAAGATTTTTTTGTAACCTTCATAATCTTTTTCTAATGAAGCTTGGACATCCATTTCTCCTTGCAGGACGAAAACTGGTTTTTCTAAATCCAAAAGATACTGAACAGATGGATGTTCTCCCATCTCTTTAAAATAGTAGGCTTTGATGTTTTTCCCCAAGATTGGAGTAGCTTTCGCCTCATCATCGCTTAATTGATAAATCCGATCAAGCTTGGACGATAATGCGGCCACTTGCTTCTTGGCAATCATTCTCACAAACTTATTTAATGTGTTTAAAACATCTTCGTTTTGACTCATCATAATTTCTTCCAGTTTACGAGGTGAACCAGCCATAATGATAATTCCTGCAAAGTTTCCCCCTTCAGCGTCAATTCGTGGAGCCATCATCCCCCCAAAACTATGACCTATGATAAATATTTTGTTTGCATCGATACGCGGATCATTCTTTAAAAGGTTAGCAGCAAGAATGGCATCTTCAATCGTTTCTTCTTTAACAGTCAGGCTCGTATCTGTTTTCATTTCTTTTCCATATACGTATGTTCTCTTGTCGTAACGCAGCGCGGCTATGCCCTTATTGGTTAAACCCTCGGCAATTTCTTTAAAAAAATAGTTATTTCCTACTTTTGCATCCATATTCGCTGGACCGGACCCGTGCACCAACACTACCGCAGGAAGCAAACCCTCCGCACCATCAGGAATGGTTAACATTCCATTTAGCGGGTACTTTGTCCCGGCACCTATCACAAGTTTTTCCTCAGCCATCGTCTTTACCCCCGTTTTACTATTATGCTTTTTTTAAATACTTCCTTTTTTCTAGTAAAAAATGACTATATTAATCTTTTCGGGATTACCCATTCTTTAACCTGCTTACAAAATGAAACTGCGTGATCATTTCCATCTTCATTCGTTAATCAATAGAATAAGTATTCTTTTATTACGGTAAAAATGCCTTTAAAATGGAATCTCTTATGGTCACTCACGTAAGTGAATTTCCTACTTAAGGAGTTGGGCCAGCTTGTCTGGAGAATTTGTAAACTCCCCGTCAACACCAAGCGAAAGAAGGCCAGCTATATCTTCCCGTGAATTGACAGTCCACGGATGAACTACAAGCTGGTTTCGGTGGGCAGCTTCCATTAGTTGGGGAACCACGAGTTCCTTACTAGGACCTACTCCATAGGCATAATCGGAGATTCGTTTAAATTCTTGATAGACATCTTTACCTTTCAGCATACTTGCTGTGTAGAGTTGAATGAGCTTTACATTAGGAACCATAGATTTCAACTTACGGAGGCTGTCCTCACTGAATGATTCGATAATTAGATTCTGATCATCGATGACATTATTTTTTTTCAGAGTATCTATCAATTCCTCTTCCATTTCGGGATAGATATTTGGTGCCTTTGTTTCCATATAAAGGCTTACTTTCCCATTCGCCTGATGTGTTATAAATTTAATCGCTTCATCTAATGTTGGAACATGTAGACCCATATATTCTTTTTGAGCAAGGTTGGGATATGCCTGATTGAACCATGAGCCAGCATCCAATTGACGAATCTCTTCTAGTGTAAAATCTTTTATACGCCATGGAGCACGATTTGGATAAATCTGCTTTACATTTGTGGTTCTAGCAAGTGTTTCATCATGCATAGCGATTAATTGACCATCTTTTGTCATTTGTAAGTCGAGCTCTACATAATTTGCTTTCATCTTAATGGCCTGCTTATAGGCTGGCAATGTATGTTCCGGCGCGTATGCAGATGCTCCACGGTGAGCAATGACTGATACATGGGAGGTAATCGGGAGTAAGAAAGATTGTTTAGTATTAGCAGCAATGTTTTGTTTTGAGGCCAGCGCATTAACTGCCCAAAGAACTGCTATAGTTACCGATAGAACAAGGCAGGCAAGACCAGCTATAAAACGGTACTTCATTATGATAAACATCCCCAATATTTTTAATTGTTTTCTCTGCAGTATGGAGAGTTGCGAAAGTTGGTTTAACAATACTAATAATAAAAACGGGCTAACTAGAAAGTCGGTAAAACCGAGTTTCTGGTTAGCCATTGAATAAACATAATGGTGGCATAAAAAAGGATTAATGATTAAACCATTGTCTCCCACATATTTTTAAGGGCAATCGCTCTTTCAGGAAAATCTGTAATAATCGCTTTGACCTGTAATTCTAAAAGTCGGGCAATATGTTCTGGATCATTAACCGTCCAAACTCGTACGTTTTCATATAACCCAATTAAATTCATCGTATGAATCTCATTTGGCAATACGATTTCCTTGTTAAGATGTAAAGCTTCGAGACCCAGCGTTTCGATATGATCAGCTGGGAGTGAGATTTCTTCATTTAATAACCAAGCAATGTTTGCATCTGGATTTACCTTTTTCATTCGTAATAAAGACGGCAAATGGAACGAAGAGTAAACCACTTTTCTCCCATTTCCATATTTTTCAACGATTGATTGGACTTTTTCTTCTATCCCTTCATAGGCCACTGCGTAAGTTTTTAACTCAATATTAAGTTCTGTCTGATAAGGGGCCAGCAATTCCAGAACTTCCGTTAGTGTCGGTACCATTTCAAAATCCCAGGTTTCATGATACTCGGGAAAATGGGTAAAGGAGCTTCCGACACTAACCTGTTTCATTTCTTCTAACGTCATATCTTTAATCCAGCCGGTTCCATTTGTGGTACGATCAAGTGTTTCATCATGGATTACGACCACTTCACCATCTTTAGTCAGATGGACATCTAATTCAAGACCGTCAACACCTTGTTCGATGGCTTTTTTGAAACTGAGCAATGTATTTTCAGGATAGCTGCCTTTGGCACCGCGATGTCCATAAATTTTGGTCATTGAAAAATTCACCCTTCCTTATATGATATGAAAAGAAGGAAAAAGCATGGAAGCCCACACCCTTTCCTCTAATCCTATGCTTATTCTCCTCTAGCCTTGTTCGCCTGTTTAATCGCTTCATTATATTGTTGTACAGCAGTATCATAGGCTTTATCAACATCTCCGCCATTAAATACTGTTTCAAGTGCCGTTTCCATAATTTTACGGCCTTCAGGTAGCATATCCATTAATGCACCTTGAGTGGCATAAGATGACTTTGTTGATTGTAATTGTTCTACCGTTACTTTTAATTGCGGTTTTTCAGTCCAAGCATCTTTCACAGCTTTCTCATCATAGGCATCCGGGTTAATGGCAAAGTAACCTGTACCGACATGCCATTTCGCCTGAACTTCAGGTTTTTGAAGATATTTCATGAATTCCCAAGCAGCCTGAGATTCTGCATTTGGTTTGCCATCGATCATCCATAGGCTTGCACCGCCGATTACAACGCCTTCGCGATTTTTGTTCTCGGGATGTGGAAGGAAAGCAATCCCTACCTCGAATGGAGCATTGTCGATGACGTCTCTGGCACTTGCGGAAGATTGCAAGAACATTGAAACGTCACCTGCTAAGAAACCAGCAACCATGTTGTCGCCGTTTGTACCATAGTTTGCGAAAGTACCGTCATCAACCATATTTTTTACCCAGTTAAAAATGGACTTACCTTCTTCTTCCTTCCAGCCGATTTTCGTTGGCGTATCAGTACGGCCATTATCGTTGTTTAACAATAAAGCACCTTGGTTCGCAAGAAGCTGTTCCCACAACCAACCGTAAGCCTGCAGGGCAAAACCTTTCATTTTTGGATTTGATTTTGTGATGGATTTTGCAGCTTTTTCCACTTCTTCAAATGTCTCGGGTGCTTGATCTGGATCAAGGCCAGCTGCTTTAAATGCATCTTTATTATAGTACATAACAGGTGTCGAAGAGTTAAATGGCATTGAATAGAATTTACCATCTAATGAATAGTAATTCGTAATGTTCTTTTCTAATCCGCTCATATCATAATCATCTTTATCAACAAACTCTTGGATAGGGATGATATTTCCGCTGTTAATCATAGACTTTGTTCCAATTTCAAAGGTTTGCATCATCGTTGGCGCACTATCTGTACCAGCAACAGCATTAAATTTAGTCAAAGCCTCGTCATAGGTCCCTTGAAATTCAGCCTTTACCTGGATTTTATCTTGAGACTTATTGAAATCATCCACGATGCTGTTCAATGTTTCCTGACCTGCACCACTCATCGAATGCCAAAAAGTGACAGTTTGTTTTTCACCGCTTTTTTCAGATTCTTTGTTTTCAGAGCTGTTCCCAGAAGTTGCATTTCCGCCACATGCCGTTAACAGCAATAGAATACCAAGTGTAAGAATCGACAGGATTTTCTTCTTCATTTTTTATTCTCCTTTTTTGGTTAAGTGTTTAAACAAGGAGCACAGTTATTTGACTGCACCTTCCGTTAACCCTTTTTGCAATTTCTTTTGACCTAGGAAAAGCAAGATTAAGGTAGGGATGATGACAATCACAGCACCTGCCATAATGACCCCCCATTGGTTCAATTGTTCCTGGGTTCGCAATTGCTTCAAACCGATTTGAATGGTACGCACGGTATCGTTCGTGGAAGCCAATAGCGGCCATAGGTACATATTCCACGAAGTTAAAAAGCCATAAATCCCGAGCGTGACCAAACTCGTTCTGGAAACAGGCAGGACTACCGTTAAAAAGAACTTGAAATCGCCCATTCCAGCAATCAGACTGGCTTCTCGCAATTCCTTTGGTATCTGCTTGAAATTTTGCCTCAATAAGAAGGTTCCAAATGTTGTGGCAAAAAAGGGTACCGTCAGTCCGGCATAGCTGTCGATCCAGCCTAGATTACGGATCATGTGAAAGTTTGGAATGACTGACGCTTCAAAAGGGACCATCATCGTCGCAATAAAAAGATAGAACAGGAAATCTCTCCCTTTAAACTCCAAAAACACAAACGCATAGGCGGCCAATGATGATAAAATGAGCTGCCCAAGCGTGATGATAATTGAAACCACCAAACTGTTAAAAAGAAATTGAAGCAATGGCAAGCGGTCAAAAGCCGCGATATAATTATCGAAAGTAAAGGTCTTAGGCAAGCTTCCGGTCAAAATATCCTGATTGGTCATAAAACTCATAACGATTGCCATTATGGCAGGACCAGCAAGCAGAAGGGCCGAAATGACCAGCAGCACGTAAAAGATGATCTTTTTTCCCGTTGGCAGCATCATTGATAATGAACCTTCCTTTCGCCCAGCTTAAATTGCAATGCCGTCATCAGTAGAATAAGAATGAATAACACAACGGCCTGGGCACTGGCCGACCCAAACTGATAATTCACAAAGGCTTCCCGATAAATCGAATAGACAATTAAATGGGTCCCATTTGCTGGACCGCCTTGGGTTAAAATATCAATCTGTCCAAAGGTTTGAAACGCATTAATGATCGATACGGTGATCACAAAGAAAAAGGTTGGCGACAGCATCGGGATGGTAATTCTGCGAAGCTTGTAAAAGTAGCCTGTTCCTTCAATATCGGCACTTTCATAAAGTGAAGAATCAATCGATTGCAATCCGCCCAGTAAAATTAAAAAGGTAAAACCGATATTCATCCAAATGGTCGTGACGGACACAGCTAAAAGCGCCCACTTCGGGTCAGTCAGCCATTCAATCGCATCTAGTCCGAATATTTCAAGGGTTTTGTTCAAAAGTCCCATTGTCGGATTAAATAAATACAGCCAAAATACGGAAGCCGCTGCAACCGATACCCCCATGGTGGAGGAGAAAATTGTCCGGAAAAAGCCGATCCCCTTTAATTTTTCATTGGCCATAACGGCTAAAGCTAAACTAATCACAATCGTGGGTGGTACCGTATAGAACACAAATAAAAAGGTATTTTTTACGCTCTTCAAAAAAATGGGATCTGCCACTAGATCTTTATAGTTATACCAGCCTACAAAAATAGTCGTTGCCCCCTGCGCATTTGTCAGAAAGAAGCTTAAGTAAATGGTCTTAAACATGGGATAGAACACGAAAACACCAAATAAAAGTATCGAAGGCAATAAGAACAACATTCCTTTTAAGAAACTCTTCATCCGGTTTTGCTTTTTTACACGTTCTGCTTGAAAAATATAAGTTTCATTGGTTTCGAGCGTGGGGTAGATCATACTCATACGGTCACAACCTCTTGTCTTTTCCCAAGTTCTGCAGATTTGATTAATTTTCCTGAATCGGCATCAAAGAATAACAGGAATTCCGGCAGAAGCTGAACAGGTACTTTCTGACCAAAATCAATGGGCCATTGTCCCGGCCATTTCGCCGTCCACACCTCTGAACCCACATCAAAGGCAATCGAGGTTTCATTTCCTAACTGCTCAACATTGACGGCTTCCATATAGTGGATGTTCCCTTTTTTCGATAAACCCGGCGTGAGATGTTCGGCACGAATACCAATTTTAAGATTCCGCCCCCTAGGTATTTCATTGAAAACGGAAGAGTCTACTTGAATATGTATCTGGTTTTCTATTATGAGATATTTTCCATTTTCAGAGAAAACGGCGTTTCCGATATTCATTTTAGGGGAACCGATAAAAGTGGCGACGAACAAATTTTCCGGTTCATTATAGAGTGTAATTGGTTTGCCCACTTGCTGAATCTGCCCATCATTGAGCACCATGATCCTATCTCCCATCGTCATCGCTTCCACTTGGTCATGGGTCACATAAATCATCGTCAGCCCTAACCTTTTTTGCAGCCGCCGGATTTCAATCCGCATATTGGCCCGAAGTTTGGCGTCTAAATTGGAAAGAGGTTCATCCATTAAGCAAAGCGGTGCATGGCTTACAACGGAACGACCAAGTGCAACCCGCTGTCTCTGACCGCCCGAAAGTTCTCTAGGTTTTCGTTTCAATAGTTCTTGCAGCCCCAACATCTCTGCCGCTTCATTGAGTCTTCTCCGCTGTTCTTGTTTATCGACTTTCCGGCCCTTTAAGCCAAAGAGAATATTCTCTTTCACCGATAAATGTGGATATAAGGCATAATTTTGAAAGACCATAGATAAATTCCGATCTTTTGGAGGAAGATGGTTCACGATTTGACCGTTAACTTTCAAGAAACCTCCGGAAATTTCCTCAAGTCCCGCAATCATTCTAAGCAAGGTGCTTTTTCCAGAACCAGAAGGACCAACAAGAACAAAAAACTCACCTTCTTCAATCGATAAATGAATTCCGTTAAGTACGTCCTTTTGTTTATCGTATGATTTAGATACATTGACCAGTTCTATATGACTCATACATGCCCCCCTTTCTAAATACAACATTATTAAAACATAATTTCTTCTAAAAAATAGGCAATTTACATATTACTTACAGGTAATTTACATTCACTCGACTATGTAAAAATTCATTTCAAATTAATTTTCTAAATTTACATGTTATTAACAAAAAATACCCTAAAAATTATTGTTAAATCATATTACTAGTTCTAACCTGTGGGAGTGATTTTCTGTGCTTTTGGATGTGATTCTATAAAAAAAAGAGTAGCCGCAGCCGCAGTTACTCTTGTTCAATATTAACCATATGAAATTTAATAGGCTTTTAATCGCTGCACATCGTTTCATCCATTCATTTCACTCTGTATCCGTCTTGGTTAAGTGTGGGCCGAACTAATCTGGCCACTTTTCTTTTTGAAAGGCAAGGAAGAAAGAGCAGATTCATTGAATCCTTTAAAGATTAGCCATACCGCCAAAATCATTTCATTCGCAGCTACTGGCAGTGCCAATAGACCGCCCCAAAAAGAAACTTGTGCGATGACACCGAACATGACTAACAAAGCACAAAGAAACACAAGTGCTGCCCCTGTTATACCCAAGATGGGGATCAATCTGGGCACGAGCTTGGATTTATAAAATATATAACTGTACATCATTGTATTGATGCCCAGCATAAAAAGAGGACCAAGCATAAATGTCCAGTCATGGATTGCTTTTAATACAATACCTGAAGCTTCGAAAGAGGCGATAGCAGAGGCACCTGTAGCTGTGTATTCTCGTCCTAAGGTTACTAGGGACAATACACTGATGACACCGACAGTGATGATGATTGCTTCTAGGAATCGGAAACATACATGCCATAGGGCAATCGTTTCATTATACTTTCTTAAAATAGGAAACATGGTAGTTGCGGTTCCTACGGCTGAAACCACAAGAATTAACTCCATGAATGCTCCGAGAATCAGTTGGTTAGCGTGTTCCGAACTTTTCATCAGGTAATCGGGGGCTTTCAGGATAGGATCGTAGAAAACAAAACTTCCTATTATCGCTGCAGCCGCCGCCAGTATAAACAGGGTCCCCACAATCTTTGCCGCCTTTTTTGAATTCATTTTTATCCCCTTCTTCCAATAAATTCATGACTCCTTTGTGCTATCCCCATAAAAGAATACTTCTTCCAACGGTAGCTCAAAGACGTGAGCAATACGAAAAGCCAGTTCTAAAGATGGGGAGTAATTTCCCTTTTCGAGGGCCACGATGGTTTGTCTGGTTACGCCTACCTTGTCAGCCAGTTGCTGCTGAGTCATTTCGTCATGTTCAAATCGTAATTTTCTGATATGATTGCCGACAAGATTTTTTCCCATGATTAAACTCCTTTCCGATAATGATAAAGTTTTGTAACGGAGCCGGTCACATCGGATATGAATCCTGAAGTGACTAAAATGATGAACATCCACTGTGAGGGCTGAAAGAAGACCAGCGATCCCATTGCAAATAGAAAACCGATGACAAACACAAAAAATGAATTTCGGAAAGCCTTCAAGGCTATTAACTTATCCAGCTCATCTTCAAATTTTGGTTCCTTTTCCTTTGTCGTCATTCTAAAAACAATGTTGAAAATAATGCTGATTATGATGTGGGCAATGATGGAAACCAAAGTCAAGACAAGAACGAAAGAACCCCAAAAGCGAAAGGTTTCCAGCGAATCCAAGCCCCCATCGGGATATCGCGGGTACATGTACATACAAAACGAGATGAAAATGAGAATGGCGCTAATCAACGACACAATGCTTTTCTTTTCTTGATAAGTCATGGTTATTTTACACCCCCTTGTATATTTATTTTGACATGATGTAAAGTTTGTTATACACAATGTAATATAAACTATACACCAAGTCAAGTACTTTTTACCCAAAAATAACAGCCCGGCACATTGCCTACTATCTGCATGTGCCGGGCTACGTTGAATCTTCAATATGGGAAAGCGTGGAATGATTGATAAAAGACAGCGATACTACACCTTACTTTTCAAAGGTAAAGTAATGGTAAACGTAGTTCCTTCGTTAACCGCACTTTCGACTTGAATGGATCCCTTATGGCTTTCAATAATTTGAAAACAGACCATCAAGCCAAGACCTGTCCCTTTTTCCTTGGTTGTATAAAAGGGCTCTCCTAACTTATCCAACAGCTCCTTAGGGATACCGCAGCCTTGATCAATGACTTTAACTATAACGTCTTCCTTCTGCTCGTCTATAACAATGACAATTTTCCCTGGATTCTTCATGGAGTCTATTGAGTTCTTAATTAAATTAATAAACACTTGCTTAATTTTGGTATTTTCACAGTTTAAATTTATTCTCTCGGTATTGGTCCTTTTGACCATTTCGATATTTTTCATATTTGCCTGTGGTGTTAACAATACCATCACATCATCAATAAGTTTAATAATGTTACAATCACTTTTATTCTCTGAATGGGGCTTTGCCAGCGTCAATAATTCACTTGAAATTTGCTCAATACGAGCCAGTTCATTCTCTATCACACTGTAATAAAGCTCATTTTCTTCTTTTTCGGTAGTTAATATCTGAAAGAAACCCTTTATTGCCGTAAGTGGGTTACGTAATTCGTGAGCGATACTTGCAGCAAGTTCTCCCACAATATTCATTTTTTCAGAACGGACCATTAAAAATTCATTTTCTTTCTCATGGGTAATATCTACAAAAGAGTGCAGGGTTGCTGGTTCATCCTCATAATTAAGCTGAATGGATTTTACTAGGTAGTATTTGACACTACCATTATGAAAAGTAAATTGATGTTTTGCTAATTTCTTATTTTCCAAAAGTGCAGAGTTTATATCGTAATTATCAAAGAAACGGTGTAATTGTTCCTCTTCAATTCTTCCATTTTTAATGTAGAATTGTTTTTTTGCCTCCTCGTTTAATAAGAGTACACAGGTCCCTCTCCTAATAACCGTTGGGATAGGAAGTTGGTCAATAATATGACGAATTTTCTGCTCGCTTTGAGCGATCAATTCATTCTTTAATTTAACAATATTGTTTTCTATCGTTAGGTGATTGTTAAGGTCACTTAGTTCCTTATTTTGTTTTTGCAGGATTCGCAACCTTTCAATTTCCTCACTGGATGTGGCGCGTTCATTTTCCTTTTTGTACAGTGGTGATACACTAAAGTCACTGTCTGTCATAAAGTACTTATGTGACCTCATTAATTCATTCTGAACGTAGGCAGGGATTAACAAACCATTATAGGCACAGACAGATATCATCTTGTTATGAGAGACTAGTTCGTCGCTAATATTTTCGTAGATTTTTATTCTTTCAAGTGTAGATTCAAACTCAGGAAAAGGAACATTTCCCCACGTTCTTATGGCATGGCCTTTTTCCAAGTACGGTTTTATTCGATTGATTAGATTCTCTGCTTGATTCACATCAAAATGATCCCCTGCCAGATAGGTATCATTGCTTTTCATTACCATTAAGTTCTGAAAAGAGATGATTTCAAGACCATTCGATTTCATCATTCCCTTAACTTTTTCAACCACTGGATCTATATCCACAAATGCAACAACCTCATTTTGGGCTAAACCTTCAACTATAAAATCAAATGCATTGGCAATATATCTTTCTAACTCGTTGTAGATATAAAGAATATGAGCTCTAGTATTTACATGTGAAGACATATTTTCAAAATGATTCATACGATTTACATCTAACATCTCTTTACCCCTGTTTTATTATTTGCAGTACAGTTGCATTTATCGTTATCATTTCCTATTGATTAAAAACGGGACGAATCAACCTGCCTTTTTGCTCTAAGATAGTCAGATATAAGGGAAATAAACTTCCCATTGCTCGGTTTATTCTTCCATTGGTCATGTCCAAATAGGGTTTCCAATACATCCATATTGCCTCGATTCCATCCAACTTCAATAGCATGTCTGATCGCTCTTTCCACACGGCTGACAGTCGTATGATGCTTTCTTGCTATTGCTGGATATATGGCTGTTGTCAGACCCCAACTTTCCCCCAATGAATGCTCGTCATGATCCATCATTTGAATCGCTTCTCTTAAAAAAAAGTATCCCTTTAGATTGGCAGTAATACCTATAGAACGGAGAATTTCAGTGATTTTTAATTCTACATCCTCCCCTTTATTATCCAACAAAGATTGATTTTTTCCTGAAGTCTTTTTGGGGAATTTCCTTTCATTTAAGAAAATAGACTCGATCGTGTCATATAAATGGTTTAGTTCAACCGGTTTCATTAAGAAGTAAGCGGCTCCCAACTCCTTAGCTTTCCTGATTATATGCTCAGTGCCTAGCGATGTGAGTATTAAAACCTTTACATGTCTGTACTCCTTGTAGAGATTTTCCAATAATGAAAGCCCATCTGAAAATGGCATGATTACATCTAATATAACGAGATCCGGTTCTTCCCCGCTTATTAACTTCATCCCATCTGCCCCATTATGCTTTACCCCAATCACCTCTATATTTTCCTGGATAGATAAGTATTCTTTGAGAATCTCTGTAAATTCCACGTTATCATCAATGATAGCAATCTTTATCATGTTGACTCCTCCCCCTTTTCATCTATTTATTTACTGTTTATTCATAGTAAGATAGTCCCGTTAAAATAAAAAAAGCCAAGACAGGTTAATACCCATCTTGACTTATGACCAGCTCAATTATATTGTCTAGCACATTCAGCCTATTTATAAAAAGTGTTCTATAACTCAAATCAATATCTCAATATGACTTTTGAACCCAAATAGGAGCAAAAATTCTCCTATCCAAAATATTATTCTAATGTAAGAAATAGTAAATTTCAAGTATTTTCACTATATTTAGTTTTTTAATCCCGTTTATAGCTCTTTACCGAATGTCCTTTCCTGAGTCTGGAAAATTAGCAGCGCAACGTATTTCTAAAGGGACATTCGGTCAAAACTAGAGGCGGAGAAAAATCTGTAACTATTGTAGGAAACAACGAAAGAACCCGTATCCGAACGGTGGAACGGCTGTTTCGGGAAAGGAATTAATTATTATGACAAAGGATGAAGTAATGAAACTGTTGGTGCTGACGGAAAGGGTTTATCCCAAATTTGTATTCAAGGATGAGACAATTCAGCAATGGTTTGAATTTTGCGGCCAAATGGATTTTGAAAAAGTGATGGCCAAGCTGCAATCCCACATTAGGTTAAGTCCCTACCCTCCTACCATCGCTGACATTGCCGTTTTTACTTATAAAGAAAATGACTACTTTCCAAATAGGTTACAGGAATGGTGGAAGGAAAGCCGCGAAAGAATGGAACGGGAACATCACCATGCCAATAGCAAACACCTGCCAAATTGGCTCGTTGAATATTCAGCAAGAAAACCCGTTTAAAGCGGAAGCACCCCTTTTAGATGTCGGCACATTCTTTTTTTAAACAGGAAGGTTATTATATTTGTTTAATATTCTTTGGGAAGAGTAAGAGTATAAACTAAAGTTTAGCACAAGAAAGAGGAAAAAACGTGTATCAAGGGATTTGGACAAGTGCCAATGTTTTGCTTATTGCAGGCTCGATTATTTATATTTGGTTTTTTCATCCGCTTGTAAGCACAATGATTATCATCAGCCGTTTTTTGGCCCAAATAGCCCTAGTCCTATTTATCTTTAATATCAATATGTATTTTATTTTTTTGCTGATTCGGAAAATCAAACAAAGAGACATAAAGGTTTGGCTTGCTTCCCTGGCCAGTTTTATGAAATGGCATATTAAAATTGCCATTACCTCTACTATTCTTATTATCGGACATAGTGGAAGTAATCTTTCTCAGATTGGCCCTGCCATAGGATACGGTCAGGCCAAACTGCTGATGGGATATTTGTCGTTCCTGTTTCTTTTGGTCACTCTGCTGGCAGGATATTTGCGCCACAAAAAAGCATCCGGATTTCGGAAAAGATTCCACAGAACCATGGCAATGATTTTCACCGTTTTGTTTTTAATCCATATGCTTTTTCCGGTTTAATAGAAAAGTGCCCGACACCACCCAAAAATGGGCAGTGACGGGCACCAATTTTTCAATTGGAATCAAAACTTCCGCCTTTTTGCTACTTATTCAATTGTAATACTTTTATTACCGTTTGGCTGTCCAAATCCCAAAGCTCAATTTGTCCATTTTCATAAAACGCAAATGAGCTTGTCCCATCCTTTGGAATGGTGGTGCTTCCTGGGTTCAGCATAATGATTCCATCCTGTTCCCTGAGCACCTTGACATGCGTATGGCCAGAAATCACGACATGGCACCCTAGCTCTTTGGCCCGCTGGATTCGTTCTTCTTCCGTTTCTTCATAGCCATGTACAAGATAAAACTTATAGTTGTCAAAGCTGATTACCCGTGACTTTTGGGAAAGGTCCTGCTCCAACACCATCTCATCAACATCCGCATCGCAATTGCCACGGACATAGACAATATCTGACCGCCCTGCGAGAAATTCAGCTAATTGTTTCGGATTATAGGTTTCTGGAATATCGTTGCGCGGGCCATGATAGAGGACATCACCGATATGGCAAATTTGTTCCGCGCCTTTCAGCAGTTCCAAAGCTCTTAGAGTATTTTCATAACCCCCATGTGTATCGCTAATAATTCCCAGCTTCATCTTTTCATCCCTCACATTCAGCGTCAACCGCCACTATTTTTATAACCATTATATTAAAACTGTATAAAAGGATAAAGCCATGGCAGAAGGATTGAAGTAATAATCGCCGCAAAGCCCATTGCCATACTAGAAACGGCTCCTTGAATCGGACCCTCTATCATGATTTGACTGGTGCCAATCCCATGGGAAACCGTACCGATACCGAGCCCCCGAGAAAAGGGGTCTGTAATTTTCATAAACGTTAATAAGATAGGTCCCAGCACGGCCCCAAAAATACCTGCTGTAATGACAAATGCTGCTGCAAGGGGAGGGTTTCCACCAATAATGGCTGCCGCCTCAATGGCCACAGGCGTTGTAACAGCTTTTACAGCAGACGTTGCTTGGATGGTGTCGGATAAACCCAATAATTTCGAAAGCCAAACGGCAGAGGTAATCGTGGCGATGGTTCCGATGACCAAACCCAAGACAGCTGGCTTTAATTTTTCCTTTATAATATTTTGATTATTATACATAGGCACTGCAAGAGCAACAGTAGCAGGCCCTAACAAAAAGGTCATCCAATCTTTTGCCATCGTGTAGTCTTTATAGCTAATATGCAGCAAGCTCAAAACAGCGATAATGACGATTGTGGCTGTTAGGATCGGTGTAGTAAACGGCGATGGCACACGCTTTGCCAGTTTGGTTGCACCTATAAACACAGCAATTGTAATGAGAATATTAAGCAGAGTGAGACTGTCCATGGTAAGTCTTATCCTCCTCGGATGCGCTTCTATCTTTCTTCGTCAAATACTGGGTTATTCCGGCCGTTATCGCTAGTCCAATCATCGTGCTGCCTGCTATCATGAGCAGCAATTGAAGTCCATGTGCTTTGATCAATCCTCCATAGTTCATTAAGCCCACGGCAATCGGAACGAAGAAAAAGCCTAAGTGCTTGTTTAAAAAGGCTGCTCCCTTCTCGATAAACCTTACCTGAATGATGTTACAAGATAACAGGACATATAAAATGACCATCCCCAATACACTCGATGGAATTGGAATATGAAAGTTCTCCACTAAGTATTTTGAAAATGCATAAATAGCCCAAATAAAGACTAGTTGAGCGACAAATAGGAAGGCATTTTTCACCAAAGACATCCCTTTCTCTTTCCTTTTAAGTTATGATACTACTTTATCAAGGGCAGACAGATTTGAAAAGAATGAATGCAGGCCATCATAATTATTAACCTTTTTTTCAGGGCAAGCGTTAGATGGAGAGATTTTTGTATGAAATATAAAAGGATTAGCCCTCGCTAGGACTAACCCTTTTACATGATAGTATGTTTATTTAAATACTAAGATTCTGCCAACCGTCCCATCTGCACTTTGGCCGACTACGCGAACCTTAAGTCCGAACTTTGGAATATTGCGGCCAACATCCGGTAATTGTGGGTTGCTGTAGTCCTTGCTATCATCAAACAACGCATTGCTTTGGGTGAAGTTGTCTTTTAGATAGAAAGATGGATCGCCAATTGTTACATCGCTGCCTTTGTTTAGGCTGAATGCAGCGTCGTGCATTTGATAGCTGTTTGAGCCTAATAATTTATCAACAGAAGCTGAAGTTGTTTTGGTCTTATCTAACCAAACATTATTATGCTGGTCTGCATCTACTACTCCTAGGAAGCCGTCACCAGGGTGGTAGCCAGCTCCTACCCAGTTGTTATCATAGGAATTATCTACATACCAAACTACTAAACCTTGGTCGTATGAAAGCATCGTTCCTTTACGGTTTACATTGGCTAAACCTGAGTCAGAACCATTATGGGTTCTCCATTCTAATAGATAGTATTGGCTTGTTTTCTTTGTCCCATCGGATTTTGCGAAACCTTTGAATGCGAATTGTGCAGCTCCTTCGGCGTCATCGGAAAGAACAGCCTGTCCATCAGTCGTTACTTTTACATCATCCACATAGAATCCTGGAAGTGCTAAACCACCGTCTGTGACGTAATTAAAGCTAAGTTTTACGGACTGGCCGGCAAATTGTGACAAGTCAAATGTAGCATCTACCCATTTCCCATCTGAATCTCCTGTAATACCATTTCCAGGATTTGATCCTTGAGGATTGTCAGTAGTTGTGATGTTACCCTTAATTGGTGTACCGTTCACACGAACCGTAGCATAATCATAATCTTGCTCAATAGAATACCAAGTCTTAAATGTTAATTGGGCCGATGCTGCGTTGGTTAAATCAACTGTTGTTGACATTTCATTGGACAAATTATTGCCGCTTCCACTGAAATACTCTGACTTTCCACTTGCCGGAGTGTTCACAACCGTCACCTTATCAGGGAGATTCACTTTTACCACGTCGTTATTTGTTCCTTTTGAACTCGCCTCATCAAGCAAGTATTCCTGGCCTTTCGAAGTCACGTCACTTACGTTAATTTCACTTCCGGTCTGCCAATTTGGCGTAAAGCTGTCAGTTGTCATGGACTGCTGTAAGTATTCTTTATCGTATGGGCTGAATCCAGATGGCTCTGTTCCAGGAATTTTCCCTGTCCAGCTTCCGCTTGACATAATGGACCAGTAGCTGACTGCTTCACCTGCACCGCTATAGATGGTGTCATATTCATCTGGCAATCCAAGGTTGTGGCCGAATTCATGGGCGAATACCCCTGCAGCACCATCTTCTGGTTCAACTGTGTAAGCGAGTCCAGCTAATTCCCCGCCCCAATAAGGGACGTCTGATTTAGTATTTGGTATATTAGATACTCCGCCCAAATCCCAGCTATGTGACCAAATAGCATCTTCGCCAATTTTTCCCCCGCCTGCTTCTTCCCCTACACCAGAGTGAATGACCATTAAGTGGTCGATAATTCCATCGGTTTCACGAGTATTGCCGTCGCCATCTAAATCATAAGGATCCTCTTTATCGTACTTATTTAAATCCCCTACCTTAGGGTCTTTAGCTGCATCCGCTAACGCTTCCTTAATAAGCGCTCTAGGATCTATGTCGTTATCATCATTTTCAGTATGAGCACCATAATAAGCAGCCGGATTCTTTGCTGTATACCAGCCCGCAACTTCACCTTCAACGCTATAGCTTCCGCCAGATTGCTGTTCATAGAACTGCTTCATGGAAATCAATGTCTTTCCATTTGGACCAACATAACCATTATCACCAAAAATCATATCTTGATAATGCTGGTGGGAATAGGCGTCGGAACCACTATAGTACATATCGGTTTCATCTTTACTTAATTGACCGTGGGGAAGATCTGGAAAATCAATTAAAAGAACAAGTACCTCATCTTTTCGCTCTTGTCCATCCCAACCTTCTTTTTGCACTGGTGCAACTGTGTTTTGTTTAGCTTGTCCCAATTTATTGCCTTTTCCTGTTGTAATTCCGTTAGAATCCATTTCGGCTTTCACTTTTGCTTTTAACTCAGACTGCTTTTTAGCAAACTCATTTTCACTCTTGCCAGTTGCCGCATTCGTTGCTAGCTTATGAAGATACTGTTGTAATGCCTTTTCTGCTTCCGCAGCATTGGCATCTTTGGCGATGGTGCCATTTTTCTTTAGCATTTCAATTAACCGGTCATTATTGGCAATCGCTAAATCAACCGGCGCTGATTCTTTCGCGGTCACCTTTAATGCCGGTGCATTCAAGTTTTGTTGACTTACAACACCGGGTGCAAAAGCGCTAAATGCAAGTCCCGCAGAAAATAATGGCATGCTGATTCTCTTTTTCCAGCTCAAATTTATTCCCCCTAATTATATAAAACTAATATTCTAAAAAAATAATATTTTAGTCGTAATAACCATTATACTCCGGGACCCTAAATAAACAACGGTACTTTCAGACTATTTTAACTAGTTGGAAAAATAGGGGTTGTGGTAAATTACTAGAACGTTTCCATGAGGATTTCTTGAATTTATTGTGACCTTTGTTGGGTTGGAAATTTCCTATAGTATACTAGAGTAGAGTATATAAAGGGAATGGAGGTGAATTTCAAACTATGAAACTAAAACTCATGACAGTTACCTTACTGGCTGCCAGTTTGTTGGCCGCTTGCAGCGGGAACAGTTCAGATGAGGGAACTGCTGCAAAAGGAAATAAACCAAGTGACATTAAAGCATTGGTACGTGATTATAGTGCACACAATATAAAGGACCAAAATGCTTCCATCACCTCGGAGAAACTTATTGTCACGGACAAGGCAGGAAAAGAGACCGTGTATGATTTGCCGAAAGATGAGTTCTTTGTGTCGATTGCACCTTATAACCAACAGACCCATCCTTGAACGAATCATAGCTTGACAGGTTGTCAAGGTGAACTGGCAAAAGAAAAATTTGAGGTGTATGTTGAAGACACGGAGGGGAATGTGGTCGTGGACAAAGCGGTTACCTCCCAATCGAACGGTTTTATCGACCTGTGGCTCCCGCGTGACAAAACCTATAAGGTCAAGATTACTCATGAAGGAAAAAAGGCGGAATCCCAAATTACCACATTTGAAAATGACGCTACTTGTATTACCAGCATGCAAGCTGTTATAAAAAATTATAGGGACGGTTTACGTGGCCAAAGCAACCAGCAGAACCATCCCTATAATCTTTTATTCTTCTTTATAAAATCTCTCTCCGGTATCCGGGTTAAAATAAACGGTTAATTTTTTATTGGTTGTCGGATCTATGGACACTTCATTTGTTCGGACAAAGCCCTCGGGCACTTGCTGGCCATGCTTTTTTTTAAAGCGCCGGTCCCAGATAAACCAAGAACCGATGAATAGAATAACCACAATAAGGATTTGAAAGCCGAAATAGCCAAGAATCCACTTCATCGCTATTCCTCTTCTGCGATAACAGCCGTGCCATAAGCGACAATTTCACTCATATTTTGGCCAATTTCACCGGAGTCAAAGCGCATCATAGTAATAGCGTTGGCTCCCATCGCTTGGGCATTTACAACCATCCGATCGATTGCTTGTTTTCGGGCATCTTCCAGCATTTCTGTATATTGATTGATTTCTCCGCCGACAAGTCCCTTCAAGGAAGCCATGATGTCCTTTCCGAGTCCGCGTGCCCGAACTGTCAACCCGAATACCGGTCCCTTTACTTCTGTAATTTTATAGTTTGCTATTCTTTCCGTCGTGACAATAATCATTATAAAATCCCCTCCTTTGTAATTGGATTGTCTATATGTTCATTGTACTTCCAGCTGGTATAATATACCATTGTTTTTTTAAAATAAAATCGGTGTCTTGCAGGGTCTATTTTTATATAAAAAACGATAATTAACTTTCGCTGATTTGCAGTTTAGACAAAAAATATTGAACATGCTGAGTCCTTTTTTTCTAGCTCATGAATATCTCTTTGAAACCTCCTCCGTTTCCCTACATTGAATATACTATTAGAATAGAGTTGATATTAGACCGCCTATACGAGCAAACAAATTCCATAAATAAATAACGAAAATAGGTATTTATTCCTCAGATTTTACTGTCTTTTCATTCTTTCTATTTTTCTATAAAAAACAAGAGGCAGCGCCAATAAGTTTCACACTTATAGCACTGCCTCTTATATACGCTAAACACGTCTCCTATTTTAAAGAAATCTTGAAAGAATAAATCGTACGCTCACCCACATCGACCCTAACTTTATAGTCGCCGGCAGACATGGACTTCGTGCTGAGATTGAAGATATATTGATTTGCATCAGCATCATAGCGGAACGAATTATCATTTACGGCTGAACTGGCGGATACGCCATTTGCGTCTTCTACATAAATCTTTGCCGCTGCGCCAGTCAGGTAATTGCCATCTTTATCCGTTAACTGGAACTTCACCGGAATCGTGCTGCCTGCCTTGTGGGATGACGATCCATCTGTTTTAACAGGTGCAAGAATTCCGCTTGAATTGATCGTATCGCTGGCTGCGACAATCGGCAAATTCGATTCTCCTTCGCTGTTCACTGCCGTCACTTTATAGTAAGAGGTGCCGATAGGTGACGTTTTGTCAGTAAACTCAGGGATAGAAGAAGTTCCAATTTTTTCATACTGTCCATCCGGAGTGGAGGAACGATAAATATTGTATTTCTCAATACCTAATACAGGAATCCAGCTTACATCCATATCCGCGCTATTGTTAACAGCGGCTTTAATCCCTGCTGGGACGAGGTTTTTAATGGTCAAATCATATCTTCGGGAATCATAACGGCTGAAGTTGTAGTTTCGGAAGTCAGACATCCGTGTTGCACCTGTAATATGTTCCTTTAGATTGCTAGTACCATTCGAATATATATAGGCTGAAAGGTCCCCTGTAAGGTTATATACAATTAATTCATCTCTGGAATCACCAGCCATGTCTGCAACCATTACCTGCTCTTTAGCATCCGTATGTCCATCAAATGTAACAATCGGATTAAAATATCCATCATAAAGCTTTGGCACGACACCATTTGGATGGTCTGCATCTTTCCCTCTTCTGTACGCCGTAATAAGCGGTGAATAGCTGCCTGTCCAGTTGTCAAGAGGACGTACGATACTTCCCCAATCGCCCTTCGCACGTTGTTCATGGTATAGAGTTTCGCCTTTTGAAGTGAACAGGAACATTCCATCCTGGCCTGGGTTACTTCTGTTCACCCGGTCCAAACCTGCCAGCTCCAAGCCTGGAGAGTCTATACGGTAATCTCCCACCAGTATTTGCTGCGGTTCTACTGTATCACCATTACGGAATATTTGGTTACCGTTGACATCAAAGGCATACGTATCAGAACCGCCAAGAATGATTTCCATCTCACCGTCGCCATTTAAATCCGCTACCCAGTGAGTATCAACATGATCCGGCAATTCCTTTCTCCATAGCTCCTTGCCATCGTAAGAAAGTAGGGAATAGTTGTTGACTAACTCATCCCTGCCATCCCCGTCAAAATCATAAGGAAGCAAGCCATGACCAGTTTTTCCATCATAATGCCAAAGCTGATTGCCATCATTGTCTAAGGCCCAAATGTCTGAATATCGATCCTTTAATAAAATATCCTGTGGAGTGGGGTTGCCTGAGAAATTGGCGATAAAAATCGCATCATGGGCTCTTTGACTCGGGAGTTTAAACTTTTTCTTTACCTCACCCGTTTTCCCGTTAAAAATATAAAAATATTTTTCTGTATCGTCTCCCATCTGCATAACGGTCAGCACTTCGTTTTCGCCATCTGCATCAATATCATAGACCTGAGCAGGCTCATCCGCTCCGCTCGTTGTCACCCTCGGGTCCACTTTTCCTTGCTCCCATAAAAGGTTTCCTTCAATATCATAGGCTGCCAGGTGGGCTACATAACGAGGATTACGGGCATCATCTTTTACATAGGCTGGCTGCACCATTAAAAGATCGTAACGCCCGTCTCCATTCAAGTCACCGATACGCATTCGATTGCCGGTTCCGGCTGCGCTGATATCAATCTTGCTGATTAGGTTTGGAAAGGACCACTGTGTCATGCCTAACACCTCTGCCGATCGATTCCCTTCCCCGGAGGCATTTACGGCCGATACTTTGTATAAATAACTTGAATCTTTTTCTACAGTGGCATCAGTAAAATCTGTAGTTTGTGTGTTGCCAATAAGCTTATAATCTTTATAACCCAATTTAGCCCTATAAACATTGTAACCTGAGGCACCCTCTACAGGCTTCCAGTTCAAGGAAATAGAGGTTTGGGTAACTGCAGGAATTAAAACTTCACTTGGGGCTGATAGATTTGTATGTACTTCAGTATCCGCAAATGCCTGTTGGCTTAATGGTACAAATTCAGTCACTAGTGATAAAGATACCATCGTAGCTAGTAACGTTTTTGATTTTTTTAACATATCCTTCTCCCCTATTGATTAAAAGTAATTTATTACAATATTGATAAGCCCTTCTATTAACACGATTCAGTTATCTGGCTACCACAATGTTCACGTTTGCAATTTAGAATTTATTTAATAGCACCGAAGTATTTTCAAAGTGAGGTTGTATAAGATGTTCTTTCAATGTGATAAGGATTCTATGAAGAGTTTTGATGCTCAGAAATGGAGCTGCCAAATTAATACTGATAAATGAGTACATTCAAAAAAGAGCTTTAGTAAAAATTTACTTGAAATGTTTGTCCTATCCCACCACCCCTCTTTTCTGGAAATCGCTTACATCTTAACATGTTGTACATTCCAGAAACAGGTAAAAATTTACTAATTTTTTAAATAAATTAGTGAATTTTAATAACTGCATGATCCTTTTGGAAAAATAAAAATGATAATGTTTGGACTCGATATCTTTTGGTGATATAATAAAAGCGACACTATTTGGTGTTATATTTTGTTTTTTTAGGAGGCAATAATATGGACAAGCAAGGCCAGGAAATGTTTTTAAATTTTATTTTGCAAAGGGTTCAAGAAGGCAAGGAGGATGAAGCAAGAGCAATACTTGCAGAAAACTTCAAGAAACAGGATGAAGGCACTTTTACAAAAGAGGATGTCGAAAAGTTTGTCCCTAAGATGATGAGCATTATTAAGCCAGAAAAATTACCGGAGATTCAAGCAGTTGCGAAGCAATTTGCCGGGAGTTTCGGCGATCAATAAGGCCGACGAATCGAAACACGATGTTTTCCAAGCCATTTCAGACCCCACCCGCCGCAATATGTTAAAGTTGCTTGCGGAAAGAGAAATGTCGATAGCTGAAATGGTGGATTGCTTTCCCATCACCCGCACGGCCGTGAATAAGCATCTTCACATTCTTTCTGACGCAGGCCTTGTCAGGAGTCGGAAGGCAGGACGTGAAACCCGTTATAGGCTTATACCGCAACCGTTAGTTCAAATACAAGATTGGCTGACCTTTTTTGAACATTATTGGGAAGACAAACTGTCTGCTCTTAAAAAATATGTAGAAGAAAACGATTAGTTGGAAGAGAACCGGGATGTGTTGAACAACACTCCCGGTTCTGTCTGTTTTTATAATGTTTCAGCCTAAAATGATTTCACCTTTTATACCCGTTTTAAAAAGGAACAAATCGTCAGGATGCCTTTATCAAAGTTCTCCAAGTTAAAATGTTCGTTCGGAGCGTGAAGGTTTTCATCCGGCAAACCGAATCCCATTAAGACGACAGGAGCGTTCAGTGCTTGGTTGAAATCCGAAACAATTGGGATCGAGCCGCCTTCTCTTTTATAAACAGGCGCTTTCCCATACACATCCTCATAAGCTTCCGCCGCTTTTTGGATCATTGGGCTGTCAATCGGTGTTAAAAATGGATTTCCCGTATCGCCAAGCGATATTTTTATGGTACATCCTTTTGGCACATGCTCTTCCAGATGCTTCTTAAGTAATTGCTGAACTTTTTCAGGATTTTGATTGTGGACTAAACGGCAGGTGATTTTGGCATGCGCCTCGTTCGGAATTACTGTTTTTGTGCCTTCTCCTTGGAATCCGCCCCATAAGCCGTTGATTTCCAATGTTGGCCGGGAACTGATTCTCTCAGGATAAGGATAATTGTGTTCCCCTCCCGTTAGGTCCGTTAGCCCTAACGATTGTTTTAGCTTCTCCTCATTGAAGCCTAATGCTTTAATTTGATCCTTTTCAAATTCTGTCAGCTCCACGACATCATCATAAAAATGCTTCACATTGATTTTTCCATTTTCGTCATGAAGGGTGGATAGGAGCTGTACTAATAAATGGTTGGCGTTTTGTACTCCTCCGCCGAACATGCCAGAGTGCAAATCGGAATTAGCCGTCTTAAGGGAGAATTCCAATGAACAAAGGCCTCTTAGTGAATAGGTAATCGCAGGGACGCCTCTGTCCCACATGTCGGAATCGGAAATTACCACCACATCACAGGCTAGTTTTTCATGGTTTTCGGAAAGGAACCCTGGCAGATTTGGACTTCCAATTTCCTCTTCCCCTTCAATGCAAAATTTCACGTTAACCGGCAGTTTTCCTTCCGACTCCAATAAAGTTTCCACTGCTTTGATATGTAAGAACATCTGTCCCTTGTCATCGGTTGCCCCTCTGGCAAAGATCTTTTCATCACGGATGGTCGGTTCAAATGGAGGAGTTTCCCATAAATGAACAGGGTCAACAGGCTGTACGTCATAATGGCCGTATACCAATACGGTCGGGGCATTTTCCTGATGAAGCCAATCGGCATAAATGATGGGATGACCTTTTGTCTGGGCGATTTCTACATGTTCCATGCCAATTCTTTCTAATTCATTGGCAATCCATGAGGCTGCCTTTTGAACATCCGGTTTATGTTCGGATATGGCACTTATGCTTTGAATCCGAAGCAATTCTTTTAATTCTTCGAGATTTTTTTCATGATTTTTGGAGACAATTTCGGATAATTGACTCATGTTATCACCTTTTCCTTTTTATTATCTATTCTATTTTATACAAAAGTAATGGAGAAAACCTAAAATCAACTCTTTGTATTTAAAAAGGCCCCCTCATGTTTCCCAACGAGAGGTGCCCTTTTTGCACGAAATTTATTTAGAATGGGTTTGTTGCCAGCATGCTTGCAGTTTTCACATAGATACGCGGATGCAATTTTAATTGAGAAACGATTACTTCGGCAATGTCTTCCGGCTGCATGAATTTTTGGTCATTGTTTTCTGCGATTAAGTTCGTTTTCACCGCAAGTTCAGTAGCAACCGTGCTTGGCGTTAAGGCGGTAACGCGGATATTGTTTCGGCGGACTTCTTGGGCCAATGATTCCGTTAAGCCAATCAATCCGAATTTGGACGCACTATAGGCACTTGATGTGGCCGCGCCGTTTAGCCCGTTTGTAGACGAAATGTTGATGATATCGCCACCGTTTTTCTCCATTAATTGCGGAAGTACCGCACGTGTGACATAATACGGACCCATTAAGTTGACATCAATGATTCTCTTCCATTCTTTAGGATCCATGTCTAACAATGTGGCAAATCCGCCGATTCCTGCATTATTAATCAGAATATCAGCTGCACCTAGCTCGTCCGTTATTTTTTTAATGGCTTGGTCCACTTCTTCCTGAGAAGAAACATCAACGGCCGCATAGGCAGCTCGCACTCCTAAACCTTCCACTTCTCTGACGGTATCCTTTAAGTCGGTCTCAGTTCTAGCAAGCAGCCCGACGTTAACCCCTTCTTTTGCTAGCGCCAGCGCAACTGCCCGGCCAATCCCTTTTCCGGCACCAGTGACAAATGCCGTTTTTCCATTTAATGATTGTGCCATAATCAACAACTCCTTCCACATCTCATTATAGTATTGTGGAATAATTAATCTAACAGTATGCTCAAAACTTTCGATTCTTTGAAATCATGAATGGTTCTGCTGGATTTATGAAATCAATAATAAAAAGTGCCTGTCATCACCCCAAACATGTCGAGTGAAATTCGACATGTTACGGGAAATGACAGGCACTTGCATGATTTAACTAATCAAGCTTCCATTTAAACAGGCACGGGGACGGTATGGGCCTACGGGGACTTGGATGAGGCTAGTGATTTGTTCTGCTTCCGCTCTATAAAGTTCGTCACATTGTTTCACATCAAACCCTAATAGCGGGTGCCCTCCCATCCCTAAAGCACCTGATATCAAGAGCATCCGTTGCAAGAGTATACCTGCCTCCATCTGTTGAATTCGGTATCCTCTATATCCCAATTCTCTTTTGAGGTGATCCTTGCCCCCAACAATATGCAGGCAGAGCGGAACTTGAAACAGATTGACATTGTGCATGGTTAACCCGCCTTGCAAAACCTCACGGAAATCCCCACTCGTGACTCTTCGAAGTGCATGAGCCTCTTTGTCATAAGCATAGGCACCATTTGGAATACCCTCCACGTTATAAAAGAAGCCGTTCAATGATAAACGAGTTTCAGGATTCTCCTGCATGCCGTCAAGGTCATTCTGATACGAAAAGGAGAATGTCTCTCTTAACAAAGTGGATATTGTTTTTATACTGACACTCCCCATCATAAAATCCAAATCAGGAGAATGTCTCTCTCTGCAAGCAGCGGCAAAGTCATATGAAAAGGGCTCCGTATAGGGCAGCATGATGAACTCCGTACCAATAAACTTTTTCACACGTTCCTCTCTTTTTATCCCCGCAAATGACTGGGTCGTTTCAAGGATGGATACATGATTCATCTCTTTGATCAGCGGGTAATCACGAACTCTCTTTGAACGGTTATAAGTTTCAACATTCAACACTGATACTTCACGGGATAATGCAACCGACGAAACTTCTTCTCTATTAACATTGCCTACGCTTGGGATAGACGGCTGAATCGATAATGGGATGACGGCATAAACGCTTTCTTCTTGATCGGGAAGCCCCAGCAAATGATTAATAGACTGGTCAAGAAATTGGTAACATACCCTTGATGAGAACCCCATCCTATCCGCCACTTCTAATGCCTGCCCTATTACCACACCTGCATCTAAGCCTTGAAGCCTGTAGGAAAAATTATTATATTTGTAGAAGTTTTTCCAAAAAACAGTCGACACAAAAACGGTGCAGAAACAATCAGAAATGTCACAGCTATTGCCCATGCTTCTGGATACATAGGAATCGTAATTTCCTTCCCGCAGCATAAGGAGGCGGTGATGGGCCGCATCGTAATGGTAAATTCCCTCGGGTACTACCTCCAGTTTTACATAGACATATAATTCGTTGGGATACAATGCCCCGCCAGAGGGAACAAATCTGCGAAATAACTGGGCATAGCTTACAGCTTCTTTCTCCTCAGTGCCCTCCATAAATGCCATTTGAACGTATCTGGTAATGCCGAATACATACCATAAGAAATTTCCTAGCTCCTCGAGTCCCGGTTGTGACTGGGGTTCTCGTGGGGTGAGCTTTAATGGAACATCTCCGGATAATTGTATATCAGGCAAGCCGCGGTACAATTTATAGGGAAGCGGTGCGTCCCCCCAGTCCACTTCCCAATCCGGCGGCACAACTTTTTCTGTATCGTAGTGTAGATGATGCAGAAATGTTTCAAGATTCACTTTAACACCTCCAGCCTTCATTAAGGGAATGGGTGAGGATATGGATTAAGCTGTTCATACGCTAACGGCTGATTGGCGAATCCAAGTTTCATTGGTACTTGGAGGACCCGTTCGAGCCCTTTGACACGGGTAAGGTGATGTCCGAATGTCATCGGCAACATACCAGGAATCAATACTTTTACACAGTATAATCCATTACGTTTGGTTATGGGGGTGGTTTGATCCACCACAATGACCTCTAGGTCTAATTGGCGAAACCTTTGAAGGATTTCCTGAAGATCATCCTTCAAGTCTGCATGAACAGGGGGCTTCTTGTATTCCTCAGCAAAAGACCGCAATGGTCGATCCTCATCCAGTAAAAAGTTCAGCCGTTCCTCTGCTTCCCTGAGACCATAGAGCAGGCCATGATCCTCCATGGTTTGGACGGCAAATGAATCTCTTAACATTCCCTCATATTGCTTTCGGTTTTTCTCCAATTTCTCGTCATGCCGAACCATCATTCCCGCGAGCTCGTAGATTGAGCTTTTTACAGCTCGTATCGGATCAGGGCTGGCACCTGCTGCACAAATGAGGTTCACACCTTTTGAACTTCTATTTTTCGCCACGGCCCAAACGCTGGGAATCCCGTGTTCCATTGTTGAATTGTAAAAATAAACATCATATCCCGCCACATCACGTAAACGGTCGACCATCAGCTCTAATTCCTTATCGTTAGCAGTATAAGGGTCAAGACGCGGAAGGGGAAGGTGAGCATACCATGTCAATAAGAAGGAATCGCGCTCAACGACCTCCATAATCCCATGGAATATGGCCTCCTCCATGCTCCCCCCTAATGCACACCCGTTAGAGGTTTCATAAACAAAGCCCTCCCCATATCCCAAACTGTAATAGGCGAGTAACTCCGGAATTAATATTGGCCGTTCTTGTAAAAAAGAATATCCCCACACCCAATTGATTGGGGTATCAGGATTAAACGGTTTAAACGGGAAATCAGGCTTTGCATATTGTTCGTCGTCATGTAAACCCACTCTTGCTGGATTTAAAGCAATGTCCTTTAGATGATGGTAGCTATCACGGACTTTCTTCCTTTTGCCTTGAGGCTCAATTCCACAATGCCGCTCCAACCCCTCCAATATGGCCGTGAGCTCACTCATCCCATAAGAATTCGTGCGTCCAGCCACTCCCTCATCCGCTCCAAACAACGGCATGTTAACTAAAACATCTGCAAATGGGAGCCTGATATCCTCCATTTTTCCATTCATGATTCCAGTACGCTCATCCAGATAATCATTTACCAGCACTGATTTTAAATCCTCCATTGAACGGCTGCGATAGCCAGGCCCAGCTAATTTAGGACTGGACTTTAACCTAATCTGTGCTAATTCAGGCGTGTCCTCCGGTATTGGACTGCAAACAGGACACAATGGATCTGGCAAGAAAAAGTGACTATAGTTCGTTAAGGTTCTCAGATTGGAAATGAACATCCTTTCTTCCAAGGAGGAGGGTGCTCCCTGAAGAACTTTCTGCACTTCATCACAAATCAAGCCAGCCATATGCAACAGCCCCGATCGTGAAGCCCATGCATCTCGCAAACCGCTTGGTCCAGTTCCCATTCTCGTTTGAAGGAGCCACATTTCAAGACGGTCCTGACCAGCTAACAAACGCCGTTTATCCGCACAGAGAGAACATCCCGGTTTGACATGATGAACTAGTGGACCAATGATTCCCTCGCCAAACGATACGAAACCTCGAAGCCAAGGAATTCCAGCGAACTTAAACCTCTCTTCCGCCTTTTGATACATCGATGGGTGCCATGCATCGTTAAGCACCAGAGCCAATTCTATACCCTCGGGAATATCATCCAAGAGGCTTTGACGTGTTACTAAATAGTTGGTTGACAGGTGGGCATAGACATACTGCGCTAATAAACCGTCCCCGACCATGAGGATATGTGCAGTCATTGAGAATCCCCCTCCCGTACTTGCACACCATACACACCCGCCAGCCCTTCTTTCAAAAACGGTTCGATTGACAGGTCGTAGACCAATAGTTGTTTTTTGTTTTTATTCAAAACTTGAATGGCTGATTGCAATAGGTCTAAATGTGTCATTTCCTCACAAGAAGGAATTTCTAATTTGGTATCCCGTTTTTCAAGGTAAATCATCGACCCCTTCTCTTGCCTATCAACCGGATTTCTTTGATTCTGAGCATCTAAAAGAGCTTGCTGCAAGGCATTTTGCAATGCCAATGTGATATTTAAACCTGCTCCTGTGTACCAATGGCGCTTCGACTTTACCCCAACCACCGGGAAGCCTAGCACCTCCTCTTTTAAACCTATGACCGGTGGACCGCTCAGGGTCGTGAGGGCATTTAAATAGAAGCGGCACTTTTTATCTTCTATAGCTTCGATTGGCACACGAAAAACCGTATTCCGGCGATCCCCCTTTTGATTTTTCAATTCTTTCTCCAGGCAGGCTTGCATCCCCCGGCAAACAGCCTCCACGATGCTTTCCCCTGAACCGATGCCCATAAATCCCTCTAGAAGCATCTCATCGACCCTAGTGTCCTGATTTAGTGACTGGATCAATTTGTCTACATACATTTCAATGCCCTTCAAACCGGCATTTCTTCTTGCTTCTTCATGAGTCATTCCCGAGCAGATAACCTTCGGCAGCAATTCTGCTGGTCCGTCTGAAGCAGGATTGACTACTTGAACACAGCACTGAGACAGAGGAAGCTGTGACAAATCTTGTTCCTCCCAAGTATGGAAAATGCCTATTTCCTTTGACGTTAATCGACTGAAATATTCCAACAGCCACCCTTGTTGTTCATCCCTGCCCGAATCTTGTTTCAGTCTTGCATCAAGATTTTCAACCAGCTCGGGTTTAACACTTTTGGATATAACGGATGGATGTGTAATGAAGGATAGCCAGTCTCCTTCCAACGTATCAAGATTGAGCAGGTAAATTTGATTACTTTGTTCAGAGCCTGCAATACCTGTGGCTCTTTTGAAAAGTTCAAATACAGAGACATTTGCCAGAATCGCTCCTGCTGTGGGAGAGAACTTCTGAGGCTGCTCATCTGACTTTAGCGAAGATTGATGGATTCTGCGCCATGCAGACTCGAAGCACCCATCTGTATCCGGGTGAGTCAGCGGACCTGCGAGCCCAACTTTATCTAAACAAATGGCCGGAAGGAATGCTTTCTTTTCATCTTTACAAACTTGATTTAGGCTCCTTAATTCATTTACATTGCCATCCTGAGAAACATATAGAATCCAATCAAATTTGCGAACTACTTCTTTCCAAAAATTAGCCCCTTCCCCTTTAAAGTAGGGTATTTCCACCAACTCCACATCGGAATCAAGTTCCCTGGAGTTTTGCACTAACTCATTGAGCCGCTTCCTATTGGTTTTAACCGCGTCCGTGACCATGACATTTAATTTGGGCAGTCCTGATTCTATTAAGGCCGATACCAATGATACAAGGAAGGGGCCAGAACCAACAGTCAGGATCTTAGCCTGACGATATTTTTGAAAATGGTACGCGCCCGATTCAGCAAAACTTTCAATGAATTCGATTTGTGAAGCATACTTTTCAAGAACCTGACGATTTAATTGGTGCGGCAAATCTTTACTAACATCGCGAACAAACCCATTCTTGTACAACGTTTCCCCAATTTCATATACCCTGTTACGGTAGGGCAGCGTTAATCCCTCAGTGATTGTTGCCAGCGTTTGTTCCCCATTGAACATCGGCAGCAACTTTTCAATCCATTGGTAAATCGTATTTCCTTCCATTCGGAATGAGCTCACGTTATTTCTAAAATAGACACCCCCTTTTTGATCTGGGAGAAAAACGGTATCCCTTTTAACCTTCAGACGTGAGGACGAATTAAGTTCTGCCACTGGAGTTCCTCCTTATTCCTCAATGTCACTACTTCCGCACTATCAGTTTATGTACGATTTTTTGTCCAATATGTTAAACACTGAAAAGAAGTGCCTCCTGCGGCACAAGTACATGCAGGAGGCACTTTCTTTCGTAGAATCATATTTTCCTAACGTTTCACGGATTCCAAACCAATTAAATAAAACCGAAACCGATGCCAAAACAGCTAAAGCAGCCAAAGCCGCCAAAACCACCACAGCCGAAACAGCCTCCACAACCGCCGCAGCCTCCGCAGCCTCCGCAACGGAATCCGCCACAACGGAAGCCTCCGCAATGAAAGCCCCCGCAACGGAAACCGCCACAGCGGCCCCATAAGCGCGTATCCTCGAATTGCGGACCGATTGCAACTAACTCACCAGTTTGATAAGGATCGATTCCCAATCCTTGCAGCTCATTTTGAAAGTTTTGCATATGTTCCTCCCCTTTGTATTTATTCAGAGTAGAGAGTTGAAAATGATTCGTTTGTGTAACACCCGATTCAATGTGTACTCTCTTCAACAAATTATGTTTCCATTTAGGTCGCTGTTACTAAAGAAAGAGCCTATTTTACACTGCGAACTGCTCAAAAAATGGCTCAACCTTTTTTACCTATAACAGTTAAGGTCCCTTCTTTCCAACTGGATTGAATCAGTAAATCCATCAAGAAAAAAGGGACAGTACCTAAGAAAAAAAGGCACTGTCCCTTATAAATTTTATTCATATAACATATCCCTCGTATACTTTATTGATGCCTTCATACTCCCGCAGCAATGGGAACAGCAGCCCATATGCTGCCCATCAAGCAATGTAAAACCATTGCGTATCTATTCATTCGCTTTGCTCACGATATAAAATCTTTTTTCCCCCACCCATTTTTCTCCCTTATAATCGACCGTAATAGTTGCCGTGTAATCTCCATCCATTTCAATGTCTGCGTTCCCAACATACACTCCATCTTCTGCTTCTTGCATCTTTATCGATAGAATTCCATGACTCATGCCTTTCATCTTCAAGTCCGCCCTCACCTTTGCGCCTATTACCGGTTTACCGTCTGAATCTTGGACCTTTAATTGGATGGGAGAAGACTGGCCTAATGTAAAGAATTTTGGGGCTGAGAGTTGTATTTGAAATTTATTGTAATCACAACCTGCCATTACAACCAATAATAAGCTGATAACAAAGGCCAGACTTTTGTGTTTATTCATTTCACCACAACCTTTCATGCCTAATCTTTATAAAAATAACCCAGGGTACTCCTTAGTTCAGTAATGTCTTCCTGTTGCCAATATTTTAATCCTTATTTTCAGCAACAGCTAGTCTTGCTCGACTCCGGTCCTTCTCTGCCCGCTTCGGTAAGCGCTAGGCGAGATGCCATTAAGCTGTTTGAACATCTTGCTGAAGTGATATTCTTCTAAAAAACCGCATAGCTTGGCGATTTCCTTGATGGGGTAATCCGTAAATATTAGGTACCGGCATGCCTGCTGGTTCCGTAAGTGGATCAAATATTCTTTCGGGCCCATACCTGTATACTTGAGAAAAAGTTTTCGAAGGTACGAAGCTGAAATGCTATATTCCTCAGCCAACTGTTCGATTCGCTGGTTTTCCATGTATCCGCTCTCCAAATGCTTCCTGATCTGCTCGTAGGCGGAAAATGCTCCCGATTCCGTTAAGCTCCATTCTAGTTGCTTGATTTGATGAAGCTTGTGCAGCATAATTTGTAACTTGGCCTGGGAAACGGCCGCTCCATCGGCTATTCCCGGGAACCAATCCCGCTGGATTTCCCAAAACAACAGGCCCAGTTCCTCCGCCTGTGTGGCGCCATACTGACTCAGAAAGGGAAGCTTCAATTTTCCTATTGGTGTTACATCTTTCCATACCGCATCGTAAATGAGCTCTGCGCAATCAAAAAGCACCATAGTCATGCGAAGCGGGTTCTGTGGCTCCGAGCGCATGGACATCTCGAGTCCGGGCCTTAGATACGCCATCATCCCCGCCTTCACCCTGTGTTCCTTATTTGTCAGGAAAGTCCCCTCTCCCTCATGTATCCAGTACAAGCTGTGAACATTCACCAGATTTCGAATATCTTCCCACCCGGGGTAGGTTACTTTATCGAGAACAAAGTGAACATGCACCACGAGGTGGTTTAAATTATACTCAAGTGCTGCCAAACTTGTCTCTCCCCTTCTGCCTCGCGGCCAAATAAGCTCGAATTTTACAAGAAGTCCTTGTTTTTTTCCATTCAGAACCAGTACACATCATGTTACTATCCATATTAACAGAGCCTCGTTAAGATGGCTATGAGGACTTATATTCCGAGGAGGAAACACACTTGTTAAGGACGTTTCGAGAGCATCATATACGCACCACAGAGATTTTAGATGGGCCCTGGGACTTTGTGATAGATCCAGGAAATAGGGGTATTCAGGAAAATTGGTTTGAGCGTTTTCCACATGTTTCACAATCAATGTACGTTCCAGCCTGTTGGAATAATGAACTGAACCTGTACGACTATGAAGGTGTCGCCTGGTACAGAAAGACAATCCGAATCGAAGAAACGCAGAATGCCAGACTAATCTTCCACGCTATCCTGGGTCATGCCGATGTGTTTCTGGATGGGAAGCATCTCGGTTATCACTACGGTGGCTACACGCCATTTGAATTTATCATTTCCTCCTTATCCACAGGAGAACATGAGTTGGTTGTTCGAACAGACAGTACTCTGGACCCCCTTACCATTCCGACAGAGCATGTCGACTGGTTTCATTACGGCGGCATTATCCGTCCGGTCGAGCTGCAGCGTTTACCGGATTTGTACATTGAGCAGCTCAAGATTGATTATGAGCTAGATAGAGCAGATGCTGAAGTCAGTATTCAAGTGCGGATCAGCTCCTTGTCGCAAACGGAGCAGACTACCGCGCTGACCTTGTTTGAGGGTGGTCGTGAAATTCACTCGGAACAGGTAAAAGTGGTGCCAGGTCAAACATCTATCTGCATAGCGAAACTGCACTGGAAAGACGTTCGGCTGTGGAATGTCGGCCGTCCGGAGCTGTATACAATCCAGGCCCGAACAGAGGATGATGACAAGATTGATCGGATCGGCTTTCGACGGATTGAAACGAGGGACCACAGGATTCTCGTTAACAGCACGCCGGTCTATCTGAAGGGCGTAAACCGCCACGAGGAACACCCGGAATGGGGCTTCGCCTTCCCACCAAAGCTGATGCATAAGGACCTCGATATCATTCGAGAACTAGGCTGCAATTCAGTTCGCGGGTCTCATTATCCTCAGAGTCCTTATTGGCTGGATTTGTTGGACGAAAATGGTATTGTCTTTTGGAGTGAAATCCCTATTTGGGGAGCCTTCTTGCCAAACGAAACGGTCAATGAGCCATTGTTCCAGGACCGGGCGTTGACCATGATGAAAGAGATGGTCGACATGCACTATCACCATCCATCCGTTTTATTTTGGTCGGTTCATAATGAAATAGACACTCGTACCCAGGAAGCCTACGAAATGACGCAGCGTCTCGTTCAGTTGGTAAAGCAGCTGGATACCACCAGGCTGGTAACCTACGCCACGATGCGTCCGCTGGAGGACATTCTTCTGCCGCTTTTCGATGTGATTGGCATCAACAAATACTCTGGCTGGTATGAAGGTGACGTGAACGGCTTCAAGGATATGCTAGAACAGTTCCACGAGCGGGCGGAACAGATGGGGGCTGGCGAGAAGCCGGTGCTTATGACTGAGTTCGGCGGCGCCGGCATCTTTGGAGACATCGGGTGGGAGCCGAGATTATTCAGCGAGGATTATCAGTCGCAAATCGTTGCGGAGGCTCTGGCCATCTTTCGAGACGACCCAAAGGTTGGCGGAACCTATGTATGGCAGTTTGCAGACACACGGGGCGATTTGAAGAGTAACGGAAAATACTTCCGCGACCGGGCGCGCAGCTTTAACAACAAGGGCTTGGTTAACGAGTATCGCAAGCCTAAGCAAGCGTTCCGTGAAGTGCGGCGAATCTACCAATCTTGGGGCGATGAGACTTAATTAAGATAAAAACTTAAATTTAATATTTTTACGAATAAAAGGGGGAAATAGAATGAAGAAGTTTATGGCCTTATTTTTTACCTTTCTGCTAGTCTTATCAATGGCAGCATGCAGCGGAAGCAGCACAACAAGCAAGAATGAATCTGCTAGCAAAAAGAATGAAAGCGGCAGCAAGGATGAGAAGGTTACACTTCGTATAGCATGGTGGGGTTCACAGCCGCGACATGACTATACCCTAAAGATTATTGACATGTATCAAAAGCAGCATCCAAATGTAAAGATAGAGGCTGAATATGCTGCCTGGGATGATTACTGGAAGAAGCTAGCTCCACAAGCGGCTGCGAACGAACTGCCGGATATCATCCAGATGGATTTATCGTACTTCTCCCAATATGCTGAGAATGGCCAAATAGCTGATTTAACTCCATATGCTGGTAAAGAAATTAACACAAAAGATATAAGTAAAAATGTTATCGATGGCGGTAAAATTGGCGATAAGCTTTATGGAATAAATACAGGTGTAAACGTTGTAGGTTTCCATTATGATCCTGCTACCCTAAAAAAAGCAGGTGTAGACTCTATCCCTGAAGATTGGACTTGGGATGATCTTAAAGAAATTGCAAACAAAGCAGCAGATGCAGGTTTGTATTTTGGCAGCCAAATGAAAGCGGATGTATTTTTTAACTACTACTTAAGAACAAAAGGGAAATCCTTATATAGCAAAGATGGCACATCTCTTGGATATAAAGATGATCAGTTGTTCGTAGATTTCTTTAAAATGAAAGCTGATTTAGTAAAGATGAAAGCAACTCCAACCCCTGACTATTTTGCTCAACTTAAGGGTCTTGAAGATTCTCCAGTAGTCACACAGAAGGGAATCGGCACCTGGCAATGGTCTAACCAGTTTGTAGGTTTACAACAAGTAGCTAATAGGGAGCTAATTATCGCTCCAATGCCAGGTCCTAACAGCGAAAAAGGCCTATATTTAAAACCGGCGATGTTCTGGTCCGTTGGAAATAATTCCAAGAACAAAGCAGAAGCAGCTAAGTTTATCGACTTCATGATCAATGATATTGAAGCAAATAAATTAAACCTTGGTGACCGAGGTGTTCCTGGTTCCTCTGTTGTAAAGGATGCTTTAAAGCCACTGCTTGCACCAGCACAAGTACAAGTATTTGATTATGTAGAATGGGCAGAGAAACACAGCTCATCATTCGATGGTCCAGACCCAGTTGGTGCCGGAGAAATCATCGAAACATTGGACAGCCTAGATGAACAAATCGCCTACGGAAATATAAAAGTGGAAGATGCGGCAAAACAGTTTAGACAGCAAGCTGAAAGCATCTTGGCGCAAAACAAAAAATAATAACCTAATCTGATAGCTGGTCCTTTTCGGACCAGCTATCGCTCTTTATTCTTTGGTAATTGTCCGCAGGAAAGCAGAAGAAAAATCAGTGTAAGTACCCTGGACTTCAGTAGGAAAAGCTTCCACATGATTACCAACCTTTAGACAGTAAAAAGCCCCTAGAAAAACTTATTGGCATTCCCAAGGGCTAAAGATTTTTTACTCAGTGCTGCACAGCATCTGATGCCGGGTCAACGGTTTACTGCTCCCTGCTCGATTTCAGCGACTTCCCTCCCCTACATACTTTACAGAAAAATCCTTTACCTTCAATTCGTTAACATTAATAAACTCAATACTCTTACTTACAGTTGCTAGTATATCAATTCCTTGGATATCTATCATTTCCACATCACTGCATACTATAGCACTGTCCGCACTTAAATGAATGTTTTCAAGACTAATAGATTTTAACAGGTGTTCAGGCAGCCCTTTGATTTCTACGGCCATTTTCGCACCTTTCCCCGTAATATCCATGACGTTGATATTATTGAAATCGGGAGGCGTATTGGTTTTGGGAACAACCGTGCTATAGCCGTAATACATATTGATTTGTACGGCCTCTTTCCTCACATTATTGATTTCTATGTTTTCAAACCAGACATTTTCTACGAATCCGCCCCTGCCGCGCATGGACTTCAGGCGGATTCCTTGGTCTCCCCCGCTGATATTACAATCATGGGCGTAGACATTTCGAACTCCTCCTGACATACCGCTTCCTATGACCAATCCGCCATGGCCTTCCTTCATCCGGCAATTCCTAATTACTATATTTTCACAAGGTTTATTGACCCGCCATCCATCCTCATTCATGCCGGAGTTGATGGCAATACAATCGTCCCCTGTTTCAAAACTGCAATCCTCTATCAGCACATTTTTGCACGAGTCGGGATTCAAGCCGTCGGTATTAGGTCCGCGGCTGATAATATCCACTTTTCGTATGATGACGTTTTCGCAGTATACTGGATGGAGTGTCCATTGAGGGCCATCCTTGATGGAGAGTCCTTCAATAATCACATTTTTACAGTTGATCGGTTGGATAAAGGATGGCCTTAAGGCATCTTCCTCTGAGCCGAATATACGATCTTGAACGGGTATTCCCAGGCTCTCGGCATAGCAGAGCTGATTGGCAGCATTTTGCTGAAGCTTTTTCCAATGCCACCACGCTTCCCCATTCCCAATCAACGTGCCTTCTCCTGTTATCGCAATATTTTCGCAATCTCTGGCATAAATAAGGGGTGAATAGTTATAGCACTCCATGCCCTCCCACCTTGTAAAAACAACAGGAAGATAATCATTAAAATTAGCGCTGAATCTAATCACGACGCCTTCTTCAAACTTTAGATGAATGTTGCTTTTTAAATGGATTGGTCCCGACACCCATTCTCCTTGTGACATAACGACCGTCCCACCGCCACTTTCAGAGCATGCATCCACTGCCCTTTGGATAACACCATAGTCTGCTTGTCGGTCACTTTTTAGAAATTCCTCTACATGGAAAAATTCCTCGGGGAACTCCGGAACGGGTATTTTCTCCATATCGAATGGTGTCCCATAAAAATTGCTGCTCATAAGAATCTTAGTACCACCCTTCACAAGATAGATATTACCCCACAGGCAGCTTGCCAATGGTTATGATTATTAAGATAGTATCATGTTGCATACTAGTTTGGAATGGAAAAAAACGAGTGGCACTTGTAAGATTCGAGCATATAAAAACGGACCATGGGGACCGGTTATGGTTTCTGGAACCAAGCATCAACATGGCATCATCTATGAAAAATTATTTAATAGATGAAACTTTTGTATAATCTATGAAAAAATTGGCCATCCTTCAGCTATAACATAGCCTAGGAGAGTGGGGAAAATGATTTGGTTTGGCCTTGGGAAAGAGAGGTCCAAGCTGGGGCGCTATATTGATCAGCACGGGATTAGCCAGAAAGAGTTAGAGAAATCGGGTGTCAGCAGGGCAACCATTAGCCGGTTATGTTCGGATGACGAACACCAGCCGACGATTGGCACAGCCAGAAAAATCATTCAATTTCTTCGAAAGTATGACACAACTGTGGATTACAAAGATTTTTTTGATATGTAGGGAGAGTGCAGCCATGGGCACAGAAGAATTAAGTAAAATGATTGCGGTCAAAAAAATGGATTTAGAAGAATGTGAACACGAGCTTAACAACCGTTATTACCCGTCAGTGGTGAGATTGGCCATGACACGTTACATATCCGAGCTGCGGCATCAAATAGAACTGTACAGTGGCGATGATTTAAACAAAATTGAAAATGGCTAAGTAAAATACTATAGGGGCGGTTCCAATGGCTTTTTCAACCCCATCAAGAGCCAGGAGAACTGCCCCTGCACTTATAATAAAAAGTTTAATACCTCGCGATTGAATTCTTCTACCTTTTCAATTTTCCCCATATGACCAGCTTTTTTGATTGTATAAATCTTGGAGTTCGGTATTAATTTGTTCATTCTTTTTTGAAAGAAAGCGGGACAGATTTTATCCTGCTGATTGGAAATGACTAGAGTTGGGACCATGATATTTTTCAGCGTTTCCCGATAGTCAATTTGGAGGCAGGCTCTCCAGGATGGTATGAAACCATCCAGTTGGTTGGACCAAACGGGCATTACTTTTTGGACCATTTCTTCACTTTGATTATAGAGACAGCTAAAGGTCGCTTGACGTTTAAATTGTTCAATTGTCATGGTTTCAAATTTCCTAAAAAACAATAGTAATAGTTTTTCAAGCCACTTGGGTATGTAAAAAACTGTGTTTGCCAGAATGAAGGATTTTACTTTTTCAGGGCGGATTTTGTAGATTTCTTGTGATATGATTCCCCCCATGGAGAAGCCGAGTATATGGGCTTGTTCGATGCCTAAGTCATCCAGCAAGCCGATAATATCTTTTGCAAAAGCGTTCATGGAAATACCTTGGCCTTCGGGACATTGGGTATGCCCAAACCCCCGTAAATCTGGGACGATAACATCGAAGTGTTCGGCAAGGCCATGCTGAAGCTTCCATCCTTCTTTACTTTCCCCCAATCCATGAATCAGCACAAGTGGCTGCCCGCTTCCCAGCCTGTCATAATAAAGATTTGTTCCATTAACGAGTGCGTGATACATACTGAACAACACTTCCTCTTATAGGATCCTATAATTCTTTCTGTTTTTTCCAAACAGCATATTTCTCAGGAAGGCACACCGCACATGGTCTGAATCCAGCAGCAATGGCGGTTTCTTCATCGGCGAAAAATACCCTTTCCTTTACATAACCGCCTTTTTCTATTGCCTGCAATGCGGCCCGGCAATCCATACGGCCATAAATCTTGCTTTTTCGGTACCCGCCATATATGCCTGGCGTATCACTCCAATAGGGTTTTCTATCAGGGCCCAACAATTTGTATTTTTTCTCAGATAGTCGATGATCGACCTTTCCGTCATTTATCTCCATCATCCAGTTGCCTCCTTCTATTCACATATGATATATTTCGACAAAAACCTTTCAAGACCTGTATCATCGGGGCGATTCTATTAGCTTTTTTGGGTGACATAAACCTTTCAAAAAGCCAAAAGAACCATCCCTTCGGATTCGTTTATAATGGATAGTAATACAATCTAAATCACTCGAGGAAACTACGATGAATATCGAAAAGATAAAGTATTTTATTGAACTGGTAGAATGCAAAAATTTCACCGAGACCGCCAAGAAGAATTTTGTCTCGCAAACCACGATAAGCCAACAAATCGCTTCACTAGAAAAAGAGTTCGGCCTACAATTGATCGACCGAAAACAAACTCCGATTGAGCCAACACAAGCCGGGTGGCTTTTTTATGGAGAGGCCATGATTCTCTGGAAACAATACAATCATATGAAAGCCAGAATGGAAAACTACCGTCAGGATGACAAACAAATGTTAGCGATTGAATATTCAGCCATCACCGACATGCAAAGTTTGCTAAAATTTATTCCTGCTTTTAGAGAACAACATCCCAATATTCAGCTGGAATTAAATAAGGTTTTACTAAAAGATGTCTCTGAATTCCTGGAAAAAGGAATATATGACATTGCAATTGCCTTTGATTCGGCCTTTAAAGGGAAAGAGGATATTCAAACGTATCCGTTATATCAAGGACAGTACTGTGCCGTGTTAAGTCATTATCATCCCCTTTTCCATCATGAATCGATTTCAAAAAGGGAGCTATATGATTATCCGCTGGTTATGTTAAGTCCGACCGTTATAGGAGAATCTTATAACTTGATGATTCAGCATGCGTTAGAGGATGGATTTCAGCCCAATATCCTCCGTACGGTCGATGACGTGGAAACAGAGCTGTTCCATATCCTAACCGAAAATCTGATTGGCTTTTTTCCAGATAATTATCAGCTTCCATATCCAAAAGAGGAAGTGCGGTTAATTCCGTTAGAGGATTCCCATCATACGTTTAAAATAGAAATCGGGTATTTAAAGGCGAATATGAATCCGGCCCTGAAGCCTTTTCTTCTTCAAATACATGATTCGTTTTGCCAATAGGCAATACGATTTTTCTATTAGACTTTGCTCACTATTTCACATACTATACACTTGTAAGACATTCAACGAGGAGTGTTTAAGATGGGGAAATTATTATTAACTGGTGTCGATGGAAACTTAGGAAAACAAGCAGCCGAATATTTATTGGACTTAGTCGGCAAAGATCAAGTGATTTTTTGCGGCTATAACCCATCATCATTAAAAGAGTACGAAGAACAAGGAATTGAAACCCACGTAACCAATTTTAATAAAATCGAGGGTCTGGCAGAAGCCTTTGCTGGTGCAGACAAACTCGCTTTAATATCCATGCCTTTCGTTGGCGCCAAACGTCAAAATGCCCATAAAAATGTGGTGGACGCTGCAAAAGCTGCCGGCGTTAAACAGATCATCTACACTTCATTAGTGAATGCGGCCGATGAAACCAATCCAAGTGTTGAAAAAATCGATCATGCTTTTACTGAAAATTACGTTAAGAGCATCGGACTGGATTATATTTTTCTTCGCAATTCTCAATACGCGGAAGCGATGGTCACCAATTACTTTACATTTGTGAAAATGGACGGTATTTTAAGAAATAGCCAAGGCGATGGCAAAATGGCGTATATCTCCCGGAAGGACTGTGCGAAAGCTGTGGCTTATGCATTGGCCTCCCATGATTACCATGAAGCAATATTAAATATCAATGGACCTGAACTTATGACCATTGCCGACTTTGTTGCCATCGGAAATGCAGCGACAGGAAATCACATTAGTTATCAAGAAATAACCGACGAAGAAAATTATGCCATCTTTGATGCCATGGGTGTTCCGAGAACAACGGACGGTGTATTTCAAGAAGGTTCCGAAGCCCCATTCTCCTCCGAAGGGATGGTTACCTTCGCACAAGCCATCCGTTTAGGCAAAATGAACAATTTTACGGATGACTTCGAAAAGCTTACTGGCCAAAAAGCAATTACGGTGAAATACATGTTTGATCATGCTGATGAGTTCCAGGTTGGCGAGCGTCACTCAAAGGATAACTAGCCAAAATATCGCCTATTTTTAAAGAAACTGCCCATCCTTGTTAGCATACAAAGGTGGGCAGTTTTTTCATATTAAATTTATCCTCTCCTTTTTGTTTGTAATGGCCGTTAACTTAAAATCTCTTTTGCCTTTTCTTTCATTTCCTTATATCGTTGATTCAAAAGTTCTAACTTGGTGCCGTCGGCGGTAAAGTGCATGACGATGGACTGTATTTCCCGCTTGTGGAATCTTCCATGGTCATAGATTCTTTGGCCCCTGCCGTTAAGTTTCAATCCAACCATAAAACTATCGGCTGGTTTTCCTTCTTCCCTCGGATAAACTTGAAGAAAATGAAGAGCTGCTTCTTGGCAAGTACAATCGGGATTCATGCAATACGAATCAGCAATCAAAAATAACTTGCCCATATAAACAAGGTGGAAATAGTCATCACCTTCATTAGGGAAGACCTCAGAGTAACAAACCGTGATGCCTTTTGCCATTTTACTCAGGACTGCATGCATATACTACCGCTCCTTTTTAAACTCGTGATTAAACCGGCATCTTTCCCATTTATTAAGTTATTCATTTAAATAATCAGCCTCAACACTTTAACAGGAAGTTATGAAAGAATATGATGTTTGTGGATTTAAAAGGATGAAAATGAAAGGAGAAAAGGGGAAAATGGCAGCTTATTAGAAGAAAATAATAGAAATAATATTTAATGATACTTATCGCAATATGGCTATTGGACCTTTTTGCCTCCCTTCTGGAAAAAATTATATCACACTACATTCTAAAGGAATTTCGTTTAGTCTAAATGTTTTCTACAACTCTGTGAACAAATACATATGGACGGTTCTGCAGGCTTTTCTCGGTCGACTGACCACAAGAAAAGCCTTAAGCCCCCATGTTTGAAATCTCTCCTGTTTTGCCATAATTGAATATAGAACAGAATCAACACGCCATTGAACTAGGCTGGTGGTTTTTGTGATATTTAATTTAAGAGGTGATAGTATGACTTTACAGCGTACCTTTATCATGGTTAAACCTGATGGAGTTAGACGAGGGCTAATAGGAGAAATCCTCAAGCGTTTTGAGCAAAAAGGATTCACCTTATTGAACGCAGAGCTTATGACTCTTGACCGTAAGAGAGCCGAGTATCATTATATGGAACATCAAGACAAGCCGTTCTTCGGTGAATTGGTCGACTTTATTACTTCCGGTCCTGTTTTTGCCATGGTCTGGGAAGGAGAAAATATCATTGAAGTATCTCGGCTTATGATTGGAAAGACAAGTCCATCGGAAGCATTGCCAGGTACCATTCGTGGTGACTTCGCTTTTACGAAAGAAGAAAATGTTATCCATGGTTCAGATTCTCTCACAAGTGCCGAACGGGAAATAGAGAATTTCTTTGGCCTGTTGAAAAGACGCGGCTTAGAGGATGATTTCCCGTTTGAAGGCCGAAAATTGGTTTAATCACAATTATTATGAAAAGGGTGCCCCAAAAGTAAAACTTTCAGGTGCACCCTTTTTTATCGTTTCTGAAAGCCTATGATCTTTTTTCTATCCTTCCATCACCATGGCGGGCAAATCTTCCGGCATCCCGCTCATTAACTGGGTCAAGCCGGCCCCATGGCCAGCCGCCAAATTGCGTTCTACGATAGTCATTGTATGCCTCGCGTATCTCCTGTTCTGAATTCATGACAAACGGACCATACTGGGCTACTGGTTCTTGAATCGGCTCACCTTGGAGCACAAGAATAAATGCCTCTTTTTTCCCATTGGAAAGTTGGATTTCTTGGTCCCCTGCCAATTTAACGCGGTGGGAAACGGATAGAGCGGTATCATCCAGATGAATCTCTTCGCCCTCATAAAAATACAAATTTCGGTTTAAGGTTGCCGACACGGCCGGCAAAGTAAACGACGCTTCCGACTCCATGCGAATTAAATAAATGCCGACATGATGACTTGGGTCTTTTGCCCACGAAGCAGATGCCGGTTCCAAACTGTTTTTGCCTTGCAAGCTGCCGCCAATCAGCCGGACTGTGGTCTTCCTTCCGTTTGTCCCAATTGATTCAACTTCTGGAATATCTTCGGCCCACAGCATCTTATAGTCAGGCTCAGCGGATTTTTCTTTTGATTCCAAGTTCAGCCAAATTTGGAACAGTTCCAACGGATTACCTTTGTCTTTATGAACGAGTGGAAACATTTCCGTATGTAGACAGCCCTTACCGGTCGTCAGCCACTGGACATCCCCATTGCCATATCGCCCTCTTGCCCCGGTTGAATCAAAGTGGTCGACAAAACCTTCAAGGACAATCGTGACGGTTTCAAATCCTTTATGCGGATGCGCCGGAAATCCTGGAACCGTCGTTCCATGATACATCCTAAAGCCATCCCGAAGTGTGAAATCTTGCCCAAGATTACGTCCTTCCAGCGATGTGCTTGGTCCCTGCTCTTCATTTCCCGGCGGATACGCATCTTTATGATGCATGGCCACTAGAAATGGGTCTTCGGTTTCCCATTGGAAGCCAAGTGGTTGTATTTTAAGGATTTTCTGATTAGACATTTTTTTCTCCTTCTTGACTCAATCATTTATTTCTCCTTGCTCAACTGCCTTTTCAGTTTAGAATTTCCCCTTTTCCTTAGCAACTTTCCGGATTTTGCTTATGGCCACAGAATGTTACATGCGTTTTCCTAAATGATGTTATATTTGTTTAAAATCAACTTTTCAATTGCATAGGCTACTCCATTTTCATTATTGGATAATGTATGGAACTGAGCCGCTTCTGTTACGACGGATTCAGCATTGCCCATTGCCACTCCACAGCCGGCATACTCAATCATACTTAAATCATTCTCTCCATCCCCGATACAAATGACTTCTTCCCGATTAATAGAAAGTTTCTCAGCCAATTGTTTTACTGCATTCCCTTTACTAACACGTGGATCAAGAATTTCTAAAAAGAACGGAGAACTTTTCACCAGCGTATATTTTTTCCAAACCGATTCAGGTATTTTGGCAATAATTTGATCCAAGCGCTCCGGTTCATCAATAAACATGACTTTCGGAATCATCAGATTCTTCGGTACTTCATCAATCGGCCGATAGTGAAGAGGAATTTGGTTGATATAAGCCTCATGAATGGTGTAACGGTTAATATCGCTATTTGGTGTATAAAGATTTTCAGTATCAAAAAAATGAAGCGGTGAATTGACTTTTAGGCTTAATTCATACAATTCTTTTAAGTCATCATAGGTTAAAGTAATTTGGGATTCTACCTCTTTGGTGTGAGTATTTTGCACAAGGGCACCATTAAATGTGATGACATAGTCATCTTGATCATTTAATTTTAATTCTTTAATGATTGGTTGGACACCCACGATGGGCCTCCCCGTACAGACAACAACCCGCACTCCTTTTGCTCGTGCAGCTTGAATGGCGTCATTTACTTCTTTTGTGATCTCTTTTCGATCATTCATCAGCGTACCATCAATATCTATTGCCACTAATTTATACAATTCTCTTCCTCCTGAATCATGCTGTGAATAAAGCATATTACTTTTAAAACATGAAGGTCAATGATTAAAGCCAGCAGACCCAAAAATAACATAAGCCGCCATTCCTACAACCATTTTAGCAAAAAAGTATCTGGCAACCTAAGCCAAGGATACTTTTAACATATTACCTCTTAAGTCAAGTCAAAATATCCGGCTAAACAAAGACATTTCATTATAATCACAAGAATAAATAAAAAATGTCCCCAATTGTTGCCAACCTAACAATTGGAGACATTTTTTTATTTGCATATGGCCATTTGTGCTAAGTTAGCCCTCAGTCACAGCGGGTAGCTTTACGATAAATGTGGTTCCTTCATTCCATTTGCTTTCTACGTTGATTTCCCCGTTATGGGTTTTGACAATTTGATAGGTGACCATAAGACCAAGTCCTGTCCCTGTTTCTTTTGTCGTGTAAAACGGTTCCCCCAAGTGTCCTAATTGGTCTTCTGTCATTCCCACTCCATTGTCATGTATAGAAACAGAGACCATCCCATCGCACATTTCCACCTTAATCCCAATATTCCCTCCATTAGGCATTCCTTCAATTGCATTCTTTATAAGGTTTAGGAACACTTTTTTTAGTTCCGTACCCACGCCATTTACCATAATCTTCTCCTGAGGGAAGCTTGCCTGGAATAGAATCGATTTTCTAAAGGCTTCTTTTTCTAATAGATTTATGACATTTTTCACAAGTTCCTTAAGATCCACTTTCATAAAATCTAGATGGTAAGGTTTCGCAAGAGTAAGGAACTCGCTCGAAATCACATTGATTCTTTCTAATTCATTCTCCATTATGTTGAGAATCTCCTTATTAGGAACGGTATCCTCGCGAAAAAGTTGGACAAAACCTTTTAAGGACGTTAAGGGGTTTCGGATTTCATGAGCAATTCCAGCCGCAATCTGTGCGACCACATTCATCTTTTCTGCTTGAATCTTCAAATCCTCTGCCCGTTTCCGTTCGGTTACATCCTGAATGATCAGCTGCTTGGCTACTCTTCCTTTAAATATACTCGGAATCAACACCGCTTCCGTATAAATTTCCTTGCCATTAAGGATTTTCCAGTTAAAACGAAACTTGGAATCTTCTACACCGAATTCCTTCAGTCTATTATATTCCTCCATAAACTCCGGGGAGAGCATGTCATAAATACTTCTACCTAGTAATTGCTCTTTCGAGTCGGCTCCAAACAAGGCTAAAGCTGCCCTATTGGCGAAGACCCACTTATCATCTTGTAAGACGACAATTCCATTGGTCGATGATTCGACTAACCTCTGATATTGGTCCTTGGTCTCACGAATCTCTTTCTCGGATTTTTTTCTATTCGAGATGTCCCTGCAAACAGATAATGTGTAGCTTTCTCCTTCAATTTCAAGGAGATGGGTGTTGATTTCGACCGGTACGTGACTTCCATCTTTGCCTATATGAACAGACTCAAATGTTAACGTTTGATTATTTTTTATCATTTTAAGCATTTGGATAAGTTCGTCTTTCTCATGGTAATCGATATCGAAAGGAGTTAAGTTCAAGGCTTCTTCACGTGTATACCCCAGCCTGCTATGGGCCGCTCGGTTCACCTCAATAAAGTTTCCGGCCGTTCCATTATCTTCTATCTTCAGATAATAGATTGCATCTGAAATGCTATTAAAAAGATGTTCAAACTTTATCTCACTTCCATCAAGATGCGTACTAACCGCTTTTGATCCTGTTAGCTGCGACTTTAACTGTTCATTCTCCCTTTTTAATCGTACCATTTCATCAAGCAGATGCTGATTACCCCGATCCACATCGTTCATGATTTTCAAGTTGTTTCACCGACTTCTAATAGTATCCTTTAACTATATTATACATAAATACATTTTTGAACATCATGGAAACAATTACAATATTATTTGAAATGAGAACCGACCTTAGGGCACTCTTAGCTAATTTTTCTTTATCAAAGAGGAATATCCTTTGTGGTATCGAAATAAATAAGCGGTGATTATACTATGAAACAATTAAGCTTACTCCAACAAGTCATCGACTATATAGATGAGCACATTAGGGAAGACTTGAAACCTGAAAATCTCGCAAAAATGGTTGGTTATTCTCCCTATCATTTTTATCGTCTTTTTCAAAAACATATTGGCTATACGCTGATGGATTACGTTTTAAAAAGGAAACTGCAGTTTGCTCTGCATGAGTTGATTAACGGCAAAAAAGTCATAGAAATTGCCATGGATTATGGTTTCGAAACTCACTCTGGGTTTACGAAGGCGTTTAAGAAATGCTTTGGCAGCCCTCCTAGTTTATACAAGCTTCACTGCCCTCTTTCCTTGCCGCAAAAGCCTGATTTATGGAGAATCCATCAAAAGAGTCTGGGCGGCATCGTGATGCAGCCAAAGATTGTGAATCGTCCCTCCTTTTGGGTCGCAGGCAAGACCTTCGACGGCTATATATCAAATATTTCCTATACAAGGGATGAGCCTGCCTATTGGAATGCGCGGGGATTAACAGATGGGGCTGTGGAAACCATGTTATATGAATGCGTAAAGCCCAGAAAACACGGAGAGTATTGCATCAATTTACAAAGCAACGAAACCGATGGAGGTTTTCTTTACTTATTTTCCGTAGAGTTTGAGGAACAAAACGAGCTGCCAGACGAATTAACTAGTTTTCAAATACCAGCTGCCACCTATGCCGTTTTTAAGACGCCTGCCGTCATCCCGGACCAGTTTGTTCCTGCCATTAAAGGGACATGGCAATATATTTTGGAAGACTGGCTCCCGCAATCGTCCTATGAGGTGGATGAAGCCGCCTTTGACTTCGAATATTACGATGAAAACTGCCATTACTGGGATTTTGAAAAAATTTATATGGAGATTCATATACCTATAAAGAAAACTCGCCAATTGGCAAGCCATTAGGCAAAGACAGAGAGGTAGTTGCACTTATGCGTTAGGAAAAAGATAGATTGTGACAGGTCACGATCTATCTTTTTTCAATACCAAATAATATAACAGCAATACTGGCGCCAGCAAAAGGGCGCTTATGACAAAGGCGGACTTAACCATGAATGTCGCGGCGACCATCCCCATCACGGGACCGCCGCTGATTTGCCCAATGGCATCCACCTGCCCCTTGACAGAAAAAAGGGTGGCACGTGTTTTCGAATCTTTGATGAGATTATTCAACCAGATATCCATTAGAGGATACATGGCCTCTCTGCTGGTTTGAATGATGAAATAAAAGATGAGCAAACTGAAAACGAAAGTGGAAAATGCAAACCCGACTAGCGAAACGATAATGAGCAAACTGCCGATAAACAGCGAGAGGTATAGATACCTTTGCCTTTGATAAATAGAACTTTCGCTCATATAATGAAGGACCCCAAAGGAAATCAGGACCACCATAAATTTGATTCCTCCCATAAATAGCACCAGTTCTGATTCTGTAAACATCGAAAGATTCCCTGCATCGATGAAATGGGTCATCCAGAGGCGATCAAATCCTTCACTGTAAAATCCAAACAATAACGCAATCAGGAGCAGCATTCTCATGATGAAACTTGCTCTGGCATAATAGATAATTTTTTTTATATTGTTTTTCATGTGATTCCATCCAGATACGCGATCTCCTTTGTTCACTGGCTTAAATTGTTCTTCCCGCATAAAGAAGAATAAGAACAACGACAGCCCTGCCATCGAAAAACCACCGATAATGATTGGTAAGTTCACCATAAAATACCCGGCAACCATACTTAAAGGTATCGCAATGACTTTGCCAAAGTTAGCGGCTTTTGCCCCTTTTAGGTAAGCGGATGCGGCCTTTTCCTCGCCCATTTCATCGGCAATCCAGGCCTGTGTGGCACCACTGGTAAAGGTATAGCCAATCCCCCAAAGAATCTGCGACAGAATAACAGCTGTAAAAAACGGAAAGAGGCCTTCCATTATAAAGCCAACCCCAATTACAAAATAACCAATCATAATTGAGAGTTTCCTGCTTTTTATATCAGCAACCAATCCAGTCGGAATTTCAAACAAAAAGACCGTCAGTTCCAAAACGGTTCCCACCAACACAAGCTGCAGGGGGTCTAACTTGACGATTTGGACATGATAGAGCAAATTGACGGTAAAAACCAAGGTAAACATAAATGCGGACAAACCACAGGTGTAAATATAGACCGTATAAGGGTCCTTCGCTTTCAATAACTTCATCACTCTCTGCCTCCTCTGCTTCATTATAAAAAGGAGGCTGATTGATTTCTGTTCCAAATTTGCGATATTTACAACTTCTCAAAAAATGCATAGGCACTGGGAATCGAGATATTTACACATTTCCCCACTTCTACACATATAGTAATTTAGCTAAAAATGCCTATGGAGGTTACTATGATTATACATGTTGTTAGTGCCGGGGAGACGCTCTGGCAGATTGCCAATCGTCATGCCGTAAGTATCAATTCCATTGTTACCATAAATCAATTGGCAAACGCGAATCAGTTAGTGGTTGGTCAAGCATTAGTGATTCCAAAGCCTGTTACGACTCATGTCGTTAAATACGGGGAGACATTATGGTCGATTGCCCAAAGGTACGGCGTTTCCATTCCTGCGATTGTTCAATCAAGCCAATTAACCAATCCGAATCTTTTATATCCAGGAACTACCCTCTACATTCCCTTAATCACCCATACTGTCCAACCCGGTGAGGCTTTATGGCAAATTGCCAGTCGCTACGGAACCACTGTACAGGCCATCATTAATGAAAACCAAATTGCAAATCCCAATTTAATATCTGCTGGTTTGCAACTGGTCATACCGAGAGCAAAACAAACCATAGAAGTGAACGCCTATACCTATCAACCGAGTGGTGAAGCCGTTCAAACCATTAATGACATTGGTAATTTGCTCACCTACCTTAGTCCATTTGCATATCTCATTGCGGCAGATGGCAGTTTAAGCCCCGTCAAAAATGATGCAGACCTGGTGAAAGCATCTCTTTCCAAAAATGTCGTACCCATGATGTCTGTTACCAACTTCACTTCAACCGCCGCCGGTTCAAATGTAGCGCATACTATTTTGGCCACTCCAGAAATAAGGGAAAAGGTCCTTACCAACATTCTTCAAGTCATGGATACCAAAGGTTATAAAGGAGTTAACATTGATTTTGAAAATGTATTGCCAGCAGACCGCGAGCTATACAACCAGTTCCTGCAGCAGACAGTGAACCGCCTCCATGCAAGAGGATATTTTGTCTCAACGGCGCTGGCACCAAAAGTGGGTGCCACTCAAGCGGGTCTTTTATATGAAGCACACGATTATGAGGCACATGGTAGGATTGCCGATTTTGTGGTGCTGATGACGTATGAATGGGGATACCGGTTAGGTCCGCCACAGGCAATCTCCCCTGTTGACCAAATGAGAAGAGTAGTGGAATACGCGCTGTCCGTTATGCCGGCGGAAAAAATCTTTTTGGGCTTTCAAATTTATGCTCGCGATTGGAAACTTCCACACGTTCAAGGCCAAGAAGCCGAGACCTTCAGCCCGCAGGAAGCCCTTAACCGTGCAGTAAAATATGGCGCCTCCATCCAATATGATACGACAGCCCAATCTCCATTCTTCCGCTATGTAGACGAAAAGGGCCAGGGACATGAGGTTTGGTTTGAAGATGCCCGGAGCGCTCAAGCAAAATTCAATTTGGTCAAAGACTATAACCTGCGCGGCGTCAGTTACTGGGCATTGGGTTATCCGTATCCAGAGAACTGGGCATTATTGAGAGACAATTTTACAATCAAAAAATTGATGTAATAAGTTAGCAAGTGATTTTTTATTTGAAATCGATCTTGTATGGGATACCATAATTTAAAGACAGTTACTTTCTGCCTCCACCGCTCTATTTTTAATAAGGAGGCAGTTTTATTTTTCCCAAAATTTGTGGTGTATCTCCTTGTCAAAAATTATTCCCGCGGCTTTAGAGGAGAAAGCTGATTCCGTGGCGAATTACTTTTTTCAGATAGATACACCTCCATTAACATCCATCCCCAGTACTTTCATTTACCAAATCCCCGAAAGGAAGACCCTCAATGGAAAAAGAATATCTTGATTTAAAGTTGGATTTTATGTTCAAGCAATTATTTGGGCAGAAGAATTGCAAACACATTACACTCGCATTTCTCAATGATTTATTAGGACGAAAAGGAGATGATAGGTTAACTGATTTGCATTTTGAGCATACGGAGAATGTAAAAGACAAATCGGATGAGAGCACAGTCATTTTCGATGCAACGGTTTTTACATCATTAGGAGAACGGATTAACATCGAAATTCAGCTTATCAATCAGCAGAATATGGCTGAACGAACACTTTATTACTGGTCACGAGTGTTTTCCTCCAGCCTGCATTCCGGAGATTCGTATTTAGACCTTCCCCCAACAATCATCATTCCCATTTTAAACTTTCCCTTATTTTCAATCGAAACCGAGCGATTTCATACTGTATTCCATATCAGGGAGGACAAAGAAGGATTTTTATGGTCTGACCTGCTGGAGATTCACTTCATTGATTTAAGTAAGTTCAAGGTACAATGGAAAAAATTCCGCAGAAAACTTAAGGAGGAAAATCATCAGGAATTGCCTTGGCTAATGATGCTTTCAGCTGCAGATGTCCAATGGAAAAAACTAGACGAGGAAATGTTTGCTGAACTGGAGGAACGGGCGACGAATATGGAAGAAGTGAGAGAAGCGTTAATCGAATGGGAAAATCTAAGCTCTAAAAAGAAAAATCAGGTTGAGTATGAAGCACGCTTAAAAGATCTTCGTGATCTTCTGAATAATTATAAAGGCTACCACAGAATGGGGAAAGAAGAAGGAATTGAGGAAGGGATTCATGAAGGAATCCAAATTGGACTCCAAAAGGTAGCAAAGAAAATGTTGGATAAAGGGGACCCAATTTCAGAAATCGTTGAAGTTACAGGATTAACAGAAGGAGAGATACGGAATCTTTAATAAATCGTGGCTGCCACTGCCCGATTAATGTCGAGGGAAATTTGACTAATTACAAGTTATCACGGGTAGTGACAGGCACATGCATATGTTTTCCTAGAACATTGACGGACGTATTGCGTATAGCAAGGCACTTCTCCAGCAAGAATTGTTGTTTTTTCCACATTAGACTACCAGAAGAAGTAATAGCTTATTACCTATTATAAACTACCTTACGCTTTGAAAAAACGCTGGGCCGGTCGTTAATAGCCCTTATTAACGACCGAACTCTCTGAAAAAGTGCGGGTCTGGTCGTTTATACCCCTTATAAGCGACCGTACACTAGGAAAAAACGCTGAGCCCACGGGTAGTGACAGGCACTTGCATTGACTATGGTTGATCAGGACTGTTTACCATAATGGCGGCTACTTGGGTCAATCGGTTATAAAACGCCTGCCCTGCCGGAGTTTGGTCAAGCCCAATTTCTTGAAAGGCTTCCTTCATACAACGCAACCAAGCTATGGCACGTTTTGGGGTTACCTCGTGTGGTATATGCCGGTGCCGCATGGCTGGAGGTCCGAATTCCTGACTATACAAAGCAGGGCCGCCTAAAAATTGGGGTAAAAACATTTTTTGCTTCCGTTTAATCTCTTCCATATCGCCTTGAAATAAAGGAGCTAGGTCTGGATCTGCATATACGCGCGGATAAAATGCCTCTACCAGTTTATCGATTGTCTCCTGTTCACCTATCTCGTGATAAAGCGTCCGTAATGGATATTCCAATTTCTTCACCATCCCAAATGAAAGTTTATAGTTAATTTTGATTATATAGGAGTTGTTAATAGTGTTTAGTGATGTAAATCACGCTTAGATCAATTTCCTACTATAATTGCTGATGTGACCGGGTGAACAGAAGACGAGATAAGAAATCTTTAATAAATCGTGGCTGTCATTGCCCGATTAATGTCGAGGGAATCGGGGCGATGTCTTAACGACAAAACCGAAAGAGATTTTCGAGAGATTGTCGTTAAGAGGCTGTCTTGACGACAAAATTAAAGCAAAGTCATGAGAACTTGTCGTTAATCAGCCCTCTTGTGCCGGAGACTTTGCCTAGACCTTACTAAATCTGTTTTAACAAGTATTCACAAATTTTGCTTGAACTCAGTCTTACCGCCACATAAGGCGGCTGGACTCCTCTGGCGCCTTCAAGTGGTAGTCCTAGCCACAAAACCTTCTCGTCTATCATCACAAACGGAAACGGAAAGCTCTCATCAATCCAGATATCGGCATTGCTCCACTTTTGATTGGAGATGATCGTCAATTTTCGCTTCCCTCTATTCACCAGCTGCTGGTTCCATTCTTCTGATAATTTGGTCCCCTCCGGCAAGGAAATCGTAATCGATGACTTTGCCGAATTCAGGTCTCGAAAAACAGCTTCTAATTTTCGGGCGTGCATCCATCTTACTTTAGGAAGTTGGTTCTGAATCCAAGAACCAATCTCTTTTGTGTTCACCATTTGATTGCTCCGGACCTGATGGTTAACGAGCTGCCGCAGCGTTTTTCCCTGATAAACATGCTTCTCAATAAAATTCCGATTACTGACGTGAAGAAATTTCCCCTTTGTCCTCGTAATGGCTACATTAATCAGACGTTCGCTGTCCTTGCCGGTTAACAGCATGCCTGCCCGGTCTTGCGGGTCACTGTCCACCGTATCAAAAATCATCACATCCCGCTCGCTTCCCTGGAATCGATGGACCGTTGCCGCAATAATATCCCCTTGACGGAGCTCTTTCTCATATATCTCTTCAAGGAGCATTTCCATAAGATTCGCTTGGGCCCGGTAGGGTGTCACGTACCCGATCGATTTCGCCCCACCAAGGTAAGCTTCATGTATCAGTTGAAACGAGAGCAACAGCTGCCATAGATTAAATCTGGAATTGGTCGCTTTATCACTCATACCATGCAAGCCCGTGAAACTCGTATCCACCAGCACAGCAGCCTGGTCTTTAAAAGGAGCCTGGCTTACTATCTTATTTCTGCTTTTGTAGACACTTTCGTGATCTCCGACCAGTGAATGATAGATGTACCGATTGGTAAAGGCAGATATATCTGGATGCATCCTTCGCTGTTCTTTTAATAAAAACAGCTGAGGATGCAGTATTCCCTCATTCAACGAATCCACCACTCCCGCGTGGTGGAATACATCCTCCTTCAGCCATTTGGCCACTAACTCATCCCGGCTCGAAGCAATCGGCGGCAGTTGCTTGAAGTCGCCGCATATGATGACCCGATGACCCAGGGTGGCCGCAAAAGCTGCCTGCGGGACATAGGCCATACTGGCTTCATCCAAGATGACGACATCATAATCCTGCTCGTAAACGGCATTGTCGCTGGCTGCCTTTGCTAGTGTCGTGCCGACAATCAACGCATCTTTTACTAGTTGGACTTCCTTTTTCCGGACCTTTTCCAACAGCCTGGCAATCTGTGTTTCCAGTTCTAGCAGTTGATCCGAATCTCTTTTACTAAAGGACTGGGCTAAGTCCTGCTTTAAGGAATGCCTTTCTTCAAATAGCCTCTCCCGATCCTTGGCAAGGAGCGGATCCTGCTTTTCAATCAGCAGATTGGTAGTTATTTCGTGATGGGCTCCCAGCATTACCCCTCGGTTCCCTCCGTAGCGGAGCACATCTCCTTCGCGGAATCGCTTTTTCTTTTTAATAAATTCAGTCAGTTCATCCATCAACACATCGACCGCTTGATTGCTATGCGAAAGGATCAACACCTTTTTCCCCTGAAAATATTTGTTGGCCGCTGTTCTGGCCAAGGTATAGGTTTTTCCTGTACCCGGCGGCCCCCAGACAAACGTGACGGGATTGTATTTAGAACGCAAAACCAACTCATGGACATTACTCTTAATCTTTTCTATAGGATGCTTGGTTTCCATAGAAGGATTCATTAACCGTTTTACTCTCAGCCGTTTTTGTTTGCTTTTCTTGATGTCATCCAAGCGCTCGATTAATTGTTCAAGCAACTCCCACGGGTCATGAAGCAGATGCGCATCCGGGATGAGGTCGCCAAAGCTTTGCTCTAATGCCAGAATGATTCCCCTGCCCTCAGAGGACAGCACTTTGCCGCTTGTTTTCATTTTGCCCCATTCTAATTTGATAGAAGAACCAACGGGAATTCTTAAAGTGATGGTGGTATCAAAATAATAGCTATAAGGCCCGTCGTTGGATAACAGGCGTCCATTTGTGACGGAATATCGGCTGCCGCCAAACTTTTTTAGGTGATGAATTTCTTGTTGCAGCGCTTGCTGCCACTCTTTAATATAGATTTTGGTAGTTGTCATTGTTTACCCCTTGTCTTTGTTGCTTTTCAGATTGTATCAAAGTTAGCGCTAATTGCAAAAGTGGTTACTTTCGTTACGAAAATGTCTATTTAAGAGTAAAAAAATCAAATATAAAAAAAGTGCCTGTTACCTCCCGAAGCATGCAGATGGAGTCTCGGCAATTCACGGGTGGTAATTGGCACTTACCTAAATATTTAATATTTCTCTAATCTCTTGTTCCGTGATTCTTGACGCTGTTTGTTCTCCTGGTTGAACCACGGTTTCAATGAGTTCCTTTTTGTTTTGCTGCAATTCATACATTTTCTCTTCTATCGTTCCTTGTGCAATGAGTCGGATGACTTGTACCACCTTTTTTTGCCCAATTCGATGGGCCCTTCCTGCTGCTTGCTCCTCAACAGCCGGATTCCACCAAAGATCATATAAAATCACCGTATCCGCACCTGTCAAATTGAGCCCCGTATTCCCCGCTTTTAAGGAAATCAGGAAAATGTCAGCCTCTCCTTGGTTAAAAGAATCTACCATTTGAACCCGTTCTTTTGGAGCTGTTTTTCCGTCCAAGTAGAAGAATTTTAACCCTGCATCCGTAAACTGATCGCGAATTATGGAAAGCATACTGGTAAATTGTGAAAAGATTAGCAGCCGCCTGCCATTGTCAATGGCATTGCTGACAATCTCCATAAGCTGTTGCAGCTTCCCTGATTCGCCTTGATAGTTCTCCAAAAACAAAGAGGGATGGCAGCATAATTGACGAAGTCTGGTTAAGGCCGCCAAGATTTTGATACGGCTCTTTTGAAACCCTTCGCCTTCCAGCGATTCGACGGTGTCCTTTTGGATTTTTTCCAGATAGGCCAAATAGAGCTCTTTTTGCTGCTTCGTCAACTCCGAATAGTTGACCGTTTCTATTTTGTCCGGCAACTCTTTTAATACATCCTTCTTCACCCTGCGCAATAAAAATGGGCGTATCATTTTTGCCACCTTTTCCGGTTCTAGCTGGCGGAATTGCTTCTGTTGAGGAAAGAACCCTGGCAAGACCGTTTGAAAAATCGACCAAAGCTCATCAAGAGAATTCTCGATTGGTGTTCCGCTCAGGGCAAAGCGTGTTTCTGCTTGAATATCTCTTACCGCCTTCGCTGTTTTGGTGGCATAATTTTTAATCGCCTGGGCTTCGTCCAAGATCAACGTACTAAATTCATGTTGCCTATAAAAATCAATATCCTGCCTCAAAGTAGGATAGGATGTAATCCATACATCCGGAAGCCGGTCACTTTGCAGTTTCTCCATCCGCTCTTGCGGCGTCCCAATCATCACTTCCGTTGTCATAGAAGGGGCAAACTTGTTAAATTCATTTCTCCAATTATAGATAAGCGATGCAGGGGCAACAATTAAGGCCGGCTTGGGGTTTTTTTCTGATAAAATAAAGGCAATACTTTGCAGTGTCTTCCCTAGGCCCATATCGTCTGCAAGAATACCGCCAAGCCTGTAATACTTAAGCGTCTTAAGCCACTGAAATCCATAATTCTGATAGTCTCTTAATGTGGCATGCAGCGTATCAGGCAGCTCAAATTCCAACTCTTCGGGGTTTTTCAAACGGTTGAGCAGACGGCGGAACTGTTTTCCATACTTGGCATCCCTGCTTTTTTCCTTATGAACAATTTCATCCAGTTGCAATCCCCTGTATATTGGAAGCTGAATCGTGTCGTTTTGCCATTTGTCCGGTTTCATGTTTAACTCTTGTATCATGTTTTGGATGATTTGGAATTCATCTGATTCCAGCGAAACAAATGCCCCGCTTGAAAGCCTGTAATATTTTTTCTTTTCGACCAAAGATTGCATGATATCCCTGACTTCCTTTTTCTCAATCCCTGCCATATCAAAGCTCACCTCCAGCCAATCACCTGAAGAATCAACATCAATATGGGTAACCGGGGCATGCCTCTCCGGTAATACCAATGACCTCACAGAACTCGTTAAGAATATTTCCGTTAGCTCCTCGAGCTTCGGTAAAATTTCATATAAAAACTCGAATATCTCCGCTTCGCCTTCTACATTCAGAAATTTTCCATCGACCCTTAGTGAGGCAGACTCGAGCACTTCCATGATGGACCGTTCCCTCTCCGCCTCCCTCATTAAAATGGGTCCGCTTTTTTCAAGAGCCATTGGTTCAAATGGATTGATACTACTTTCACCGTAATGGAATTCCAGTGTAGCTTGGAGAAGATCATCCATTCGGTCTACATACAGCTTGGCCTCCAAAGGAAATTTGACAATATTGCTTGAAACGGTTTCTGAAATTTCTAATTGGCCAATTTCTTTCATTTTGGGGACCACTAGGGAGATAAACGGTTCAATCTGGTCACTAGTAATTGGCAACACAGAACTGTTTGACTGGTCCATTAATTTCTTCAGTTGTTTAATGAGCTGTTGTTGTTCATCTGTAATTTTATAGAAGTGATTTTCTATTATAATATATCCATATAAATCTAAGTATTTAACAGTCGCCAGAGCCGTTAAGTCCAGTTTGAAATTACCGGTTATTCCTTTATCTAACTGAAACGAAACAGGCAATTCTGATTGATGGATTTTTATTTCATTAAAGGCTTTACTACCGATTTCCACGCGGACCCCTTTGGTCTCGAGCCCTTTTAGTAAGTCATCGGCTATCATCGGGGGAATCGTCAGAGTGCGTTCATCTGAAGAACCATAGCTTCTGTAAAAACTAGGCTGCAGTTCCTGGTATATCTCCTCATAACTGACCACATCCTGCAAAAGATGAATAATCTCTTGATCTACCTGCAAAAACTCTTGTTCATATGAATCATAGATAAAACTTTTGGTAAATGGATACTGTTCCTGGCTTTTAACCGCCTTAAGAAACTCCTTAATTTTTTTAACCACATAGGTTCTCTTCTGGCCTATTTTCATTTCCAGCGTTAGAAAATTTTTGGATGAATGGTAGGGTTTATAAACTTTCAAAATCCATTCAACCAGTAAGGAGTCCTTGCCGCCCTCCGGCTTCGGTTCCTCATTTGCTGGCGAAATAATAGAAAAGCTTTGAATAAATTGGCTGGTCAGCTGCTTGACATAAATGGCTTGTCGTTCTTCACGTTGTCTTTCTATTTCTAATAGACGCCTTTGTACTGCTTCTTCCTGTCGTTGTTTTCTCTCAGCATAACTTAGCGTATGGTTAGGAGTAGAGTTTTCCTCCGGATTATCGTAAATTTTCAGCAGTACAGCAGCAATATGTTTACAAGGTTCCCCATATTGATGATAAGCAGGACAGTTGCACTCTGGGAGTAACCCTGATTCATCATCCTCAATGGTCACTTGATAGGTTTTTGAACCCTTTACTTTTGCAGTCCAGATATTTTTAACAGGATCATGGTTTACATCTATTACGCGTCCATCTCGAAAGTAACCGAACCCACGACGGTATACGGCATTTGAAAAAATATCTTGAATGTCGGATTTGGTTAAATGCTCAATCATATGGTTACCTCCACTTAAACATAGAAAATATGAATTCTATCCTACTATCTTATCGTAATTAGGCTCTTGTCGCTCTTTTTTTAAATAGGATTGGGCATTCTCTTCATAAGTATTGCCGTTTTTTCTATTTTGCAGAAGTTTATTTTCATGGATTTCTGGTAATAAAAAAGCCGGCTGATTGTTTTACAAATCAGTCGGCAATAAGTTTTTTTCGTATGGTGACAGGTACGTTGTGCAGGCACAATCAAACAGAACTACTTTAATCCAACAAAAACTTCTTCCCCTCCAATCACCATTTTATCCACCTGGTCGGTAGCGGAAAAATAGAGATGACTTAAAATGATACTTCTATTTATTAATGTTTGGTGTTCTTCCATTAATTGTTGAAAGTCTTTTGAACACGATACATAAAGCTCTACTCTTTTATCAACCGGCAAATCCAGCTTTTTGCGAAGGTCTTGAACCCCTCTAATGAAATCACGAACCAATCCTTCTCTTTTTAATTCTTCACTGATATGGATATCAACAATGACAGTGAAATTCCGGTTAGAAGCTTCAGAATAGCCTTGTAAAACCGCCGTTTTCTGTACCACAATATCTTCTTTTCCCAGAGTGACAGCCTCTTGGTTTTCTAATTTCACTTCAAGTGAATCTTCATTTAGGAAATGCTCTATCTCGTTTGCCGCTGCCCGGCTAAGGAGTTGATTCACTTCATTAACCACTTTACCCAATCTCGGGCCGGCTGATTTAAAGTTTAGCTTCAACTTATACTCGATATACTCATTCGAGCTATCCGCCCACTCCACTGCTTTTACGTTCAATTCGTCTTTGATAATCTCTTCAAAAGGGGCAAGTGTCCCTGCCTCATGACCATTGGAGACAATCACCATTTTTGCAAGCGGCTGTTTTGTTTTGATTTGATGCTTATTTCGGACGCTTCTGCCCAACTCCACAATTTCCAAAACAGCCTGCATTTGTTTTTCAAGCTTTTGGTCCATGAACTCTTTCTGTTCTTCCGGATATTCTGCTAGGTGGACACTTTCCCCTGTTAAGGAATAATGGATTTCCTCTGAAATAAAGGGAACAAAAGGAGCCACCAGTTTGGACGTATCCAATAATAATTTTTTTAGTGTATGAAAAGCTGCCTTTTTATCGTCAGACATTCCTTGGCTCCAAAAGCGCTCCCTGTTTCTTCGCACATACCAATTGCTGACCTCTTCAATAAACTGACCAGCCAATCGTGCAGCGTTTGTTACTTGATAATGTTCCATTTCTTTTTTCATTAAAAGGGTCGTCGTCGTTAGCCTTGACAGAATCCAACGGTCCATAAGCGATATTGCCCCATTGTCATGCAGCTCGGGGTTAAATGAATCAATTTCAGCATAAAGGTTGTAAAAATGATAAAGACTTGACAATGTATCAATTAGCTTGGATTTCGCTTCCTGAACATTTCGTTCCGAAAACCTCTTGGCATTCCACGGGGCACTGTCTTCAATCAGCGACCATCTCAGCGCATCCGCACCAAATGACTTTATGAGATCCATTGGATCCAGTGCATTCCCTTTGCTTTTTGACATTTTTTGTCCGTGTTCATCTAAAACATGTCCAGTGGCCAGCACATTTTTATAAGGGGCCTTGCCTGTATAAAGAACTGAAACGGCCAGCAATGAGTAAAACCATCCCCGCGTTTGATCAATCCCTTCGATTACGACATCGGCCGGGAATTGTTTTTTAAACAGTTCTTCATTCTCAAATGGGGTATGGTATTGGGCAAATGGCATGGAACCGCTGTCGAACCAAACATCTATCACTTCAGGAGTCCTATACATGGTTCCCTTACAGGATGGACATGTAAACGTAATTGCATCTACGTATGGTTTATGAAGCTCCATATCGGAGACCTCTGCATTGGCCCTTTCCTTCAGGTCTTTAATGCTCTTTGGTGCCACTTCAGTTTCACAGGAAGAACAAGCCCAGACATTTAAAGGGGTCCCCCAATACCGCTTCCTGCTAATATTCCAATCCACCAAGCTTTCTAAAAAGTTACCAAACCGGCCATTCTTAATGTGGTCTGGATGCCAGTTTACTTTCTGATTTTCGTTTATCAATTCATCTTTTAATGCAGTGGTTTTGATAAACCAGCTTTCGGTTGCATAGTAAAGTAAAGGAGTGTCACAACGCCAGCAATGTGGATAGGAATGTTCATACTTTTCTTTATGGAAAAGCAGTCCTTTTTCATGCAAAAGCTTCACAATCTCTACATCACATTCTTTTACAAGCTTCCCGGCAAGTGGCTTAACTACATCCATATATTTGCCGCTTTCATCCACTACATTGATAAAAGATAACCCGTTTTCCCTTACAACACGATAATCATCTTCCCCATATGCAGGGGCGAGATGGACTATTCCGGTGCCGCTATCATCCGTGACAAAATCGCCTTCTATGATTCGATGGCCATTCTTCACCTCAACGAAATCAAATGGCGGCTGGTAAGTAAGCCCCACCAGCTCTTTTCCTTTTATTTTTCCAAGGATTTTATAAGGTGATTTTATGACCTCATCTACTCTTGCGGAAGATACAACATAGATTTCATCATCCTTTTCCACTCTTACATAGTCAAAGTCTCCATTTACAGCCAGCGCCACATTTGCCGGGAGCGTCCAAGGGGTAGTGGTCCAGCCGAGTACGTATTCATTTTCGTGGATTTTAAATTTCACTGTCGCACTTAAGTCTTTCACCACTTTATAGCCTTGTGCCACTTCATGGGAACTCAAAGAAGTCTGGCAGCTGGGACAATAAGGTGAAACACGGTGCCCTTTATAAAGCCATCCTTTTTCATGAATGGTACCCAGGATATTCCACACAGATTCAATATAGTGATTATCCATTGTCATATATGGATCGTCCATATCCACCCAATAGCCCAATTCTCTTGTAAATTCTCTCCATTGTATCTCATAGGAAAAAACACTTTCCTTACACTTATGAATAAACGCTTCAACACCGTATTCCTCGATTTCCTGCTTGCCTGAAATGCCCAAGGCTTTTTCTACGCCTAATTCGACTGGCAATCCGTGTGTATCCCAACCTGCTTTTCTTACTACATGCTTTCCGTTCATCGTATGGTACCTGGCAATAATGTCTTTAAGAGTCCTTCCTAATGCATGGCCGACATGGGGAAGGCCATTTGCTGTGGGCGGACCTTCATAAAACACAAATGTCTCTTGATCCTTTCGATTTTCCACCGACTTGTGAAAAATGTGGTCTCGCTCCCAATATTCCAATATCCGATTTTCACGCTCTACACTGCTTTCCTTCTGATTGCTAACATCCATGTTAGAACCTCCTTTTTGTAAAAATGAAAATAAAAAACACCCGTCCCTTAGAAAAGGGACGAGTGTATTACCCGCGTTACCACCCAAATACTGTTGAAAAATACAACAGCTCTTTGTCAACGTACCATCATACGTGTTCCTTTTAACGGCGGAAACCCGTCAAGACTTACTCGTACATGTCCAGTTCCGGCGCCTAGGTGCTCGGGACATAAGCCAATCCGTCAAAAAGGTTAAAGAGCAACCTTCTCGCCGGCTCGTCTTATGCCTGTCGCACCTGTGCAAGGCGCCTCCACTTTTCGTATTTTCAGTCTTGCATCTCAGAGATGATTTTTTCCGATAAGGCTTCCTCACTGGCTCCCACCAAACCCAGCTCGCTGTTAGAGTCTTTCCTTACGTACTTGTTCTCTTCATTGATTTTATCATTGAATATTTGGTATATATTAACATTTATTCGTTTCAAAAACAATACCTTTTTCTTATTTTTCCCAAAAAGGCTGAATTTTAAAGCTAGAAAATGAATGACCAAGAATTCTTTGAAAATTTTTAAAAAACCATTGACCCTCACATTAATGTTAGGGTTTATAATTTAATTGACCTCATAAGAAAGGGGGACCCCGATGAAAATTGGTGAGTTATCCAGGCTTACCGGAGTGAGTATCCGGTCACTACGGTACTATGAAGAACAAGGAATCCTAATCCCAACCCGTTTAATTAACGGCTATCGCGAATATAATGAAACCGCAGTGGAACAAGTATCCACCATTAAATTTTATCTAAATTTGGGGCTCACAATAGAACAGATTTCAGGCTTTTTGAATTGTGTTTTAAAAAACAAAGAAGCATTCTGTCATGAAATCCTTCCCATCTATGAAGAAAAGCTGGAGGAGTTAAATCAACAAATCCAGTTACTAAACATGATCCGCTCAAACCTAGTGGAACGGATTGCAGCGATAAAGGAAGAACGTTCCCAACTCGGCGGGCTAAATTAAAAGGAGGTTTTTTAATGGTGAAAGAACTTGACTCCCATAGTTTTGAAAAGGAAATAGAAAAAGGCGTCTCCTTAATTGAGTTTGGAGCACCCAGGTGTGCCCCATGCCGAATCCAAGAACCAATCTTGGAGGAACTGGCTCTTGATTTGGGAGATACCATAAAAATCGCTAAAATAAATGCAGATGAAGAAATGGAACTTGCTGCAAAGTATCATATTCAAGGAATTCCCACACTTGTCTTGTTTAAAGACGGAACTATGATGAATTCTCTACGAGGGCTCCATTATTTAGATGAGATCAAATCAAAATTGAACAGCATCGACTAATCTGATAGATAAATGTTTTTAAAAAAATGCCTGAATCTTTAGGTACAGGACCCAATCTTGATTCAGGCAGCTTTCTTATCAGCAAGGCTTAATCATAGACTATCTGCTCACCGAAATTTGCCACAATGGCGTCCGCTTCGTTCTCAAACTTCTCGACAATGGCTGGGTGGGAGAGTAAAAAAGAAACAATCTTAACCGAATTTTATTATTTTATGACTTTTGTAAAAACAACACCAGTTCCGTACGATTGTTGAGCTCGAGCTTATCAAGAATTCGGGAAATATAATTTTTGACTGTCCCTTCCGTTAAAAACAACGCACTCCCGATTTGTTTATTACTTTTTCCTTGCATGATCAATTCCACGACTTCAATTTCCCTTGGTGTCAGCTTATTACCCAATTGTTCCTTGACCCTATTTTCCTTGCTTGCTGCCTGTTCCATGGAATACAGGACTTTGGAAATTTTCGAGCTGACCTGAGAATTAAGCAGCATACCACCCTCACATGCCGCCTGGATTGCTTTGATAATTTCCTTGGAATTGGAGTCCTTGAGAACATAGCCATCCGCGCCAAATTTAAGTCCGTTGAATATATACTCATCTTCATTAAAGGTGGTCAGAATGATGACTTTCAAACCCGGATAAGTTTCCTTCACGATTTTTAACGTTTCTATGCCGTCCATCACCGGCATCCGAATATCCATCAGAATAATTTCAGGCAGTTTATTCTGCAATAAAGCAAGCAATTCCTCCCCGTTCGATGCTTCCCCTACTATTTCAATTTCTTCATGCAGGCTCAAAATCATTTTTAAGCCTTCCCTAACCATTTCCTGGTCATCGACAATCATGATCTCCGTCATTTACATCCTCTCCAACCTTGTCGCATTTGTGATCTATCAGGCAGGTATTTCAGCAGACATAATAAATCCTCGTCCATTTTCTGAGGAGAAACTCACTGTCCCATTCAGCAAACTAATGCGTTCTTCAATCCCTTGCAGGCCATTGGATTTCTTGATTTGGCCACAGCCTGTGCCATTGTCTTCTACCATCACTCTGATGCTTTCGCCGCTTTTGGCGATGTCGATGAGGAACTGCTGGGCTTTTCCGTGCTTTAAACCATTGGTCACTGCTTCACGCACCGAATTATAAATACAATTTTTCATATCCTGACTGCCAGCCTCTACCTCTTGGTCAAAATTCAGGGTAAACTTTAGTTTTCCTGAGGTTTCTAAGCTTTCTATCATATCATTCAGTAATTCCCCTAGCTCAATTTGGCTGCTTGCTGATTGATCTTTTAAAACGGCTACAGCCTTCCTGAGTTCATAAATCGATTTTTGCGAAAAAGTGTGGGCTTTCGAAATGGCCTCCCCTGCTTTCTGCGGATTAGCCTCCATTATATTTTCGGCAAACTCTAAATGCATGCGCAATGCAATCAGGGAATGCCCAATGGAGTCGTGCATTTCCTGAGCGATTCTCGTTCTTTCCTTTACAATCGTAATTTCTTTCAGCTTGGCATGCGCCTCCACCAACTCAGCATTTAACAGCTGCCCTTTTTCTCTCTCCAAACTGACGGCCCGAAACAAATAGACCAGCATGAACATGGCAATGTAAGAGATTAATGAGGTTTGAATATCTGCCTTCGCCGCTTCCATTCCCGCCAAATACACCAAAACATGAAGTGCCACAATGCCGCTCGGGACCGATTGGCCGGACAGGAACATCTCTGCAAGGGGAAAAACATAATAAACACTCGTTGCAGCACTATCAAGCACCACCATATAAATACCAAGCACGGCAATATTCACTACCATTGAGACCGTGTACAGAATTCGATTGCGATCAATTAAGCGATAGTGGCCTCTGATAAAATCATTCCCTTGGATCAGCAAAATACCTGTAATCCATACCGCTTTCATTTCTCCTGAAAGGCTATCCCGTGTCACGATATCATAAAGAATAGATAAGATAAGCACCGCTTTGAAGGCCCAAAGCATCTTTCCAGACTTCCGGTTAAGCATCCTCTCTCCTCCCAAACCCTATATAAGCCTATTATACTATTTCATTTAGATGAAAGAACATAACCCATTGTCACCTCAAAATAATGACTAAAGTCATATAGCAATTACTTACGGAGGTTACTATTTAGGGGACCGCCAGCAACCTATAATCAAGGTGTGAAGACGAAAAACAACACTCATTAAAAATAAACCCATTGAAAAAGGAGAATGAAAAATGAATGGTTCAGCAATTTATGGAATTATGATTCTGATTGTCGGTTTGGTAGCTTGGAGACGTACGAGGGCAATGGTCCGGCCGATAAAAGGTTCTGGGATTAAAATATTGCTTCCCATTATTTATTTAATCCCGGGAATATATGCCTTATCGACTCTTGCCTTGCAATTGAGGCTAGGACAAATTGTCATTGCGGCTGTAGTTGGGGTATTGCTTTCCGTCCCGCTAATGTTTACTACTAATTATGAAATCCGCCAGGACGGCCAGATTTATGCTCAAAAAAATAAAAGCTTTTTTATCGCATTATTTGCAGTGGTAGCGCTCCGAATCGTATTAAGACAGTTTATTTCGGGCATTGACCCAGCAAGCTTGACGTTTCTGTTCTTTACAGTAGCTTGCGGTTATATTGTCCCTTGGAGAATCGTTTCCTTTATTAAATTTAAAATGGTAAAACAGTCACAAAATCTTGATAACGGCATGGCATCCGTTAAAGCATAATCAAGTTAGCATAGGGTACCTCACAAAGACACTTTCGTCCAATGTGAGGTACCTTTCTATTTATACTTTTACAGTTGCGCTGGGCCATTTCCCAGCCTAAATAGTGCATCGGTCAATCTTTACTTTGCTTGAAGCACACCATCCGGATCAACCAAACCTGCAAAAGACCATGTTTCCCCTTGATTATAAGAGGTAAACTTTGCCAATACCTTTCCGCCCAAATAATCACCTTCCGAGCCTTGATTTACTAACAAAGTTCCTTCTGTCCCGTGAAAGGTTGGAACATCTGCTATTGTGAAATAGCCAAGATATTCTTCCGGTATCGGTACCTCTACACGTTCCCAGTTTGCGCCCCCATCGGCAGTCCTATATATATTAGGGATTGGCGGCTGAGAATCATAGCGGTATTCACCAAAGGAGATAAACCCTAATTGATCGTTAATAAATCCTCCACCTGTGACTAAAGAATAAACGTCATCCACCGATCCGATACTGTACCATGACTGTCCGCCATCGTTTGTTTTAAATACAAAGTTGGCCTCACTCCCCATCGTTTTATCACCTGTAACGATGAGATAACCATCCTGGTCCGACGTAAACCCTAGTATTCGCATGCGTAAAGCTGGCAGCTGATCCGAAACCAGCACCTCACTCCAGGATCTCCCTTTATCCTTGCTAATCAAGACCCGTAAACCTTTGTTAAGCACAAACGCTGTTATCTCCGGTGTAATCACATAGCTGCCATCGATTAACTGTTGTTCCGAATCGTTATCTCCCCTTAATAAATTTTCAATCGCGACAGGAACAATCGTCCAATCCTTTCCATTATTATATGTAACCCTTAACTTTTGATCATTAATCTCATAATCTATGCTTTTCGATGGCTCCTTGATTCCGGCATTCTTCCGGTAGTTCTCCGTCGTTTCCACAGGCGGCAAGCCGATTTGCGTATCGGTTGTTCTTTCAATACTGGTTAATGTGTAACTTAAGTTTTCACCCTTATTGATTGTCAGTTTCCAAACGATATTGGGAACCATCCGATTATCCTTCATCTCTCCCCAACTGTAATCGATTTTGGGTAATCCTTCAGGTAACTGAACTTCAAAAACTACCGCTGCCACAAAAGAGTTATCATCTCCTGATAACTTGGTGAACCTAGTAAATCTTGCATCGGTAATTGCCCCTTCGGTCTCCAAACGATTCATGAAGTCAAACCAGATTCGGTATGCAATCGTTTCCGGTTTTTGGTCCAATTCTGCTACCTGAAGCGTGTAGGGGAGTTTACTGTTGATATCTTCCTTTTTTACTTCGACTGGTTTTGGACTTGGATTTTCATTCCCCTTATCAACCTTTTGCAAGATAATGAAAATAACTACTACTAAAGAAATGATAATAAGGAAGCGAATTTGCGCCTTTTTCAATGGGATCATCCTTACTCTTCACGATAAAATGGTTTAAATACATAACGCTGCGGGATAATCCGTTCCTCCTTGCCCGGAATGTATAAGGAGATCGTTGGACCTGTGTTTACTATATCAGGATTTGAAGGAATAAATGCCTTGCCATTTTCATCTATAAAACGAATTCCCTCCATACTATTCCATCTCCTTATTCCTTTGTACAGGACAGCATTCTTTTCTTCATTCCAACGTTTTACTTCCTCTTTAACGGGTATCCATTTCAACATATTGGCTACCAGCGATAAATCATTGTTCGGGTCGTAAACCGTTGTTCCTTTCCCATTCCAATCTTGGGTATGAATCGTTACCTTATTGCCCTTTGTTTTATCATAATAAATTAAGTATCCTGATTGTAACTTCCGATTTTGGTCAAACCCGTAAATATATGTATCAATAGATGTAATTGTCCCATCTTTATCAAATTCTATTTTTAAATCATTGGTCATTAAATACGGTTCCATTTCCATCTTTGTTTTAACAGAATCTATGATTCCATCAAGCTTTGTTTTATAAAAATTATCATTCTTTAGCTTTATTCTAGTATCTGTTTTCAGCTCTTGGATTTTCCAGGCTAATGCTCCATTATAATGGACAGCATTTTGGCCAACATAATATCCTCCAACCATGGTAATCAGTGAAAAGAAAATCGCTGTCCATTTCCCAAAGATAGGATGAACCGTTTTAGATACATTAAAATATTTTTTTATTTGTTCAAAAGAGTGTTCGGGCTTCTTGGAAATGGGGATAAATGTATAATCTTGAAAGTAGAGAAAATACCATTTCTTATTTTCCTTTATTGTTGCTATATTTTTAAGCGGAAAAACATGGCGGTCCATGGAATTACTTGATGCAATGGCCAATTGAGTCTCATTAATTTCAATTTGGATGCTAGTTTGGAATAAGAAGTCTTTTTTTACATGCTTACGATAAACAATGAAAATACGGAACAGCACTATTACCAGCAGCAAGCTAAGTCCTAAAAATATCGGAACATTAACTTTTAGTTGTCCTATTTGGGTAATGGTGTATAAACTCCTCCACAAAAATACATAAAGCAAAAGGATCATCAGGCTGCTTTTGCTTCCAAAAATTAAATCCCGCAGAATCAGTCTGCGATATAACTTTTTTGTCAATGTATTTTTAATGACCATTCTTATATCACTCCTTCCCCTCCATTTATCATAGCAAATAGAATCAATCTAAGGAAAATATCTATGATTTTATAACGCAAATAAAAAGGCACCCTACCGCCCGATTAATGCCGAGGGATTTTGGCAATTTGCGGGGATAACAGTGCACTAGTGTTGTAGCTTTGGTAAGCAGGAGGGCAGACGCTGCAAATTATTTCAACAAAATCTTTACAACATCGTCCGGATATGTCGTTGTGGTATATCCAAAAATTTGCAGCCTCTTTGGGGTCACTTCTTCCGTAGTGGCATCACTAAGTAACCCCATGGTTTGAACCGTAATGAAATAACGTGGCTGCTCGATCTCCTCGTATGAGAAAGGTGTCTGATTCTCATTGTATTCTATCCCGTTTTTGTCAATGAAAACTCCTTCAAAATTCATATCCGTTGTAACTGGTGAATTTTCATCCTCACCCACAAAAAAGAATTGCAGTGACTCATATGCCCGATTCTCAATTTCACGATTGCTTATGACCATCTTGGTTGATTGTCCATCTTCTAGCTTGTCGATGGAAATTGTACTGCCTGCATATTCAAACGTTTGAGGATATCCCTTAGCAGCATCCAGCTCAACGGCTTTTTGTTCCTCAACAGTTAAAGAAATGGCTCCAAAGTGAATGTTAACCTCTTTTGGCTTTTCACCAAAAAGGGAGTCAAAATTTGTTTGAAAGGTATACCAATTTGGATCTTGAGGTGAATCTATAAAAGCGCCTCCATACATATCAGGTTTCACTTTCCTTTGGTTCACTTCCAAATTGTCAAAGTTAACAGCATCTATCCGTTTCCCTGATTGATTATTATTTAAACTATATTGGAGAATCGTCGCTGTTGGAGCAAGGATTAGTTTGTCCACCCGGAACGGAATTCCTTCTAGTTCTGTTTCTTTTTCCAAGACATATTCTTTGGAAGGCTGTTTGGTTACAGGGACCTCGAAGTCCCACTCCCCTGTTTCAAACATATCCTCGTAATCACTAGCTTCAATTTGATCTGAGGAATCTCGGATCAATTTCTGAAGTTTTGCGATTTTCAGTTTGATAGTCCCATTTTCTTTGGATAGTGGCTGCAGACTGATTTTCCCTTGAAACACGTTCTTTTCTTTTTTATTTACATCCGATTCTAGGTCAGGAGGATAGTATCGTGTATTAGCTTCACGTTCCATGATATCATATCGGTTCTCCACAAAAACCCCATCATCATAATTTATCATATATTGGTTGTTTTCTTCGGTATCTTCTATTTCATAGAAAACCAGCGTCTGAACATCATCAGCAATTATGCCCTTAATCCGTATTTTTACTCCATTGCTTTCCTCTTCCAGGCTCAGCCTATCACCAAAACCCTGCTGAAGATAGGCACGCAATTGTGGATTTTTTTCTGTCGTATAGTAGAGATACGTAAATGCTCCTGTAAAATAACCGATCCCCAATAATAAAGCTAATGCCCCCGCAAAAATAAGTCCGATCTTTTTACGTTTACTGGTCTTCTTTTGTCTCTGCTTTTCCTTATCCGCGAGCCTTGCCTTGACATGATTCATGAAACCAGATGGCACTTGGAGAGCCTCAATTTCTTCAGTAAGATTTAACATGACCTCCTGAAAGGTTGCCAAATCCTCCTGGCAGTCTTGACAGTGATAAATATGTATCTCAAAATCAACCTTTTTCGATCGTTCCATGTTTCTTTCTATATAATCGATGTAATCCTTGTGATACTCCCTACAGCCATTAAAGGTAAATATATACCCGATTTCTTTTCTAAGAGAACGAATTCCGGAAAACAATATCTCTTTCAGCACTTCCACTGAAACATGGAGAAGCTGTGCCGCTTCCTCCTTAGACATTCCTTTTACATAGGTCAAGATTACTGCTTCTTTCTCGTCTTCTTTCAAATGATCCAGTGCCTTAAAAAATTCCTGACGTGGCTCATTTTCCTCTGAAGTTACTAAACTTCCGTCCTTTGAAAGCTCTCGGCAGGTTTGTATAAAAATGGATGTAACCCATGTTTCGAATGAGGTTTCACTTTTAAATCGCGGCAATGTCTTGTGAACTTTTATAATAGATTGGTAGAACAGCTCTTCCATTTGCTGCTGATTACTAAGATAGGACCACCCAAGTGTATAAAACGATTTGAGATGAAACTCAAACCAATCGAAGATGGATTCCACGCTTCTCTCTCTTATCCTATTGATTGGAATGGAATCTATTTTTGCTGGAATCATAAACATGTTTCCCCCCTTTACTTCACAACCTATTGGATGTCACTATTGTCGCACAGAAAAAGGCCTGTCACCACCCGAATCATGTCGGGGAGATTCGACAAATTACGAGTAACGACAGGCACATATCTACTTTATTGTATTGAACGCAGCTTTTGGATTTCTTTTAAATGGTAGGCAATCACACAGACAAGACTTCCTAAAATGCCAGTGCATAAGAACATGACCGCCATGCCGCTTCCTTTCCCAGAACCAACAATCCAGTGAAGCGCACTAGCTATAGCGCTGTCCGAATCCATAAATGGTTCAAATACGTAGTCAGCTAGATATCCACCTAGTAAAATACCAATTGGTATGGTACTAAACTGGATGGCATTACGCACAGAAAACACTCTGCCTTGCATTTCTTCAGGAATCGTTTTATACAAAATGGTCTCTTGTCCTGCGATAATGAACGGAATGGGAGCACTTGCCGCAATTCCCGCAATACCCCATGCAATCCCTCCACGGCCTATTCCCATTATGACATCGCCCAACAAAAAGGAAAGACCCGCTGAAAAATAGATCATCCTCACTTTATCCTTTGAGAACTTACCTGCTGACACAATAAAACCGCCTACAATTCCGCCTATTCCTAACACAGCATTTACTATTCCAAGGATTTCAGTATTGCCGCCATTTCTCGCGAGAATCATAGGTGATAATATGTTTTCATACGTCAATCTAGAAAAGAAATTGACTACTGCCAAGGTTATCACAATATACCATAAGCCTCTGTGTGCTAATAAAAAGCGGAAGCCATCACTACATCCGGCAATGGCCGATTTGCTTTCAGCCTCTTGCACCATGCTTTCTGGTATTTTAATGAAAAAAAGCAAGACCAAGAAGGCAAATAAAAAGGTAACCAAATCAACAATTATCACAATCTCTAAACCCAAAAAGGCAAATAACGATGAAGCCAATACTGGCGAAACCACTGTTACCAAATTGGTCGAAAAGGAATTCATACCGCTTGCTTGGGACAGCTTCTCTTCAGGTACTAATTTTCCAATCGCCACCGAACGGGCTGGTGATTGAAAGGCATTCATAAAACCGATCACAAAATTAACTATATAAATGTGCCAAATCTGCAAATCCCCAAGCTGCCATAAAATCACCACAGATACGGAACATACAGCTGCCATAAAATCTGAGCATAGCATAATCGTTTTCTTATTGTGACTGTCAATAAAAGCACCCACAAATAAACTCACAATAATATAAGGCAGATAAGAACAGAATGCCATCAATGACACGGCCATCACTGAACTCGTCTGTGTATATGCCCAAATGACAAGAGCAAAACTGGTCATGGCACTTCCAAATTGGGAAACGGCCTGACTAAACCAAAATACTACATATCGCTTAAAATTTTTATTCATTGGATGATCTCCTTATAGAATTATCGTTTTCCATAAGTGCAAGATCCAATGAGGACGAATGGATCAATTTGTCTCTGCACAAGTTTCGTCCAGCCATTAGACCTTGTGCAGAGAAGGAACTCTGTTTTAATGACCAAAGGACATAACATGTACAATCCCTCCTTTAGCTTTCTCATTATTGTAAATATACATTTACGAGTGGAATGGGGTTTCTATACGGTCATTTTCCAGCTAGATAAAGCCAGCCAATTTTCCTTTTCTTTATAATCAGGCATTATTTTTCCAACCAGGCGCCAAAAGGAACGGTCGTGGTTCATATGAACCATATGGCACATTTCGTGAACCACTACATAGTCGATGACCTCCCTTGGTGCCATTGCCAGTTTCCAATTAAAGGTTAACTGCTGCCTGGAATCGCATGTTCCCCAAGTCGTTTTGCTATCGGAGATACGAATGGAACGTGGTTTGGTTTTGAAGTTGCTCTGATAGCAAGATATGCTTTTTACCACCAGAGCCTTACACTGCTGATAATAAAAGCGTTTTAATGCTTGTTTTATTTTTTCCCCATCAACCTGCTTCACATAGATATGCAGCTTCTCTTCCTTAAAAACAACCTGTTCTTGTGTTATATTGGGATCCTGAATGATTTCGATTGGATAGGAGTTGCCCAAATAAAGAAAAATCTCACCATATTCATAGACTTTTTCCTGTGGTCCTTGCAGCCTATCTTCCATTTCTTTAACTTTTTGCTGAATAGGTTCCCAGTTTTGCTCTAATGCATGAAGCACCACACCATTAGTTGTTCCCTTCGGAGCTTGGACTTCAATATTTCCATAGCTATCTATAGTGATTCCAATAGATGTCCGATTTTTGTAATGGATATCAAAACGGATAGTTTGACCTAAATAGGTATGTATCATGTCATCACCTATAACTTCTTTCATGCATTATGCTCTGTATTTAATAGCCAGCCCTTTCAAGAAATTCCTGGCAAACTTATCTCCACACTCTTTATAATTCTTATGTCCTTCTTTTCTTAATAAGGCTCCGAGTTCTCCTTTTGAAACCGTAATTCCTGCCTGATCGAAGATATCCAGCATATCCTCGGTGGTTAATGCTAGTGCAATTTTTACTTTCTTTAGCAGGAGATTATTAACATTTGCACTTTTCTTAATGGCTGGTTCTGGTGCAATAGGCTGGCCAGGTTTGGGCTCTTGCTTGCCTCTTTTAAAAATAATCAAACCATTTAAAAACGAATCGAACATGCTGTTATTACATTTGATTTGATTGTCATTTTCATCATCATCTTCGTCTGATTTGGTTAGAATTTTTATGACTTCTGGCACCGTCACATCGACGCCGCCAAGCTTAAAGATCTCAGCCATTTCTTTATTTTTTATTTCCAAAGCATATCTCAACCGAATCAATATATCGTTATTATCCACAATGGACCTCCAAAATTTATAAATTGTCCTTAAAGCAATGATTGTTTCAATCCAACTTGTTTCTAGGCTCCCTTGAATTATTCTGACCCTGTTTTGTTAGTAATACACAATGTTGTTGCATGACTTTAAATATAATATATAATTCTACTTTTGGCATTCCTTTTAAAAAAATAAGCGAACACCATATAATAGTGTTCGCTCTCTATTACCTTATCCCCAAATTTCTTTAGAAATGTCTACAATATATTTCAACTTCGCCCATTGCTCTTCCTCAGTTAAAATATTTCCATGATGAGTAGATGCAAAGCCGCATTGAGGACTGATACATAATTGCTCTAGTGGCACGTATTTTGTTGCTTCTTCAACGCGCGCTTTAATATTTTCCTTGTCTTCCAGTTGACCATGTTTCGAGGTGAATACACCCAGAACGACTTGGGGGCCGCCATTTGGAATGAATTCCAGTGGACCAAAGTCACCTGAACGGTCATCATCATATTCTAGGAAAAATCCGTTCACCTTTTCTTTTGCAAATAAGGTTGGGGCGATTTTTGCATAACTGCCTTCAAATGCCCATTTAGAACGGTAGTTACCACGGCAAAGGTGTGTGGTGATTGTGAGATCTTCCGGTTTATCTTCCAAGACTCCATTCACCACTCGTAAGGCTAAGTCGATTAATTGTTCCCGGGAATAGCCGCTATCGTTAAAGGGAATTTCCGGAGCATTCAGGCCAGCAATGTAGACATCATCTAGCTGCAAGTAACGGCAGCCTGCATCATAAAAGGCTTTGATGGCATCACGGTAGGTTTGAATCACATCATTTGTATACTCTTCCAAATCCGGATAAACTTCTAGATTCCGGATACCAGCGTTAAATAATTGATTGGGACTTGGGATGGTTTGTTTGGCAACAGCACGGTCCCCGACAATTTCTTTAAATTCAATAAAGTCTTTAATATGCGGGTGATCCGGGGTAAACGAGATTTTTCCGATAACTCGCACATCATATCTTTCTGTTTCCTCGCCTTTGAAGGCAAATCCATGATTTGGTACGTAACCTTCTATCCCATTTAAATGCTCAAGAAAATCCGTATGCCAAAATCTTCTGCGAAATTCTCCGTCTGTAACAGCTTGAAGACCGACTTCGATTTGCTTATCAACGATTTTTTTAATTTCCTCTGTTTCAATTTCGTGTAGCTGTTGTGCTGTAATATTGCCTTCTTGGAAATCCTTTCTTGCCTTATGAATGGTTTCCGGACGTAATAAACTTCCTACATGGTCTGCTCTAAATGGAGCGCGAACGAGTGTCTTTGTCATCATTAATCCCTGCTTTCCTCAAAATATTCTTTATTTTTCGATAAGGAAAGTGTAGCATAGCAAAATCATTATAGAGTAACACGAAAAAACTATCTCTTGTTATAGCTTTAAACTATACCTGCCACAATTCTTCTTCAATGGTTTCTTTTAAATATTGAATATAAATGTTGGCCAACGTACTGTTTGCGACGTTTTTATGGGTAATATAGCCAACATTCATCCGCTCATCCACTTTCAAAGGAACTGCAATAATGTCTTTACCATTGAGTTTCTGGCTAATGACGCCCGTTGAAATGGTATAGCCGTTTAGTCCAATAAGCAAGTTAAACAAGGTGGCCCGATCACTCACTCGTATGTTCTTCGGTCTAGAAAGAGTGCTAAGAATCTCCTCGGAAAAGTAGAAGGAATTATAGTCCCCTTGCTCAAAAGACAGATAAGGGTACGGATCCAAATCCTCTAAGGTGACAAAGTCCTTTTTCGCCAGCGGGTTGGTAGAGCTAATAAAGACATGGGGTTTTGCTTCAAAGAGTTCATGGAACTTTAAATTCCCTTCTCGCAAAAACTTTTGAATGACCTTCCTATTAAAATCATTCACATATAAAATGCCTATTTCACTGCGCAGGTTTTTCACGTCATCAATAATTTCATAGGTCTTGGTTTCTCGTAAGGTGAACTCATATTCCTCCCGGTCATACTCCTGTAAGAGCCGGACAAAGGCACTTACCGCAAAGGCATAGTGCTGGGCGGATACAGAAAAGTTTTGCTGCGGCGACCGTGTATTGGTATAGCGATTCTCAAGGAGTTCTGCCTGTTCCACTACCTGCCTTGCGTAACCTAAAAACTCCGTTCCCTCAGGGGTAATCACGATTCCCTTATTAGTCCTCGAAAAGATCGTAATTCCTATTTCTTCTTCCAGCTCTTTTAGTGCGTTTGAAAGGCTCGGCTGGCTAATAAAAAGCCTCTGCGCCGCTTTGTTAATCGACCGGCTTTTGGCTACTTCAATCACATACTTTAATTGTTGTAATGTCATCATCATTCCCTTTTCTATGCACGGTTTTAAAAGTGCCTGTCACCGCTCGAAGTACGTCTTTGAGAATACGACCATTTACGGGTAGTGACAGGCACCTGCTAGCCTTTTATTCCTAATCGCATTCGGTAACTGAATAGAATATCTTTCGTTTCTCCCGAAAAAACCTCTTCAACATGGTTTTTAAAATCTTGGAATGCGGTTTCGAGCTCTTGTACACCCATTTTTAATGCCGTTTGGAGTCCACCTTGGCTTAATGCAATATTGGCATAACGGGCAGCATCACATTTTTCCCAGTGATGGAAGACAATTTCTTTTGTAAACGAAAATAAGCCGGATTGTTGGATTTGTTGCAGATGATTCTCTTTCTTCCATTTATGCGCCTGCCTCTCAGAAGGAAGCAATTGGGAAAGACGAGCGTCTGCAAGGTCATATAATTTCATAAACTGCTGTTCCAAATTCCAGTCGCAAGTTGGCGGCCAATCACAATCGTAAGCGGCGAATATTCCATTTGGGCGCAAGACCCGGGCAAATTCTTTTAAAGTGGGTTGCGGCTCCATCCAATGAAAGGATTGTGAGCAAGTAATAATATCTGCCGTTTCATTGGACATGCCAAGCTGATGTGATAATGCTTTGACAAATGTAAGTCCAGATGGCTTTTGGGCTTCTTCCCAGTGCCATTCTGCAACCTTACGCATATCATCATTCGGTTCTACTCCTATGACCTTTTCCGCTTCATCGAGCCAGATAAAGGTAGAAAGGCCGGAACCGCAGCCAACATCAACCACCAGTTTGGGCCTGTCTTTCAAGTAAGTGGTGACTATTTTTACCACTTCATTCGGTGCACTTGGACGATTTTGATCGTATAGCGAACTAAACCCGTTAAAACGCTCGACATTATTCCGATTCGATTCTGTCATTGACTTAACCTCATATTCTAACTCTATCTATTATCATAAGAGTCATTTTCTTCTTCCCTCGCACCAAAAACGGACACCGTCACATCTTCAAACCGGACTCCTTTTGTATAATTAATGACCCCATATTCCTTGCATGATAGGGACATATTTTTAAAAGTAAGACCCTCAATCGGTGTATCTTCAAAGCCTTCAATATGAAAAGCCCGACTGATGCCATCATACCCGCTTTCATTATAAGCTTTTACATTTTGAATGGTGATATCACTGACAGTTGTCTTAGGTGAACCTTCCGGCAGGGGTTCAGTCAACGTTTTCCAGTGTTTTGGGATTTCCCCGGTATAATCTTTTGGAAGTTCACAGTAACTATAAGCCGGGTTCCAATTTAAATACAAGTGGAACAAGTATTTGACATTGACCATTTCCAATCCGTCCACTAATACATTTTTAATATAGCCACTTCTGGTTACAGCTGATTTAATACGGAAACCACAGTCTGTTCCATGGTAGCGCAAATTTTTTAAAGTAATGTCGTAAACGCCGCCGGAAACTTCACTCCCAATGGTGACGCCAAAACCGGATCTAATCTCGCAATTTTGCACGGTAATATCATAGCATGGACGGTTTACCCGCAAGCCGTCATAGTCCCTTCCAGACTTGATGCAGATACTGTCATCGTTGCAGGAAGTGATACAATTTTCTACCAGAACATGCTGGCAGGAGTCAATATCAATACCATCGGTACTTGGGCTGTGAACATCTCCTGATGCTATTTTAATCCCATCTATATGAACGTGACTGCTGTAACAAACGTGGATATTCCAGAATCCAGAACGCGTGGACGTAAAATCCTTTAGGGTAATATTGGACGATTCCATCACGACAACATTTCTCACACGCATGCAGTCGTAGTCGCAGGCCCAGCGAAGCCCTTTCGCATCATACTCCTTTCGCATGCCGCCTTTCATATCATCGCCCCAATACTTGTTCCACCAGTACTCCCCTTGACCGTCAATGGTACCGTTTCCACTAATGGTTACATCAGTCTGGTGATTGCAGTTCAAAATTCCCGGATACCAGTCCATCTCAATGCCAGCCGCGCGGGTCGGGATAATAGGATAATAAGATTCGTCTGTGGTTCCTAGTAAGACAGCCCCGTCCTCAAAATGGAATTCCATGCTGCTTTTTAGAAATAAAGATGCTGTCAGGTAAATTCCTTTTTCCAGAACTAGGATTCCCCCTGCAAGCGCTGTCTCATCAATCAAATCTTGAAGCTCTTTTGTAACTAGCCTATTGCCAGTATTATCAATGCGTTTCTCCGATGATTTAAAAATGGGTTTCATTTCAAATTGACTTCCTTTTCATCGATATTTTCTAATCATAGTTTACTGCGATACTCCTTATATAAAAAAATACCACATTATGAAGGACTGTGTTGTGGCAAAATTTATACTTTTCAACTAAACAGGCTACAAAACTCTTGTTTAGTTAGAAAGTGCCTGTCATTCACCCAAATCATATCGATAAAGATTCAACAAATGACGGGTAGTGACAGGCACATTCTTCTCTATATTTCCTATTTACCTTCCATTGCTTTTAGGGCATTTCTTTTAAATCCGCATTCTTCCATGGCGTAATTTAGTTCCGCCCTTAATTGCTTTACATCAAAATCTACTAATTGTTTTTCTGCTACGACTTGCTTTCCCGCGATGAACACGTCTCTTACATTTCCGGCATTTGCAGAATACACTAAAGCCGAATACGGGTCAAAAATAGGAAACATATTGACAGAATCGGTTTCCACCAGAATAAAGTCAGCCTGTTTTCCTGCCTCAATGGAGCCAATTTGCTCCTCCATTCCTAAAACTTTCGCTCCTCCGATGGTTGCTAGCTTCACAATGTCTTCCGCTGGAAATGCACTGCGGTCTTGCAAATATGTTTTATGGAAATTAGCAAACAATCGCATTTGGAAAAATAAATCCAGCGTATTGCCGCTGCTTGGGCCATCTGTTCCTAACCCAACTGTCACACCCGCAGACAATAAATCCTGGACACGGGCAACCCCTTTAGCCGATTTCGTGTTGGCACCAATACAATGAGCCACCTTCACATCATACTTCTTCAACAACTCAATATCATGGTCTGATAAATGGATACAGTGTGCAGCAACGAGCCTTGAACTTAATACCCCAATCTCTTCTAAAAATTCAATCGGCGTTTGATTATGCTCATTGCGATACTTCTCCATTTCAAAATCCATTTCACTGACATGCATCATCCATGGCACATTGTACGTTCGTGACAGAGCATCCACTTGCTGGAGCACTTCAACGGTATTCGTGTAAGGAGCATGCGGTGCCACGGTTGCCCGAATCCTGCTATGTCCTTGCCATCTTGGCAGAAAACCTTCGGCATAGTCCAATCCGCCCATTGGCTCTGGCACATCAACGGTCACAGAGTCAATGACGGTTTCTGCTAAAAGTCCGCGGCTGTGCATTTCCTCTGCCGCTTCTGCCAATTGCTGCTCAAAGTAATACATATCAAAGAAAGTGGTAACGCCGGCTAGCTGCATTTCAGCAATCGCATATTTTCCGCTTGTGTACGCCAGCTGTTCATTCATGCATTCATTTTCCAATGGAAATAAGAAGCGGCGCAGCCGGTCTGGATAGTCATCACCCAATGATCGAAACGGAATCATGCCGATATGTGTGTGGGTATTGACCATACCTGGCAGCAAAATCGCCCCTCTGGCATCAAGGCAGCGGTCGAAGGTTATATCCTTTGGCAGGGAATCCATTGGACCGGCGTCAAAAATCTTTCCCTTGTCCACTATTAAATACCCGTCTTGAAACTGCTCCATACTTTCATTCATGGTTAATATCCATGCATTTTTAATGACTATTTTCAACTTTTTAAACCCTCCACCAATGGGATCATCATTTGAGAGCGCACATTCATCATCCCTTTGTCGGTAATTTTAATGGCAGGTGACACCGGTAAGGATAAAGTCGAGAACGACATAATTTCATTGGTATTATGATAGCCTAACTTGACCATCGCCTGCCTGACTTCCTTTAATTGCGCACCTAGTTCTTGGATCGGCGCATCGCTGATAATTCCGCCAACCGGAAGCGGGCAGATCGCCTGCACCTTTCCGTGCTGCGCCACAACATATCCACCCTGCATGTCCAATAATTGTTGCTGAGCCGCTATCATATCCTCGATACTTGTTCCCATGACCATCAAATTATGATGGTCATGCGCCCAAGTAGTAGCGACTGCTCCTTTTTCATACAAAGCTTTGTCAACAAATCCGTAAGCAAGATTGCCTGTTTTTCCATACCGTTCCATCACGACAATTAAGGCCAGCCCGCTATTCTCCCAATCTAAATAACCATCTGTAACCCTCATCTCCCGCTGTACATGTTCGGTAAAGGTACCCACTTCAGATATTTGGATCACATTGACCACAGCCTTCTCAGATGCACTTACCCTAAAATGTAAATCCTCTGGAGTTAGTGCCCTGCAATGTAAGGATTGATAAAAATGTTTCGGAAAGTCAGGTTTCGCAGCTGGGTACCGAATCAACTCTCCCCGTTCGTGCACCAAGTTTCCATCCTTATAGACTGCCGCAATATCAAGCCTTTCCATATCATCTACTAATAGAAAGTCCGCTTTGAATCCAGAGACAATGGCGCCGCGGTCCTGGAATCCCATTCTTCTGGCAGGTGTATAGGTAGAACAATAAATGGCCTGTTCTGCTGGCATGCCGCAAGCAATGGCCAATCGCACGTTGGCATCCAAATGCCCTTCCAGCAAGTCGTCCGCCATGACATCATCCGTAATGATTGCCATGTATCCATAGAATTGATTTTCAACAATGACTCCAATGTTTTCCGGTGTTATCGATTTCTTTTGAAATTCTAAAAACATCCCACTGGTGATTTTCTCATAAATCGATTCTGGCGACTGATGGGTATGGTCAGCTGTTATACCCGCATATAAAAATTGGGCTAGTTCTAATCCGGAAACCCTTGGTACATGCCCTTCTAACGGCATAAACGGCCGCTCTGTTTGAACAGTATGCAATATCTGCCGAATCAATGAATCCGGCTCATTGACGATACCGTTGAAGTTCATCGCTTCCCCTAAAGCGATGACTTTGGGATGCTTGAGAAGCTGCTTTACTTCTTCCACTCCAATAAAGCCGCCTGTGGTTTCAAGTTCTGGTGTCGTCGATGGCACCGAGGAAGGGATTGCATAGAAAATATCCATTGTACTCGGCTGGGAGAAGAACACCTCCAGCCCCTCCATCCCAAATACATTGGCAATCTCATGCGCATCAGCGGTAACGGTTGTTACCCCATGGGCCAACGCCGCCTCCGAAAAAATAGCAGGGGAGGTCATCGAGCTTTCAATATGCATGTGGATATCCATTAAGCCCGGAACCAGATACTGATTCTCAGCATCTATTACTTTTTCAGCTTGTAAATCCACCATTTCTTCTGCTGTCACATAATAAAATTTATCCCCGAGAATATAGACATTTTTCTCTTCAAACTTTTTGGTAAAAGTGTTAAAAACCTGCCCATTTATAATCGCCAAATCGACTTTCATTTTGATGTTCCCACCTTTTGAAGTTTCTTCTTAAAAGAAAAAGGCCAAGGATGATCCTCAGCCTCTTTTAAAACTTCTGCTTATTTGTTCAAAATTCTATTCCACTGATTAATCCAAGATTCAAGGTTTTTATTGACTAATGTTGAATCCACTTTGTTTGTACGTTCTGCCACATCACCGTACGTTTTATTTTTCGCTGTTTCTTCGTCTAGTTCGACTTTTTTATTGGTTGGAGCTTCATTTAGAGATACGGCCGTTTTCTCTTGTACTTCCTGGCTTAATCTCCAGTTGATATATTTATAAGCTAAATCTTTGTTTTTAGAGTTTTTGTTAATGTTAATGGTGTTGAAGTTAGCATATGTTCCAGATTGCGGTACAACATACGCTACATCAGGATTGGATTCTGTAATCATTGGAACAGCAAAGTCACCGACAACCGCTGCTGTGATTTCTCCCGATTGGAACATGTTAGCTAAATCGGAGGATTTGCTGTATGTTTTAACCACGTTTGGCGCCAAATCCGTAATACCTTTAAATGCTGCTTTACCATTATCCTTCGTAATATCACCATTTGTATGGTTATTTGCTAAATAAAGCATCGCAGGGCCAAAGGTTGTGGCAATATCAGGAATGGAAACTTTCCCTTTCAGTGAAGAATCCCACAGATCATCCCACTCTTTGATTTCCTTACCAGCTGCCTTTTTATTGTAGACAATCCCGATACTGTTCAACGTATAAGCCGGGCCAGAACCATCACTAGATAATTCTTTAGCACTGTCAATTAAGTTGTCCATGTTAGAAACCTTGCTGCTGTCGATTTTTTCAAAAAGGCCTGCTGATACCCCTTCTGCTGCGTTCGATTGGGACAACTCGATGACATCAACCGTTGAGTTTGGATTACTTTTCAATTTCGTTAAACGCTCAGAGCTTGTACCCGTTTCTAACACAATGTCTACATTGTATTTTTTCTCAAATGGTTTAAAGACATCTTCTTGCATTTTATCTTCTTCCAAACCAAATGTGGAAATCACCAATGTTTTCGGTTTTTCCTTGCCAGAAGCGCTATTTTCATTACCGCCGCCGCATGCAGCCAATACACTGGCAGCCGCCAAAGTTAAACTTACTAAACCTAATGCCTTTTTCATTTTTCCTGTCCCCTTTTCTTAGATGTAGTTTTTATGAAATATTTTTATGAACTATTAAACTATGATTAGCTTGTGAGCCGGGATGGTCAATGTAACCGTCTCTCCCACTTGATAGATCTCATCATCGGCTTTATTGACAAGTAATGTTCCTATTGTCGTTTCAACCTCATATTGGTAAGCTTTGCCCAAGAACGTACGGACCTTTATGCTCCCTGATACCGTGTTATTAGCATTCGGCTCAGCACTTTCTCTAACCTCAATATCATCTGGGCGAATGGTACCTGTACGTTTTGCCGGTCCCCATTTGCGGGTACTTTCGAAAAGCGTTCCATCTACCGCTTTATACTTCCAGTCTTCTGTTGGTGTTAACTCAAAAAAGTTATCAAATCCGATAAAACGGGCCACAAACTCCGTTTTTGGATTATTATAAATTTCTTCAGGGGTGTCAAATTGTTCAATCACGCCTTTATTCATAACGGCTACCTTGTCCGAAATCGAGAAACATTCCTCTTGATCATGCGTGACAAACACCGATGTGATCCCCAATTGACTTTGGATCCGTTTAATTTCAATTCGCATCTGCAGGCGCAATTTCGCATCCAGGTTACTGAGGGGTTCATCTAATAATAATAATTTCGGTTCAATAACTAAGGCACGTGCTAATGCTACACGCTGTCTCTGCCCTCCGGAGAGCTGCTTTGGATAACGATCGCCCAGCTCTTCCAGCCCCGTAATCGCTAAAATATCCTTTACCTTTTTTTCAATGGTCTGCTTTTTTTCCTTGCGTAATTTCAAGCCGAACGCAACATTTTCTTTAATCGTTAGATGGGGAAACAAGGCATAGCTTTGGAACACCATTCCAAATTCCCGTTTATGAACGGGCACTTTAGTTAAGTTTTGATTATCAACCAAGAACTCTCCATCATTTGGCTCAATTAAGCCGGCAATGACCCTTAAAGTCGTCGTTTTCCCGCAGCCAGATGGCCCCAATAAGGAGACTAATTCGCCTTTTTCAATCGATAAATTCAAATCTTTTAATATATTAGCTATATTATCATAACTGACACGAATATCTTTTAATTCAACATAGGACATAATGCTGTTATAACCCCTTCGCTGTTGGATTGTCTCTTTTCCTATGAAATACTGGCTAACCCTAATGTTTTTTCAATAATAAACATTAAAACAATCGTCCCAAGCATCAACACAACGGATAATGCCGAAACCGATGGGTCGTAGTTGTATTCAATATAATTCATTAAGCTGGTTGGCAGCATCGTAACACCCGGTCCGGATAAAAACTGCGAAACCGGGATGTTATTGAAGGAATTAATGAACGCCAGCATGAAGGAGGCAAAAATTCCTGAAGTAATGTTCGGCAGCACAACTTTGATAAATGCCTGTAATTTTGTGCAGCCTAACGTCCACGAAACCTCTTCAATTGAAAAATCCAGCTGCTCAATTGTTGAACCCACTACCCGAATGACATAAGGCAGGCAAACTAAGAAATGCCCTAATAGCAATCCTTGGATAATCGGGAATTGGAACTTAATGACAATAAATTGATACATGGCATATCCCACAACCAAACCAGGAACGATGGTTGGCGAAAGAAAAAAACTCTTAATCCAATTTCGTCCGAACACCTTATGGCGCGCCAAAGAATAGGCAGCTGGAACGCCAATAACCAATGCCAAGAGTGTCGCAAGAAAAGCTACTTTTAAACTGAGAAAAAAGCTGTCCATAAAGGATTCATTGCTAAACACCTTGCCATACCAATCAAAGGTAAAACCTTTAATCGGAAATTGGATGGTTGAATTGGTTCCAAAGGAAGTCACAATAATAATCAGTAAAGGTACTAGCAGGAACGCAAAAACCAGTCCCGCAAAGATTGTTAAACCAACATTTTTACGCACTTGCCTCACCTCTCTTATCCATGCGGCCCGCCACCCAGTTGAATAACTTCATCACGATTAATGTCGCGGCAATCATAATCAAAGCAATGACACTGGCACCTTGCCAGTTACCTAATGCCGTTGCATTTTGATATAAGAAGGTTGCTAACATAATGTTCCGGTTTCCTCCTAATAATTGCGGAGTCGTATAGGCTGTCATACTTCCTGTGAAAACCAAAATACTCCCAACTATAATTCCCGGCACACTTAATGGCAAAATAACCTTCATAAAAGCAACCAAGCGATTTGCGCCTAACGTTTCCGCGGCTTCCATAATTTCCGAATCAATGTTTTCTAATATACCCACTAAAGTAATCACCATTAAAGGTAAGAAGAGATACACAGAGCCAATCACAATGGCGAATTCTGTATAAAGTAATGTAAGCGGCTTTGATATGAACCCGAGGCTCATTAAAGTATGATTCACAATACCTGCTTGTCCTAAAATGGTGATCCATGCAAAACTTCGCACAACCGAATTCGTTAACAACGGAAACAGCGTAATCGACATTAACAGGCCACGCCATTTTTTTGGACTTTTTGAAATATAATAGGCTGTCGGAACTCCTATCAGCACACTAATCAAAGTGGCAATCAGTGAAATCTTTATTGTCCGCCAAAAAATACTAAAATTATATTCATCCAAAAAGAACGAAGTATAATTCGCCAAGGTGAATCCTCCATCAAAGAATGTTGGGAAAATGGCGGAAATAAGTGGTAACACCAAGAATACAATCAAAAGAATCAGTCCTGGAGCCAAGATGATGTAAGGGATTCTTCGTTGTGTCATATCTGGCCTCACTTTCTATTAAAAAAGCATTATTTAATGTTCGTTTTTTCTTCCCTTCGATACCTTTATTATTATAGTTAAATAGAATTTATTTTGCAACAAAAACACGAATATTATTATATGAAATAATAAAATCATTCGTAAATAGATAAATAAAATCAAGTTTATTCTTAGAATAAGGGCATAATCCCACATTTAACAAATGAAGCAATCAAAATGAGAATACTTTATTTTTTGTAAATCACGAACTTCTCTTTGCGTTTTTCGCTCATCGTTCGTGATTTGTTATTTTGAAAAAGCACCTGTCATCTCCTAGCAAAACAAAAAGGCTCTCACCATATGATGAGAGCCTGAATGGGTATCAAGTTTTGCTATTCTTGAGGCTGGCTGACCGCCTTCCCTTCCGCGCCTTCATATTCGCGGCCCCATCCCGTTATGATGGAGAACAATAGAACCAAGAACAACACCATGCAATAAATCATACCGCTGCTGACTTGAGTTAGTAAAAGCGGTGCGACAAAATCATAACCTTTTGACAACAAAGCACCCAGGAATACAAACACACTTAAAAAGGGAATTACCAGTACGATTGCATTAGCAAAACCATCAAGTAGATTGGAACGGCGGTATGGATGCAAACCAACACGTTTGCCAATCTCATTTTGTACTTTTCCAAATGTCGTCATCGATGCACTGGTCACACCACCGAAAATCAAAGTGGTAAACGAAATGCCTAACATCATCGCGATTTCAGCTCCGACAACCGTCTTGCCCATTTTGCTGTTAAGGATGGCATTTGTGACTTTCTCCAGCACTCCCGCACCGTTAAGCACACCCATTATACCGTAAACCGAAATCACCAAGGTGACTGTTGCCATCATGTTGCTGATGCCTCCCGTTAAAAATCCCTTCGGAGCCCCATCGACAACGGATATAACATTATCGAAAGTTAAGAGGTTAAACGACAGGCCAGTTATGGTCCCTAAAACAACACCTATAGTAATAGCTATATAAATATTGCGGGTTTTGACTGATACGATTAACATGACGGCTACCGGAACCAGCATGACCAATGTGGTTGGATTCATGTTCTTGGCAAGGATATCCGCAGCGCCCGCGCCTACCGTACCGCCTCCGCCGAAAATCCAGAACAGAACAAAAGAGATAGTACCTGCGACCAAGGAATATTTTAGCCGGGTAGCAACACAGCCGCCAACCTCAGCAAAACCCTCTTTTTTTGTGTATTCCTGAGTTCCTGCCGAGATGATGGTGGTATCGGATATTGGAGCCAAGTTATCACCAAAAATAGAAGCACTGACGATTGCACCCGCAAGAACAGCAGGATCGCTTCCCAACAATACTCCTGCCGGGTAAAAAATAGGGAAGCAGGTAAACATGGTTCCAATAGATGATCCAGTAGCAGTGGAAATGACACAAACTGCCAAGAATGTAAAGGCGGTAAATAATCCCCCATCTACGCCAAGCAAGCTGGCAAGCCATACGAAACCTGACGAAATATTAGTGGTTTTAATAAGCTCCGAAAACATCCCAATGGCGAACAGGAGGATTAAAATCGGTACAGCTTCCTTTACACCATCATAGACTGAATCCCAGAAGCGATCATAGTTACCTTTTTTTACAAAAACCGCACCCACCATAAGTGCGACGAAGGCGCCCATTGCAAGAGCATACATTTCAAACGCTTTAAAAACGATAAAATACAATATGCAAAAAAACAAAAAAATCACGACGGGAATAAACGCAGCTCCCCAGCCGCCTTTAAATTCAAGTCTCTTATTCATATGGCAACTCCCTCTCCTACACTAAGCTATCTCTCCTAAACTCAACATACACGCTCTCTTATTCTTCATTTAAGTTCATCTTCATAATATCCCGATATTTAGAGCCAATCGTACGCTCTAACTCAAAAGGTTCACCGTCTAATATTGGATAGTTGTCTAAGAATTGCTTTATTTCTTTTATATCGGAAGGTTCGAGTTCGAAAGAAAATATTTGCGCATTTGACTCAACATGCCTGCTATTTCTAACTCCAATAATAGAAGCCCCGACACCTTGTTGGCTCAATATATATTTTGTAGCGACTTGAGCGACATTGACTGAATGCTTTTTAGCTTGCTTTTTCAGCAATGACAATAATTCTTGGTAGCCGTCCCAACCCAAGGTATCCTCAATGACCTGAAAATATTTAACATGTGAACGTGTTTCGGGTTGAATAGTGGTTTGGCCAATCCATTTATCCGCTAATAAACCTCCTGATAACGTACCGTAGCATAGCAGGGATACCCCATTGTCTTTGCAAAAATCTAATAATTCTTTTTCTGGCCGTCTATCAAAAACCGAGTATTGACTCTGACAGGACACAACCGGTATACCGGCATCCACGAGTTCGGCTAAATGCTTCGTATCAAAGTTTGTCACGCCGATATTGCGGATTTTCCCTTTTTCTTTAAGTTTCAACAGGTCTCCTGCTGTCTCAATATAGCCAGGCACATCGTAATCCCACCAATGAAATTGCACAAGATCCAATACATCCTTTTTTTGACGTTTGAGGCTTCTGTCAATTATTTTTTCAGTGTATTGATAATCGACCTCCTTAAGCAAATTGATGTCCGGCACATACTTGGTATGAACCTGAACATCATGTGGCGAAAGGGTGCTCCCGTGTTTTAGCTGCGTTAAGAATTCACCCAGGAATTCTTCAGAACCGGTATAGATATCCGCGCAATCAAATGTTGTGAACCCTTCTTCGACAAGCATATGGAAGGCCTTCATGATATCTAGCTGGTCTAAATGAGTGAAGCTGTGGCCCTCCGATATTTGCCAACAGCCGTTGATCACCCTGCTGATCGTATAATCTTTTGCTAATTCGAATCGTTCTGCCATTATGGTTGATCTCCTTTGTGTATAGGTTCTATTGTGCATTCAGCATGACTAAATTCTTGGGTTCCGATACGGGTTATTTTAAACCTGGCACCACAGTTTGGATCCGGGCAGGCAATGAGGCTGTCAGACAACATCCAGTCATTCACGTGCAATGCTCGCTGCTTTGCAGGGAGTAATGGCAAAATAGCACTTAAGGCGTACATGGAAAATGTATTATTTTCTGGAAAGACAAGGTTTTCTCCTATAACTAAGAAATAGTCGCCTTCCTTATGACTGCATACCATTGGTTTATCTGTAGCTGCAACCTCTACTTTTAAGTTAAATAGCGTAAATTGATCATCCATGGCATCTACTCCTATTCTAAAAAAAAATAAAAAACACTTGTCCTTAAATAATAATTCAAGGACAAGTGTTAACTTGCGGTACCACCTTGTTTGATATGTATCAACATACCCACTCTGCAGAGTGCTCACACACCCTTAGCCCCATAACGCTGGCTTTGCGTCTAAGCTACTAAAAAATTTCGTTCACTTTGCCCTCTGAGGCCCATTTACTGCGACTGCATCTGTCCGGCTTACACCATCCCGGATTCGCTGAGAGACCGTTTAGCAGTTTTACTCCCTCGTCTACGGTTTATAAAAATGTTAGCATCCTGGTTTTCTATTGTCAATATTAATCAAATATTATGATAATTAGGTATACTACCTAACTACCATTCTGAGATGTTGCAAGTACCTTCCATAGCTGTATTCATTTTGTACCTTAACTGATAAAATAGAAACAAACCCTATTAACGGAGGATTTTATGGTTTGGTATTTACTGCTTGTCGGTCTATTTGCTTTTTTAATGGGTTTTTTCAATGTCCCCATTTGGATTATGTTTGGCCTATTGATTGTCGTGCTTGTTTTTATCGTTCTTCGAAACCCGCTTTTATTTGAAAAAGATCCTGAAAAAATGATAGAGCACCTAAAAAAGTCCAAAGCGCCTTATATGCAATTCCTCTATCATTTTCTTCAAGGCGACCTTTCTGCGGCAGAACAAGCGATAGGAAGAATTCGTTCCAAGAAATCAAAACTACACACCGAGTCTATGATCTTAATTGAGCAGCAACAATACAGAAAAGCAAAAGAGCTTCTTACGGAAATGGGCGAACATAAAACTAAGTGGTACGCTTTGGCAGATATCGCCATTAACGAAGGCGACAGTCAAGCATTCAAACAAAATCAAGAAAAGATCACAGATACCTTCTTATTAGAAATGTTGGAAGTCGACCAAGCAGTTTATGATGGAAAAAAGGAAGAGGCGATTGGGCTGCTCGATAACATGATTCCTAAGCTTAAAGGTTATAAATTGCTGACAGCCGCCCAGTATCGAAAGAGAATACTTGAAGGAAGAGTCTGATTGAAAAAATATGCCTGTCACCATCAGAAAAAAATTACTCGTTAAATTATGGGTGGTGATAGGCTGATATTTAAATACCTTCCACTATACTTTTGAATTCTGCTGTATCAATTATAAGAGGAAGTCTATTTAATTTGTTACTGCCTCTGTCCCCGTCTCAATTCTTATCGCTTGATCCTGAGCATCAATACAAAGTTCAGCAGCCTTAAATGCATGTTCTTGAGTCGTCGCATTTTCCGTTCCATTTAAGCAGTCTAAAATAAACTGGCCAAAGAATGGATATCCTACCTTACCGGATAGCTCAAAGTGTTTTTCGCCCTCTTGGTTCACTAAGTACAGATGATTGGAGGTATTGCTGCGAGCGATATCAATATACTTCCTTACTTCTATATAGCCTTCTGTTCCAAGGATTAAGACACGTCCATCTCCCCATGTTCCCAGTCCATCTGGTGTAAACCAATCCACTCGAAAAAAGAAGGTGGCACCATTATCCGCTACAAGGGTCGCATCTCCATAATCCTCAAAGTCTGGATAATCCTTAAAACTATAATTGGCCACTTTACTATGCAATACCTTTGCATCCTTCGCGCCTGCATAATGTAAAAACTGTTCAATTTGGTGACTTCCAATATCACATAGGATTCCTCCATAGTACTTTGGATCAAAAAACCAATCTGGCCGGCCGCTAGGATTTGCACGATGTGGTCCAAAGCCTGTTACTTGAATCACTCGGCCAATGGCTCCCTCTTCGATTAATTGTCCAGCAAATATGGCACTTTCCACATGCAATCGCTCGCTATAGTAGATGCCCCATTTCAAGCCAGTTTCAGCTGTTTTCTGCCGAGCTTTTTTAACCTGCTCCTTTGTTGTGAAAGCAGGTTTATCGCTGACAACTCCCACCGCTAAAGCAGTGGGGTTCTAGGGTATAATGGCAACCACTGCCTAGTGCACTTCTCACCGATACCCTTATCTTTCCTTACGAAAAGAGTTTCTACCGGAGCACTAGTGTACGTTCTCCTAGAACATTAACGGACGTATTGCATTTCGCAAGGCACTTCTCCAAGCAGGCGCTATACCCCTTGTATGCTTGTCGTTCCGCTTCTTTTGGGCGCTGTCACGACCAATCAGGTTTATTATCATGCGACAAACCAACGCAATAGTTTACTAGTTGATTTTTTTAATCGTTCAATCTCTTGAAGATGATAGTTAACAAAGCAATCCCATTGTGAATTGCATAAATCTATGTCTACGGACTGAAGATTTTCTTGGGTGTTGCAGATCAAGAAGGCACTATATAAATCACGTTGGATACGGAAATTCCCAAGGTCATTCCATCGTTCCGAGAGTGACTTTTTCTTATATTCCCCCGATAAATGGTCAAATTGACTGGCCTTTAAAGCATAGGTATCTATTTTCTTGATTGTACGCCCTTGATAACCAAGTTTGCGCTCAATGATGGATAGAAGCATGGCGGGTGCATGATTAGAAATCGAATTTCCATACCTTTTCTTTCGGTTTATTTTCCCATTTCTTTTATTACGGGTTGTTTTCTTCGCCCGCTTTTGCAGCGATTGAAACCTCATGGTTTCCACTCGGATATCAGAACCGAGTGCTAGAATATCGTTCGCCAACTTTTCGTGTGACATTTTCCGACGGACCGCCATTTTTCTGTATAGTTCTTTTCGTTCCCGGCGCATTTTCTCGTAGCTTCTGGAGTAGTTCCACTTTAATTTACCTTTCTTAACCGTGCCATTTTCATTGAAATGTTCCGGATTGGCAGCTCGTTTTGACCTGTCCATTTTCCGTTGAATCCGTCGCAGTTTGGCTCCATCTACCTTACACTCGGGTGCAAGTTCACGAAGCTCTACCCCTTGATTACTACATAGTGCAATGGTTGATGGACCAATGTCAATCCCTACGCGTCTAGTTTCATCATCTGCAATCTTGCGGTTACGTTTTGTTGGAGGATACCCTTCTTGAATGAGTTGGACGAAGTAGCGAATCTTTCGACGCACTTGTCGTTTTAAAATCCTCACATACTTTGTCTTATCCATTAAAGCCAGGTGGGCGTATTCATCTTTGGATTTCGGTACAACCGGGATACATAGCCAACTCTTGGGTTTGGGACGTTTCTTTGTCGGTTTATCACCCCAGAGAATATGGCCATCTGCATACCTCAAGCCCGTTGTATTGGATTTGTTTTCAACAGAAATGTTATCGTCCATTGATTTGAAATGAACTCTTTTGGCTTTTCCAAAATGGAGTCTCTCTACTGTTTGGAACGCTCTTGTGGCCAGTTTTTGTGCTTCAAAGCTTCCGATATTTTCTTTAAACTTCTGTTGGGTAGACTTCACAAAATGGTGCAGTCCGTATTCAGAAAAGCCGTACGATAAACGTATATCTGCGAGGCTCTTATCACGTTCTTTCGACTTGGGTTCATTAAGCAATGTGCGATAGGTTACATCTGCTTTTACGGCTTTGTGTCGTTTTAGAGCTTCACCTAGACAAGTATTGTAGACCATTCTAGCAATCTTCCATTTCTTTTCCAGGCGGTGTTGTTGCCAAACAGGTATGCTTAGAGGAAATTCTATCGTATAAGTAGGTGTACTCTTCCTTGCCATAGGTTACAGCTCCTTTCTAGTCATGTTTTTTCTGGTTTTCTACGTACCGTTTAATGGTTTCACTCGAAACATTCCCTGCGGTAGACACAAAATAGGAACGTGTCCACAAACTCTGCAAGTGTCGGAGGTGTGGGAATTCCTCTCTTAACTTTTTAGATGTCACTCCTTTTATTTTGGCCATTATGTCTGCAGGGCTGAATGTTGGCAATGCATTTAGGAACATGTGCGTATGGTCTTTGTCACATTCTAAAGCAATCACTTCAACGTTTAATGACTCGCATATGTCATGTACCAATTCTTTAAAGCGTTGTTCCACCCTTGAGTCTAGGAAAATTTTCCTTCTGTACCGAGGGCAGAACACAAAATGATAGTTTATTAATGAAACAGTAGTTTTGATTCGTCTGTATTCGTTCATACTTAAATTATATCAATCCCTCCCAAAAACTGCTAAATTCAAGCACAACAAAATAATAAGATTTTCAAATACTTGAAGTACCACAAACCTTTGGTTTACCAGTGGTACTCCGTATTTGACCTCACTTTCATCCCATGTCTAAAGACGGGCTGCGCCCTGCATGGGCTTTCCCGTTCGGAAAATCTGTAATGCTTTACGGAATCTAACACTCTAAGCCCCAGCTCACACCGGTCTACTGGAATACATGCACTTGCAACAAGATGAATCGATGAATTCTGCAGGATTTCCTGTTCAGAGGCTGCTGGCATTGCACTCGAAAATGTCTCGCAAAAAGCAGCTACTTTTTCCGAATCTAGGTCATATACAGCCACTAATTCTCCACCCGCTTCGATTAACCCATTACACATTCCATAGATATGGCCATGATCAAGACCCATTGCCGCAAATTGAAACTCACCTTTTTCTACCACCTTATTGACATTACCTTTAGGTGCATAATTCATTCCGTCATTTTTGCTCAACGTAATCGCCTCCATATATAAATTTTATAGTTTGCGAAATGAATAAAGAATTTAATCCTTCATACTTTCCACCGGTCGTAATCACATTATCTGAAAAGTTTTCCACTATATTTTTCTTTTCATCGAAATGCTTTGCATTTTTAAGAATTCCTTCTCTTGTGAAGGAAGGATCTTCTTTGGTTAACGGCAGTTTTACAGTCTTGCCGGTGTTAGCCGATTGATAGATGGCTGTAATCAATTCCAGTGTTTGCAGCCCCTGAATACCATCAACCAGAACTTCCTTTTCCCCATTTATAGCTAGAAGGACGTTATGAATTTGTCCTGTATGACCTTCATAAGGGATTGGCAGCTCTGCATCATACACTTTTTGAATCTCTGCTTCTAATTCTGGATGATCTACCGTTGGATTTGGAGATTATTCGACATTCTTTAAGGCATATCAAAAAATTACTGGCTTGTCTCCCAAAAAATATAATAGACAGTAATTGGCCATTTAGAAAAGCTACAGTTGATAGAGCTACTACCAAATTGATATATTCGAGGGGGTCAGTATTACCCAAGTAATGATTGTAAACGTAATGACTTTTGAATCGATTTAGCCATAAAAAATGAGGCCCTCCTTTTGGAAAGCCCCAGCGCTTTAGCGTTGATCCCGTGGCAGCAAGCATTCATCCATTGCCTTCATGACGGCCTCGGAACGGTTCTTCACCTCTAATTTCGAATAGATGCTCGAAATATAATTTTTGACCGTGCCCAACGATAAAAACAGTCTCTCGGCAATTGCCTTATTTTGCAGCCCCTGCGACAAATACCGAAGCACTTTCAATTCCTGTTGGCTCAAATCATAAGGATTATCCCCAATATCTTGCCCTTCCTTCGAATCAACGGCCAAACTTTGGAAAACCTCTTTAGCCAAATGCTGTGGGACAAGTGAACCGCCATGGTGGATTAACTCGATCCCCTTAATTAAAAACGGAGGGTCAACCGCTTTGAGGATATATCCTTCTGCACCAGCATTCAAAGCAATGCGTACATAATGAATATCTTCAAAGGTTGTTAGGATGATAACCTTTGAGTCCGGCCATCTTTCTTTTATGATTTTTGTGGCTTCAACACCATCCATTTCAGGCATTTGAATATCCATTAGGATGATATCCGGCAACTCCTGCTCACAATTTTTGATTGCCATCTGCCCGTTTTCTGCTAATGAGATGACTTTAAAGTCTGCCATGCTCTCTAAAACAATTTTTAAACTTTTTCGAATTAATTCCTGATCTTCCACAATCATGATCGTGATCATCTTTTTTTCACCTCTCCCGCGAGCGGGACGATGCAGGTTACCAAACGTCCCTTTTTTGGATCCAATTTGAAAACTTCCGTCAACTGTCCTCATCCGCTCTTTCTCGGAAAAATAAGCATACTGAGGAACCTCGGTCTCTTTTCTATATTATGGTATCTTTGGAATAGAACCGTCAATAAATAATGGTAAATCCTCCCCACAAGAATTAAGACATGCTTTAGTCAAAAAAGGTCAAATTAATGATTGACTTTATCAAGCGTAGGGTGTATAACAAAACTGTAGAAGGTCAAAGTTAGTCAAGGTCAAACAATTCACTTTTAGGAGGTATTTCATATGTTCCCATTTTTTAATAAGGACTTCTTCAAATCCATGTTGGATGTTCAAAAAGAATTGGAAATGAAGGCCCCAAATGGCGTTGTTTACCGATTTTCAACCAACGCCATCGATGAAAAAACGTTCGATAGCTTTCGAAAAAAACTAGAAGAAGCAGCTACAAATAAGGACCAATCTGCATTTGACCAAGCTTGGAATGAATTAACTGCTCAGAATCAGTTGTTACCCAATATCGAAAACGAATTTAAAATGCTTCAGGATCATGTTCAACAATTCTTCCGAGAAACAAGTCCATTCTTTAACAATGGTTTCTCTTTATTAAAAGATTCACTTTTCACAGAACCTAAAACATTATCGGAAGAATCAATTGATAAACAGATTCAACAATATCAACAAAAAATTGAAGAACTTCAAAACAAGAAAAATAATATGGATACGGAAAAAAGAAAACTGCAAGTCAAGGAAAAAATCACCAGTAAGAAAAGAAGCATCGATGCGAAATTGGATGAATTTGCGAAAAACCTTGATAATGATGAAATGAAGAAAAAGCTGACAGATGAAATGACAAGCTTAAATAAAGAAATTAAACAACTAGAAGACGAGTTACAAAAGTTACAATAAACAAGAAGGCCTTCTATAAACTAGAAGGCCTTTTTGTTTAGGGTCTGCGGAAAATCTTGTGTAAGTATTATTTGACAATCTTCGCAAGGCAAGAATAAATAGGTATAAAAAAACATCGTTTGTCAAAAATAATATTGGCTTTTACCATAAAACAGGATAGGGCAATGCAGAAGTGCAACCTGAGCGGTTTTATGGATTTTACCCTAAAACGGACGGACTTAGTGCGGTCCGTTTTTTTGTCCGTTTTAGGGAAAACAAAAGCGATAAACTGAGGTTAGTCTTAAAAGTGGACACGTTAAAATGAGATTTAGTTTATAATACAATCATCATTAATAAGGGACGTGTTCACTATGGGTAAGCACCATACTCAAGAATACAGGGATTATGTTTGTAAATTAATTGTTGAAGAAGGCAGGAAAGCTACAGATGTCGCATACGAGCTTGAAATATCCACTAAGACGATTAGCCGGTGGGTGACAGTTTATAGAGCGAAAATAAATGCTGGGAAGACAAGTGAGAACTATATTACACCCACAGAACTAGAAAAACTAAAAAAGCAACATGAGAAAGAGCTTCAACAGTTAAAAGAGGAGAATGAAATTCTAAAAAAGGCCATGCACATCTTCACGAAAAACCAAGCGTGATTTATAAATTTATTCAAGCCCACTCTGATGAACACACTGTGGCGAAGATGTGCAAAGTTCTTAAAGTATCATCAAGTGGCTACTATAAATGGGTCAAAAATCTGAACAATCCTCTTTCTGAGAAGGAGGACTATCGTTTAGAGCTCCAGCAGAAGATTAGTAAGTCCTATCATGAAAGTTTTGGAACGTACGGTAGTCCTAGAGTGCATTCTGATCTTCTGGACTGGGGATATATCATTTCCCAAAAAACGGTCGCTCGAATGATGAAAGAAATGGGATTAAAAGCCATTCCAACAGAAAAGTTTGTGGTTACTACGGATTCCAATCATGACTTAAATATTTATCCTAACCTTTTAGATCGCCAATTCAACGTAAAGGAGCCTAATCAAGCCTGGGTAGCTGATATTACGTATATTTGGACACTTGAAGGATGGGTTTATTTATCATCGGTCATGGATTTATTTTCTAGAAAAATTGTAGGGTGGAGTATGGCTTCACACATGAAGAAAGAGTTATCCATTCAAGCGTTAAATATGGCGATTGTTTCAAGGCAGCCTGGAGAAGGCTTAATTCATCACTCGGATCGTGGTTCTCAGTATTGTTCGCATGATTATGTTGATATTTTGAAAGAGAAAAAATTGCAAATCAGTATGAGTAAAAAAGGCGACCCGTACGATAATGCTTGTATTGAATCGTTTCACGCAACTATCAAGAAAGAGCTAATTTACAGGAGACGCTTTACTACAAGGGCTGAAGCTATAAAAGCCATTAATTATTATATTAGTGGTTTTTATAACGAAAGACGAAAGCATTCGACCTTAGGAAACCAATCACCGAATCAATTCGAGAGAAGTCACCAACAAAATGAAGTAGAAAAAATCTCGTAATATAGCCATTTGGTGTTAGAAATAGTCAATCATGTTTTTCGATTGACTACTTCTAATACGGACCAAACGAAGTGCGGTAGTGGTTTTGTTTAATAATGTCTCAAATTTTATTGTCCACTTTCTTGACAGAAGACCAAAACTTCAGGGGTTTGGGGACAGAGTCCCCAATTATGATGTTTGGTTCAGAATCTCAAGCTGATTTAAAATCATATCCCAGTTTCGATAACGCATGGTCCATTTTTTCGAAATGTTTTGAGATGCCAAGTAAAGCATTTTTCTTAAGCTATCATCAGTTGGAAAAATAGACCTGGTTTTTGTTACTTTTCTAAATTGACGGTGAAGTCCTTCAATAATATTCGTAGTATATATTATTTTCCTAATTTCCTGCGGATATGCGAAAAAGGTAGCTAAAATATCCCAATTTTCCTCCCATGACCTAACCGCAGAGGGATATTCTTTGCCCCATTTATCCTTAAATTCAATGAGTCTTTCTAAAGCAGACTCTTCGTTAATTGAAGAATATATTTTTTTAAGGTCAGCGACAAACTCTTTTAAATGTTTATAAGAAACATATTTGGTACTTGAACGGATTTGATGAATGATACAACGCTGAATACCGGCAAAAGGATACACAGCTTGGATGGCCTCTTTAAGCCCTGAAAGCCCATCCACACAGAAAAGATTGACCGTTTTGACTCCTCTGGTTTTCAAATCATTCAACACGCCTAACCAAAACTTACTACTCTCGTTTGCCCCAACCCAGATGCCAAGAATTTCTTTATACCCTTCATTATTGATTCCTAGAACAACATATGCTGCTTTCGAAACAATTTGATGATTATCTCGAATTTTATAATGAATGGCATCCATGAAAATAAAAGGATAATAGGCTTCAAGTGCTCGATTTTGCCACTCGTTCACTTGTGGCATAATTTTCTCACTGATTTTACTAACTAACTCGGAGGAAATCTCAATATTATAGAGATCTTTGACCTGTTCCTGGATATCTCTTGTGGACATGCCATGAGCGTATAGTGACAGTATTTTATCTTCCATTCCGTCGGTATTCCTTTGATATTTGTCCAAGATTTGTGGCTCGTACGAGCCCTTTCTGTCCCGAGGAACATTTACTTCCACTTCGCCAAATTGTGTTTTTAATTTCCTTTTGGTTGATCCGTTTCTGTAATTGTTAGGTTCATTACCACGACGTTGGTGTTTTTCGTATCCTAGCTGCTCTTCAATTTCACATTGGAGCACTTCCTCTAGGATATCTGCAAACATTTCTTTAATGGTATCCATGATTTGATTGGTGCTTGTGAACTTCTGTTCCTTTATGATTTCTTTGATCAATTCCTTTGGAATTTTCATGTCGAAAAATCCTCCTTAGCAAGTATTATTTATCCTAATTCTTGCCAGGGAGGATTGATAACAAACTTATTTACACCACTTTTTCCGCACTGTCCCCAAATAAAAAAACATCTGTCACATTTTGTGAAACGGATGTCTTCATGATATTTCGGTGTCGTTATTTCCCTTTTTAAAAAGCCCAGATGAACAGCTTTGCGATTAAGAACCCGACCAATCCACAGCAGGGGAATGTCAGCACCCAGGTCAGGACCATTTCACGAACAATGCCTAGATTGATATTCCTGACGTGCCTTGCAGCTCCAACGCCCATAATGGCAGTTGTTTTTGTATGTGTTGTGGAAACCGGTATCCCACTGGCAGTTGAAAGAAATAGACATATAACCCCAGCCAAATCTGCAGAAAACCCCTGATATTTTTCCAGCTTGACCATATCCATGCCTACAGACTTGATAATGCGACAGCCGCCAATAGATGTGCCAAGCCCCATAACTGCTGCACAAAGTACCATGAGCCATATTGGAATGATCACTTCGGCGGTTTTCGTCTGACCCTTTGCAAGAAACATTCCAAGTAAGAATACACTAATAAATTTTTGACCGTCCTGTGCACCATGCATAAAAGCCATGCCAGCTGCGGACAAAATTTGAGCTTTCCCAAAAAACCTGCTCGTTTTGTAATGATCCATACCCCTGCAGAAAAGTTCAACCAGCTTCACCACCACAGATCCCAACACAAATCCCAGCGCGGTGGAAAGTATTAACCCATAGAGAACCTTGACCCACTCATTGCCATTAATTCCAGAGAATCCTCCCTGTAATGCAATGGCCGCTCCTGAAAGCCCGGCAATTAACGCGTGACTCTCACTTGTTGGAATTCCAAATATCCATGCTGCTGTTGCCCAAAGTACAATCGCTGTCAATGCTGCACATAACGCAACCAATGCATCATTGACATTGCCGTGAAAATCAACCATATTGTAAATGGTCTCTGCCACTTTTTGAGTTACGATGGTCATGGTAATGACACCAAATAAATTAAATACTGCCGCCATGAAAATGGCTGAACCCAGCCGCATGGCACGTGTGGAAACACAGGTGGCGATTGCGTTAGGAGCATCCGTCCACCCATTGACAATGATTACAGCCAATGTAAGTACTGTCGTGATGATTAATGCCGGATATAGGCATAATTCAGAAATGAAATCCAAGAAAGTTATTTCCATATGATTCGACCTCCGTTCAAGCACAATTTCCATTGTGCCGTCCGAATTGCAAGCATCATCATCATCTTCCTTCGGTTCAATTTTCATTTTTCCGAGTTATGATTCTGTTTTGCCCGATCGTGTCGATCAAATGAAAAGCTAACCTTGATTCCTGAATATAGCCTAATATCGTTATGGGTAACCAGGAAGGCTATTTGAAAATAGTAATATTAAGTAAATTTGCTTCTACCAAAATTATACCATATATCCGCCACACAACTATGAATATTCCAATAAATGCATCGAATAGCTTTCACATTACTTTCGAAAAAAATTATTCAAGTGGAACTGATATTCAAGATTAAATTTGGATACATTGGTGCTTTACAATTACAATGCACAGGTACCTTACCCTCAACAATCAAATTGCTTTTTTTCCATTAAACAATTGATTCTTTCTTGGGAATACAAAGTTGAACAGCTGCCTGGCGAATAAATAGAGTACAGTTGAAATAGGGATTGCGAATAAATCCAGCCAAAATCCCTCCTGATAAGGTTCCGGATTTTCAATCAGAGTCAAGCTCTGGATACCGGCAATCACCAGTGCCGGCGGCAAGAAGACAAGCCACGGATTGGCCAGCCATCTCCATTTGAACAAGTCCAGCACCCCTTCATAAATGGCCTCAACCGCTGCCGCAATAAGGAAGATAATAAAGAAACCCATGAGAACACTATACAAAGGGACCGTATTTTCAAATTCCGGATGGTAATATTCTGTGACCAAATAAGAAATGAGACATAAGCAACCCGTAACAAAAACCACATTCCAGAAAAACCGTACCAGTTTATAAAACGGGAAAATTGCCTTTCTAAGCTCCCAATTTATTTGATCCTCATGTCCAAAAGCCTTCATCGCCTGCCGAATCGCTTCTTCCTCCGGGAGTCCCTTAACCATGAGTTCCTTCACATGCTCCTCTAAGTGAACGGAAAGCTCCTCCTGTAAATCCATTCTTTCCTCATCGGTCATCGGCAAATCCGAGACAATTTTTTCAACATACTGCTCCAGTTTTTTCATGAAAAACCCTCCAGCGCTTTGTCGATTAACTGATTGATTTGTTTCCAGCTGTGCAGCTTATCAGCCAACATCTTTCGTCCCGTATCCTTGATGGTATAGTACTTCCTCCTGCTGCCATCCAGCCCTTCCTGCCAATACGAAACCACGCAATCCTTCGTTTCCAGCCTCTTCAGGGCAGGGTAAAGCGTTCCCTCATTCATATGATACGTATCATCACTCAACTGCCGCAGCTTCTTGGTCATTTCGTAACCATAACAATCCTGCTCGGCTAACAAGGATAGCAATAATATCTCAATGCTCCCTTTCAAAAGTTCCCTGTCCATATGGATTCCTCCAATTTTTCCTAATACCATTGTATAACAAGGTATATTGTAAGACAATGCACATAATCATTTTCCTTACCATAAAAGGAACAAAGCATAAACAACGGCTTAGGTTGTTTGCCTAAGCCGTTGTTTATTGCTTTTCACTATTTTATTTTTGTAGATTTTTCCTCATCAATGATGCCACTTGTATGTTATCCTGTTGAGATGTGTTTTCCAGGTTCTTAATAATTAGCTCTTGCCGTTCCACAGGGTGATTTTGGCTTAATTTAGCTTTTGCTTCGATTTTTGTGATGTCTATTTTGAACGCTGCAATTCCTTTGCTCATTCCCTCGATAAAATCCGGGTCTACATCCTTTAATTTGTATGGACTATCTGGACGTTCATACTTAATGACTAAGTCATTCAAAGAATCAAATATTACCTTTTCATCTTCGATTATCTCCATCTTTCCATATACATGGATCGACACATAATTCCAAGTAGGCACTGCTTTTGTTGTTTCGTACCAGGATGGTGAAATATAACAGTGGGGGCCTTGGAAAACCACAAGAACTTGTTGGTTTTCAGCATCCTTCCATTGTCCGTTCGGACGGGCAAAGTGGCCATATAAAGCATATTCAGATTTATTTAGTATCAGTGGAAGATGGGTAGCATACGGCTCTCCATTATGCTGAGAAAATAAAGTGGCAAAGCTGTGCTTTTCGATAAAGTCATATATAATCTCTTCATCATCGATTTTAAAATGTTTAGGTATATACATCATGATTCCACCTTTTTAATACAATTATATGAGTACCTTGGTCATAATATAGTCCGTTTGTTCTTCATCCCCCATATAAAAAGAGTGGGCTCCAGTTTGAACAAATCCCATTTTCTTATAAAAAGCAATCGCATTTTCGTTTTTTTCCCATACGCCCAGCCAGACTTGCTTTTTATTGTTTTCCTTCGCCATTTCTAAAGCTTTATTTAGCAAAACCATGCCAAGCCCATGTTTTTGAAATTTTCCTTTTATATAAATCCTTTCCACTTCAAGTGATTCCTCGCCCATTTCTTCAGTTTGTGCCTCATTGATATTAACCTTTAGATATCCAGCCACTTCGTCATTAAAATAAACAAAAAAGAATCGCGAAGAAGGATTGGCTAATTCTTTTTCTAATTGTTCTAATTTATATGCCCTTTCCAAATAGGCATTTAGATTTTCGGGTGAATTCTGTTCCTTAAATGTCTCTACAAATGTTTCATAACTAATATCTTGAAGTATGCGTGAATCCTCGATAGTGCATTGTTTTATCATTACAGACATTTAATATGGCGCTCCTTTATCAATAATTTCTCTTATTTCCTTTTTTAACAAATTCCCAGTCTATCTCAATATTTTTTCTAACCCTTTGAAGAAGACTGAAAATGGTTTCTGCTTCTATTTCGGAAAACCCCTCTAATGCCACGCTATTAGAGTATTCATTTTCTCTTTTTATATATGGGTACACATGTCTCCCTTTTTCTGTTGGAAACAGCCTTTTAATTTTTTTGTTATGTTCATCGTCTTTCTTTTCAATAAAGCCATTTATTTCAAGTTTTTTTATCGCACGGGATGCTGTGGTTCGGTCTACTTTTATCATTTCAGCTACTTTTTCTTGAATGATTCCTGGATTTTCACATATTCGTACCAGGTATAAATACTGGCCTTTTGTAAGGTCATATTCTTTAAATTCTATATTGCTTATGGAATCTAATGCCCTTGCAATCATTCCAATTTCACGTAGAATCTCTTTCATAATGAACTCCCCATTATCTACTTTGTTGTAAATGCATTAAAAATGGAACATATTAAACTTACCCTAAATTGGTTGCATTTGCAATAAAAAAACAATAAAGATGCCTGTCGCCACCCTAATACTGTCGAGAGAAATTCGACGAATTACGGTTAGTGACAGGCACCCTTAGCAAGCACCCTATATAATATTGAGACACTTATACGTTCAAAAAAAATTAGATCCTTAGCGATCCACGGAAGCCCCTGGCGGCATAGTAGGATTCTGCACCATTATGGTACACAAAGATTGTGTCATAACGACGATCACAAAATAAGGCCCCGCCGAGTTTTCTAATAGGATCCGGTGTTTTCACCCAGCTCGATGTTTTCGAATCGAAATTTCCAAGTTTCTGCAGCTCCCGATATTGTTCTTCCGTTAAAATCTCGATTCCCATGTCAGCAGCCATATCCATAGCGTTGTTTTGCGGTTTATGTTGTTTCCTCGACTCCAGTGCTTCACGATCGTAACAAACACTTCTGCGTCCTTTAGGACTTTCCGCTGAACAATCATAAAAAAGGTATTCGTCTGTTCTTTTATCATAACCAACCACATCCGGCTCACCGCCGGATCGTTCCATCTCATGGAGCGACCAAAGTTTTGCCGTATTAGCTTCGAGCCTTGCTTGTACTTTGGCCCATTCAAGTCCTTCATGACGACTCATGTTTTTCTCAAAACGGGCCTTCAATGTATGGAGTATTTCTTCCCCTTGTTCTGGCGGCAACTTCCTTTCTTCCGTTTTCACACTAAAACCTCCTCAAATCGAAATTTTATTAAACTTCATTTTTTTGATTGATAAATCTACTTAAATTCAGTTATTAAGGATTTCATAAAGAGTATCTTTATAGCTTGCCTAATATCACTCCTTTTTATTATAATGTTAATATCTGGATTTTATATAAATTCTATAAGCTCCAGTGCAATATTCTCAGCAAGTTCTTCTAAAGTTTCCGTACATTTCTATTTTCAATTATTATTTTTATTTTCCTCTACGATTATAACTTCTTTTGTTAGATAAAAGTATGAATTCCTTTTTCTTTCTCATAGTTAGTGCTTCTTTGATTGGATTCATAACATTATAGGGATTGCATTATCATCATTATTATCATTCTAGTTTTCTAAAAACTAGTTTAGATACTATAAATTCCATAGGAGGAGAGATAAAAAAATGGATCATAAAGAAAACGCTAACATTGAAGGCTGCCCATTTCATGGTGGTGCTACTAGTAACAAATCAAGTGGTACGACAAATCGAGAGTGGTGGCCAAACGCGTTAAACCTGAGTATTCTCCGTCAGCATGACAGAAAGTCCAACCCTCTGGGAGAAGACTTTGATTATGCAGAAGAGTTTCAAAAGCTAGACTATGATGCTCTAAAGCAGGATCTTCAGAATCTAATGACAGAAAGTCAAGATTGGTGGCCTGCTGACTACGGAAATTATGGTCCCTTCTTTATCCGTATGTCTTGGCACGCGGCAGGTACATACCGTTCAGGTGATGGCCGAGGAGGCGGCGGCACTGGCAACCAGCGCTTTGCCCCGCTTAACAGCTGGCCGGACAACACTAGCCTTGATAAGGCCCGCCGACTCCTATGGCCGATTAAGCAAAAGTATGGCAACAACATCTCTTGGGCTGACTTGCTTGTCCTAGCAGGTAATGTTGCGATTGAATCCATGGGCGGCCCGACAGTCGGTTTTGGAGCAGGACGTCCAGACATTTGGCATCCGGAAGAGGACATCTATTGGGGAACTGAAACGGAATGGCTGGGTGATAATCGTTATACAGGCGAACGTGAGCTCGAAAACCCTCTTGCTGCTGTTCAGATGGGGCTTATCTATGTGAACCCAGAAGGTCCAAACGGAAAACCCGATCCTATTGCTGCGGCTCGCGACATTCGTGAAACCTTTGGACGCATGGGAATGAATGATGAAGAAACTGTTGCCTTAATCGCAGGCGGCCATACTTTTGGTAAGGCACACGGTGCAGGGGATGCGGCTCAAGTTGGTCCAGAGCCAGAAGCTGCTCCTATTGAAGCACAAGGTCTTGGCTGGCAAAACACTTACGGCAAGGGCTTTGGACGTGACACCATCACCAGTGGTCTTGAAGGGGCTTGGACTCCGAATCCTACTGAATGGGATAATGGTTATTTTGATATGTTGTTTGGATATGAATGGTGGCTTACCAAGAGTCCTGCTGGTGCATGGCAGTGGCTTGCTGTAGACCCAGATGAGGAGCATCTTGCACCAGACGTAGAAGATTCATCAGTTAAAGTACCAACCGTGATGTTTACCACAGATCTTGCATTGCGTCATGATCCAGATTACGAAAAAATTTCTCGCCGATTCCATCAGAATCCAGAGGAGTTTGGAGATGCATTTGCCCGCGCATGGTTCAAACTTTTACACCGTGACATGGGTCCTAAAGCAAGATATCTAGGTCCAGAAGTTCCAGAAGAAGATTTCATCTGGCAAGACCCTGTACCAACTGGTAATTATGATTTAACAGATAATGAAATAGCTGAGATTAAAGCAAAGATTCTAAACTCAGGACTTACGGTCAGCAAGCTCGTCACTACGGCTTGGGCTTCTGCTAGTACCTACCGTGGGTCGGATCATCGCGGCGGCGCGAATGGTGCCCGCATCCGTCTTGCTCCACAAAAGGATTGGGAAGTGAATCAGCCAGAGCAACTGGCACAAGTGCTTCAAGTTCTTGAAGGCATTCAAAAAGATTTAAATAAAAAAATAAGTATGGCAGATTTGATTGTACTAGGCGGTAGTGCGGCAATTGAAAAAGCTGCACAAGATGCAGGCTTTGATGTTACAGTTCCATTTGCTCCTGGACGCGGCGATGCGGCACAAGAGCAAACGGATGCAGAAAGCTTTGATGTACTAGAGCCTGTCGCTGATGGTTTCCGCAACTATCAAAAGAAACAGTATAGCGTAAGTCCAGAAGAGCTTTTAGTAGATAAAGCGCAGCTCTTAAACCTAACTGCACCAGAAATGACTGTACTTATCGGCGGTATGCGTGTTCTAGGCACTAACTATGGCGGCACGGGGCACGGCGTATTCACTGATCGTGTCGGCACACTTACTAATGACTTCTTTGTTAACTTGCTTGACATGGGAGTGGAGTGGAAGCCTGCAAGTGCAAATCACTATGAAGGACGCGACCGCAAGACAGGTGAAGTCGTGCGAACCGCTACTAGAGTGGACCTCGTGTTCGGTTCAAATTCCGTTCTACGTGCCATTGCAGAAGTCTATGCTCAAGATGATAACAAAGAGAAGTTTGTACGTGACTTTATCGCCGCTTGGGTCAAAGTCATGAATGCAGATCGCTTCGATCTGAAGGCGATTGACCGTAAGAAAATTCAACTTACCAGTAAATAAGCATAAGAAAAACCACCATCGTATTGTACCGATGGTGGTTTTTACTTTTGATTTTATTGAAAATTACATTAAGTGAATTAAGTGGAATACGATACCAACCACGAACAATCCAAGAATCATAACGATTGGAGAAACTTTCTTCTTAAGCAGCCACATGCAAAGGAATGTGATTAAGAGTCCAGCTAGTCCAGGAATTAAGCTATCCAAGTTGTTTTGTAAAGTGGTTACTTTAACAGGCGCTAATGAAAGACCCGCAGCTTGCTGTTCCAATGCAGTTCTGATGCCTTTTGCTCCCGCAGGTAAATTACTCCAGTCAATATAAGCACCTTTGGAAAGTTTAACCTCGGATACAACCGGCGTAAATCTTACAGATACCCAACGGTTAACTAATGCACCCAGGATGAACATACCCAGGATGGATGCACCTTTCGTAATATCTTGAAGTAGTCCGCCAGATAAATCGTCCGTAATTTTAGAACCAGCTTTGTAACCAAATTCTTGCGTATACCAAGTGAATCCCATACGAATGAGGTTCCATAATACGAAGAAAATAATCGGCCCAAGAATGTTACCTGTCAATGCAAGAGACGCACCTAATGCACCAAGGATTGGTCTAACCGTGAACCAGAAAACTGGATCACCGATACCTGCTAAAGGCCCCATCATACCGACTTTAACCCCTTGAATGGCTGTGTCATCAACCGGCGCGCCATTGGCACGTTCCTCTTCAAGCGCTAAAGTTACACCAATAATAGGTGAAGCTACATATGGGTGTGTATTAAAGAACTCTAGGTGACGTTTTAGTGCAGCCGAGCGATCTTCTTGTGATTTATATAATTTTTTGATTGCAGGAATCATCGTATAGGCCCAGCCGCCGTTTTGCATACGTTCATAGTTCCAAGAACCTTGAAGGAAAGTGGAACGCCACCAAACAGAAATACGATCTTTTTTTGATAATCTCAATTCATTTGCCATTTTTATGCGCCCTCCTTCTTAGTAACTATCAATAATATCGCCTAGTGGATCACCGGTATTAGAGTTTCCGCCATTACCTGAGCCGCCTTGTTTAGAAAGCGCTAAATAGATAAGTGCGAGAGCCACACCGATTGCACCAAGGCCGATAAGTGTAATTTGTGAAATACATGCTAATACAAAACCAATCACGAAGAATGGCCATACTTCTTTTGTAGCCATCATGTTAATAACCATTGCATAACCAACGGCTACGACCATTCCCCCACCGATTGCTAAACCATCTGTCAACCAAGTTGGCATAGAGGTAAGTAAGTCTCTAACCGGGCCAGCACCAACTGCTACGATTAAGGCAGCTGGGATCGCAATACGTAATCCCTGTAGGCAGATAGCAGCGATTTGCCAAAATTCAACTTTTCTGATGTTTCCTTCTTGTGCTGCAGCATCCATAAAGTGTACGATGGCTGTTGCTAGCGTACGAACGATGATGGTTAATAAAAGACCAGCAACTGCAAGCGGAACAGCAATTGCAATGGCAGAAGCCACACCAGCTTTACCTTGTCCACCTAAAACTAAAATAATGGCAGAGGCAACTGATGCTAACGCAGCATCCGGTGCTACGGCAGCTCCGATGTTAGCCCAGCCTAACGCGATCAATTGAAGGGTACCGCCTAAGATAAGACATGGTACTAAGTTTCCTGTTACTAAGCCAATTAACGTACAAGCAACGAGTGGTTGGTGGAATTGGAATTCATCCAAAATTCCTTCCATACCAGCTAAAAATGCTACGATAAAGACTAATATTATTTGAATCACATTCAAATCCATGTTTATTAATCCTCCGTTTTCTCTGGATTTATTTTTGTTTGTTTAACTCCTCTTGAGCCTTCTTGATGATTTCGTTCATGTCGCCTTTTGAATCGTTCGGAACTTTACGTACATCGAAGTTCAAGCCAAGTTCTTTCAACTTATTGAAAGTGTTAATATCATCTTGGTTAAAGGCCAACACCTTATTCGGTTGAACCTTACCAGGTGAGTGTGCCATCGAACCAACGTTAATTGTCTTCAATGGAACGCCGCCTTCAACCGCTCTAAGAGCATCTTGCGGGTTTTCGAAAAGAAGCAACGCACGCTGGCCGCCGAAGTGTTGATCATCTTTTGCAAGATCGATCATTTTTTTGACTGGAACAACGTGTGCCTTTACACCTGGAGGAGCAGCTTGTTGGATCAATTTCTTCCGAAGGTCATCCTTAGCTACTGCATCCGATACAACGATGATACGTGTAGGCTGCGTCGTTTTTGTCCAAGCAGTCGCAACTTGTCCGTGAAGCAAACGAGAGTCAATACGTGCTAGCACATATTCAAATTTACCTGGGGCGCCTGCATTATTTGCTGGCTTAGCAGAAGCGGCTGCTGGTGCTGATGCTGGTTCTAATTCTTCCGGTCTTACTTTAACCCCTTCTTTAGCTGGGCTTAAAATATTCGCAGCAATTTCATGCGCTGTATTCATGGAGAAGCGTGATGCAAAAGCTTCAATCAGCATTGGTAAGTTCATACCAGCAACGATTGCCCATTTATCTTTGTGTTCTTCAAACAAGCTGTTGGCTTGATTGAAAGGAGTTCCCCCCCAAAGATCGACTAAGAATAATACTTCGTCTTGGTTATCGAAAGAGGCGACTGCTTCTATCATTTTTGCCTTTACATCATCAGGTCCTTCGCTCGGCATCAATGTAACAGCTTTTACATTTTCTTGTTTTCCAAAGATCATCTCTCCAGATTGCAAGATACCATTAGCAAATTCACCATGACTAGCAATGATAATTCCTACCATCTTTTTACCTCCTATTATTTTTGTTACAGCTTAAATAATATAAATTAGTTCTAAAAACCTGTAACCCAAATTAATGAATGCAGTATCTTTCCTGTTTTGATCAGGAGTTCACAAAGGATTGACCCTCTTCATCATTCCCCCCCACTTTGCCTTCATAAAAACGCAGCCACCTGGCATTTACCGTTTTCAAATCAATCCCGCTTCAACTACTTATCATACCGCTGAGAAGAAGGATCAGAAAAACGCCAATCATAACGACAGCGGTTCCAATTCTGGGTGTTTTTTTGCTGCAGCCTCATAACATCAAGGCCGACGGCTAGTGGGCTTTTGATTGACGCCCGCACGTATGCCAAAACAATCATTGGTACCGTTTGCGAAACAATGGAATCAAGGATCTTTGCAAATTTTGTCGAAAAAACAAGAAAAGTACTTGTATATACTACCATGGCAGATTGAAATGTACAATACATTTGGCTGCAGAAAATGCTAATTTTTATACAGGAAGAGCTGCTGTTCATAAAATTGTTGATTTATTAGAAGCACCCCATCAAAATGTCGAATATCCCCGCTCCCAATAGGTATCTTTTTACTTCTTTCTTATTATGTTATCTTTTGTTTCCGTTTACATTTTTATTCCAAATTTGCTTTTTCAAGAAATAACACTTATAATTTGCTCCCAACAAAAAAAGACAAGTTTCAACCTGTCTTGTATGCCAAACTATTACTTGTTAAATTTACTCTTTAAGCCGCGTTTGATAACATCAAAGAAACTTAACGATTGGACCATATGATTCGGATCAACGTATTCACGAATTGCTCGCAAAGCTTTTTTCGGATCTTTTGAAGAAAATGTATACATCCCATTTCGCTTAGTTTGGATAGCATAACGTGGAATCCATTTCCCTTTGAACATGACTGAAGCGATTACGTTCTCAACTTCCTCCCAAGGAATTTGGATAAACTTACGAGCATCACGATCATTGAAGAATTCAAACCCTTTGTCTCCAATCATGATTTTACCATATTCCGCAATTCCCATATGTGAGGTTGCATTCATAACTAAATCGACTTTTGTATTGATTGATTGGACCATTTGTGGTACTCCATTCTCTCTTTTAATAAATCATTATTATACGGCCTTTTATCACTTTAAGCAAAGCATACTTGGCTCTGTTAAACTTTAATATAGACTTGTATATAGTAATGAGGGGAACCTTCATTTGCCGAGGTCCCCCATTCTTGTTCAACCAACGTTATCCATTAGTGACTTTTTTCACAATTCAGCCTTTAATTTAAGGTTTTAACCCCAGTTTCTAGTATTTCCATTTGCAGCAGTGTCTGTTCGTCTGTAATGGTTTTATCTTTACCATTGATGATGGCTTCATATAAATCATCATATACTCTTCCATAATCACCATTTGCGGATTTCACTTTTTCTTCGTGGAATGTACCTTCTTCATCCATATAAGTCAGTACACCATAATGATCTTTTGTATCAATACCAAAATCTTTGTTGTCAGGCATGTAAAATAACTTTAAATGTTCTTCCTGACGATCTTTGGTTTCTTTCACAAAGCATCCCTTTTTGCCGTAAACGACGAAGCTAGGTCTTTCTTTAAGTCTAAAATAACTGGATTTCACAGATACTTTTAACTTGCCATAATAGAGATCTAAATCGAAATAATCATTCATTCTTCCTTGTCCTAATAATTGCCTTACATCATAATGGATATGATCCGGCTTGCCAAAATAGCTGATTACCTGATCCAGTGTATGACAGCCATGTTGGTATAAAAATGACTCAACAGGGTTAAAAGAATGAGTTGACTCTGGTACTTCGGGACGATAATAGTCATAATGCATTTCCACTTCCAGCAAGTCGCCCAATTTTCCATCTTCAATGACCTTTTGAACGGTTAAAAAATCACTGTCAAAACGCCTGTTTTGATAGGCTTGAACAATGAGTCCTTTCTCTCTCGCCAATGCAAATATCTCTTTTGCCTGCTCCGAAGTTTCCATAAAAGGCTTCTCAACCAGACAGTTTTTATTATGTTCCAATACTGATTTTACATATTCAAAATGACTGTCCGTTCTTGTGCAAACCACAACGAGTTGGATGTCCTTGTCATTTAATAATTCATCTAAATCAGAAGTATAAGTTACTCCTGCAATCCGATCCCAGCTTTCATGCTTAGGATTTCTTTGGTAAATGGTTTTTACCTTTATATTCTCTCTTTGCAGTACGAACGGAAGATGATATCTGTTCGTACTTTTCCCGTTTCCGATATAACCAATAGTAAGCATAGCGGCCCCCTTAGATATATTTTTAATATCCTCTGATAATACTATTCCACCTGTGTTTCTTGCAATGGATTGGACTTCATTCAAAAATGCCCGCGGTCAGACTAATACCGTGCCTGCCCGTCCCATCAACACTCTTTCACTCAAAGTTATCTAACAATGCACGCACTTCATCAGTTGACTCTGTGTTCATCAACTGATTTCTTAACTCACTCGCGCCTCGAAAGCCTTTGACATATATCTTAAAAAAGCGATGAAGGGCCTTGAAAGAACGCAGTGAATATTTATCGTGAAGATCCAGATGGAGCCTTAAGAGATCAAGCAGTTCCTTACTGCTATGTTCTTTCGTCTCTTTTTCAAAGGCAAATGGATTATGGAAAATTCCACGCCCAATCATAACGCCATCAACACCATATTGCTGAGCGAGTTTTAAGCCCGTTTGACGGTCAGGAATATCCCCATTGATGGTCAAAAGTGTATCTGGTGCCACCTGGTCACGAAGTTTCTTGATCTCCGGAATCATCTCCCAATGAGCATCTACTTTGCTCATTTCCTTCCTTGTACGCAAGTGAATCGATAGATTGGCAATGTCTTGTTTCAATATGTGCGTCAGCCAGTCCCGCCATTCGTCTACTTCCGTGTAACCAAGCCTAGTCTTTACACTTACAGGCAATCCTCCTGCTTTTGCTGCTTGAATTAATTCGGCTGCAACTTCCGGACGAAGAATAAGACCGCTTCCCTTTCCATGCTGTGCCACATTAGGCACAGGACAGCCCATATTGATATCTATACCTTTAAAGCCTAGTTCTGCCATCCCCATACTCATTTGCCGAAAATATTCGGGCTTATCCCCCCATATATGGGCAACAATCGGCTGTTCATCCTCCGTAAAAGTCAAACGCCCGCGCACACTCTGAATTCCCTGCGGGTGACAATAACTCTCACTGTTTGTAAACTCTGTAAAAAACACATCAGGTCTGGCAGCCGCGCTCACTACATGGCGGAAAACAACATCCGTTACATCCTCCATTGGTGCCAGTACAAAAAACGGTCTTGGTAAATCATGCCAAAAATTATCCTTCATATTCAAATCCTCTCATATGGGACAACACGATAAGCCCTTGTCCCCAAAATAAAAAGCAAGGGACTCCCTGCTTCTTTTACACTTATATCGCACTAAAGCACTTTTTATCAAATTCATAGTAAATTTAAATCATTATACACTTTAATATTAACAAATTAAAAGTGCAAAGAAAATGAGGGAAGTTGAGGAAATATCGGACACAGGTATAGACATTGTCCAGGCTTCAGCGCTTTTATAAGCAGGAAAACTTGAAAGGAGCGTAGAATTATAGCACAAAATTAGCAGGTATAAAGGAGGAGCCCCATTGAGTAAACAATCCATTTTGGTGATTGAAGATGATGAAAAAATTGCCCGGCTGTTGGAAATTGAGCTGGAATTTGAAGGCTACGTTGTTTCAAAATCCACAAACGGGCATCAGGCATTTGAAGCATACCGCAACGGACAGTGGGATCTTATTTTACTAGACGTTATGCTTCCAGGGCAAAGCGGAATTGAGCTCCTTCGCCGAATCCGATTAAATGACCAGAAAACCCCTGTCATTTTATTAACTGCTAAGGATTCGGTAGAGGACAAAGTGACCGGTCTTGATTTTGGCGCTAATGATTATATTACCAAGCCTTTTCAATTTGAGGAATTGTTAGCAAGAATCCGCGCTGCGCTCAGAATAAACAAACGAGAAGAATCAAATGCACAGGATGCCTTGCTTACATTTGGTGATTTGACCATTAATCAAAAAACTCGCGAAGTTTTAAGGGGACCCGTCATCATTGATTTAACGCCAAGGGAATACGATTTGCTTGTGTATTTAATGATTAATAAACGACATGTATTGAGTAGAGAGCAAATTTTAGAGGCCGTTTGGGGATATGATTTCATGGGTGATACCAATATTGTGGATGTATATATCCGGTATGTAAGAAGGAAAATCGACCCGCCTGATAAACCTGCCCTCATTCATACGATCCGTGGTGTTGGGTACGTATTAAAGGACATTAAATGAAACTTCGAAATAAAATTAATCTCTATACTTCCTTTTTATTCGCTGTCTTATTGATTCTGATAAATAGTACAATTTATTTTTCCTTTCATAACTTAATCCTCGACGGGGAACTCCATACAGCCAAAAAGGAAATCGACAAAACCACTCGTGAATTTAGCGATTCCATCGGTACCATACCTGAAGATGATCTGCTTAGATCCTATGTCCCCATCAATGGAATGATTCAAATTGTGACAGAAAAGAATCAAATCAATACAGCCGTCACGAGTGCAACTGAGCAGGCTTTAATCCAGAGCAAATCTTCTTTTTATCAACAAGAAATTAGTAAATTAATGGTTTACCAAAACAAATCTTATGTCTTTGAATCCATGCCCATTATTCTCCCAGATGGAACCATAGCCAATCTACAGATGATAAAAGGCATTCAGACAGCGACTGACAATTTAATAATCCTCCGTTATGTCATGCTGGCTGTCTCCCTGATTGCTTTAATACCCATGATCCTTTCCAGCAAATTTCTTAGTAACCTTATTACCCAGCCTATTCTTTCGATGATTCATACCATGCAGGAAATCAGAGTGAAAGGTCAATTCAAACGATTACCTCTTGAGGGACATTCTAATGATGAGCTTTTCCAAATGGGCGAAGCCTTTAACCATATGATTGATTTACTTGAAGTGAACTATCAAAAGCAAACGGAGTTTGTATCGAATGCCTCACATGAATTGAGAACACCATTAACCATCATTGAAAGCTATGCAAGCCTATTAAAAAGAAGAGGATTATCTGACCCTGACCTCAGTTTAGAGTCGATTGAAGCCATACTCTCAGAAGCAATCCGAATGAGGGAAATGACGGAACAGTTATTATTACTTGCGAAGCAGCCTGAACAGTGGAATGTTCAAAAAGAAAATATAAATCTAATTGCCCTTGTGGAACAGACGGTAAATTCATTTAAAAGTGCCTATAATCTGGACATTGAATTTATACAGGACATCGGAACCCCGTTGTTCATCGAAACAGATGAAAAAAAATTAAAGCAATTGATGTTTATTTTTCTTGATAACGCTAGGAAGTATAGTGAACAGGCACTAACGGTTATAACCGGAATGAATAAAGAAAAAGTCTTTATTAAAATTATTGACCGCGGAATTGGTATTTCCGAAGAGGACCTGCTAAAAGTTTTCGATCGTTTTTACCGGGTAGATAAAGCCCGGAGCAGAAAACAAGGTGGTTCCGGTCTAGGCTTATCCTTGGCAAAAGAAATAGCGGATGCCATTGACGTCCATCTTCTAATGGAGAGTGAAGAAGGAATGGGGACCACGGTAACTCTCGAAATATAAAGCGGGTTATCCCTCTTTTTTATTTCTCAGCATTTTCTCATTTTTATTTAGGAAAATAATCTAATGAATCTTAGCGAGGTGAGGTCTTGAAAAAAAAATCATGGATTTGGATTTTGGTTATTTTCCTTTTAAGTCTAACTATTCTTATTTCTATACTGCAGCTTACCCGTTCTCCTGGTTCTAAACTTCTTACAACTAAGGAAGCACAGAATCTTATTCAAAATAGGTATCAGGGCACCGTTACCCAAATTCATTTTAAAAACGATCAATATTTAATCAAAATGGAGAAAGAAAAGCGCATTTACCAAATTAAGCTAAATGCCAATACAGGCGAAATTGTATCTATGGTAAAAACAGAAGACCAAACACCACAACAAGCCTTAACAGAAACCGAGGTTAGAGCCCTGATTACAGAAAAAATAAAAGGAACGATTATTTCAATTAAAAAAGAAACACAGGATGGAAAAGAAATCTATATCGTTTCAGTCAATGAAGGGACTCAACTCCAATCAATGGAAGTTGATTCGGTGACCGGCACGATTCTTTCCACTTCCCCAACGACAATAACCGAACCCTCCAAAAAACTAACCGAAGCGGAGGCAGTAAAGCTCGCAATCGAACAAGTGGATGGTACTGTTGATGAAGTCAATCTTGAAACAAAGAATAACCAACCCTATTACTTTGTAAAGGTGAAAACGACTGATAAGCAGGAAGCAATTGTTCAAATTCACGCGATAAATAGAAATGTCGTTTCAATAACATGGGATGATGATTCTAAACATAATTCAAATGATGACAATAGCAAATAAAGTCTCTCATTAATTTTTAATCTTTTTCTCTAATTCTTTCTCATTTTTTCTGGATAATCTGTAAATGTAACAAAGAATAAAGGAGGAAGAGAAATGAGAATGAAACTATTGATAGCATTATCGTCGGCATTTATTTTACTTGGTGGTACCGTTGTGGCAGTTGCAGCAAAAAATAAGGATGTACAATCAGAACAGCAGGACACCTCTCAATCAAACGGCCAGCTTCATGACATGTTTGATGACAGTCAAAACAGGATAAGCAGCAAACCTAACGATGATGGGGTCAATCATGATCAAAATGATGACAGTAAAAACTCACAGGTGGTGGGACGTAACGATGGTGGAATAAATCACGATCAATTTGATGACAGCAAAAACCGAACTGAAGACAATAGGCATCATGGACATGATGATGGTGCGGATCATGATAAATATGATGATAGCAAATAAAATCTAATAATTGTATCTGAAATAAAAGTTCGGGACACACATCCTTAAATGTGTGTCCCGAACTTTTATTTAGCGGAATTATAGAGATTATTTTTGATCCCATAAATATTTTACTACTGCAGTGTACTCTTCTTTGGATAAAGATCCTGGTGCGCTTTTTGGCATGTTTGAGCTGACAAAACTTGATAAATCCTCTTCCGTCTTAAAATCGTTATGAATCTTTGCTGAATCAAGCGTAGTTGGCCCACCTGTGATGTCCCCCGAACTATGGCAGGCAATACAGGACTTTTGGAATACCTCATCCCCTTTTACGTCAGCAGTAGCAGGGGTTGCCGTTTCCTTTGCAGGTTCTTTTTGGGAATCCGTTCCGTTACTGCATGCGCTTATCATTACTATAAATATAATGAGAAGGGCACCAATCGTTAACCTTTTCAAATATCCCACCTCTGTCCAATTAGATTCTTGGATTTGCACAATTATCAAATCATATTACCGAAGTCCTAAATTTATACTTTAGTAAATGGTGATATTTGGAGAAAAAGGTATACCAGTATTTATATAAATAGCAGACCAAGTCTTGAAAGATAAACCTGGTTGAATAACTATTAAGGAAAAGAAAAAGACGATTCTTCTATTCTAAGGTTGGAAGAATCGCCTTTTATTGTTTATCTAACTATCATTGCATGATTATCAGCTTCTTACTGAAAACTCAAGTACTTCTTTTAAATTTCAATGATTTTAATTGTGGAAAAGATCTCTTCTTCCGCCGTTTGATGGCTCCATTCGTGAGGATAATAGCCCAGCGGATTACAGATTACTTCGATTCCTTCTACTAGTTCAGAGTATCGGGTATGGATATGTCCGAAAATATATTTCTTCACCCCATATTTTAAAGCCAATTCTCCGAATCTAAAGCTTCCTTGCATTGCATTGAAAAAGTCCCATTTAGGGTCATCCTTGTATAAAACAAAATGCGAAAATGGAACAAAATGCGTGACCAATATGATATTTTTTTTACAATACTCGCTTAACCAGTTCTCAAGTTTTAAAATATACCGGTCCGTATGTTCACGGTCTGACCCTGGCCAGTGGGCGTGAATTTTATCCGGCCAAGTGAAGTCATGGTAGATACCGTTAGAAAATTGCTCTTGGGTAAACCCTGGAATTCCAAAGCTATAATCGTACCAGCCCCCTTCACCGATCACTACCCAATCATCATTTAATACAACGGGTCCATTGCCGAGGTTTCCCGGAAATTGAAGGAGCATTTCATGAGCAGCCATTGAATCTTCATGATAGATGTCATGATTCCCATGGACGAACAAAAACTTTGTGCGAGGAGAATACTGCTGAAGCTGATTTAACAAAGCAAGGCTCTTTTCTGGACCAGCCGTCATATCGCCCCCAATGATAAACACTTCGGGCATATGGGCCACCATCCATTTATGTAAAAGTCCCATCAAGTCCGTTTGGGTATTTTTACGATTAAGGCCTTCATGTATATCAGACAATACGGCTATTCTCATTCCCATCTCTCCTTCAACATCAGTTATTGATGCGAGGGTTCTTAGCTTCGCACTAAAGTATATACCGTTTTGTTAGATACAATTCTCCCTATTCAAGAAATTCCCCTTTTAGACAGCCACACTACTTCTTAAACTTCAAGCTCCATTACCGCTTCCGCACATTTTATGCCGTCAACTGCACTAGAAGTAATTCCTCCAGCATAACCTGCACCCTCACCACAAGGGTATAGCCCTTTGATGTTTGCCTGATATGTCAACGGATTTCGTTTAATGGTTACTGGCGATGAACTTCTACTTTCTACCGCTGATAAAACAGCATCATGTCTAATAAAGCCCGCCAGTTTTTTGTCCAACATTCGCAAACCGTCTTTCAAACTATCAACAATAAATTCATCAAGACATTCTCTTAAATCCGTTGGTGTAACACCCGGGGAATACGTTGGGATAATATCACCAAGTTGTTTACTACCTTTATTTTCTAAAAAATCGCCGACCAATTGTACTGGGGCAAAATAATTTCTGCCGCCAAGTTCAAATGCTTTTCTCTCTAGTTTTCTTTGAAACTCTACGGCCGCCAAAACCTCTCCATTGAAATCGTTTGGTTTGACCGAAACAAGCAAGGCACTGTTCGCATTTTCACCGTTTCTTGCACTATAACTCATACCATTTGTCACTACAGCGTTCTTTTCAGATGCGGCAGCAACCACATGACCTCCAGGGCACATACAAAACGTGTAAACACCACGTCCATTAGGAAGATGGGCATTCAACTTATAGTCAGATGCACCAAGTAATGGGCTATTTGCAAAGGTGCCGAATTGCTGTAAATCGATGTCTTTTTGGTGATGTTCAATGCGCACACCTACAGCAAAAGGCTTCGGTATCATCTCTACGCCTAAATCCTTTAACATATAAAAAGTATCTCGAGCACTATGCCCGATCGCCAATACCACCGTCTCGGTTTCTATTACCTCTGTTTTCCCGTGACACTCCAACAGCACGCCTCTCACTTCACCATTTTCGATGATAAGTTCCTTCATTTTCGTTTCGAAACGTACTTCTCCGCCTAACCGCTTGATTTTTTGACGAATATTTCTAACCACATCGATTAAAATGTCCGTTCCGATATGCGGCTTTGCTAAATAGGCTATCTCCGGTGGAGCACCTGCATCTACAAATTCCTTTAATACTTTCGGTATTTTAGTATTTTTTATGCCTGTTGTTAATTTGCCATCCGAAAAAGTCCCTGCTCCACCTTCACCAAATTGGACATTACTATTTGTTTCAAGCACGCCGTCTTTCCAAAACTTCTCAACAGCCCTTTTTCTTCGGTCAACGTCCATTCCCTGTTCTACAACAATTGGGTTTAATCCATGTTCCGCTAATTTCAAAGCACAGAAAAGTCCAGCTGGACCACTGCCTACTACAACTGGACGGGTGCTTTTTTGGGTTTTCTTGATGACATATTCGATTGGTTCAAAATAAGTAACATCTTTGATTCCTAAGTACGCCCTCTCATTTTCAATTCCCACATCAACAGAATAAACGAGCTGGACATTATTTTTTTCTCTTGCGTCGATTGATTTCTTAGAAATACGAAGAGACAATATCTTATCCTGCTTGACCCTTAGAACTTTTTTGATTTTCTGAACTAAAAGATCCTGTTCCTTGCTTGGGTCAAAATCAGCACGAAGCTTAATATTACTTATTCTTAACATGTTATATTCCATCCTAAATTTATATTTAAAGCCTTAAAATTCCCTTAAAAAAGACTCCTACCCCAAGGATACGAGCCTTAAAACAACCATTTTATTTTATCACGTGACAAGCCTATTGCTTCACCACTTCTTTTACAGAACTTTGAATAATCCGTGTCCAACGTGTAAAAAAAGAATAAAAGGAATCATGGGTGAAATAAAACAGCCCACATTATCAGCTGTGGGCCTTATCATTAATCATGTTGATTCGCATATTCAAAATCAAATTCACATTCTTCCAGTTTGACGACTTTTGTCTTCTTTATAAATTTATAGCCAAACCACAAACAAAGGAATAAAGGAATACCAAGATAGGCGGCAATCACATTTCCCCAATCAATTTTGGCGGAGAAAAACGCCTGATAGTCTTGCCCAAATGTCACAAGCAAACCAACGGCAAGCGCAAAGATGGGTCCAAATGGATACCATTTTGCTCGGTAAGGGAGTCTCTCAAGCGAATACCCTTGAGCCAAATAGGCTTTCCGGAATCGGTAGTGACTAGCCGAAATTCCAAGCCAGAAAATAAAACCTGTAATGCTGGCTGCATTCATTAACCATACATATACCATGCCATTACCAAAGATAGAAGAGAGAAACGTAAGCATACCAATAATGGTTGTGACAATCATGGCTGCAACAGGGACACCGCGCTTATTAAGTTTGGCAAAAATTCGCGGCGCTTGTCCTTCTTTTGCCATCGCATATAACATTCGGGTACAAGCATATAGACTTGAATTACCTGCAGACAAAATGGCTGTTAGAATAACAGCATTCATGAGTGCAGCTGCAAAGGCAATGCCGGCCTTTTTGAAGACAAGCGTGAAGGGACTTACCATAATATCATCACTAAGTAAGTTAGGATTATTGTAGGGGATGATTAGTCCTACAACAAAGATCGCCAAGACGTAAAAGATAAGAATTCTCCAGAAAATACTGTTAATCGCCTTAGGGACCGTTTTAGCCGGGTTTTCACTTTCTCCAGCAGCAACTCCCACAATTTCCGTCCCTTGAAAAGAAAAGCCGGCTGTAAGGAAAATCGCGAAAGTACCCAGCAATCCCCCACTAAAAGGGGCCTTTCCCACGGTAAAGTTTTTGAAACCAATTGTCTGTCCACCCATAATTCCAACAATCATTAGCAGTCCGATCACTATAAAAATAATAACCGCTGCGACTTTAATAATGGAAAACCAATATTCCCCTTCACCATACCCTTTAACCGATAAATAATTTAGTAGAAAAATTAACGCTAAAAATAAAAAACTCCACAGGAAAGATGGGGTATGTGGAAACCAAAATCGCATCACCATGGATGAGGCGGTTAACTCTACGGCAAGGGTGATGGCCCAGCTATACCAATAGGTCCATCCCAGTGCAAAACCAAATGCCGGGTCAATAAATTTACTCCCGTACGTGCTGAACGCACCGCTTGTCGGCATAAAGGCAGCCAGTTCTCCTAAACTTGTCATAACAAAGTACACCATTACTCCAATAATCAAATAAGCGAGCAATGCGCCTCCCGGTCCACCTTGGGAAATAGATGCACCGCTCCCAAGGAACAATCCCGTTCCGATTGCCCCACCGAGCGAAATCATCGTCAAATGGCGAGTTTTCAGTGTTCGCTTTAACATTTTGTCTTTTTGAGGTAATTGTTGAACCATTTCTATTTCTTTTTCAGATAAACTCATTATTCATAACTTCCTTATGTGGTCTTCTTAGTTGTAGTATAAAAATGCATGTAAATTGATTATAATGCGTTGGATCTAACAAAACAATACTAAATAAATACCTCATTATGTATGCATTAGTGGAATTTTGGAAATGGAAGCAAGACTATGGACACGATTGCAATCCATATTCCATAAATAAAATAAAGGGCCGAGATCCACAAAAGAGTCCCTTAACAAGTTCACGGTCTTATTTCAAGAATCCTTACTAAAATATTGACGTTGAAACATACACATCCTTATTGCATTATGATATTCACCGTCAACAAAAAACTCATCGATTAATTCTCCTTCAAACTGAAAACCGAGTTTCTTATAAATATGAATCGCTCTTTCGTTAGTCTTATCAACGATTAAATATAATTTATACATATTTAATACAGAGAACGCATAGTCCATTGCGAGATAGGTTGCAGCCTTCGCATATCCATGTCCTTGATGATTCGGATTAATAATAATTTGGAATTCAGCCCGACGATGAATATAATCAATTTCAACTAATTCAACCAACCCTACCATTTCAGTACCTTTTTGTACAATGAATCTTCTTTCACCCTGATCATGAATATGTTTATCATATAAATCCTGCAATTCAACAAATGACTCATATGGCTCCTCAAACCAATAGGACATGATGTTGGCATTAATATTTAATTTATGGACAAAGCCTAAGTCTTCTCTTTCTAATGGCCTTAATTTTACATCACTCATTACCTTTCCCTCCTCCTAATTCTTCTTTTAATCAGAGGTGTTCCCATTATGATATAGTTTAAAATCTTCCTTCTCCAAATGGATACTACCTATTGCAGCATTAGGTACCGACTTTTTAAGGGAAGACTAAATTGATTGTCCCAATATCCTCTTACCGCTTTTTATCGGCTCAAAGGATCAGAAGCTGGCTATAAAGCACCATGAATAATCAAAACCATGACTTTAGCGTGCCCTATATTGTTTCAATTGAAACTCTTTCTGTACAAAGGATTGAGAGATACATTTTTTACTCAATATATACAAAAGTACCCTATAGGGCAGACCTTTTTTAAGTGTCCACTCTATAGGGTACAGGTTAATGGGTTAGTTGCCTTCTTTTAGTATGAGCTGCGCCACACACTCTACATGAGTCGTATGCGGAAACATATCCACCGGCTGCACTTCCAGCGTCTTATATCCCCCATCCTCTAAAATCCGAAGATCACGAGCCAATGTTGCCGGATTACAGGAGACATAAACCACCTTTTTCGGCTTCATGTCAATGATTGTCTTGAGCAGAGCCTCATCACAGCCCTTGCGCGGCGGATCGACCACCAACACATCGGCTGTATTCCCTTCCTTATACCATCTTGGAATCACAACCTCGGCTTCCCCAGCGGCAAACTCGACATTGTCCATCCCGTTCAGCTCCGCATTCCGGCGAGCATCCTCAATCGCCTCCGGCACCACTTCCACCCCAAAAACCTTCTTGGCCTTTTGAGCCAAAAACAACGAGATGGTCCCGATGCCGCAATAAGCATCAATGACACTTTCATCACCTGTCAACTCCGCATATTCCAGTGCCTTGTCATATAGTACCTTGGTCTGGACCGGATTCACCTGGTAAAACGACAGCGCGGAAATGGCAAACTTCACGTCTCCGATATAGTCATAGATGACCTCATTTCCCCAAAGCACCGTTGTTTTTTCACCGAGAATCACATTCGTCCGTTTGGAATTTACGTTATGGACAATTGCTTTCACCTTAGGCAGCCGCTCAACGATTTGGTCAACCAACTCTTTTCGATGTGGCAAATCCGCTGTTCTTGTAATCAGCACCACCATCAATTCACCGGTCTGCTTTCCGTACCGGGCCATAATATGGCGCAGAACCCCTTTATGGGACTCCTCATCATAAGCAGGAATTTTCAACTCGTTGCAAATTTCCTTTACCGTTTGTACCGCTTCATTGACTTCCTGCAGCTGGATCAAGCTCTCATCCGTATCGACAATTTCATGGCTCCGCGGCTTAAAAAATCCGGCTATCAGTTTGCCGTCTTTTTCACCGACCGGCACCTGCGCCTTATTCCGGTAATACCAAGGGTTATTCATACCGATAATCGGATGGACCACCACATCCTCCAGCTTTCCAATCCTTGTCAACACCTGACGCACTTGGTTCTCCTTATATTTCAGCTGCCCCTCATAACTGATGTGCTCCAGTTGGCATCCTCCATATTTGTTCCGCTCGCTGCTCGGAATATCGACCCGATAAGGACTTTTCTCCTGAATCTCGATTAACCGGCCGATTCCGTAGCTTTTATTCACCTTAATGACCTTGATATTGGCCCGTTCACCAGGGAGCCCGCCCGCGACGAACAACGGATAGCCGTCTACCTTGGCAACCCCCGCCCCATCATGGGTCAAATCTTCAAATACCACATCTATGTAATCATTTTTGTTCACCGGCAATGTTCTGCTCATTCTCTTCTTCCTTTACTCCGTAATAACTAGACAGATTGTATCACAAAGCGGCTTGCAATGCGAAACAGCATGTAATATCGTGATTATTGGATTCCTCAGCATTTAAAATCAGGTCTTATCCTGCAACCTGTGTTATGGGCTATTTCAAACTTGAAAACCTGGACAAGTCATCTTTGTTACCAATCATGACTAATACATCCGTGGAATGAATCGTTTCATCCGGAGATGGCGGGACAATGATGTTACCATTTCGAACAAGGGCGATGACACTGACGTTATACTTAGCACGGATGTCAAGCTCCCGCAAACTCTTTTCAGCCATGCTCGAAGGGATGTTTAATTCTTCTATGTTATATTCTTTCGACAGTTTGATATAATCCAGCATATTAGGTGAGAGAAGCTGATTTGCCACACGTTCACCCATGTCTCTTTCGGGATAAATAATCCAATCCGCACCGACTTTTTCTAGCACCTGACCATGCCGTTTTCCTATCGCCTTGGCAATCACTTTTTTAACGCCCATTTCTTTGAGCAGCATAACAGTTAAGATACTGGATTGCATATCATCGCCTATGGCGACAATAACACAGTCAAAATTGGTAATGCCTAACGAAGCCAATGCCTTTTGTTCCGTCGAATCTGCCACCGCCGCATGAGTGACAAACAACTCCGCATCCTCTACCTTTTCTTCATTCAAATCAATTCCCAATACTTCCTGACCAGCCTCATTCAATTGCCGGGCAACACTTGTTCCAAACCTTCCTAGACCAATTACTGCATACTGAGTTTTTGCCATTGTCTTTCGCTCCCTGCTATCGTTTATTCAACCGATCATGATTTTTCCTTTTGGATAACCTACCGCATCCTTATTGCGTTTTTTTGTCATGGCGAAAGCCATTGTCAAAGGCCCCAATCTTCCGGCAAACATAGTAAAAATGATCAAAACCCGCCCAACAGGAGATAATTCGGGGGTTAGACCCATTGACAGTCCTACTGTTCCAAAGGCAGAAGCTGCCTCAAAAAGGTACATGATAAAGTCATGACCCGGTTCTGTAATACTCAGCACCATGGTCAAAACTATGACAATGATGATTCCAAATGTTGCTACCGTCATGGCTTTTAGGATGGTTTCAAACAAAATCTTGCGTTTGAATAAAACAATCTCCTCTTTCCCTTTCATTTGGGACCAGATGCTGGCGGCTAAGACGGACACCGTCGTCACTTTGATTCCCCCTGCTGTGGAACCTGGCCCTGCCCCGATAAACATCAGAAAAATCATCAGGAACAATGTGGGATGTGTCAGATCACCAATCGGCAACGTATTAGAGCCTGCTGTCCTTGATGTCACGGATTGATACAAAGAGCCTAATACCTTTCCTGTTCCCGTTAATGGGACTAAGGTTTTCTGATTTCCATACTCGAAAATAAAGATGAAAAAGGTCCCCAAAACGAGAAGAATAGCGGTGGCCATCAGTACAATCTTTGAATGAAAAGATAAACGATGGGTATGACGGTATTCATAAAGCTCATTTACGACCATGAATCCCAAACCGCCCAATATGATGAGTGCGCATATTGTTATGACCACGACTGGGTCATCGACATAACCCGTCAAACTGCTAAACTCACCCATTAAATCAAAACCAGCATTATTAAAATTAGATATGGAATGAAAAAATCCGTAGTAGATTGCTTTCCGTAATGGCATATCATAAGCAAATCGAATGGACAAAATAATACCGCCGACTACTTCAAATAAAGCGGTGAATATCAATATTCTTTTGACGAACTTTACAAGACCCCCAATAGAAAAGTCGTTAAACGCTTCCTTTAGAATCAGTCTTTGTTTTAAGGAAATTTTCTTGCCTAGTAACAAAAATAAAATGGTGGCAAATGTCATAAATCCTAATCCGCCTATTTGGATGAGCGATAAAATTACTAATTCCCCAAAAAGAGAGAATGTGTTTCCTGTATCCACCACAACAAGCCCTGTCACACATGTAGCGGAGGTAGAAGTAAAAAGAGCATTTAATAACGAAAGTCCATTTCCATCTTCAGTCGCGATGGGCAGAGTCAGAAGTAGGGCCCCGATTAAAATGACAATAGCAAATCCTAATACAAGCACCCTTTTGGGATTGAGATAAGTGGTTATCTTTTTCATAACTTTCTCCTATCCGGTTAAATAACTCACACAATTACACAAAATAAGTATTTTTAAATTTCCCCTAAGTTCCTACATAAATCACAAGTTTATTTATTAAAGGCCACTAATCTTAACCTCTCAACCCAGTTAACATAAAAAAGGACCACCGGAGTGGCCCTTAATTCAAGAGATTTTCGACGCAGTTTCAAATAGGAAATTCTTAACCTCCGAAGCCGGCAGCGGCTTGCTGAATAAATACCCCTGACCGACGAAACACTGATTGCTTCGTAAGAACGAAACATGTTCATGGGATTCCACCCCTTCGGCAATCACGGTGAAGTTCATATTGCGTCCCATATCGATGATCGTTTTGACAATCGGCCCGCCATCATGGTTGGACAGTTTATCAATAAACGCCTTATCAATTTTTAAACAGTTCACCGGCATGTCCTTTAGATAACTTAACGAAGAGTAGCCGGTTCCAAAGTCATCAATCGCAATCTGGATGCCCAAATCCCTTAATTCATCCAACATTTTTCTGGTTTTGCTCATGTTTTGCAAAATCGATTCGGTAATTTCAATCTTCAAGTATTTCGGGTCCAGTTTGGTTTCTGCGAGAATCATTTTGACATCGTCAATAAAGATTGGATTTTGGAACTGCCGGATCGAAGCATTGACCGACATCGACACTTCCCCCATCCCCATTTGCTGCCATTCCTTCAACTGCTGGCATGCCGTTTTGAGTACCCATCTTCCAATCGGCTCAATCAGCCCGGTTTCTTCTGCCACAGGAATAAAGTCCACCGGTGATACCATGCCTAGTTCCGGATCGCTCCAACGGATTAATGCCTCAAAGCCGATAATTTTCTCCGTACGTAAATCCACTTGCGGCTGGTAATACACGCTGAAATGGTCATCCTCTAACCCCCGGCGTAATCCGTTTTCCACTTGCATTTTTTTAGAAATTTGTTCATTTAATTGATGATTGAAAAACTTATATTTATTTTTGCCCTCTTCCTTGGCCAGATACATGGCGGCATCTGCACTCTTTAGCAGGTCGCCCGCATTCCGTCCGCCCTCTGGATAAATCGTAATACCTATACTCGGGGTCGTATAAAGCTCATTGCCACTGATGTTAAATGCTGGTTCAAACCGTTTAAGAATTTGATTGGCAATCTGCTCTAACTGGCTTGTCTCTGATTCTTTTAAAATAATCGCGAATTCATCCCCGCCAATTCTGGCCACGACTGCATTGGGCCCTGCCGCATCCTTTAACCGCTTTGCCACATGCTGCAGCAATAGGTCACCACTATCATGTCCCAAGCTGTCATTCACATATTTGAACCGGTCCATATCAATGTACATCAATGAAAACCTTTTTCCCTTTTCCTTTGCCCGTTTCAACTCCCGTCCCATGCTGATTTGAAACAAGTTCCGGTTCGGCAGCTCCGTTAACGGGTCATAATGGGCCAATTTTTCAATCTTGCCTAGCAATTTGGCCATCTCGTTATCATCGGTTTGCTTATCTGAACGGTCGGTGCCATCTGTTTGGGCAAGCTGTCTTAACTTTTTAAAAATCGCTTTATTTTCAAAAGTGGTAAGCATTTGCTGGGCTAACAGCAGGATCACGGTTAAATGAAGACCTTTTTCCAGTACATTGTTCTCTTGATTCCAGAATGTAAATACTAGAAGTGTACCTGCACTAAGAATTGTCAGGTAATAGTTTTTATACTCCAGCTTTTCTTCATCTTTTTGGGCATCCCATGGGTTCTCTTCCGCTAATACCGCCCCTAAGCCCATCAGCAAAGCGGATACCGGCCATAAAAGGAATAGCCAGCTGCCTACATTTTTCACATGGTTAATATAGAAAAAATCTCCGATGACTTGAATAAAAAAGCCGGCGGCAATCAAATATAAACTCATTTTTCGCTGCTGATGTTTCAGCATGAAAATAAGGCAGACACTAGCGAATAATAAGCTGATATTGACTACATGATTAATAGAAGAGATATAGAAACCGATATTGGTGATGTCTTTATTTCCCTCGAGGATTGGATGGACAATAAAATACCAGCTGACACTGTAGACAGTCGTAATCACAATAATGATATTGAGTAAAAACCTGATCATAGGCAGTGTACTTTTGATCACTTTAATCTCAAATATAAACCCCGCAAAGAAACAAAGATATCCTGATATTCGCAGGATGTCTTCCCAAAGGGAATGAGGCATTTTGCCTCCCGAAAACTGCTGGTAGCCAGACGCGATTTTAGACACGAACAAAAAGCAGATACCAAGGGCAAAAAATAGCCAAAAAAACCTCTGTTTTCCTTTAATATTTTTATAGGCATGAATCATCCACTCGAGTGCCGCCAAATAGGCTATCCCTGAAAAGATGTCGATGCCTATGTCCGATAGTGTTTGATTTTGTTCTGTTATGTATAACCAAGCGAAAAAGATGATAATAAACAGGGGGATAAACAAGCTTTTCCGAAGAACATGTGGTTTCATGGATAGACCTCCCGCAAGCTGAAAGAGCCATGACTCTCTGTCGGCTTCCCAATGATGTTCCCATTTTAACCGCTGATTCTTAAGAATTGATTAACTTAAAAAAGATTGAAGTAATTTACGGCAAATCGAATCGAGGTCCAATTTGATAAAACTTCATAGCTGGCAGGCTATACTAGGCACTTTCCACCACAAGCCCTCCCTTACCTCCCCCTCGCCACATTTCTTCCCCAGTTCAGTCGGTAATCGGCTTTAATTAACTCCTCTTCTATCCTTTCATTCCCTCCCTCGGTCGCCAATCGCCTTCATTACCTACCCTTCCATTCCTTTCTTCCCTCCTTCGGTCGCCAATCGCCCCGCTTACCTACCCTTCGTCACACTTTTTCCCCAGTTCAGTCGGTAATCGGCTTTGAGATCAATACCGTAGATTAACTAGAAAAATCCATCCTCCATCCCACCGCCATAACAAAAAAAAGAACCGCAACAGCAGAGCGGCCCTTTTACGAATCATATTAATAAATCCTATCACCATTAAAGATGGAATTCTTCACTACCACATAATCCACGTTTCGGATGGCGGAAAGCTTGTTCCCGCCGGCATAAGAAATAGAAGATTGCAGGTCTTGTTCCATTTCAATTAACGTATCCTTAATGGAACCTCTGTACTCAACATACATTTTCTTGCCTTCGACATTTTTTCTTTCGCCCTTTTGGAATTCAGAGGCCGAACCAAAATATTCTTTAAACAACTTTCCGTCTTTTTCAATTGTTTCCCCTGGTGATTCCTCATGTCCCGCAAATAAAGAACCGACCATCACCATGGCCGCGCCAAATCGAACAGATTTCGCGATGTCACCGTGAGTCCGGATGCCGCCATCCGCAATAATCGGTTTGCTTGCTGCCTTTGCGCACCAACGAAGGGCCGCCAATTGCCAACCGCCTGTTCCGAAGCCTGTCTTAATTTTAGTGATACAAACTTTACCAGGACCAATACCTACTTTTGTGGCATCCGCCCCGGCATTCTCCAATTCCCGAACCGCTTCTGGAGTTCCAACGTTTCCGGCAATCACAAAGCTTTCTGGAAGGAGTTTTTTAATATGTTGAATCATCTTAATCACGGCATTTGAATGTCCATGGGCAATATCAATGGTGATAAATTCAGGAGTCAGTTGTTCTTCTGCCAATTGTTCGATAAAGCGATATTCATCTTCCTTTACCCCAACACTAATTGAAACATACAGGCCACGTGCCCTCATATCCTTAGCAAAATCAATCCGTTTTTCCGGCTGAAAACGATGCATAATGTAAAAGTAGTTGTTTTCCGCCAAATAAACAGCGAGCTTCTCGTCGATAATGGTCTGCATGTTCGCAGGTACAACAGGCAATTTAAAAGTAAAGCCGCCAAATTTAACAGTTGTATCACACTCAGAACGGCTATTCACAATCGATTTGTTAGGGATCAGTTGAATATCTTCATAATCAAATACAGTATCCATTTTTCCACTCTCCTAAATCCATATTGGCGGACAACTGCAGCCCGCTATTTCCACGTATATTATTTTCCTATTTTTAGGAACCATTAATGCATTTTTTAATTTCATTTCCAGTACTTTGATTGGAAGCATTGTTTCCAAAACACATTTATGAGTATATAACACGAATATTTAATTGTCAATTAAAATTAATGTTCGTGTTTTAACCAATAACAATCTGATGATACATTTTCTGATACTATTTTACTATAATAATACGAACGTTATATACCACACAAAAAGCATAAAAAAAAGAGGCCTGTAAGCCCCTTTTATCCTTTATTCACATACGACATCAACGTTTCAGGGTCAAAGCCGAGGACCCAATGGCCATTTACCTTTGTCTGCGGCACGCCCATTTGTCCGGTTTCCCGAACTAGCCTTATGGCAGCTTTTTGATCTGTCTGTACATTTACTTCTTTATAGGTTAATCCTTGAGCCTCAAGGAATTGTTTCATCATTGTGCAATATGGTCATGTATTGGTTGAATACACTGTAATATCGTTCATTCCCTATTCCTCCTTAACTTATCCAGGGCCATTCAAGAATCACCACATGTGTCATGGTAAATCGATACTAGCGGTACCGTTCTTCCTTAAATGGATTTGCCGTCATCGAATAGCCAAGTTCTTCCCAAAAACCGGCATCATCTTCTTTCATAAACTCAATCCCTGATACCCACTTGGATCCTTTCCACAGATAAAATGTTTCCGGTGGAATGAACCGCAGCGGGTAACCATGTTTGGGGTCAATATCCTGCCATTCGTGGTCTTGATCCTTCCAACGGTACACAAACAAAGAATCGTCCCCTAATAAAGGCTCGAGCGGCAGGTTGGCAGAGTAACCAAATCTGTCCCCGTTATAGTATCCGTAAATTTTTATGTATTTTACACCTTCATTCAATTCCACAAATTTCAATAACTCTTTTAGCGCGATTCCTTCAAATGTGGTACCGAATTTCGACCAAGTGGTCACACAATGCATGTTAACCGTCGAAATGGTTTTCGGCAGATTCATGAATTCTTTATAGGATAAAGACTTTTCTTCTTTTACCTCACCAAAAAGCCTGAAATTCCATGTAGCGCTATTAAATTTGGGAACATCCCCTTTATGAAGTATTGGCCATTTTTCTGTCTCAAATTGACCAGGCGGAAGCTGTTTTTCCATCATGCGCCATCCCTTCTCCTCTTAGACGTTATTTTTAAATTATAGTATTTCCTATAGTGTGCTGCAAATTGTGCACAATTCTGCCTGATCAATAAAAAAAGCACTACTGCTGTAGTGCCATTTCGATCAGGCAGGATCTCAATGTAAAAGAGTGAGGACACTGAAAAAGTGCATAATGCTGCCGGCGATGACGAAAAGATGCCAAACAGCATGGTGGAACTTGAATCCTCTCCAAACGTAAAAAACCGAACCTAAAGTATATAAAAGACCACCAATAATCAAATACACCAAACCGGAATGAACAAGGGCTGCTGTCAGTGGTTTCCATGTGAATACAATTAACCAGCCCATTAATACGTACAACAGGGTGGAAGTGAACAAAAACTTTTTGACAAAGAAGGACTTAAATACAGTACCACCAATGGCCAATCCCCATACAATGCCAAAGATTGTCCAGCCTATCCAGCCTTTAACGGCCACGAACATATAGGGCGTATATGTGCCTGCGATGAAAAAATAGATGGAGGAATGGTCAAAGATTTCAAATAGATTCTTGACTCTGCTGCCTTCCGGGAAAGCATGCAACAGCGTGGATGAAGTATACATCAGGAGCATGGTAAATCCGAATAGAGCGAAACTAACGATATGCCATGCATTACCGTATAAGGAGGAAAAAACAATTAACAATACTAATGCTGCGATGCTAAGAAGTACACCTATCCCATGAGTAATCGAATTGGCAATTTCCTCGCCTTTGCTAAAGGTGTGTGTGTTAGCCATAAAACCATCTCTCCTTTTGGACCCTTACTTTATTTTAACAAAGAATGATAGTAAGTTAATAATAAACCATCCTGCTATTTAATGAAAAAAGCAGTTGACAAATGAACCGCAAATGAATAGAAAAAACAGCCCTCAAAAACATCGAGGGCTGAAAAAATATATTTTAGGGGGTCATGAAAAGGTTTTGCAAATTTCATATTGATATATTAACTCTTTAACCTTAACCTATTCTTAAATTTTACCCTAATGCAATCTTTGTCTATTTTTTATTTAATTTCATCCCAAAGGTTAAGATTTCAAAATTATTTTTAAGAATAAATCCATAATTTTTATTATGGTCAATCACGATATCCCCATCCAGATGACCAATGATCTCTGGGTCAATTAGGACTGTAACTTCACCGGTTGTAAAACCCTCGCCGTTTTCCGCCTGCTCCACCTGAGCAAGTTCGTACATATACGTGGCACCTCAACCAGTGGTCCTGACTTCATTAAGCCTTATAGCAGGCTTCGCTCCTAGTTCATTTATAAGTTGCTGATTGGCATCATTGGTTATTGTAACTTTCATTATTATCACCTCAACATTCCTTTTTTGCCCATGCCTAACTACAGCTGATTAAAAAATAGTTAGTAATACAAAGTATAGACCATTTAAGAAAGTTAAGAAAATGATTAATCCAGATTATTTCATGACCTTGAACGGAACATCAAAGTATGTGATTAAAAAGAGAATGACCGGCAGCGACAAAATATACGCTAATATCGGTCTGTGCTGGTGGATGGCGATAATCGAAAACATCATCAAATCAAACAAAAAAGAGTACCAAAATTTCCAACCGTTCTGATAAGATATCCTTTCAAAAATTAATAATATCCACTCAACCGCTATGTATATTCCCGACCAGACTAATATATATAAACATCTATGTTTCCATTTTTCGGGAAAATGGGAAAGAAAAAGAAAGACGCTTATCGGCATGGTAATCAGAGCATAGACAATGACCACCATTTCCAGTCCATAAAGCAAATCAGGGTGGAACTTCCATAAGGTATCTTCTTTTACAATATATTCATACAGTAAACCGCCGGTAGCAATGAAATACATGCTGGCATGGTATTGCCTCCAGTTTTTCCAATTCCCCCATTTAAGGGAAGCAAGGATGGTCAGGATGGAAATTGCAACGTGCATAGATACATCCCCTTTTCATATTAATCTTCCTTATACCTGCTTAGATAGTGAAGGGTCACCTTATGGAAGAACATCAACATGATATAGAGTATAGGATACAGGATGACCGAATACCCTCTCTTCCAACCATTTAAATAAAAAGTATCCGTCCATTGAAAAATAGTTTCATAAACCATGGCCAATACTCCCCAGGCTAAAATGTAGCCAAACTTGAAAATCAGTTTTTTTTCATAAGGATAGAAATTTAGAAAGACGATATTGATTGCTGGATATATTCCAAAGATATAGATTAACGTTTCCCAATCCACACCTTTTCCAAAATAACCGTACAAGTCATATTTTAAATCTAAGAATACGTCCACCATCATCTGTAAAAGCATGGCAAATATCGTTGTGGTTAAAAATTCAATGCCCGATAGACGTTTAGGTATAAAAATCACAATTGAATTAAACACGATGACCGTAAGGATAAGAATGAGCACGGCTGCCGCCCCCATTAAAATATGTGCTGCTCTTATTTTCTACTTTTTTTATTAGATTATTTGTTACTGAACAATGTTCTTCACGGTACGGATTTAATGAAAATTTACATTTTAATGGATGGATTTGACTTGCGCAATTGGATAATACCTTTATTGCTAATCAATACTAATACTATTCTTTTCGGGAAGGGAATTTTGCATTATGGTGATGGAGCATTGGATTCTGGCTGCCATGTGGCTGTTTGGCCTTTTAGGCTTTATTCTGTTTATTCCACGCAAAGACCGGCGCAAGGGAATCCTGGCACTACTTATGTTTCAAGCCATCATCTGGACTTGTGATATGCCCGCTTTTACATATGGTCTGTTAAGTGCGCCCGTCCGGTTGTTTCCTAAAGCTTCCAATCTCACCATTACCATCAATTACTTTTTTTACCCCGTATTGTTTTCCATCTATTACGTCCACAAGAAAGCAGCGGGCAGTCTATGGTATAGGTTCGTCTATTTTCTGGTTTGGGTTACAATCATCACGTTATATGATATTGCTCTCGAGAGATATACCGATTTAATAGAATATGGACGCCTGACCTGGTATGGGATGTGGATTTACATCGCACTTTTGTTTTATGTAAGTCAAGTCTGCTGTAATTGGTTCTATAAGAAAAAGCCAAATTACAGGATGCACGTTGGAGGCACTCATGAGAATTGAATGGTGGCTTTTAGCTGGGGTCTACGCAGCGGCAACCGGCATTTTGTTCTTCATCCCGAAAAATAAATTTCGACTTGCGGTCGTAGCGTTTTTGTTCACACAAATTATTACTTTTCTTGTCGGTTTGGTGGTTGTACAATTGGGACTCCTTAAATACCCTGTTCGATTATTTGCTTCCATCAATCGGACTAGCTTCACATATGAGCATTATGCTTTTCCCATCGCCTGTGCGGCCTTTAATATTTGGTACCCCAACAAACGGAGCACTTTTTTGCAATTCGGTTATTATGTCGGATGTAGTTCTGTGCTGACGATTGCCGAAGTCATCATCGAAAAATACACCTACCTGATCAAATACATACATTGGCATTGGTATATTACTTGGATGGCCGTTTGTCTTTCGTTTTATTTGGCCCGTTTATTTTGTGGTTGGTTTTTCTCTAAGGATTGAAGCGAAACAAAGCTGTGCAAACACACAATCCTGCGTGGAGCACAGCTTTGTTTGCGTCTGCATTTAAAAAATTTTTTACCTCTCAGACTTCTCAGCTGACAATGGTAGAATTAATTCAACCTTCGTGCCCGTTCCCTCTTTGCTGTTAATTTTTATTTCACCTTTGTGAAGTTTGATTATACTTCTGGCAATATGCAAACCTAATCCAGTGCCCCCTGTCTCACGACTTCTTGCTTTATCCACCCGGTAAAACCGATCAAAAATATGATTAATCTCTTCCTCAGGAATTCCGATTCCATAATCCTTGATATGGACCATGGCATAATTTTCATTCCTATCTAAGAGGACTTCGATTTTGTCATGGCTATATTTAATCGCATTGTCCAGCAAAATGATAATGACCTGTTTAATCTTTAATTCATCCGCATGAATGAGGATGGGAGACTCATCATAATGCAAGATAATTTCTCGTTTATAGACATTCTTCAATTGTTTTAGAATATCTTGACATAACGATACCAAGTTTACCTCCGTTATTTCTAATACATTTTCTTTTTCTAATGTGGCCAGCTCTAAAAAGGTTTCTGTCATTTTTTGTATTCTTGTAGCCTCCGAATGAATCGCCTGGATGGCCTCATCTGCCATCTCCCGATCCTCTAACCCATGCCTCCTTAAAAAATTCGCGTAGCTCTTTATCACGGTTAAGGGTGTCTTCAATTCGTGGGAGGCATCCGAAACAAACTGTGATTGTTTCTTCAAATTTTCTTGAATCCTGCCAATCATCCGATTAAAGGTTTGTGCCAATGTATGGAGCTCGTCTTTTGCGTTGTTTTGAACCGTTATCGTCTTCGGAATGCCGCTAGCTTCAATCTCCTCCATTGTTTTAATCATATTGGAAATGGGCCGCATGATGATATTAGCCAGCCATCTCCCTCCAAGTAAGGACAGTAGGGCAGCCACAATCGTCGACGATATTAAAATGGCTCGGAGTATTTCAATTCTTCCCTCGAGGCCTTTTAATCGCTCTCCAATTTCCAGACTCTTCTTTCCATTTTGAAAAGGAACACGCACAACCAATATTTGCTCCTCCCCGTGTTCTGCCGAAATAAGATGTGTTTGAGCCTGTCTGCCTCTGGTATATTTACCACTTATTTTTTGGGTAAGGAGCTTATCATTGGTCACTTCATGTATGACTTTGTTTCCTGCTTCCATGATTCGGATATAGGAATGTTCAGATAAATTATTTTTCAATTTCTCCTCAATGCCAAGGGATGATTGAATGGTATCAATGTCTTTTACTATATCGGCGGACTTTTGGTAGAGTAAATCCTCTTCCATATTTACGGTTGATTGCATAAATAGAAAGTAGACAACAAAATTTATGATAATTAATATACAGAGCATCCAGGCAGTAGCTAATAGATTAATTTTTGTTGTGATTTTCATTCGCTTTCTCCCTTATGGTAAAACCAATTCCCCTAATCGTGGTAATTAATGGCCTTTGGAAGCCTTCATCTATTTTTTTCCGAAGATGCCGAATGAAAACATCAATTACGTTCGTTTCACCCTCGTATTCATATCCCCAGACATTGATGATAATATTTTCTCTCGTAACCACCTTATTTTTATTCATGACTAAATATACGAGAAAATCATACTCTTTAGGGGTTAACTCTATGGATTTTCCCGCTCTTTTTACATCCCTTGCATCCGTATTAATGTTTAAATCATCAACGGTTAGTATGGATTCCTCTCTCATGGCATGATCTTTAGGAGAATTTCGAAGACAAGCCCGAATTCTGGCCAATAACTCTTCGATTTCAAAGGGCTTTGTTACATAGTCATTCGCCCCATGGTCCAAGCCGGATACTTTATCGAAGGTAGTATTCCGAGCCGTTAAAAGAATAACAGGGATTGTCTTATTCTCCTTTCTTAATCTCCTTAATACCTCCATTCCACTTAAACCGGGCAGCATGACATCCAATAAAATCAAATCCACATCCGTTTCCAGAGCCCTTTCAAGTCCTGCCTTGCCATCGTGTTCTACTGTTACCAGATACCCCTCATACTCGAGCTCCATCTTTAATACACGGGCGACTTGAGTTTCATCCTCCACTACAAGGATATGTGTTTTCACTTTACCCTCTTCCCTTCTAACAAACTTTTAAAAGCGAAAAATCCTTTAGTATTTATCCAATACAAGACGTAACATTTCAAACAACAAAAAATTAAAAAAGATCCAGACACCGCCATACACATAGCCACCGAAAATATCGCTTGGAAGTAAACCGGTTGAGGCAATCTTTACAATCGCCAATCCTAATAATAAAAATACACCTATCAGCGGGTCCATAATAGTGGCAAATGTGTTGGTCGAATGTCGGACAAGTAAAAATAGGCATGACCCATAAATAATGATGGCAAAAGTTGAACCTAAATCGGGAAAATTTGCTGAATGAATTTCCCCTACAAACCCTATCGATTGCAGATAGGAAAAAATCAGCACGATCGATTCATGATACAGTCTTGCCCCCAAAATAGGGACAATGAGGAGAAGATATTCCAATAGTCTGTTCTCTCCATTTTTCCAAATAATGAGTAAAGTAATCACTATCAAGGTACCCAAAACATACGGAGTTTGGAAGAAAAGAAGTCCTTTCATCCAACTCCTATAGATGGATGAAAGGACAATATATTTAGTTACTTCATTAAACTCATGAAACTCGCCAAATAAATAATCTTGAGCCATCCCGAGCATCAAGGTCACCAGACCGATTAATGCAACTGAGAGGCAAAAAAGAAAGACTCCTGTCGCTTTTATTGATTTTAGACGCCGCAGCAACCATTGAATGAAGCCAATAAAAAAGGCCTTTATTTGAACTTTGTAATAACGATAGGTGAAATACCCGGCCACCAAAACAACCAATCCAATGATGAAAATGATGAAATATTTTCTTGCAGCCTGATGGAACACTTCCCATTTAGGACCCAGCATTTTTCCTAACGTAACAAAGCAAACTCCCCATAAAAATGCACCTGTATAAGCAGGAACAATAAATTTTCGAAAAGGCATTCTGGAAATACCAGAAATATACCCCGTGAAATGCCGTATCCCCGGTATGAAATAGGCAAAAACCAACAGCCTATTTCCATACCGTTCTAACCAACCTGCTGCTTTCTTATATCTCTCGGGCCCCAGGTGGATAAACCTACCGTATTTTTCAATGAGTCTATATCCTCCTGCCCTTCCTATCCAATACGTTGCCGTTATTCCTGCTCCCCCTGATAAAAAGACCATCAGGAGTGCCAAAGGGTAGTTCATTTTCCCCTGATAGACAAAATACCCGGCATAACTCATTAAGAATTCCCCCGAAATAGGTAGAGCCATTAATTCTAAGAAAATGCCCAGAAATAATATCAGATAACTATATTGTTCAAACAGCGTGATTAAATGCGACATTTAAATGCCTCCAATGCTTCTAAAAGCAATTTCTATAAGAAACAGCCGTGTTTCATATCCAATTTAGCACGAAAAATCGGTTCATTTTCCATCTTAATGAATTATTAATGTTTTATTAAGTGAACATACATGTTGGCTTTGTATACTTTAAATTGCCCAATTTAATGGCCATGCAATTTTAAAAGCAGAAAACAAAAACAATTGTCATTTGGGTTTCATTGATAAAAAGTAATTGGGGAGGAAAACCAATGAAGAAGTTAATAGAGGCAACGATGCAAAGAGCTATTCTCATGATCGTATGTGTTGTCATCATTTTGGCATGGGGAGGCGTTTCGGCTTACCAGATGCAAAGAGATTATTTGCCTGGGATTAACAATACGACCCTTTCCGTCAGTATGAGGATTCCAGGTTATCAAGCTGAACAAGTCAAACAGCAAGTGACCGATAACCTTGCTAGTGCTGTAAAAGCAGTGGATGGCCTATCCAATGTGGAAAGCACTTCTTATGACGGCGGATTGTTTATGAGTTTGTATTTTCCAATGGATACCGATATGAAGCAAGCGGAAGATCAAGTTAACAAAGCTTTGGCAAATGCAGACCTTCCCTCAACCATTACAAGCACTCCTTCGGTAACACGTCTAACAACCAGTTCATTCCCGATTTTGACCTACAGTGTCACAAGTCCAAAATTGGATGAGCAAACACTGCGTTCGACTGCCACTCAGGAGATTGTGAAGAAATTAAAATCTGTGCCTGGTGTATCGGATGTATCTGTCATTGGAGGGGCAAAAGATGGATATGTTTTAACTGTTCGTATGAAAGACCTTGTGAAAAATGGATTGACTCTGGATGATGTCAATAAATCATTTGCTTTGGCCGTTCCATCCATGCCGCAAGGGAATATCGTCAACAATCAATTATCCATACCCGTATCCTTTGACGGCTTACGATTAACCGTGCAGGATATGGAAAATGCGACCATCAAGAATAAGGAAGGCAAACTGATTCCTGTATCAGCGTTCGGTACTATCACTCATTCTTTAAATGATGTTAAAACAGTCTCCAGAACAAACGGAGCAGCTAGTGTCACTTTAAATGTGATTAAAACACCTTCAGCCAATATCACAGATGTGGCGAACCAAGTAAAAGACCGTGTGGCACATCTCCAATTGGATACCGTTCATCCAAAGGATGTTAAGTTCCAAGTTTTACTTGACCGTGAAAAAGAATTAAACAGCTCTTTATTCGGATTGGTGCGTGAAGGCTTGCTTGGCTGTTTATTCTCCATGATTTGTGTATTCTTCTTCTTCCGAAATGTAAGAAGCACATTATTAATTGCAATTTCATTGCCCATTTCATTATTAGCCACAACGGCCTTCTTAAAATCAATGGGCATCACGTTAAATATTTTAACCGTTTCAGGTTTAATTGTCGCAATGGGTCGTATTGTTGATGACTCAATTGTTATTCTGGACAATATGTATCGAAAACGTGAAGAAGAGAAGGAGAAACCATTACTTTCCAGTCTTGCCTCATCTGTTGTGGAAATGATTCCTGCGATATTAGGATCAACCTTAACGACCATCGCTGTTTATATCCCAATCGCCTTTGTTGGTGGTGTCATCAGTGCGTCGTACAGTGGGTTTGCTTGGTCAGTTGTGATTGCCTTAATCATTTCATTCTTTGTTGCGATACTAGTGATTCCTGCACTTGCTTTTATGGGCTGGAAAGGCGGCAACGGTGAGAAACAAACCGTCAAACTTGATTCAAAAATGAAACCAATTCTTCAATCTGCTTTTAAACATAAGAAAGCCATGATTATTGTATCGGTTTTAGTGTTTTTAGCTGCTGGTGCTTATTCCGCTTTTCTGCCAGTCAGTTTACTCCCCAGTGGAAAAATCGGTCAAATTGCTATTAAAGCAGAGCTTCCAAAAGGAAGTACCTTAATTCAAGTGGACTCTGAAGTGCATAAGATTGAGAAAACATTAAAGACAAATCCAAAAGTCGCTGCGTATTCATCCAATTTTGGGTCTACCATGACACCTCAAAGTGATGATGTATTTGACCAAGGCGGGGGCTTTATCACCTATCCAAACGTAGCAAACCTTTCTGTTGTGTTAAAGAATGATAAAGATGCGGAATCTGTCATTAAACAGTTACAAACTGAACTACCGTCATTGTCTAAGGATGTTACTTATACGGTAACAAGCCAGAACATCTCCGGTGATGATTCTCAAATGCGGATTCTTTTTACTGGCTCGGACCAAGCAACACTCGATCAAGTGGCTCAAAAGGCGAGAACAGAGCTATCGAAAGTAGCCAACCTAAGCGTGGATGGAAAAGTCGATTTAACGAATGGAGCGCCTAAGTACAAAGTGACTTTTGATCAAAAGGCAATTGAGGAAAAAGGCGTGAAGGTATCGGATATTCTAACGGTTGTTAATCGTTATATGTCTTCATCAAAAGATGCCACCATAACAGTGGATCACCAAGCATTGCCCGTGGACCAATATTTAGATCAAATGGCATCTGGAACCAATTCCGCTATTACCCTAAACGCAACGGCGGACGATGTTTTGGCATCTCTGGCTGCTGAAACAGTGCCTGGAAGTAACGGCGAAATGATTCCATTTAACCAAATTGCTAAAATTTCAAAGGATAACACTCCTTCAACGGTTAGCGAAAGAGATGGCCAGCCATTCTCCCTTGTGACCGCCCAGATCACATCCAATGATATTAGCAAAGTTTCAAGTCAGGCAGAGAAAGCTTTAAGCGGCATAAAACTTCCAAAAGATGTAACGTACTCATTGGGAGGAATTACTGAACAAGTAAAACAAATGATTTTCGATATGTCTGTTGCCGTCGCATTCTCTATCCTTTTAGTCTTACTCATTACTTCTTCCCTGTTCAAAGGATGGAGAGCGCCATTATCCGTTCTTTTAAGCATCCCCCTGGCGCTGAGCGGTGTGGTCATCGCCCTCATTTTATTCCATGGAGAATGGAATTTGGCAGCCTTGATTGGGATTCTGATGCTTACGGGTATAGTCGTGACAAATGGGATTGTGTTAATCGATAAAATTGAGAAAAACCGAAGAGAAGGAATGCCCGTGAATGACGCAGTTTTACACGGCAGTCTTTCAAGGATTCGGCCAATTTTAATGACTGCAGCTGCCACCATCCTTACGCTGCTGCCACTTGCATTTTCTCATAATGCCGATACGGTTATATCTCAGACACTCGGCATTGTCGTAATTGGCGGCATGGTCACCTCAACCATTAACAGCTTTATCATTATCCCGATCATCTACGAGTGGCTGCATAGGAAGGCGGCAATAAAGAACCAAGTTACAGCTATTCAAAAGCCATATTGATTCATTTTGCGCTTATAAACACGGCACCTTATTTTATGGGGCGCCGTGTTTTAACGATTTTATGTTAGATTTTATCACCACTTGAATGTCAGGAGAGTGAAATGTTGTTAAGATAACCTAAAGATAAAATTTCTAAGGAGCGTGTCCACACATGGCTATTAAGGTTAATGAGCTAACTGCCAAGCGTACAGCTATACTAGTAATTGATATGGAAAATGATTTTATCGCAGAAGGCGCGCCATTAGAAACTCCAATGGGAAGGGAATTTGTGCCGGAAATGGCTTCTTTCTTAGACACCTGCAGGGACAAAGGGATGGAAGTTATTTATACAACACATGTTCATAGAAAAAATGGTATTGATATGGGACGGTTTAAAGATATTTGGGAGCCCATCGGAACAGGTAAGGGCTTAGTGGATAACACGGAAGGAATAGAGATTTATCCTGGAGTTTCGCCAAAAGAAGGGGAAATCGTCATTAAAAAACACCGTTATAGTGCCTTTTTCGGAACCGACTTAGATATTATTCTCCGTGGAAAAGATATTGAAACGGTTGCAATTGTTGGAGTGACAACAGAAAATTGCTGTCATGCATCTGCCCGTGATGCAATGTTTTTAGGATACAAAGTGGCATTCCTTTCTGATTTAACGGGTACATTTGATTACCCGGATATTGGGTTCGGTTCACTGCCTGCTGAAGAAGTTCATCGCGTTTCCTTGGGAATTTTAGGCGTATCAACGGCACATGTTATGACAAGTGAGGAATTTTTAAAAATACCTACGAAGAAAGAATCTCTTGAATACGTTTAACAACAGGATATCGTTTACGAACAAAGTTTAGGGCATCAGGAAATTGCTGGTGCTCTTTTAGACGTTGTACAAACAACAAAAAAGTCGACTCTGTGAATTACAGAAAGCCGACTTTTTCATGATGTTAGACCCTATCCCTGTTAGAGTGTTTCCGATTCCAAGCGGAATCCTTCGACGACTACCTCTTCATCCACTTCGAGCAACAAACACCGTTTGCCCTGATACGTAATATATTTTACAAATTTCAGGTCTTTCGGGTTAATGGTCACATTGGCTACCTTGGTTTCAATTTTTATGGTTTTCGGAACCAAACTGCTGGTCTTGATTTCGTGTTTTTCATCATTAATGACAGATTTGAAGGCATGCTCTACTTTGGCCGGCTCCACATTTTCCACGCCGCTTACCGTTAAGATGCGTTCGATGTCGCGATGATCCAGCGTAGGAATCTCACTTTCTTCTTTTTCCAGATTCTCCTGCACCAGCTTATCAATTTCTTCATAGACATTGGATATGACTTGGGATTCCACCTGATCTCCAATGACCTCTTTTAATATCAGGTCGAAGCTGTCTTTATCTTCTTGTGCCGTAATAATTTCTTCGCAATTGAGAACCTCGTCCATAAATCGGTAATCCGGCTGATTGTTTTTCCCCGCACAGTAGAGGACATGGTTCACATCGGCCGCATTGTCATTAAACGCCGGAAATAAAAATCCAGACAATGGTGAATCCAAATTAATAATCGGATCAAAGAAATGATGGGGTTTGAATTCCTTCTCCACATAATCAAACGTCAAAGCCTTTTTCGGCTGATCGGTCTTATTGAGGCTGCAAAGAATAAACTGGCTGTAGTAGACCTCGTCATCCCCGCCTTCTTCCGATTCCTGGCCCCTTTTTCGGGTCGGCTTCCGGTATTCCCCACGGATAAACGTCACCACGGTATCAAATTCATAAATCGTCATGGCAAACATTTTCGTTACGATTTCCAGCATGTATTCTTTCCAATCGTCTGACTCTGCCTGCAATCCTTCAAAAAGGAACATTTGGGTACTGTCTTCCACGTCCCGTTGGAATTTCAATTCAAACAATTTGGCATCGAGATGGCCGGTCAGGACCTTTTTAAAATTGGCCAGAAACAATTCCTGGGCTTCCTGGTCTAACATTTGAAATGGCTGACTGACATGGTGGTAAATCTCCCCTGTTTCTTTCTGGACATAGACATTGAAGATTTCCTTAATTTTTAAAATGTGTTCATTATCTAATTTAAATTGCTTGCGAATATTAGCGATGTCTTTTTTGTTCATCTCATTTCAACTCCCATCCCTGATTATACTGTTCAGGAGAAAAAGTTTCTAATTGATTTTTAAAAATTACTATGATGGATGCAATATATTTGACAAAAAAAGTTATTTATGCTATAATTTACAACTTAAACCTTACTATGTATAATAAGATTCTCCTGGCCAGGGGAATCTTATTTTTTATGTAGGAGGATCATTGATGAAACAAAATGAGTCCAGTTTAACTTCCTTAATCTCAGCTTTCGGCCGTGCCTATCACAGCACCTACGATACACCCAAAATTTTTGATGATTTTATTGCCAAGGATCTCATTACCCCAACAGAATTTTCCAATATAAGTAAGAATATGATTCAAGGAATTGAGTTTTTCAATCAAGAGATTGCCCAACATTATCGAGATGACCCGGATGAAGTCTTAAAGTGGATTACCCAAGTCCAGCTTTCACCCACACCATTAGCACGGGCCGCGTTTTGTGAAAAGGTGCTCATGAACGAAGTGATGCTGGGAGTAAAACAAGTCGTCATTCTCGGGGCGGGGCTGGATACATTAAGTCTCCGCCATCCCGAATGGAGAGACCGCATTGAGATATTTGAAGTTGATCATCCTGCTACACAAGAATTTAAAAAGCAAAGACTGAAATGGGCAAATTTAGAAGTCCCTAGTAATCTTCATTTTGTGCCCATGGATTTCACCGGACAGTTTTCCTATCAAAATCTTGAAGAGGAAGGGTTCCGCTATCATAAAACCTTCTTCAGCCTGCTGGGTGTTTCCTATTATTTAACCAAACAGGAGCTTTCAAGCCTGTTGCAGCATATATTTGCCAATATCCCGGAGGGAAGCTCGATTGTATTTGATTTTGCGGACGAAAACCTCTTTAAAGAGAAAGGCATGTCTAATCGAGTGGAAAATATGCTGAAAATGGTTGCGACCGGCGGAGAGCCAATGAAATCCTGTTACAGTTATCATGAAATGGAGAAAATGCTGGAGGAGTCGGGGTTATTTATTTTTGAACATCTAGCTCCAGAGGAGATAAACGATTCTTTCTTCCGCAACCGATCCGATTATTTGTCCGCATTTGAAACGATTCATTATATCCATGCTGTTAAAAAATAAGCTCTGGGGCTGTCGATAAGGGGTCTGACTCCACGCCTAGACCAATATATAGAACGGTATTTTTAGAAATACCCCCATATATTGTGGAGTGGTGTCTGACCCCTTTGCCTTTTGGACAGCCCCTTTTTCACGTAAGTATTAGGAAAGAAACCATTCTCCCTGTGCGACTTTTTCTACTTTTCCCCCTACATTGATCGAAAATTGCCCACCCTTTTCGGCTGCTTTTAAAAACAATAAAGAAGGCCGTTTTATTTCATAGCCTTGCTCGACTCGCAAGCTGATTTCACTCTTTCCAAAGTAACTGTATCTCACTAAGTAAGCAGCTAAGCATCCGTTCGCACTACCGGTTGCCGCATCCTCAGGTACGCCAAAGTAATCTGCAAAGTCGCGGACATTCAGATGATTTTCAGGATGATAGGTTTCCGGGGCAAACACCATGATTGCCTTTGCTTCCATATTTTCAATTAACTCGAAGTATTTTTCTTTGTTTATTTTTATCTTTTTAACGGCTTCTAACGATTTTAAAGGGACCAGTATGACAGGAAGACCAGTCGAAACCTCTTGGATTGGGAATCTTGTATCTATGTTTTCGTTCTCTAAGTTTAATACCTTCGAAACCGTATCAACCTGCACTATTCGGCCGAACGATGGTTTATTTTGTTGCATCCACAAAATTCCCTTGTTCTGGTCAAATGTTACGGGAATCTGCCCCGCTTTATAATTTAAGATCATTTTTTCAGAAGGTTTATCTAAAATTTCATTTTGAATCACATAAGCCGTTCCCAATGTCGGATGGCCAGCAAAAGGAACTTCTTCATTTGGCGTGAAAATCCGGACATCGTAACCGCCGTCTTTTTTTGCATCAGACAAGATGAATGTAGTCTCTGAATAATTGACCTCTTTGGCGATTTGCTGCATTTCAAAGTCTGATAGGTTTCCAGCCCTTTTAAAAACAGCCAGTTGATTCCCTGTGTATTTCCCCTGTGAAAAAACATCTACTATGGAATAATCTAGTTTCCCCATTCATTTCCATCCCCTATATTAGTTTTTTTATAGAATACCATTGATTCATGGTAATTTGACACAGCCATATTTGGGGAGTTTGCATATATTGATGTCACAAGGAATAGAATTATGTCAGAACATTTTTGTTTTCAAACATAAAGAAAGTGTTTATGATAAAAACAATCCCTCTAAAAGGAGTGAATAACGATGAAGATGTCAAGACGCCTCTCCATCATGATGCTCCTTGCCTTTTTGTCCTTTAGCTTCTTCCAGCAAAATCATTCACATTTACCTGCACACCAACACCCCGTTGCTAAGGCAATCATTAGCTTGGATGACTTAATGGAAAAGGCACAATGGGATGACAAGAAGAAGCAGCCGTTTGACCTGCCATTCTTATTCGTTACAGCTCTTATCGCAATAAGAATAGTTCAATGGGTTATTGCTAATCCTGTTAGTCAGTTCCGGCGCTTCACATTTTTAATCCCGATATTTCATCAATCTAATTACATCATTCCCCCTCTCCGGTTCTAAATAAAATTTGAACGAAGGGGAGGAAAGTATATGTGGTTCCGTTTATTAATGATTGGATTCTTTTCGCTATCAGCCGTCAGTCTGTTCACTTTTCAAGGCATAGAAATTACTCATGCTTTTATGGACTACTTTAAGCAAAAATAACCTAATAGGCAGAGAAAGGCTATGAGAATCGGTCTTCCTCTGCCTTATTTATTTTTGTATCATTGATGGAGATTCATCGTGGAATTTCCCGATATCATGGTGGTGTCTTACGATAGATAAATTTTTCCCTGCCACATGAAAAGACGCCCCTACTAGGACGTCTTCTTTGAATTACATCTATTCCATTTCTGCTACTTTTTCTTTCACTTCTTCGATATTCTTCATTTTGTTGTCCCAGCATTTCTGGCTTAAATCGACTGGGTAATTCTCTGGATTCATGGTCCGTTTGTACTCATCCCAAAGTGCATCAAGATTTTGCCTTAAGTATTCCCGTGATTCTTCCAAGCAAGGGACTTCGTAAACCAGCTGGCCTTCCTTAAAGATCTCTTCATGGAGCTCTTTGGCGGTAAAATTAGTCACGATTTTTTTCAAATACGTATGGGTTGGATGGAACATCCGCAGGCGTTTCTCCGGCAGAACCTCATCTTCCATGGCAATATAATCGCCTTCCGCATGGTTGTTGGCATTATTAATGATCCGATAAATCCTCTTCAACCCCGGGGTTGTGACTTTCTCTGGATTGGAGGAAATTTTAATCGTATCCTCTAATTGACCTGCTTCGTTTTCAATGGCAACCAACTTATATACAGCCCCAAGTGCAGCTTGGTCATAGGCGGTAATCAGTTTGGTGCCGATTCCCCAACTGTTAATCTTCGCACCTTGTGCTTTCAGGTTAAAAATCGTATATTCATCCAAATCACTGGAGGCAAAAATTTTCGCATCCTTAAAGCCAGCATCGTCCAACATTTTTCGAGCCGCCTTCGATAGATAGGCCAAGTCGCCGCTATCAAGGCGAATTCCAATAAAATTAATCTTGTCGCCCAGCTCTTTTGCAACCTTGATTGCATTCGGCACACCCAGGCGGAGCGTATCGTATGTATCCACGAGGAAAACGCAGTTTTTATGCGTCTCGGCATATTTATGGAATGCCGTGTACTCGTCCTTATATGCTTGCACCATCGCATGGGCATGGGTTCCTGATACCGGTATGCCAAATAACTTACCGGCCCGCACGTTACTGGTCGAGTCAAAACCGCCAAGGTAGGCTGCCCTCGTACCCCAGATGGCCGCATCCATCTCCTGGGCCCGTCTTGTCCCAAACTCAGCCGCTGATTCATTAGCAACCACTTGTTTAATGCGGGAGGCTTTAGTGGCAATCAATGTTTGGTAATTCACAATGTTTAGTAACGCCGTTTCCACCAGCTGCGCTTCCGCCAGCGGTGCATCTACCCGCAACATTGCTTCATTGCCAAAAACCAGTTCACCCTCTCTCATCGCCCGGATGGATCCGGTAAACCGCAAATTTTTCAAAAAGTCTAAAAAGTCGTCCCCGTACCCGACTTCATTTTTTAAATATTCCAGGTCATCCTCCGTAAAACGAAAGCCTTGAATATATTGAATGGCTTTTTCCAATCCGGCAAAAACCGCATAGCCGTTCCCAAACGGCAGCTTCCGGAAATACAGTTCAAATATCGCACGCTTATTGTGGATACCATCTCGCCAATACGTCTCTGCCATATTGATTTGATATAGGTCCGTATGCAGAGTATAACTATCATCTTGATAAATATGTTTCATAACAGGCCCTCCGTAAAAACTAGTACAGTTATCAACATTATTACCCATCATACCATTAAAGAAACTATTTCACCAGCGCGCCAAGCGATTGCTCAAAGTGCCCGAGGGCCCACTCATGTCCCGCTTGATTAAAAGACGCCACCGCATCTTTATAGACAACAATCTTAAACCCTTTGTTATAAGCATCCACAGCCGTATGAAGCACGCAAATATCGGTGCAAACACCCACGAGGTGGACCTCCGTAATGCCACGTTCCCGCAGTTTGATCTCCAAATCCGTGCCGGCGAATGCGGAATAACGGGTTTTATCCAAGTAGAGCACGTTCTCGCGTTGATTGTTGGCTTCATAAACCTCTTGAAGTGCGCCAAACAAATCCCGCCCCGCCGTTCCACGCAGATTGTGAGGCGGGAATAGTTTCGTTTCCGGATGGCATTGGTCGCCTTTGTCATGGACATCAACGGCAAAAACGACGTAATCGCCCTGTTCAATAAACTCTTTGGTAAGACCCGTGATTTTATCCTCAATCTCCTGTCCAGGCTTGCCGCAGGTTAACGCACCTGCATCTGCAACAAAATCATAGGTATAATCAATGTTAATTAAAGCTTTCATGGACCGAACCACTCCTTTACCCCTGTCATGACTACTGTCTTTTAACTCATTATACACAGGTTTCCAATTTCCGGAAAGGAAAAACAGTATCTGTAGATATCGCTTGGTGAGAGTAAATCTGCACCATCCGCGAGTATTCGCCGGTTATCCGAGAGTTATGGCTGCTTATCCGAGAGTTTGACCGCCTTATCCGAGACTAAAAGTTTTTATAACCATTAAAGCGGTGGATTTTCCACACCTAAATGAACCCAATCTTCTTTTGGGGGTCCATAAACCCCAAAAGGCTTTAACCCTGCTTGACGGATAAGAACGGTTAATTGACCTCGATGATGAACAATGTGTTTAATTAGCCCCATCAAAATTTGAGCATTTGTTTCTTCTCTTCCAAATGCCTTCTGTATTTGGCTCAAAGATTCGTCTGTCCACTGTTGTTCAATAGCTTGGGATGCTTCGTCACTTACTCTTTTAAATGTCTCCGCAATTACACTTGCAGATGACGGAACATTTTCTGCATTTTCAACTTTATTCATGTTTATCCCAAAGAGAGTTAAATAATCTGGGATATTTGTGGTGAAATGCCACGCAATTCTCCCTAAATTTCGTCCTTCTTGGTAAACTTTTTGGGTTAATGAGTCATCGGTTAGACCCTCTAAAACCTTTTGGGTTAAAGTCGCTTCTCGGTCCCACTCTCTAATGAAGTCTGCAATGGTTACATACATTTCCAATACCTCCATGATAATTCCATTGTATTTTTATATTGGAAAACAAATTAAGATATAGGACAGGTATTAAATATCACACTTACCTATATTAAATCGCAAACCAAAAAAGCCCGTCCCTTAGGGAACGAACTTTATTAACTATACCTTGTGCCCGGAACCCAGTCAGTCGGCATGTCGTTTGGCCGAATGTCAGCAAGCGGCACAAAAACCTCTAAGTGGCGGTAGAGATTAACAAATTCGGCCGGCGCCAAGCCGCCATACTCCCCGTCCAAATTCAACTGTACCTTTTCGTCCGATTGAACCTTCACCCGGTTCGCCTTTGTATAAATGACGTTGGGGTCATTCACATGCTCACCGCGTACCGCCAATGAGGCAATCCGAATAAACTCGGCAAGATTGACCTTTTTTAAAATTAATAGAGAAAACAGTCCATCGTTAATAGAAGCGTCAGGTGCCAATTTTTCAAAACCGCCGATTGAATTCGTCAGGCCAACCAAAAATAACATCGTTTCCCCTTCATAAAGCTTCCCGTCATACTCAATGCTCAGATTGGTCGCTTTAATGGAAGGCAGCATTTCAATTCCTTTTAAATAATAGGCAAGCTGGCCAAGCAGGGTCTTTAATTTGCTTGGAACTTCATAGGTAAGCTCAGTCAGTCTGCCGCCGCCGGCAATATTAATAAAATATTTGTCTTGAATCCGGCCAATGTCGACAGGAATGATGTCCCCCTTCGTGATGATTTCGACTGCGGATGGGACATCTCTAGGGATTTGCAGGGCACGAGCAAAATCGTTCGTGGTTCCGGCCGGGATAATTCCCAATTTAGGGCGGAACTCTTGTTCCGCAAGGCCATTTACCACTTCATTGATGGTCCCGTCACCGCCTGCAGCAATCACTATATCATATTGACGTTCTACGGCAATCCGTGCAGCTTTTGTCGCGTCACCGGCACTGGTTGTCGCATGGCAAGAGGCCTCATAGCCAGCCTTCTCCAGTTTTTCGAGAATGTCCGGCAGATGCCGCTTAATCATTTCACGCCCCGAGGTAGGATTGTAAATTAGTCTAGCTCTTTTCATCATCATCATCCTATATCTTGAAATCAAAAACCGTTCTTTTATTCAATATTTTACCAATTGTTGGATAAAGTTACAATGAACCTTGAAGTTTCCCAACATCCATCTCCTATCATAACGGTTTTTTATTTTTTTGCAAAAATTATGTAGTGACTTCATCATAGGACCTGCTATATGCACATTTCTCGTTAAATTCCCTTAAAAAATATAAGCGCCGGTATAGCACGACGCTTCCTAGTATTTGCTGCCTTTTGCTATTTTATTGCGCAGACTGGAGTGTAACTTGAAAGGCGTTCGCAATATTTATCCGGTACTTCCCTTCCCCCGACTGATAGACTGCACTTTTTTCACCAGTCCCTTGTCCCGGTTCATCAGGGGTCTCCGTTACCTTCCATTCACCGGCTTTTCCCTTGACGTCTTCCACACCTACGGCCTCCACTTTCATGTCCTTTGTTTCCGATGTATCGATTAAAACCTGTGATGCACTTTCAATATCCCAATTGTTGACCAGCATGCGCGGCTTTAGGGTGAGCTGATTCCCGCTTCCAATGACCTCCAGCTTCACATCGCTTGGCACCAGGATGGTTGCTGCAACTTCTTGAGTAGAATTGAACGGTCCCAATTTATGGGGCAAAGATTGCACGGTTACATAAAGAGTATCTCCTTTTTCGGTGGCCAATACGTACTCCTCCGCCTTTTTTAAAAGCTTGGTTTGTTTGGAGGTTTGAATCCGATAGGTTCCAAACATAGAGACTTCTCTTTCCTGTGCTGCTTCAACGGTCACATCATATCCCGTGGTTTTTACGACCACCCGTTTAATCGCCCCATCGACTGGGTACGAGAATTCCGGCAGTTCAAATGACCGTTCTTCCCGCGAAAATAACTCCTCCGCTTGGCCGAGGAGGCCGGATGAACTTAGCACCGCAAATCCGATCCCCACAGTTCCTATCAGTCCTACAAAGAAAATACTTAAAAAATCATAACGCAGCACAGGCGATTCCTGACGGGATAAAAACAAGTAGACCAATATTTCTATCCCTAAAACAATTAATAACACCGGCCACCACGCGGTTATGACTTGGAGAAAATTGAACCCAAGAAACCGGGCCATAAACAGAAACAAGCCGAGAAGGACTAACAGGGTACCCATGGAAAATGTTCCAACACGCCAGGTTCGCATCATTCAACAGGACCTCCTTTTCTTTTTCTAAGAAAGTATCCAATTCCTGCTCCAATCAGGATTGCGGCTGCCATACCGATGTTCCGCTTTTTCATGACTTCCCCTCCCTTTTCTGTTTGCTTCCGGATAAAAGCTTGATCCCCCCGCCAATGAGCAGCAGGCAGACGATTCCGGTTTGAATATAGCTTTGCAGCCAATACATGATGTCTGTATTAAAGTATCGCTGAACGATTGGCGATAAAGCCGGCATCAGGATGTTCATCACTAAATAGTACAAACCCATCAGGATTAGGCCGATACCAACCCATTTTTGATGATTAATGAAATAGGAAATAATCGGCGTGTCCTCCAAAGGCTCTTCCCCATGCTTGGAGATTTTTTGCAGGGCATCGAAAAAGCTGTAAAACCAGATAATGGGTATTAAAAACAGGAAGATCCCCAGACGTAACACATCCAAAATATAAACTGAGAACAAGAACGCAGCCATCAGCTGGATGCCGCGGCGCTGCAATCCCAAATATAGATGTCCTGCACCAGGGAAAATCGACAAGAACGTGGCGATGGATTTGCTTTTTTTCCCGTCCTGGCGCAGTTTTTCAAAATCTTCATAGATGGTCTTATCGACCAGTTCCTCGCCGCGCTGTTTTTTATTCACCTGCTGGACGGCATCGAAAAATCCGTAGATCCAAATAATTGGCAATGCGGCCAAAAACACTAGGAACTCACCACGGTTACTGATGACGGCAATGAAAATAATCATCACTGAGAGGCCGATAAAAGTAGCCAGAAGTGTTAGGCCACGGTTCATCAACCCAAGTTGGAAGTGTCCCAAACCAGGAAGAAACGACAACACAATCGTATAAAAACGTTCTGATTCTTGACCTAAGACTGGCACCGGTTGATTTTCCGAAACTTGAGCCAGCAGCTCCCTCTTCTGTTTAGAAATTTGCATTCCCATGTCAATAAAGCTTACTAGATAAACAAACACTCCTGCCAAAAACGCTAATACTGCCACCTCGCGTCCGCCATAGTTTACAAAGCCTGTAACCGTTACGAATGCACAACCCATGACAAAGAACAGGTATAGGACACCTCTGACAGGATTTCCGAAGTAAATATGCCCGAGGCCTGGAAATAACGATAATGTTAAAGCCTTCGTTGAACTTTTCATTTCTTATTTGCCTCCTTTTTTTCTAATGAATCCATCCATGCAAATGTTTTATTCATAACACCCTCGGTAACCGATGGCTTTTTTTCCTGTACGTGTTGTGTTTCAAAAGAGTCCGCATATTTGGCAAGGGTTTGAAACGCTCCTGAAAATGTCAGCAGAAGCGTGGCAGCCGCTGCCAGCAAATAATGGAACGCGGCCCGCTGGTAAAACCGTTTTGGTTTTTTGACCGCCTCCTGTTTTTCCGGAACCATTTCTATTTCGTCGTTCTGCATGGCCACAGGCGCTGCCATTTTGGGCAACGAGGCCATGATTTCATCGGCGAAGCCCGTTTCGTCGGTAAGGAGTGGAAGTGAAGATTCATGTATGGCAATCGCCTGCAGATAAAGCTCTAGACACTGGTCACAAGAATATAAATGGTCTTCCAGCTCGATCCGAGCCGATTCCGTGATTTCGTTTTTTACAAATTGCGTCCATTCATCCGTACTGTAATGTCTCATGAAAAATCATCCTCCTTCCAGTTTTTCTTAATCCAATGGCGGGCCCGGTATAGTTTGGTTTCAATCGTTTTTACTTGGACGTTCTGTTCCTCCGCCATTTCCTGGTAGCTTTTTTCAGCTATATAAAATCCATAAATCACGTCGCGGTAATTATCCGGCAACTCATTGAGTCTGTTTCGGACCAGTCTCCTTTGTTCGTTGTGGATGACCTGTTTTTCCAGACTATCCCGTGTGGTGGCCAGTCCCGGCTGCTCCGTGTCGTCGACCGTTTCCTCCAAAATCCTCGCTTGCTTCCTTTTAACATCGATGGCGTGATTAACGGCGATTCGTGTCAGCCAGGTTTTGAATCCTTGGTTTTGGTATTGGGGGAGAGAAGTGTATAGTTTGATGAAGACTTCCTGGGCAGCGTCCTCTGCCTCCTTTTGGTCGCGAAGGACGGCAAAGACGGTCCGGAACACATCGTTGCGATACTTCTCGACCAGAAGACGAAAGGCTTGGTCGCTGCCTTGCAGGACTTTTTCAATTAAAACGGAATCATCGATAGCGCTCTCCCCCTTTCTTGTTTGATAGTTTCATTTTAATAGACGACGGAATTGACCACTACCCCTACACAATTTTTAATAAATTTTATAGAAGCAAAAAAAATAGGAACATGCTGTTTGATGAGCATGTCCCTAATAGATATCACTAACTGTTGATTAATCGTTCTCGTGTTTTATTCAATTATATTAAACTCAAGATACAAACATTGCATTCATGGGGGATTTCATATGGTTCTTGGTCCGGAAGACAGTCCAATAATTCCTTGACCGCCTGCTCACGGACAGTCCCTTCCATTGCGGCGAACCAAGAAACCGACCGGACGCGATCAACCCACTCCTGTTTGGTAAACCGAACAGAATAATTCAACTTATAGAAATCACGCAATTCAAACCCGTTTTCCTGCCATTCGGCAAACCATTCGACCGGAAACCCATTGATTCGTTGCTTCGCTTCAGCCTTTGACCCAGCCGGCTTCAACCCTCCGGACACATGCTGTGACACAACAGCCAACGTTTTCCGTACAACATCAGGCCCAGTTAAAAATCCAGAATCAATCACAATCAGTTTCCCGTTTGGTTTTAAAATCCGCTTGACCTCTTTCATCGCCTTCTCCCGGTCAAACCAGTGCCAAGCCCGCATGGCGGTTACGATATCAAACTCGGAATCTTTCAATCCCGTTTGTTCCGCTGTAGCTTGCAAATAAGGAATCGTAAAATTTTTTGTTCTATTAAATGCTTTTGCGTATTCAAGTAACTCCGGAGATGGCTCAATCCCGACGATATCTGCCCTTCTCATGGATATTTTCCGGGTCAAAGCGCCTGTTCCCGCACCCAAATCCGCGACTTTTTTTTCATCAAAACGAATATTTCTGAACAGCAGACTCTCCATGAGCGAAACCGGAATATCTTCTCTTGAACGGGCATAACTATTAGCAACTTGGCCATAATCCATTTTATCCATTTTTAAGCGCTCCTTTAAATTTCCAAAACGTGAAAATTCAACAAAATAATACCATTTAACTATGGTAGAATAAAAGAAAAACTTCTAAAAGGAGGTGCAACAATGTTCTGGATTCTGCTTTTAGCAGCTTATGTAATCGGAAGCATCCCCACTGCACTGATTGTCGGCAAAGTCATTTTTGGTGTTGATATCCGCGACCATGGCAGTAAGAATCCCGGTGCCACCAACACGCTTAGGGTTTTAGGAAAAAAGTCCGCCATATTTGTCTTGTTCATCGACCTTGGGAAAGGGGCAGCTGCGGCTTCACTCCCAATCTACTTCAATCTTGACGCCGAACCTTTGTATTTTGGACTGGCTGCCGTCATTGGGCATTGTTTTCCGATTTTTGCAGGTTTTAGGGGCGGAAAGGCCATTGCCACCACTGCTGGAGCCCTTTTAGTGGCCAACATCCCCCTTTTCATCACGGCCTACGTGTCATTCTTCTTAATAAGTTTTTTAACCAAGTATGTATTTTTCGGTTCCATTTCAGTCGGCCTGAGTATGCTCATTTTTGACTTTTTCACGCCAAGTATTAATTCTGAACTGATTTTTTCATTATTCTTTTTCCTTTTAGTCTACCTTCACCGTTCGAATATCCGGAATTTCATTCTAGGGGTTGAGCCAAAAGTGAATGACAAACATTTGCTCAACGACCGGCTTCCGCCCAAACACAGCAACTTTAAAGCTTAAAAAATAACCCCGGCGCTCGCATTTTAGCCGGGGTTTAAGTTTTGATTAAAGTTTCGATATAATACTGGCAGCCACTGTCTGCCAAATGGCGGGGTCGGTTTGATAAGCCTTCCCTAACCGTTTATACAGTTGAATTTGCTGGTTCTGAAAATCAGGGTCATCCTTATCCGGCAACGCCATACGACCTTGATTAACCAGTTCCTGCATTTCAGGCGCGCGCGGTCCCCATTTACCTCTTTCATTGCCATCTTGGTCAATAAAAATAAAAATTGGGATTGCCCGTGAAGTTCCGTTTGTTAAGTATTGGTCCATCAACTCCAGGTTTTGGTCGCGAAGCAGAAAGTGAACTTCGATGCCTGCCGCCTCAGCTATGCGCAACAAGATTGGGTTATTCAACATCGCATCACCACACCAATCTTCTGACAGTACAATAGCCCGCAATTTCTGCTGCTTCAATTCCTCAAACCCGCTTTGATCCTGCTCCGTTAAGGTAAACTGGTTGTAAATTGACAGCATTTCCTCTTTATTTTTGGTCATCGAGTTTATATACTCTTCGGCTGACATTCCTTTTTCAAACCATTCATTTAAATTCATAAACGTGCACCCCTTTCTTTAATCCCATGATAGCGATTTTTCAAAGACCATACAAATTTGGCGCTTACATATCCTTCCATTGTTATCGTACAAGCATATTTTACTATCTTGATACAGTAATTCATTATGTCTGGAAATCTGAACAATCAATTGATAGAATATTGTTTATATAAAAAAAGTTTTTGCAATTATTATTTTATCAGGGGGATGATTATGTCAGATCAAACTTTACAATTGATTTCGATTAGCATCTATATCGCTGCCATGTTGTTCATTGGATGGTATGCCTATCGAAGAACCAGCAATCTTACGGATTATATGCTCGGCGGACGCTCACTTGGCCCAGCGGTAACCGCGTTAAGCGCCGGCGCTGCCGATATGAGCGGCTGGCTGCTAATGGGACTGCCCGGTGGGATTTATGTCACGGGCTTGGCGGATGCGTGGATGGCCATTGGCTTAACGGCCGGCGCCTATCTCAACTGGCTATTTGTCGCTCCGCGATTACGTTCTTATAGTAAAGTATCAGGAGATTCCATTACCATTCCGAGCTTTCTTGAAAATCGCTTTAAGGATCATTCGAAGCTGCTTCGAATTGTTTCCGGTATCGTTATACTTATCTTCTTCACTTTCTATGTTTCTTCTGGAATGGTTTCCGGGGCGGTCTTCTTTGAAAGTTCTTTTAACACAGGATATCACACCGGTCTTTACATCGTTGGAGGAGTTACCGTCGCCTATACCCTATTTGGCGGGTTCCTTGCTGTTAGTTACACCGATTTCATCCAAGGTTTAATGATGCTGATTGCTCTATTGCTCGTCCCGGCCATCGGTATTTTTCACACCGGAGGTCCGAGCGAAACGTTTGAAACGATTCGCGCGGTAGACCCGACTTTATTGGACTTCTTTAAAGGAACAACCTTCTTAGGTATCGTGTCGGCCACGGCATGGGGATTGGGATACTTCGGGCAGCCACATATTATCGTCCGTTTTATGGCAATTAAAACCATAAAGGAAACCAAGAGTGCCCGAAGGATCGGAATGGGCTGGATGATTTTTTCATTGATTGGCACCATTTTTACAGCATTCATCGGTATTGCCTTCTTCCATAATAACCCACAGGTTGCACTGGAGGATCCGGAAGCTGTATTTATTTCTTTGAGCCAGATTTTTTTCCATCCGCTATTCGCAGGATTTGCCTTGGCAGCCATCTTGGCCGCTATCATGAGTACGATTTCTTCACAGTTAATTGTAACATCGAGTGCACTGGTTGAGGATTTATATAAAGTGGTGATGAACAAAAATGCGTTGGATCGGCATCTAGTGTTCTTGGGGAGAATAGCAGTATTGATTGTCGCGATTGTGGCTGCTGCGCTCGCCTTTAACCAAGACAATTCCATCCTGGATCTTGTCGGGTATGCTTGGGCGGGCTTCGGGGCCTCCTTTGGTCCAATTATTTTGCTTAGCTTGTTCTGGAAAAAGACGACCAACTGGGGTGCCTTGTTTGGGATGATGATCGGAGCGGCAACCGTCATTCTATGGAAGAATTTCAACCTTGGAAAAGTATTCTTTGGCGAAAAGCTCTATGAAATCGTTCCTGGATTTATTTTAAACCTGATTGTCGCTGTTGTTGTCAGCTTGCTGACTTATCAGAAAAACGAAGCGATTGATCAAGAATTTGCGGAAAGCGTGCAGTTGGTAAAACAAAATTAATCGTTTGGAATATGGAATGAAGACGTGTGGTTTGGCACACGTCTTCTTTTTTTGATTAACAAGTGGATGGTTTGTTTCAATGCAAATTGGATGGTTAAATATTGGCCGTGTTCTGTTATCATATAGTAGTATAAAAATAGGCCTATAAGTGGATTGGCATAAATTCGAGGTGCTGTATGAATATATTGATTGGTTTGGTGATAGGAATCTTGTTAATTTCGGTGATTGCCACCCTACTAGTAACCGGGAAACCTGATGAAAACTATGGAAGTTCCACGAAAAAAAATACAACAAACTTAACCTTAATATATGCAGTCGTTATTTTCATTGCGTTAGCCTCATTAGGGATCTACATATGGCTGACATAGTGGAAAACACCCAATAAAGGGAGTTGATGTAAATTGGTATGGACCGTGATTGCTATTATTCTGATAAGCCTTGTAAAAATATTGATTACTTGTCTTCCCACCGGTGTGGTTGAATGGATTATGGGCAAGTTTGAAGTCCATTCAAAACTGAGTGAAGCGGATGTCACCATAACCATCGATGGGAACAGCATCGAAGGAGAAGCAAAAAAACAGCTGATTCACGATTTTAACGAGGCGATATTTTTAAAAAGGCAATATATTTATCCGGGAACCGAGGACTCTTATTTATATCCGGAAGGCAGCCAGAACCCCATCGTGATTGATGTGAAAAAAGGCAAAAAAGACGTGAGGTTATTTGTTTTTTGCTACAAAGACCAAGTGGACGTCGTAAAACAGGCCCAAAAGAAAGTAACGGCCTATTGCTTGCGCTCGGATATTATGCAAAAGAGTTCCATGCTCGCAAAAGAAGAATTAGCTTAGAAAAGACAGTCCGCATTGACTGTCTTTTTTTGTTTATGTTTATAACACCTTCAAGTCCCCCGGGGAAACTTAGGGTGAAACCGCTCCAAGGGCATCGGCAAATCTATGTATTCCTTCATGAATATTTTCTGGGTTTTCCCTAGCAAATGTAAATCGTGCGAAGCCCTTCTCCGTCCCCATCGTTGTTCCGGGTACATAGATGACCCCTCTTTTAATCGATTCCTCCAACAATTGCATTTCATTATAATCCTTTTTGATTCTGCACCACAAATGAATGCCACCTTCCGGAAGATGAAACTCCACTTGGTTTTTCAAAAAGGCATGAAGGCTGGCAGCCATTTGATCCCTGCGCTCCTTTAACTGCTTCACCAGATTTCCCATGTGCACTTCGAATTCCTTTGATTCCAAAAAATCATTGGCCACCCATTGTGAGTAACTGGCATGTCCAAAATCAATTTGCTGTTTGGCGTCTGCAAGCCTCTCGATTACCGTTTTGGGGCCAATAATCCATCCTATCCTCAGACCGGAGGCTACAATTTTTGTCAGGGAACTTATATATAACACATTCCCCTGCTCATCCAATGATTTAAGGGTTGGGATTCTTTGGTTTGAGAAACCGGTTAAACTGTACGGATCATCCTCAATAATGGGAATCCCAAATTCAGAAGAAAACTCCAGAATCTTTTTTCGCCGCTCTAAAGACAGTAACGTCCCTGTGGGATTTTGAAAAATTGGATTGAGAAAAATCATCTTGATTCTATGTTTTTTATACAAATCTGTTATATCGTTTGGATCAATTCCATCTCGGCCTACTTTTAAGTAATAGGTTTTGATTCCTGCCGATTGAAAGACTGGCAGATTGTAGTGATAGGAAGGATTTTCGATAGCGACAGCGTCTCCCGGCTTTAACAGGCATTGAACGACAAGATGCAACGCTTGCTGTGCACCAGATGTAACCAATATCTTGGAGGGATTCGTTTCAATTCCCCGAAACTGATCCACGTGATGGGTAAGGGTCTCCCTTAGAATCGCGTTACCTTGCGGATGGTCGTATCCCAAAGTTCCAATAAACGATCGATTGGAAGTAATTTCTCTTAAGGTGGACACAGGAAATAGATCCTGGGACAATTCCCCGCTGGCTAAATTAATTAGTTTTTGGTCTGCCATTTCTTTATGGATTCTTTGCGTGACAGGTAAATTGGGAAGAAACGAACCGGCCTCTATGTACCGATTCCAGCTGGGAATCCGTTTCTTGGCCATTCCCCAAATGTCCTTGCTGACGGTTGTTCCTCTGCCTTGATTTCTTTCAATCAGTCCATTCGATTCCAGTTCGTCATAGGCGGCAACAACCGTACTTCTGTTAATCCCAAGTTCGTTAGCCAATCCTCTTTCCGACGGCAAAAGTTTGTCAGGGGGAAAAGTCCCATCCGCAATGCCGTTTTCAATATATACAGCCAGCTGTTTATAAATTGGTATGTTCGAGTTTCTATCTGGTTTCCAATCCATCTGATACATCCCTTGAATTCATTTTGCTTTTTATCCTTTTTCTTTTATTATCATAGGCAGATACACTTCTATAGGGCTCTTGCCATGGATGCTAGTTTGATAACTGTTTTCCAATTTCGAACCGTTGCCGGAACGCCTAATTTTGGCAGCTTTGCCGCAAGTTTGGAATCCCGAAAGCTATGGCGGAAAAACAAATATACATCATTGTCCTTAATACTAAATTGCTCCTTCTCATTAGAGTAGGCCTTTAATTGGCCAATCCCATCCTGAGAAGGTTCCTCCGCTAAAAAAGCAACCTGCACACTTTCCCCTTCCTTTAGTGCCTCTGTCGAAAATGGGCAGTGACTAATAATTTGTTCCAATTCTTCTTGTGTACGCAAGACCACTGGTACCGGAAAACCGAAGGCTTCTTGTATTTCCTTTTCTAAGCTTTGTCTAAGTGATTGGGCATCCTGATTGGATTCAAATAGCACATTTCCGCTTTGAATATACGTTTTGACCTTCTGTAGACCCAGCCCTTCAAGAAGTCCCTTCAAATCTGCCATTTTGATAATATGATGCCCCCCGACATTAATCCCTCTTAATAAGGTAATATAAACCGTCATGATAGTCCTCCTCCGTTCAACACCTTTTCCTAATATTAACATTTGTTTTAACCTTCCACAAAAATAAAGGGAATCAGCCTGTCAATCGGCTGATTCCCTTCTTCTTATCGAATAACCTCACTGTTGCCGTGCTTAGCTAAATAAATATTTGGCCGTTTTGGGGTCTCCATGCCATAACCAAGGAAGATCTGGTGTGCGGCGGCTGGTTGTAAGCAACGTTCTGCCAGGCAATCCCTAAGCGGTAAACTAGATCATACACCGGCATGTAAATGCGATGTTCCGTTAGCTCCGTTGTGGTATACGCTGCTGTCCCCGGTACGCCATACCACTTCTTCCCGCCAGTTGCCTAACAGGTATCAGGTGTTGGAAAAACAAGAAAAATTGCCTGTGTAAAAAGGTGCTTAAAAACCGAAGCTGGGAAGGAAGGAAAAACAAAAGGGTTTGAAGAAAAGGTTCATATCAAAATTATTTGGGGGAATGGCAATTGGTACTACAAAGGGTTAGCCTGCTAACGATAGGTGCTTATGATTTACCAAAATTAAGGTCATTCTATCAATCATTAGGATGGGAAGAAACGGAATCTAGTTCAGACAGCTATGCTGTGTTTAAAACTGCGGGTGTCATCCTGTCCCTGTTTCCGGTGGAAGAATTAGCGAAGGATGCCGGTGTTGAACTCCCTGCTTCACCAGAAACCTACCGGCCGGTGACATTTGCCATTAATGTGGACACACCGGATCAGGTTGATTCTACCATGGAGCAGATACGGTCATCAGGGGCTATAATTCTGCGTGAGCCTAGCGATGCCTTCTGGGGTGGCCGGACCGCGTATTTTGCCGACCCAGAAAATAATCTGTGGGAAGTCGCTTGGAATCCAGGTGCCGTTTTTGATGAACGGGGAGCCATGATTTCTTTTTAATTGCAAGAGGAGATAGCATCGGTTGTCACTGATGCTATTTTTATTGGAACATTTCGGAAATGGATTCGTCTATATTTATAAAAGACAATCAGGGAGCAGGTATAAGATGAAACGGAGGCTCTTGTTATTATTCCTTTTAACTTTTGGTTTTTCTGTTATCGGATGCTCTAATGAAACTGGAAGCACCCAGTCCCAAAAACCTAATCTGATATTGGGTTCTAAACCTTTGATAATCGAAGAGAATAATGGCAACGATCAATATGTAGAATGGAAAACAATTTCCGATAAAGAAACGATTCATAAGGTATCCACTCTCCTTAATCATGCACATTGGCAGAATGCCGCCGTGTCAATGAATCATCCACCTGACTTAAAAATAAATCATGTTATTCAGATTTGGATTGGACCACAAAAAAACCTTCTTGAGGTAGTGATAGAAGGAAAAGACCAATATGCAAAACTGGCGGACAAGGACTCTGAAATCCTATATAAAATGATTACAGGCAAAGAACTCGGTGATAACTGATCATCCAATTAACAACCCACTAGCGATGGAAAAACAAAAAAAGGTTCGGATGAAGTTTTGCTTCAACTGAACCTTTTTTATTGATCCAGTTTAGATGTCTCTTTCTACTGCAATTCCCGCAACTTTTGATTAAGGATACTTAATTCCTTTTCGATTTCAGCAAGCCGGTTTTCTAACGGTGCCAGGTTTCCCTTCACAAGCTCCATTTTTTCTAGATTATGCTGCAATTGTAAGTATTCGTCCTTCAGCTCTAAAATTTGATATTCAATCTCTTTTTTATTCACTACTGCCTCGCCCCTCCCAGTTCCTGAAACTTCAGTCTTCAAGACTTCGTCATTTTTCACGTCTAGTAGATTTAAACAACCGTTTGTTTAAAATCACTGTTTTTTTGGGATTAAAAGCCTTCCCATAAAAAAGGGAACAAAAAATTTGTCAGCTTTTCATTAAATCGCTGGCAGACCTTGTAGAAGGAGGGGCCATCATCCCTTTTTCGACAAATCCCCTTTCTATTCGAACCTAACCAAACGTTTAATTAAACTCATGTTTTTTCACGATAAATAAAGAGTTTTTCCCGGGAAATGGGGTAAAAAAAGTCGAAGGTTGATTCGACAAAAAACAGCTGGCAGAGAATTTCCGCCAGCTTTTATTTTATCGTTTTTGCAATTCTTGCTGTAATAGTTGATTGACCAGTTGCGGGTTGGCCTGCCCTTTGGTGGCTTTCATAATCTGGCCGACCAAGAAACCAGTCGCTTTGGCTTTTCCGCCTTTAAAGTCCTCGATTGATTTTGGATTGTTATCCAGCACTTCGCCAATGATTTTAAGCAATGTTCCCTCATCGGAAATTTGCACAAGTCCTTTTTCCTTGACGATCTGCTCGGCATCGCCGCCGTTCTCAATCAGTTCTTTGAATACGGTCTTGGCAATCTTGGAAGAAATCGTGCCATTTTCAATCAATTTAATCATGCTGGCAAGTCCTTCCGGAGTCAGCGGAACTTGATCCAATTCTTTGCCTTCCGCATTTAAATAGCCGGACACATCCCCCATGATCCAGTTGGACGCCTGCTTTGCATCGGCACCTGCATGAACTGTTGCTTCAAAGAAATCCGCTGTTTCTTTAGTAACCGTAAGAACCTTGGCATCGTAAACAGGCAGACCGAGTTCTTCCACATAGCGCTTTTGGCGCTCATCTGGAAGCTCGGGAATTTCCGCACGGATGCGCGCTTTCCAGTCCTCATCGATATATAACTCCAGCAGGTCCGGTTCTGGGAAGTAGCGGTAATCATCCGAGCCTTCCTTGACCCGCATTAAAATCGTCGTTCCAGTCGCTTCATCGAACCGGCGTGTTTCCTGCTCGATTTTTCCGCCTGCAGAAACCACTTCCCGCTGGCGCTTTTCTTCGTACTCCAATCCTTTACGAACAAAGTTGAAGGAGTTGAGGTTTTTTAACTCAGTTTTGGTGCCGAACTCTTCTTGTCCAACGGGACGAATGGAAATGTTAGCGTCACAGCGCAGTGAGCCTTCTTCCATCTTACAGTCAGAAACACCGGTGTATTGGACAATAGACTTTAATTTTTCCAAATAGGCATAAGCTTCATCAGGCGTGCGGATATCCGGCTCTGACACGATTTCAATTAACGGTGTCCCTTGACGGTTAAAATCCACCAGTGAGTAGCCATTGCCATGGTTAAGTTTTCCGGCATCCTCTTCGAGATGGATCCGGGTAATGCCGATTTTTTTCGTATAGCCATTCACTTCAATCTCAATCCAGCCATGTTCGCCGATTGGCTGGTCAAACTGGGAGATTTGGTAGGCTTTCGGGTTGTCCGGATAAAAATAGTTCTTTCGGTCAAACTTGGTGTGGGTGGCAATCTCACAGTTCAAAGCCATGGACGCCTTCATCCCGAAGTCGACCACTTTTCTGTTCAATACCGGCAACACTCCTGGATAACCTAGATCGATAACCGTCGTATTAGCATTTGGCTCAGCGCCGAAGTGATTTGGGCTGCTTGAGAAAATTTTTGATTCTGTCTTTAGCTCTACATGGACTTCAAGTCCGATTACTGTTTCAAATTCCACTTTGGTTCACCCCCTACAATTCCGGCTTCTGATTATGATAATCTGTGGCTTGTTCGAAAGCGTGTGCCACACGGTAAATCGCCGCTTCATCAAAATGTTTGCCAATGATTTGCAAGCCTAGCGGCAGGCCGCTGTCAAAGCCGCATGGAATGGAAATCCCCGGAACTCCCGCAAGGTTCATTGGAATCGTTAAAATATCATTCACATACATGGTCAATGGGTCATCGATATTCTCGCCAATTTTAAAAGCAGGTGTCGGCGTTGTTGGCCCAATAATCACATCATATTTTTCAAATACATTTTCGAAGTCCTGCTTAATCAGCGTACGGACTTTTTGTGCTTTTTTATAGTAAGCATCGTAATAACCGGAGCTTAGCGCGAAGGTTCCCAGCATAATCCGGCGTTTAACCTCATCGCCAAAACCTTCCGCCCTGGTCTTTTTATATAGGTCAATTAAGTTTTCTGCATCCTTTGTCCGGTATCCGTAACGGACTCCGTCAAAGCGTGCCAGGTTGGCGGATGCTTCTGAAGATGACAACAGGTAATAGGCTGCTAATGCATATTTGGAGTGCGGCAGGGAAACCTCTTCCCAAACAGCGCCAAGTCCCTCGAGCACTTTAAGTGCATCGAGCACTGATTGGCGGACAGACTCGCTGACTCCCTCACCTAGATATTCTTTAGGAACAGCAATTTTTAAACCTTTGATATCTCCTGTTAAGGCGGCGGCAAAATCAGGCACCCCGACATTGGCCGAAGTGGAATCCATTGGGTCTAATCCGGAAATAGCCTGTAGCAGATAGGCATTGTCCTCTACGGTTCTAGTAATCGGCCCGATTTGGTCCAAGGAAGACGCGAACGCAACAAGCCCAAAACGGGATACCCGTCCATATGTAGGTTTTAAACCGACCACACCGCAGAACGCTGCCGGCTGGCGGATCGAACCGCCAGTGTCAGAGCCAAGGGAAAACAGGACTTCCCCCGCGGCAACGGCAGCTGCTGAACCGCCGGAAGAACCTCCTGGCACTCGGTCAAGGTTCCATGGGTTACGGGTCTTTTGGAAACCGGAGTTTTCGTTGGAGGAACCCATCGCAAACTCATCCATGTTTAATTTGCCGATCGTGACGGTTTCTGCTTGCTGCAATTTTTGCACGACAGTAGCATCATAGATTGGGTCAAAGTTTTCCAGAATTTTGCTGGCGCAGGTTGTCCGCAAACCTTTGGTGACCAGGTTATCTTTTAAGCCAATCGGCATTCCGAACAGCAGGCCTGCTGCTGGATCAGCCTCTAGCTTGTCATCCAATGATTTAGCTGTTTGACGCGCTCTTTCTTCATCCAATGTTAAAAAGGCCTGGACCTTGTCCTCCACATCCTGGATGCGCTTATACGATTCGTCCACAAGGTCCGCTACCTTCAGCTCTTTTTTTTGCAAGAGTTCATGAAGGTCGGAAACTTTATAATCAAATAAACTCAACGTTGTATCCTCCTCTTACTCCCCTAGAATCGCTGGTACTTTAAATTGCCCGTCTTGAGAGTCCGGGGCATTTTTTAACACTTCTTCCCGCGGCAGCCCGGGCTTTGGCACGTCTTCGCGCAGGACATTTTTCATATCAAGCACATGGTATGTAGGTGGTACGTTTTCAGTATCCAATTCGTTTAACTGTTCTGCGAATGTAATAATCGCATCCAACTGCTTGGTAAACAATTCGGCCTCTTCTTCGGTAATGGCTAATCTCGCTAAATTGGCAACGTATTTTACCTGATCGGTTGAAATTCGTGACATTTCGGTGACCTCCGTTCGTCCATATTCATAATAATGATGATACCAAACTTTTCCGCTTTACCGCAATGATTACTCCTTCAGTATGGACAAGATTTAAATTTATAAAAAAAATACGGAGAGGAAGTCTAGACTCCCTCTCCGTACTAGTTGATAACGGTGGTTTTATTTTTTTTCAAATGCCAGATAAACAGGGCCAGTTTAAAAGGAATATACCCCAATATCCCTCCGAGCGTGTTTAAAATTAAGTCGTCCACATCAAAGCTGCCAAATTTGAATAGGAGCTGGAGGACTTCAAATGTCAGACTAAGGATAAAAGTGGCGGCCGTTACCAATCCAAAGCTTTGAAACTTTTTCGCTAACAATGGTAAGATGAAACCGAACGGAATAAACCCGATTACGTTTCCGGCTAAATTTTTAATTTTTATATCCAGATTCACATCGGCCAAGAACAAGTAAAAATGAATTGTTTTAAACGGGACGAAATTATTGGAACGCCAAAAATATTCCTCATTTCTAAAATTAAAATGATGAATCATTTCCGATAGCGGGATGTATTTGAACAAAACCAATTTGGTCAAAATGGCTAAATAGACACAAAATATAATTGATAAGATAAATTTCTTTAAAAAATTCATTTCACTACTCCACTCGAGACTTATCTACCTTAACGATAACATATTTCCCAAATTATGTGGGGCAGAAATTGAAAACCAATAATTGGAGGGATACAGATTGGCAGAACATGTTTTTCATTTAAAAGCAAATTGGCCGGGATTACGAAATGATGTCGGAGAGATTGAAGCAGGGAATCTTAAGATCAAAGTTTCGATCCCTAGGGAAATGGACGGTCCTGGTGCCGGAACGAATCCCGACGAAATGCTCTTGGGAGCGGCCGCAACCTGTTATATTATTACTTTAGCGGCTATGATGGAACGGTCCGGTCTGGAGAAAGAAAGCTTAACGATGGAATCCGAAGGCATTGTAGACGTGACCAATGGTGTTTTTACTTATAAAAAGATCATTCACCGTCCATATATTGTTTTGAAAAGCAATGCCAGTGAAAAGGATATTGAAATGGCCCGCCGGCTTGCCCAAAAAGCGGAGACTTCCTGCATGATTACCCGGGCGGTCCAAGGCAACGTGGAAATCGAATTACAAGAAACGATAGAGAAAATATCTTAATTCACAGCAGTACATTGGGAGAGTATGAATGAAACGGAAGCAAAGGAAAAAATTGAAAACGTTCCTCAGCTTAATTCTGCTATTCTGCCTATTGGCAGGAGTCCAATATTATTTTCAGCATCCAAAATCGCTGCCGGATCCGGCAGGCCCTTTTGCTGATGCGATGAAATATCGTCCTGTGATCCAACAAGAATTGAAAAAATTCGATTTGGAAACTTATGCTCCGGTACTTGTGGCCATCATGCAGCAGGAGAGCCACGGAAAGGGCAGCGACCCGATGCAGGCATCGGAATCGGCCGGTTTGGCTAAGGACGCGATTACCGACCCAACTCAAAGCATACAAGCGGGAGTTTCCTATTTTCAACGGGTTCTTACTTACGGAAACGTGAAAAAAGTGGATTTTCCCACAATTATTCAGTCCTACAATATGGGGACTGGATATATCGACTATGTTGCCGAGCGCGGCGGAAAACACAATGAAGAGCTGGCGAAACAATTTTCACAGCTCCAAGTGCAAAGAAATCCCCAACTTTATAATTGCGGCGGCGATAAAACCAATTTTCGCTATCCCTACTGTTATGGCGATTTTACTTATAGCACCAAGGTATTAAAAAATATCGATAATCTGGCGGACACGATGCCAGTGGATGGTAATTCTAAAACAACCGGTTGGTCATTTTAATGATGCTCCGGTTGTTTTTATTTAGTCATAAAACTCCATGTGCGTTTTTTCCTGTCTGTAGTATGACAACCGGTCTTGTAGTGTCCCTGTGTGGAATTCGAATTTATGGCCGTCCGGGTCGGTGAAATAAATGGATTTCTTATCCTTTTCATTACGCTCACGGCCAGGCAGGATGTTAACCTTCAGCTGTACGAGCTTATCGTGGATACTTGGCAAGTCCTCCTCCGCTATTGAAAAAGCAATATGGGTATACGATTCATTTATTTCATTCCGCGGGATGTGTCTTTCTTCATTTAACGCAAGCCATATTCCGTTTAGTTCGAAATACGCGGTAGTCCTCCCTTTTACCAGCAGCTTAGCATCAAAAACCTTTTGATAAAAATGGATGGAAATCTCCAGATTGGATACGGAGAATAGCAAGTGATTAATCCCGCTAATGGACATCTTAAGACACCCTCCCAATGGTAATTTTCGGAAACTATTATAATATGAATTTATATACTTTTTCTAGTGTGAAGGGGTATCGTCGAAGGGAAGGATAAAGAAGGATAGCTGGAATGCCAATTTATATGATAACGAAAGGTTTCCGTGGTATTACCCAAGTATCGATGAGTATGCCACGCTCATGGAGGGAGCCGGTTTTAGGGTCTCTTCCGTCCAGCATTTTGGCCGGCTGACGAAACTAGGAGGGGAAAATGGGTTAAGGAATTGGATTGAAATGTTTGGCGGAAGCCTGTTTAAGGGAGTGTCCGATGAGCTAAAAAATTCTATTATTACTGGAGTAGAAGAAAGCTTGCGGCCAGTTTTATATCTAGATGGGGCTTGGTATGCGGATTATAAGTGAATTCGGGTAATTGGTATAAAAGAGTAACACGGGGTTTGAGGGTTTAAGGGTTTGAGGCGTCGGCATGAGGACAATGGTTGACTGTTTTCTTTGGCTTTTGTCCTCATGAACCCACCATGAGGACAAAACTTGCCCACTTCCTCTTGCTTTTGTCCTCATGAACCTACCATGAGGACAAAACTCGACTGCTTCCTCTTGTTTTTGTCCTCATGAAATAATTCGCGGATCCCGGCTGCTACCGGCCGAATAACTTTCCAAAAAACCCTTTACTTTTTTCCTCTGTTAGCAGTTCCATTTGCTTTTTTTCAATAAAAATCTCATCTTTCTCAATGGCGTAGTCCATGGCCAATACCAGGCCAATCTCTGTGTCATGCTCTTTATCGGTCACAATCGTGTGCCCGATGTTGTGCTTGGCAGCAAGCTTTACGTACTTGGATAATTCCTGGTAGTCCATATTCCCGTTTAAAAATAGATGGGCACCGGCGTGTTCCTTCATCGATTGCTCCACTTGCGGATACACGTCCTTCTCGGCCACTTGACCTTTTTTCAAGGCAATGACAATCCGTTCCCGTAAGGTCCCCAAAAACTTCCGCCGCTCCTCCGGTTTTGTTTCCATTGGTCCGTATATCCCCTGTTGCAGCACCTGTTCGACCGTTTGTTTTTTCAACCATATCAACTCCATATCAAAAGGGCTATTATTATGTATGTTGTTGGCGTTGGGATGGTTCCCAGAGGTAGATTCGCAAATAAAAGCCCAAAACTTCATTTAGAAACGAATTGCTTCCAACTAAACTTGGTACATCTTAAAAAACCTCTCTATTTCCTTAGTTTTATCAAAAGAACCTTCAAAAAGCAAAAAAGCCCCCTCTCTCAGCAAGGGAGAAAGGGGGATCATCCATCTATTTCGCGCTTGTGAACTGCTCTTCTTCTGTCGAACCTTTTAAAGCTGTAGTAGAAGACGTCCCTCCAGTGATGACCATGGAGACTTGGTCGAAATAACCTGTTCCGACCTCGCGCTGGTGGCGGGTAGCTGTATAGCCATGTTGTTCAGAAGCGAATTCGGCTTCCTGCAACTCGGAGTATGCCTCCATGCCACGATCTTTGTAGCCGCGAGCCAGTTCGAACATGCTGTGGTTCAGTGCATGGAAGCCAGCAAGCGTTACGAATTGGAACTTGTAGCCCATTTTTCCAAGCTCCTGCTGGAAATTGGCGATCGTTTCCGGATCCAATTTCTTCTTCCAGTTAAATGATGGCGAACAATTGTAGGCAAGCAGTTTGCCTGGGAATTTCTCATGAATAGCCTCAGCAAACTTTCTAGCTTCTTCTACATTTGGCTCAGAAGTTTCACACCAAATCAGGTCGGCATATGGAGCATAGGCGAGTCCGCGGGCAATTGCTTGGTCAATGCCGGCTTTCGTACGGTAGAACCCTTCAGTTGTGCGTTCACCAGTAATAAATGGGGCGTCATTCTCATCAATATCACTCGTAATCAAATCAGCCGCATTGGCATCGGTACGGGCAACGAGTACAGTCGGAACGCCCATTACATCAGCAGCCAACCGTGCCGCAATCAGGTTACGGACAGCTGTTTGTGTCGGAAGCAGGACTTTTCCACCTAAGTGGCCGCATTTCTTTTCAGAAGAAAGTTGGTCTTCAAAGTGGACGCCAGAAGCTCCGGCTTCAATCATGCCCTTCATCAATTCAAAGCAGTTTAACTGACCGCCGAAACCGGCTTCCGCATCTGCCACAATCGGGGCAAACCAATCAATGGAATCATCGCCTTCCATATGGTGGATTTGGTCAGCACGCTGCAACGCTTGATTGATCCGTTTGACCACGCTAGGAACGCTGTTGGCAGGATATAAGCTTTGGTCCGGGTACATATGGCCGGAAAGGTTAGCGTCCGCAGCAACTTGCCAGCCGCTTAAGTAAATGGCTTTCAAACCGGCTTTGACTTGCTGAACCGCTTGGTTACCGGTTAAGGCGCCAAGGGCGTTAATGTAATCTTCTTCATGAAGCAGATTCCATAGTTTTTCAGCGCCTTTGCGTGCCAAAGTATGTTCAATATCGATTGATCCGCGAAGCTTGATGGCATCCTCCGCTGTGTAAGGACGGGTGACTCCTTTCCAGCGCTTATCCATTTCCCAGCTTTCCTGTAATTGTGCAGCTCTTTCATTTGTCATTTTCATTTCCTCCTAGTAATCTATTATTTTTTTAAAATTAGATTAATTTATAACCTGGCAGGGTTAAGAAGTCGGCAAACTCATCGCTTACAATTAACCGGTCGAACAGTTCGGCGGCATCGGCAAACCGGCCGTTTGCATAGGCCTGCTCTCCCATTTCCTGCTTGATTTTTTCCAATTCTTCAACCTTAAATTGCTGATACATTTCAAAGGTTACCTTCCGGCCGTCATTTAAGACGCCTTTTGGATGGCGGATCCATTGCCACAGTTGGGCCCGAGAAATTTCAGCCGTGGCGGCGTCCTCCATCAAGTTGTAGATTGGGGCGGCACCTCTTCCAGATAGCCATGAAGCGACATACTGAATGCCCACGTTAATATTGGTGCGGACCCCTTGCTCCGTTACTGTTCCCCCTGGGACTTCAAGCAAGTCCTCAGCTGTAACAGTAATTTTTTGCTGTTTTGCCGTATGGATTTGGTTTGGCGTCGGCATTTCACGGTTGAACACTTCCATGGCGACTGGAACTAAGCCAGGGTGTGCCACCCACGTGCCGTCATGGCCATCGCGGGCCTCGCGTTCTTTATCGGCGCGCACCTTTGCGAATGCTTCCTCATTGGCTTCCGGGTCATTTTTAATCGGAATCTGCGCTGCCATGCCGCCCATAGCCGGTGCCTTGCGGCGATGGCAGGTTTGGATCGTAAGTAAAGAGTACGAGCGCATGAACGGTACCGTCATCGTCACTTGGGAGCGGTCCGGCAGGATCACGTCCGGTTGATTGCGCAGTTTTTTCAAATAGCTAAAGATATAATCCCAGCGGCCGCAGTTTAAACCAGCCGAGTGTTGTTTTAATTCATAAAGGATTTCATCCATTTCAAAGGCGGCCATGATGGTTTCGATGAGGACAGTTGCTTTAATCGTCCCCTGGGCCACACCCAGCTTATCCTGCGCCAAAACAAATACATCGTTCCAAAGCTTGGCTTCTAAATGGCTTTCCATCTTTGGCAGGTAGTAATAGGGACCTGAACCTCTGGCCATCAATTCTTTTGCATTATGATAAAAGTAAAGTCCGAAATCGAGCAGGCTCCCCGAGATCGGCTTCCCGTCTACTAAAATATGTTTTTCTTCGAGGTGCCAGCCACGCGGTCTTACCATTAGTACAGCTGTCTTTTCGTTCAATTGATATTTTTTGCCGTTCGGATTTTCAAAACTGATCGTCCGTCTCACGGCGTCCCGCAGGTTGATTTGGCCTTCGATTACGTTTTGCCAAGTAGGCGATGTGGCATCCTCGAAGTCTGCCATAAACAGTTTGGCACCGGAGTTTAGCGCATTGATGACCATCTTCCGGTCGGTTGGCCCGGTGATTTCCACACGCCGGTCCTTCAGATCCTCGGGTAGCGGAGCAATCGTCCAATCCCCCATGCGAATATGTTTGGTTTCCGGCAGGAAAGTTGGCAGCTTGCCCTTATCGATTTCCTTCTGGCGTTTCTTTCTGTTTTGTAACAGTTCCACTCTTCTCGCACCAAATGTCCGTTCCAGCTCTTCGATGAATTGCAGTGCTTCAGGAGTCAAAATCTCGTCATACTGGGCTTTTAGAGCCCCTACTACTTCAATACCCCTTGTTTGCGTCGACACTTACCAGTTCACCCCTTTGTTATAATACAGTAACTCGCTTCGTTTTGTATTATATAACACAGCTTTCAAAAAAGAAACTATTTTTATCAAAAATTTTTAAAAATAGGTAAATTTATCCTTCGGGTTAGAAAAGGAACTATTCCTCTTATAAAAGTAGCTTCAGATAACGGAGAGGAGATCCGCAAAACAGCCGAATGATAGCCCAAAAGGGAAGGCAAGAGGGTTTTAATCAAGCGGATGAAGAATTGAGAGTAAATTTTAATACAGTAAAGATTAGTTTGTTATTTATCTATCAAATAGTTTCTACTTATAAGCTTTATTAACGACAGTTTTAATAGTGCCCGGCTATATTTTGTCGTTAAGACCAGGAGAATTCATTGGCAGCTGAGTCCATCCCGAATAAGAATATCTCACTGGTTTTATTACGAACATTTCACCGAACAGAGATTGATAAGTTTAGAATGTACCTTTTCCTAGCCGATAAAAAAAAGGCACCAGACAAATGCTGGTACCTGCTTTAAGTCCATTTTTTATATAATTTCTTAAATACGGCCTCGCGATCGGGACTGTCGAGAAATTCCGGACCGGTAATCGCCTCCAGCAGCTTGCTTTTTAAGGATGGATCCTCTACATGGCTTAAAATCCATTGCCGTTTCAAAAAAAGAAATTCGAGAAAGTCTCCATAATCAGGATCAAACTGTTCTTCCAATTGTCGGCGGATCTTTCTGGCAAGGGTGGGGCTGGCACCCCCGGTAGAAATAGCGATGCTTAATCGGCCGCGATTAATGCGGGCTGGCACGTGGAAATCCGAGCTGTCCGGGTCATCAGCAATAGTGACCAGTTGGCGGGGCCCGCAGGCATCCTTTACGAGCTGATTAATCAGTGAATCATTGGATGCGGCAAACATCATATCCACTCCTTGCGTATCTGCCGGCTCAAACGGCCTCTCGTGCCAAGTGACCTTTCCTTCAACCGCAAGTTTTTGGATATTTTCCCCCGCCTCCGGACTAATCACGGTGATATGGGCTCCCGTCCCTAGCAGACCTTTGACTTTTCGCTCCGCGACTTTACCGCCGCCTACCACCACTACTTTTTTTCCTTCGAGGCGCAGCATAATCGGATAATACGAGCTCATGATTCAACCCCGCTTAAAAATTGAACTAACGCACCCTTAGTTGGCTGTTCCGGCATACCATTGGATGGGAGACCTGCGGAGACGACCGCTTCTGACGTTTGTTTTCCCATACTAACCACCTGGACATCATGCAAAAACTCGCCAGAATCCATTTCGCAACTCTTAAGCCCCTCCAAAAACGGCTCCACAGAGGCGCTGCTTGGGAAGATGACTGTATTCACATGAGCTTCTCCCAGCATTCTTTTAAAAATTGGCCCATATTGAAGGTCCATCTGCTTTTGGTGTGTCACCCATAAGTCGGCTGACTTCTCCTGATAGGTTTGCAAGCTGGTATCGTCACCGACAACCATTAATTCTCCTTCTGCCGGCATTTCCGCTGCCAACTTCGGCAGGAACCCGCGTGCCTCTAAGGCATTCATCGTTTTTCTGGAGATGCCGTAAACATCACCGGTCAATTGGCGAATGTCCACTTTATGGTTTCTGAGGGCAAGGAAAAATTCATCTACACTCTCCGGAGAAGTAAACAACACTTTTTCATAGTTTGGCAGCCGGTCGATCAGTTTTTGATTAACCGGTACCAAAATCCTGTTCCATTTAGGGAATTCTATCACATCCGCTCCCTGGTTCATTAGCTCTTTGGCCAAATCACTAGGACTGGTGCCGGTCCGGGCCAATAGGATTTGCCGGCCGTGCAATGGCTTTTTCTCAAACCAACTGATCGTTTCCCTTAGTGAAATAACAGACCCGACAAGGATAATCGAAGGATTGCTGAACTTGGCCGCTGCTACTTTTTCTGAAATATCCGCCAGCGTTCCCTCCAACGTTTTCTGCCGGCCAAACGTGCCCCATTGGATGAGGATCACCGGCGTATCGGACGGTTTCCCGTATTTTATCAGGTTTTCGCAGATGAACGGCAAATTTTTTACTCCCATGTAAAATGCGATCGTATCAACACCGCGGGCAAGGCCTTCCCAGTCGAGAACCGGGCGGCCATCCTGTGATTTGTCGTGGGCGGTTACCACCGCAAACGATTCAGCATGCTCCCTATGGGTAACCGGGATTCCTGCATACAACGGGGCTGCAATCCCCGATGAGATTCCGGGAACCATTTCAAAAGAGATACCTGCTTCAGCAAGGGCTGCCGCTTCTTCCCCGACACGGCCAAACACACCCGGGTCACCGCCCTTTAACCGGACGACGATGTTTCCTTCCAAGGCTTTTTCGACCAACAGTTCATTGATATGCTCTTGCCTTAACGTATGGCGATCCGGCAATTTGCCGCAATATATCAATTCACAACCCACAGGCGCAAACTCCAACAGTTTTGGATTTGCCAACCGATCGTATAAGATCACTTCCGCCTGTTTAATGGCTTCCAAGCCTTTTACGGTAATTAAACCGATATCCCCCGGCCCTGCCCCAACTAAAAACACTTTCCCTGGTTTCATCTTTGCAGCCATCCTTCCCTGTTGTCCGTCTTTATAGCGGAAGCACCCTAGCGACTAGAGTGCTTCTGCTTTTTCACTATAATACTATAAATACAATGCCATCGACTATATCCACAGAATAAGTTCGTACTTTTCCTGTATCAGGAGCCTGCACAAGTCCATCGACTAAAGAAATTTTCCAGTCATAAACCGGGCAATACACAAATTCTCCGCTGACCAGCCCTTCCGAAAGGACTCCTCCCTTGGGATGTGGGCTGCGGTTTTCCAAGGCAAAAATTCGACCCTTGGAGGTTTTAAACAAGGCAATCTCTTTGTCATCAATTTTGATGGCATATCCTGCCCTTGCCTTTAGATTCGAAAGGTTGGCTACTGGAATCCTTGTTATCGTCTGCACCATTGTGATCACTCTCCGACCTTAATTGTATGCTTGCTATAGTATTTATCTTTAATTTCTTCGTTTTCAATTGCTTCGGTCCAAGGCTCGTTATATTTTTTCAACGTTTGATCCATCCGCTCGTTTAGAGCTTCCACTGTTTTTCGATCACCCAGAACTTGTCTCACATGATCCAACCCGACACGTTCGAGCCATTTGGAAGTACGCTCTAAATAGTTGGCCGTTTCACGGTAATATTGCAGGTAGGCACTGGTGATTTCCATGACTTCCTCTTGGGTTTTAACAGTCGTTAGCAAATCGCCGGCACGGAGATCCACCCCGCCGTTTCCTGCCACATAAATCTCCCAGCCGCCGTCGACGCCAACGAAGCCGATGTCCTTAATTCCGGCCTCGGAACAGTTTCTTGGGCAGGCAGATACACCCATTTTCACTTTATGCGGAGTATCCAGACGCTCGAACTTCTTCTCAAGTTCAATGCCGAGTGCCATGGAATCCTGTGTGCCATAGCGGCAGAATTGCGCGCCGACACAAGTTTTAACTGTCCTTAATGTTTTACCGTACGCATAACCGGATGGCATGCCGAGGTCTTCCCATACGTCTGGCAGGTCTTCTTTTCTGATGCCGAACAAGCCAATCCGTTGTCCTCCAGTTAATTTTACTAAAGGTACCTCATATTTTTCAGCTACTTCAGCAATTTTTTTCAAATCTGCTGCGGTAGTCACGCCGCCGTACATTCTTGGCACAACGGAATAAGTTCCGTCCTTCTGGATGTTGGCATGCATTTTTTCATTGACCAGACGGGAATCGCGGTCGTCCTTGTACTCATCCATGTGAATCATGCCGAGATAGTAGTTAATCGCCGGACGGCATTTGGTGCAGCCTTCCTCGTTGTTCCACTCCAGCACATTCATGACTTCTTTGACGCTGGTTAAACCTTTTGCCTTAATTTCAGCCACTAATTCTTCACGGCTTAATGTCGTACAGCCGCAAATGCTTGTCTTTTGTGCAGCCGCTGCATCAAATTGGTCGCCAAGGGTATGGGCGAGAATCTGGTTAACCAATGGCTTGCATCGTCCGCAAGAGCGGCCGGCATTGGTGCAATGGCTCACTTGGTCGAGCGTAGTCAATCCTTGTGTATGGATGGCTTCGACAATTGTACCTTTGGTCACGCCGTTACAGCCGCAGACCAGTTCGTCATTTGGCATGGAGGCAATATCGTCCGTTTCTTCCGTGTTATTGCCCATTTGGAAAACGGAAGTGCCGCTGATGTCTTCTTTTTTCGAAAGCAAACGGTACAACCTTGTGCTATCCTTTGTATCTCCATAAAGGACAATCCCGACAATCCGGTTGTCTCTTGTTAAAACTTTCTTATAAACTCCCTCAAACTCATTATAAATCATGATGGATTTGGTGGAGGTACCATCTTCAAAAATTTCTCCTGCGGAATAAAGGTCAACTCCGGCCACTTTTAACTGGGTTCCCGTAACAGAACCTTCATAAGGTTCTCCTACCTTTCCGCAAATCCGGCTGGCCAGCGCCTTGCCTTGCTCATACAAAGGCGCGACCAAACCATAGACGATTTCCCGGTGCTCAGCACATTCTCCGACGGCATATACATGCGGCACACTTGTTTCTAAAAAGTCGTTGACGACGATGCCGCGGTTAACGTAAATGCCGCTGTTTCTTGCTACTTCCACATTTGATTTAATGCCAATCGCCATCACCACTAGGTCTGCTTCCACTTCTGAACCGTCCTTGAACCGTAAGCCAGTGACACGCTCGTCGCCCAAGATTTCGACAGTTTCTTTTTCCATCAAGAAGTTCATGCCTTGACCTTCCAGTTCTGTCTTCAACATGGTGGAGGCAATGGGGTCAAGCTGTCTTTCCATCAGATGCGGCATTAAATGCACAACATCGACCTGCATGCCCAAGTTTAACAGCCCCCTTGCTGCCTCCAAACCGAGCAGCCCGCCGCCAATGACCACAGCCTTTTTGTAGTGATTGGCTGACTTGATCATCATTTCACAATCTTGGATGTCTCGAAATCCAGTGACGCCTTGCTTGTCCGCACCAGGAATTGGCAGGATAAACGATTTGGATCCAGTGGCAATGATTAACTCATCGTAAGCGACTTCGCGGCCTTGATCACTGATGACCGTCTTGGATTCGACATCCATTTTCACCACGGATTCACCTGTGTACAAATGAATATTGTTCTCTTTGTACCAGTCCAAGGGGTTAATAATGATTTCCTCAAAGCTTGTATCGCCTTGTAGGATGTTTGATAGTTTAATTCGGTTATAGTTTGGATGTGGTTCTTGTCCAAAAATGGTGATTTCAAATTGTTCTTGTTCCAGCTTTAAGATTTCCTCTATGGTTCTTACACCAGCCATACCGTTTCCAATCATCACTAATTTTTTCATGCTGGTTCACTCCTTTATATATAATCACGTCATTGTCATTTAATTGGTTTTCTCTATAGCTATATTGTAATCTCACATGACCGATAAAATTGTGACGTTCGTCACTTTTTTGCACTATGTGTGACTGGTTTCACATTATTGTCAAAAACCATTTTTTGCTAGATAATTAGACCTACTGGGTTAATTTGTATAATGAGGTGATTTATGGAGAAAAAGATGACTCAACGGCAGTACGACTTAGATTGGATAAGGGTACTGGCCACACTTGCCGTATTTCTATATCACTGCTCGATGTTTTTCAATCCCTGGCCGTGGCATGTAAAAAATAATCAGCTGGACCATTCTGGTATTTTGGTATTTTCACTTTTTACAAGTTCTTGGATTATGCCCCTCTTTTTTGCTGTATCAGGAATCAGTGTTGTCTATACCCTGCAAAAACGGCCGGCCGATGCCTATTTTAAGGAGCGGTGCATAAGGCTTGGGGTGCCTTTGTTGTTGGGGGTGTTTATTTTGTCCCCGCCACAGGTTTTTATCGAGAGATTGACTCACAACCAATTTAGCGGGTCCTTCTTGGAATTTATCCCCCATTATTTTGACGGGGTTTATTTAAGTATCGGAGGAACTGGAAATTTCGCCTTTATCGGCTTACATCTATGGTACTTGCTAGTGCTTCTGATCTATTCTTTTCTTACTTTTCCTTTATTTAAAAAAATAAACAGGCAACGCCGTTTTAAGCCGCTTCATCTGTTCGTTCTGCCCTTGTTTCTTGTTCTCATCGGCCCTATTAAAACAGTGAACCTTGGCGGATGGGACTTGCTTTTTTATCTGGTTTTCTTTGTTTATGGGTACTATTTTTTCTCAGACAGCGAATTTAAAACGGTTGTTAAAAAGACCATCCCAGTTCATTTTAGTCTCGCGATCGTGACTTCTATTGTGTACATCTCCTGGTTTATGATGGGGAGTCCAAAACCTGGCTCCTACGCAGATATCATCTTTTATGCCATTCGAACGGTCAATTGCTGGAGTTGGATATTATGCATCTTTTATCTTGCCGGTCGGTATTTAACGGCTTCAAACCGTTTCTTGGTCTATGGCAGCGAGGCATCTATGCCGTTCTACGTCATCCACCAGCCGGTCATTGTGCTGCTTGGGTTTGGATTTTATGATTCATCGTTACCGGTGGCAGGAAAGGCACTGTTTTTAATCGGGGCCTCTTTTTCCATCATTATGATTTGCTATCATCTAGGGATTCGGCGGACAAAATTTATTCGGGTACTCTTCGGTATGAGAGCCAAAAATGGCCGAAAATTGGTTACTCACGCCGTTGGAGTGACAAGAAGAGGTTTCCATAAATAATGGTAGATTATTTTTGATGGTGCAATTATACTTTTAACACCAAACTATCATTCTATAGGGTGTGGTTTGGGCAGGGATGCTTTTTGTGGCAGGTCCATACATCACAATGAGATTTCGGTTCGCAGGGTTTTTGGTAAAAGGCTGCCCATTTCTTAATAGGATTTGGGTATATGGTGATAGATTTAGTCGTAATTTCCCATCACTGCTCTGAAGCTGATGGTCAAAGTAATCTACCTTAACATTTTGATAGGGGCTTTCCTTCACTATTATAAGGGCTTGGTATTGCGTCGGATAGATGAGCGGAACGGGTGCATTCCCATCATAGTAACCAGTCACATTATCCCCCACAGCCACCACTTCATGGTTTAGAAAGTAAGTGTCAGGAGAAACCACGAAATTCACAAGTGCTCCTAATCCGTTCTCTACAGACATTAATTGATAGCAGCCCTCCTCTTCGACATTTTGACCTACATAGAAATCACTTATCATGGTTACGGTGCCATGAAAAGAATAAAAGTTTACCACACTTATACCTCCATTCATTTAAGGTAACGGCATAACAAAAGATCATTACTTTTGTTATGTGTACTATATGTAGGTAATAACCTATATGACTGTGTGGATGCCCATTCAGAAGGGAAAGTACGGAAAACAGTGAGGGTGAGTGACAAAATAACAACTGCATTCCGGTAAAAATTATATGGGTAAATGCACATTTATAAGAGTACAATCTGATAGGTGAATGACTAAAGAATAGGATAGTGTGAGATTAAGTAAAGGAGCGTCATTTATGTATCATATACCAATACCTCTGTATTATAGCGATCCATACAGCCAACCATCCTATTTATACTCATCTCCATTCCTAAATGAGAATTATTACTACGAAGACTCTGTTGACAGACTATTTGACCTGTTTCAACCTCCATTTGGGCCTCCAGGCCAAGGGCAGCCAGGTGGACTGCCTCCGTTTGGGCCTCCAGGCCAAGGGCAGCCGGGTGGACTGCCTCCGTTTGGGCCTCCAGGCCAAGGGCAGCCGGGTGGACCGCCTTCATTTGGACCACCTGGCCAAGGGCAGCCGGGTGGACCGCCTCCGTTTGCTCCGCCTGGCCAAGGGCAGCAGGCCGGACCGCCTACTTCACCACCGCCATCTTTTATCCCCCAGGAACAGGTATCCGCTTTTGCAGTTGACCCAGGCGGCATTGCAAGATGCTTGTTCAGATACACCTATATATGGCTGAGAGGCTTTGACCAATTTTGGTTTTACCCCATTTTTGTAGGCCGAACCTCTGTCGCCGGCTGGCGTTGGACTGGATTTAGATGGATTTATACCGGTATAAGTTTACGTCAGATTCAATCTTTTTCGTGCTTTTAATAAGAAAAGCGTAAGCGCCCTGGTCAGCGCCGTGTGGCCTCCTCCAAAAAGCTAACGCTTTTTGTTCTTGCGATGCCTATGCTTCCGAAGCCTTCCTTGTGGAGCGCTTCAACTGAGATAAGGTGAAACTTCAATCAGCGAAAGTTTTTCTCGCTGATTGATAGTTGAACCAATCGGGTTCTTACGGGCAGTTGAGAATCTACTGCCCGTTGAACGGGATAAAGGAAACACGATAAGCCGGAGGCGAATCGATGTTGACTTATCGTAGGGCGGAGAGCGAAGGACACTAGGCGCTAGGGCGCTGGAGCTAGACAATTCCAAAGTTGAAAATCATAAGCGTAAGCGCCCTGGTCAGCGCACGACAGGCCCGATATCCTGAATTAACGATGCTTTAAAATAAGGCATCGTTTTTATTTTTGGTTTTTTTATAAAAAAAGGCAGAGTCACTTGTATTGCAACGAGTAACTCTGCCCTCATGTCGTCCTTCATAGGAGGCCGCCTATTTGGTTTGGCATTTCTTGGTGAACTACGAAACAGTTTGCGGCCGGTCGGCCTGCCGCAAAAAATGGAGCCGCGATACCACGACGGGAATAAGAGCACCAACAAGTAAAGTTGGTATAGTTTCCCATAACACCAAGGGAGGTGTGACGAGCAGCCCTGACTGTTGAATCGCGTACAAAACGAGAAAGTAACTTAATCCTCCAACAAGCCCTGCCGCCCAGTTTGTCTTTTTAAACAGAAAATAGCATAACGGTATAAGCAGCAGGGTAATCGGTACATAAGATGTCGGATAGTTGACGGCGAAAAAGGCTCCTTTAAAAATAAACCGAATCAGAATATAAAGCCCGGCCGCCATTACTGGCAGGGTGTAATCCCGAAATATTTTAATCATAAAAACCGTCAAAAGCCCTGCCATTAAAACCGAGTAAATGGGATATACCCACTCAGGAATACCGCCAAAAATTTGCGATTTTGGATCAGAAATCAATTCTAAAATTTCCTTTGACGCGATCGATTTCCCTTGAATGTACTGGGCATAGGATATCGCCCCGTTCTCCTGCTGCATGTTGGGGAACATGAAGCATTCCAGCAAAAACATCGCAAACCAGGTGTGCAGCGACTTCCAAGTCGGACGCACGCCTCGGGTATGCAAATAATAGCCGCGCCAAACGCCAAAGATCATAATATCGGTGGCGATATAATAGATAAAATGGGTTGGGCTCCATGTCGTCAGATCAATCCCATAGGCAATATGATAAGTAAAATCCAAGGGAATCCCAATTAGGAATAATGCATATCCAATGGTAATCAAGTTTCGCGATAACTTATCCATATGCCGGGATTGCCTCCATTCCTTGAACAGCAGCCAGGCTCCCAAAACAAATCCAGTAAAGTTCACGATATGCGGAATCGAGTATTCTTCAAAAAGATATTTAAAATGATACGACGCATCCCAGGCCGAACCGATAAATTTTAATAAAAAGGCAATAACCCATAACCGGTAATACTTCATTTACTCACTCCTCTCATTTTTAGCCTAGCAAATCAAACGGGTCGCCAAAAATGGCGATAAGGATGTAATTCACTGCCAATGCGATACCGAATGTGATTGCCGGAACTCGAACGTTTTTCTGTTTAAACAACCTATACATAAACACTATTCCAGACGTGACCACAATCAGATTGATGCAGACAAACATGCCAAGCAATCCCTCGCTATGTTCGACTGCTGTCACGTGCAATAAATATAACGGTATCAAATGAACAATACCTCCACTAATTAATAGATATGACCTTCGACATAGTCCTTCCGAAACAAATGGCTCATTATATATAACGGTTTTTGGGAAAAAAAGTTTCTTACCCTCCCCGTTATGTTTATATTATCATTATTTTCCCTTCACACGCCTAAAGTTATTACAAAAAAATTCTTGCTCTGTCACAAAAAGGTAATGTAAAGTATAGGAATGAATACCCATTGGAAAGGAGAAGTTTTATGCGACATCTGATTTTGGCTATCATTCTAGCAGGTTCGATCCTGCTTCCCGCCTGTAATTCGTTAAAGGTCCCCAAGACCATGATGGACCATAAAATGAGTGCCAGTCCAGTTGATGCCGTGCCGACGAACGCAGAATGGGAAATACCTGAACCCGTTAACACAAATATGAATACTCCTCTTTCCATCATAATCAAAGATTCATCCAATCAGCTGATTACCTCTTTTGAAAAAGTTCACGAGAAGAAGATGCACTTATTTATTATCAGCAAGGATTTGTCCTATTTTTCTCATATACACCCAGATTATAAAAAAAATGGCCAGTTTGATTTCGCGACTGATTTTCCTGCTGGCGGGGATTACAAACTGATTGCTGAGTTTACGCCAAAAGGCGGCGGGGATAGCAGTGTGGAGAGCCAGTGGCTCACGGTTGTGGGAGAGCATTCTGATGGTGAGGCCCTCGTTCCGGACAGGCAGCTGACCAAAGTGGTTGATGGAAAAGAGGTCACGCTTTCTTTTGACCGGCTCATACCAGAGATGACACTTCACATGACGTTTACCATCCGCAATGCAAAGACGAAAAAGCCGCTAAAGAACCTCCAGCCCTATTTAGGGGCCATGGGCCACACGGTCGCCATTAGTGCGGATGCTGAAAAATACCTGCATATCCATCCCATGACAACCGAGGGGAATGGTCCTAAGGTTACCTTCATGACGATTTTTCCTGAAAAAGGACTTTATAAGATTTGGGGCCAGTTCAAGCATGACGGGAAAGTGTTTACGGTTCCGTTCGTGGTGGAAGTGCCTTAACTGATTTAAAAAAACCTCTTCCCTTAGCCATGGGAAGAGGTTTCTGCTATTCTACTAAAATAATTCTGAAGTTGTTTTCGCCTGCATATGGAGCAATAAATAATCAGGTCCGCCGGCTTTGGAGTCGGTACCGGACATATTGAAGCCGCCAAATGGCTGATAACCGACAATGGCGCCTGTGCAGCCGCGGTTGATATACAGGTTACCCACATGAAAATCTTCACGCGCTTTTTCGATATGGGCACGGTTTCTGGAGATTACTGCGCCAGTTAGGCCATACTCTGTGTTGTTGGCGATTTCTATCGCTTCATCAAAATCCTTTGCCTTTGTAAAGCCGACAACCGGCCCGAAGATTTCTTCCTGCATGATGCGGGCTTTCGGGTCAAGGTCCGCAAAAACAGTGGGTTGGATAAAGAAGCCTTTGGAGTTATCTCCTTCCCCGCCTGTCATTAACTTGCCTTCTTGTTTTCCAATCTCAATATATTCCATGATCTTTTTAAAGGCTCCATAATCATTAACCGGCCCCATGAAGTGGCTGGAATCGGCTGGGTCGCCAACCGATAATTGATTGGTTAATTCAACCACACGGTTCAGCACTTGATCATAAACTTCTTGCACCACTATCGCCCGGGAGCAGGCAGAGCATTTTTGCCCGGAGAAACCGAAGGCAGAAGCAACAATGGATTGGGCTGCAAGCTCAAGGTCTGCCTCACTGTCGACGACAATCGTGTCTTTTCCTCCCATTTCTGCAATCAGGCGTTTCATCCAGATTTGCCCTTCGCTAATTTTCGAAGACCGTTCAAAAATCCGAAGACCCACATCACGGGATCCGGTGAAGCTGATGAAACGGGTATCTTTATGGTCCACTAAATAGTCACCGACTTCCGCGCCGCTGCCTGGAACAAAGTTCAGCACGCCTTTAGGCAGGCCCGCTTCTTCCATAACTTCGACAAACTTAGCCGCAATCACTGGTGTTGTGGACGCCGGTTTTAATAATACGGTGTTACCAGAAACGATAGCAGCTACGGTAGTGCCTGCCATTATCGCAAATGGGAAATTCCATGGTGAAATGATGATGCCGACACCAAGTGGAATATAATTATACCGGTTAAATTCATTAGGCCGGCTTTGGACCGGCATGCCATCTTTAAGAGAGAGCATCTGACGGCCATAGTATTCCAAGAAGTCGATTCCTTCTGCTGTATCGGCATCCGCCTCTTTCCACGGTTTGCCGGCTTCCATTGTCATTACCGCAGAGAACTCGTGCTTGCGGCGGCGAATAATCGCTGCTGCTTTAAACAGCACATCTGCACGGGTCTCCGGCTTTGTTTTTTTCCAAGTCTTGAACGCTTCCACTGCTGCCTGCATGGCTTTTTCCGCTAGCTCCTGATTCGCCTTGGATACACGTCCAATCACTTCTTCTTTTTTGGCTGGGTTCACGGAGATGATTTTATCTTCTGTAGAAACTTTTTCGCCTCCGATAATAAGGTCATAATCCTTGCCAAGATAACCTTCTACCGTTTTTAAAGCCTGCAGATAGGCCTGGCGGTTTTCCTCAATGGAAAAATCAGTTAATGGTTCATGCTTGTATGGCTGCACCATTTTTCTACCCCTCCCTCGCACATGTAAAGCGTTTACATCTAATTTTCATTCTACTTGATAATATTCATTGCATCAATCGTTTAGGAATCAGGGGGAATAATTAGGCCTTAAAACTCATTTTGGGAAGATTTCCACCGTTTTTTTAAGCCCGTTTATGAATGGCAATTTTGTCCGTTCAAAACAAAAAGACCCGGCCGCAGCCGGATCTTATTTATTGATAAACATATACAAATGGTTCGTCGGCATCAGCTTTGCGGACGATCAGCGCTTCAGGACCGTCTACGGATGTCACACTGACAGAAACGGAGATATACTTAGGGAAGTGCTCCATCACCAATCCTGTTACATATTGTGTAAAGCCGACTCCTTCGGTTTTTCCATAGAATTGAATCGGGATCGTAATATTTAACTCCTGGAGCTGGTCGCCCCCGTAAAAGGCTCTTCCAATCACTCCATTAAAGTTTGGAAAATATTCCTCGACGTCTTGTTTAAAATTAAGGAAAGCCGTCTCATCATCCCGATGGTCCTTCTCGGCTTCGGTGGATGGGAATAAGTAATACTTTTCATTGACCTTTTCCCAGTCATTCAAATTGGAGCTTCCTTTATCAACCGTTGAGTAAGCAATAAAATTCCCCGGCACAACGGAGTTTTTGCTTTCCTGTGCAAATAGCGCAATTGTAATCGGAACATCCGCGAGATCTTTCATGCCTCGCATCCGCTTGATGACTTCCTCCGCTATTTTCCTGCCTTGGTTTTCCATTTCAGCCGCATCAATTTTTTGCTCTTTTTGAATCGTTCCGTCGCCCTGCTGGACCTTATAATAATAAACGGAGTTTAAAGCAAGACCGATCGTAATGCCCCCTAAAGAAACATTGCCTTTATCGTCTTTTGTTAGATAATCATGCTCCAAAATATGGGCCAAATAGATTGGGGAGCTTGGGTCTTCAGCTGATCCTGTATTAACCGGATTTAGCCCGACGTTATCTTCTGCCTTGATATTTCCCGCTTTTAACTGTTCAGGCGTGTATTGTCGGTTAAGCCAAGCTTTAATGGTTTTGGAATTAACTTCTTGGCCTTCGCGAAAATAATATTTCTCCGTGTCAAAGCTATTTTGGGCAATCCTCATGAGACCCATTTCAAACTCGTTCAAGTCGTAGCGTGTATTGATGTTATTCACGACCAGTCCACGAGTTTCACTTGGCTCAAATGGCAAGATTGTCCGATAATAGCTGTCCGAAATGTTGTACTTTGGAATAATCGCCTTCCCCTTGTCCTCCTCTTTTGTTTGGACGACTTCGTTTTGCTTGCCAAAATTAGGAGCACAGGCAGTTAGCAAAAAGACAAGGGAGAGAGCGAGAACCGAGAACTTTCTCACATCTTCCACCTCTTACTTATTCAACTCTTCCAAGAGCTTCTCTTCATCCCAGATTTCAATACCAAGTTCTTGTGCCTTGGTCAGTTTCGAGCCCGCATCGGCGCCGGCAATCACTAAATGGGTTTTCTTGCTGACACTGCCAGCCACATTGCCGCCGAAGGCTTCAATCTTTTCCTTCGCTTCATTTCTTGATAATTGTTCAAGCTTTCCGGTGAGCACGACGGTTTTTCCGGCAAAAATAGAATCTGATTCCGCTGCCGACACCGGTCTTGCTCCTTTGTATTCCATGTTCACCCCGAAGGATTTTAGTTCCTCAATCAATTCTTGGGCTTCTTCCATTTCAAAATAGTTCACAATGGAATCGGCCATTTTATCGCCGATTTCATTGATAGCGGTCAAATCCTCTTGGGAGGCAGCCGCCAGCCGTTCCATGGTCCCAAACTGCTGGGCGAGCGTTTTAGCTGCTTTCGCCCCGACCAAACGGATCCCCAGACCAAATACCAGCTTTTCAAGCGAATTGGCTTTGGATGCCTCAATGGCTTCTAACAGGTTAGAAACCGACTTTTCCCCCATCCGTTCAAGTGAAATCAGCTGTTCACGGGTAAGTCTATAGATATCGGCCACGTCGCTGATTAATTGTTCAGCAAACAGTTGGCTGATGACCTTTTCCCCAAGTCCTTCAATGTTCATCGCATCTCGTGATACAAAATGAATTAAGCCTTCGCGAATTTGCGCCGGACATTTGGGATTGATGCAGCGCAAGGCCACTTCCCCCTCAAGCCGGACTAACTCACTCTCACACTCCGGACAATGGGTTGGCATATGGAAGTCCATTTCTTCCCCGGTCCGTTGGTCAGCCAGCACATTGACAACCTCAGGGATAATGTCACCCGCTTTTTTCACGACCACTTTGTCGCCGATTTTAATATCTTTTTCCCTAATTAAATCTTCATTGTGCAGAGAGGCGCGTTGTACGGTTGTACCCGCCACTTTTACAGGCTCAAGAATCGCCGTCGGGGTAATAACACCGGTCCTTCCGACACTAAGTTCAATGGCTAACAAAGTCGTGACGACTTCTTCTGCCGGGAATTTATAGGCAATGGCCCAGCGCGGGCTTTTGGCCGTAGTCCCGAGATCTGCCTGCTGCACAAGGGAATCGACCTTGATTACAATCCCGTCAATCTCATAGGCCAAATGTGGGCGCTTCTCTGTCCAGCCGCTTATATACTCGAGCACCTCATCAATGGTGGCACATTTTCTTCGTTCTTTATTGGTTTTAAAGCCTAGACGATCTAAATAATCAAGACCTTCGCTATGGGAATCTACGCCAATGACTTCCGGATTGCCGATGGCATATAAAAATGTATCTAATTTACGGGATGAGGCAATTTTCGGATCCAACTGGCGCAGCGATCCGGCTGCGGCGTTCCTTGGGTTGGCGAACAGTTCTTCGCCCCGTTCCTTTCTTGTCTCATTCAGGGCGTTGAAGGAGCGCTTCGGCATGTAGGCCTCACCGCGCACCTCTATGGAAATGGGTTCCTTTAACCGGAGCGGAACCGATTGAATCGTTCTTAAGTTGGCCGTAATATCCTCGCCAATCGTGCCATCGCCGCGGGTCGCCCCTTGTACAAACAAACCGTCTTGATAGCGCAGGGAAACGGCCAATCCATCAATTTTCAGTTCGCAGACATAGGAAACATTGTCACCGACCGCTTTGCGGACCCGCGCGTCGAAGTCCCGCAAATCCTGCTCGTTAAAAGCATTGCCGAGACTTAACATCGGAATGTTATGCTCCACTTTTTCGAACATATCGAGAACCGCGCCACCTACCCGCTGTGTCGGGGAGTCTGGTGTTTTTAATTGCGGGAACTCCTCTTCAAGCTTGATTAGTTCCTGCATTAGCTGGTCATACTCCGCATCCGGTACAGACGGCTTATCAAGCACATAATATTCATAACCATATTGATTTAACAAGTTTTGTAATTCCTTGACACGCAGCTCAGCGCTTTGAAGGTCCATAACTCCAGCCCTTTCATCAAAAGATCATCAGTTTAACGCTTTAGTGTGATGGGGGCCTGTCCCCCATTGCATTACCGCTTTAGCGCGGTGGGGACCTGTTGTCCCCGGTTATGCTTTTTTGATTGGTGCGAATTTCGCCAGTAGGCGTTTGATGCCGGTCGGGCTTGGGAAGGCGATGTCGAGTTCGGTTCCTTCGCCTTGGCCTTTGACACTGACGACGGTTCCGATTCCCCATTTGCCGTGCTCGGCTTTATCGCCGACCTTCCAGCCGAGTTCATCCCCGCCGGATGCAGCGGCAACCGGTCGGGTCACAGGTTTTCTCGGTGCCGGAGAAGTTCCTCCAACTGAACTTCTGGCTGCACCCATGGACGGACGTGATGGAGAACCAAACGGCCGTGATCCAAATGAAGTGGATTCCCGCTCCATTCCTTCTAGAAGATCTTCTGGAATTTCCTTAATGAATCGGGAGGCAGGATTCATATTGGTGCGGCCAAACAATGTTCTCATTTGAGCGTTCGTCAGGAATAGAGTTTGCTCCGCTCTGGTGATTCCGACATACGCGAGCCGGCGTTCCTCTTCCATTTCTGCCTCTTCCATAAGGGAACGGCTATGCGGGAAGACGCCCTCTTCTAAACCGATTAAGAAGACAACCGGGAACTCCAATCCTTTTGCCGAGTGCAGCGTCATCAAGACAACAGCATCGGACTTTTCCCCGTCATCGTCCATCGAGTCGATGTCAGCGACAAGGGCCAAATCCGTCAGGAACGCAACAAGGCTCTTATCTTCACTGGATTCCTCAAAGTTTTTGGTAACCGACAATAATTCCTCAAGGTTCTCTAAACGGCTCTGTGCTTCCAGTGACTTTTCTGCTTTAAGCATTTCTGTGTAACCTGTTTTATCAAGAACTTCTTCGACTAATTCGGTAACGGATAAGTATTCCTGCATTCTCGTGTAATTAGTAATTAAATCACGGAATTCCCTGGCCGCTTTGGTGATTTTTGGGCTTAATCCCAACAGTTCAACCGAGTCGAGGGTCTTAAAAATGGAAATATCATGCTCCGCCGCGTAATTCGCAATCTTATCAAATGAGCTTGAACCGATTCCCCGTTTTGGAACATTGATAATCCGCTGCAAGCTGATATCATCATCCGGGTTGGAAATTAACCGCAAATAGGCCAGCATGTCCTTAATTTCTTTCCGATCATAGAATTTGGTGCCGCCGACAATCGAGTAACTGATAGTCGATTTTAACAGCACTTCCTCCATTACACGGGACTGGGCATTGGTCCGATAAAGGATGGCGATGTCCGACAGACGGGTCTTGTTATCGCGGGTTAATTCTTTTATTTTTCCGGCGACAAACTGGGCTTCTCCCTGCTCACTGTCGGCACGGTAATAGACGATTTTGTTGCCTTCCGGGTTTTCTGTCCAAAGATTTTTAGCCTTGCGGTTAAAGTTGTTTTCAATCACTTTGTTGGCGGCCAGCAAAATCCGTTTGGTCGAACGGTAGTTTTGCTCAAGGAGGATCACCGTTGCATTCGGGTAATCCTTTTCGAATGACAGGATGTTGGCAATGTCCGCTCCCCGCCAGCGGTAAATCGATTGGTCAGAGTCACCCACGACACAAAGGTTTTTAAACCGGGCTGCCATTTTTTTAACTAACATATATTGGGCACGGTTGGTGTCCTGATACTCATCCACGTGGATATATTGGAACTTTCGTTGGTAGTATTCCAATACGTCCGGAATGCGTTCAAACAGTTGAATGGTTTTCATGATCAGGTCGTCAAAGTCGAGCGCCTGATTTTTCCGCAGCCGCTTTTGATATTCCTTATACACATCGCTGACGACTTGTTCAAAATAGCCACCCGCTGTTTTCTCATACTCTTCGGGATCAATCAATTCATTCTTCGCTGAACTGATCGCCCCTAACATGGCCCGCGGATCAAATTTTTTCGGGTCAATATTTTTATCCTTTAGAATCCCTTTAATGACCGATTGCTGGTCGGTTGTATCCAAAATCGTGAAATTACGGTTGAAACCGATGCGGTCAATGTCCCGGCGCAGGATTCGCACGCACATCGAGTGGAACGTCGAAATCCAGATATCGTCTGCTGTACCGCCCATCATTTTGCCAATCCGGTCTCTCATCTCACGGGCTGCTTTGTTGGTAAACGTGATGGCCAGGATATTATAGGGATTTACCCTTTTTTCAACGATTAAATACCCAATCCGATGGGTAAGAACTCTGGTCTTACCACTACCGGCACCAGCCATAATGAGCAGCGGCCCATCCGTCGCTTTGACGGCATTTTGCTGTTCCGGATTCAACCCATTCAATAATTTATCTGTTAAATATTGCATGTTTTCACCCCAAAACCAAACATTTGTTCTTACTATTTATCATATCGTTCTTTCCGTTTATTGGCAAATTCCTATTGAACACTCTTTACGGTTGCTAGTGCTGCTTCAAAATTTTCGTAGATGGCATTTCCAACGACAATGACATCCGAATGCGCGGCCATTTCTGCTGCTTGCCCAGGTCCCGAAATTCCTCCGCCATAAAACAGGGTCGTGTTAGAGTTCGTGAGAGTTTTTTTTACTTCAGCCACCAAATTGGGGTCCCCGTATGTTCCGCTGTATTCCAGATAAAAAATCGGCAAATGGAACATTTTGTCGGCCATCATGGCATAGGCTTTTACGTCTTCGGTGGTTAAATGGGTCTTAGCTGAAGTGAGTGCAGCGGCTTTGCAGTCTTCGTTCAAAATGCAATAGCCCTCCATCACAATCTCGTGCCAATCCATAATTTCGCCGAATTCCTTCACTGCCTGATGGTGCATGCCAGTAATCCATTCAGGATTACGGCTGTTTAACACAGTCGGGATAAAATAGAGATCAAATCCGGGCGTAACTGTCTCGATGCTGGAAACTTCAAGCACACAAGGAACCGTGTAACGCCGGACTCTTGCCATTAAGTGCAGCACGTTATCGAGAGTCACCCCATCTGTTCCTCCTATGAGGACAGCGTTGGTACCTGATTCGCAGATTTCTTCTAATTGATCATCCGAGATCTCTTTATTGGGATCTAATTTAAATACATGGCGCCATTCGCGAACATCGTACATGAGAGGAGCCTCCTATATTTCTTTCCATTTCACCATTATAGCATTGCATGGACAATTAAAAAAAGGAAACAATACATCTAGAAATAGAAATAGTATCCAATGGCCTGCTAAGTTTCCTGACGGCCTATTTTTTGACCATTACGGCCTGCTTTGCGGGAGTTATGGTCTTCTGTCAAGAAAGTGGACAATAAAATTTGAGACATTATTAAACAAAACCACTACCGCACTTCGTTTGGTCCGTATTAGAAATAGTCAATCGAAAAACATGATTGACTATTTCTAACACCAAATGGCTATATTACGAGATTTTTTCTACTTCATTTTGTTGGTGACTTCTCTCAAATTGATTCGGTGATTGGTTTCCTAAGGTCGAATGCTTTCGTCTTTCGTTATAAAAACCACTAATATAATAATTAATGGCTTTTATAGCTTCAGCCCTTGTAGTAAAGCGTCTCCTGTAAATTAGCTCTTTCTTGATAGTTGCGTGAAACGATTCAATACAAGCATTATCGTACGGGTCGCCTTTTTTACTCATACTGATTTGCAATTTTTTCTCTTTCAAAATATCAACATAATCATGCGAACAATACTGAGAACCACGATCCGAGTGATGAATTAAGCCTTCTCCAGGCTGCCTTGAAACAATCGCCATATTTAACGCTTGAATGGATAACTCTTTCTTCATGTGTGAAGCCATACTCCACCCTACAATTTTTCTAGAAAATAAATCCATGACCGATGATAAATAAACCCATCCTTCAAGTGTCCAAATATACGTAATATCAGCTACCCAGGCTTGATTAGGCTCCTTTACGTTGAATTGGCGATCTAAAAGGTTAGGATAAATATTTAAGTCATGATTGGAATCCGTAGTAACCACAAACTTTTCTGTTGGAATGGCTTTTAATCCCATTTCTTTCATCATTCGAGCGACCGTTTTTTGGGAAATGATATATCCCCAGTCCAGAAGATCAGAATGCACTCTAGGACTACCGTACGTTCCAAAACTTTCATGATAGGACTTACTAATCTTCTGCTGGAGCTCTAAACGATAGTCCTCCTTCTCAGAAAGAGGATTGTTCAGATTTTTGACCCATTTATAGTAGCCACTTGATGATACTTTAAGAACTTTGCACATCTTCGCCACAGTGTGTTCATCAGAGTGGGCTTGAATAAATTTATAAATCACGCTTGGTTTTTCGTGAAGATGTGCATGGCCTTTTTTAGAATTTCATTCTCCTCTTTTAACTGTTGAAGCTCTTTCTCATGTTGCTTTTTTAGTTTTTCTAGTTCTGTGGGTGTAATATAGTTCTCACTTGTCTTCCCAGCATTTATTTTCGCTCTATAAACTGTCACCCACCGGCTAATCGTCTTAGTGGATATTTCAAGCTCGTATGCGACATCTGTAGCTTTCCTGCCTTCTTCAACAATTAATTTACAAACATAATCCCTGTATTCTTGAGTATGGTGCTTACCCATAGTGAACACGTCCCTTATTAATGATGATTGTATTATAAACTAAATCTCATTTTAACGTGTCCACTTTTAAGACTAACCTCAGTTACGACCTATGTCGGGACATTTACGACATTTTTTTAAGTACTTACGTCCGATTCTCGAGTATTTACGACTTATTTTTGGAACAAAATGGAATATCCTCAGCCAGAGTATTCGATTCACAAATACCAGAAAAAACATAAAAAAGCACATGAGGTTTATCTCCCCCATGTGCTTCACTCTTCTATTATCACTCCGCTGCCTCAGTCGCTTCTTCCTGCCCATTCAGGCGATCTAACACCATTTCATAGCTGTCATTCCCGAAGTTCAAGCAGCGCTTCACCCGCGATATCGTGGCCGTACTTGCGCCTGTTTCCGATTCAATTACGTGATAGGTTTTCTTCTCGCGCAGCATCCTGGCTACTTCAAGACGTTGGGCCAAGGCCTGAATCTCATTGATGGTACATAAATCATCAAAAAAACGATAGCATTCTTCTAAATCTTTTAGCGAAAGGATCGAATTAAACAATTGATCAAGTTCTTTGCCGCGTAATTTATCAATTTGCATCTTTTTATACCCCTTCTTTTCATAAAATAATCAATTTGCTTCAAATGAAACGCTTTGGGCAAGCCCTGGGTTCGAAGGAACGACATTGACCCATGTTTTGCCTGGGACCAGCCCGGCCTCTTTCCCGTCTTTCACCGGAACGATTTCGCCGTTTTTGTTCATCCAGTTCACTTCATTGACTTTGCCCATTTGCAATAAATAGCCTTTGCCGCCCGATTTTAAATCAATGGACAAATGGCCCGTCGAATCCACCACTTTGTGATTGGCTTCAATAATGAAAACATTGTCTAATAAAACTGGTTCATTGGTATCTAGCTCAACGGTTTGCTTGGCGCCGTTGAACCGTTTATATTTGCCCAAAGCAGGATCGAACTCATACATGCAATTGGAGATTCCGCCATGGGAATAAACAATCATAACAGAGTTCCCTGGGTTTCCTGTTAAGGCCTGCTTTTCCTCGTCTGTTAAAAACTTAAAGCTTGGCGGGGTTTGGTCCATCGAGTATTTTTTCATTTCCGCACCCTTTAAAACATTCTCATAGGTGATATAGGAGTTGTGAGGCGCTTTTCTCGTGCTCGACCGCTTGAACAAAGTTCCGTCATAATCCATGCCGTTTATGTTATCCACATAATTGCTCACAAGCATCTGCCTGGCTTCTTCGCTGTAGCCATGGGCCACATAAAAAGCATTCAACCCTTTTGCCAATTCGATATAATACGCCCTTGCGCTGCGTACAGGCCCGATATTTGTCGGCTTTTCACTTTGAAACACGGCCAGGAACCTTGTGACGTCCCCTTCGGCAATCATTTCATAAACAATATCGGCTTTCGATAAACCAGATTGCGGCCTTGCCAGCGGATGGTTGTTGACCATAACGGCAACCGCCCTTCCTTCCGTACTGGCATCCGACTTGATTCCTGTCAACGGATAAACATTGGGACTTTCCTGTTCTTTCACTGCCGGTTTTTGCTCTTTAACTGTCTCTTCCTGATTTTGTTTCGATTCGGGTGCCTTTACTGTTTCTTTCTTGCTGCAGCCAGTGAACAATAAGAGGACAGCGGCTATGGCGATAGCCCATTTTCTCATGAATGAACCCCCTATATATCATTATAGCCCCTTTTACTTTCACGCGTTAGTTCTTTACTCAATTACAGTTTAACGCATTATTGACGGAAAGAGTACTGTTTTATTCATGACATCATACATTCCTTGCTGGGTAATGCGAATGTAGGGCAGATGAGTGGCGGAGAAGAATAACATACTGTAAATCGGATTCAAATACGAATACCCTCTGGCCGCCAGTTCGTCTGTCAGTATTTGTTCCTGCTCTGCCAATTCTTCCAACGGGAGGTCGGACATCACTCCGCTTAACGGGAGAGGAAGTTCAAAAACCACTTCGCCTTTTTCGACTATCACAATTCCCCCGCCCAATTCTTTCATTCTATTAAAAGCAGCCAGCATATCAGGCTTGCTTTTTCCTATTAAAATAATATCTCCCGTGTTGGAAAACGAACTCGCTAGAGCAGAAAGCTTGTTGGTAAAGCCCTTTAACATCGTATTAATCCGCCATTTTCCATCACGGTCCATCAGGGTAAAGAAACTCTCATCATGGGTCATCGGCAATTCATCATTAGAAACATCAATCGATATCGAGTATGGTTTCGTGATGACCGCATTAACCATTTCAATTCCAAACGGCATGGAGAATTGCAAATCATCCATAGTTAACTTCCAGTCCAGGTTCATCGGTGTCAGTCCGTATTCATCCCAGTTAAACTTTGGATAAGCCCCGTCGACCTTAACGCCGTCGCGCTTCACCCATTTTCCTTTCGCCAATACCGAGACAGGTGTCGGATTATCAATGCTTGCTAGGAAGTTAATATTTGCCACACGTCCGGTTGCGATATTGCCATATAAATGATCAAGATTATAATATCTGGCAATATTGACGGTGGCCATATTATAAGCATCGATAACCGGGATGCCTTTTTCGATCATCATCCGAATCAGCAGGTCGGTCACCCCTTGACGGTAAAACAACGGCGTCGACCCGTCCGTATTTACTAGCAATCTATCATACGCTTCAATTCCCAGCCTTTTCATATCATCCAAAAGGTTCGGCAGGTCCGGGCGAATCGACGAGTGCCTTAATGACACAGTATAGCCCTGCATCAAGCGATTGTATACCTCTTCCCCATTGATGGCTTCGTGGTCACAATCGGCTCCAAGCAGCATCATTTTCGCCAAAGTCTTTTCGGAGGCTCCCGGAAAATGGCCTTCGATTTTTTTGCGTTTTCGCTTGGCTTCCTGAATCCAGTGCAGCATCATGTCGTCGCCATCCAGCAATTTTGGCCATCCGGTCAGTTCCCCGCCTTGAAGCACCCCATCGTAATCAAGCCATGATTTAATATTACTGTGTGAAAAAACCTCGACTTCATCCAAAATTTCTGTCTGCGAATCAAATCGGCACCACCAAAACATCGTAGTCGGCATCGTTCCGAACTGATTCACCAGTGAAAACGCTTCCTCTTTTGGCAAATGCAAAGCAAGCGCCATATTGTCATTAATCATCATGGTCGTTCCAAATTGGGACGCATATTCGGCGAGTGTTTGGGGATTATAAAGTTGAAATGGATGAGCATGTGGTTCAATGTATCCTGGTACGAGTATTTGGTCCGTGCAATCCAGGACTTCACAATTGTCCAGTTTGGCTGGCAGCTGGTCGCCAACATAAACAATTCGATCTTGATAAATCCATATATTCGCTCTCATCCATTTACGGAATGTTTGATTTAAATACAGCGCATTTTTCAATAACATGGTGGGAGCGGTACTCCCATCCAGTACAGATACATGCGTGCGCAAATGTTTATTTTTCCATCTGTAGCGTTGTTCTAGCACACAAAGCCCTCCTTTAAAACAGTTGTATATCGTAAAAAGTTGATTTTATCATAAAGAAAGCCCTTACAAAATTTCTTTAGTTATTATACTATCATATTTTATTGTTTAACGCAGTAAAGAATTTCAAAATTTCACCAAAAAAATTGTGAAGGAGTGAACAAAATGAAAGTAAAACAAAATATCGGAATTTTGAATGCATTAATCCGCATTACGCTTGGGCTGACCTTGCTTTCTTGGACCACAGCGAAAATGGTAAAAAAACCATGGCGGGATTCCTACTTGCTTGTGGCAATTTGCGCCGCAATGAAAGTGGCGGAAGGTATCGTCCGATATTGTCCGGTTACAGCATTATATGAAAATTATCAGGGCAATATGAACAGTGGTTCATCTGGGGGCGGCCATCAATCTGAAGGACAGCATTCCCGCACAACAGATGGTACCACCGCATCGCGCGACAGCATGGAAGGGGTTGCCGAAGGTCAGACTCCTCCGAACTAATTTGGAGAAAAGTCTGCGATATCAGGAAAAATTGAAATATATCGGGAAAATTTTCAATTTATCAGTAAAAAAATAAATATATCAGGAAAATTTTCAATTTATCAGGAAACATAGTGAATTTATCAGAAAAACTCCAAGAACGTATAAATAGGGCTGCCCCAATAGGAGCAGCCCTTGAAAAGTATGGGAATGGTTTTCCCAACCTTCGATTTGGCGTATTTGTTGCCCGCTCTAAAGAACGGGCTGTATAGCTTTTGCACCGATATCTTTCCGATAAAATACCCCGTCACACGTCAATTTTTGCAGTTCGACGTAGACCTTTTCCTGGGCATCGAGCAAAGTCTGGCCCTTCGCACCAACGAGAAGAACCCGTCCGCCATCCGTGACAAATTCATCCGACTCATTTTTACGCGTACCTGCGTGAAACACATGAACTGAACTTCCCAACTGATTAAGCCCGCTCAGTACCGCACCCTTTTGATAGTCACCCGGATACCCTTTAGAAGCCACAACCACACCCAACATCGATTGAGGATCCCATACAAGCTCCGGAGATTTGCCGTCTAACAATTCCAAAATGACTTGTACTAAATCAGAGTTTAATCTAGGCAAAATAACCTGTGTTTCCGGGTCGCCAAACCGGGCATTAAATTCAATCACCTTTGGCCCGTTCACTGTTTTAATCAGCCCAGCATACAGAATGCCGCAGAAGCTTCGGTTCTCCTGAACCATCGCTTTGGCCGCCGGAATCAATACAGTTTCCACAGCTGTTTGGATCGTTTCCGCACCGATATGGGGGACAGGTGAATAAGCTCCCATGCCACCGGTATTCGGCCCTTGGTCCCCGTCAAATGCCCGTTTATGGTCCTGGGCAATCTCTAAAGGCACCACCACTTCGCCATTGACAAAGGCCATTAAGGAAAACTCTTCTCCTGCCAAAAATTCTTCGATGACCACCTGAGAAGAGGCATCTCCGAATTGCTTGCCCACTAACATGTTCTTCAGGCTTGCCAGCGCTTCCTCCACTGTCAATGCCACCGTTACCCCTTTACCGGCAGCCAGACCGTCCGCTTTAATGACAATCGGGGCGCCCTTTTCCTTTACATATTGGCTTGCTTCCTCAAAGGAAGTGAACACAGCATATTCAGCTGTTGGAATTTCGTACTTTTTCATCAGTTCTTTGGCAAATGCCTTACTGCCCTCGATTTCAGCAGCCGCCTGCCGCGGGCCAAATACCTTTAGCCCCACCGCTTCAAACCGGTTTGCTAAGCCCGCCAAGAGCGGGACTTCCGGTCCGATGATAGTTAAGCCGATACCCTCTTGCTGGGCAAAATCGATCAGCTGGTCTTGGGCTGACTCATCAATGGAAACCAATTCTGCTACATCCTTCATGCCTGCATTGCCTGGCGCAACATACACCTTTTCCACAAGCTCACTTTGGCTGACCTTTTGGCAAATCGCGTGTTCTCTTCCTCCACGGCCAATCACTAAAACCTTCACTCTAAATCACCTCCGATTAGTGTTTAAAATGTCTGACCCCAGTAAATACCATGGCAATACCGTATTTATCCGCCATATCAATGGAGTCTTGGTCTTTCTTCGAACCTCCCGGCTGGATGATGGCCGTAATACCCGCTTTAGCGGCTGCTTCTACGGTATCGTCCATTGGGAAAAAGGCATCAGAAGCTAATGCTGCGCCTTCTGCTTTGGCACCTGCCTGCTTAAGGGCGATTTCAGCCGAACCGACACGGTTCATTTGACCGGCACCGACTCCAAGCGTCATTTCATTGCTGGAAACTACAATCGCATTGGATTTCACATGCTTTACCACTTTCCAGCCAAGCTTCAACGCTTCCCACTCTTCAGGTGTCGGCTGTCTTTTGGTTGGTACGGTGATGGTGGCATTCTCAAGTGAATATGCATCCCGTTCCTGGACGAGCAAGCCGCCTTCAACAGTGGTCAATTTCACTTCCGGTTTTCTGCCTTGTTCAAATGGAATGGTCAGCAGGCGGATATTCTTTTTGCCGGTTAAAATCGTGACGGCTTCCTCTGAGTAGGATGGTGCAATCACAATCTCCAAGAATATTTCATGAAGCTTGCTTGCTGTCTCGGCATCCACTTCGCGGTTAAATGCGACAATGCCTCCAAAAATGGAAACCGGATCGGCCGCAAATGCTTTTTCAAATGCCTCAAAAGTGCTTTTGCCCACTCCGACGCCGCATGGATTCATGTGTTTCACAGCTACGGCTGCCGGCTCGTCAAACTCTTTGACAATTTGCAAGGCCGCATCGGCATCATTGATGTTGTTATAGGAAAGCTCTTTTCCATGAAGCTGTGTGGCATAAGCAATAGAAAATTCCGAACCGAGCGGTTTTTTATAAAAAGCGGCCTTTTGATGCGGGTTCTCGCCATAGCGGAGCGGCTGCTTTAATTCATAGGTAACCGTTAATTTTTCCGGTGTTTCTTCTTGTGCCAAGTTGGTCATGTATTCAGCAATCAAGGCGTCATAAGCGGCTGTATGGCGGAACACTTTTGCAGCAAGCTTTGTTCTTGTTTCAAGGGAAGTTTCCCCGTTCGCCGTTAATTCTTCAATAACTGTGCCGTAATCCGCCGGATCCACAACAACCGTTACATATTGGTGGTTTTTCGCAGATGAACGCAGCATGGACGGACCGCCGATATCAATATTTTCAATCGCTTCCGCCACCGTCACATCCGGTTTTTCAATCGTCTGCTGGAATGGGTACAGGTTGACACAGACCACCTGGATTGGATCGATTCCATGCTCCATAAGCTGCTGTTTGTGGCTCTCATCCTCATGTTTAGCCAGCAGCCCGCCGTGAATAAATGGATTGAGTGTTTTGACGCGGCCGTCTAAAATTTCCGGAAATCCAGTTACGTCGCTGACACTGATGACAGGGATTCCCTGCTCCTGGAGCATTTTTTTCGTCCCGCCGGTTGAAATGATCTCAAAGCCGAGTTCAGCTAGTTGTTTGGCAAATTCCCCTACGCCATTTTTATCTGAAACACTAATAAGTGCCCGTTTTTTCGTCATGTTTAACCTCTCCTCTTGTTAGCAGCATTTGCAGAATTTCCGGGTAAAGTTTATGTTCAATCCCCTGGATTTTTTGTTGCAAACTCTCTTTTGTTTCATTTTCCTCGATGCGTACCCGCTCCTGGACAATAATCGGGCCGGTATCCATTCCCTCGTCGACAAAATGAATGGTAACCCCGCTCCATTTTGCTCCTGCGGCCAGAGCTTGACCAACCGCATCCTTGCCAGGGAAGTCTGGCAGCAAGGAGGGATGGATATTCAGAATCCGCCCCCTATATTCCGTTAACAATGTGGGGCCGACCAGCCGCATATATCCCGCGAGGACGACCCATTCCACTTGCAAGTTCCTTAATTGCCGGCAAATTTCCTCTTCAAAGGCGTCTTTGCTTGGGAAATCCTTTGGGTTAAAAACAAAAGACGGGATTCCCGCCGCCTTTGCCCGGCCGGCGCAAAGTGCACCAGGCCGGTCGCAAACCAACAGCGAGATTTCTGCCTTCATATCACCTGCTTGAACACGATCAATAAACGCTTGAAAGTTGCTTCCGTTTCCCGAGGCAAAGACGGCTATTTTCTTCATCGGCGGCCTCGAAATCCGTTGATTTGAATTCCTTCCTGTTCGGTCACGACGCCGATTTCATAGGCCGTTTCGCCGCATTCACTGAATAACTCAAGGACTGCCTCGGCATCGGTTGGTTCCACAGCGATGACCATGCCAATTCCCATGTTAAAAATATTATACATCTCTTTGTATTCGATTTGTCCAACCTCAGAGATGAGTTTGAAGATATTCGGGATTTCCCAGCTCTTTTCGTCGAGTTCAGCCCCCAGCCCATTAGGCAGCATCCGCGGGATATTTTCAATAAACCCGCCGCCTGTGATATGGGCCATGCCTTTGAGGTTGAATTTTTGAAGAGCTGATAAAATGGACTTGACGTAAATCTTCGTTGGCTTCAGCAATTCCTCGCCCAAGGTGCAGCCAAGTTCGTTTACATGTTCAATCAATGACCAGTTGTTAAAGACTTTTCTGACCAGGGAATACCCATTGCTGTGGATTCCGCTGGAAGCAAGGCCAATCAGGACATCGCCCGGCTTGATGTTCTCCCCGGTCACCAATTGTGATTTTTCACAGGCTCCGACCGAAAATCCTGCCAAGTCATATTCTTTTTCGCGGTAAAGCCCGGGCATTTCTGCTGTTTCCCCGCCAATTAAGGCACAGCCGGCTTGCTCGCAGCCATCGGCCACGCCTTGGACAATCGCCTCAATTTTTTCAGGAAGCGCCTTACCGCAGGCGATATAGTCTAAAAAGTAAAGCGGCTCCGCGCCTTGGACGACAATATCATTTACGCACATGGCTACAGCATCAATGCCAATTGTATCGTGCTTATCGAGCATAAACGCCAGCATCAACTTGGTTCCGACCCCGTCCGTCCCTGACACCAAAACTGGCTCTTTCAAGTTCAGTGTGGAAAGATCAAACATGCCGCCAAAACCGCCAAGGCCCCCAACTACACCAGCCCTTGCTGTTCTTTGGACATGCTTTTTCATTCGGGCGACTGCTTCATAGCCTGCCTCGATATTGACTCCCGCTTCTTTGTAGGCATTCGCCATGATCGTCATCCCCTTTGGTAATAGTATTGTAGTGTATCTGGATAAATCTCGGTTGGATAATTTCCGGTAAAGCAGCCAAGACAGAAGCCGTTCAATCCTTCCGTTTGGGTAATAGCCGTCGCCATTCCCTCAAGACTTAAAAACGTCAATGTATCCGCCCCGATGATTTGACGAATTTCTTCAACGGTTTTATCTGAAGCAATCAGTTCTTCTTTCGATGAGGTATCGATGCCGTAAAAACAAGGATTTTTAATCGGTGGCGAACTGATGACGACATGGACTTCGGTTGCGCCCGCTTCTTTTAGCATTTTGACGATCCTTCGGCTGGTGGTGCCGCGGACAATCGAATCGTCGACCATGACGACCCGCTTGCCCTCCACCACTCCGCGGACGGCGGACAATTTCATTTTGACGCCCTGTTCCCTAAGTGACTGCGAAGGTTGAATAAATGTCCGTCCGACATATTTATTTTTAATCAGTCCCATTTCATAGGGGATGCCAGAAGCCTCGGCATACCCGATGGCGGCGGAAATGCTCGAATCCGGAACCCCGGTTACGACATCGGCTTCGAATGGCGCCTCAATCGCTAGGCGTTTCCCCATATTCTTACGGGCCGTATGAACATTGATTCCGTGAATGTTGCTGTCCGGTCTGGAAAAATAAACATATTCCATCATGCAGATGGCTTTGGTCGAGCTGTGAGAAAACCGCTCGGAAGTAATTCCGTCGTTGTTAATGATGAGCAGTTCACCGGGCTCGATGTCACGGATGTACTCAGCACCTATCACGTCAAAGGCACAGGTTTCGGATGCCAGCACATAAGCATCTCCCAGGCAGCCAAGTGACAGCGGCCTGAGTCCATGCGGGTCCAGCGCCGCCATTAATTCGTTTTCGGTCATGATTAAATAGGCATAAGCCCCTTTTAGCATCGAAAGCGCATTTTTCACCTGATCCTTGATATGCGGGAAGCCGCTTCTTCTGATTAAATGGGCTAACACTTCCGAATCGGAGCTTGTTTGAAAAATGCTTCCCTGTGCTTCAAGCTGATGCTTCAACGAATTAGCATTGACTAGGTTGCCATTATGGGCAAGGGCCAGGCTGCCAGTTTGCGAATGGAACAAGAGCGGCTGGACATTTTCATAGCCTCCGCCTCCTGCCGTCGCATATCGGACGTGGCCAATCGCAGCATTTCCAGGTAATTCCTTGATGGTATCCGCTGTAAAAATTTCCGTAACCAGTCCTTCGCCCTTTTTTCCTTTAAGGGTATTTCCGTCAGAAACCACAATGCCGGTGCCTTCCTGACCGCGGTGCTGCAAGCTATGAAGCCCATAATAAGTCAGCTGGGAAGCATCCGGGTGTCCCCAAACGCCAAAAATGCCGCACTCCTCATTTAATCCCTTGATTTCAGCAAGCATGGGATCGCTCCTCTCCAAGCGGCCTTTAATTCTGCAACCGGTGCCGCAACGACCGTTTGACCTTCATCCGTAACAGTTAATGTTCCAGAATTGTTGATTTCACCAATTAGCTGGGCTTCTTCTACTAAACCTTCAAACTCTGCTTGTTGGTCTTTTTTCACCGTTAATAGAAAACGAGATTGGGTCTCACTGAATAAGGCTGTAACAGGATTTCCTTTAATGCTGATTTCCGCTCCAAGTGTTTCACTGTCGAATAGACTTTCAGCTACGGCCACACCTAGACCGCCCTCAGACAGGTCATGGGCAGACTGAACCACTCCCGCGCGAATCGCCGATAGGATTTGCTGTTGTCTTGTTTTTTCTGTTTCGATATCTAGCTCCGGCGCTTTGCCAAAAATACGCCCGTACGTCAGCTTTTGCAGTTCACTGCCGCCGAACTCCTCTTTGGTTTCCCCGACAAGATAAATCAAATCGCCGTTGTTTTTGAAATTCTGGGTAGTGATATGATCCAGGTCGGTAACTAATCCGACCATGCCAATAACTGGTGTCGGGTAAATCGCCGTACCGCTTGTTTCGTTATATAGTGACACGTTACCGCCAATGACTGGAGTTTCAAGCACACGGCATGCCTCACTGATTCCGTCGGCCGCTTTTTCAATCTGCCAAAATACTTCTGGTTTTTCCGGGTTGCCAAAATTGAGGTTATCCGTAATCGCTAACGGCTCGGCACCGGAACAAATGATATTGCGGGCAGCTTCAGCCACTGCAATTTTTCCGCCTGTTACAGGATCCAGGTAAACATAGCGGGAATTACAATCGGTCGTCATGGCCAAGGCCTTGCGGGTTCCCCTGATGCGGGTTACCGCAGCATCCGAACCTGGAGCGACAACGGTGTTAGTGCGGACCATGTAATCATATTGCTCGTAAACCCATTCTTTGCTGGCAATCGTTGGCTGGCTTAACAGCTGTAACAATGTTTCTTTCAAGTCATCTACTTGGGGTGCTTCATTTTCCATCGCTTGGAATTCCGCAAAATAAGCCGGCTCTTCTGATGGTTTTTGGTATACCGGTGCATCTTCTGCCAGTGCATCGACTGGAATGTCGGCCACTACTTCGCCTTTATGGAACAGGCGGAACTGCTTGTCGTCGGTTACTTGGCCGATGGCGACGGCTTCTAGGTCATATTTTTTAAACAGATCTTTGATTTCCTGCTCTCTGCCCTTTTTCACGACAATCAGCATCCGTTCCTGTGATTCGGAGAGCATCATTTCATAAGCGTTCATGCCGGTTTCCCGCTGTGGAACGAGGTCCAGATTCATCTCAATGCCCATTCCGGCTTTGCTGGCCATTTCCGAAGACGAACTGGCAAGTCCTGCTGCACCCATATCTTGAATCCCGACAAGGGCATCCGAATGGATGAGCTCAAGGCAGGCTTCGAGAAGCAATTTTTCCATGAAGGGGTCACCGACTTGGACGGCCGGACGTTTTTCATCGGAATCCTCTGTCAACTCTTCAGACGCAAAGGTTGCCCCGTGAATCCCGTCACGGCCTGTTTTGGCCCCGACATACATGACGGTGTTGCCAAGTCCATGCGCTTGCCCTTTTTTAATATCTTTATGGTCAATCAGACCGACACACATCGCATTGACGAGCGGGTTTCCTTCGTAGGAAGGATCGAACTGTACTTCGCCGCCTACGGTTGGAATCCCGATGCAGTTGCCATAGCCGGCAATGCCTGCGACGACTTCTTTAAATAAATAACGAGTTCTTGCTTTATCCAATTCGCCGAAGCGAAGGGAGTTCAACATCGCGATTGGGCGGGCACCCATGGAGAACACATCCCGGATAATTCCGCCAACGCCGGTTGCGGCGCCTTGGTACGGTTCAATCGCCGATGGGTGGTTATGGCTTTCAATTTTAAACACAACGGCCTGGCTGTCGCCGATATCGACAATCCCAGCCCCTTCTCCTGGGCCTTGAAGAACTCTTGGGCCGGAAGTAGGGAATTTTTTTAAGACAGGCTTGGAGTTTTTATAACTGCAATGCTCCGACCACATAACCGAGAACAAACCCGTTTCGGTGTAATTCGGCGTCCTGCCGAGAATCTTTTCGACCATCGCAAACTCTTCATCGGACAAACCCATTTGCTGATAAATTTTCTCTTGTTTAATTTGTTCCGGATTTGGTTCAAGCGTTGACAACATGTGCTTCCCTCCAAGATTTTACGATTGATTGAAAAAGTTTCAGCCCGTCGGCACTGCCTAACAGCTCATCGACGGCCCGCTCAGGGTGCGGCATCATGCCAAGGACGTTGCCTTTTTCATTCGTGATGCCGGCAATATCGGCAAGGCTTCCGTTCGGGTTTTGCTGGTAGGTAAATACAATCTGGTTATTCGCCTTCAGCATCTCGAGCGTCTCTTCGTCACAATAGTAATTGCCTTCGCCGTGGGCCACTGGGATCGTGATGGATTCGCCTGGCTGGTACTCAGCCGTAAACATGGTTTGATTGTTTTCGACTATTAGCTCGACTGGTTTGCAGATAAACGATAGACTTTCGTTCCGTCTCATCGCTCCAGGCAGCAGGCCTGCTTCAAGAAGGATTTGGAATCCATTGCACACGCCAAGCACCGGCTTGCCGGCTTCCGCCGCTTTGACGACTTCCTTCATGACTTTGCTGAAGCGGGCAATCGCACCGGTACGTAAGTAATCTCCGTACGAAAAACCACCCGGCAGGAGGATTCCATCGAACCCTTCTAAGCTTTCGGTATCGTGCCAAACGTACTCTGCTTCTTCGCCGAGTTCATCTTTGATGCTATGGTACATGTCGACATCACAGTTGGATCCAGGAAAGACGATGACCGCAAATTTCACTGTGCGACACACTCCTCTACCTCATAGCGATAATCTTCGATAACCGGATTGGCTAATAGTTTGGTACAAATTTCGTTGATAACCTCATTCAGGTCACGCTCTGATTTTTCAATGGTGAGTTCCATATATTTGCCGATACGGACATCGGTTACTTCCTGATAGTTTAATGAGTTGAGAGATTGTGTAACAGCCTTTCCCTGCGGATCTAGAACACTTTCTCTTAATGTGACATACACCTTTACTTTAAACATGCTGATGCCCTCCAAGTCTTTTTAAAATCGTTTCATATGCATCGGTTAAGCTTCCTAAGTTGCGGCGGAATACATCTTTATCCAGCTTTTCATTGGTTTCTTTGTCCCATAGGCGGCAGGTATCAGGAGAAATTTCGTCAGCCAATAAAATTTGTCCCTGTGCGTCCTTGCCAAACTCGAGTTTGAAATCGATCAGGTTAATGCCTAATTCTGCAAAAAAGCTCGATAAAATTGCATCAACTTCTAACGCCTTTTCTTTTAAAATAGCAATCTCTTCCGTTGTAGCAGCTTTTAGTTCGAGGATATGGTCGACGGTTACGATTGGGTCTCCCAGTGCATCATCCTTTAAGTAGAATTCAACGATTGGCTGCGACAGCGGCCGGCCTTCTTCGATTCCCAACCTCTTAGAAAAGCTTCCTGCGGCTACGTTACGAACAACGACTTCCAGCGGGATGATGGATACGCGTTTCACCAGCTGCTCTGTTTCGGAGACGCGCTTGATGAAGTGCGAGTCGATTCCTTTTTCTTTTAGCATGGAAAATAGCAAACTAGTAATTTCGTTGTTGAGACGACCTTTGCCGGTGATTTCAGCTTTCTTTTCTCCATTAAAAGCAGTGGCAGAATCTTTGTACTGCACCAAGACCACTTGTTCTTCGTCTGTAGCATAAATGCGTTTGGCTTTTCCTTCATACAACAGTTGACTCATTTGGATTGCCTCCTAATTAGCAATATTGGGAATCTTCAGTCTGTAAAAATGCAAGCAGATACTGTTTTTGCTGCCCAGTACGATTTTTTGTCTTGGGTATGGCAGGCCTTCTACGTTACCCTGTGCTTGCCTCTTCTTTGATTGGGGTCACGTAGAACCCTCCTACGTGACCGTAAGCTCAATTTTTCTTTGGTTTCGGTCACGTAGAGCCTTTCTACGCGACCCAAAACCTGCTATATTCTCGGGTTGGGTCACGTAGAACTTCTTGCGTGCCTTCCCCCTCATTAATTAATTCAACCCTAACCGTTCAAATATCATATCCACATGCTTGAGATGGTAGTTATAATCAAAGCAGTCCGCAATCTCGTCAGCAGACAGCAATGAGGTAATCCTTTCCTCACCCTCAATCAATCCGCGGAATGGGACTTGTTTTTCCCATGCCTCCATGGCCTTAGGCTGTACGGTATCATAAGCTTCCTCACGGGATAATCCTTTATCGATTAACGCAAGCAGTACCCGCTGAGAGTAAATCAAGCCAAGCGTACGGTCCATGTTGCGCTTCATATTCTCTGGATACACCGTCAAATTCTTAATGATGTTGCCAAAACGGTTCAACATGTAATTCAAAGCAATCGTCGCATCCGGCAGAATAATCCGCTCAGCAGAAGAATGCGAAATATCGCGCTCATGCCATAATGGCACATTTTCGTATGCTGTCATCATGTATCCGCGGATCACGCGAGCCATTCCGGTCATGTTTTCGGAACCGATTGGATTTCGCTTATGCGGCATGGCAGAAGACCCTTTTTGGCCTTTTGCAAAAAACTCTTCAACTTCACGCGTTTCACTCTTCTGCAAGCCGCGGACCTCAACAGCAAACTTCTCGATGGAAGTCGCAATCAAAGCGATCGTGGACATATAAGCCGCATGGCGGTCACGCTGCAGGGTTTGCGTTGAAATTGGTGCTGCCTCGAGTCCTAATTTTTCACAAACATACTGCTCTACAAAGGGGTCAATGTTGGCATAGGTTCCAACAGCACCGGATATCTTTCCAAATTCGATGCCTTTTGCCGCTTGCTTAAACCGCTCTAGGTTCCGTTTCATTTCCTCATGCCAAAGAGCTAATTTCAGCCCGAATGTGGTCGGTTCCGCATGCACACCATGAGTCCGGCCCATCATGACGGTGTATTTATGTTCATGAGCTTTGTTCTTCAATATCTCAACAAAGTTTTCCAGGTCTTTTAGTAAAATGGCATTGGCCTGCTTTAATACATAAGATAAGGCAGTATCCACGACATCTGTGGAAGTTAATCCGTAGTGCACCCATTTGCGCTCTTCTCCGAGCGTCTCTGAAACCGCACGGGTAAACGCGACCACATCGTGCCGAGTTTCCTCTTCGATTTCTTTAATTCGGTCGATGTTGAAAGAAGCATTTTCTCGAAGCTTTTTCACATCTGCCTTAGGGATTTCACCCAACTCCGCCCATGCCTCACAGGCGAGAATTTCAACCTCCAGCCATGCCTTGAAGCGATTCTCTTCTGTCCAAATCGCTCCCATTTCCGGTCTCGTATAACGATCAATCATGTTTTATCCTCCGATCTTTTCCTTCACAGTATTCCAAATGCGACTGTCTCTAACTTCTTCAAGCGCATCTTCTACATTATCTCGTAAAATCGTCACATGGCCCATTTTTCTTTTGACTTTAGGCTCTTTTTTACCGTACAGATGAATCTTCCAATCACTTAACTGAGGAATCTCCCCATAAAGGGGTTCCAGATGCTCCCCTAATAGGTTGACCATAACCACCGGTTTTAATAGCTCTGTGCTGCCCAGCGGCAGGTTACAGACAGCGCGGACATGCTGTTCAAATTGCGATGTCTCACACGCCTCAATCGTATAATGGCCGGAGTTGTGAGGCCTTGGAGCAAGCTCATTGATATAAATATCCTCATTTCCCGTCACAAACATCTCGACCGCCAACGTCCCGACTAAATTTAAGGAATCCGCAATAATTTTCGCCTGTTCCACAGCCCTCATCTGCAGGCACTGGGAGATTCTTGCGGGAACGATGGTTTCATGCAGGATGTTCTCCACATGGATGTTTTCTGCTGCCGGAAAATAGGTCGTATCCCCGTTTGCTTTCCTTGTTACAATGACCGAGATTTCTTTTTCAAACCTGATCCATTTTTCCAGCACACATGGGCCTGATTCGACCAGCGGCTCGGCCTCAGCCAAATCTTGGTCAGACCTGAGAACAAGCTGGCCTTTTCCATCATAGCCGCCCCGCGCTGTCTTTAATACAGCTGGATAGCCAATCGCTTTTATTTTTAAAAATAAATCCTCAAGAGTAAGAATCACTTCGTATGGGGCTACCTCAACACCGGCACTCTGGATCGCTGCTTTTTCGGTAATCCGGTTCTGCGTGATGGTCAGGAGGATTCTGCCCTGCGGCACATACGCCCGGTCACAAATCCAGCCAAGGGTATCGGCATCAATATTCTCAAATTCATACGTGATGACATCACTGATTTCCGCCAGCCGGCTGATGGCCTCTCGATCATCATAAGCGCCGATCACTTCCACATCGGCCACTTGGCCGCACGGGGAATCGGGAGTCGGCTCCAAAACGGCAATCCGATAACCCATAGCCTTGGCAGAGAGCGCCATCATCCGGCCCAGCTGTCCCCCGCCAATGATTCCGATTGTTGCTCCCGGCAATATCACTTGGTTATTCAAGATCATCACTACTTTCTATGACTTCCGCTTTGGTTGCCTCGCGCCTGGCTTCCAACCGTTTTGCCAGCTCAGCATTCTCCACTGCTAAAATTTGCGCAGCCAAAAGGCCCGCGTTAGTGGAGCCGGCTTTGCCAATGGCCACTGTTGCCACCGGCACTCCTCCCGGCATTTGCGCTATCGACAGCAATGAGTCCAATCCGTTTAACGCTCTCGATTGAACGGGAACACCGATCACCGGCAGGATGGTTTTTGCTGCCACCATTCCAGGCAAGTGGGCTGCCCCTCCTGCACCGGCAATGATCACTTTTAATCCTCTATTTTTAGCCTCCTCGGCATATGTAAACATTAAATCTGGTGTTCGATGGGCTGATACCACTTTCTTTTCATAGGCCACTTCGAGCTGATCTAGAATTTCGCAAGCATGCCTCATGGTTTCCCAATCCGACTTGCTTCCCATAATCACGCCAACTAAAGGTTTCATCCTTCTCCCCCTTTTTAACCAAACAAAAAGCCCGGACAAATGGTTCTCAGGTTAAGAGAAAGCCATTTGTCCGGGCATACTGAAAAAAATAGGCTGACAAAGCGTAAGGGCTGAACCTTACTGAGTGCCGAACATATAGACTTTCCCTCATAGTCCAATAATTTACGGTTATTGGGTAGAAACTTATGGGCCATATTCCCATTGATATACGAGGGTAAGATTAATTCACATCCACGTACCTATCTTACCAGTCCTGTCGAATGTATGTCAACCAATATGTCGAACGTTATTTTTAATGATTGAATTATTGTTCGTGTTTTACTCAGATAATTTCCCTTCAAAGAGTATTTGCCGGCCAATCGGCTCATAAATTGTTTCACTGCCCTTTTTTACCTCTTGAAAAATCGGCTTTTCCATACGGCGGACGGGAAGGTATCCTTGTTGTTTCATTCTATTCAGGCATTGCTCAATGCTTTCATTTTCTTGGACTTCAAACATCATTTTATTTTTACCCATTAAATTATCCTCGCTTGTCATTAGTTTCATTGCATCGCTATTACTATTTTACAGCTTTTCTTATTTTGTTACGCAATGCGTTTTTTCTTTTGACAACAGGAGATGTATTTTTGCCATGCCCGCCTTATCGTTGTTGGCGCTTGCGATATTCCGATGGCGGCACGCCTGTTTTACGCTTAAATATATTACTAAAATACGTAATATCTGAGTAGCCTAGCCGCTCAGCGATCTCTGTCACCCTTAAGGAAGTCCGCTCCAGTAATCGCTTTGCTTCATTCATACGGATATCGAGAACAAAGTCCACAAAGTTTTGGTCCATTTTATCCTTAAACAGTTTGCTTAGGTAACTGGGATTCAATTGTACATGTTCCGCAGCTTCTGATAAGGTAATTTCCCCCGGTACCTTGCTTTTGACATACTGAATGACTTTTTCAATCGTGGACAATCCTGTTGAGTCCAGGTTGTTTGCCACTGAATCTTCATTGCTTTCCAGTTTCAAACGAAACTCCAGCCATTTTTCCAGACAAGCTTTCATATCTTCCAGCTCTACAGGCTTAAGCAAGTAGTCAAATACCCCAGAACGAATGGCATGCTGGACATATTTGAAATCATCATAACCGCTGATCATGATGCAGTCAGTCGGATGCTCTCCATCGGCCAATTCTGTAACAAAAGCTAACCCATCCATCACGGCCATCCGTACATCCGTCATCACCAAGTCTACAGAATGTTCCTTTAAAAAGTCTAATGCTTCCAATCCGTTGGTGCATTCTTGAACCACTTTGAAAGGCAGCCCTGTCCTTGCGATCATGTGCCGAAGGGCAGTACGTACCCATTTCTCATCATCCACCAGAAGTATGTTATACATGCTATTCCCCCTTAAAAAGCCAAAGCATGTGATTACTTACTTTCATTAATCTCTAATGGCAGTCGAATCCTTATTATTGCACCGTTTCCATCACTGCTTTGGATGCTGATGCCGTATTCCTCGCCAAACAGGTGGATAATCCTCCGGTGAACATTCACCATGCCGATTCCCGGCCCCCCTGCCATAACATCCTTCTGCTGCAAGGTTTGAAGGATTTCTGCCAGTTTTTCTTGTGAAATCCCCATCCCATTGTCCTGAATTTGAATCACATATGCATCATCTGATTCCTTTTCAGCTGTTACGCTGATTCGAGAAATGCCAGCCGTTGGCTCAATCCCATGTTTAAATGAATTTTCCACAATCGGTTGAATCGAGAATTTGGCAATCTGCTGACCCTTCGCCCAATCAGGTATCGAAAATTGGTACTCCAATCTTTCACCAAAACGGAACTTTTGAATCCGCAAGTAGACCTCCATGATTTTAATTTCTTCCGCCAATGTAACCGTTTGCGATTTATTGTTTATATTATAACGCAATAACTTGGCCAGCGAAGCAGAAATATCCGATATATCATCCACCCCGTACTCCAATGCCATGCCGCGTATGGTCTCAAGGGAATTGAACAAAAAGTGCGGATTGATTTGGGCCTGCAGTGCTTTTAGTTCTGTTTCCTTTTGCTGGAGCAGTATTTCCGTTTCTCTTATTTTTGAAAAATAAACTTCATGGACCAGTTCATTTAAGTGGATGAGCATTTTATTAAATCCGTTCGATAACATACCAATCTCGTCTTTGGACAAGACTTCCACTTGTCCGCTAAAGTCGCCTTTCTCCACCCGTTTAACCATCTTTTGCAAGCTTCTTATCGGTTTAATAATACTGCTGGCTAAACCTAACCCAAGCAGGGCAGCAAGGACCAGGGTTAAAACTACGGTAATCATAATCGTGTTTTTAATATAAACCGAGCTGCGAATTAGTTCATTATAAGGAATGGAGGTAATGACCGTCCAACCAAGAAATCCCGAATGGGTGTAGGTGAGTAAATCTTTTTCCTTACCCTTTGTGACAAATGAGCCGCTTTCACCGCCAAGAATTTCGGTCAAATTTTCAAGTTCCGCTTTTTTACCTAACTTAGAAAAATCGGGATGATAAACGTAGTTTCCTTGTGAATCCACTATATACATAAATCCTGAATGACCTATATTAACCTGACTGGCGATTTCCTTAAACCGCTTAAAGTTGACGTCCATCACGATATAGCCGATAGGCTTTAAGGTTTTGGGGCTAAATAATCTTCGTGCAATCGAAATAACATGCTCCTCGTTTTCCGTGTCCGCCAGTGTCCGGGTAAAAATCACCGGTTCGGCATTGTCCGGAAGAATTTTGTCAAAGAACTCCGGCTGAAACGACTCAATGGGATAGATCCGATTGAACCGGACATCCAATGCGTCAACAGTCGCAACATTTTCATGGTAGAGGGTAATATTGGTTATATCCGATCTGGAGTAGGCTGCATTTTGCAACACCTGCTTGACTTTCTCATTCATTCCCCTTGACTCAAAGTCTTCTTGGCTACTGGCTTGGAGAAACCGATCAATATTCTGGTTGTTTAAGATTTTTAATATCTCAATTTCAAAATCCCCCACATAATATTCGATATGTGTATTTACTTGCCTAATAATTTGCCAACTGTAGGAACCTGCCTCATTTTCAAGTACTTCCGTTGATTTGATATAAGAAAACGCAGCAATAAAACTGATCGGTATCACAACCAGAAGCGCAGAAAAAACAAGCAGCTTGAGTCCCAATGGCTGATCCCGCATCAGCACCACCCGCATAGAACGTTCCCATGCATTTTTACCGAACTTTTGCACTGCACACCAAATCCTTTTTTTGACATCAAAAAGGAAAGACTATGCACAAATGGTAGGCATAGTCTTTCTTTCTATCTATTATTTTACTTTCTAAGTTTGTCAATTGCATCAAGAATATCACCATAATCGGCACGATACTTATCGATGACAGGTTTAACCTTTTTCTGCCATTCCTTCATATCCTTCACTTCTACAATATTGACCCCAGCCTGTTTAATTTTAGCTTCGGAATCCTTCTCCATTTTGTCCCATTCTTCGCGTTCTGTTTTAACGGATTCTTCAGCAGCTTCCTGGATAATCTTTTTATCCTCATCACTTAGTTTATCCCAAGTCGCTTTACTGGCAATCAGCGCTTCAGGCACACGCTGGTGGCCATCCAAGATCAAGTTCTTGGCCACTTGATAGTGGTTAGCGGAAACATAACTTGGTGTATTGTTTTCAGCTGCATCAATAACACCGGTTTGCAGCGAGCTAAAAACCTCGCCGTACGCCATTGGAGTAGCGTTGGCGCCAAGAGCATCCATCAAGGCAATATTAATCTCATTTTGTTGCACCCGGATTTTCTGACCCTTTAGATCATCCACACTCTTGACTGGCTTAGTAGAATAGAAGCTGCGGGCGCCAGAATCATAGTAAGCAAGTCCAATCATTTTGGATGATTCCAAGCCTTTTAGCAAATCTTGCCCTTCCTTGCTTTCTAGGAACTTCCATTCATGTTCTGAATCGTCAAAGATGTATGGAAGGCTGAATATACCAAGCGGCTTACTGAACTCGGCCAATGGACCAGTACTAACACGTGTGAATTCCACTGCCCCCAATTGGACTTGTTCAATGACAGATTTCTCATCACCCAGCTGGCTGTTTGGAAAAACAGTAATTTTGATGCGTCCATCTGACTTTTCGTTAACCAGCTCCGCAAATTTCTTATCCCCCAATACGGTTGGATAATTGTCAGGGTGCGTGTCGGCCAAACGGAACGTATAGGTTTTTCCTTCTGTGGCCTTCTTTTCTCCTCCTGACGTTTTGGCTGTATCCCCACCGCCACATGCGGCAAGAATTAGACCTGACCCAAGGACAACACTCAACACAAAGGATAATTTTTTAGATGATTTGTTCATTAAAATCCCCTTCCCCTACTCTAAATTGATTTATTTTATAAACTATTAAACCCCCTGTTATTTACCTAACAAGTGTGGCAGCCACAATGAGATATCAGGTACATAGGTTAAAACCATCAGAGCAGCAACGAGAATCAATCCGAAAGGCGCCATGGCCTTTGCACCTTTCATAATCGGAATGTCGCTGAGGGCACACCCTATAAATAAGACAGTACCAACGGGAGGAGTTAAAAGCCCAATTCCTAAGTTCAACATTAAAATGATTCCGAAATGGACTGGATCCATTCCCAGTGCTGTGACAACCGGAAGTAAAATGGGGGTCATGATTAAGATTAGCGGTGCCATATCCATCCCGCAGCCAAGAATAAGTAGCAGTATGTTGATAATTAATAGAATGATAATCGGATTGTCAGAAATATTTAACAATGCGTTTGTCACCAGCGAAGGAATTTGCAAGAACGCCAGGACATAACTTAATGCGTTTGAAGCGGCAATTAAAAACAGGACCATCGAAACGGTGCGGAATGTCTTGATGAGTATCCCCCACATCCGGCTGAAGGGAATTTCTTTAAAAACGAAGAATGTGACAATGATGGCATATAATACAGCGATAGCGCCAGACTCTGATGCTGTAAACCATCCTGAGAATATCCCGCCTAGGATAATAACAACTGGCATAATGGAAATAATCCCATCTTTTATAACCTTGGGTACATCTTTTCGGTCAATAACCTGCGTTTGAGTAAAACCTTGGCGAATAGCCATAAAACGGCTGGCAATCATAAGGGTAATACAGATAAGAATCCCTGGTACGACACCTGCCATAAATAAGGAAGCAATCGATACACCGCCCGAGGCCAAAGAGAACAAAATTAAGTTATGGCTTGGTGGAACCACAACCCCTTGAATTGCAGCAGCTGTCGTTAAACCTGTGGCAAACTCCTTACTGTATCCTTTTTTCTTCATCATGGGAATCATAACGGATCCAATTGAGGATACGTCAGCAGCCGCTGACCCTGAGATATTTCCGAATAGAAGACAGGCGAGAACGTTAACCATGGCCAAACCGCCGCGAACCCGGCCTACCACCAGCATAGCGAGGTTAATTAACCGGATGGCCAATCCACCCTCATTCATCAGCTGCCCCGCTAAAATAAAGAATGGAATCGTAAGCAGTGCGAATGAGTTAACCCCTTGAATCATCCGCTGTCCAACCACTTCAAGTGGGATGTTTAAGTATATCATGGTGATTACGGTGGAGCCTGCTAAAGAAAGTGCCACTGGAAAACGAAATACCAACATGAGAACAAAGCAAGCCAGCAGAATAATGATTGCGATTGTAGAAGTATCCATCGTTAGTGCCCGCTCCCTTCCATCTTATGTCGTCTTGTATCAATACCGATGAACTGCAAGAAGGCATAAACGATCATCATGAAACCTGTTATTGGCATAACTGCGTATGCCCAGCTGTTAGATAGCTTCGTAGCCGGAAGGGTGGAATCCTTCATTAGTACAGTGAAATCCCATCCGTATTTCAACAAATACAAACCGAAAGCGATGGTCGCAAGCAGTACGATTTTATCGATCACTTTGAGTGCGAAAGGAGGCAATTTCTCAGTAAAGGATTCAATTGATAAATGCAATTTTTCACGTACCCCTATGGCAATCCCCATAAAGGAAAACCAGCAAAGCAATAACAGTGTCACTTCTTCGGACCAAGAAATAACATAATTAAATAATTTTCGGGTAAAAACCTGAAGCGTTACGATGACAATCATGACGATGAGAGAACCGATAGCCACTTTTTCAAAGAGACTATCTAAAAACAGAAATACCCGTTTAAGCCCATTCACACATAAAACCTCCCCCTCTTATGGATATTTCACCTATTTACGTTTCTGTAAGTGCTTACATATATATTGTAAATGTTTTCAATTTTAGAAAAAACTGTGCCAGTTTTAGATTTTTTTGTAATTTTTTTAGGTGTGTTCATGGTTTTAAATAACAAACTATCCATTTTTGTATTAAAGCGGTTTTCGTAGATATTATTGCTTCTGTTTTTAAAAACCATATTTGGCATCCTAAACGACCTGTCAGACGGTTTTCCTATGTGTCTGGTCGTTTAGCAGGTTATTAACGACCGTTCTCCCGGTTTTTCCATGCGTTCGGTCGCTTATCAGGGTTATTAACGACTGTTCTCCTGGTTTTTCCATGCGTTCGGTCGCTTATCAGGGTTATTAACGACTGTTCTCCTGGTTTTTCCATACGTTCGGTCGCTTATCAGGGTTATTAACGACTGTTCTCCTGGTTTTCCCATGCGTTCGGTCGCTTATCAGGGTTATTAACGACTGTTCTCCCGGTTTTTCCATACGTTCGGTCGTTTATCAGGGTTATTAACGACCGTTCTCCTGGTTTTTTCATGCGTTCGGTCGTTTATCAGGGTTATTAACGACCGTTCTCCTGGTTTTTCCATGCGTTCGGTCGTTTATAATACACAATAAGTTTTTTAGGTAATCTATTAATGCAGAAATAGCAACAATCCTTTAGAAAAGAGCCTATAAAAAAGGAATGGGATAGTGTGACACTTCCCATTCCTTTAGCTTATCATCTCATTCTGATCTCGTTCACCTATCGATTTCATCTATATGGCAGGCTGCTATGATTTCACAATTAATAATCCTTTCATCAAAAGTGGTTGCATTACTAGTGACTCTTGCAGAACCATAAAATTTGCGTCCTAGTTCCATGACCTTTACTTTTAATTCCTCATTTTTAGGATTTTGCTCCAATTCAGATAATGCCCGATAATATTCGGCTTTATTTTTCAAAATAACTGGTTTTCTAATCATATAAAAGGGAACAAACACGATACATCCAGCTATAAACATGGTAGCTACGTATAATAGACTCATCAGTGATTGCTCTCCTCCTTTATCATCAGACTTAACCGTTTATTCTCGATGGCTGTAACCACTAACGCCTTTTTATCATCTTTACGAAAACAATTTGCCCTTTCTCACAGATTTTACCCAGAACCCTCCATGAATGGTTTTAGGCTCATAGGATATTATGAACGCCTTAGGATCAAAATTGTTGATGGTCTCATAGAGCTTTAATTCAAATTTTCTCGGTGTCAGGATCTGCATTGCCATTCGGCTGCCTTCCCGGCCATGTGCCTCCCAGTCGGTCACGCCGTATCCGTTATCGCGAAGTAATTTGGGCAAATCTTTATCCCATTCCGTCGTAACCACATTGACCATGATGTACCCCAGGGCCAGCTTTTCCTCAATTTTCATCCCCATTATCACTCCGAGCCCGTAACCAACCGCATAGGCAATAAGATTTTGAATTTCATTCAGGTTATTCAAGACTAGCCCGAGTCCAAGAACATAAATCACCACTTCAATCATGCTTAGACCGGCGGCTAAGTAGCGCTGGCCCTTTAACGTTAAAATCATCCTTATCGTGAAAAAGGATACATAGACGATGTTGATAACCAGAATGATGGCAACCATCATAAAACTATTCTCCATCAGAGAAACCCCCTTACCATTAAGCTCCCCATACTTTAACATAAATTACTTCCACTTTGGCCGTCCCATCCAAAAATAAGACTTTCGTCGCCTCTCATAGCAAAGTTATTTTTCCACAAACTAACCATAAAAACTATAGAGGTGAACGGTTTGATAAGAAAAATAATGATCATCCTGTTTATAGGGGTATTGTTGCCTATTTATGAGCCCATTCATGCAGAAACGTCTGATAAAGGGCCTAAAGCCGCTTTTATTCGAAACAATGACCTGTGGATTAAAAAAGGAAATGCGGAACAGCAAGTCACAAACGGCGGTTATATCCGTTATCCGAAATGGTCTCATGACGGCAAGTGGGTTGCCTATCAAAAAGGAAAAGAAGTGGAAAACGGCTACGGAGAGTTGTGGGTATATCATCTAAAAGAACGCAAGCATTTTCAAATCCATCCCAATACCAGGTCTAATTTTCAATGGTCCCCAAATAAGAATATACTGGGTTTCATGGTCAATCAAACCCTGAATGTAGTTACGGCTCAGCTTCCAAAGCCATTGCGTGCCCAGCAGATGGCAGGAAAATTGGATAACTTTTCTTGGCTTCCAAAAGGAAACGGACTGCTGGTTTCCAAAAAGGAATCCAGCGAACTCCATTCCGATATTCTTTTATTAAAGATTTACATGTACAGAAAGCCAAGCATTGAGCACTTTTACAGAATACCTGTTGGTAAAAACGAATACTATGTAGGTACCAGTCCATTTAAATGGTCACAGGACCAAAAATGGATTAGTTTTCTGCTGACACCAACCGCTTCACTTTCAGCAGACGGCAACACCCTTTGCCTTTTGTCGGATAATAGACGGGTATTTCACAGAGTGGATGAGATGTTAAATTACCCAGACTGGTTTCGCTGGGCCCCTTCCCAAAACCTTGTGGGTTATATTAGAGGAACCGGAAGGGAAGCAACCAGCAATAAACAGGCAGCCGTCTTGAGTGCAGCCAGTCTCCATAAAAAGGGCATGACACCTAATGGTTTTGTAGACCGTGATTTGACATGGGCAAACAATCAAACGCTTTTTGTTTCCCGCTCCAAGGCGTCTGAGTGGACGAAGCTGAAGGATAGACCTCTGCCCCGTTTAATCAAAATAAACATCCATACAATGGAGCAGAAGCCGATTACTTCCCCCGCAAAAGATGAAGGCGACTTTGCACCGGACAATGATCATAACCAGCTATATTGGATTCGGACAAATCGTGAAACAGCTTATGTATATGTAACCCGACTCGATCAATTGAAGGAAAGACAGTGGATCAAAAATATCAACATAGGCAGTTATTATTATGAAAGATGGAATTGGGAAGAGGTTTTTTCTTTGTACACCGGGGAAAATTGAAGAAGACATTAGATGGTATCTTTGGGCATAAAAAAAAGGCCCAACGGCCAGTAATTGTAATATGTAAATGGCTCCGCAGGTAGGACTCGAACCTACGACCGATCGGTTAACAGCCGATAGCTCTACCACTGAGCTACTGCGGAATAATCAAAATGATGGGCCTAAATGGACTTGAACCATCGACCTCACGCTTATCAGGCGTGCGCTCTAACCAGCTGAGCTATAGGCCCATTATAATATATTGCTTTGAATTAATCAAGATGGAGCGGGTGATGGGAATCGAACCCACAACAACAGCTTGGAAGGCTGTGGTTTTACCACTAAACTACACCCGCAAAATGGTACCGGTGGTCGGGGTCGAACCGACACTCCTTACGGAACACGATTTTGAGTCGTGCGCGTCTGCCAATTCCGCCACACCGGCATATTATTACTGGAGGCAGCAACCGGATTTGAACCGGTGGTGAAGGTTTTGCAGACCTCTGCCTTACCACTTGGCTATGCTGCCACACTTTTGGAGCGGAAGACGGGATTCGAACCCGCGACCCCCACCTTGGCAAGGTGATGTTCTACCACTGAACTACTTCCGCATATTGACTGGGCTAGCAGGATTTGAACCTACGAATGACGGAGTCAAAGTCCGTTGCCTTACCGCTTGGCTATAGCCCAAAAATAATAAAAAGAAGAAATGAAAAATGGGGCGGCTGATGGGAATCGAACCCACGAATGTCGGAACCACAATCCGATGCGTTAACCACTTCGCCACAGCCGCCATATTTTTAAGAATGAGATAAATGGTGGAGGGGGACGGATTCGAACCGCCGAACCCCGAGGGAGCGGATTTACAGTCCGCCGCGTTTAGCCACTTCGCTACCCCTCCACGAGAAAGGTGGCTCAGGACGGAATCGAACCGCCGACACATGGATTTTCAGTCCATTGCTCTACCGACTGAGCTACTGAGCCAATTATTGATATATTTAAACAATAAGCTTATTGAGAAACGGTCTGGACGGGACTCGAACCCGCGACCTCCTGCGTGACAGGCAGGCATTCTAACCAACTGAACTACCAGACCAATTGCGGGGGCAGGATTTGAACCTGCGACCTTCGGGTTATGAGCCCGACGAGCTACCGGACTGCTCCACCCCGCGGTAATAAAAAATATTTAGATGGTCCATGCTCATAGTTTCATGGACTGTCCCCATCTCAGAAAGCTTATTCAAGCAGCTGTTCGATGGGTACAACTCGCAGCGTATTCATCGAAGCAACGCTCGTTGCTCCACCCCGCGATAATAATAATTGTGTTTTTATGGAGGAGGAAGAGGGATTCGAACCCCCGCGCGGTATGACCCGCCTGTCGGTTTTCAAGACCGATCCCTTCAGCCAGACTTGGGTATTCCTCCGAAATAAATGGACCCTGTAGGACTCGAACCTACGACCGGACGGTTATGAGCCGTCTGCTCTAACCAGCTGAGCTAAGGGTCCATTATGAACTTTTAGTAGCGGCGGAGGGGATCGAACCCCCGACCTTACGGGTATGAACCGTACGCTCTAGCCAGCTGAGCTACACCGCCATATTAATATAGAAACTAAGTGGAGCCTAGCGGGATCGAACCGCTGACCTCCTGCGTGCAAAGCAGGCGCTCTCCCAGCTGAGCTAAGGCCCCATTATTAGATGGTCGGGAAAACAGGATTCGAACCTGCGACCCCTTGGTCCCAAACCAAGTGCTCTACCAAGCTGAGCTATTTCCCGATATAGCGCGCCCGAAAGGAGTCGAACCCATAACCTTCTGATCCGTAGTCAGACGCTCTATCCAATTGAGCTACGGGCGCATTTTTTATTGGAGCGGAAGACGGGATTCGAACCCGCGACCCCCACCTTGGCAAGGTGGTGTTCTACCACTGAACTACTTCCGCAAATAAATGGTGCGGGTGAAGGGAGTCGAACCCCCACGCCTTGCGGCGCCAGATCCTAAGTCTGGTGCGTCTGCCAATTCCGCCACACCCGCATAATTCAAGTGGTGAGCCATGAAGGACTCGAACCTTCGACCCTCTGATTAAAAGTCAGATGCTCTACCGACTGAGCTAATGGCTCAAAAACATATGGTGGAGGATGACGGGATCGAACCGCCGACCCTCTGCTTGTAAGGCAGATGCTCTCCCAGCTGAGCTAATCCTCCATAATGGTGACCCCTACGGGATTCGAACCCGTGTTACCGCCGTGAAAGGGCGGTGTCTTAACCGCTTGACCAAGGGGCCATTTCTTTTATAAATCCCCAAAAGGGGCGAGCCTGGCAACGTCCTACTCTCACAGGGACTTGCGTCCCAACTACCATCGGCGCTGAGAAGCTTAACTTCCGTGTTCGGTATGGGAACGGGTGTGACCTTCTCGCCATTGCTGCCAGACTATCTTGCTTGAGAGATCGCTCCCTCAAAACTGGATAATCAGAAGAAACTTTTTTATAAAACGAGTTCGCATTTTCATATATGACTTGGTTAAGTCCTCGATCGATTAGTATCAGTCAGCTCCACACGTCACCGTGCTTCCACCCCTGACCTATCAACCTGATCATCTTTCAGGGATCTTACTAGCTTGACGCTATGGGAAATCTCATCTTGAGGGGGGCTTCATGCTTAGATGCTTTCAGCACTTATCCCGTCCGCACATAGCTACCCAGCGATGCCTTTGGCAAGACAACTGGTACACCAGCGGTGCGTCCATCCCGGTCCTCTCGTACTAAGGACAGCTCCTCTCAAATTTCCTGCGCCCACGACGGATAGGGACCGAACTGTCTCACGACGTTCTGAACCCAGCTCGCGTACCGCTTTAATGGGCGAACAGCCCAACCCTTGGGACCGACTACAGCCCCAGGATGCGATGAGCCGACATCGAGGTGCCAAACCTCCCCGTCGATGTGGACTCTTGGGGGAGATAAGCCTGTTATCCCCAGGGTAGCTTTTATCCGTTGAGCGATGGCCCTTCCATGCGGAACCACCGGATCACTAAGCCCGACTTTCGTCCCTGCTCGACTTGTAGGTCTCGCAGTCAAGCTCCCTTGTGCCTTTACACTCTGCGAATGATTTCCAACCATTCTGAGGGAACCTTTGGGCGCCTCCGTTACTCTTTAGGAGGCGACCGCCCCAGTCAAACTGCCCACCTGACACTGTCTCCCATCCCGATAAGGGATGCGGGTTAGAATTTCAATACAGCCAGGGTAGTATCCCACCGACGCCTCCACCGAAGCTGGCGCTCCGGCTTCTCAGGCTCCTACCTATCCTGTACAAGCTGTACCAAAATTCAATATCAGGCTACAGTAAAGCTCCATGGGGTCTTTCCGTCCTGTCGCGGGTAACCTGCATCTTCACAGGTACTATAATTTCACCGAGTCTCTCGTTGAGACAGTGCCCAGATCGTTACGCCTTTCGTGCGGGTCGGAACTTACCCGACAAGGAATTTCGCTACCTTAGGACCGTTATAGTTACGGCCGCCGTTTACTGGGGCTTCGATTCAGAGCTTCGCTTTGCAGCTAACCCCTCCTCTTAACCTTCCAGCACCGGGCAGGCGTCAGCCCCTATACTTCGCCTTGCGGCTTCGCAGAGACCTGTGTTTTTGCTAAACAGTCGCCTGGGCCTATTCACTGCGGCTTACCGAGGCTATTCACCCCAGTAAGCACCCCTTCTCCCGAAGTTACGGGGTCATTTTGCCGAGTTCCTTAACGAGAGTTCTCTCGCTCACCTTAGGATTCTCTCCTCGCCTACCTGTGTCGGTTTGCGGTACGGGCACCTTTTATCTCGCTAGAGGCTTTTCTTGGCAGTGTGGAATCAGGAACTTCGGTACTCTATTTCCCTCGCTGTCACAGCTTGAGCCTTACGGTGAACGGATTTTCCTATTCACCAGCCTAACTGCTTAGACGCACATAACCAGCAGTGCGCTTACCCTATCCTCCTGCGTCCCCCCATCACTCAAACGATAAAGAGGTGGTACAGGAATATCAACCTGTTGTCCATCGCCTACGCCTTTCGGCCTCGGCTTAGGTCCCGACTAACCCTGAGCGGACGAGCCTTCCTCAGGAAACCTTAGGCATACGGTGGATGAGATTCTCACTCATCTTTCGCTACTCATACCGGCATTCTCACTTCTAAGCGCTCCACCAGTCCTTACGGTCTAGCTTCAACGCCCTTAGAACGCTCTCCTACCACTGACATCGAAGATGTCAATCCACAGCTTCGGTGATACGTTTAGCCCCGGTACATTTTCGGCGCAGAGTCACTCGACCAGTGAGCTATTACGCACTCTTTAAATGGTGGCTGCTTCTAAGCCAACATCCTGGTTGTCTAAGCAACTCCACATCCTTTTCCACTTAACGTATACTTTGGGACCTTAGCTGGTGGTCTGGGCTGTTTCCCTTTTGACTACGGATCTTATCACTCGCAGTCTGACTCCCACGGATAAGTCTTTGGCATTCGGAGTTTGTCTGAATTCGGTAACCCGATGGGGGCCCCTAGTCCAAACAGTGCTCTACCTCCAAGACTCTAACTTCGTGAGGCTAGCCCTAAAGCTATTTCGGAGAGAACCAGCTATCTCCAAGTTCGATTGGAATTTCTCCGCTACCCACACCTCATCCGCGCACTTTTCAACGTGCGTCGGTTCGGGCCTCCATCCAGTGTTACCTGGACTTCACCCTGGACATGGGTAGATCACCTGGTTTCGGGTCTACGACTGCATACTATTTCGCCCTACTTAAGACTCGCTTTCGCTGCGGCTCCGTCTCATCAACTTAACCTCGCATGCAATCGTAACTCGCCGGTTCATTCTACAAAAGGCACGCCATCACCCATAAACGGGCTCTGACTACTTGTAGGCACACGGTTTCAGGATCTCTTTCACTCCCCTTCCGGGGTGCTTTTCACCTTTCCCTCACGGTACTGGTTCACTATCGGTCACTAGGGAGTATTTAGCCTTGGGAGATGGTCCTCCCTGCTTCCGACCGGATTTCACGTGTCCGGCCGTACTCAGGATCCACTCAGGAGGGAACGAAGTTTCAACTACAGGGCTGTTACCTTCTATGGCTGGCCTTTCCAGACCGCTTCATCTACCCCGTTCCTTTGTAACTCCATGTTGAGTGTCCTACAACCCCGAAAGGCAAGCCTTTCGGTTTGGGCTGTTCCCGTTTCGCTCGCCGCTACTCAGGGAATCGCGTTTGCTTTCTCTTCCTCCGGGTACTTAGATGTTTCAGTTCCCCGGGTATGCCTTCAATACCCTATGGATTCAGGTAAAGATGCTGCCCCATTACGGGCAACGGGTTTCCCCATTCGGAAATCTCCGGATCAAAGCTTACTTACAGCTCCCCGAAGCATATCGGTGTTAGTACCGTCCTTCATCGGCTCCTAGTGCCAAGGCATTCACCGTGCGCCCTTTCTAACTTAACCTAAAATGGTTTAAAACCTAAAATGGCGATTACTCGGTTTTACTTGGTTTCTTCTATATTACGATTATCCAGTTTTCAAAGAACGATTTGATTGAGAGAATTGTTTCGAATTATACCTTACGGTATAATCCTCACAGAAAAAGATTGCTCTCTCAAAACTAAACAAACAAATAGAGGTCAACGTCTTATCAGTCCGTAAGGACTGCATATTCCTTAGAAAGGAGGTGATCCAGCCGCACCTTCCGATACGGCTACCTTGTTACGACTTCACCCCAATCATCTGTCCCACCTTAGGCGGCTGGCTCCTTACGGTTACCCCACCGACTTCGGGTGTTACAAACTCTCGTGGTGTGACGGGCGGTGTGTACAAGGCCCGGGAACGTATTCACCGCGGCATGCTGATCCGCGATTACTAGCGATTCCGGCTTCATGCAGGCGAGTTGCAGCCTGCAATCCGAACTGAGAATGGTTTTATGGGATTGGCTTCACCTCGCGGCTTCGCTGCCCTTTGTACCATCCATTGTAGCACGTGTGTAGCCCAGGTCATAAGGGGCATGATGATTTGACGTCATCCCCACCTTCCTCCGGTTTGTCACCGGCAGTCAGATTAGAGTGCCCAACTGAATGCTGGCAACTAATCTCAAGGGTTGCGCTCGTTGCGGGACTTAACCCAACATCTCACGACACGAGCTGACGACAACCATGCACCACCTGTCACTCTGTCCCCCGAAGGGGAAATTCCTATCTCTAGGAGTGTCAGAGGATGTCAAGACCTGGTAAGGTTCTTCGCGTTGCTTCGAATTAAACCACATGCTCCACCGCTTGTGCGGGCCCCCGTCAATTCCTTTGAGTTTCAGCCTTGCGGCCGTACTCCCCAGGCGGAGTGCTTAATGCGTTAGCTGCAGCACTAAAGGGCGGAAACCCTCTAACACTTAGCACTCATCGTTTACGGCGTGGACTACCAGGGTATCTAATCCTGTTTGCTCCCCACGCTTTCGCGCCTCAGCGTCAGTTACAGACCAGAAAGCCGCCTTCGCCACTGGTGTTCCTCCACATCTCTACGCATTTCACCGCTACACGTGGAATTCCGCTTTCCTCTTCTGCACTCAAGTCCCCCAGTTTCCAATGACCCTCCACGGTTGAGCCGTGGGCTTTCACATCAGACTTAAAGGACCGCCTGCGCGCGCTTTACGCCCAATAATTCCGGACAACGCTTGCCACCTACGTATTACCGCGGCTGCTGGCACGTAGTTAGCCGTGGCTTTCTGGTTAGGTACCGTCAAGGTACCGGCAGTTACTCCGATACTTGTTCTTCCCTAACAACAGAGCTTTACGACCCGAAGGCCTTCATCGCTCACGCGGCGTTGCTCCATCAGACTTTCGTCCATTGTGGAAGATTCCCTACTGCTGCCTCCCGTAGGAGTCTGGGCCGTGTCTCAGTCCCAGTGTGGCCGATCACCCTCTCAGGTCGGCTACGCATCGTCGCCTTGGTGAGCCGTTACCTCACCAACTAGCTAATGCGCCGCGGGCCCATCTGTAAGTGTCAGCTAAAAACCGACTTTCAGCCTTTCCTCATGTGAGGAAAGAAATTATCCGGTATTAGCATCGGTTTCCCGATGTTATCCCAGTCTTACAGGCAGGTTGCCCACGTGTTACTCACCCGTCCGCCGCTAATCAAAAGGTGCAAGCACCTTTTGATTCGCTCGACTTGCATGTATTAGGCACGCCGCCAGCGTTCGTCCTGAGCCAGGATCAAACTCTCCAAGAAAGTTGATATAGCTCATAAAAGTTAAAACGTTGGCTTCGTTTCGAAAGAAACGAATGTTTATTTGTTGACGTATTTGTTTGTTTAGTTTTCAAAGAGCAATTGCTTAGCCGCTTTTCAAAAGCGACTCTACTAATATATCACGCCATCAACTCGAAGTCAACAACTTTTTAATTTTTCTTAAGTTGTTTGTCCGTCATTAACGACTGCTTATGTATAATATCACCGACTAAGAGGGAAGTCAACGTAAATATTAATAAAAGAATTTTCTTTTAATTAGTTTACTATGATAATAGATGGTCTACTTTGTCTTCCCCTCTGCGCCAATCATTTTGGTTTCAATTTTCATATGATTTTTTCCACAAACATAAAAAGGGCTGTCCAAAAGGCAAAGGGGTCAGACGCCACTCCGCAATATATAGAATATCATCAAGAAAACCTTCTATATATTACTCACGGCGTGGAGCCAAACACCTTAAAGGACAGCTCATATTTATTCAAAACGAATTCCCCTTAACCCGATCGTAAAAAACAAAGCGGTGAATAAAGTCAAAGCCAGGACGTCTTTTCCTATGGTCGGCATATGCAGGCTGCCACTGATAATTTCTTTAAAACCCGACATGGCCCAGCTTTGCGGAACAGCAAGCGCTAACTTCTGCATAACATCAGGAACGAGATCGAGCGACCAATAAACTCCGCCCAACATGCAAGTACTCACCACCAAAACCGCGGTTAAGGCGGCGGCTTGCTGCTTGGTTTTCACCAAACCCGCAATCATTAACCCAAAACCCACCACACAAATAATCACCAAAGAGGCAAAGGGAAGAAAGTAGCCTAAATGGCCCCAGCTTACATCAAACAAAATCACCATTACCGCCATTAATATGGTTAACTGAATGGCCCCCATCATAAAGTAGGATATAAGGTAACCTAGAATGATTTGAAGCTTTGTGGCCGGGCTGACCAAAAGCCTCCCCCATGTGCCGCCTGCCCGTTCCTCTAGAATCGTCGATGCAGCACCGGAGAGCCCAAACATCATGAACATGATGGCGAACCCCACGACCATTAGATTGATTTCAGAACGATTATTTTGCTCCTTCTGAATAACTTGTCGGTCCACTTTCACCCCTTTATTATTAGCAACAGCATGCAATAGTTGCGGGAATGCGGCAGAATCGGCTGGATCTGTTGCTTGTAAGGATTGGGTGATCAAACTTGCCGTCCCTTGGAGAATCGGCTCGAGGCTGTAATATTGCTCTGTCTTCCTTTCTATGAACACGTCAAACAGCGGCTCCTTTTGAGCCATTCGTTGCTCGATATTCTCAGGAATCACCACTGCGGCAATGCTGTCCTGATTCGAAACGTTACTTTTTGCTTCCTTTAGAGACACTTGCCTCCAGGAAAAGTCATCGCTTTTCTTCAAGAGTTTCAGGATTTCGCCGGTTCCTTGCCCGTGAGTTGGCGCCACGACGTTCACAACGGGTTTTGACGTTTCTGTACTAGCCGCCATTCCGCCAAAAATAAAACTAAACAATGCCGGCATAACAAACATTAACACGATGGTACTGGGAGATTTAAAAAACGTTTTTAGCTGTTGCCATACGATGGTAATGACCTTATGCATAACGACTTCTCCTTTCCAATGAAAGGCGGAATAAGCCTAATGCAAAAAACAGCAGGCCCATTCCCAACGCCCCAAGGACGGCAGGCCATATATCGGCAAGACTGGCGCCCGTCATTAGTTTTAAATAGGTTTGCAGCGCTAGTCCATTCGGCAAATACTTCACAGCTGAATTCACCCAGTCAGGAAAGAGATACATAGGGACCATACTTCCCCCTAAGACAGCCATAATTTGTGTGCCCAACATTCCAGCGACCGAAAAGGCTTTTTCTGTTTTCACCAACGATCCAATCAGCAGGCCCAAACCACAGGCATCCACAACAAAAGCGATTGTCATGATGATCACCCCGCCGGTTGAATTTCCCCAATCGACTCCAAAAATGAGATTTGTCCCGATCAGAATCACAGAAGCTTGGGCTAGACAAATAACCACTAACCCCAACAACTTGCCAAAAAGGTAGTGGGTGTAGGTTAAATGGGTAAGGAGCAATCGTTTATATACCTCTTGTTCCTTCTCGAGAATCATATTGGAGACACCTTGCACGACCGTCATTAATAAAAACATGACACCCATGGCCGCCGCGTAATATTGAAAGGAACCAACCATCTTCGTTTTTGCGTTGACGGTGGTTTCTTTGAGGAGAGGCATTTCTGTAAAGTTAGACTCTAAAGTGGTATTCCCTGCAACGCTAGTTCCAGCAGCCTGTGCCTTCTTTGCAGCAGCCACTCCGATAGGAACGGAGTCCGCAAACCGTTCCACTATACTCCGAACGATTACAGGTTTTACGCCTGGGTCCGGTACGGTCAACAGCTTCACTTTTGCCTGGTTTCCCTCCATTAACGAATCTGAGAACCCCGGTTCAATAATCATTCCCACAGATAAGGTATGATCGGTTATTTTTTTCCTGAGATCCTCTTCTTGAAAAAGCTTGATATCGATTTGTTCTGCCATTTGCTTTTCAAAGACCTGTTCCACTAACACTGTACTGAGAGGTCCCTTGTCGAGATTAACGACTCCCAGCGTGAATTTTTTTATGACGGGATCGTCATCCTGCTTCATGATGTTTCCAAACGCTGCTCCTAATATCGATATTAACAATAATGGCATTAAAATTAGTGTCAACAGCGCTTTCCTGTCACGGGCTATCATGGTTAAATCTTTCCAGGCAAGCCACCAAAAACTCATTGAAAATCCCTCCCTTAATCCCGCAGGCTCCGGCCAGTCAAATGAAGGAAGATGCTTTCCAAATTCGGCTCCACAATTTCCACTGATGAAATCTTTACCCCGTCGTTTGTGATGCGTTGGATCAAGCCGCCCAAGATGGTTTGGGGATCCTTATGGAAAACGGTCAGCAGATTCTCTTGGAAGGTGATATCTTTCTCCATTGAAAGCCCTGTCCCGTTCAAGTGGTTCACTATTTCGTGCTGATTTGGCATTTGTCCTTCAAACGAAATCATGATTCTGGAACGGTCGCCAATCGACTCGCGCAGATCCCTCAATGTGCCGCAAGCAATCAATTGGCCATGATCAACGATTCCAACCCGTTCACATAAATACTCCACTTCTTCCATATAGTGACTGGTATAAATAATCGTCATCCCTTCGTGGTTTAACCGTTTGACCGTTTCTAAAATATGATTTCTCGATTGCGGGTCAATTCCGACGGTTGGCTCGTCCATGATTAACAGCTCAGGCTGATGCAAAATCGCAGCTCCTATATTCACCCGGCGTTTCATGCCCCCGGAGAAGGCAGACACTTTGTCTTTCGCGCGATCGGCCAAGCCAATTATTTCAAGGACTTCATCGATACTTTTTTCGAGTGCCTTTCCGCTAAGGTTATACATCCTTCCCCAAAACTTTAAATTTTCCCTGGCGGACATTTCTTGATACAAGGCGATATCCTGCGGGACCACACCAATTGTTTTTTGCGCTTGTTTGGGCCGTTTGACGATATCAATATCCCTTAGCTTGATTTCACCAGACGTTGGTGGAAAAAGCCCGGTTATCATATTGATGGTGGTCGACTTCCCCGCGCCATTTGGACCAAGCAATCCGAACGACTCCCCTTTTTCCACAGAAAACGATAGACCTTTTACCGCCTCAAACTGACCAAAGTTTTTGCGCAGGTCCCGTACTGCCAATAAGTCCACTTTCACCACTCCCAATCCGTTCTCACACTTTCACCTCTATCATACAAAAGTACTATGGAAAAAAATATATATTTTTAAAAATAAAGGAAATAGGTATCAATAAAAAAAGAGCCGCAGAGAACAATCTCCACAGCTCATGAAATATTAGTCCTGTTATTTTAAGAAAATGAAATATAATACAAAGATCACAAAGAATAAGTACATGATCGGGTTAATTTCTTTCGCACGGCCCTTTACAATCATGGTGATTGGGTAGAAGATGAAGCCCATCGCAATCCCGGTTGCAATGCTGTATGATAACGGCATTGCAATGATTGTCAAGAATGCCGGAACAGCTATCTCAAATTTCGTCCAATCAATTTTGCCTAAAGAAGAAACCATTAAGACACCGACAATAATTAACGCTGGTGCGGTCACCGGAGAAGTGACAACAGATAATAACGGGAAGAAAAAGATAGATAAAATAAAGCACCCGGCTGTAACTAATGCAGCAAAACCAGTCCTTGCACCAGCAGCAACCCCTGCAGTCGATTCAATGAAAGAAGTTGTCGTTGAAGTACCAAGAATCGCACCAACACTTGATGCAATGGAATCAGAAACTAACGCTCTTCCCGCACGTGGAAGTTTATTGTCTTTCATAATACCAGCTTGACCTGCTACGGCAACAAGCGTACCTGCATTGTCAAAGAAATCTACAAACAAGAAGGTTAATACAATTCCGAGCATGGCTGTTGAATAAAACGAGCTGTCGCCGAAGGATGTAAACGCTGCTCCAAAGGTTGGCTCTAAGCTAGGAACCTTTCCGATAATTTGATGAGGGACATCAATCAAGCCAAAAATCATACCAGCAATAACGGTAATCACCATTCCATAGAAAACAGCGCCGTTCATTTTTCTGGTCATCATGATGACCGTTACGAAAATTCCAAAAATGGTAAGCAGCACGTTCGGATCAGACAGGTCGCCCAGACCTACCAGGGTTGCGTCATTATTGACAATGATTTTAGCGTTTTGCAAACCAACAAACGTGATAAACAAGCCAATCCCTGCACTAACTGCATACTTGAGCTCTATTGGAATTGCATTAATCAATTTTTCACGAAGTCCAGTTAAGGTAAGAATAAAGAAGAAAATACCTGAAATTAAAACCGCTCCTAGAGCATGTTGCCAAGGAATACCGCTGCCCAATACCACGGTATAAGCAAAGAATGCATTTAGTCCCATACCTGGTGCGAGCGCCAGCGGATATTTACCAAGAAGGCCCATGACAATCGAACCGAGCGCGGAGGCGAGTGCCGTCGCCACAAACACCGCCCCATGGTCCATCCGAAGCGCATCCGGAAAGTCCTTAATGGAGGCGAGCGACAGTGTTAACGGGTTGACAATCAAAATATAGGCCATGGCCAAGAATGTAGTGAAGCCGCCGATAAATTCCCTGCGATAATTTGTACCATACTTTTCAAATTCAAAGTACTTTTGCATGTCTTTTCCCCCTAAGATTCTATTTTTAAAAATAAAAAAACGTTCCGGCTTTTCTACCAGAACGCTGACTAGGGTAATGTGCTATAAAAGACAATCTGCCTTATATATCAACACTTACCTCGTAGTCAAGCCATTTACGGTGGCTCGGTAGAAACTTTTGGGCCTTATTCCCAATATTATACGACGTAAATCGACAACATATTCAATATGCTATTATAATATCAAGGAAGAAACTATTCGTCAATAGAAAACACGAACATTTTTTGTTAAAAAATATAACATTGTTCGTGTGAAATTCACCAGCTTCCTCCAAGGAAACAGGAGACCGGACCGATGCTTGGCGCCCAAAAAAGGGTCACCATCAGCAGGTTTTGCCCAAAAACTGGAGAATAATTTAATGCAGCAAATGAAATTTTTTAGGAGGTTATGAGATGAAAGCTCTTGTACATTACGGCAAACAAGGCCTGGAAGGATTGCGATTGGAACAGGTGCCAACTCCTCCCCTTCAAGACCATGAGGTAAAAATAAAAGTGAAGGTCGCCGGGGTAAATCATCGGGATCTTTTTACCTTGCAGCAACACGACCCGAATGGCGAGCCCTTGATTATTGGGTCCGATGCCGCCGGGGTAATCACGGAAATCGGGAGCAAAGTGACGAAATTCAAGGTAAACGATGCAGTCATGATTTATCCTGCCGTTGGATGGGATCAAAAGTCCGACGCACCGGATGATGATTTTAAAATACTCGGCAACCCCCTAAACGGCACCTTTGCCGAGGAAGTCATTGCAGCAGAATCGAATATTGTCCTTAAGCCCAACATTTTCACGTGGGAAGAAGCCGGGGTAATTTCATTGGCCGCTTTGACTGCTTACCGTGCTTTGTTTTCACGGGGGGAAGTTGCAACAGGGAACAAAGTATTGATTCCAGGAATAGGCGGCGGGGCAGCCAGCTTCTTATTACAATTTGCCAAAGCCGCAGGTGCTAACGTCACGGTTACGTCACGGTCTGAGGAAAAATTGGCGGCGGCCATGAAACTCGGGGCCGACAGGGGAATTTTAACCGACGAGGATTGGGGAGCTAAGTTAAATGGCGAAAAAATGGATTTGGTCATAGAGTCGGTGGGCGCGGCCACTTTCCAAAAATCTTTGGACATCTTGCGAAAGGGCGGCACAGTTGTAATGTTTGGCTCTTCAACTGGAGACACGGTGAACTTCAACTTAAGAAGCTTCTTTTACGGTCAATACAACCTGAAAGGCACCACCATGGGCAGCTTTGAGGAATATAAAGAAATGCTTCATTTTGTGGAAGAACATCAACTCCATCCAATAGTGGACAGGGTGTTCGATGCAGCGGATTATCAAGAGGCGTTTTGCTATTTGGAGAACGCAAAGCAGCAAGGAAAGATTGGATTGAGATTCGCTGATTAAACAAAAAGGTTGACCGTTGAGGGTCAACCTTTTTTGGGTCTTTGGGAGTTGTCTAGCTCCAGGGCGCTTACGCTTTTCCTATTCCCATTCAATCGTTGCTGGCGGCTTGCTGGTGATATCATACACCACGCGATTTACATGGGAAACTTCATTGACAATCCGTGTGGATATCACTTCAAGAACCTCCCACGGAATGCGTGCCCAGTCTGAGGTCATGCCATCGATGGATGTAACCGCGCGGATACCGATTGTATAATCATACGTTCTGGCATCGCCCATAACCCCCACGCTGCGGATATTCGGCAGGACGGTAAAATACTGCCATATGTCGCGGTCAAGTCCAGCCTTTTTGATTTCTTCACGGAGAATCCAATCAGATTCGCGGACAATTTCCAGTTTGTCTTCGGTAATTTCTCCAAGGACACGAATTCCGAGGCCTGGGCCTGGGAATGGCTGGCGCCAGACAATTTCATCCGGGATTCCAAGCTCGGTGCCAAGCGCACGGACCTCATCCTTGAACAAGGTATTCAGCGGCTCAATCAAGGTAAATTGCATATCCTCCGGCAGTCCGCCCACATTGTGGTGGGACTTGATGGTTTGCGCTGTAGCCGTGCCGCTTTCAATCACATCGGTATAAAGCGTTCCCTGCGCCAAGAACTCAATGCCCTCAAGCTTGGCTGCTTCATCATCAAACACATAAATAAATTCGTTGCCAATAATTTTCCGCTTCTGTTCCGGATCGGAAACACCGTTTAATTTATTCATGAACCGTTCTTTGGCATCCACTTTTATAACATTCATATGGAAGCCTTCCGTGAAGGTCTTCATGACACTGTCTGCTTCGTATTTCCGCAGCAAGCCATGATCAACAAAAATACAGGTAAGCTGGTCGCCGATGGCTTTATGAATCAGTACAGCCACAACAGAAGAATCTACCCCGCCGCTTAACGCGCAGAGAACTTTTTTCTCGCCCACTGTTTCACGGATTTTGGCCATCTCCATTTCAATGAAGCTTTCCATCGACCAACTGCCGCTGCAATCACAGACCCGGAACACAAAATTCTTCAACAGCTCATTCCCATAAACGGAGTGGCGTACCTCGGGATGGAATTGCACCGCATAAAGATTTTGTTCTTTATTGCTCATCGCCGCTATCGGGCAGGATGGGCTGGTCGCGTCAACCGTGAAGCCTGGTGGTACCTCGACGACAAGGTCGCCGTGGCTCATCCATACAATTTGCTCGTTTGGAAGACCCTCAAACAGAATGGACTCCTGTTCCGTGGTCATGGTGGCTTTACCATATTCCCGCTGCTTTGCAGGCTCCACTTTTCCGTCAAATTTCACCGTCATTAATTGCATGCCATAGCAAATTCCAAGAATCGGCAATCCTAAGTCAAAAATTGCCTCATCACAACGGAAGGAATTTTCATCATATACGCTGTTAGGACCACCGGAAAAAATAATCCCTTTTGGGTTCATGCGGCGGATTTCCTCCGCGGTAATTGTGTGCGGATGCAGCTCACTATAGACGCCAAACTCGCGAATTCGGCGTGTAATCAGCTGATTATATTGACTTCCAAAGTCTAAAACAACAATCATATCCTGCTTTCCCGTCAAAACGGCCACCTCAATTTTTAAAAGTTATTTTATTTTTTACAAAAAGAGCACAAAAAAAACTAGAATTCTCTCCCTGGAACCAGGAAGGCAGAATTCTAGTTTTCTTGCAAATCACTATTTTAAAAATCCTGCCTTCATAGTCAGGCCATTTACGGCAGCCTGGTAGAGACTCTCGAACCCTATTATCGAGGATATATGAAGATGAGAACAGCTAAAGCGCTTGTTTAGATGCAGCGCTTTTCGCCCGCCCGTTATCCTTATCAAATTACCTCATATTGTAACAATAGGTGGATTTTTAGGTCAAGCAATTGTCTTTTTAATTAAATTTTCCCACAATTCCCGTGCATCTTTCCAGCTTCCTTCCGGGAGGGTTTGATGGTATAGATATTGTTCGTAACGGTCGGTTAACCGTGTCATTTCCCTGGTCGAGAAGAAGGAATCCACATAGCGTGCATAATTTCGCAGGGTTTGATTGTCCTTTCGCTTTAAACCATAGCGTTCCAATTGGCCAAGCAAACTCATATATGCGGCACTGATGGTGTCATCCTGTTTCTTAAAGCGATACCTCAGCATGATCACATATGGGAACCACTTGCCGCGGATTCGATAAAGGCCAGCCGCTAATAGGAAGAGAATGATCACTGCCAATCCTGCCCCCAGCCAATGGTCGGAAAAGAACGATTGGACATTATTCCAAACCGTGCCCCAATCAAAGGAGGACTCCTGCTTGTTTTCTTTTGTGTCATCGGCTTTCTCTTGTTTTGGTTTTTCAACCGTTGGCGTGACCGGTGTCTGGCTGCTTGACGATGATTGGCCAGTCGTATAATCAATATTGATGCCGCTATAAAACCCTTTCGTCGGTTCAAACGGCACCCAGCCTTGGCCGGGCAAATAAACTTCCACCCATGAGTGGGCATTGTTATTTGTTACCTGGTACAGCTGCATCGAGTCTTCTCCTACGTTGTATTGAATAAAATCCCCGCCCGTGAACCCTTTTATCCACCGGGTCGGAATGCCGATGGTACGGAGCATGACCGCCATAGACGAAGAGAAATTATCACAGTAGCCGGTTTTTGTGTCAAACAAAAACTGGTCAACGTAATCGTCATCCTTTCCAGGAAGCGCGACGTTTTTTTGGTCATAGATATATTGGCCATTGCCAAAGTATTCTTCAACCGCCTTTGCCTTATCAAACCAATTGGTCTTTCCTGCTGTAATTTCTTCGGTCAGCTGTTTGATTCGGGAAGGAAGTCCTTCCGGAAGCAGCGTATACCGGTTATAAAAATCTGCGCCCATTTCGGAGGATTGATAGGCGGTCGTTTTTCTCAAATTGACGGCTTTATAGGAGGGTTCTTTAAATTGAACGGCATAGCTGGTAATTTTCTTTTCCCTTGGAGAAATTTTCTCCTTTGTTGTATCGATATTGAAGACCGTTCCTCCTGACGGTTTAATCTGCTGAAATTTTTGAATTCCAGCCGGATATACCATAAAGTCCGCCGTAAAGAAGCTTGGATCGAAAGTGACTCTGGCTGTTTCCGCTGAGGTTTCTACCGTATCCGGAATCGAAAAAACGGGAACGGTATCACTTTCAGAAAAGGTAATGGGCGTGGACCCCTGTGGAATCCAGCCCTTTCCGGTATAGACATCCTTGGTTTCAACCTTCCAATAGGTCTTTCCATAGGCTTCATACTGAAATACCGGATTATCGTCTCCAATGAACGGCCCCCCCAGCTGTTCATCATTTGTCCCATACCCAATGCGGCTGATTCCGGTATTGCCGCCATCATTGCCCCCTTTATTGGCCGCTGTCTTTAAATAAGGAACCGGGTCCGGCCAAATCGGCGCTGCCTTCGGGGCCGCAATCCCGATAAAGACACTTAGGGCAATCATCCCGGCAAGCGGAGCAATCCATTTTTTTAAAAGTGAGGAGTCGGAACTGACCAGTTCATGATGGAAGATACGTAAATAGGTCAGTATCCCCATGATTGTAAAACCCACAACCACTGTCCGGACAATGGCCGTTCCGGCATCGTATACCGTAAACGTATCCAAAATCGTAATATAAATCAGGGTCATGAAGAAAAACAAGAAAATCCGCTGCCGCCTGAGCAGCCAATAATGGACCAAATACACCATCAGCCATAGCAAAATAAACAGCAAAAGAGTGCGAAACCCATTGGATAAATGAGTCCAGTCCCGTGAAGCAATCAATCCGAGGTTGTTTAGGAAATCCCCCAAGAACGATATGAGCCAAGAGAACTGAAAAAACGGTTCTTGATAATGAAACCGGTTAATCGCAAACAAAATAAACAATATCTGTATGACGGACTGCCAATACCATTTGACATTCAGGAATGATAATGCAAAGGCAATGAGCAGGAAGATGATAAACGTTTCTATATGATTGGTGTTCGTCAACTGCTCGATTGGCCTCAGCCATTCCCATAGCAGCAGAAATCCAAGTCCATATAATAGCAATGTAGGAAAATTTCGCCTTGTCATCGTATATTCACCTCCGAAAAGGCTGCGGGAAAGTCACCTTCATGAACCAGAACCACCCTTACACCACGGGCGTTCGCGACGCTAATCAGAGACAGTTCGCCAGCACTGGGCGCCTCTTTTTGCCCCTTAACCAGAAAAACCGTCATTCCTCCCTTTCTCTGTCCAACAAAACTGGTCTTTTCAACTAAAGTTTTGGTCAATTGCCCCGTCACCAACATGAACGATACCGTCTGCTGCACAAACAGGCCATCAGTTTCAATGACTTTATCAAGCGACGTGAAGCTTTTCGCCTCGATTTTGGCCAGGTGATAAAACAGCTCCTGCAGATGCTGCTCCCCACCCCGAATCGGAAACGACACCCTTTCTTTGCTGACCGAAAGCAAACCCGATTGGGCCCCTTTTTTCAAAACGGCCCTGAGCAAAGAGGCGGTAAACGAAACGATATTTTCAAAGTTTCGGTCCGGAACACAATCCATGACGACAAACACATCGTGGGATTGCCTTTGCTCAAATTCTTTCGTCATAATGTCGTTTCGCTTGGCGGTCGCTTTCCAGTTAATCCAGGAGAATCGGTCGCCCGGCTGATAATCCCTGACACCGACCGCCATGGTGGTGTCACGCTGCACCCGTTCCCGGGATGCCGTCAGCCCTTGATCAAACTGATTTTTCAGCGGCCGGTAAAACATCTCCGAAAAAGCCGGATAGACAATAATCCGGTTTTGGGCGGCTTGTATCTTTTCTTTTTCAAACAGACCTAGCGGGTCGCCGGTTTTGACCATAAAAGATTCAAAAAAATGCTCGCCCCGCGGCAATTCTCCAATCAGGTAGTCATAGGATAACTCTTTTTTAAAACCAGGAAACAAAACGGTTTTGCCCCCCCGGCCCTGACGTGCATATTTCAATGAGTCTTGCAGTTGGTCTTCAATGATCAGATAGAACAAAGGAAAGGCTCTTCTGCGTTTGACCGTGATTGTGACCTTCAAAGGCTCACCCGCATTGTAATCGGCTTTGGGCAGCTCCCTGGTCACTTCCAGCTCATTTAAGGAGTAGAACGCTAGTGCCAAGCAATAAATGGCAAACGGGAGGAAACTGTAGAATAAAAACCAGCTGACGAATCCCCCCTGGAACATGGCATAGGAAAAGCTAAGGAGAATCAGCACAACCAGCAATAGGAATCTCCACGCCTTTTTCAGCAAATTCCGGGTCTTTTCCATTTATTTCACTAACCTTTGAACCGGAACAGGCACTCTGGCCACCACACGGTTTACGACATCTTCCGCAGAAATGCCTTCAAACTTGGCCTCGGATTTTAATATAATCCGGTGGGACAGCACAAACGGTGCCAAATATTGCACATCGTCCGGCAATACATAGTTCCGGGCAAACATGAAAGCATAAGCCTGCGCCGCTTTCATTAAGGCAATTGAGCCCCTCGGACTTGCCCCAAGATAAACACTGCCGTACTCCCGCGTGCGATGGACAATATCCACGATATACCGCTTAATCGTGTCATCCACGTAAACCTCTTTGGCCTCATTTTGCAGTTCCTGCAAGCCTTCCAAGTCGATGACAGGCTGCAGGTCCTCAATGGGCGGAACTTTTTGGGCCCGGTTCAAGACCTCCATCTCTTCGTTTATGTCCGGATAGCCCATTTTCATTTTTAATAAAAAACGGTCTAGCTGGGCTTCCGGAAGCGGATACGTCCCTTCATATTCAATCGGGTTTTGCGTAGCCATGACAAAAAACGGCTTTTGCAGTTTATGGGTGACCCCATCGATCGTGACGCTGGCTTCTTCCATTGCTTCCAATAAGGCGGACTGGGTTTTGGGCGAAGTCCGGTTGATTTCGTCAGCCAAAATGATATTCCCCATGAGCGGTCCTGGGCGGAATTGAAACTCCATTTCTTTCGGATTGTAGATGGACACCCCGGTGACGTCGGATGGGAGCAGGTCTGGAGTGAACTGAATTCTTCGGAAGTTGGCATTCACGGATTTGGCCAGCGCCCGTACCATCATGGTTTTTCCGACACCCGGGACGTCTTCCAATAACACGTGTCCTCCGGCAAGCAAGGCGGTCAGGCTCAATTCCGCGACATTTCTTTTTCCGGTCATGACTTTTTCTATATTAGCCAATATCTTATCGATTGCGGGATTCATTTGTTCGGCTGCCAAGTTGACTCCTCCTCTGTATAAAACCAAATAATCTACCTATCTATTCTATTTTCGCAAAATAAATTCCTGTATTAAAGTCACATATTATTCAAAAGTTGGTAAAAATTCGACATGAACGAAAGGAAATATTACAACCCATTCATCATCTATTATTTTTTCAGCCTATTAGTAGGAATATAATGGTAGTAGCCAGATCTGTAATATTGAAAAAATTTTTTATTAAAAGCTAAATCCTTTTCCACTCGATTCTCGTTTCCTATTCGGAGGTGAAAGTATGACAGACTATGAGCTGATTCGTGATATCAAACATGGCATTGTTTCCAGCCAGGAGGTTCTGGTGCGGCGCCATTACAAACTCGTATACAGCTTCCTTTACCGGATGACCGGCGACAAAGAGTTAGCCAAAGACTTGACCCAGGAAACCTTTATTAAACTGTTAAAAAACATCAGCAAATACCAGCCTTCTGCTGATTTCAAAAGTTGGTTGTTGACCGTGGCCAGCAATCATGCCAAGGATTATTTCAAAAGCCGTACCCATAAAGACCGGCAGCATACATACGAACTGACAGATCAAGACACCAGGACCGAAAAAGATGTGCCATCGATTTTTGAAAAAAACGAAACACGCAAGGAAATCAAACAGGCATTAGAGAACCTTCCAAGCTATCAACGCGAAGCGATTCTTTTAAAATACTTCAATGAGTTGAAAATAGCGGAAATCGCAGCCATTACCAACAGCAGTGTGCCAACAGTGAAATCTCGATTAAAACAAGGCTTAGGCAAGCTCAAAACTTATCTATACAGAGGTGAGCAGGATGAAAGAAATACAAACTGACACGGAAATCAGCGAATTCCTAAATGCTTATACAGTCGATTACCCCAATGAAGAGGAAATTGAAACGTCCATTGAATACATTCTTTCCCAGGTTCCACAAAGGAAAAAGCGGATGGCCCTTCTCAAAAACAGTGTCCAAACCATCATTTCCAACAGTTTGCGGGAGATGCTGATGTTCAACTGGACCTTTTGGGCTTTAAACAGTGTATTCCTGTTTTTCGGAATCTCGAGCCTAACCATTTTCCAATCAAATCCCTATCTGACCCTGTTTACGCTGGCCCCTATGCCGTTTATTGCGGGGATTTTTGAAATCCTCAAAAGCCGGAATGCCGGAATGGCAGAACTTGAAATGACATTAAAATACAACGCCCAGCAAATCGTTACTTCACGTCTGCTAGTGGTTGGCTTGTTTAATCTAATCATCAACGCGGCTGTGACGGCAATCTGCTTGCAGATTCATCCGGACCTTATTTTTTCCAAGCTCCTCATCGCCTGGACGATCCCTTATGTGCTGGTGACCGGCATCGCCTTTTTGGCAGCCATGAGCTTAAAGAGCAGCATGGCAAGCAGCGTCTTATTGGCAGGTTGGTTTGTGTTTTGTTATGTCATAATTCAAACACCCACTGCCCAAGCCTTCCTGATTGAATTGAACGGCACTATAGCTGCCGCTCTTCTATTGGCCGGAATGATTATCTGGATTGTTCACATTGTAAAAATTAAAACCTTAAACGTGAGGAGCCAAGGAATATGAAATTAATACTTGAAAATGTGACAAAAACATTTGGTGATAAACGTGCTGTTGACGGTGTAAGCACGGAGTTAACAAACGGTGTTTACGGTTTCCTGGGAGCGAACGGCTCTGGAAAAACGACCTTGATGAGGATGCTGGCTACGGTCTCAACCCCAACATCCGGACGGATTACCTTAAACGGAGAGGATATTTTCCAGTTAGGGGAAAGATATCGTGACTTGCTGGGCTATCTTCCCCAGCATATCGGCTATTACAAGCATTTTACCGTAGAGAAGTTCCTGGCTTATATCGCCAGTTTAAAAGGAATCGACAAATCCACTGGCAAACAAAAAATCAAGGAATTGCTGGAAAAGGTCAATCTATCCGAAATGTCAAAGGCGAAAATCGGCAAACTTTCGGGCGGGATGAAGCAGCGGGTCGGAATCGCCCAAGCCCTGCTGAATGACCCTAAAGTTCTCATCGTTGATGAACCGACAGTGGGCCTCGACCCTAAAGAAAGAATCCGGTTCCGGAACCTGCTTTCTGAAATTGCACACGACCGAATTGTCCTGCTTTCCACCCATATTGTCTCAGATATTGAATATATTGCAAAAGAAATACTCATTATGAAAAACGGCAGGCTGATAGAGAAAAACACCCCACAAAAGCTAATGGAAAGTATTCAGGAGCATGTATGGATGGTCCACGTGAACGATCAGGAGGTACCTGATTACCAACGTTCCTATAAAGTGGGCAGCATGATGCGCGGCAGCAACGGTGTGGATCTAAGGATTGTCTCTGAGAAAAAGCCGACAGGGAAGGCGGACCATACTCCGGTTAATCTGGAGGATTTGTATCTATATTATTTCGACAAGGAGGCGGGGGCATGATTAAGTGGGAATTAATCAAGATCCTTAAGCAAAAGAGCCTTTATTTTGCCGGCATCTTTATGTTTGGCTGGCTGACACTGGTATCCTTAACCAATGTTTGGGACACTAGCACCACACGGGATGTATATAGTGAATGGGAAGGTCCCCTTACCCAAGAGAAAATTGAAAAAGCCGACAAAGTTCGGACAGAATTGGACCATTCTGATTTTAAAAATGGCTATGACGCCAGAACCAATGCCCTGTCTGGGGTTATTGCGGACATCACTCTGGCTCACACGGTCCAAACAGAAAATCAGCAAAAAGTTGCTGATTTGGACCAATTAATCAAAAAGGCAGATCAAAAAGGGGACCAGCTTGAGGTTAACCGCTTAAGCCTTGCAAAAGATATGTTCAACGATGTAAAAATTGATAAAATTTCCTATCATGCCGCCCCCCGAGAAGCAATAGATTTTATCAACGTATTTGGGCTGATTTTAACCGGTATGTTTTTGATCATCGGACTGTCGGGAATTTATTCGAACGAACATTCAACAGGCGTTGAAAACTATATTTTAAGCACCAAAAATGGACGGCAAGTGACGATGAAAGCAAAATTGATTGCCTCGTTTATTTTTACTATCATGGTCGTGTTCGTATGGGAAGCCTATAACCTGATCATGAAAACGATACTTTACGGAACCGAGGGCTGGGATTTGTCGATTCAATACGCCTATAAGTATCAGGCCTCTCCATTTAGCTTGACGTTTTTGGAATATCACCTGATCCAGCTTGGCCTGCATTTGCTAGCTGCGTTTGCTTTTGCCGGATTAATTGTGGTGATTTCAACTTTAGCAAAGTCATCGGTACTTTCCTTCTTCATTTCAGGTCTATTGTACGGAGTTCCGATTTTAGCCCAAAGTATATTGAGCCTCGACATCCGATGGATGGACCGGGTATTGGCCCTCACGTTGACCAATATCATGAAGGTAGAAGCATTGTATATGAATTTTATTACGGTCAATATTTCGAATTTTCCTATTTTGTTACCATATATCGGCATCATCATATGTATTGTGATGTTGGTCATTGCCGTGTTACTGTCCATGTCTCTGATCAAGAGGAAACAAATCGCCTAATTTGAAACGGGAATCCTTGATTCTCGTTTTTCTTTTTGAAATGAAGTGGTCTCCCGTGGTTCATACTACTGTTGAGGTGAAGTTCCTTGTTAAAAACAGAAACATTATTAGATCAAATTCGAAAGGATGCGGTTCGTTTTTCACAGCCTTCTGAGCTGGCTCCATTAGTGAAGGATGCGGGTAAAGCGAAATATGTGCTAATGGGCGAGGCGAGCCATGGAACGAGTGAATTTTATACGATCCGCAGGGAAATGACCAAGCAGCTCATTCAGGAGCACAACTTTTCCTTTATAGCCGTTGAAGGCGATTGGCCGGCCTGTTATGAAGTGAATCGCTATGTTAAAGGCCAGGCTCCCGAATATCAAAGTGCCGAAGAGGTGCTGAAATCCTCCTTTAACCGCTGGCCGGCTTGGATGTGGGCCAATGAGGAAATCGTGGAGCTGGTGGAATGGCTGCGGACATATAATCAGTCCCAGACCGGAAAGAAGATCGGCTTTTATGGGCTGGATGTGTACAGTTTATGGGAATCAATGGATGCCATTATTGATTATTTGAAAAAAATCGAATCACCCGATTTGGAAAAGGCCCTTAACGCGGTCAGCTGTTTTGAACCGTTTCATCGGAAGCCGGAAATGTACGGGATTTCGGCTGCTTTTTACGGGGAAAATTGCATGAGCGAGATTATGGATTTGCTTCAGACGATTAGGGAAAATAAGAGAATTCATCAGAATGATCCGGAAGCGGCACTCAACATGAATATCAATGCGCTTGTCGCCTCGAATGCTGAATTTTACTATCACACGATGGTCACCAATGACAATGAATCCTGGAATATAAGGGACCGTCATATGGTCGAGGCGCTTGATACAATCGGAAACTTTTATGGTCCTGAAGCAAAAGGAATTGTTTGGGAGCATAACACCCATATCGGCGATGCCAGGGCTACGGACATGGCCAGAGAAGGCATGGTCAATACAGGGCAATTAATCAGGGAAAAGTACGGCTTGGAGAAAGTGTATGCAATTGGCATGGGGACCTATCGCGGCACGGTGATTGCCGCCGAGAAGTGGGGAGTGCCTCATGCAGTGATGAAGGTGCCTGAAGGGGCGGATGGCAGCTGGGAAAAAGCGGTCCATAGTGCCGGTGCTTTTAACCAATATTTGATGTTTACAGAAGAAAATAAGGATGTGTTCCGCGGGGAAATGGGGCACCGGGCTATTGGGGTCGTGTATGACCCTGCCTATGAGCATTATGGGAATTATGTGCCTTCCCGATTATCAGAACGGTATGATGCGTTTATTCATGTGGATGAGACAAAAGCGTTGTCCCCTTTGTCCGAGGGGGAGTTTGAGGAATAGGTTTTGGATTTAGCAACAGTATTAATGCCCGATTTCTTAAAATAGAGCTCTTTTCCAAAGGAGTGCTGGTTTTTACATTAATAGACTGCTGGAAGATGTAATATCGGTTAACGACTGTACGCTCGGAAAAATCACCAGAACCGTCGCTAATAGCCTTTATTAGCGACCGTACGCTCGGAAAAATCACTAGAACGGTCGTTAATAGCCTTTATTAGCGACCGTACACTCAGAAAAGGCGCCAGAACGGTCGTTAATAGCGATTTATTAACGACTGTACGCTCGCAAAACTCGCCAGAACGGTAGCTTATTTATATTACAGAATCCCATTTGATTAACGTAAGAAGGAGTTGATTTTCGGGTTGGTGTGATAATTCATAGGCGGAGTATTTCCGGCTAATGTATATAGAGGAAGCTTATGAAGCAATATAGGCGGAGATATTCCGATTTACTGCTCTAAAATAAGCAAAATCCAAAGATTTGGATCATATAAACGGAAAACCTCCCTTTATTTTTAAGGAAATATCGGTATTTCCCGATCTAAACGGAACTTTTCCGTTTATTTTTTAAACACATTGAATTCAATATTCAGGTATAACAGAGCCATAATAAAAAGACTGCCTCCCGCGTTCGGAAGCAGTCTGATTTATTAAATACCCCATTGTTTCATCACTTGTTCTTCAGCGAGGCGCTGAATATCTTGCTCACTTATCCCTTTATGAACAATGACATTGGTATTATAATTCCTGTCTTTTAACTTTACTGTTATCATGACTTCAATCATCGTTCTACAACTCCTTTCTGGTTTAATTAGCCATTTTCCGCATTTCTGTTCTTAAATAGGCCCGGAGGCGGCGGGGCAGGAAGCTGCGGATTTCCTCCTCGTTATACCCGATCTGCAATCGCTTTTCATCCTGGATAATCGGCCGGCGCAGCATTTTTGGATTATCGATAATCAATTTATACAACTCATGCAACGGCAATGAATCAATATTTTCAATGTTTTGTTTCAGTTCTTGAAACGCTTTGGAATTAGTAGAAATAATCTCATCGGTTCCTTCTTCAGTCATCAACAAAATCGATTTAATTTCCTGCTCCGTCAGCGGTTCAGATAAGATGTTTCTTTCTTTAAAATCAATTTGATGTTCCTCCAGCCAGGCCTTTGCTTTCCGGCATGAAGTACAGCTTGGGGTCGTATACAGATTTATCATTTTCAAACACACTCCCTAAGAACATGAGAATTTCAAATTGAACTATCACGAATTCGAGACATTCGCTAAAAAAGCTCCAGAGGCCTACCCTCTTTCACTCTCGCTTTCTTTTTCTGATGTGCTGGCCTTATTGCAAGCAACCGGTCTTACCGTGTTCGATGCTGTACCCGGATTGGATTTCTTGGTTATCGTGGCCAGTTTCTCCGATAATTCGGTAAACCACTGCTGGTCCTTGGTTGCTAGCGCCACATCAATCAGGTCTCTAATTTCACCTTCGGCGACGGTTTCGGACCCTTTTAGCCTTTCGACCCTATTGACAACCTCAAGTGTTTTCCCAATGTTTCTTTCATTATCACTGGCGATTACCTTTACTTTTACCGTTCCGTATAAATGATCCATGGCCTCGATGTAACCATGAATAAACGCTCCGTCCCTTGTTTCTCCTTTTACCCAGTCGCCAATTTCTAATTTATACTTCTCATTGATCACTGCTTCTCACCTACTTACCGTTTAAATGTGTTAAAAAAAAGTACAGTTTGGAGCCGAACAAATAAATGAGCTATTAATAATATGTTATTAAAAAATATACAGTTTAGTTCCAAAGAAATTTAAGATTCGCAACGTTTTATGCGTTCTAGAACACTGCTAATCGTGATTTGATTCAAAAACGATTGCATATGCCGTTCCGCCTCATTAAAGATTTCATCCATCACACTTTGAGTATTGGAAGAAATCACACACTCCTGGTCCGGGTCACCCGTACACCAGTGAGGTTTCAATGATCCCGAAGAGACCGCCAGATAAATTTCCGACAACGTGGTGGTTTCTGGGTCACAGGCTAACAAATATCCGCCGCCTATGCCCTCTTTCGTTTTAACCAATCCTTGTTTCTTCAAGGTACTCATGATTTTTCGAATCCTTGCCGGGTTCGTGCACACATTTTCCGCAATCGTTTCGCTATTCGCCATATGATCAGGCAAATTCGCTAACAAAACCAAGCTATGGGACGCGATGACAAAATCACTGTTCATGACATTCAATCCTTCCCTGGAAGTACATACTGTAATCTTAATATATACAGTTAAAAAAATCAATAGTTATTTTAATGCGTTAAAGGGGTGGGGGCCTGTCCCCCACCCTGGTAATGCGTTAAAGCGTCGGGGGACAGACCCCTCTTCAGTCCCCTTCTTTCAGCCGTCTATATCGTCGAATGAGCCAAAGAATTCGTAGTGGATGTCTTCGGCTGGGACGCCCCATTCTTTTAGGGCGTTGTTCACGGCTTTCATGAATGGAGTTGGTCCGCAGAAGTAGAATTGTGCTTCCTTCGAGGGAAGGGTGCTTTGCAGCCATTCTAGGGTGATATAGCCTTCTTTATCGTAATTTTTGGCGCTCCGGTCTTCGTCTGTCGGGGTTTCGTAGATGACAAACGATTTGACATTTTCCTTGGTGGACGCCAAATCTTCGACATACCCTTTGAAGGCATGTACCTTGCTGTTGCGGGATGCATGAATATAATATACTTTTCTCTCGGGCTGTTCTTCGGCAATCGTATTTAGCATGCTCATCAGCGGCGTCAACCCTACCCCGCCGCTGATCAATACGACTGGGGTCTTGCTTTCCATATCCAGATAAAAATCACCTGCGGGCGCGGACACAGGGAGAATATCCTGCTCATTAAAAAACTTGTGCAAGTCATTGGAAACCACTCCTGGCGGATAGCCTTCCCCCACTGGGTCCTCCCGTTTTACGCTGATACGGAAATAATCGCGGCCCGGCTTGTCCGATAAACTGTATTGCCGAAGCTGAATGAACTCTTCCTCGGGAATATCAATTTTCACCGTGATATATTGGCCCGGAATAAACCGCGGCAGTGCCGCCCCGTCTTTAGGTTTCAGATAAAAGGATGTGATCACGTCACTTTCCTGAACTTTCCGGTCAACGGTAAATTCTTTAAATCCTGCCCAGCCGCCAGGCTGTGCTTCGGTGGTTCTATACAGCTTATCTTCCATCCGGATAAACACATCGGCAATCACCTCGTAAGCATCCGCCCAAGCGTCTATGATTTCGTCAGTGGCCGCGTCCCCCAGAGTCTCTTTAATGGCCGCTAACAAGTTCTCCCCGACAATCGGGTAATGTTCCGGCTTAATCTGCAGGCTGCGGTGCTTTTGGCCAATCCGCTCGAGCACCGGCATAATCTGGCTCATATCTTCAATATTGGCCGCCGCACCGTAGACGGCATTCGCCAATGCCCTCGGCTGGTGGCCCGTTTTTTGATGGGTCATGTTAAAAATATTCTTTAATTCCGGGTGCTTTTCGAACATCCGCTTATAAAACCGGGATGTAATCGCCTCGCCGTGTTCCTTGACCACCGGCAAGGTCGCCTTGACTACTTCCAGTTTTTTCGGATCCAATTGTTTTATTGATTTCAACACATCTTCCCAAACATAATTAGAAGCCATGATATTTCCTCCCAAACCAGAATCAAAATCCTGTAATACTTTTCCCTATTCGGCAATGGAATATATACCCCCTATAAAAGAAAAAGACTACCTCCATAAGAAGTAGTCTTGTATGTGTCTCCCTGTGAAAAAGCATTGTGAAACGGTGCCGTCAAATATATCGATTACGCCCCGCCAACATTCCAAACAGCATCACAATGAATGAAATGACAATCAGGATAACGAGCGGAATGGTCCATGAAGAAGTCCTATCAAATATATAGCCAATAAACAACGGCCCGACCGCTGCCAGGATATAACCTGTTGATTGTGACATTCCGGATAGCTCGGCAGCTTGACGGGCATTTTGAGTACGGAGTCCCATAAGGCTTAGAGCTAAGGGGAAAATTCCTCCCAGCGCAACCCCAACCAAGATGATGCTAATGATTAAAACCGGATACGAACTTCCCAATAGCAGCCCGCCATACCCTAAAACGGAACATAAGCTTAAAAAGAAGGAAACTCCCACTTGTGACCGTGACCTCGAAGCGAGAACAGGAATAAAGAAGCTGGCCGGCAACCCCACAAGCTGAGAAAAGGACAACAGCCATCCTGCCGCGCTTAAACTGATACCATGACTGTGTAAAATTTCAGGCAGCCATGAGACCGTGACATAAAATAAGAACGACTGAAAGCCCATAAAGATGGCAATTTGCCAAGCGAGCGGCGTGCGCCACATCTTGCTCGGCCCTGAAACAGCCTTGTTATCGATTTTTTCGCTCTCCGGGCTGGATTTCAGTAGAAATATCCACACCAGAATCGCCACCATCACCGGGATCGCCCATACAATTTGCGCTCCCTTCCACCCGAAGTGTAATCCTTCCGCCAATGGAACACTGAGTCCGGATGCCAACGAGGCAATCAATCCCATCGATGTGGAATAAACACTGGTCATTAAGCCGAATTTCTCTGGGAATTTACCCTTCACCACCGCCGGCAGGAGGACATTCCCGATGGAAATTCCCAGTCCGGCCAAAAGGGTGCCCGTGAATAAGAAAAACATCGTCGGGATCGACCGGATGGCAATGCCGACGAAAAGACATGTCAAACCTAAAAGCAATGTCCGCTCATTCGATAACCGATGGGCAATCTTCGGGACAAGCGGGGACATGACGGCAAAAACCACTAACGGCAGACTCATTAACAGTCCGGCACTCCAATGGGCAAGACCGACATCGTTCTGAATCATTCCGACTAACGGGCCAAGCGAAGTAATGGCCGGACGCAAATTAAAGGCAACAAGGATAATGCCGGAGATAAGCAAATATGTATAGGTGGATTTAGTTTGGACCTTTGAATTTAATAATTCCAAAACAGCTGCTCCTTTCAGTTCAAGACCTTATTAAGTATAGCATAGCAGGCACGAAATAGAGCTTCATCCTTCATCCCTCCAGATCGATGCATTTATTCCTATATATGGAATGTGCCTGATGAAAATGTTATGATTACAATACGACCTTCCATTTGATAAACGGGCTGGTTTTAGTCCGGGGGAGCAGAAAAGATTGCGTTTCTGTTTCCCTTAATGGGAGGCTTATTTTTATATTCAGGAGGAATGGAAATGAAGCAGCCAACGAAATTCTGCAAACGGTTTAATCCAAGTTTAGGGGTGACTTTCTATGAACCATAGTTTCCCCCAAAGCCAAGAAGATTTCGTGCAACAATTGGTGTATCTGGATGAAAATATCAAGGAGCTCACGAACCTCTATATCTCGTCCACTCCGATCCAGGAAAGATTAAAACACTTTTTCTCCCTTTATTTAATGGAAGTGGAGGAGCTTTTAAAAATAAATAAAGAGAAAAGCTTAAAGTCCTTTTCGAAAGTGTATATCGGAACGAAGGTTACCGTATTGTACGATGATGAACATGAAACAGAAGATTATGTGATTTGTTTTCCGGAGCACTCTGACCCGGACTCTGGCTGTATCTCATTTTTATCACCGGTAGGGAGGCAGCTTCTTCTTAAAAAGGTTGGTGAAAAGCTAAGCTTAAAGATTCCGACAGGTGATCTTCCGGTAACGATTCAAGAAATCACGTATGCTGGCAGCACGCTGTCCTTGGAGGGAAACTTGAAACAGGCTTAGGCTTTAGTCAGCGGTGGTAATAGGAGAATCCATTTTCGGGTTCTCCTGTTTTTATTCGGTGCCGATTTTTTTAAAAATTTCATCCATGGAAACTATGCCAAGAAGTCGCCCACCCAGATTCCTAAAAACGCCAGCAAGATCCCGCAAGAGTAACTGATTGCTAGATACAGCCCCGCCACTTGCCAATTCCCCTTTTCAAGTAACTGGACATTTTCCAATTTAAAGGTCGAGAATGTCGTAAACGCCCCCATAAATCCGGTGCCCAACAGCAATCTCCAAAGATTGGCCGCATTGACGCCAAAAATAACCCCCAGCAAAAATGAACCCAGCAGGTTGATCCATAATGTGGCAAATGGAAAAGTCGAGGGATACCTTGATTTAATAAATTGACTGATTCCAAAACGGGACATCGCCCCAAAAAATCCCCCAACTGCCACCAATATGATAGGAAAAAACATTAATGACCACCTCCGTTCGGCGAGGCAGCATTCCCTGTCACTTCAGCTTTCATTCCCAAACGATAGCCCAGCCAAGAAAAGAACAGGCCGCCCCATAAACTGGATAGCACGTAAAGAACCGCCGTTCCCCACTTGGCACTCTCAATTAATAGGACGGTTTCGACACTAAAAGTTGAAAAGGTTGTAAAAGATCCGATAAGTCCAGTGCCCAGGGCTGTGATGATATAGGGAGGCAATGATTTAAACCGAAGCAAGAAATGGGTAAACCATCCCAAAACAAAACTTCCGGCCATGTTAATTAAAAAGGTTGCCAACGGAAAGTCATGAAACCACCAATGTCCAAAATAAATGCCCAGCAGATAGCGAAGCATTGCCCCAACAATTCCGGCGATGCCCACCCATAGATAATTCACGAAACCTCACCTCCATTTTAAAATTCCCCAAACAAATAGACTCCTACCAGATTTTTTCCTGGTAGGAGTCATCAGCATTCAAGCGTTTATGGCGAACTCCATCGCCCGTTTAATAATGATAATTTATTTTAACAAAATATATTCCGCTCCGCCATATGGCAGATGCAATTATTCCACAACAGGAAGTACCACCGATGACGGGTGGCCTTTATCAGAAAAAATGGTCGCCACACCAAGCAGGCCGTTCAATAACGATGGCAGCGGCGCCACCGTATGCGGGAAATCGCTCGGTCCAATCGCCAACCGCAAACTATGCCCTTCCTTAATCACCGCATTGGTCGGGAATATCTCAACATTCAGCTCCATCACTTCAAATGGGTTCACCACCTGCTGGGCTTCCTTTGTGAATGGATGCCACGGCTGAATGTTTTCCCCACTTAAGTAACGGCTTTTGGACGAATCGACCGCCCGGTGCGATGCGGCCAGCCACCCGGCCGTCAGCTCTGTGGAGGTGCCGTCAGGAGCCACGTCGGTAATCCGAACGGACAAGACTAATTCCTTTGCCGTGGTCTTGGCAAAAATGTTCGCTGCAATCGGGCCAGAAATCCTGAAATCATTGGACATCGGCGGCGTCGTGTAGGTCACTTCCGTCAACTCGGTCAAGCGGTTGTCCTTTGTACAAGGAATGACACCGAGCAGGCCTGCCGTCCATTGCGACGTGCTTTGCGAACAAGTGCCGTTTACCGGTTGCTGTGCCATGGTTTTTGAAGCTTCAAGGGTTGCAGGCGTTTCTTTTGTGAGCGCTTGGTTGCCCCGGAGGTAATACTTTTGAGCCTTGGCTTTTGCGTTCGGCCAGCCAGGCTGGACTTGATAATGATCATCCCCCAGCACGAATTGGGTCACATCCGGAATGTCCCCGATATGGGTATTGATGTTTTTTAAATATTGATCAAACCATCTTAACGCGATTTGGTCCAAACTCGGAACATCATCGGCTGGTAAACCGCTTCCAAAATTACCGTGAGTCCAAGGCCCCATCAACAGCTTTGCTGTGACGCCATTTGCTTTCAGTTTTTCAAATAGAAGCGGTTCCCCGCGCTGGAACAGGTCATGCAGGCCTCCGGAGATAAACGCAGGCACGTCCACTTGGTCGGTAATATAATACGGAGAGCGAATCCAAGCCGCCGGTCCATCATAGGCAAAGTCACCCCCGGAAAGGGCCGATGTCAGGGCTGTTGCCGGAAAGTCGGTGAGTCCCCCGGCATGGTTTAGCAATACGGAAACCGCCCCAAGGGGATCTTGCCATGTATAGGTGGGCGGCTGCAGACCCATGCCTGCGACAAGCCCCATCCATAACGGGATAAAGCCGGTATTGACAATCCCGCCGGACATCACAATGTCGCGGTATTCATCCGCCATCGGGACAATCGGAAAAATGGCCTTCAAGCCTTTCGGGTGCTGAGCGGCTGTGAAAAATTGGTTGATGCCCATGTAGGAGGGTCCATAAAGTCCCACACTTCCATTACTCCATGGCTGGCTGGCGGCCCATTCCACCAATTCCTTGCCGTCCTGCTGCTCGGCAAGGCCAAAAGAATCCCATGTTCCTTGGGAGGAGCCAGTTCCGCGCACATCAACGGCAATATGCACATATCCGCGTTTAATCAAATACTCGTTATCATGGTAACTCACAGGGGTGTTTTTATTGTAAGGGGTTTGCGTCAGGATGACGGGAAACGGGCCATTGCCGTCCGGGATATGAACATCGGCATATAAGACGATTCCGTCCCGCATGGTAATCTTGACGTCTTTCATGGTGGTGTAACTGGAATATTGTTCTGCGCGGTCATAGATGGTGTTGTCCCACTTTTGGACAGGCTGAGTGATGGCGGCCTGTTGGGTTATGAGGGCGGCCTTGGGTGTAGGTGTTGGGCTTGCAGCTGCTGCGGTTGACGCATTCGTTAATGCCGGGGACAGGATGGCAGCCGACATCGCCAGAACCAGGAGCCCCTTGCGAAACTTCCTCCCAAACATAGAATTCCTCCTTGAACATTTTGTACGGTATCGTACTGTAAAATTTTACAAATTTTTAGAAAATATTTAAATACGAAAAAATGTCTAATTATAGTAGAGCTTTAGTAGTAGGTTCTATTGCAGGAGTGCAAACAGGCAAAAAAGGCCCTCCACCCGTTCATAGAACAGATGAAAGGCCCTTTCAGATTGCTTGCGAAATTTACTTATAAACACCTTATTTTGCTAATTCATAAATGGCTTGAGCATAGATGGCGATTGCCCTGTTCATGTTTTCGAGATCGATGTATTCGTCCTTTTGGTGGGCGGTATCGACTTCACCAGGGAAGAATGGGCCAAACGCTACACCGCTTTTCATGGCACGGCCGTATGTACCGCCGCTAATGGCCAGCAGCTCTGCAGGTTCTCCCGTTTGCTCCTCATAAACCTTTTGCAGCGTTTGAATTAATTCATGGTCCTTATCAATATGGTGTGGCGGTTTGTTCACAAAATCCGGGGAAATCATATAGCCATATTCCCCCGCCACTGCTTGCAGGCGGCTCATGACGCCGTCAAAATCGGTTGTCACAGGATAACGGATGCTCAATCCGACTTCGGCATTTGCTTCAGAAGAATAATAGAAAGTTCCAGGGTTTACCGTTAACCTTCCACTTATCTCGTCCTCTACCGAAATCCCCAGTTTATCCCCGAAAAAGCCGTCAACAAAATGATTGGATAAAAGGGAAATGAATTGACGGCCTCTTTCATCCAGCTCCATCGTCTCAAGGAATCGGGCCATAGCTAGACCGGCATTTAACCCTTTATATGGCTCCATTGCATGATGGGAAATACCTACTAAGCTTAATGAAACTTTGCCATGTTCCACTTCGACCGTTCCTTGAATACCATAATCCTTTAAAAATAAAGCAAAGGCATCTGCCACAGCTTTCGCATCTTGATCCCCAACGAGGACTGCCTTCACTTGATCAGGCACCATATTCACACGGTCACCTGCAACAAAGGACTCCAGCTTCCACCCTGGTGTACTCTCACTTAAAGATTTATAGGTTTGTGTCAAATGGCAGGATAAGATCCCTTTTTCCGTTGACACAATCGGAAAGTAAGCATCAGGAGAAATGCCCATTGTAGGAACAGGCTGTTTTTCAAAATACTTTTGAATTCCCAGCCATTCGCCGTTTTCCTCATCCGTTCCAAAAATGAGGCGTATCCGCTTTTTCAACGGGAGGCCCAGTTCCTTAATGATTTTGACGGCATAGACAGCTGCCATACTCGGTCCCTTGTCGTCATTGGACCCGCGCGCATACAATCTTCCGTCCCGTATTTCCGGCTGAAATGGAGGAGAGGTCCAATCATTTCCTGCCGGGACAACGTCCACGTGACACAGAATGCCAATAAATTCATCCCCTGTACCATAATCCGCATGCCCTGCATACCCTTGTTCATTATGCACAGCAAACCCTAACTCTTTGCAAAAATCTAAGATATGTTCAAGCGCATCCGCGATGGGGCGGCCAAAGGGAGCATTTTCCCCAATGGTAGTTTCATCTAACACACTGGGAATCTTTAAAAATTCAATCGTGCTTGCCAAATAAGCTTCTTTTTGATGTTCTGCTTCTTTTTTCCAGTTGATATCCATGGTCTTCTCCCTTCCTCCTTGCCTAATCATACAAATGGCATGCAACCGTATGACGGTCTTGAATTTGTACCTTTTCAGGCACCACCTGCTTACAAACATCCATTGCAAATGGGCATCTTGTATGGAAAATACAGCCTGAAGGAGGATTCAAAGGGGACGGGATTTCACCTTTCAGAACAACGCGCTCCCGCTTTCTTCCCACTTTGGCAATCGGAACTGCCGAGAGCAATGCTTTGGTGTACGGATGGGCAGCGTTTGAAAATAACGTATCCGTATCCGCCTCTTCCATTAGTTTACCTAAATACATGACGCCAACCCTGTCCGAAATATGACGGACAACACTCATGTCATGAGAAATAAATAAGGAAGTCAGCTTAAAGTCGTTCTGCAGATCCTGCAGTAAATTGAGTATTTGCGATTGGATGGAAACATCCAGTCCTGATACCGGTTCGTCTAAAATGAGCATGCTCGGATTGGCGACTAACGCCCTGGCCAAACCAATCCGCTGCCGTTGTCCGCCAGAGAATTCATGCGGAAATCGGAAGTAGTGATCAGGCCGCAGCCCCACTTTTCTCAGGATATCCATCACCATTTCTTCTCTTTCGTTCCAGGGTGCAATGGAATGGATCGTCAAGGACTCCTTAATGCTTTCGCCGATCCGGAGTCGCGGATTTAGAGAGGAAAACGGATCCTGGAACACCATTTGCATGTCTTTTTGAACCTTGCGAAACTCTCTCATCGGCTTTTTTAAGATATCTTCGTTGTTGTATAAAACGGTTCCGGCAGAAGGCTCGATTAACCTTAGCAGGGCTCTTCCCGTCGTACTTTTGCCGCAGCCAGATTCCCCGACCAATCCTAGTGTTTCACCTTTATATAAGGTAAAGGAAACATCGTCGACTGCCTTCACTTGCTGATTTTTTGATTTTCTTCTTAATCCTTTTACGGAGTAATATTTTTTTAATCCTTGTACCTCTAAAATCGGTTCTGCCTGTTGGTTAGGCATGTTTGACTGCCTCCTTTCCGGCAATGGCTGCATAATGCCAACATCTTACTTTATGATTTTCTTCATGCAATTCGAGGTCAGGAGCTTTTTCCCTGCATAGGTCATTGGCAAACTCGCAGCGTGAGGCAAACCGGCATCCTTTTGGAACAGCGTCTAAGGCTGGAACTGTTCCCCCAATGACATTCAGCTTTTTGGAACGGTCCCCATCCATTTGCGGAATGGATTTCATCAGCCCTTTTGTATAAGGGTGCAAAGGTGTTGTAAATAAATCCTCGACATTCGCTTCCTCGACAACCTGGCCAAGATACATGACCACAACGCGGGTACAGATCTCGGCGACAACTCCTAAATCATGGGTGATAAAAACCACTGCCATTCCCAGCTCTTCATTCAATTCCAACATGAGATCAAGTATTTGCGCTTGGATGGTTACATCTAAAGCCGTTGTTGGCTCATCTGCAATGAGAAGCTTCGGCTTGCAGGCAAGCGCCATGGCAATCATCACACGTTGTCGCATCCCTCCGGAAAGCTGGTGGGGATATTCGTTTACCCGCTTTTCCGGTGAAGGAATTCCCGTCATCCGGAGCAAGTCGATGGCCATTTGATGGGCTTCCTTTTTTGTGCGTTTTTGATGAATTCTAATGGTCTCCATTAATTGAAATCCGATGGTAAACACGGGGTTCAATGAGCTTAACGGGTCCTGAAAGATCATGGAAAGCTCATTCCCCCGGATTTTTTCCATTTCAGCTTTTGATAGCTTCAGCAAATCTTCGCCTTGGAGCTTGATTTCCCCATCATAAGAGGCTGTGTATTTTTCATCAAACAGCCTCAGAATGGATTGGGCCGTCACACTTTTTCCGCATCCAGACTCCCCCACGACTCCAAGGATTTCTCCTTTTTTCACGGCAAATGAAATTCCATCCACAGCCGTCACCCGGCCACGTTCGGTGTTAAAATGGGTTTTTAAATTATTTATTTCAAGAAGAGGTTGTTCCATTGATAATTCCTCCATTTTCTTTCACGGAATGACGGTAATCTATTTCGTGCTAGATTGCGGGTCGATTAAATCCCGCAGTCCGTCACCAAGTAAATTCAAGCCCAGCACGGATAAAATAATAAAAGCCCCTGGAAACACGGTCATCCACCAACCCGTATAAATCACGTCTTTTCCATCGGACAAAATATTCCCCCAGCTTGGGTCCGGCGCTGGAACACCGGCTCCTAAGAAGCTCAATGTTGCCTCCACAATCACTGCTTCTGAAAAAACAAAGGTCGCTTTTACAAGCAGCGGTGAGATGGTATTTGGCGCGATATGCTTCCAAATAATCCGCGCCGCGCTTGCCCCCTGGCTCCGGATGGCTTCAATATAAGTTTCTTCCCGGACAACCAGTGCCCGCGACCGGACAATTCTCGCGACCTCCGGTGAAAAGACAATGGTCAATGCGAAAATGACATTTTCGGTTTTTGCCCCGAGCACTGCCATCAAGGCAATAGCGAACAAAATGGCCGGAAACGCGAGCAATCCGTCGCAAATACGCATCAGGATATTGTCCAGGTAACGATAATAACTGGCTGTCAATCCAATAGCTAATCCAATAATGGACGATAAAAGGGCGGAAGCAAACCCGACCCACATCGAAACCTTTGCTCCATAGATGATGCGCGTTAGCAAGTCCCGGCCAAAGTTATCGGTCCCAAACCAATGATGGGAACCAGGTGCCTTCAAGCGCTCCTTTACCACCATTTCATAAGGGTCATACGGAGTTAATTTGGGGCCAAGGATAGCTAATAATATCAGCAAGGCAATAATAATACTTCCTGTCACCATTAATTTATTTGAAAAGAAACGCCGTAACAACAGCGCACGTTCCTGTTTCTTCAAGTCCTGTTTTACTCTTTTCGGGTTCACATTTACCTCAAAAACGTTCATGTCTTATCCCCCCTGATGTTCCTAATATCCCACACGAGGATCGATGAGCATATATAGCAAATCAATCACCAAGTTGATCAATACATAGAAGAACGCCACCAATAAAATAACACCCTGGATGACGGCATAGTCCCTGCTTTGAATCGAATTCAAGACCAATTGGCCGATGCCAGGAATATTAAAGATTGTTTCAATGACGACGGCCCCCGCTAACAACAGCCCAAAGGATTGACCAATAACGGTCAAGATTGGAAGCAAGGCATTCCGCAAGGCATGAATATAAATGATGGCACGTTCCTTCACACCTTTCGAACGAGCCGTTTTAATAAAATCAGCATTTAACACCTCTAACATGGATGACCTGGTCATACGGGCAATCAGGGCCGATTGAATGATTCCAAGGGCAAGCCCCGGCATTAGCAAGTACTGCAGATAATTCCAAAAGCCGCTGTTTAGGGGCTGATATCCTGCCACAGGCAGCCAGCCGAGGTTTACACCCAATACGAGCATCAGCAAGAGACCAAATAAAAAACTTGGGATCGCCATACCTGTTAATGTAAAGCCCATCACCATTTGGTCCAACAACGAACCCCGGTGCTTTGCTGCTAAAATGCCAACAGGCAAGGCAATAATAATGGCGATTAATTCAGCAAGAACAGCAATCGAAAGAGTAGGCCCTAAGTGCTCGACAATGGCTGTCGTTACAGGCATATGCATAAAATAGGAATCTCCTAAATTCCCCTGCAGCACATTAAGCAGCCAATGAAAATATTGAATATATAATGGATCATTAAACCCCATTTGTTCACGTAATGCTTCAATTTGCTCTGCTGTTGCTTCTTGCCCTAGCATAACGGAAACAGGATCACCTGGCGTTAGATAGATCAGCAGAAAGGCAACAATTGAGACAACGAATAAAACGGGAACAAGAGAAAAAATTCGTTTTAATATGTAAGTAAACACGTTCTTCCCCCTCCTCATCTATCATTTCACTCGCAATTACATAACACGGGGCTGTCCATTAAGGGGCCCGACTCCACGCCTAGACTAATATATAGAAGGGTATTTTGAAAAATACCCTTCTATATTGGGAGTGGTGTCTGACCCCTTTGCTTTTTGGACAGCCCCGCAGCTAAAATTATTGAACGGATGTATTCCAAACCACTGGGCCTTGGAAAATCGTAAAGCCTTTTACATTGCTTCTTGCTGCTGCAACGAGGCTGTAGGTTCCGAATGGAGTGACAGGAACATACTCATTTGAAGCATACTCTTGCAGTTCAGCCCATAGTGGCTGTGCTTCTTTAACAGAAGGAGCAGCGTTGATTTTTGCCAATAGATCGGCAATTTTGGCGTCATTTGTCCAGCCATGGTCATTTGGATTTAGGTATAAAATTTGCGCAGGAGTGGTAACCGTTGAGTAGCCTGTCACCAAAATATCCCATGCTGCCGGGTCTTTTCGTTTCTCCAACAATGTCGGCCAGTCAAATGTCTCAAGCTTAGCATTTACGCCCAGCTTATTTAATTGTTGCTGTAACACGACCGCAGAATCATAGTGTTCACTGTAATCACTTGTGGCAATGATTTTAATTTCCTGGCCATTATAACCAGCTTCTTTCAACAATTCTTTTGCCTTCTTGGCATCATTTTGGTTATAAGATTCCAACCCTTTTTTGGTGTACCAGTCCTTTTGGTCTTTGCTCATGTAACCATGGTCTAATTGGAACAATTCCTCATGAGAGAATGTCGCTAACATGATATCTTCTGCATTGATGGCGGTATTGATGGCTTGTCTCATTTTCTGGTCTGTGAATAAACCGCTTTTCTTATTGTAAACAGCCATTAAATTACCGTATTGGTCCGGAAAAGTTGTAATATTCTTGTCCTTTTTCACGATGTCATATTGCTCAAAATAAACATCGGTATTGATATCGTACTCGCCTGTTTGGATAGCTGATAAACGGGTGGCTGCGTCTTTGACAATGTAGAAATACACATCATCAACAAGCGCTTCTTTTTTGCCTGCCAATCCGTCGGCCTTTCCTTCTACTGGCTGGTAGTCTTCATTTTTCGTTAAGTGAATGAATTGGTTTTGTTTTACTTCTGCAACCTTGAAAGGACCGGTTCCGATAAATTCCGTCACACCTTCAGGGGTTGCTTTTTCAACGATTTCCTTAGGCATAATCGCCGGGAACTGCTTGGTGGATGCTAAGATATTTAGCAAGCCTGATGATGGCTGCTGAAGCTGCAATGTCACCGTGTACTTATCTTTTGCTTCGAATGCAGCATCACCAAGAAGGCCCTTAGCCACAACAGATGCTTCTTTCCAACGGTTCATGGATGCCACGACATCCTCTGATGTCATTTCTTTGCCATTGTGGAATTTGACACCTTGTCTTAACACAAACGTATAGGTTTTTCCATCATCACTGATATCAACTGATTTTGCCAACATGGGTGTTGGTTGAAATTTAGAGTTTGGTGTTACCAGCGTTTCAAACACATTTCTTGCCACTGTTGCCGAGTCTACTGAATTCGTTGCGACCGTATCAAGAGTTGGCGGCTGTGCCGACAATGTAAGCTTTAACTCACTTTTCCCTTTGGCGCTCTCTTTGGAACCTTTAGAACTTGATGCCGATTCGCCTTTACTGCATGCAGACACAGCAAAAAGCAAAACTAATGTAATAAGAATTAACAGCTTATTTTTTACTTTCACGTGAAATCCCCCTTATTTTTAAAACTAGTATTTTATTTTTGGGCAATGCTGCCTTATTCCTGTTTAAACTGTTGCTAGAACCTCTTCCAGCACATCAAGACCGTGATCAATTTGTTCCTTTGTAATCGTAAGCGGCGGAATCATACGAATGACTTCACCTGAGTTGCCGCACAGGTAGAAGAGAACACCCTTTTCCAGGCATTTATTTAATACTTCCATCACCTTAGCGCCGCTTGGTTCCCCTGTTTCAACATCCTGAAGGGCAATTCCAATCATTAAGCCAATGCCGCGGACATCTGCTATGACCGGGAACTTTTCCTGCATTACCTTTAACCGCTTTAGGGCATATGCACCCATTTCTTTTGTATTGTCCAACAGTTTTTCTTCCTGGATCACAGCTAGCGAAGCTCTTGCTGCTGCACAAGCGATTGGGTTCCCGCCAAAGGTTGTCCCGTGTGAGCCTAATGGCCATTGGGACATCAGCTCCTTTGAGGCGACGGTTGCACTTAATGGAAGCCCTGCTGCAATTCCTTTGGCAATCGCCATGATATCAGGCTTTACATCAAATGTTTGCGCTGCAAACCAGTTTCCTGTCCGGCCAAACCCTGTTTGAACTTCATCAAAAATAAGCAGGATGCCGTGCCGGTCACAGATTTCCCTCACCTTTTTCAGCCAGGCTTTTGGAGGGATGATATATCCGCCTTCACCTAAAATTGGCTCTACAATCATGCAGGCAACTTCTTCCGGGTCAACTTGATGCTTAAATAGAGTTTCCGCATCCTTTTCTAGCTTCTCCTGAAAGAATACCTCGGGATCTGCCCCTTCTGGCAAATAGTCTGGGTGGGCATATGGCAGCTGGTATGTAAGCCATGATGGCTGTTGATACTTTCGATACTTGCTTTTAGAAGTGGATACACTCAATGACCCGATGGAACGGCCATGAAAGCAGCCTGTAAATGAAACAACATATGGCCGTCTCGTCACATACTTGGCTAATTTCATTGCCCCTTCGATCGCCTCGGTTCCGCTGTTTGCAAAGAAGAAATTATCAAGCTTTGGAGGCAATATCGTCTGCAGCTCTTGGGCCAATTTTAAAATAGATTCATAGATAATAACCCCGGATGGCCCATGGACTAAATGATCGACACTTTCCTTAATCGCCTGTACGACTTTGGGATGCCTGTGCCCGACATTTTCAACCGCAATCCCTGATGTAAAATCGAGATATTGAACCCCATCAGCTCCGTAATAATAGCAGCCCTCTGCTTTGACAACCGGCAAATTGGGATGATCCTTTGCCATACTTGGAGCAAGAAAATTGCCAATTGAATCAACTAGCTCCACCCAATTTGTTTCTAGCTTTTCCATTTTAAAGACCCCTTTGATAAAACATTGTCATTTCATTGTGTTGTGTAAATTGATAGAAAACTATTAACTATATAACTATTCATAATTGAATAATTATACAAAATTGTATAGACATTATACGACAAATAAAACAATTCCACAACATCATTTTTAAATTTTCAGTGATTTATTTTTATACATATTTAAATATGAATATAAAAAGAAGCCAAGCAAATGCTGGGCTTCAGTGAAACAATAAAGTATTTTTATGTATTAGGGTCGATTTTAATAGATTTCTTCTTTATGAAAAGATTTTTCCAGGATTTAAGATTTCCATTGGGTCCAATAGCTGTTTTATATTTTTCATGACAGCAAGGGACGCACCATGCTCTGCCATTTGAAATTTTATTTTTCCAAGTCCTACTCCATGTTCCCCCGTACAAGTGCCTCCTTCTTCAATGGCACGCAATGCCAATGTGTCATTGATTTGTTCCGCCTTCTCTCGTTCCCCTGCAGCGTTTGGATGAAAGACAATCAAAGTGTGAAAATTCCCATCGCCGATATGGCCCCATACGCCACCTTTTAATCCGCTCTCGTCTATCAGTTGACGGGCATATGCCACTAGGGCCGGCACCTTTGATAGTGGGACACAGACGTCGGCCCCCACTTCATCAATCCCGCTTTGATGCATAAAAGCGTATGTTAATTCATGCCTTGCCTTCCAAATCTCCCTCTGCTTAGCCGGGTCACTTGCCGCTTGCCAATTTTTTGCCCCAAGCTCTCCCAGGATTTCAGCAGCTAATGCGGCTTCTTCCTTCACCGTACTTTTCGAGCCTGCGAATTCGATAAATAAAGAATGACCCACCAGAAAATGATAATCATTATACCGATTGATTTCATTGATACTTGCTGCATCAATGAGTTCCATTCTCATAACGGGAATGCCACTTTGCAGCATGTATTGGGCAGCTTGTCCGCAAAGCTCGAGTGTATCAAATGTGCAGGTTGCCATCATCGTATGCTCTGGAATTCCGTGAAGGCGCAGCGTAATTTCTGTCATGATTCCAAGTGTCCCTTCTGAGCCTGCAAAAAGGCCGGTTAAATGATAACCAGAGGATGACTTCTTTGCTCTTGTACCCGTATGGATCACGGTCCCATCTGCCAAGACCACTTCTAAATCCAATAACTGGTCTCTCATTGACCCATAGCGAACGGCTGTTGTACCGCTAGCGTTCGTTGCTGCCATTCCGCCAATCGTTGCATCGGCCCCAGGGTCGATTGGAAACATAAGTCCATGGCGATTCACGATTTTGTTTAGCTGCATACGGGTCATTCCAGGCTGCACGGTAATGAGCATATCCTCAGGGGAAAAGTCGATTACCTTGTCCATGTTTTCAAAGTTCAAGGAAATCCCTTTCTTCACCGGAATGGCTGCCCCTTCTAACCCCGACCCAGCTCCAAATGCAGTAACCGGAACTTGATATTTTCTAGCAATCTCTAATATGGCCTCCACATCCTCACGGCATGCAGGGAAACATACGGCATCCGGTTCTGCCGGAGCATGCGGTGATTCATCATGGCTATGACGGAACAATTGTGTTTCATTCTGACTGACTTTTGCACTGCCAAGCTTAGCAATGAGCTGCTGAATATACATTTACATCCACCTTACCTATTATTGGCCCTAAAATTTTGTAAAGCAGCCTTGAGTTAGGGCTTATTCATTAAAATACTTCTTCATTTTCCTGACAATGGAAGGCTGGCTAATCCCTAATGCTTTTGCCATTTCCGTCGTGGTTTTATATCGTTTTTGCGTGCTGCGCAGGACTCGTTTTTCAACTTGATCTAAAATGGTTTGAAGCGACCGTCCCTCGATTTCAAGTCCGTCCATTTGGGAAGGCTCTTTTTGGTACTCGAGTGGCAGGTCATCCTTTGTAATGATGGGCCCGTCGCTTTGGACTACCAGCCTTTCAATGACATTTTTCACTTCCAAATGATTACCGTTCCACTCCAGATGCAGTAATTCGTGAAATAAATCGTTCGATAATTCTTTTTGCACTTGATATTTATCACAAAATTTTCTGAAGTACTGGTGAATAACTTCTGTTAAATCCTCCAGCCTCTCACGCAAAGGCTGGATCCGGATGGGAACCACATGGATGAGATAGAACAAATCTTCTCTTAACTGTTTCTTGCTCATTAGCTCTTCCAAGGGTTTTTCCGTTGAGCTAATCACTCTAAAGCTGCCCTTTTGCTGCCGGAGCGCTTTTACCAAGATGGTTTGGGAGGCTAATGATAGCTCATCGATGCCTTGCAAATACAAAGTTCCATTATGAGCCATTTGCAAATAGCCGATCTTTTTCGTGGTATCCGGTTTTGATCCGCCCAGCAGCTCATATTCAAAAATCGCCTCGGGTATGGTTCCGCAATCTACCTCGATAAAAGGCCCGTCGGACCAACGGCTTTGTTTGTGAATCAATTTGGCCAGCAAAGATTTTCCGACCCCATTTTCACCGTGCAGCAATACTGATACTTGGAGAGGGGCGACCTTAACGACGGTCTTTAAAACTTGTTTCATAAATTTGCTTTCAGCAATAATGCCATTCACACTTAAGGTTTTCTCCCGCAATAATTCAAGCTCTTCCTTTACCTTGGTCATCTCGCCTTCAAGTTCATTTAAGTAATCTTGAATAACTAGCAGCTCAGACACTTCATAGGAATAACTTAAAACGTATTCCACCTCATTGCTTTCGTTGAATAACGGAATCCCGGTAACCAGGATTTTCCGCTGATCCAGTGTCGTCTGAATGACGACAATCTTCTTTTTTTGCTGTAAAACTTGTGGAGTGATTGCAGGAGAAAAAATCCCTCTCTTTTCTAAATCATAGACAGATTGCCCCAGCAAATCCTTTGAGGATATTCCATATTGCCGCCCGCTGATATGAGTCACCTTAATGACTGTACCAGCCCTGTTTGTAACAATGATATCCTCGTCATATGAATCTATTATTTCTTCTTCGGCATTTGGAAGGAGATATAAACCATCCATAACACCCCTCCTTACAATGTTCCCTTGAAACTTTGGACTCTTCTCCAGCCCCAAATCATTCCAATTATTAAATAATTATAAATTTTATTAAATAATTATTTATTTTTGTATATTATAGTGTACCCTCCAATTTCATAATATTCAAGTTTGTTACTATCTTCAGAAAATAGAACTGATGGGGTAGCTGACTGCAGCGAGAACGATTGTGTGGCATCTACATCAAGTGATTCTGTTATTGATAGGTCTTCCTCTAGACGATTAGAACCTCCAAGCAGACTTTTGCCGACAAATGAGAATTCCAACAATGGAAGAGGACATAATATCCTATAGATTTAATATTTGTCAGTAGTGGGATGATAAAGGAGTTTTGGTATATGGCCGAAGAACAAATCGTAAGGGCAGACTATCACGATCTTCAGGTCGTGATGGACATATTTGAGGATTGCAAGTCCTATTTAAAAAGCAGAGGCATCCTGCAGTGGGATGAAAAGTATCCAAACCAAGCGTACTTCGAAACAGCATTAAAAGGCGAAACTTTATTTGTGTTAAAAAAAGAAGGCCAAGTCTTGGGAGCCATGGTCCTTGATGAGTGGCAGACCCCAGAATGGGAAACTGCCCAATGGACGGAAGTCAATGGTAATCCGTTGGTTCTCCATTCTTTCTGCGTACACCCTAATGCCCAAGGAGGCGGGTATGGTGGTAAAATGCTGCAATACACCGAAGACTTTGCGAAAGAACAAGGCTATCCGGCACTTAGGCTCGATTCGTTTTCCGGGAATGAGTCTGCGGTAGGATTCTACGAAAAAAAGGGTTATAAAAGAACAGGAGTCGTAAAATTAAAAGGAAAACCACAAGGTCACGATCAATATTATTGCTATGAAAAATTATTTAGATAAAGCAAATGCCTGTTCAGCACTCGAAAAATGCCGAGAGCAATTTTCGAGTAGTGACAGGCACTGCAAATGAACAACTAGTTCCGTTCAAATCAAGCCGCATCCATTTTGACTTCAGAAGCGGTTGTTCTTTTTCCATGCATGAAGTAATAAAGGATCGTGCTGGCTAGAACGATCACCGCCATGATGAGATATAGCTGGCGATAGCCGGTTAGCGGGATGATGAACCCTAGAACGTATGGCCCGAATCCTAAGCCGGCATCTAGAGCGATAAAGAACGTAGATGTCGCTAAGCCCATTCGCTCCCGCGGTGTCACTTTCACGGCAATGGCCTGTGTGCAGGACTGCATATTACCAAATCCAAGTCCAATCAAGACACCGGCAATTAATAAGCTAATCCCCTGGTTAGCAGTGCTTAATAAAAATAAGCCTGCTGCAAAAAGAATAAAAGTGGGATACATGACATAGTTGGCGCCTTTTGTGTCCAATAATTTTCCCGTAAAAGGCCGTGATACCAAGATTGCTACCGCATATACAATGAAGAAGAAACTTGCCACTTCCACTAAATTGATTTCAATTGCATAAAAGTTGATAAAAGATAAGACGCTTGAGTAACCCAGGCTGACAATTAAGGTAACCAAGGCAATCGGCAGCGCTCTGGGCTCAACAAAGTCAGAAAGCTTGAAGCCCTTGGACTCCGATTTTTTGGTTGATGCTTTCATTTCCGGCACATTCATAAACAGGGAAATGACGAAGCTGATTAAACCTAATACTAAACAAAAACTAAAGATTGTTGTGAAGCTGGCATGCTGGCTCATGTAGATTCCGATGAAGGGACCGATGGCGGTTGCCAATGTGGTACTCATGCTGTAGTAGCCAATCCCTTCTCCTTTACGTACAGTTGGAATAATCAGAGCTACGATGGTTCCCGTTGCCGTACTGGCAACACCTAAAGCTAAACCATGTACAAATCGGGTAAACAGTAAAAAGTTAGTCCCTAAATCAATGAAGTATAAACCGGATGCTAAAATACAAAAGATAAGACCGAAAAACATGGTTTTCTTTGTGCTGACTGACTCGATGATACGGCCGATGATGAGGCGGCCAATTAAGGTCCCAATAATGAAAATCCCTGTCGCCAGGCCGGCTTGGCTTTCACTGGCATGATAATGATTGACTGCGTAAACCGCAATGGTCACCAATAATAAATAAAAAATTAAGTATAAGAAAAAGTTTACAGACGAAATGATGATGAAATCCTTCGTCCACAATTTGGGTCGTGCTTGTTCCAATTCCACCGTCTCCTATTGAATAATATTTTTTCGTATTTCATCCATCACACGGATGGCTGTCAGCTGATCTTGTTCTGAAATTCCCTTCAATATATCTTTTTCGTATTCATCAACTGTCATTCGGACATTTTGATACAACTGTTTTCCAGACTCTGTCAGCTGCATTTGCCTTTTGCGTTTATCCTTTCCAGGAACTTGTTCGACCAAGCCTAATTCTTCTAATTGGCTGACGGTCCTGGTGATCGTCGGTTTCTCAACACCTTGGTAATTGGAAAGTTCAACAAGTGTGGCTGAGCCGAAGTGTTCCAAGTAATAAATGATCGTCCATTGTGCCCGGTGCAAATTATGCTTGCTCAGCTCTATATTTAGTCGCTTTTCGAAAGGACGATAGAGCATTAATAGTTGATGAAAGAATTTGTGGGAAAGTTTCATGATCGTCACCGCCTAAATTAGTTACCAAAGGTAATAGTTATCATAGGTAACTTTATTACCTTATCAGAATGCACTAAATGTGTCAATACTATGAACGCTGTTTGAATATTCCATGTCCTTTTCGCCAAAACGGGAAAGCCAAACAAAAAAACACTTCCTAAAATCTCTAGGAAGTGGTGATTTCTATGGGCAATAATCTTTTTAAACATTTTCAGCAAAATACCGGTCTGTGTTTATTCATGATACCACCCGGTTATTCATATAAAGGAAACCACCTGCCTATGCGGCAGTCTTGGTTTGAACGCCTTCTTGTTTTTGCCTTTTTTGGCCAGAAAAGTAAGAAACCAATAATACCAGAATGCCTACCCCAAGCGTCAGAAAAAATTGGGGAATACTCTTGCCGAGAAAAGCAGCATTATAAAAGGCTCCCCCAAGACATCCGCCAATAACGGGCCCTGCCACAGGAATCCACGCATACTTCCAATCCGAATCTTTCTTTCCATGGATTGGCAGGATAAAATGCATGATTCTCGGTCCCAAATCACGTGCCGGATTCAATGCGGCCCCTGTCGTGCCACCCAATGACAAACTAAGTGCAATAATCAAAAATCCAACAATTAACGGATGCAGGCCATCTGTGAATCTATTGGCTCCTATGGAAAGCAGCGCCAATATCAAAATAAACGTCGCCAGCATCTCGCTCACGAGGTTGGAAAAAGTATGCCGAATGGCTGGTCTGGTAACAAAAGCCCCCAGTTTGGCAACAGGGTCTGCGGTCTCTTTCCAATGGGGCAAAAATTGCAAATAGACGGCTGCTGCCCCCATCATCGCACCTAGAAACTGGGCAGCCATGTACGCTGGTACCTGGCTCCATGGAAAGTTTCCTGTAAAAGCGAAGGCAAGGGTCACAACTGGATTCAGATGCGCACCACTATATTTCCCGACAGCATAGACGGCAATAGCGACAGCCATTCCCCATGCAAACTGGATGGCCAGCCAACCCGGATTATATGAAAAGGTTTTCTTTAAAGAAGCGCCAGCACACATGCTGCATCCTAAAAATATCATAATGGCGGTGCCAACTAGTTCACCCATAAATGAGGTCATCTGCAAACTCCTTCTTTACTAATAAGCTCTGTGTAGAACAAGTCCGATATCAAAAAAGATGCGGCAAAGCCGCATCTCTTTTACAGTTTTTCGCCGTTCGTTTCAATAACATCCTTATACCAGAAATAGCTCTTTTTCTTCAAGCGGCGCAAATCATGTTCGCCTTCCTCATGCTGGTTAACATAGACAAATCCGTAACGCTTTTGGAAGCCGTTCAGCCAGCTTAAAAGGTCGGTGAAGCTCCAAGTGCAATAGCCCATCATATCCACGCCGTCGGTAATGGCTTCTTGTATCGCTTTGAGATGCGCACGAAGATAATCAATTCGATACTCATCGTTGACCACATCTCCCTGCTCCACCTTGTCGTACTCCCCTAAACCATTTTCACTGATTAAAATCGGTAAGCGGTATCTGCTTGTAATGCGTCTAAGACCAATTCGTAATCCGGTCGGGTCAATCGCCCAATCCCAGTTGCTAGTCTCCAGATTAGGGTTAGCAAATGTTTTGTATAATCCAGGGATTCCAGTCGCTTGAGTCGTTCCTTTTACCCCTGTCCGATTCATGATCCCTTCTCCGCCCACTCCATTAAGAGGGTTCACTTCATAGGTTTTCGTTTGGTAATAATTCACACCCATAAAGTCTGGCTTGCCTGATTTTAATAATTCGGCATCCCCCTCTTCAAGCACAGGGGCAAGTCCTTTACGTTCAAGATAGTTCCACACGGCGATTGGATATTCTCCCCATGCGTATACATCCATCCACCAATGACTCAAGAAATCTTCTGCATTTTCAGCAGCTAAAATATCTTCCGGCTTTGAAGTGGCTGCATATGCCGGGGCATAGGCAAAACTCGGACCAATTTTTCCATCTGGAACATATTGCCTAAATGCCTTAATCGCACTTGCATTCGCTAGGTTCGCATGGTGATTGACTTGATAAAAGAGTTTCTCATCTTTCTTTCCAGGTGGGTGTGTTCCATCCTTCCAGCCATGCGAAGTAAAGATGTTTTGCTCGTTTAAGCTAACCCAATATTTTACCCGGTCGCCGTACCGCTTGAAAAGCGTGATGGCATAGTTGGTGAAATCCTCAATAATTCTTCTCGATTCCCAACCGCCGTATTCATCTTGCAGAGCCTGCGGCAGATCCCAGTGATAAATGGTAAGGACTGGTTCGATGTTGTGCTTTTTCAATTCATTGATGAGGTTATCGTAAAATTGAAGCCCTTTTTCATTGACTTCGCCGTTTCCTTTTGGAAAAATCCGTGCCCACGCAACCGAGAAACGGTATGCTTTTAATCCCATTTCCGCCATCAGCTGCACATCTTCTTGGTAACGATGATAATGGTCGACTGCTACATCACCAGTGGTCCCTTTAAACGTTTTTCCAGGGATACGGACAAATTCGTCCCAATTAGAAATCCCTTTTCCATCCTCATCCCAAGCACCCTCCACCTGGTAAGCAGCAGATGCAGACCCCCATAAAAAATTTTTGGGAAAGGATTTTTGTTCCTCATGTATCATAATTAACACATCCTAGTAGTGATTTTCCGTTTATTTGATAGTTTGACTGAATAATAAAGGTTTCATTCCCTTTGTCTTTATGCCTTTTTGATCAATTTGTGCAAATCAATAATTTCTCTGGCTAATTCTTTAAGAGTCAGTGAAGTCATCAAATGGTCTTGTGCATGAATCATAATAAGAGGAAGATCGAATTCCGCTCCGCCTGCTTCCTTTTGGATTAAATCAGTTTGAACATGATGTGCTTCAGTGAAAGCGGAGTCTGCTTCGGTTAGTTTTGCTTCCGCTTCATCAAAATTGCCTTCTTTAGCTGTATACATGGCTTCCATCGCCAGGCTTCTTGCGTTCCCAGCGTGAAGGATTAATTGAAATGCAAGATTGTAAAGCTCTTCTTTATTCATAATACTCACCTTTCATCTGATTTATTAGGAAAGGAACCTTCCCGTCTACTGATTAGAACGCCGATTCAATTTTTAAAACAAGCTAATTAGTACTGTCCTATTAAAGTGGAAAGAGACGGGCATTAGCCAAACTAATGCCCCAACCCTTTGTTATGCGATGTTTTGTTTTTCTGTCATGGCATTTTCTTCTTTTCTCTTTGCGTTATCCCACATCTTGAAGAATGGCACGTAGACTACAAACGAGATGGCGATATTTACGATTTGCATGACTGCGCCGGAAATATGTCCGCCAGTAGCCAGATAGCCTGAGATAACCGGAGGCATGGTCCAAGGTACCGCAATACCTGCAGGTTTTGCTACCCATCCTAAGTCCATTCCAACGAAAGTAGCCGTTACTGTAAGCAGTGAAGTTAAAATAAATGGGATGATTAAGATTGGATTTAACACGATTGGCATCCCGAAAATAATCGGTTCGTTAATATTAAAGATGGCTGGTCCAATTGCCAGACGGCTAAGTTGTTTCATTTGTTGAGATTTAGCAAATAGTAACATGGCAATCACTAGACCGAATGTTGCACCCGTTCCACCAATGTGGATGAAGTTATCAAAGAATTGTTTTGTTACAACGTGTGGTAAAGCCTGGTGAGCTGCAAAAGCAAGGCGGTTGTCGTCCATCATGCCATACCAGATTGGATCCATCACACCAGCAACGATATTTGTTCCGTGTAATCCACAAGCCCAAAGAATGGCTACAACACCTTCAGCTACTAAGCTTCCACTAAGGGTAGCACCTACAACACCAAGCGGTTTTCCTAATACAGTCATAACTAAGTTGTTGATGTTCTCGTATGGAGTCATTTCAACCCCTAAACGCACTAACCAAATGACAAGGAATACGGCGAAAGCTGGAATTAAAGCGGCAAAAGATTTACCAACACTTGGCGGTACACCATCCGGCATTTTAATGACGATATCTTTTTGAATAATCCAGCGATAAATTTCAGTTGATAATAAGGCAATTAAAAGTGCTACGAACAAGCCCTTACTGCCTAAAAATCCTTTACTAATGGCTCCCGATACCATAATTCCTGCTTTAGCTCCTGCTGGAGTGAACAAGAAGTTCATTGGAGTTGCTAAGAGGAAAGCGGCTAATGAAATGGTACCAGCACTCAAAGCATCCACCCGATAGGATTCTGCTAATCTATACGCTACTGCAAAGGCAGCGATTAAAGCCATAATATCAAAGGAAGCATTAACCGGATAACCTAGTTTTGCTGCCCAGTTAGGCCCGAAAACCGAACTCATCCAGTCCGCATAGCCCGGAATCGGCAAATTTGCCAAGATCAAGAACAGTGAACCGACGATGATAAATGGCATTGTTGCGATAATACCATCCCTTAGTGCCAATAAATGTCTTTGTCCAGCGATTTTTGCTGCAACCGGCATGACTTTCTCTTCTAGAAAGTTATTGACTTTACTCATTCTCTTCTCTCCCTTTCCTATTCGTCGATGATTGATTATTTATTGTTTACTAGATTCTGAGCGGTTTTTAATACCTCCGGACCATTACACATACCGTAGTGAACTGGATTGATTGCATCCACCGGAATGCCTTTTTCTGCCCCCAGCTTTTTCATGTTTGCAAGCAGGTATCTAACTTGCGGTCCTAAAAGAAGAACATCCGCCTTGTCAATGTGTTGATTGATTTCATTTGCTGGAACTGCCCAGATTTTTCCTTCTACACCTTGTTCCTTTGCTGCTTTTTCCATTTTGGTCACTAGCAAACTTGTACTCATTCCTGCTGCGCAACATAATAAAATATTCATTGATTTATTCCTCCTATTATCGGTAAAAATTATTTTTAAATAACAGTCAGCCAATCGTCTAAACCTGTTTGATTTGGCAACTGGTTGAAAAGTGGTTTAATCACTTTCTGTTTATAATATACTTTGAAAGCGCTCTATTTTACAGAAAGGTTTTTTCCGTTAAGCAACGGAAAAATGATAGATAATTAAAATGAAGGTTTTGTTAGGCGGATTTATTATCCTCCGATAATGTGTCCCATACCTCGAAAAAGGGTACCCCTTTTGGGATACCCTTATTGGAGCTCCTATTAAATTTCTTCTCCATTGGTCGCTATCACATGTTTATACCAGTCAAATGATTTCTTTTTACTTCTCTTTAAGGTTCCGGAACCATCATTGTTTTTATCTACATAAATGAAACCGTAACGTTTTTTCATCTCGCCCGTGGTAAAGGAGACAAGATCAATGCATCCCCATGCTGTATATCCCATTAACTCGACCCCATCCAGCTCCACGGCCTTCTTCATTTCTTTAATATGGGCCCCTAAATAGTCGATGCGGTAATCATCATGAACGCTGCCGTCTTCTGCCTTCACATCAATCGCACCAAAACCATTTTCAACAATAAATAATGGCTTTTCATATCGTTCGTAAAGGGTGACTAATGAGTATCTCAATCCAACCGGGTCGATCTGCCATCCCCAATCACTGGCTTTGACATAGGGGTTAGCAACAGAATGTTGTGTGGCTCCTTCCATGGACTTGCTTGTATCTGTCTTCGCATCTGCCTTAACGGCGTTCGACATGTAGTAACTGAAACCAATATAGTCTACTGTGCCTTCTTGAAGAATGGTTTTGTCTTCAGGCTCCATTTTGATTTCGTATCCTTCTCTCTCCCACAATTTAAGTGCATAATTCGGGTAATGCCCTCTAACGTGGACATCCGGGAAAAAGAAACGATCATGCATGGATTCAGCTGCAATGATCATATCATCAGGATCACAAGAATACGGATAAAAAGGAACAAATGAGCACATACAGCCAATTTGGAAATCAGGGTTGATCTCATGGCCTTTCTTTACCACCAAGGCACTGGCAACCAATTCATGATGGGCAGCTTGGTACATAGCCTGCTTCTTATTTTCGAATTCCGAAAACTTGATTCCGGAATTGGTCCAACCAAAAATATCAGTAGAAGTGTTGGTCTGGTTATTGATCTCATTAAAAGTCATCCAATACTTCACTTTATTTTTATACCGTTCCATTACCGTGGTGGCATAACGTACAAAGAAATCAATCAGCTTCCGATCCATCCAGCCGCCATATTCTTTTGCCAAATGATAAGGCATTTCGAAATGACTCAATGTAATAACCGGCTCAATTCCGTGCTTTAACAATTCATCAAACATATCATCATAGAATTGCAAACCTGCTTCATTTGGCTCTAATTCATCTCCCTTAGGGAAAATTCTTGTCCAATTTATACTTGTTCGAAAACACTTGAATCCCATTTCGGCAAATAACCTAATATCCTCTTTATAATGAGTGTAAAAGTCAATTGCCTCATGGTTTGGATAGTTTTCTCCTTCTATAACACCATCGGTAATTCTTCTTAGTACGCCATTTGCCCCAGCGGTCATCACATCCGCAATGCTTACACCTTTTCCCCCTTTATTCCAGCCTCCCTCTAATTGGTGGGCAGCGACAGCCCCACCCCATAAAAAGTTTTTAGGAAAACCTGTACTTGCCATATTGAATATCCTCCTCTTTTTTGGTCGACACGATTATCTTGTTCAATCCGTTACTTTTCACTTAAGATCTTAATAATCTCTTCTGCTGATTCACTCTTTAAAATCTTCTGGACCGTTGTACTTTTTTCAAGTATAGAAATGAGCCTTTGATACATTCTTTCCAAATCACCCTTGGGTACTTTTCTTACATTTAACAAGCAGATAAATTGAACCATTTGCTGATCCGTCCATTCAATCGGCTTTTTTAATGTACACACAGTCCAAAATGTTTCCTCTGTTACGGGTGTAAGCGGATGAGGGATGGCCACCAGATTCCCAAAATTCGTGGGAGCGATCGCCTCCCGTTCCAGCACCGAATTTACATAATCTTTGGATACGAGTTTTTGCTTGGATAATTCGTCACACATAAACCGGATGACACTTTCTTTATCTTCAAAGTCTTTATGAATAAAAACTCTAGATTGATCTAAATAGTTTTGGTCCTCACTCTCTTTTACAGACGATAGGCCCCCCCGGATATGGGCAATATCTCCTTCTCCTAAAAAGGTATTCACGACTTGTACCGGAACACTCAAATTTTCCTTTATGGGTATCGTGCTAATTATAAAATCGATAGTGGATAGGTCGTACTTTTTTAATTGATAATAATTGGTGGTAGCGACAATATCAATTTCATTTTTAAATTCATTTTGCAAACGATAAAACAGTAACCTTGCGCTTCCAACACCAGAAGCACACACCACAATGACCCGTTTTGTTTTTTTCTGCCTGGTCTTCATTCTTTCCAAAGCCACGCCTATATGTAAGGCAATATAAGCTATTTCGTGTTCCCCTGCCTCATTCCCCAAATATTCCTCGATGCATCTGCTGGCAATGGCGGCCCCCTCAAAGGCACTGGGATAGTTCCTTTTAATTTCGTCTAATAATGGATTCCGAATGTTCAGGTTATAGCGCAATCGGTTCATTGCCGGCCGGATATGCAGAGTCAGCGCTTGAATGAATTCGTAATCATCATGAAAATCCCAATTTAATTCGGTTTTCAATCTGTCCAGCATGCAATGAATGATGGTACCTAACTCATCAAATTTACTAAATTCATCGAGCGTATTCTGGTGAATTAATTTGGTCCCCAACAAATGGACAATAATATAATCAATCTCTGATTCCGGAAATTGTAAACCGGTAAACGCCTCAACTTCTTTGACAATTTCATTGGCAACTATTTTTTCAAACGGGTGTTTTTTTATTAAATCGTGTTCGAGATTTTCTATGACAAATCCTTCTTCAATTCTCTTGCATCCAATCGTGATATGGGTTGCCAGATTTTCCAGAGCGATGTCAGATATCTCAATTTTGTATTCATTGACTTTTTTTATGATGATTTCCTTTATCTTTTCAAACAGTTTTTCGTCCAAAATTTGAAAGGAATGACTCTCCATATTTAAGCCGGTATTCCGGCTTAATAGATAATTGGAAAAGCACAGCCGTTTCATATATTCATCGCCTTCGACCTGCGTGCCATGATGCGGTCTGGAAACCAACTTCAAATGATAACTTTCCAATAGCTCACGGACAGCTTTTAAGTCATTTTGAAGCTTAGGCCTGGAAACAAATAGCTCTTCCTCAAGATTTTCTAATTTGATCGGTTCCTTTTCCAATAAGAATCGTTTTAATAGATACGTTACCCGGTTTTCTTGTGCGGAAAAGTCAGATTGACTTTCATCCATCGCCTCATTCGCGTTAGGATGAAACTCCTTCTCAAATACTTCATAATCCTCTATATCTAATAGGTATCCTTTTCCTCGAGCTGATTCAATAACGATTCCTAACGAAGAGGACTGCGATTGAAGTTCTTTGATTTCGGTGCGGATAGTCCTGTCACTCACACCAAGCTCTTTTGCGATCCATTCGGCTGTAACAGGTTCTTTCTCCTTCATTAAAGACAACACGATGTCTTTCTGCCGTTTCGAAACCACTCTTCGACTCACCTTTCTTAATGAGTGATTTAATAAAAATAGTATCTTTTTTAGTGTGTTCACTTCTCGCACCGTTGACTCCAAAATATATATAAACGTTACTTGAGGGCGAAAAAAAAAAGCACCCGTATGGATGCATGCGGGTGCTTTCCGATTTTAGTAGAAGCTCTAAACGGATGAAAGTTTTACATCATGAAACGTTCTGTTTCTTCTTTTTGGATTTTTCGTAGCCATTTTTCCAGAAATCAGCATTCTTAATTCCATATTTAGAAGAATTGAATTCTGGGTCTTTCCCTTGCTTCAACTGCTCTTCATAGTCCTTCAAAGCAATACTGGCTGGTTTAAATAACAAGACAATCGCAATTAAGTTCAGCCAAACCATGATGCCAAGTCCGATATCCCCCATGGCCCATGCCGTTGTTGCCGTTTTGACTGCTCCATAGAAAGTAGCACCGATAAGGATGAGTTTTAACAAAACAAAAGCCTTTCCTCTGTGTTTGCCACGTACTAGATAAGCGAGATTGGTCTCTGCTATATAGTAATAAGCATAAATCGTCGTGAAAGCAAAGAAGAACAGGGCAATCGCAATAAATCCTGGTCCGAATCCTGGAAGGATTGTATCAACGGCCGCTTGAGTGAAACCAGGTCCTGGGTCAACGCCTTTAAGGTTTTCCGTTATAAATTTACCCGTTTTCTCATTTATGACATTGTATTGATTAGTAAATAAAATCATCATAGCGGTCGATGTCACAACTAAGAATACATCTAAATAAATGGAAAACGCCTGGACAAGCCCTTGTTTGGCTGGATGGGATACCTCGGCCGCCGCTGCTGGGTGAGCACCCGTACCCTGACCGGCTTCATTTGCATAAAGACCGCGTTTTACTCCCCACATGACCGCTGATCCAATAATGCCGCCAAATACTTCTTCTTTCCCAAAAGCGCTTTTAAAAATAAGTCCAAATACTTCGGGAACTTTTTCAAAATTAATCACGACGATGGCGATGGCAATTAACAGATAACCGATTGCCATGAACGGAACGAGAAATTCTGCCACTCTAGCAATCCGCTTCACACCGCCAAAAATAGTTAAAGCAAGCAGTACGACCACCACTAGACCCGTAATCGTTTTGTCAATGCCAAAAGCGTTATGTACGCCATCTGCAATCGCATTTGCTTGGATTCCTGGCATTAAAACAGCCATCGCAATTAGTGTGGCCACTGCAAAGACGACACCGAACCACTTCCAGCCCAGTCCCTTTTCTATGTAGTAGGCCGGGCCTCCTCGGTACTCTCCATCCTGCTTTTCTTTATAGATTTGAGCAAGTGTCGACTCTACAAATGCAGAAGCGGCGCCGACAAAGGTAATGACCCACATCCAAAAGACGGAACCTGGTCCTCCAAAAGCGATACCAGTTGCGGTTCCGGCGATATTTCCAACACCGATACGGCCTGATAAAGACATCGCTAAGGCCTGGAACGAAGAAACGCCCTCATCGGAACCTTTCCCTGATGCCAGCAGTTTCACCATTTGTTTGATGTGGCGAATTTGCAGGAATCTGGTGCGAAAACTAAAATACAAACCGCATAAAACAATGAAACCAATCAATACTGGACTCCACAACCATCCGTTAATGGTATTTACAATTTGATCGACCATGAAACTCCCCCTATCAATATTTTAATAACCTATGTTTTATTATAATTTTGACAGAAAGCTATATCAATTATTTTTTAGATAAATATGAATTTTTACAATATTTTATACAAATAAGGCGTTATTGTAATTAAAATAAAACGCTCTGTTAAATTTAGGTTGTTGATTTCCGCTCCAGGCGCTCAGCGAATCCGCGGGCGTGCCGGGGAGCCTCCTCGGCGCGGGAGCGCATGCGGGGTCTCCCCAGCCCCGTACCCCCGAGGGAGTCAATCTTTTCTGTTCCAATCAACAGAGTTAAAAAATCTACATCATATTCATTAAACAGAGCCAAATAAAAAAACGCTTCCCAAAGGTTCAGTGAACTTGTGAGAAGCATGTTTATTATCCTGCGAGTCCTTTGATTGATTGCCTTATTTTCTGTTGAAAGTAGAATTATAGCTCTCAGGTGCGCCAAAGTAGGACTTTTCTTTATGACCCGTTGTAATGACCATTTTATCTATTATAATTCCTGGGTCGACATAATAAAGTCTTAGAGTATGGAATCCTGGTTCAGGCACGGTGATGGTCGTAGTAAGTGTTTCATTGTTTTCATAAACACCTTTGCCCCATCCCTCCGTACCAGGTGAATCGTTGACATAAGCCCTTGTTCCTGAAAGAATAGTGGGTGTTTCGTCGTCGATTCCTATGGCAAACCTTACACTTCCTCGTTCGTTAAGTGTAGGGATCCGATAGATATCTACCTCAAAGGTCCCAGTGGATTCAAAGTAAATATAGTAATCAACATAGGCAGAATTGGTTTTATCAGGGTCAGCTACACTAGGGGCAAGATTGGGATATGCCTTTATGCTGTCTCCATTCCTGCCAAGATACTTCTCCACTAACCAAGCAAAATCTCCGTTTGCTGTCATTGAGGAATAATGCTCTGCTTCGATGGAAACATAGCCATTCGCCTCTGTATAAGTTTTTTCAGGCAAATCTACAGCCGTATTGGTTACTGTAATAGGAATTTCCTTTACACTTATAACCTTTCCACCTATTTGATGTGTAATTGTCACAGTGGCGGTTGTTTTACCCTGCGGTGCTTCATCACAATTGATTCCAACCCAGATGCGATCGTCACTATAAACGGTGCCAGAATTCCTGTTAAATAGAATCCAGTCATGTTCAGCCGTGGCTTTCCAATCAAGGTAACCACTGCCTGTATTATAGATATCCAAAAATCGGATATCTTTTGCATACCCCGAGAAATGCATGTCCTTTTCTGATGTGACACCTAACGCAGCATATCCTACTTCTATAGCAGAAGACGTTTGAAGTAAATTGGATAACTTGGCACGCCTTGATCTAAAATAGGGCTGGAACGGGTCCATGATTAAATCCCACTTACCGTCCAACAATGAATTATACCTTTTGGTTTCTTCTACAATCCTATAGTACGAATCCTCGGAAGCCTTCGCATATTGATTCGCTGCAGAGCCTCTGCCTTGACTGTCATACAGATTGGATTTATCAGCACAAATATATTTCCTGGCGGTATGATAGCTAGCGGTCAATGGATAAAGCTGCAATTCATAGAATGCTGGCTTTACTGCTTCATCGAGTTCTTGATAAAGAGCTTCCGAACGCTCCACTAAAGCATGATATTTGTTAAGATATCGTTGTCCCTCATCACCGAAGGCCTCGTAATGAAATAAGTCTGATGCGAAATGCTCCGGTTTTCTTGCATAGGCGGCTTCTTGAAAGTGAAGTTCAATATCGGCATATTCCATAGCTGTATCTTCGCTGAAACCAAAATCACGAATGGCTTTGTGAGAAATATAGTCCTGTAAATCTGTTTTTCTTATCTTTTGTACATCTCTGGCCAAATCAAGAAAATACTCTATTTGCTTCTCGGCCGGCTTCAAATCACCCACATTCACAACCCATACCTGTTTTGCACCGTAGTCATATGCTTTCGACATTTCTTCCCGTATGAGGGAGAGTGGGGTCGTACATAACCAGATATAACTATTCGGACTCCCATGATAAGAAACATGATAATAGATCCCTGCTCCGCCTGATCTGTCTCGATTGTCATTTGTTGGCAGTTGTCTGATATACCCATAATTATCATCGGTCCACATCAAGGTTACATCGTCGGGTACATCCATACCAGAATCGTAAATCTCCTGAATCTCTTTGTAAGGAATAAACAGCTGCGGTACCTCCGACGGCTTTTTATGAAGCACATCAGCAAAAATGCCGCGCTGAACAGCTATGATGTCTTCTAGTAACGCAGCTTTTTCGGCATTCGTTACGGCACCCTCCGGACTCCAAGTGGCATCATGAAGGCCTCTCATCCCGATCGTATACAAATTCTCATAAGAACCATAGAGTTCAACACTTTCACGCCAGTATGCCTGCAATAATTCCTTGTTATATACACGTTCTCCTGTTTTTGGATGGGCATCAACATAAACATAGGCACATGGAGTCGGAGAATCAGCCAATTTCTTTTTGTATAATGCCTTTTCCGGGTTTTCGCTTTCCCATCTTGCCTCAAACCCGAAATATTCACTAACATTATTTCTTAGCATCATTTCACAATGTGATGACCCCATGACAATTCCATACATATCAGCATTGGCAGCATTTTCAGGGCTTTTATGAAAATACGGCGAGTACTCGTGCATTGCAGGCCACATAAAGTTTGCCTTTAATCGGAGTAACAGTTCATAGATGTGCTTATAGGTTTCAATATAATCGGAATCACCCTTGCTAACAGCCCACTTGTTAAAAGCATATTCATCATTGATAAAGATTCCGCGATATTTTACGGAAGGTTCGCCTTCCATATAAGGCACATCAAGACTAATATAAAGTCCATCCGCATGGCCCGGAACAACATCCGCCCACCATTTCCAAGGGGATACCCCTATTTTTTCACATAAGTCATATATGCCGTAAATCGTTCCGCGTTTATCAGAACCAACAATGACAAGCGTTTGATCGACGATTTGTATTTTAAAACTTTCCCATTTGCCTGACAGATTGGATACATTTAATTTCCCCATAGAAATAAGTTTATCGATTGCTTTGCTTTTTCCAATTGTGCCTATGATGACATCAGCTTCGGACCCATCCCTATTCTGTATTTCTGGTGTTATTATGTTGGTGACAGCGGCTATGTCAGTACATAGATCCTTGGCCGCACGAATAACACCCCTATCATCCGCCAAGTCCACATAAATAACGGGAGTTTTTGCCTTGTCTGCCAGCGTGAAATCACCGCGAAGTGATGAAACATACCCTGAAACGGAAGCCGTTTTTGCAGGAGCAAACTTGATATCCATGACCTAAATCATCCTTATATATTGAGATATTGAAAAAATTATCAACCTGAAATAAGTTTTATGTTACTATCGGTTTAACCATATATCATATTTATATAGATTTCATTGACTTTATTGATATTCAGATATCATTTCTTAAATTATTTGCTGTTTTTAACGAGAAATTTTAGGAGGGAAAATAAAATGCCGCAGAAGATTGATAGCCCTCTATCAGAAATTCAATTCGGTTATTCTAATTCAACGATTATTGAAACCAGCTATCATTATCATGATAATTATGAAATTTATTTTCTTATTTCCGGCAGTAGTGAATGTTTTGTAAAAGATAAAACGTATTCTGTTTCTAATCAGGAGCTGCTTTTTATTCCTAAAGGAACATTACATAAGAATCATTATATTTCGGAGAGTTATGAGCGGGCCGTCATTAACTTTACAGAGGAATATATAGGTTTAGACTACATTTGGAAAATGGGACATCTTTTTGAGAATTGTCTATATAGACCACAAAATCCGGAGCTAATTAAAAGACTTTTCTTGATGATGGGAGAAGAAATGAGTAAAAATGATGATTTATCCGCTGACCTTATTAAAAGTTATTTCATCCAATTACTTTCCTATTTCATTAGAAATCGTTCAGAATTCGTGTTGGATGGCAAGAACACTGCAAACCCCACTATAGAAAGACTGATCCGTTTCATTAATGAGAATTATCATTTATCCATCACATTAGACTCTGCGTCTGATATGCTTCATTTAAGCAAAGCCCATCTTTCGAGACTTTTTCTTAAAACGACAGGATTTGGCTTTAAAGAGTATGTACAGATTACTAGAATAAACAACGCAAAAAATAGGTTAAAAACGACCAATCATTCTGTCAGGCAAATAGCGTTTGATTGCGGGTTTAATGATAGCAATTATTTTTCAAAAGTTTTTAAAGAATCAACAGGGATTTCTCCTTTGCAGTATAGGAAACATAAACAAAATGGTTAGTCACTGAAAAATAGGACTGAGGAACTGAAGAACAATATTGATGAAGCCATACTGCTTCATGAAAGGTTTTAAAAAAAATGAACCGGCCTTAGCTCCATGAAATGGGCTAAAACCGAAAGTATAGTTTATTTATTTCAAGTGTCTACCTGACAGAGGGCAGTTCAAAACTGATGGGAGACCTTTTTCTTTTAGTTCCCCACAAAGCTTTCCACCATTTTTACTAGATCCTCTTCACGACAATATTCTTGGTTTAAAACAAGATAAAACACAGGCTTAAAAGCAATGAACGCTTTTCTAATCAAACGTTTAATTAAATCCGATTCAACTCATTAAATGTTTGATTAAATTGTGGGAAAGCTCTTTTATTAAGCGAACATTAGGTTGTTTTCTGGTGAATTAATTGTCGCATAAAATTTATGGCTGTTAGGAATTAACTTAAAAACCAACAATAGAAACTAGAAAAATACAAATTCTCACAAGTACAGACACGATGGTATACTAACTAATCGTTTGATTAAAAGTGAAGTAACTCCTTTTAAGCCAAGCTTTTACCCTTTTTCTAGAAAAATTAATTGTCGAAGAAAACTCTTATGTAACAAATCTAGAATACAAGAATTTTCATGGAGTGATTGGGACTGGCATACTCCCTATCAATCTTCTTCTCCTGCAGTTATATCGAGTACGAACATAACAGGGATTTCGCGCACCCTTTGGACCAAATCACTAATCTTTGGAGCATGCGGTGAATCTATCACATATTTCAATAGACTCTCATGCATTTTATCATATGAATATTTTTGCAGGACCATATGCCAGGCATCCAGCTTATGTTGATCAAATTGAAAATTTTCATAATAGGCTTGAATGAGAACCATTAACTGATAAATCTCTTTCTTAGTCATCAAAGTTAAAATCCTCCTCCGTCAGTCTCTTCTTAGGTTCCTGCTGATTGAGATACGATTCAAATTTACTCCCAAACAAGGTCTCCGGCCGCAGGAATTTATTCCAAACAGGATCAGACTGCCAATCCGCTGACTTCCTATCAATCACTCGATGAAAATCCTCAAGCAAAAAACCTTCTCGATATCTAGCCTGAATCAGCTCCCTTGTTTTAATCGAATTGAGTTTAAAGTTTTTTCCCGTCTTCTCATTCAAATAGCCAATGATTTCAGCATAGGGAATCTCCGTTTTCACAGGAGAATGGATTGCAGGTTCCTGCGTCTTTTTTGCCTCCTTCTCAGGTGCTATCTCCTCTATAGGAGGGGTAGATTGTCCCTCGGGCAGGCTATCTTCAAACTCCTGCAGTTTTTCATAATCAATGCTGTACCATTTGGTCTTATCCATTTTCATCTGATTATAATTTTCAGAAAGAAGTAAGCCTAACATCTCTAACGAGCGAATCGTCCGCTTAATCGTACTCACGGACCAAAATGGCAGCTGCTTTTGCCAATCTTCATATGTATTATAAACCCAGGTTCTCCCCTCCATATGATGCTTACTGATCCCAAGCCAATAATGAATTTGCTGCAATACCACTGCCTCGTTTAATCCAATCTTAGCTGCCAAACTAGGAATGATCATGACCGGACTTTCATTGATTAATAACCTGCTCAACTGAATCTCTCCCTTAATGGATGTATGAAAAGGAACTTGACTCAGTCGTAAGCCACGAGCAGCCCACCGATTGGTTTACGTTCCTTCACCTGTTATATATGAATAAAATCGGAAAAAGGATAGGTTATTTAAAAAATATTTATACTGTATTGATGGAATTTGATAGGATGAGGACATATTATTTTTTTCTTTGAAGTAATCTTTGAAGTACTCTAATGAAGAAATCTATGGTATTGCTTGGGTCAACACGAGACTCTCTGCTAGTCATTCTGACCCTATCTAAACGTCAGGATGATCGAATCAGCTAGATCACTTTGCACTTATGCTTGTTGCCATAAAACCTGGCAACAAACGGTCCTCAGTGTGAAATGGTAGTTACTTCATGCGTAAAGTTGAAGCTCCAGGTCATGGAAGACACGAAAAAAGAGGCTTCTTAAAAGTTTACTCAACTTTTGAGAAGCCTCCGTTAAAACCTCTATGTTAGGGGTGAGGCAGCTTATTACATCAAACCGCCCCTAAGGTGAGAGTATGAAATATCTTTTACCTGGTGTGCGTAGAGTGCAGTATATCAATGTTCTGTTAAGTCCTGTCTGTAACATCTTTAACGAGTTTTTATTCTTTTTTACTGGATTGCGTTAGCAAAATGTTAGCAATTTGTTAGCCAGGTTACGACCACGAAATTTACAACTTGCTATTAACGAATTTACCATATAGAAACGTCAAGAGGTTTTGAATATCATTTTTTAATAAATCGTATCCTTGTACTACGTAGCAACCAACTTCATATTTTGGTCACTACCTTAATTCACTTATAACCATACAGAGTTTATAACAGCATTTTTTGTAAGTATAAATAAGATATAAGAGTCTACTTTTTGGGCTGATCAAGTGCTTGGTAAGCTACCTGATACTTTCCTCCATCCGCAACTTCTGAATGGTACAAGGCCTTGAGGGCATTGTTTTTCTCAAGACCATGCTCAGACTTCAGTTCTTTAAAGCGTGTATGCAGTTCTTTATTTTCCTTAATTAATTGTTGCATTTGCGATTTTAAATACTTCAAAATATTTATCTCCTTTCTGAATCTCTGAGTTTCGCTTTATTTTTCTCGAGAAATAACCTGTTTAAAAAGATCCCTAAATTGCTCCCGGTCTTCTGCTGTAAAAGGCTTTGGTCCCTTTGTTCGCTGTCCGCTTTTTCTAGCCATTGCACTTAAATAACGTGTTTGTAATAATTGGTCAATATTTTCATTTGTATATCTAAATCCTTTATGGTGGAGGACGATAATTCCTTTTGCTAAACCTAGTGACGCTAGACCATAATCTTGCGTCACGATAATATCTCCTTTTTCCACTAACTTTACAATCCGATAATCTGCAGCATCTGCTCCAGAATCAACATAAATTGTTTTCACTCCTGATGGCTGTTCTGCATTAGAAAAATGAGAAAAGCTTGTAACAAGGATTACTGGAATTTCAACATCCCTTGCTTCCGCAATAATAATATCTTTCACCGGACAAGCATCTGCATCCACATAAATTTTCATCTTTCCCCTCCTGTTAAGAAATTCGACTTACTATTTAACTTAATCATTTTCAACTATAAAAGGGACTGGTGACTTTGTTTAAAAATAACCAAGAGTTCTTCCTTTTGCTGTATTTTTCTATCCTCATATTATACTTTATAGAATTTTGTTGGCAAATGGTCGTTCAATTGCCTACAAAATAGGTTGCTAAGGGTCGTGCCTGTCACTCCCCGAATTTTCTTGTTTCACATATTGTTCCATTATTATATAGATCAAATATTCTTTTTTACTTTTTTCATCAAACATTTGATTAAATAAAAAAGGGCCTCTCAAAAGTCTAATGACTAATGAGAAGCCTCTTTAATATTTGTTACCTAATGTTACCTTTTTGTTAGCAAATCATCTAAAAGCCCTTATATATCAAGGGGTAAAGCGGCTTATTACATCATGCCGCCCCTAAGATGAGAGTGTGTAATATCTTACACGCTGTGTGTGAAAAGTGCGGTAAATCAAGGTATTGTTAATATCTGTCTGTTATATCTTTAACGTGAATTTATCGTTTTTTACTGGATTGCGTTAGCAAAATGTTAGCAATTTCAAGTAGTTTAGACTTTTACGGTTGTTCACACATTCCACATGGCTTGAGTGTTGATGGCAGACATAATGATGTAGTAGTGGTTACCTTATAGTAGAAGATTCTTATTGTACAAATAGAACAATTTCCAAATATCATTTAGAAAATATGCATCTTTTACAGGAATATTCTTATTATTAGTAATCAGAGATAGTAGTATGTTCAAACAAAATAATTAAAATATCCTTTATAAAAAAATGTAATTGAATGTTATTATTGCAAAACAGGTATTTCTGCATATTTTTTATAATCGTAAACACACAACAACTTTTTATAATCTGTATTCCGTTTATTTGGTAAGCTTTTTAAATACTGTTCTAAATCCTGTAATTGTAACCGATTAAAAAGGATTCCTTTTACAATAGCCCGTACTTTATTAGAATTTGCAATAGTAACGTCATTTAGTATAGAATCAATAGTATTATGTGTGTAGTACCTAGCTCTTCAAGCTCTTCTATTGTTTTTATTTTACCTAATTGTATTTCCCTAAGTTGTTCAAAGTTAGAAATCTCTGGTTGTACTTGACTGAAACCAAAAATAGGAAAAAACTGATTTCGTTGTATTTTATGTTTCTCTACCAACTTTAATAATTGATGATTTGACTCTTCAATTAATTTAAAATAGTTTATCATCATTTCTTCTGCAGTGTGATATTCATATTTAATAGTCTTTAGGGAACCTATTGCTAAGATTTTCTCTCCATTCTTTAAGGTTTCTATATCTTCAGTAATACTAACTTTAATATCTCCACCTGCATATATTTCTTTTACAACATTTTGAACCTTCCTAATATCCATAGCCGATACTGGGAGACTTAAATTACCCAGGTGTCCGTAAATTTCTTTAAAATTATCCGTTTTAATTTTATTTATTCTTATTGTTGCTATTCCTTCTATGTCAATATCATGTTCAACAACCTCAGTGTTAGATGAACCCTCTTCATATTCTACCAACAAAAAATTATTTCTTATTTTTTCTGCCACTTCTGAACCCGTATCAATATAAGTAAATATAGTCTTTAAAATACTCTTTATATTCTTATCTCCTAAGTTATATCCTAAAAAGATAATTGGACTATGGATAAATAAAGATAATAGCTGTGCTCTAATTAATTCATATTTCTCATTAAAAGTTTTGTAATCATTATCTGTTATAATTATTTTACCCGGATCCTCTACACAACCATGAATTTTATAGGCTGCACCATATGGATTACTTAATAATATTTCATTGCCTATTAGGGGTTTAAATTCAAAAATATCCTCAATAAATGTATCATAATTAGTTGTAATTACCGAACCGATGTTTTTTCTAACTTTTTGTAATTCCAATACTTCTTCCTTTTTCTCTTCTTTTAGTGAGTAATCTTTTAATAACTCAGTAATAAATAATTTAAATCGACTAATATTTATATCTTTTTCTATATTTTTTCATAGAAAAGATCATTTATTTCTTTAAATTTCCCATTTCTATCTCTTTGCAATTCAGTTTCAAATACATCTTCAATATCTGAGGCAATCTTAGGATAATCATACTCACCATTGGTATGATATTTAAACTTTAAATCATAAAAAAATTCATTATTACCCTTCAACTCTCTACATATATATCCTAGTAAACCATCCCAAGTAAATGAATTATTTATATACCTGAGACTCATTCCAGTACCAATAAAAAGAACAGGATGATTTGTGAATTTGCCTATGAATTCACCAATTCTCATTTCTACCACTCCTATTGTTTTAATTGTTCTTAATTAAGGTTTCTTTTTATTCTTCATTATTTTCTTCTTGTCATATTCGCGCTACTTATACAAATCCATTGGTCTATAAGGTAATTTACTTTCCTATTATTTGCACATTAATTTGGACATCTGCGGAGATTAAAGGTTTATTCAATAGTTTTTTAATGAAATTGTTTAACCCATTTATCTTGGTGCTACTTGTATTCACTTAATTTTTTTTAGAATTTTTCAACTTCGATTTAAACCTATACCTGTCAGTTCTTCAACCATTTGCATGTATTTATCCAAGTTCTTTTTTAGCTATTTCTTTGGCTATTTCTTTCTTAAGTCCTTCTAAATCCATTTGTTTAACAACTTCTTTTGCTATTGCCTTCTTAATAGAATTCGAATTAATCTTTGACGTTAGATTATGAGCTGTTTTTTCCGTTAATTGGTCTCTAATTGCTTGTGGGGAGGATTGGTTAAATAATAATTTTAGTATATCCTGTGATATTTTTCCAGATAAATCTCGTAATGCAAGTTCATTTTCCAAACTCTGTGAAGATGATAATGCTAATGAAAGTCCAATAGCAATTAAAGTTGTGGAAGTTGCAGCAATACTTGAAAATAGTGCGGAATCTTCTTTATAAATCTTGTAAGAATCTAATAAGACAAATACACCTGCGAAAAATATGCCTATAAAGAATGCCATGTTAAAGATTCCCATTAACCTAGTAAACTTATATTGAATTTTTCTATAAAGAAAATAGTAAATTAGGAAGATGATAAAACAAATTATTCCTGAAATAATAAATGCCCAAAAACCTTTATCAATTAATTCTTGTATTCCCATCATATAAAACCTCCAAAACTATATTATTTTACGTATTCAATATTAGTTCCTGACAAATTATTTAAGGTTGCATACTTTACAACGTCATGTTGGTTTATTATAAAATCTTGAAAGTTATTAATCTCTTAGTAGTTATCGTTACCTTAATAGAAAATATACATAGTTTACATTTCTACTATATTTTCCCCACTAATTTTAAAACTACATATTTTATTTCCAAATTCATCCTCAACATGAATTAAGATATCATTGGCATATTTAACCCAAGGTTCTTTTAACAGGCGTTCCTTAGTAAATGCATCTACTGGAAAAGACTTTTTCCAAGCCTTTTTCATTGAATCCCAAATATATTGGTTTGCTGCTAGATATTGCCTTATATTATAAGTTCCCTTAGTAATCTCAATGATGTAATATGATCCTTTTTCTTTAGGATACTCCAGTCTATTTATATCAAGCTTATCTTGAAATAACATGTATTTGAGATTCCCATCTAGAAATGGAGATTCATTCTCTTTTTCGGTTAATATGATTAGAGCATTAGTTGGACGACTCATTGCGACATAAAGGAGCCTCTTTTCCTCTGAAATTACTTTTTCTACAGTTTCACCTAATACTGAAAAGAATATGTGGCTAGGGTGAATAAGGGGATAACTTCTATGTACTGCGTCCACCAAGATTACTACCTCTTCTTCTCTACCCTTATAAGAATGTGCCGTACCCATTGCAACAAGATTCCTTTGGTTTTTGGGTAACGCACTCTTGATAGTACCCAGAAAGTTAGTTTGAAAATGTCCACTTTTGCTTACACTTTGAGTCAACCAAGGTAAGCCACTATTCTTTCTACTTATTAACGCTACTCTTTGCCCCTTTTTTGTAAAAAAATACACCATCCTGATTAGTGCTGGAATTATTTTATCCCCTTGATAGAGCTCTTTCTCAACAGGATTAGGCTTAAATTCATCTAGGTAAGAAATCCCTACAATCCCTTCTTCATTTGAAACTGATTTGGAGGGGATGCCTTCACCGTCCATTAAATTATTCCCTATATTAACAATCTTTTTAGTGGAACGACGGTTTGAAGAAATATTGAATCGCTTGGAATTAGGAAAGTACGTTTGGAAATCTCTAAAAAAACAAAGGTCAGAGCCAGCAAAGCCATTAATTGCTTGCCAATCATCACCAACACAAAATAATTTTAAGCTTTCATTTTGAAATTTAATACTCTTTACTAATTCGTAAAAAAGTATCGAGAAGTCTTGATATTCATCAATAAAAAGAAACTTAGTTATGACTAATTCTCCAGAACCCTCACCTCTTTCCCAACTGCTTTTCCCAGAATTCACAAGTTTTATGGCATCCATTAGTAGGCCATTGAAATCTTCCATTTCTTTTATTCGAAGATTTTTTAAATATATTGAATAGATTTTTACAATGATTTTTAGAAAATCAAATTGTAAATCTGAAATTGCATGACTTTGGTTTTGAATTTTTTCTTCTAAAGATTCTAGTGAAATCATGGAATTTCGACAACGATCAATAAAATGACTAACAATTTTGCTGAAATTATCTACAGCGTAAGGCTTAATAACATTCCATATTTCATTATCTGTCAATTTTCTTTTCAAATCACCGGTACTCCGTAAGTATTCCCCTAGTGATTGGTCGAGCAATTCAAATGAATCTGCTTGTCCAGGATATAAATCCAATAGTTTGAATCCCTTTTGACGTTCCCAAAAATGTTTTTTTTCGATTATTTGCTTATCATAATTTTTGTCTCCTAACATTCCGAAATACTCAACAATTATCCCTTTTATTTGTTTATTAATTGAAAAAATAGTGAAATCAGGCCTATAGTTTCGAGAACCCCACCTATAATTGTATTCATACTTATACTGTATTCTATGTTCAAACAAAAAGTCTGCAATACGTTTTTCCCCCATCGACTTATAATAAACTCCATCAAAACCAATATATGGGAGAGAACGACGATATTCAACAATCTCCTTAGGGCTTAGCTGTTCTTCAAGTTTTTCAAAATCCCCACCCTCACCTCGAAAATACCGAATCATAATATCTGTAACAATATGTAATTTTTCTTGATTGTATAAATATGAATTAATTATATTTTGTATAAATTTACTTTTTTCATATCCATTTTTTTCACTGTCATATAATATCTTTTCTTTAGGTTGGACAATTGCGTGAGCAAGCGCATGAAAAGTCATCGCTTTTGGAGCATCTTCTCCTAAAAACTCTTGCAATCTTTTATTAATTTCTTCAGCAGCCTCACGATTAAAAGCAAGAAGGAGTATTTTACCCGGGTCGACCCGACAATGTTTTACTAAAAATGCTGCTCTACTAACCGTAGTAGATGTCTTTCCGCTCCCTGCCCGTGCATAAACTTGTAAATCATCCCATAATTCAGTAATGCACCTAGCCTGTTCCACATCTGGCACTTTCCATCCCTGCTTTGAAAACCAACTAATCACAAAGTTGACTGACAACTCAACAAATTCTTCCTCACTAATTAGGTTTGATAGTTCAGTTTCCCACACTCGTCTACTCTTCAAGTAATTATTGATGAAAAGACTTTCTAACCTTTTAATAGCCAGCTTTTTAGCTGCTTCTTGTTTCTGCTGTTTTAGTTTTTCTTGTTCTTTAGCTAAAATAAGTTTTTGTTGATTTAGTTTTTCTTCTAGCATCTTTTTCTCTTTGTATTCTTCAATTTTTTTCTTTCTGTATTCTTCCTCTTGAATCTCTTTTGATATCCTAGCCTGCTTTTCTTCCTCTTCCCTTTTTTTCTCAATCTCCAAGAATCCTTCAACATCTTTTAAAATCTCATCTATTTTACTCTTTTCAAAAATTTCATCATTTCTATATACCGTTCTATACTCCGTAGTTAAAATCTGCAGATTACATTTTATGCAGGTGATCCAACTTCCTTGATCAAAGTTATATTCTTGATCAAATTTAAAATATATACCTTTACATCTAGGGCAATGAGATCTGACAATTCTTAGCACTTTTTCACCCATTTCCTTTTTATTTATACCTAAAGTTACATCAAAAGGGTCGTGCCTGTCACTCCCCGATTACAAAGAACGTCTATCTACACGTAACAAAAGAAATGAAAAAAGAGGCTTCCCACAAGTTTGCACAACTCATGAGAAACCTCTAATTTTAGGAGAGAAATGTTAGCAAAATGTTAGCATTGCGCTCCCCTCTTACATAAAACCCTCATATATCAAGGGGTTTGGGCGATGATTACATCATGCCGCCCATTCCACCCATGCCGCCCATGTCAGGCATAGCAGGGCCAGCTGGTTCTGGCTTGTCAGCCACAACTGCTTCAGTAGTCAAGAACATAGCCGCAACAGATGCAGCGTTTTGAAGAGCGGAACGAGTAACCTTAGTTGGGTCAACGATACCAGCTTCGATCATGTTTACCCACTCGCCAGTAGCAGCGTTGAAACCTGTGCCAACTGCTTCACGCTTTAAGCGGTCAACGATAACAGATCCTTCAAGACCAGCGTTTTCAGCGATTGTGCGAACTGGAGATTCAATGGCACGAAGAACGATGTTGATACCTGTTTGAACATCACCTTCAGCTTGGATACCAGCTACTTTATTGTATACGTTTAGAAGCGCAACTCCACCGCCGGATACAATCCCTTCTTCAACTGCAGCACGAGTTGAGTTAAGAGCATCTTCAATGCGAAGTTTGCGTTCTTTTAATTCGGTTTCAGTTGCAGCACCAACTTTGATAACTGCTACACCGCCAGCTAATTTAGCTAAGCGCTCTTGTAATTTTTCACGGTCAAATTCAGAAGTGGTTTCTTCCAATTGAACACGGATTTGGTTCACGCGGCCTTGAATTTCTTCAGTAGCGCCAGCGCCTTCTACGATTGTAGTGTTTTCTTTTGTTACCACAACTTTAGCTGCACGGCCTAAAGAAGCAACTGTTGCAGATTTAAGGTCACGGCCAAGTTCTTCTGTGATCACTTCACCGCCAGTTAAGACAGCGATATCTTCAAGCATAGCTTTACGGCGGTCACCGAAGCCAGGAGCTTTAACAGCCACTGCATTGAAAGTTCCGCGAAGCTTGTTCACTACTAATGTAGAAAGAGCTTCCCCTTCGATATCTTCAGCAACAAGCAATAATGGCTTGCCTTGTTGAACCACTTGCTCTAATAATGGAAGGATTTCTTGAATGCTAGAAATCTTCTTGTCAGTGATTAGGATATATGGATTGTCTAGAACAGCTTCCATTTTTTCAGTGTTCGTTACCATGTAAGCTGAAACATATCCACGGTCGAATTGCATACCTTCCACAACGTCTAGTTCAGTTGTGAAGCCTTTAGATTCTTCGATGGTGATAACGCCGTCGTTACCAACGCGCTCCATTGCTTCTGCAATCAATTGGCCAACTTCGTCGTCAGCGGAAGAAATGGCAGCAACTTGAGCGATAGAAGATTTGCCTTCGATTGGTTTTGAAATGGCTTTTAGCTCTTCAACAGCAGTAATCACCGCTTTTTCAATCCCTTTACGGATACCCATTGGGTTAGCGCCAGCTGTTACGTTCTTTAAGCCTTCGCGGATCATCGCTTGAGCAAGAACAGTAGCAGTAGTGGTACCGTCACCGGCAACATCGTTTGTTTTGCTTGCTACTTCAGCAACTAGTTTGGCACCCATGTTTTCGAATGCATCTTCTAATTCGATTTCTTTTGCGATGGTTACACCGTCATTTGTGATTAATGGTGAACCAAATTTTTTCTCAAGAACCACGTTGCGTCCTTTAGGTCCAAGAGTCACTTTTACAGCATTTGCTAGAGTATCGACACCGCGAAGCATCGCGCGGCGAGCTTCTTCACTGAATTTAATCTCTTTAGCCATTGTAAAATAACCTCCTCATATGATATAAAAGCTTAATTATTTAAGAGACGTGACTAACCAACAATCGCAAGAATGTCAGATTCACGTAAGATTAAGTATTCGGCTCCTTGGTATTTAACCTCAGTACCAGCGTATTTTGAGAAGATAATGCGGTCGCCTTCAGTAACTTCAAGTGCTACGCGCTCACCATTGTCAAGTACACGGCCTGTACCAACAGCAACTACTTTTCCTTCTTGAGGCTTTTCCTTAGCTGTGTCTGGCAATACAATACCGCTTGCAGTTTTTTCTTCTGTTTCAACTAGTTCGATGATAATGCGATCACCTAATGGTTTTAACATACAAATAACCTCCTCAAATATGTTATTCGGTCATTATTAGCACTCGGTACTAATGAGTGCTAACACAATTATTATAATAATGAATCTAAATATCTTTTGCAAGTACGAAGCATAAAATTTTTAAAAAGAATTCTGTTTTTTTCCACCTTATAAAGTATGTGAGGAACATCCCAATCTATACATTATTTTCCTGCAAAAACGAAATGTTTCATTTCGCTTCCCCTTAAAAAGCATTCAAAATTGAAAGTTACCCTTATTTAACGGTAGAATGAAAAAGAATTGCCTAAGTACCTATCTAACAGCTTTCATATCCAAAACGAGTATAAGATTATCTTTCTATATGAAAACTAAAGGTTAAAGGAGACGAAAGATTGAAACGGGAATATTGGATTATATTAATGGTTTATATCGGGATGCAATTTTCCAGTCTTGCCGGAGTTCCCCTGCTTGCGCTGGTTTTTCCTTTGATCGGGGTCGACAAGCAGCAAGCTGTTCCTGTTTGGCTGCTCATTAGTTTCCTGGCCGCCTTGCTCATTACGCTTTTCCTCCTGCGAAAAGAAATGAAAAGCGAAAGGGCGATGGGCAGTTCTTGGGGCCAATCGGTCCAATGGGCCATCCTAGGATTTTTCCTGGCTCTATTTGCGCAATACGCGGCTGCCATTGTAGAGTCGATACTAGGCATCCAAACGGGCTCAGAGAATACGCAGCAGATTATTCATTTAATTAATACCTTCCCGCTGGCGATTGTGGTCACTTCGATTTTTGGCCCGATTCTGGAAGAAGTCGTCTTCCGGAAAATTATCTTTGGAAGCCTTTATAGACGTTATAACTTTTTTATATCCGGCTTAATCAGCTCCGTCATCTTTGCTCTGGCCCACATGGAGCCGGTACATGTGATCCTGTACTCGGCCATGGGCTTTACGTTTGCCTTTCTCTATGTAAAAACCAAACGGATTATCGTGCCGATTTTTGCCCATGTGACCATGAATACCATGGTTGTATTGGTCCAATCGGTTTATCGGGATGATATAGAAAGACTGTCGAAGCAAGCTGAGGCGGTGCAAAACTTTATCGGAGGATTTTTATGAGACGTTCACCTTTTGTTTCCGGTCTGATTTATTTTTTAATTGGCGGTCTGTTTACCTTCTTTGCCATCGACGATGTCCAAGAGAACGGCTGGGGCTTTTTTAGCTACCTGCTTGTTATTCTGGCAACCTTTGACTTTGGCTCCGGTATCAAACTAATCGCCTTTCATTTTAAATATAAAGACCAATTGAAAAAATAGAGCAAATCCCCTAGATGTGATCCAGGGGATTTTTGTTTTATACCTTTCTAAACGTTTTGATAGTGGCCGACTTTTCCTGTATTAGGTTTTCTGTATATTCGACTATGCCGATGTCACAGCCCTTGCCGATTTTCACGAGCTTTCCCCGCACAATCTCCGCCTTTGTATTTTCAAGAGAAACTTCATCGCCTTCGATGACTTTTGCCGACAGATGTCCCGCATCCTTCACAAACGGAAGAAAGGAAGATTTTCTTTTAATGATAATTTTTTCCCCGCCGATTTCCGCCACTGAACTTTCACCAAAATGGAGACCGATTTCAATCCGGTCCGCATTCAGCAGCCCTTTTATCTCAAAACCGCCTTTGAGGTTAAAAGTTTCATATTCTACATCCCCATTAACGGAAATACTTCCTTTCACATTCGCCATTTCGCCTTGCAGCCTTTCCCCGGCAGCAAGCGTTCCAAGGATTTTCATTTGGTTTAGAACGGCGCTGCCCTCTATGGCCATATTCCCCACCACGAGGATGGAACCTGATTCTAAATTCCCTTTCACTTCCGCTTCCCCGATTACCTTTATCGAATCTGCTTGCAAACCATCTACTACTTCACTTGTGCCATAGATATTGAATACAGAACAGTCAACATGGGATTCGATGGTCGCCTCGCCCCTAATACGCACTTTATCATAATGGCCGCCAGGGTAGTTCCCCGAGCCATTAATTTTTAGATCGTGACTTGCCTTCATCAAGATTCCCCCCTTTTATACTTTCCTGTATTCTTTTACGGTGGCTTTTTTATCGATGGTCAGGTTTTCTTTATATTCCACAAGCCCCACCTGGCATTTCGGTCCGATGGTCACATGGTTTCCGCGAATGACGGCTGCCTTGGTATTTTCCACCACTATTTCGTCCCCTTCAATACACTCCGTCTCAAGCTGTGTGGTGATAAGCGATTTAAATAATCCCAAGAAGGCAGCTTTTTGTTTGATAAAAATTTTCTGGCCGCCGATTTCTTTCACCTTACACTCTCCAAAAAGGGTCACCTCCACAGAGTCGGCATTTAGCAGCCCTCCGATAGAGAAATGGGATTCCGCTTTAAACCGATCGGCTTCACAATCCTTTTGCACAATAAGCTTCCCTTTTATATTGACTTCCTCTGCCTGCAGTTTCCCGCCAATGACCGCTTTACCAGACACCTTTGCCGTTTTGGCCAATACATTGCCGCCAACTTTTGCTGTCCCTTCGACCGTAAACAGGTTGGTTTCTAACGACCCCTTCACTTTCCCGCTTCCGCTAATCTTCGCTTTATGGGAGATCACATTTCCATTGACGCTGCCTGAACCGTTGCATTCGAATTCTGAACAATCAATATCTGTGTTAATCGTTCCCGTGCCGTTTATCGTTACATGGTCAAATTGGCCCCCGTTGGCAGAGCCGAATCCATTGAGTGTCAAGTCGCCTCTTTTTTTCAGTTCCATACTGATTCTCCTTTATCATAATTTCGATTTAATTTCTTCGGCACATGCCATCAGCTTCAGTTGGGCCGCAACCTTTGTTCCAGGCTCGAAGTAAAAGCTTTCTGCGTTGACCACCAGCAGACAGGAAGAGATCCCTAGTTTTCTCATGATCACTAAATCACAGCTCTTCTGCTTGATCACAGTCCGATTTTCCTTCATCACCTGAAGCAACAATTTCCCTTCATCCATGCTGATTTCCCCTGACTGAAGCAGCTTCTCTAAAACATACACTTCAAGGATGCGGGAAAAATCTAGAACAGGGCCGCCTTTGTCGATATCTATATAAATGTTCATAACTGTTTCCGAAACAATGTTACGTTTCAATAACTCGTCTTTGCTTAATTGTAAATCGGATACATTTGGCGAAAGCATATCTGCCAGCTCATCCAAGGAAAGATTCTCTTTCATGGTTTGGATTTTCTCAATCCGCTGCAAAATCTTGTCTTTCGGGAAAAAGGTTTCCTGTCCGGTAAAGGTTGATTTCCTTATAAACCACTCTTCCGGAATCAGGTCCTTTCGCTTCCAGCGATACAGCTGACCGTACGAAATTCCGGCAAGCTCCAATAAATCTTTTTTGGATATTAACTCCTCGCTCATAAGTAAAACCCCTTTCTTAATCACAGTGTAACATAACACTGTTACGCTTGTAAAACCCATTTCAAAAAAAAATGGCGCCAGCAACCTGCACCAATTTCCCTAGTTTATTGTATTTCCGCTAAAGCCACTTGCTGGTAGGCCTTAAAGAAAGAGTCACAGAATTGATCCCACGCTGCGGCGGCTTCCATGGATTCCTCACTCACCTCACCGATGACTGGTTTTTGTAATAGGTCTTCAAGCTGATGGGAAAATGACCTGATCACCTCTTCCAGGGCACCTTCTAAGACACCGGCCACAAAATCCTTCGGCGGATACCAGTCGGCCACGCGCTGCAGGTCACGAAAGATTTGCGTTAACAACAGGTTGCGCGGTCCCTCCCATTGTTCGTTGACCACCACATCCCGGAAAATCCGCGGCAAGGACGAGAATTCTTCCATGACCCCGTGGCCGGCAAACACAGAGATTGCGTCACGGAGGATCTCCGCACCTTCATTGGTCGCACAGATTTTTTGCAGCAAGACAAGTTCCCTTAGATTGAATAATTTTTTCCGAATTTCGAGTGGCTGGTCGGAATGAATCCCGGGATTTAGAGGCTTTTCCAGCTTTAAAAATGAGTCATAGATTTTAAATGCCCCCGCGGTTGTCCTGTGGGCAGCGTTTTCGATTTTCTTTAGTTTGCTGGCAGAGAGCGGATAGTCTTTCACCTTTTTCCCGAACACGGTCCGAAAATCTCCATAGAGCTTGGCTTCTCTTGCAGCCCTTAGCATAAAGCCGGCACAGGCAATGCCGATTTCTAATCTCGATAAAGTTAAGACAATTCCCACTGCGACAGCTATCCCCTTGTCCTTAGGCCCAATTGGATAGGCGAGCGCTCCGTTATATTGGATTTCCGCCGTCGGGAGTTCGGCTGTACCAAGTTTCCATTTGATCCGGTTGATGTCGTAACTATTGCGTTTTTCCTTTTCTTTATCGCCTGGAAGCCAGGACGGAACGATAAAGGTGGAGACCTTAGTGGTGCCGGCTATTTTGGCGGTGACCACGGAATAATCAGCATGGGCAGCTGAGCAGAAGAATTTATTGCCATATAGCCGATAATGGCTTCCTTCTGGCACCGCCTCCAATACATTGGCCGGCAAATCGGACCCGCCCTGGATTTCCGTCATAAACTGAGCACCGATTGCAAACTCCCCGTTGATGCCTTCTTTTGTATGTTGGAGGATTTCTTGAAGCTCGGGGATTTCATCATTTGGAAACTGCTCTAATAGGGCGACTAAGCCATGGGTGCAGGTTAGCGGACAGGTCACGCCCGCTTCTCCAAGCTGATGAATTAACATTCTTTTGACAAAGCTTTCCCAAGGATGCCTTTTGCTTGAAAACAGGCCTTCTCCAAATATTCCTTGTTCGAGTTGAAGGGTTTCCATCGGCCGGACGATTCGATCAATCCGGTGGTTAAACGCGTCGTAGTGAAGCATGTAGGGACGGACTTCAGGGCGGGCAATTCGTTCGGCCAATTGATTCCATTTGGTTGATACAGTTGGGGAGAAAGTTTGCAGGGTTTTATGGATATCTTCGTACTGGGATGCGGCGAATTTTTTGACGGCTTTCTGTAAGAATGGCTCGTCCCGGTACCAGTCAAGGCTGGCACGCTTTTCGAGGAATTCATCAAAGCTATAAGAATTGGCTCCTCTTGTGGCAGCGTCCTGGGAAGCGATGTTCATTGAATGTCACTCCTTCTTATTGGGAAATTTTACAAATATTCAGTTTTATTTTAAGCTGGGAAAAGGGTAGACGTCAATGTGAGGAATGAAGATGGGGTTTAACAGGATGGGGAATTTTCTTTATAGTAAGGTTCTGGGCGGTTCATGAAGACAAAACTTGCTGATTTCCGTGATTCTTGTCCTCATGATGGCTTTATGAGGACAAAACTACGTTCATTACTGCCTTTTCTGTCCTCATGACGGCTCCATGAGGACAACATCCTGTTTATTTCTTTATTTCCTGTCCTCATGACATAATTAGGACTGATCAGCTCGCCATTAAAAAAGGAGCTGCATAAAAACAGCTCTCTTCCTAAATTCTCTCTATTGTTGCTGGGTTCTGCGATACTGGTATTGTCTCCATTGGTAGTGAATAAAACAGCCGATGCAAAATCCCAGGATAGCGACAAATGCAGCAATCATCACCAGCGCTGAAAACACATAACCGAGTGTAGTCCAGCCCAGCACAAAACTGAGAAATCCTATCCCGAGACAAGACACGGCAATCTTTTGGTTAAACTGCTGCTGCTCCCAGTCCTCCGGAATATAGGATTTGGGATCCTTCTTCAAAAAAAGCTTTGCTATTTGCATAACCGGATTAAATCCGAATAAAAGACCAAGTATTCCTGCAGTAAATGGGATCAACAAAATCCACTCATAACCAGTCACCCAGGTTAAGAGAACACTAATCACAATCACCCACTGATTGGTTTTCACAAGCGGACGTGGGATTGAACGAACTGCTTCTGCCATTTTAATCCCGACCTTTCTTATTTGTTTTATAGGTTTATATATATTTTAATCATTTCCCCCTATTTTGTATAGAAAAACTTATCGCTCAAATTTTAAAAAATACATACAATCCTACTAACTGTTATACTTAAATAAAAGATACAAAGTTAAGGACGGGGTCTCTATGATCAAAATTATCACCGATAGCTCGGCTGATTTGCCGAAACATTTAATCGAAAAATACAATATCACTGTGGTCCCGTTGACCATCATGATCAACAACGAAACCTATTCGGAAGGGGTCGACCTGACACCGGATGAGTTTTTTACAAAAATGTTCAACTCCAATGAGCTGCCAAAAACTTCTCAGCCTTCACCAGCCTTGTTTGCTGAAACCTTTAGCCGATTCAACAGTGATGACCAGCTGCTTTGCCTGACCATCTCATCCGGCCTGAGCGGTACCTATCAATCCGCCTCGCTTGGCAAAGACCTGTCAGATGCGAACGTCACGGTGTTTGATACTCTTGCCGGATCGCTAGGACATGGATTGCAACTTATCCGCGCCGCGGAACTCGCCCGTCAAGGACGGACAATGGACGAAATCCTGAAGGAGCTTACCGATTATCGTGAAAAAATGACCATCCTGGTCCTTTTAGATACGTTGGAAAATATCGTTAAGGGCGGCCGCCTCAGCAAATTCCAAGGCTCGTTAGCCAAGATTCTGAATATCAAAGTGATTTTAGAAAGAGTCGAGGGTGGAAAAGTGGAAATCAAAGAGAAGGTTAGAGGCAAGAAACGGTTTCACAACCGGACGATGGAGCTCATCCAAGAGCAAAGCAGCGATTTCTCCCATACCGTATTCGGGATTACCCATACCGGAAACACAGAAGAAGCCGAAGCGATTAAGCAAGAGCTTATCGAGAGATTCCATCCAAAAGAAGTCATTGTGAACTACATGGGGGCCACGATGGGAACATATGCCGGTAAGGGCGGCATGATTATTTCTTTCTAAAATGCTTTGTTCACTGATTTTTTTTACTCTGTTGATTGAAGTGGAAATCAACAGCCATATTGAGCAATGCCTTCAAAAAAAAAACAGACCTTTTCCGAAAAAAGGCCTGTTTTTCCTATTCTTCCTCTGCCTCTGTCTCATTCGCATTTGGATAATGCTTTAAAAAATAAACCAATGACTGCAGTTCGACCGCTAAATCGATATGATGAACCCGGATTGACGGCGGCACATTCAACCGCGCCGGTGTGAAATTTAATATCCCCTTCACATTGGTTTTCACCAGCCGGTCTGTAATTAGTTGAGCAACCGGAGCAGGAACGGTTAATATGATAACAGGGATATCTTCCTCCACTAAGTATTTTTCCAAATCATCCATGGAGTGAACGGGAACATCCCCTATGGAAGTCCCGATTTTATTCGGATCCACATCAAATGCACATTGAATTTTCGTATTATTGTTTTTCATAAAATTGTAATGCAAAAACGCCGTTCCCAGATTACCGACCCCAACTAGGGCAACCTTGGTCAATTCGTCCTGATCGAGGGTTTTACGAAAGAAAGTCAGGAGATAATTGACATTATACCCGTACCCTTTCTTCCCTAAAGCTCCAAAATAGGAGAAATCCCGGCGGATAGTTGCTGAGTCCACTTTTACGGCTTCACTTAGTTCTGCCGAAGACACCCTCTGTTTTCCGGAGGCATGCAAATTTTGGATAAATCGATAATATAAGGGCAGCCGTTTTGCTGTTGCCTGTGGTATTTTTGCTGTCTCGTTCGCCATACTCCTCACCTCTCTAATTGATTTATCTCTTCTCTAATAAAGTCTCCGTTTTTTCCTCCGGTTTTCTTTACTAAATAGGTTGGACCGATAACCATCCCTTTATCGACGGCCTTGCACATATCATATACGGTTAAAGCACAGGCCGACGCAGCTGTTAGCGCTTCCATCTCGACGCCAGTGCTTCCTTTGGTCTTTACTTCGGTTTGTATCGATAATTTATACTGATCCGCATCCTGTTGCTCCCATGAGAAGTTAACATTCACTCCGGTCAGAGGAATCGGGTGACACATCGGGATAATGTCCCATGTTTTTTTGGCGGCCATGATAGCTGCTACCTGGGCAACTGCCAAGACATCGCCTTTCTTCATTTCATTATTGGTCACTTTTTGGTAAATCTCTTTGCTGACAGTAATGCTGGAGTTGGCAAGCGCGGTACGAGCTGTTTCCGGCTTATCACTAACGTCCACCATCTTTGCCCTGCCTTCTTCATTAAAATGAGTAAATTCAGCCATTTAAAAAGCCTCCCAAAGGAATAATACTATATTTTCACGATTCTGTCTGTGAAACTTTGCACGAAATCGCTTATTTTTTTTTCCAAAAGAAACACATTCCCGAAAACCCGCCGTTTATTGCCGACCTTTTCGGAATAAGGTACACTATTTATAGGTAATTGAGGTGAAAAAATATGATTTTATTACAAGTGAACCAACTGGAAAAATATTATGGCGCTGAACTTATTTTATCGAATATAAAGCTCGAATTACAAACCCGTGACCGTGTTGCCCTTGTTGGACGCAACGGTGCCGGGAAATCGACATTGCTGAAAATCATTGCCGGCCATCTATCGCATGACGGCGGGGAAATCATCAAACCGAAAGATGTTTCCATCGGCTATTTAGCACAAAATACGGGTTTGGAATCGAACCTGTCGATTTGGGAGGAAATGCTGACTGTATTCGAGGACCTGCTTACCATGGAAAAGTCGTTAAGAAGACTGGAAGAACAAATGGCCGATCCTGATATTTTCAACAATCAGGGAAAATACGAACGGATCCTTAAAGAGTACGATCTGCTCCAAGTGAGTTTCAAGGAGCAGGGCGGCTATCAATTTGAGGCCGATATCCGTTCCGTGCTTCACGGACTAAATTTTCATGACCAGTCGCTCATCATCTCCAGCCTGAGCGGCGGCCAAAAGACCCGGTTGGCCTTGGGCAAACTGCTTTTAACTAAACCTGATATTTTAATATTGGACGAGCCTACCAACCATCTGGATATCGAAACGCTCTCCTGGCTTGAGCAATATTTACAGGGATATGACGGAGCCATTTTAATCGTTTCCCATGACCGGTACTTTTTAGATAAGGTCGTGACCCAAGTTTATGAACTGTCGCGCCGGCAAATGCAAAAGTTTACCGGCAACTATAGCGCCTATCTGGATCAGAAGGCTGCCAATTACGAACGGGACATGAAGTTGTACGAAAAGCAGCAACAAGAAATTGCCGCCCTTCAGGACTTTATCCAAAGAAACCTGGCACGGGCTTCGACCACCAAACGGGCCCAAAGCCGACGCAAGAAACTGGAGAAAATAGATGTCATGGATCGTCCGGCAGGCGATGAAAAGTCGGCCAACTTCTCCTTTGATATTGAAAAACAGAGCGGAAATGACGTGTTAACGGTGGACTCCCTTGCGGTCGGTTATCATGGGGAAAAAGTGTCAGAGGGAATTTCCTTCCGTGTATTTCGCGGGGACAGCATTGCCCTTGTCGGACCAAACGGGATTGGCAAATCGACCCTGTTGAAAACCATCATTAAAAGGCTGCAGCCCCTCGCAGGGACTGTCCAATATGGGACCAATCTTTCCATTGGTTATTATGATCAGGAGCAGGCGAACTTAACTTCCAATAAACGTGTTTTAAACGAGTTGTGGGATGAATATCCGCTCAAGCCGGAAAAAGAAATCCGTACCGTTTTGGGTAACTTCCTGTTTTCCGGTGATGATGTTTTAAAAACCGTCACCTCATTAAGCGGCGGTGAAAAAGCCCGGCTGGCCCTCGCCAAGCTGATGATGGAAAAAGCCAATCTGTTAATCTTGGACGAGCCTACCAACCATTTGGACCTCGACAGTAAGGAAATTCTCGAGAACGCCTTGGTTGAGTATCCAGGAACCATTTTATTTGTTTCCCATGACCGGTATTTTATCAATCGGATTGCCACTAAGGTATTAGAGCTTAGTCCAACGGGCGGTACCGAATATCTTGGCGATTATGATTACTATTTGGATAAAAAGCTGGAACAGGAAGAGCTCGCTGCATTGGAGGCCCAAGCTTCCTTGCAAAAGGCCGTTGCCAATGACCAGGCTGATAAAACGAGTTATCAACAGGATAAAGAAACCAAGAAGCTAGAACGCCAACGAAAGCGAAGACTAGAGGAAATCGAACAAAAGATTGAGCAATTAGAAGAAGAAATTCAAGACTATGAACAGCAATTATGCGACCCTGAAGTGTTTCAGGACCATGAAAGAGTATTAGAAATTAATAGCAAGAATGAACATGCCAAAGCCAACCTGGATCAATACATGGAAGAATGGGCTGAATTGGCGGAATAAGTGGATCAACCGGGCTATTTGTCCGGTTTTTTTATATTTTCAAATAAAATTATAGAGATATAGAAGGTTTGCTTTTTCCACAAGCTTATTCACACAAAGGATGGCTTTACTACAGTAATCCACCGACTTTTCCACATTATCCACAGATTATATCAAAAATATCCACATTATCAACATAATTCAGCACTTATCCACAACCGTAACCATTTATATTCCTGAATTTTATCCACAATGATCTTTTAAACAAACGTTTGTTTAAAAAAGGGGGATAATTTAATCAAACGTTTAATTAAACATAAACAAACGTTTGATTTATTCCAAAAACCCTGAAGGATTCTAAGGTTTTCCAAAGTTAATCAAATGTTTAATTAATATTAATCAAACGTTTGGTTAACTAGAGTTAAAATTAAACAAACGGTTAATTAAAATGCATTGTTTTAGCCAGAATATTTTTTTACAATAATGCTCCTTTAAATTTGATTTCCGCCTCAGTCGCTCAGCGAACCTGCAGGCTCACCTCGGCGCTAAAGGTGTTAACTGGGGCTCTTCAGGCCCTGTACGCCCGCAGAAGTCAGGGGCTACAATAAAAAAACCCTTCCGATTGGAAGGGACTTAATTAAATTTTTCAATATCCAGCCCTGGGTTTGCATTCAAGTTCAGTTCAGCTCGAATTCCTTTTTCATACATGACACTGCCCGCTGCAGCAATCATAGCCGCATTGTCGGTGCATAACGATAAAGGGGGAATCACCAATTCCACGTCAGAACCTTTGGTAAAGGTTTGTTCCAGTGCTTCCCTTAATCCCTTGTTGGCTGCCACGCCGCCGGCCACCAATAATTGTTTGACTCCATATTGATCAACAGCCCGCTTTGCTTTGGTAACCAAAACCTCCACGACGCTCGCTTGGAAGCTGGCCGCCAATTCCCCAGGAGCAATCGTTTCCCCTCGTTGTTCGGCATTGTGGACTGTATTAATCACAGCCGACTTCAAACCGCTGAAGCTGAAATCATACGAGCCCTCTTCCAGCCAAGCGCGCGGCAAATCAATTGTCGGACTGCCTTCATGAGCCAATCGGTCAATGTGCGGGCCGCCAGGATACGGCATACTTAACGTTCTCGCCACCTTGTCATAGGCTTCGCCTGCCGCATCATCACGCGTCTCGCCAATCACCTCAAAATGGACATGCTCTTTCATGTAAACCAGCTCCGTATGCCCTCCGGAAACCACTAATGCCATCAACGGAAATTGAAATTCTGTCACCAGCCGGTTCGCATAAATATGCCCTGCAATATGATGCACAGGAACAAGCGGCTTTTGATTGGCAAAGGCAAGAGCTTTGGCGGCATTTACCCCGATTAACAGGGCTCCCACCAGGCCAGGGCCTTCCGTTACAGCTATGGCATCAATATCTGCCATTGTTAGATTGGCCTGATGCAGCGCTTCATCCATGACAATGGTGATTTGCTCAACATGATGGCGGGAAGCAATCTCCGGAACGACTCCACCGAACCGCTTGTGGCTTTCGATTTGCGAAGCTACCACATTGGCAGCAATTTCCCGTCCATTTTTGATAATTGCGACAGCCGTTTCGTCACAGCTTGTTTCAATTCCTAATATTAATTGATCCTTCATTATAAATTCACCCACATTACCAAGGCGTCTTCCTGAGTATCCGAATAATAATTTTTTCGAATTCCGCCATTTTGAAATCCCATTTTCCGATAAAGGGACTGTGCCACATAATTCGTGACCCGTACCTCGAGGGTCATGCTTCTGGCCCCCATTTCCCTCGCCGTTGCCATCAATTGGCGCATCAACGCATCCCCAAGCTTTCTGCCCCGGTATTCTGGCAGAATGGCAACATTCGTAATATGCGCCTCATCGAGGACAATCCATACGCCGCAGTAGCCGACCAGTTTATCGCCGTGTTCTAGAACGATGTAGACAGCAAATTTATTGTTGTTCAGTTCATTATAAAAAGCTTCCCGGCTCCACGGCATCGTAAACGACGCATGTTCAATCTCTAAAACTTGGTCAATATCCTCTTCCCTCATATAACGAAAACGAAATGTGTCTTCCATATCTCTGTTCCTATCCTTTTACGATTTTCCCCTGCTTTTCCAGCCACTTTGCCTCCGCTTCTGCCAGCCGGATATAATTCGGGACAAAAGTATGGATATCTTCTCCCGGTTTATCCAGTCCCAGTAACCCCAGTTCCGCCGGGCGGGGATTATGCTCGGTCATCCGGGCAAAAACAGCTTGTGATTCCAGCTTTTCTTGGAATACAGACTGATGAAGCGGCAGGTCATTGCCCACAAATAAAATGCGTTTGTTCATTTTTGAGAGCCGTTCCGCCCAGTCAACTGACATGGCAAGCTGATCCGGCTCCACAACGGTCAATACGCCATTTTGGTACTCATAAAGACCTGTGTATATTTGTCCTCTTCTTGCGTCAAATAACGGGGATACATAGCCATCAAAATAACTGCCTGTCCCGGCT